>NZ_RKMB01000020.1 GCF_003797765.1 Ramlibacter sp. WS9 | reverse complement strand
GCTCTCACTGCAACGCCGTGCATGGCCGGGCCGCGGCGCGAATAAAGCCCAGGCGCCCGCGGTGGACGGTCTTGCGGCCCAGCGTCGCTTGCGACGCGACCGTCTCATGCTCGCGGCACTTGTTTGAGTCGCAGCGAAGCGGAGGCGAGTTGTGGCGCGCGGGCCGCAAGACCGTTCAGCGCGGGGACTCCGGCAGGAGCTTGCGAAAGCAAGCGATGCCGGACGCCGTAGCCATCGCGCCGCGGCCCGGCCATGCACGGCGTTGCCGCGAGGTCCCTGAGCGCCGGATGTTCGAAATGCGGAGACGACACCACGCGAAGTTCAAAACGCCAGATTCCGCAGCTCACGCAGCGCCACCGACAACATCGCGAGATCCGGGCTGGCCGTATCTGCCAGTTCCGCCACCAGCCGGCGCGCACGCGCGAACGTCATCGGGTTGCGTGCTTCCCAGGCCGAGAGCTTGTCGCCGGCAGGGCCGGGATGCCGGCTGACCGCGTCCAGGGCGATCGAGCGCTGCAGGTCGGCCAGGTCGTCGGCCAGCGCCACCTTGGCCAGGCCCTGCCAGTGCGTGTCCGACGGCAACAGGTCGATCTGCTGGCGCAGCTTTTCCAGGCCCAGGCGCTCACCGATGCCGAAGTGCACTTCACTGGTCACTTCCAGCGGGCTGTGGCCGGCGTCCGCGACCTCGGCGACGTCGAGCGCACTGAACAGGCGGTCGGCCGTGCCGACCTGTTGCGCCAGCGTTTGCGGCACACCGGCAGCGACCCATGCGGCGACGCGGGGTGACGCGGCGGAATCCGGCTCGAGCCGGGTGCGCAGGAAGGCAACGGCGGGCAGCAGTTTTTCCGCGGCCTTCTCCATCGGCTCATCCAGGCGGCGCGACCGCAGGAACCACGTCGTGGCGCGGGCGATGAGGCGCCGCCACTCGACGATCAGCTCGCTTTGCACGCTGTCGGCGACGACGTTGTCGAGCGCTTCGATCTGCTGCCACAGCGCCACGCTGGCGAACACTTCGCGCGACAACAGGTAGGCACGCACGACCTGCGGGGGCGTGGCGCCCGTCAGCTCGGCGACCTGGTGCACGAAGGTCGAACCCACGCGGTTGATCATGCTGTTGAGCACGTGCGTGGCAATGATTTCGCGTCGCAGTGGATGCTGCGGGATGAAGGCCCCGAAGTCGCGCTTCATCGCGGATGGGAAGTACCGCTCCAGCGCCGTGGCCACCCACGCGTCCTCTGGCAAATCGGAAGCGACGAGCTCGTCCGACAGCCACATCTTGCTGTACGCCAGCAGCACCGCTTGCTCGGGCGTGGTGAGGCCCAGGCCCTTGGCCTTGCGCTCGGCCAGCTCGTCGTCGGTGGGCAGGAACTCGATCGCACGGTTCAGGCGCCCGTTCCTTTCCAGGAACCGCATGAAACGGCCATGCTCGTCGATCTGCTGCGCCGCGAGCCGTTTTCCGACCGACAACGCCTGCGTCTGGAAGTAGTTGTCCCGAAGCACCAGACCAGCGACGTCATCCGTCATCGTCGGCAGCACGGCGTTGCGCTGTTCCGGCGTGAGCTTGCCGGCGGCAACCGCCAGGCCCAGCAGGATCTTGATGTTGACCTCATGGTCCGACGTGTCGACGCCCGCGGAATTGTCGATCGCGTCGGTGTACAGGCGCACGCCGGAGAGCGCAGCCTCGATGCGCCCGCGCTGCGTGAAGCCCAGGTTGCCGCCCTCACCCACCACCTTGCAGCGAAGCTCCGCGCCGTTGATGCGCAGGCCGTCGTTGGCACGATCACCCACTTCGGCATGCGATTCGCTCGCCGCCTTGACGTAGGTGCCGATACCGCCGTTGTAGAGCAGGTCGACCGGCGCCTTCAGGATCGCTGACACCAGCTCGGTGGGCGCCAGCTTGTCGGCGGTGATGCCCAACGCCGCGCGCGCTTGCGGCGAGATGGGGATCGACTTTTCGGAGCGGGCCCAGACACCGCCGCCCTCAGAGATCAGCTTGGTGTCGTAGTCGGCCCAGGACGAGCGCGGCAGCGCGAACAGCCGCTGGCGCTCGGTGAACGTGGATGCGGCGTCGGGCAGCGGGTCGATGAAGATGTGGCGGTGGTCGAACGCAGCCACCAGCCTGATGTGCTTCGACAGCAGCATGCCGTTGCCGAACACGTCGCCCGACATGTCGCCCACGCCCACCACGGTGAAGTCGGTGGATTGCGTGTCCAGCCCCATCTCGCGGAAGTGGCGCCTCACGCTTTCCCAGGCACCGCGGGCCGTGATGCCCATGACCTTGTGGTCGTAGCCGACGCTGCCGCCCGACGCGAAGCCGTCGCCCAGCCAGTGGCCGTATTCCGCACTTACCTGGTTGGCGAAATCGGAGAACGTCGCGGTGCCCTTGTCGGCGGCCACCACGAGGTACGGGTCATCGCCGTCGATGCGCACCACGTGCGGCGGTGGCACCGCCCCGCCACCGATCAGGTTGTCGGTGATGTCGAGCAGGCCGCGCAGGTAGTCCTGGTAGCAGGCGATGCCTTCTTTCATGAACGCTTCGCGGTCGGTCGAAGGCGGCGCCTTCTTCAACACGAAGCCGCCCTTCGATCCCACCGGCACGATCACGGTGTTCTTCACCATCTGCGCCTTCACCAGGCCCAGCACCTCGGTACGGAAATCGTCGGGCCGGTCGGACCAGCGCAGGCCGCCGCGCGCGACCTTGCCGCCGCGCAGGTGGATGCCTTCGAAACGCGGCGAGTAGACGAAGATTTCGTACAGCGGTCGCGGCTGCGGCAGGCCGGGGATCTTGGCCGAATCGAACTTGAAGCTCAGGAAGCTGCGACGCGGGCCCGCGTCGCCGGAATGGCCCGCACCCGTTCGCCAGTAGTTGGTGCGCAAGGTGGCGTCGACCAGCGCCAGCAACTGGCGCAGGACGCGGTCTTCATTGAGGTTGCTGACCTTGTCCAGCGCCTGGTTGATGCCATTGACCTGCGCGGTGGCGCCTTCGGCATCGCGCCCTTGCGGATCGAAGCGCAGCTTGAACAGGCCGACCAGCATGCGCGCGATGCGCGGGTGCGCGGCGAGCGTTGCGGCGATGGTGGCTTGCGACTGCGCAAAGCCGATCTGCTTCAGGTACTTCGCGTAAGCCCGCAGCACCACCACCTCTTCGGCCGACAAGCCGGCCAGCAACACCAGGCGGTTGAATTCGTCGCTCTCGACCTCACCGCGCAGCACCCTTGCAAACGCGTCCTCGAACAGGCGGGCCAGCGTCTGCGGCTCGATCTCGCCGGTGACGGGGGCGTGCAGCTCGAAATCGTGCAGCGAGATGGCTTGATCTTCCGAAGGGCCGCCAATTTCGTAGCTCGACTCGGCGATCACGCGCGCGCCCATGTGCTCGAGCATCGGCAGGCTGTCCGACAGCACCAGCGGCGCGCCCAGCCGATAGACCTTCAGGCCCAGCGCTTCGCGCGCCGCGCCGGGCATCTGGTACAGCGACAACTGCAGTGGTTCCTGCAACGAAACCGCGGCGAGCTTGCGCACGTCGGGCACGGCTTCGCGCGCGGCCACGCGGTCGCGATAGGCGGCCGGCATTGCGGTGCTCCAACGCTTGAACAGCGCGAGCCCCGTGCCCTCGCCTTCCGACTCCACCAGCGCGTCGCGCAGTTCGTCGTCCCAGCGGCGCGCGGCTGCGGCCAGCTGGCGCTCGATGTCCTTGCGTTCGAAGGCGGACACCTGGCCCGGAACGGTCCGCACCGTGAAGTGAATGCGCGCCAGGACGGCGTCGCCGAGCAGCACGTCGAATTCGGCGCTCGTACCACCCAGCGCTGCCAGCAGGATACGCTGGAACTTCACGCGCAAATCTGTGGAATAGGCTTCGCGCGGCACATAGACCAGGCAGGAAACGAAGCGGTCGAACGGGTCGCGCCACATGAACAGACGCAGCCGTTGACGCTCACCCAGGGCGACGATGCCCAGCGCCGTTTCATACAGCGCCTCGTCGGGAATCTGGAACAGGTCGTCGCGCGGGTAGGTCTCCAGGACGTGGTCCAACGCCTTGGCCAGGTGACCGCCGGGCGGCAACCCTGCCTTGGTCGCGATGGCTTCGACCTTGCCGCGCAGCAACGGTGTTTCTGCCACGCGGGCGCTGTAAGCGGTGGAGGTGAAGAGGCCGATGAAGCGGTGCTCGCCGATCACGTCGCCCGCGGCGTTGTAGCGCTTGACGCCGATGTAGTCGGTATAGCCGGCGCGGTGGACGGTGGAACGGGTGTTGGCCTTGGTCACCACCAACACGGGCAACGGAGCGCGGGCCAGCTCGCGCGCTTGCGACGGCAGCGCCGCGAAGCTGGCGGAGAGTTTTTCAGCCTGCGTCTCGCGCAGCAGCCCGAGGCCGCTGCCCGGGACCAGCCGAAGTGCGGCAGCGCCCTGCTCCTGCACCAGGTCGTGCTGCCGGTAGCCCAGCAGTGTCATGTGCCCGTCTTCCAGCCATCGCAGAAATTCGCGGCTCTCGGCCACCGCTGCGGCGGGCACCGTGGCGGGGGCGCCTTCCAGTTCGGCGATGGCATCGGCCAGCTTCGCCAGCATCGGCTTCCAGTCGGTGACGGCGGCGCGCACGTCGGCGAGCACGCGCTCGATACCCGCCGCGAGCGCGTCGCGCTGTTCGTCGTCGACCAGGCGATCCACCTCGATGTGCATCCACGATTCGCGCGGGACGCCCTTCGCGTTCCCGTTGGCTTCCACGATCGACTGCAAGTTGCCTTGCGCGTCACGCTCCACCGCGTAGATGGGGTGAACGATCAGGTGCAGGGTGAGGCCTTGCCGGTTGATCTCCAGGCTGGTGGAGTCCACCAGGAAAGGCATGTCGTCGTTGACGATCTGGATGACCGTGTGCCGCGAAGTCCAGCCGTCCTCGCCCGCGGTGGCGCCGAAGATGCGCAGTTTGGCCCGGCCGGACTGGCGCTCTTCGCCCAGTTGAATGTGGGACAGGAGCGCGCCCAGCAGGTCTTCCGGCGTGCGCTCGGCCAGGTCGTCGGCGTCGACGCGGTTGAAATAGGCGTGCGCCATGCCTTCAACGCGCTTGTGGCGCGCGGCATCGAGCCGGGAGGCGGAAAGTGCGAGAACCGCGCTGATGCGGTTGTGCAGGGCTTGATCGGGGGCGTTCATGGCGCGCCTTCTTCCTGTGAATGAGGGGTGCCACACTCTAGGCAGAGTTGCGGGCAAGCGCAAATGCCATATCCGCGCTGCGCCATGCAAAGAACGCATGTGGCCGCCGCAGGGCGGCCGGCCGGTGTGCTACTGCTGCTTCAGCCCCAGCGTGGCGGCCAGGCGGCGGTAATGCGCGCCTCGCTCAGCCACCACGCGGCCGAGCTTTTCGGGACCGCCCTCTTCCACGGGCGTGCCGCGCGCCCGCATGAATTCGCGTACCTGCGGCTCATTCATCGCGGCCATGAGTTCGCGATGCAGCGTCGTCACGGTCGCTTGCGGCGTTCCCGCGGGAACCAGCATGCCCATGAAGCCGATGACGGTGAAGCCCGGCCAGGTTTCGCTGGCCAGCGGCAAACGGTCGAAAGGCGGCATGCCGGGTTTGGTGCCCATGGTGGCGATGGCCGTGACGCGCCCGCTTTCAACCAGCGGCTGCGCGGCATCGTGCGGCGCAATCACCAGATCAACCTGGCCACCGGCCAGCGCGGCCATGGCGGGCGCAACGCCGGGATACGGAACCGTCACCACGGCGCCGCCGAGCAGCTGCTTGAGCTGCTCGCAGCCGAGCATGAAGTCGCCCGGCGGCGCACCGCAATTCAGCCCGCCCTTTTGCAGATCGGCGATGCGTTGCAAGTCGGCCGGCTTGCGCGCGTCGAGGTCCTTGCGCACCAGCATCAGCATGCCCATCTGGCCCATCTCGATCACCGGGACCAGGTCGCGGAGCGGGTCGTAGTTGACCTTGTAGAAGACGGGGTTCGAAGCCACGAAACCGGTCGCGAGCAGCATCGTGCGGCCGTCCGGCGGTGCCTTGACGACATGTTCGGTGCCGATGATCCCCGATGCACCCGGCCGGTTCTCGACGATGACCGTCTGATTCATGTTGCGCGCAAGGACCGTGGCGAGCATGCGCGCCGTGACGTCGAGCGGCCCGCCCGCATTCGTCGGCACCACCACGCGGATCGTTCCATCGGCCTGGGCGAAGGCGCTGGGGGCGATGAAAGCGGCAGCGGCAAGCAGCACGGCTACCACCGCGCTGCGCATAGGCTGGAAATCAAGGGTCATGACTCATCTCCGGGCGGAAGGAACAGGGACTGCAGGTCGCTCAGGAAGTCGAAGCCGCGCGTGGTCGGCCGCACCTGCGCCAGGTCGCGTTCCACCAGCCCCTTTTTTTCCGCCTCCTGAAGTCTCGCCTCGATCGCGGCCAGAGGCAAGCCCGTGCGCTCGGTGAAATCACGCAGCGCGAAACCCTCCTTCAGGCGAAGCGCATTGAGCATGAACTCGAACGGCAGCTCGCCGCGACCCACTTCGCTTTCCTGCGCAAGCGGCTTGCCGGCCAGCGCGTTGTCCATGTACAGGCGCGGCTCGCGATAGCGCACCTGGCGGATCACCCGGTGCGGGAAACTGAGCTTGCCGTGCGCACCCGCGCCGATGCCCAGGTAATCTCCGAACTGCCAGTAGTTGACGTTGTGCCAGCAGCGATGGCCCGCCTTTGCATAGGCCGACACCTCGTAGCGATCCAGGCCTGCGGCCGCGGTCATTTCGGTGATGCGGTCCAGCATGGCGTACGCGAGGTCGTCGTCGGGCACGCGCGGTGGAAACTTCGCGAAGTACGTGTTCGGCTCGATGGTGAGTTGGTAGACAGACAGGTGCGGCGGCATCACCGCCAGCGCCTCGTGCAGGTCGCTCTCGAGCTGCGCCATGTCCTGCCCGGGCAGCGCGTACATCAGGTCGAGGTTGAAGGTGTCGAACGAAGCTGCCGCTTCTTCCAGCGCCGCGATCGCCTGTGCCCGGTCATGCACGCGGCCCAGGGCGCGCAGATGGTCGTCGTTGAAGCTTTGCACGCCGACCGACAGGCGCGTGACGCCCGCGGCGCGGAATGCCCTGAAGCGATCTTTCTCGAAGGTGCCCGGGTTGGCTTCGAGGGTGATCTCGCAGTCGGGCTCGAGCTTCACACGCGCGCGAATGTCGCCGAGCAGGCGGTCGATGCCCTGCGGCGAGAACAGGCTGGGCGTGCCGCCGCCGATGAAGATGCTGTGCACCGGCCGGCCCCAGATGAGCGGCAGCGACGACTCCAGGTCGGCGACGAGTGCATCGAGATAGCGCTGCTCCGGGATGTCCGAAGGACGCATCTCATGCGAGTTGAAGTCGCAATAAGGGCACTTCTTCAGGCACCACGGCAGATGGACGTAGAGCGAGAGCGGCGGCAGCGCGGGCAGTTGCAGCAGGCCGGGCCGCAGGTAGTGGCCGACGTCCTTGATCGTGTCGCCTCCCGTGGCAACGGGCTGGATGGGAATCATCGCCAGCGCTCGCGAATCAGCACGAGCATTTGCCGGGCGGCTTGGCCTCGGTGGCTGTTGGCGTTCTTCACTTCGACGGGCAGCTGCGCGAAGGTCTGGCCGAACTCGGGGATGTACATCACGGGGTCGAAGCCGAAGCCGTTGCTGCCCACCGGCTGTGGCGCGATCTCGCCGGCCACGCGGCCGACGGCGATCAGCGGCTCGGGATCGTCGGGCGTGCGCACCGCGACCAGCGTGCTCACCAGGGCGGCGCGGCGGTTCGGCTCATTCTGCAACTGCTCGAGCAGCGCCTTGACGTTGTTGGCGTCGCCTTTTTCGTAGCCGAACTGCGTGGCGTAAAAGGCTGTGTCGACGCCCGGGAGGCCGCCGAACGCATCCACGCACAATCCGGCGTCGTCGGCCAGCGCCGGCAGGCCGCTCTCGCGCGCGGCGTGGCGCGCCTTGGCCAGCGCGTTCTCGACGAAGGTGCGGTAGGGTTCTTCGGCTTCGCCTATGCCCAGGTCGGCCTGGCGGACCAGGGCGATGCCCAAAGGCTCGAACATGGCTTGCAGCTCGGCAAGCTTGCCGGGGTTGTTGGAGGCGAGGACGATTTTGGGGGGCATGGAACCTGCAATTGTCGCCTGAGTGCCCCCACCCCCGCCCTCCCCCGCAGGGGGAGGGAGTCAGGCAGCCAGTGCCTTTGCCTGAAGGACCACCAGCTCGGCAATGCCCTTTTCCGCCAGACGCAGCAGCTCGTCCATTTCCTTGCGGGTGAAAGCGGCGCCTTCGGCCGTGCCCTGCACTTCGACGTAATGGCCGGCGCCGGTCATGACGACGTTCATGTCGGTGTCGCAGCCCACGTCCTCGACATATTCCAGGTCGAGCAGCGGCGTGCCCTGCACGATGCCCACCGACACCGCGGCCACAGGGCCGGTGATGGGCGAGATGGCCAGCTTGCCTTGAGCGAGCAGCTTGTTCACCGCGTCCTGCGCGGCCACGAAGGCGCCTGTGATCGCGGCCGTGCGTGTGCCGCCATCGGCCTGCAACACATCGCAATCGATCTGGATGGTGCGCTCGCCCAGAAGCTTCAGGTCGAACACCGCCCGCATGGAGCGGCCGATGAGCCGCTGGATCTCCTGCGTGCGGCCGCTCTGCTTGCCGCGGGCCGCTTCGCGATCCCCTCGCGTGTGGGTGGCGCGCGGCAGCATGCCGTACTCGGCCGTCACCCAGCCTTCACCGCTGCCGCGCTTGTGCGGCGGCACCCGCTCTTCCACCGAGGCGGTGCAAAGCACCTTGGTGTCGCCGAACTCGATGAGCACCGAGCCCTCGGCGTGGATGGTGAAGCCGCGGGTGATGCGGATGGGGCGTAGTTGATCTGCGGCGCGGCCGCTGCTTCGTTCGAATGTCATGGGGAGCGAGTTTAGTTTTTCCGGGCGGCCGAGCGCCGGATGGCTTCGTTGATCTCGGCGATCGAGCGCTCGATGGCTGCGTCGTCCAGGTCTTCGACCATGGTGTCGAGCACGCCAGCCTGGATGGTGGAGGCGAACACCCCGTCGCTGATGCTGTCGGTGGAAATGCCGCGGGTGGATTCGAAGGAATCGGGCGTTTCCCACTCCAGCGCGATCACGGTGACGTTGTCGCTGTGGTCGCCGCCGTTGCGGAGGGCCGCCTCGACCAGGTCGGGCACGGCCTGCGACACGGGCTGGATGGACAGGTGCCGGACGATGTCGATGTCGTTCAGGCTGCCCCACAGGCCGTCCGAGCACAGCAGGATCTTGTCGCCCTGCTGCAGCGTGACCGGCCCGGTGACGTCGAACACGGGCTTGGTGGGCGAGCCCAGGCAGGTGAAGAGGATGTTGCGGTTGATGCGGTCCATGCGCACCACGCCCGAGCCGCTTTGCTGCTCCAGATACGAATGGTCCCGCGTGCGCGTGAGCAGCTCGCCGCCGCGCACCACGTACAAGCGCGAATCGCCGCAGTGCACCCAGGTAGCTGACGTGCCTTGCACGATCGCGGCGACCAGCGTCGTGCGCGGTGTGTCGAGCATGCCTTTTTCGCTGGCGTAGCGGATGATCTGGTGATGCGCCGCCATGAGCGAGGTAGACAGGAACTCGCCCACGTCGCGGACCAGCGGCTTGGCTTCTTTCTGGTACAGCGCCGACACCGTCTGCAGCGCCAGCTGCGCCGCGACTTCGCCTTCCGGGTGGCCGCCCATGCCGTCGGCCAACACGAACAGGCCCGACTCCCGCGTGTAGCAATAGCCCATGCGGTCTTCGTTCTTTTCGCGGCCGCCCTTGCGGCTGATCTGGAAGACGGAGAACTTCATTCAGACTACCTACTTCGCCTTCACGCCGCCGAAACCGGTGGCGCGTTTCACGTTCTTCTTGGTGTCCGACACCATGTTGTCGAATTGCAGGCGCATCTTCTCGCCCACCGACAGCTTGGTGTAGCGGCGCTCGCCCTCGCGGCTCAATTCCTTCTGCAGCGCGAACACGGACTGCGGGCGCGACAGCGGGTCGAGCGACATGCACCACTCGACCACTTCGATCAGGTTGTCGGAGTACACGCCGCGCAGCCGCGACAGGGCCAGCGCCAGCCGGTCTTTTTCCAGACGCTGCGGCGCGTCGTTGGGCGGATAACCCTGCATGCAGGCATAGATACACGCGCCGATGGCGTAGATGTCGGTCCAGGGGCCCATCGACGAATCGCGCCGGTACATCTCGGGCGCGGCGAAGCCGGGCGTGTACATCGGGCGGATGAAGTTGCCTTCTTTCGACAGCACTTCGCGTGCGGCACCGAAGTCGATCATCACGGCCTTGTTGTCGTCGGTGATGAAGATGTTGGCCGGCTTGATGTCCAGGTGCAGCATCTTGTGCTGGTGCACGATGCGCAGCCCGCGCAGGATCTCGTCGAACAGCGAGCGGATGGTCGATTCGCGGAACACCTTCTGCTTTTTCAGCTCGCGCGCGGTGATGATGAAGTCCTGCAGGGTCGCGCCCTCCAGGTAGTTCATCACCATGTAGACGGTTTCGTTCTCGCGAAAGAAGTTGAGCACGCTCACCACGGAGGCGTGCGAGATCTGCGCGAGGGAGCGGCCTTCTTCGAAGAAACTCTTGAGACCGAGGCGATAAAGAGACAGTTTCTCCGGCTGCACCTGCGGCAACAGCTCGCCCGGGGCGCGCGTGGCCAGGGAAGCGGGCAGGTATTCCTTGACGGCGACCTGCTGGCCTTCGTTGTCCACCGCGAGGTAAACGACGCCAAACCCGCCCGCCGACAGCTTGCGCACCACCCGATAGCCGCCAATGACCGTATCTGGCGGCAGGGGGGCTGGCTTGACCTTTGACATAATTAAGAACTGATTCTCTAGTTCTCGAATGTAGGGGTCAACGCGTAACCCGGTTATTCTCGCAATCCCGCAACGAACCCAAGATTGAAGACCTCCATGGCAGTTTACAGCATGACCGGTTATGCAAGCGCCCAGCAAAACGCGCCGCAAACCGGTGGGGGCCAGGAGGCAAAGGGCATGGCCGCGGGCCGCATCGGGCTTGAGATCCGCTCGGTCAACAGCCGCTTCCTCGATCTTTCATTCCGCCTCTCCGAGGAGTTGCGCCAGCACGAGCCCGCCCTGCGCGAACTCATCACGGGCAAGCTGAAACGCGGCAAGGTCGAAGTGCGCGCGGCCCTGGAAAGCGGCGCGGGCGATACCCTGAAGGAGCCGACCACCCGCCTCCTTCAACGGCTCAACGCCTTGCAGGACAACGTACGCAGCTGGCTGCCCGACGCGCGCGCCCTCAGCGTGGCCGACGTGGTGCGGCTTTCGGCGGCGGAAGGCAGTGCCGACGTGGATTGGACGCAGCCCCTCGCCGAACTGGCGCGGCGCACGCTGGACGAATTGATGTCGGCACGGGAGCGTGAAGGCGCCCGGCTGGCAACGATGCTGCTCGGTCACCTGCAGCAGCTGCGAGACCTGGCGCAACAGGCCAAGCCGCTCGTGCCGCAGCTGGTGGAACAGCAGCGCGCCCGCTTCCTGGAACGCTGGAAGGAAGCGATGGCGCTGAGCGAAGGCTCCACGGTGCCCGAGGCCGCGCAGGACCGCGCGTTGACCGAAGCCACTGCCTTCGCCATCCGCATCGACGTGGCCGAGGAGCTGATGCGCCTGTCGTCGCACCTCGACGAAATCGAGCGGCTGGTGAAAAAGGGTGGCGAGGTCGGCAAGCGCCTGGACTTCCTGATCCAGGAGCTGCACCGCGAGGCCAACACCTTGGGCTCCAAGTCCGCCGCGCTCGAACTCACGCGCATTTCGGTGGACATGAAGGTCCTGGTCGAGCAGATGCGCGAGCAGGTCCAGAACATCGAGTAAGACCCTCCGGGCGCGGCGGTTCCCCGCGCACAGCCCCCGCCTTCCCCCTGTCTGTCACGCGATCGCGTGACAGACCGTGGCGCGCCCGCCTCCTAGGATTCGTACGCGTCTACATCAGGAGGAACGCAAATGCCCATTTCCATCACGCTCGACAGCGTCACATGCGTCGCCACGTCCGCCGGCCCCACGGCTGACGAGGTTTACATCGTCTATCAGGCTGACGCGGGCATACCGCGCCATGTCCCCAGGCGCTTCACGGCACCGCATTCCATGGGGAACGGCGAAACCTGGAACGTGGGCCAGGAGATGGAGTTCAACCGCGATCTCCTGGTGACGTTGTACGACCATGACGAGTCGCTCACCGACACGCGGTCGGACTTCCTGGTCAGCTACGACTACACGCCGGACAGCCTGCCGGGCAGCGTCACGGTTTCCAACAACGACGGCGCGCAGTACACGCTGAAGATCACGGTCAACAACTGAAGCCCGGGGAGCCATCACCATGACACAGCAAACCGATTTTTCAGCCTACGTCCAGGCCCAGTCCGAGGAACTGGCGCAGTTTCGCGCATCGGCGGTTCCGCCCAGCGGGCAACACGCGCTCCAACAGGTCAAGTGGGGCCGCAGCGATATCGAGCAGCGCATCACGCAGGCCGCGGCCAAGGCCATCAAGGACTACAACGCCAGTCCGGCGGGCCAGGCGCTCAGGGCCGGTCTGGCGGGCAAGAGCATGGACGACATCCGCCCCGTGGCGGCGCAGATCCTCAATTCGCTGGAGTTCATGCCGGTTCGCGAGCTGGTGCAGCAGCATGCGCGCGCCCAGGAACAGGACCGGAGCTTTCGCATCCAGTCCATCTCGCTGGGCATCGAGTTCTCCCTTTTCGTGCTTGTCGCCGGTGTCGAGGGCAGCGTGGGTATCGCGGTTCCGCCCCACGACTGGACGAACCCGGAGGAATACGTGGTCTACCTGACCACCGGCGCCATGGTGGGCGCGGGGGCCAACGAGTTCGGCGGTCTGACCCTTGGCCTGTGGAACGTGCAGCCCACCGACATGGCCGGGCCGGCCTGGGGCATCCAGGCCAACCTGGGCGACACGGTCGGCCTGATGGTGGAGGCATCGTTCTCCGGCTCCAACTTCATCGGCCTGTCGTTTTCCGAGGGCGAAGACGGAGGCATCAGTCTCGAGTTCGTCGCGTCCGACACCTGGGTCTGGGGCTGGGACGAGCCCCATGTCTTCCAGCCGCGTCAGAACAACTACATGATCGTGCAGTCCATCGTGTGCAACCAGCCGGGTGAGAACGCCGGCGACGAAATCTATTTCAAGTTCACCCCCGACAGCGGCAACACCTACAGGTACCCCACGCAGGGACGGTACTCGCTCAAGGCAGGCCAGTCCTGGGATGCGGGCCGCAGCATCTACTTCGACCAAAGTGTGCTGGTGGAGCTGTTCGACAACGACGATGGCAACGACGACCCGCGCGGCAGCGTCACGTACACGGCCACTGGTTTCGCGTACAACACGACGGTGTCGGGCAACGGCGGCCAGTACCAGATCAACGCCGTGCTGAACCCGACTTTTCCGAGCTGGCCTGCCGGCCAGCAGATCAACAGCACGGACAGCACGAGCGCGGCACCGGGAGCGTGCGGCTACCGCAACAAGCTCTACTACTTCTGGCGCGCGAGCAGCAGCCCCGGCAAGTTGTATTTCAGCGCGTCCGCCGATGGCATGACCTGGCCTGCCGGCGAGCCGATCAACGGCGTCGACTACAGCTACGACGGCAGCGGCCCGACGGCGATCGCGTTCGGGAGCGACGCCGACGTCGATTCGAGTGAGCTGTTCGTTTTCTGGCGGGGCGGCAACAACGGTGTGTACTGGAGCAGTTCGCCCACTGGCCAGGCGCCCTGGCCCAACGGCCTGCGGATCGGCACCGGGTCGGCCAATGCGGCTCCGGCACCCTGCGTTTTCGGCAACACGCTGTACCTCTTCTGGACCGACACCGACTCCAACCACATCGTCTACAGCACCTTCGATCCGGCAAGCCGCTCGTGGTCCACGGCCCAGTCCATCAACACCCGCGACGCCAGCGGCGACCGCCTGGCCGCGTGCGAGTTTCAAGGCAAGCTCTACGTGTTCTGGCGCAACAACGGCAGCGGTTCTGACAAGAACCAGATCTTCTACTCGGCCTCCAGCAACGGCAGCGCCGGCAGTTGGCCCAATGGCCAGACCATCAACGCGGGCGAAACCACCGATGCCGGCCCCGGCGTCAACGTCTACCAGGGCAACCTGTTCGTGTTCTTCACTACCAGTGACAGCTACCGCGCCCTCGTCTGGACTGCTTCGGCGACCGGCACCTCCTGGCCGGCCAATACCCCCGCGGGGCCGACAGGGGTCCAGGGCCCGCCCAGCGCGCTGGACTACAACGAGAGCCAGTACCTGGCGTGGACCAACGGCTCCTTGCTGTTGTACTCACCGTCCAAGAGCTGAGGTCCATGGAGGCGGCGAGGCGCATGTGATGCAGAATTCCCGCCGATGAGCGACGCCGCCTCCGCCGACCCCTCGCACGCAAGCACTCGAGCGCCCGCACCCGGCATTCATGTCGCCCTGGTGGAGGACGACCTGTTGTTCCAGCACACCTTCGTCAAGGTGCTGGCCGCCGCGAGCGACATGCGCCTGGTCGCCATGGCCGGCACCGTGCATGAAGGCCTGGCCATGCTTTCGGGCAGCCCGGCCGACGTGCTGCTGGTGGACCTGGGGCTGCCCGACGGCTCGGGGCTGGACGTGATCCGGCAGGCCATCGTGCAGTGGCCCAGCTGCGCTGTCATGGTCAACACCGTGTTCGGCGATGAAGCCCACGTGATGCAGTGCATCGAGGCCGGCGCCAGCGGCTACCTCATCAAGGCCAGTTCGCCCGACAGCATCGTCGGCGAGATCCGCAGCGTGGCCCACGGCGGCAGCCCCATCAGCCCCATGATCGCCCGCCAGGTGCTGGGACGTTTTCGCCAGCTGTCCACCCAGGCGAGCCCGGCAAGCCCACGCGCGGTGCCGCTGCCTACGGGGCATGCGACGGAGCCCGCCGCTGCCCTGTCGGCTCGCGAGGCACAGGTGCTCGACCTGGTGACGCGCGGCTTCACGCTGGCCGAAGCCGCTCGCCTGATGGACATCTCACGCCACACGGTGGATGCCTTCGTGCGGCGGATCTACCGCAAACTCAACGTCAGCTCCAAGACCGAGGCCATCTACGAAGCACGCCGGCAGGGCCTGCTGGGTGATTAGGAGGCTGCTCCTCGCCTGCCTGCTCGTGTCCGTCACGGCAGCAGGGGCGCGGGACGGCGCCGAGAACGCAGCGACCTACCCGCTGACACACCATGCGCAGGCGCAGTTGCTCGACGCGGTGCAAGCCGCTGGCCCGGTGATGGCGACCGTGGATATTCAGGCGCTGGCAGGCTCGTGGGAGACCGTCGCCCTGCCCTACACGTTCAAAAGTCCGGCCGCTCCCGGCGAACCAGGTGTGCTGCAGACGCGCTGGTTTCGCATCCACCTGCCTCCCGTGTCCCAGGCGCAGGTCGCAGGCGTGCATCTTTACGTGGTCCGCTGGCAGGTGGCCGGGCATATCGCCATTTACGGCGATGGTCGTTTGATGCACCGGTCGCTGGGCAATCCCACGGCCAATCTCACGCGGCAGCTGTCGCTGGCCCTGCCGCTCAATCCCGGGCAGTCCAGCACCCTGCCACGCGACATCCTGGTCCGGCTGGACAGCTTCGCGGGTACGCCCGGTGGGTTGTCGTCGCTCTACACCGGCCCGTCCGACGACATGCTTTCGATGTATGGAAGGCGCGAATGGCTGCAGAACCGCCTGCCGGAAATGGGCAGCATGGCCTTCATGGCGATGGGCGCGCTCAGCCTGATGGTGTGGTGGCGGCGCCGGAAGGAGAAGCTCTTTTTGTTCGTGGGCATCTATGCCGCGCTGCACGGCGCGCGGCAGTGGATCCTGCTGTCCGATCTGCCCCAGGCACCCGGCAGCGACGACGGCTGGCTCACCTTCAGCCTGGTGAACTACCGGGTCTGGCAACTGGTGGTGACGCAGTACGTGATGATGGAACTGCACGGCGTCATGCAGCCGCGCGCGGCCCGCGCCTTTCTCGGCGTGGGCATCGGCTTCACCTTGTTGACCGCATTGCTCGAGCTGTCGGGCATCGGCCTGCTGACCCTGCGCCCTGCCTGGCTGGCCTTCACCCTGGCCATGGCCCTGGCCGTGCTGGGCATGGGCTTGCACAATTCGCTGCGCACCCGGTCGCGCGACGGCGTGCTGCTCGGCGTGGTGCTGCTGGGCAATACGGCACTGGCGATCTACGAAGCGCTCAAGGCGAATCTGGTGCTGCCCATGGAGTGGCCGCCGCTATTCCCCTACACCATCGGCATCTACACCGTCACGCTGATGTTCATCATGACGCGCCGCTATGTGGGCGCGCTGGGCCAGGTGGAAGAGGCCAACCTGGGCCTGGCGCAGCGGTTGCGCGAGCGCGAAGAGGAACTGGAGAACAGCTACCAGCGGCTGCGCGAGATCGAGCACCAGCAGACGCTGGCCAACGAGCGCCGCCGCCTGATGCAGGACATGCACGACGGGATCGGTTCATCGCTGACGGGCGCTATCCGCGCCGTGGACGACGGCGCGCTCGACAAGCCCGCCCTGGCGCAAATGCTGCGCGATTGCCTGGACGACCTGAAGCTGACCATCGATTCCATGGAGACAGCCGACCCGGACCTGCCCCTGCTGCTGGGCACGCTGCGCTTCCGGCTGGCGGCGAACATCCAGGGCGCGGGCATCGAGTTGCACTGGAACGTCGAGCGGCTGCCGCCGCTTGGCTGGCTGGACCCTTCGACGGCGCTGAACATCCTGCGCATCCTGCAGGAGAGCGTGGCCAACGTGCTGCGCCACACCCGCGCAACCGAGTTGCGCATCGGCGCCACCGAGGCGGCCCGCGAAGGGCGGCCGGGCGTGGAGGTGGTGGTCCAGGACAACGGGATGGGCTTTGCCGTGGAGCCCACCGTGGCCGGCAGCGCCGGCCGCGGCTTGCAGAACCAGCAGCGCCGCGCCCACGCGTGCCAGGGCGAGGTGCGGTGGGAATCCGGCCCCGGCGGAACGCGCTTCGTCCTGTGGCTGCCGCTAGCCTGGAACGCGTGAGCCTGGATGGACGCGCCCGGGAAATTCTTGCAGCGTCCGTACATTTGGCGTACATTGAAGTTGTGCCGGGAATCAGCCCGCACCGCCCTGGAAGAGACAGACCATGCAAGCCACCACGCCGGAAACCACCGACAAGTCGCGCGGCGCACGCCTGGAAGCCCGCATCTCGGTCGAACAGAAAACGGTGTTGCAGCAAGCCGCTGCCCTGTCGGGGCGCACCCTGAGTGAATTCGTGGTCGCCAGTGCCCAGGAAGCCGCCAGCCGCGTCATCCGGGAACACGAGACCATCCGCCTCAGCCGCACCGAACAGATTGCGTTCGTGAATGCCTTGCTTCATCCGCCCCCGCCCAATGCGCGTCTGCGCAAGGCCGCAGCGGCCTACCGCAAACAGATGGGCGCGTGATTGCCCGCGCCCGCCACGCCGTATCGGATCGAGGCACTCGGCAAGACTCACGAACGCGCCGCATTCACCTGCGGCAGCGCGGCACTGGATCGCTACCTCCAGCAGCAGGCGCGCCAGGACGCCGAAAAGAGCGTTGCCGCGCCTTTTGTCCTGACGACACCGCCGGCCCGGCAGGTGCTCGGCTACTACACGCTGTCGGCGTCGCTCGTGAACGCCAGCGAACTGCCCAACACCCTGGCCAAGAAGCTGCCGCGCCATCCGCAGTTGCCGGTGACGTTGCTGGGTCGGCTGGCCGTTGACCAAAGCATGAAGGGCAAAGGCATCGGACAGCTCTTGCTCATGGACGCCCTGCGCCGCAGCCTCGAAGCTGCCACCCACATTGCGGCGATGGCTGTCCTGGTCGATGCCAAAGACGACGCGGCGCAAGCCTTCTACCGGCATTTCAGCTTTCTGCCGTTGCACGAGCAGCCGCGCCGCCTCTTCCTGCCCATGAAAACCGTCGTCGGACTGTTCGACGACTGACCGGCGGGCGCAACGACCACCGCGCTGCGATTGACTGAAGACCAGAACCTGGGCAGCCAACGACCGTTCTCACAATGGTGTCGAGCATCCCGTCCAGATCCTTGCCCACGGCCTGGGCAAGAAAGCGCAGCACGAGGTCGCTTGCGATCATCCCAGCCCAAGTGTGAATAATGCAGACACAGACGCCGGGGCTTTCAGAGCCGTGCCGGCAGAACAATCCGGGGAGGGTGTGTGACAGCCAAGAACAGCAACGCGGACGCCGTCATCTTGACGATCCTGCCAGAGGAAAACCAAGCCGTTTGCCAAGCGCTGGAGAAGCATTGCCATGGTCGAAGGGTGCCCGCCTGTCGGCGCCGGTTGAATTTTGACCCACCCTGCCGATTGAATTCTGACCCCGGGGATGGAAGCCGGCAGCGAAGCCGCCGACTGTGCTGGATTTTTTGGTGCCCGCGCACCGCAGTCATCCCACAGCGGACGTAGATCGCGTGGTCGCAACTGGCCTGTCTTTCGGCGTGGCGTACGAGCTGCACACCGAACAGCGCCAGTCCGCCGCCGTGCGCCTCGTCAAGGCTGTTTCATTTCGCAGGCCCAAGTTTGTCGAGGGCTGCGCATCCCTCCAATTTGACCGGCGCGCACATTTGCATAAAAATGCGAACATGCGAACCAGCCTGGATCTTCCCGATGCGCTCTACCGGCACCTCAAGGCGCGCGCTGCCATGGAAAGCACTAGCTTGCGCGATCTGGTCGTGTCCCTGATCGAACGCGGCCTTGACGAGCCAGGCCCGCGGATTGGCGACCAGCCCCCGGCGCTGCCCAGCGTGCGGCTTGGCGCGCCGCTCGCGCTGGCCTCGCAGGAATTGAGCAACGCCCGCCTGGCCGAGCTGCTCGATGACCAAGCGGTATAGCTCAGCGGCGACATCACCTGGCCTGACCGTTCGCGAGCCGCCGCGTCTGCCGTGGGTCGCGCGCGCCGGCGACCTGCCCGACATCAACGTCTGGCTGGCCCTCGCCGTGGAAGAACACCCCCATCACGCCATGGCATTGCGGTACTGGGCGCAGGCGCAGGGCGCCGCCGGCACCTTGTGGTTCTGCCGCGTGACGATGCTGGGCCTGGTGCGGCTGCTGTGCCAGCCCAAGGTGGTGGGTGAAGGCGCGCTCGGCCTGGCCGCCGCATGGGCCCTCTACCAGCGCTTCCGCGCCATCGCCAGTGTGCGACTGGTGGGCGAGCCGGACGACTGCGATCGCCATCTGGCCGAACTGGTGACGGCGGCGCCGCTGCCGCCGCGCCTGTGGACGGACGCCTATCTTGCCGCCCTGTGCCAAGCCAGCGGGCTGCGCCTCGTGACTTTCGACGCGGACTTCCGACGGTTCGGGCTGGAACGCTGCTTGGTGCTTTCCCGGGACTGAATCCCCCTTCCTCCCCGACCTCCCGTTTGTGGCGGTGCATGAAAAACAGCGACTCCCGGCAAATTTACGGGCGTTCAGGCGCCCAGGCGCTCCTGGATCATGTTCCACGCCTTGTCGCTCATGTAGGTGGCTATGACCAGCAGATCCCCTGGCTCGGCGCTGTCGAACGCTGTCCTGAGACCGTCGTCATGGGTCGCCGCCACGAGAACATGCGTTTTCGGCACGCCCTTGCCAATCAACCCGTCGGCCAACAGCTGGGCCGCGGCGCAGGCAGGGCGTCCGCGCAGGTCTTCCCAGTCCGCGCAGACGTATCTGGAGAACACACCCGCAGCCGCGCGGCCCGAGTCCAGCAAAAATTCATCGGGTCGATTTCCCACCGCGCTGAGCATCAGGTGCTTTTTGCCGGGCACCTCGAGCCTGTCCACGAAACGCGCGAGTTCCGCGATGGCCTCCTTGCCGTCCACCCAGGTGACCAGAAGCCGGTACGGCAGATGATCATGGAAATTCATCCGGCCCGGATTGCTCTGCGGCGTCGATTGAAACTTGCCAAGCGCGGCTGCGATGGTGCCGAACCCGATACCCATGGCGTGGGCAATCGCGGCAGCATAGAGGGCGTTGACGACGGAGGGGCGATAAACACCACCCCAGGTTGCCGGAATATCCGCAGCAGCGAGTGCGCCGATGAGTCGCTGTCCTTCGTAGAGTTTCAGCATCGAGGCCGGCAATTCGCCTTCCGCAATGGCGGCCACCCCGCCTGCCGACAGATGAGCCAGAACCGCCGGATTTTCCGGGTTCTCGGTGACCAGGCAGACGGGGACCTGGACGTGTCCGCGCATGGCCAGGCACAAGGGATCGTCGGCGTTCAGCACGGCCATCTTGCGCGCGTTTTCGACCACCAGTCGCTTCACGCGCGCCAGGTCGTCCCGGTCGCGCACGCCATCCAGGCCGAGATGATTGTCGTGCACATTCAGGACCGCTCCCACATCGCAGGCATCGATGACCATTCCCTTTTTGAGCAGGCCGCCGCGAGCCAGTTCGAAAACGCCCGCCTCGACCCGGGGATCGAGCAGGAGTCCGCCCGCACTGGCACCGCCGGCGAAGTCGCCGGACCTGATCGGGTCGGCGCCGACATAAGCGCCTTGGGTCGTGGACAGCGCCACAGTCCTGCCTTCATGGGCCAGTATGGCGGCCACCATGCGGCAGGTCGTTGTCTTGCCGACGCTGCCGGTGACCGCCGCGGTGGGCACCCGGCTGGCCGAGCCGTTCGGGAAGAGATTTTCGACGATCGGGCCCAACACGTCGCGTTGCGCATTGGCCGCCATGTGCGGCCGCAGGCCCGGTGATGAATTGACCTCCAGGATGGCACAAGCGATATCCCGCCACGATGTTCCGATGTCGAGGGTCAGGAAGTCGATACCCACCACATCCAGCCCGATCAGCCGGGCCACGCGTTCGGCCATGACCCGATTGTCAGGATGGACCTCGTCCGTCACGTCGATCGCAGTGCCGCCGCGGGAAATGTTGGCGGTACGCCTGAGCGGAACCACCTGGTCCGGCGCGGGAATGGCGTCGAGGGTGAGGCCTGCTGTTGCGACGACGGATTCGGCCTCCTCGTCGAGCTTGACCCATTCGAGTACGCGCTCGAACGGCATGCCCCTGCGCGGGTCTTGATTGAGCTTGGCCGCGAGTTCGCGAACGGTCAGCGTCCCGTCGCCGATCACCTGGGCGGGCAAGCGTTGTGCAACGGCGACGAGCCGGCCGCCCACCACCAGCAAGCGGTGATCATGGCCGTGGACGAATCGCTCGACGACAACACCGGTGTTGAAGCTGGCCGCCTGGACGAAAGCGCGGGCGACCTCCTGGTCGCTGGAGAGGTTCACCGAGACGCCGTTGCCCTTGCCGGCTGCCCGGGGCTTGACGACCACAGGCAGCTTCAGGCTGTGAAAAGCCTGCACCGCCTGCGTCGGCGAAACCGCGATGCGGGGTTGCGAAGTGGGCAGGCCCTGCGCGGACAAATAAGAAGAGGTGGCGAACTTGTCGCCCGCCAGCCAGAGCGCCAGCCCGCCCGTCTGGTCCGTGACCGTCTCGTTGAGCCTTTGCCGATGGCATCCTTGACCCAGCTGGAGAAATTGAGCCGGCGCGATACGGTAGTGTGGGATGCCCCTGCGCGCGGCGGCCCTTGCCAGGCCGATGGTGGTCTGGTTGAGTCCGTACTTGCGCGCCGTCCCGCGAAAACGCCAGTACTGGTCCAGCAGCTGCTTGATACGTCCTGCCTTGTTTTCAGGAGGCGGGCCTACTTGTAAGAGGCAAGCGTCCACCGAAAGCATCCAGGCGGGCAGGCCGATGTCCGCTTCCTCGCAAGGCAGGAAAAGGCGCAATCGCTCGCTCTCGGCGCCGACCAGCCAGCCCCTGGCCGGTCGAACGCAAAAATCGCGAAGCAGGACATCGGCGGCTAGAAGCAACAGATCAATGGCGGGAACCCGTGCATCGCAGATCGACTGAGGGTTCCAGTCTTCAGTCGCGTTTTGCTCGACAAAAAATGCACCCCGCAAGAACGTCATAACCGCTGACGCCTCATTCGGGAGAGGCTTCCACTGAAGGAACGCCCGATCTGCCGGTGAGTGTTCGATGGCCAACAGCAGTCCGGATGATCGGGCCCAGATGTTCGCGCCGCAGTAGAAAGCCGAATTGACGAGTCTCATGCCTGAAATTAAGAAAGGGACCTGACCACGCAGCCAGGCCCTGATTCAAATGGCAGGTCCAGTTCGCGCGGTCGACCCACGAGTCAGGAGAGCAAATCTGGGCCACAGGCCACAGGAGAATACTCTAGAGCACCCCCGGGACGCTATTTCATGGCGTTCGATCAGGCGGGAAAAAGCTGCTCACGTTCGACTCGGGCATCAGCCAGTTGCTGGCCACGCCCCAGGAGCGGCAACAGCATCTGTCGATACTCGGCTGATAAGATCGACTGGATCCATGGATTACCCCGGCAACCTCTTCGTCGTCGCAGCCCCCAGCGGGGCCGGCAAGTCCAGCCTGGTCAAGGCCTTGCTGGAGCTCGACTCGCGCGTCCAGCCCTCGGTGTCGCACACCACCCGGCCGCCGCGCGGCCAGGAAAAGCACGGCCGCGAGTATTTCTTCGTCTCACCCACCGAATTCGACGCCCTGGTGCTGGCCGACGGCTTCGTGGAATGGGCTTTCGTGCATGGCCAGCGCTACGGCACGTCCAAGAGGGCGATCGAGGAGCGCATTGCCCAAGGCGCCGACGTCATTTTGGAGATCGACTTCCAGGGCGCCTTGTCGATCAAGCGGATCTTCGCCAATGCCGTGTTGATCTTCATCCTGCCACCCAGTTGGGAAGAACTCCGCTCGCGGCTGGAACGCCGGGGCGAAGACGCCCCCGACGTCATCGATCTGCGGCTGCAAAACGCCGCCACCGAGATGGCGCAGGCACGGGAGTTCGATTTCGTTATAATCAATGAGTTATTTGAGCGAGCGCTTTTTGACCTGAAAGCGATTGTTCATGCTCAACGGCTCAAGTTTTCGGCCCAGCGCCGCGCCCGAGCCGATACCTTCCAAGCCCTCAACATCACCTGACTGGAACCTCCACAATGGCCCGCATCACCGTTGAAGACTGCCTGCAGCAAATCCCGAATCGCTTCCAGCTCGTTCTGGCCGCCACCTACCGCGCCCGCATGCTGAGCCAGGGCCACGCGCCCAAGATCGAAAGCAAGAACAAGCCGGGCGTCACCGCCCTGCGCGAGATCGCCGAAGGCAAGATCGGCCTCGAAATGCTCAAGAAGGTCCCGGGCTGAACTAGCCCACCCCCGAAGCGGCCTTTGGCCGATGCCCCCTCGGGCGTCGCCCTCTCCCCCTCAAGGGGGCGCCACCAGTGGCCCGGCGGAGCCGGTTCCACGGTGGCACTGGAACAGAAAAAGCACCGCGAGGCGGTGCTTTTTCATTGCTGGGTACCGGGTGTTCGAGGGCAAGCTACAGTAAGGGCATGAGTGCAGTCCTCGAATCAGGCAAAGGCAAAGGCAAGCGCCCCGTGGCGCCGGTCTTGCCCAGCCCCGCCGCGGCCAACGCCGCGGCGGCGAGCTTTGCCGCGCTGACGGCCAAGCTCGACTACCTGGAGCCGGCGGAAATCGAGCAGGTCCGAAAGGCCTACCGGTTTGCCGACGAAGCGCACCTGGGCCAGATCCGCGCCAGCGGCGAGCCGTATATCACCCACCCGATCGCCGTGGCGGCCCAGTGCGCGGAATGGAAGCTGGACGACCAGGCGCTCATGGCAGCCCTGCTGCACGACGCGATCGAAGATTGCGGCGTCACGAAGCCCGAGCTGATCGAGCGCTTCGGGGCACCGGTGGCCGAACTGGTCGATGGCCTCACCAAGCTCGACAAACTCCAGTTCAACACCCGCGAAGAAAGCCAGGCCGAGTCTTTCCGCAAGATGCTGCTGGCGATGGCGCGCGATGTGCGCGTCATCCTGATCAAGCTCGCCGACCGCACCCACAACATGCGCACGCTGGACGACGTGCCGCGCGAAAAATGGACTCGCATCTCGTCGGAAACGCTGGAAATCTACGCGCCCATTGCGCACCGCCTGGGCTTGAATTCGACCTACCGCGAGTTGCAGGAGCTGGCCTTCCGCCACCTGCGGCCGTGGCGCTACGCGATCCTGAACAAGGCCGTGTCCAAGGCCCGCAACCGCCGCCGCGACCTGATCCAGAAGGTGCAGCACGAGGTCGAAAGCACCTTCGAGGACGCCGGCATGGAAGTGCGCATCGCCGGGCGCGAGAAAACGCTCTACTCGGTCTATCGCAAGATGGACGAGAAGCACCTGTCGTTCGCGCAGGTCACCGACATCTACGGCTTTCGTGTCATCGTGCCTTCGGTCATCGAGTGCTACACCGCGCTGGGCCTCTTGCACCAGATGTACAAGCCGGTGCCAGGCAAGTTCAAGGACCACATCGCCATCCCCAAGGTCAACGGCTACCAGTCGCTGCACACGACGCTGGTGGGCCCCTCGGGCGTCAACGTCGAATTCCAGATGCGCACGGAGGCCATGCACGTGGTGGCCGAGTCGGGCGTGGCTGCGCACTGGCTGTACAAAGCGAGCGAGCAGGACGGCGAAAGCTCGGACCGGTTGGGCACGAAATGGCTGCAGTCGCTGCTGGACATCCAGCACGAGACGCGCGACGCCGCTGAGTTCTGGGACCACGTCAAGATCGACCTGTTCCCCGACGCCGTTTACGTGTTCACGCCCAAGAGCCAGATCATGGCCCTGCCGCGCGGCGCCACCGTCGTCGACTTCGCCTACGCGATCCACAGCAACATCGGCGACCGCACCGTCGCCGCGAAAATCAACAACGTGCAGGTCCCGCTGCGCACCGAGCTGAAGAACGGCGACGTGGTGGAGGTGGTGACGGCGCCGGTGTCCACGCCCAACCCGGCGTGGCTGGGCTTCGTTCGCACCGGGCGCGCCCGGTCCAAGATCCGGCACCACCTCAAGTCGCTGGCCCAGGCCGAGTCGCAGGACCTGGGCGAGAAGCTGCTCACACAGGCTCTTCGCGCGGAGGGCCTGGAACGTTTGCCCGCCGACGACGAGGAGCGCCACCCGATCTGGGAAAAGCTGCTGCGCTTCACGGGCAACCGCAGCCGCGCGGAGTTGCTCACCGATATCGGCCTGGGCAAGCGCATCGCGAGCATCGTCGCCAAGCGGCTGGTGACCATGCTCGCCGAGCGCGGCGAGCGGCCCGACGCATTGCTGATCACCCGCGAGCGCTACACCGCGCACGAGAACGTCTCGCAGGGCGAGGTGATCCTGGACGGCAGCGAGAACGCCTCGGTGCAGTTCGCGACCTGCTGCCGGCCGGTTCCGGGTGACGAGATCGTCGGCTATCTGGGCCGCGGCGAAGGCCTCGTCGTGCACAGGAACGACTGCGCCGTGGCGAAGCGGCTGCAGCACAAGGACAGCGAGCGCTTCATCAGCGTCGAGTGGGCGGACGAACCGGTCCGGCCCTTCGAGACGGGCCTGCTGGTCACCGTGGTCAACGGCAAGGGCGTGCTGGCCCGTGTCGCCGCCGCGCTGGCAAGCGCAGAGGCCGACATCGCGCACGTCGACATGGACGACGAGCGCGCGCAGGATGCGACAGACCTGCGCTTCATCGTCGCGGTGCGAGACCGCACGCACCTCGAGTCGGCGATCCGTACCTTGCGGCGGACGCCGTCGGTGATAAGCGTGCAGCGTGTGCGGCCGGGCGCGCCTTCGTAGCGCCTTCGGGGCGGGATCGGGGCGGCGGGGCACTCCGCGCTGCGAATGTCCCCCGTCGCGGCAAGCCGCTCCCTCCTCCTTTATTTCGCTGCGCAGAGCGCCCCACCACCCCGATCCGGGAAGGCTGTCGGTATTCGGCCGTCGCGCGCCAATTGGGTCCCCCATGGCGTCCATGGCGCCGCACACGCTCGCTGTGCAGCGCTTCGATGAGATCAGATTTCGGGCAGCAGTGGGCAAGCCCTTTCCGCCAAAGAAACGGAGGGCCTTAGCTCCGGGGCGCCGGATACCGCACCTCCAGCACCTCGATCTCCTGAACCCCCGCAGGCGTTACCAGCTTCACCGCATCCCCCTCGCGCGCCTTCAGCAGCGCCCGGGCGATGGGCGATATCCAGCTCACCTGGCCTTGCGCGCTGTCGGCTTCGTCGATGCCCATGATCGTGACCGTGCGCTCCTGGCCCGATTCGTCGGCGTAGGTGACGGTGGCGCCGAAGAACACCTGTTCGCCGCCGTGGTGCACGGCCGGGTCCGTCACTTCGGCGATTTCGAGCCGCTTGGTCAAGAAGCGGATGCGGCGGTCGATCTCGCGCAGCCGCTTCTTGCCGTAGATGTAGTCGCCGTTCTCGGAGCGGTCGCCGTTCTTGGCAGCCCAATGAACCGCCTCCACCACCTTGGGACGTTCCTCGTCCATCAGCTGCAGCAGCTCGCTGCGCAGCCGCTCGAAGCCCTGCGGTGTCATGTAGTTCTTGCCGCCGCCGGGAAGCGCCGGCAACGAGGCTTCGTCCTCGTCGTCGGAATCGGTTTCGCGGGTGAATGCCTTGCTCATCCCCCAAGGATAGCGAGGCCTGCGGACTCTGCACTGCCCTTGTCCTACAAGCGCTTGGGCCATCTCCTACTGCTTGTTACGCCTGGATCGTGGAACATCGCTGTGTTCTCAGGAGAAAAGATGAGTCTCTGCGCTGTCATCAATCCGACCGCGGAAGATGCCTATTGGCACCGCGTCTTCCGGGATGAGCCGTATTACGAGGTTCCGATGGCGTACGGCGACTACAGCCCGGCTTACCGGGTCGGCTACACGGCGCCCTTGCGCCGCGAAGGCAGCTTCGATTCCCTTGAAGAGCAGCTGCGTCAGGACTGGGAGGGCGTCAAAGGGAGCTCCCGCCTCACTTGGCCGCAAGCCCGCGTGGCCATCCGCGCCGCGTGGGACCGCGTGGCTGACCACACCCATTCCACCGAGGACATGGCTTGAAAGACGCCGACGATACCTCCCGCGCGGCGGGACGCAAGCCACGCGCCGGCGCTGAAGCCGCGCGCTACGCCGTGCTGCGGCGCCTGGGCCCCGTGCTCAAGCACGACATGGTGGTGAACCTCCAGGCGATCTCCATGATGGCCGAGGTCCTGAACGCGCGCATCGAGCGCGCGGCGCCCAGCCCCGCCGACTTCCAGGCCAACATCTCCAAGCTCAACCGTCTGGCGCGCGAGGCCGTTGCCAGCTGCCTGAAGGTAGCTGCCTGGATCGAGCCCGGCGAAGACCAGGGCATCCGCCTTGCGGAAGGCGTGGACGAATGCATGGCCCTGCTGGCCAGCAACTTCAACTTCCGGGGGTTCGCCGTCACCCGCGACGTCGACGAAACCGATTTCCAGGTCTGGCGCATTGCAGTGCGCAACCTGCTGGTGGTTTCCCTCATCACGCTGACCGACACCGCCACCGGCCCCTGCCATGTGCACGTGAAAGCCGAGGTGCGCAACGGCATCGCGGAAATCAGCGTGCAAGTCTCGCCGCGCGAAGACCCGGTGGATGCGCTGTCGTTCGAGCCGAGCTACCGGCACTTGGACTGGGCCGACGTTCAGGCGCTGGCCGACGCGGAATCGGTCGAGTTGATGCGCGACGGCGACCGGATCACCATGCGCATGCCGCGCGCCGTGGCCACCGCGCCGCTGCAGATCGCGCCCGTCTGAACCGGTTCATTCCGGCGCGGCACTCTCCTTCTCCGATTCGATGTAGGCCTCGAGCTGGTCGATCGGCAGCGGCGGGCAGAAAAGATAGCCCTGGTATTCGGTACAGCCCTGGCGCGCCAAAAAGTCGCGCTGCTCCTGGGTTTCCACCCCTTCGGCGACCACGCCCAGGTTCAGGCTTTGCGCCAGGTCAATGATGGTCTTGGCAATGGCGGCGTCGTTGGCGTCGGTCAGGATGTCGCGCACGAACTCCTTGTCGATCTTCAGCTGGTCCAGCGGCAGGCGCTTGAGGTACGACAGCGACGAATAGCCCATGCCGAAGTCATCGAGCGACAGCGTCACGCCCATCGCCTTCAGGTTGCCCATCTTGGCCACCGTCACCTCGATCCCGTCGGCCAGCAGGCTTTCCGTGAGTTCGAGCTTCAGCTTGTGGGGGGCGATGCCGGACTGCATGATCGCGCTCATCACCTCGTCCACGAAGTGCGGATGGCGGAACTGCCGCACGCTGACGTTCACGGCGATGCTCAGGTGGCGCCGGTCCGGCCGCTTTGCCCAGGCCGCCAGTTGCGCGCAGACCTGGTCCAGCACCCAGCGGCCGATCGGGATGATCAGCGAGGTTTCCTCGGCCGTCGGGATGAAGTGCGCCGGCGGCACGAGATCGCGCTGCGGGTGCTTCCAGCGCAGCAGCGCCTCGACGCCTGTCATGCGGCCGTCGACGCCGACCTGCGGCTGGTAATCCACGAGGAACTGGCCTTCGCGCCATGCCTCGCGCAGGTCCGTCGCCATTGCGGCATTGGCCGTGACGACCGCCTGCATTTCCGGATCGAAGAAGCACACGGCGTTGCGGCCCGCGGCCTTGGCCTGGTACATGGCCAGGTCGGCCTGCTTGAGCAGCTCGCTCACCGTCCACGGCGTTTTGCCGAACAGCGTCACCCCGATGCTGCAGGTGCTGTGGTGCAGGTAGCCGGAGAGGAGGTAAGGCTCGCCCAGCCTGGCCAGGATGCGCTGGCTCACCACGCGCGCGCCTTCGGCCGGCTGCAGCGGCTTGACGCCGCTGTTTTCCAGCAGGATCACGAATTCGTCGCCGCCCAGCCGCGCCACGGTGTCGCCGCGCGCCACGCAGGAGCGCAGGCGCTCCGCCACCTGCTGCAGCAGCAAGTCCCCCTTCTGGTGGCCCAGCGTGTCGTTGAGCACCTTGAAGTTGTCCAGGTCGATGAACATCAGCGCGCCTTCGCGCGGGCGGGCGTCGTCGGTCAGCGCGCGCTGGAGGCGATCCAACAGCAACTGCCGGTTCGGGAGCCTGGTGAGCGGGTCGTAGAAGGCCAGGTACTGGATCTTCTCCTCGGCCATCTTGCGCTCGGTGATGTCGCGGCCCACGGCCACCCAGTGCGTCAACCTCCGCTCGTGGTCCCACACCGGGGAGACTTCCAGGTCGACCCAGAACGCCTCGCCGTTCTTCTTGTAGTTGATCAGGTCCACCCGCGCGGGCTGCCACTGCTCCATCGCCGCCCGGATGCGATCGAGCTCCTTGCGCTGGGTCCCCGGCCCCTGCAACAGCCGTGGGGTCTTGCCCATCACCTCCTGCGGCGTGTAGCCGGTGCGGCGCTCGAAGGCTTCGTTGACGAACACGATGCGCGGGCCAGGTGCGTTGAACGGCCCGGCCTCCGTGATGATGACGATGTCGTTCAGGCGCGCAATGCTGCCTTCCAGCAGGCGCAACTGCTCCTGCGACTTGTGGCGTGCCGTGACGTCACGCAGGTGCACCGCGAGGCCGGCGCCGAACGGATAGCCGCGCGCCTCGATGCGCCGCGCGAGGCTGGCATCCAGCTCTTCCACCTCGATCTGTTCACCGCGCGCCATGCTGCGGCGGAACTGCTCTTCCACCCGGAACCGCACCGTCTTCTGGAACGCGCCCCAGATCTGCCGGCCCAGCAGCTCCGGGGTGGGCCGGCCCAGCAAGTGCTCCGCCTGCTCGTTGACATAGGTGAAGCGGCCTTCCCGGTCCACGGTGGCGAACGCCTCGCCGCTACCCATTGCGCCGCCCATGCTGACGGTGTGGCGCGACAAGGTGCCATGGCGATGGCCGTGCGGCGCGATCTCCTGCACGGCGCCTTCCACCCGGACGATCGCGCCTTCGTCGTCGCGCACCGCGTGGCCGATGGTGCGCACCCACGCGCGCCGGCCCTGCAGCGTGACGATCTGCATTTCCTCGTCGAATGGCGTGCCCTCGTTCGCGCACGCCTGGACCAACGCATCCATGGCTTCCCGCCATTCCGGCGCGTAAAGGCCGAACGCATCCTTGCGCGCCGGGGCGAAGCCGGGCGGCGCGTCGTGAATCTTCGCGAGCTGCTCCGACCACGCGAGCCGGCCGGTGGCGAGGTCGAGCGTCCACACGCCGATGAAGGCAGTGCGCTCGATCAGTTTCAACAGCGTCTCGAGCTGTTGCAGCCTGGCTGAATCGATGGAGTCGTTGCAATCGATGGTGGACATTCGCCGGCTATCTTAGGCGTGTCGTGGCAAACCCGTATGCAACAGTAGGCACTGTCCTACATGATGACGCGAGCGCCGCCGGGGGTCCGGCAAAATTTGCCTCACTTAAAGTGGAAGCGACCTTGTCATACCCTGAATCGACCATCCCCGTGCACCTGCAAGCCTACATCGTCGAGGACAACCCCACGATCCGTGAGAACCTCATTGGTACGCTGGAGGAGTTGACCTGCGTGAAGGTGACGGGCACCAGCGCCACGGAGGACGAGGCCCTGCTCTGGCTCGAAAAGAACACGCAGGGGTGGGACCTGCTGATCCTCGACCTGTTCCTGAAGCAAGGCAGCGGCATTCACCTGGCACAATGCATCGCCGAGCGCAAACCGAACCAGAAGGTGGTGGTGTTCAGCAACTACGTCAACGCCAGCATCCGCAAGCGCTGTGCGCAGCTCGGAGTCGACGCCGTCTTCGACAAGTCCACCGAGATCGACTCGCTGGTGGACTATTGCTCGTACCAGTGCTTCCGGGTTGCCCAGTCGCATGTCCAGGCGGCCTAGGGCCTGTTAACGCTATTTCCAGGGGCGCGAAGGGGCCGCATCGGGCGCCAATCAAGGCGCACGGTGCAGCCCGCACTCGCGTGCGGGCCAGCCGGGCAACGCCGAGTGGCGCCCGATGCGGCCCCTTCCCTTCGGGTTGCGACTCCAACGCGCCCCTGGAAATAGCGTTAACAGGCCCTAGACGGCCGCCCTCACACACCCTCATCCGCGGACGCCCCGGCGCGCATGTGCGTGCGCCAGGCATAGGCGGCCAACGCACCGATGAAAGCCAGCACGGCGAGTGGCAGCAGCCACCACGCGGAGTGATCGGTCAGCGAGGGCCGGGATTCGCGCGTCATGCCCTCGCCTGAAGGGTCGATCGTGTTGATCTCCGCGCGCAGCCCGCCCATGCCGATCACGGCGACATTGCCTGCCGATAGCTGCATCGGTTTGTCGATGACAGGTGCCTCGCGGCCCAGCGTGCGGTAGACAGCACCGGTGTCGCGGCCCATCTTGATCACTTCCAGCAACCCCGCGCGATTGAGGCCGCTGATGTCGAGCAGGGGCCGATCGGAGCCCTCGGCCAGCAGCAGCCGTCCGCCCTCGAGCTTGACTTCGCTCTTGGCCGAGTCCTTCAGCGGCACGTCGATCGCCAGGAAGGGGCCCTTGATCTTGGGAGGGCCCACATCGGCGACCGCGATGAACCGGGCACGCGAAGGCGACACCCCCGTGCTCGATGCAAGACTGATGACGCGCGGCAGGCTGTTTTGCGCGTCGTACAGGTAGTTGACGGGCACCAGCACACTGACCCCGTGCGCGAAACCCGAGATGAGGCTGCTGAAGTCCCCGGACGCATCGATCTTGTCCAGCAGCAGGTGGCTGCTGGCGAGCACCGACACCGGATAGGCCTCGGGCGTTTCGCGGCACTTGTCGCTGGCCTGCTGCCGCACGAAGGAGACGCGAATGTTGTTGCGCGCGCTCACGGCGTGGCGCGGGATCGGCGCAACGATGCGTTCGCGCTTGCCCGTTGCCTCCAGCTCGCGCGCCGACAGCAGCACCTCGTTCATGAAAACCGACACCACGGGCGGGGTGCGGGCCGCGCCGGGCGCCGCGGCGACGTCGATGACCAGCGTGCCGGGCCCGCGCCCGTCACTCGAGATCGCGCCGATGTCGAAAGCGGCGTTCCAGTCGGCGCGCGACAGCACTTCCAGCGTGGCCGGCTTCGCGCCCAGGTATTTGAGTGACACCGCGGCGAGGTCGGCACGGGGATCGTCCGCCGCCTGCACCTGCAGCGCGGGCGACATCGCGAGCTGTTGCCAGATCTGCGTGAACAGGCCCGCGGCCTGGCCACCGGCGTCCGGCGCCACCACGATGGCCGGCCGCCCGAACACGTTGGCCAGGCGCACCTGCCCCGAGGCGAGCTGCCGGCCCCAGCCGTCGAGCGAGCGGGCGCGCCACTCGGCAAAGGGAGCTTGCGCTTCGGCAGGAAGCTGCGCGCGCAATTCATCGAGCGCCTGCACCACCACGCTGCCGGTCGCGCGGTCGGCCACGACGATATCGGCCTGCAGCGGCCCCGCTTGCCCCAGCGCCATCAGCGCGCCGACCTCGGCCAGGTCCTTGATACGGCGCTTGCCCCCATCGCCCAGCGCGGCGAAGGCGGGTATGGCGCGCAACGCGGATGGCACAGTGACGCCTTGCAGGTCCACCACGTCACCCACCGCGGGCAAGGCGCGGATCTGCGGCCGCTTGCCGGCGCGTTCGAGCGCCACTCCCAGGCGCCAGGCCGAGTCGTAGGCTTCGGACGAGAGCTTGCGGCCGGCGATCATGATCACCGGCGATGCGGGCAATGCGCTCCAGGCCGACGAAAGGTCTTGTATCGCCGATCCGTCGTAGCGGTAGGTGAAGCGTGTCGTGGGTTCGATGCGCAGCAGGTTGCCGGGGGTGCGCGCGTCCGAGCAGGTGTTCTCGCGGTTGATGGCCGTGCGCCAGTCGACGTTGAAACGAACGACGCCGCTCGCGCGCGGCGTGCCGTCGACGGCCAGCGTGAGGCTGCCGTCGCCGCGCTCGGCCGTGACGGGGCGCGCCGACACCGGGAAGCCATCCAGGGAAAGGACGAGCGTGGTGCGTCCGCCGTCGGCGCGCACGAAGCTCGCGTCCACCTGCAGGATCGCGTTGGCCAACGGTGCGCCGGGCGGGACCGGCAGCGAAATTTCGCGCGACGTCTCCTGGGCGCCCAGCACGAGCGGGCCGGCGAACCCCAGGTCGGCGAAGCTGACGACGCGGGCGATCCAGTGGTCGGCGTTCATGCGCTGGAAGACCTGCGCCGGAGACACCGCGGACGCAGCCGAAATGGGGGGCAGCGCGGCGGGCGCCGGACCCGCGCCGAAAGCGAGGACGGGCAGCAGCCCCAGGGCCGCGCAGCCGAGCCGGCGGGCGGCGGCCGGCAGCCATTGCTGCGGCTTCACGAGACTCCCGCAGAGAAACTTGTCTTCACGCATGCTCTCCCTCCTGCTGCTGAGGCACCGCCAGCATGGCGGCTGCCGCTGCAGAGGTTCGCCAGCCAATTCGCCGTGCGCGCGTAGGAAGCGACTTACCTCGAGCTGGCGTTATCGCGCTGCGATTTGATCTGGAACAACACGCACGGTTGAGCACCAGGGCACCATCGGCGCATGTCCATCGAACTTTTCCGCAACGCGGACCATGCCTGCCTGATGTTCACCGACCTTGTCGAAGAGGACGGACACGCGGTGCAGAGCAACCAGTTCCTGATCGTCGACCACGGTGTCGGCGCGATCATCGACCCCGGCGGGAACCTCGCGTACAACGAACTCTTTCTTTCGCTGTCGCGCTTCTTTCCGCCGCAAGACCTGACTTACCTGATCGCCTCGCATGCCGATCCGGACATCATCGCCTCGCTCGACCGCTGGCTGACGGCCACGCGGGCGAAGCTGGTCATCTCGCGGATCTGGGAGCGCTTTGCGCCGCACTTCACGAAAGCCGGCAAGACGGAAGGCCGCGTGGTCGGTGTGCCGGACGCCGGGGGCCGCCTGCCGCTCGGCCAGAGCGAGCTGTGGCTCCTGCCTGCCCACTTCATGCACTCGGAGGGCAACTTCCACTTCTGGGATCCGGTGAGCCGCATCCTGTTCACGGGCGACCTGGGCGTTTCCATGATGTCCGGAGCCGACGCCGCGAAGCCGGTGCAGGACTTTGCAAGCCACGTCGGCAAGATGGAAGGCTTCCATCGCCGCTACATGGTGTCGAACAAGATCCTGCGGCTCTGGGTCCGCATGGCGCGGCAGCTGCCGGTCGCGATGATCGTGCCGCAGCACGGCGCCCCGCTGGAGGGCAAGGCGATCGGCGACTTCTTCGACTGGATCGAGAACCTCATGTGCGGGGTAGACCTGTTCGACGACCGCGCCTACCAGCTGCCGACCTCTTCAATCGATGCGCATCTGAACCGGATCAAGCCCGCTCTTCGCGCGATCGGTTGAGCTGAGGCGAAAGACTCAGCCTGGCACCGGTGTTCAGCTACAAAGCGAGCAGCCGTTCGAAGAAAGAGCGATAGCTGCGCAGCGCGACGCGCAGGTTTTCCGTCGATGCCTTGCTCGATTCGCCCATGTCGGCCTCGATCGCTACGCGTTGCCGCGCAAAACTCTCGGCCAGGCTCTTCATCACCTCACCGACCAGCTCGTCGGCGCGCTGCACCGATTGGCGTGGATCGTCGACGAACGCGATCTGCACGGCGTTCCAGCGGTCGCGAAAGCCCCGCGCCGTGTCTTCGTCGAACAGCGCGGCCAGCTGCTCCACCGCGCCGTCGCGGATCGCATCGTTGTGCCATGCCCCGGGACGGCGCGCGGCATCGTCCTGAACCTGGCGCCGCTCGCGCTCGCGTTCCTCGCGCACGACGTCGCGCTCCATTTGCTGCGGGTCCGCCGTGTTGCGGTTCTGCTCGTCGTGTTCGCGGCTCATGGTGGCGCCCCTGCGGGCGCAAAGGCGCCCCAACTCCGCTAACTTAGGCGCCATCGCGCGCTCGCGATGTCGGCGCTGGCCCTGCTGAATCCGGCCTGTGGCTGATGCCGCTGTAGGAGCTATCCCGCGCCCACATCAAGGCGTGGTGACCAACGCTGTCACAGAACCGACATTCTGGTCGGCGTATTGCGTTGCGGCATGACAAAACACCGTCGAGCTGTAACCCGCGGGCCCAGAGCCTTGCAGCTCGTGACGTTTGCGCGGCGCCGGCGCCTTTCACAATCGGGACGTCTTGGCGTTGGAGTGGGACATGAGTTGGGCCGACAAGAAGAAGCTGGAGCGGCTGGTACAGCTGTTTTGCGGAGTCGCCGTATTGGCGGCCGCCGGCTGTGGCGGCGGCGGTGGCGGCCCGGCACCTGCGCCGGCCCCACCGCCCGCTCCGGTACCGGCACCGGCACCTGGACCCGGCTCCGCTCCAGCGCCCGTTCCTCCGCCCGCACCGGCCCCGGTCCCCACACCTGCGCCGCCGCCAGCGCCCATCCCTGCACCACCGCCCGCGCCGGGCGCGGTTGCCATGATCGGCAATTGCGAAGTTTTCCCGCCCACGGCGATCTTCAACACGCGCATCGACGACCCCGTGCGCTTCCCGCCGCACGCGAGCAGCGGCGCGTGGATCTCGTCCATCGGCAGCGACCGGCGCTTTCATGCCGACTGGGGTACCAACGACAACCCCGCGCAGCCGGCGACGTACTACGGCATCCCGATCAACGTCGTCGACGGCAGCGCCGCCACCACGGACTGGCCCGTGGTGTCATTCGATTTCGCTGCGTCGGGCGTCAGCACCGAACAGGGCTGGCCCGACGAAAGCGATTGCGCCGTCGCGAGCGGCGGCGGCTTCGCGCTCACCCGCGACTGCAGCGCGGTGCCGCCCGCGCAGCGGCGCTTCCCCTTCCCGCTGCCCGGCAACCTGCGCAATGAAGGCGGCCAATGCAACGACCCGGACACCTGCGGCGACCACCACGTGCTGGTGGTGGAACAAGGCGCTTGCCGCCTGTGGGAGGGCTACTATTCCTACCGCTTGTCGAGCCAGTGGTACACGCTGGCCACCGCGGCCTGGGACCTGAAGTCGCTCGCGCTGCGTCCATCCGGGTGGACTTCCGGCGACGCGGCCGGGCTGCCGATCACGCCGCTGCTCGCCCGCGCGGCCGAATCCTCGTCGGGCGAAGTGCACCACCCCTTGCGCGTGACCTTTCGCGACAGCGTGCTGGCGCGCAGCTTCGTCTGGCCGGCACGCCATGCCGCCGGAGGCGAGACGGCGGCGGGGATTCCCTTCGGCGCGCTGTTGCGGCTGAAGGCCGACTTCATCATTCCCGCCGGCTGGACGGCGCAGGCGCGGGCGTTGGCCACGGCGATGAAGCGCTACGGCCTGTACGTGTCGGACATCGGTTCCGATTTCTTCGTGCAAGGCGAACCCAACGCCGCCTGGGATGCCAACACCATCAACCAACTGCAGACCTTGACGATGGGGCAGATGGAGTTCGTGAGCACCGGCGCCGTGACGGGCGACCCCCGTTTCTCACTGGACTCCATGGCGGCAGGCTGGTAGCTGGCGCCGGGCGTTGGCGGCCGACGACCGGCCTTGGGGAGCCTTTCCTACACGCGTGAGCGGGCCGCGCGCGCACGATGGAATCGACGTGCAGCACTGTCGTTGCGCATCGATACCGGGAGATGTTCATGAAATTCGCCCTTCTGTGCGCCGCGGCCCTGCTGGCAGCGCCCGCCATGGCCGACGAGTTGGTGGCAAGCAACGGCAATGACCAGATCCGCATCTCCAACGGCCCGTGCACCAGCGAGGATGTGCTCAATCGCCTGAAGCCGCAGTTTCGCGCCGCCCTGCGCGAAGCCAGCGCCACGCTCCAGGGCCGGACGTTCAAGGCCTGCTGGATGCTCGAAGGCTCCGCGGCGCACCTGCTCTACGAAGACGGTGACCAGGGCCTGATTCCCCTCACCGAGTTCAAGCCTCCTATCACCGCTTGACGCGATGCTGCCTGCGCGGCAGTCGGCTGCGCTCCTGAATCGCGGTGGCAAGGATGGTGCTGCTCAGCTGCATTGCGGCCGGCAGTGAGATGTGCAGCAATCTGTCACGCAAGCCTCTGCCGCGGCACTTGGCACGGTATGGTTGGAATCCATGGGCATCACATTGCGCATCAATTCGCGCGAGGGAATCATCCTGGCTTCCGGCGTTGTTCTCGGTGCTGCCGTTAGCGCGGCCATCGTGCTCGCCCCGCGCTGGCGAAGCCCTGCGGCCGGCCCCACCGGCACCGTCACGGCGCAGCGCGTCGCGATGGCGCCCAAGCCGCGCGTCCCCTGCCCGCTGGCGCCGGCCGCCGCACCCAGTGGTGAGGCGGATGGCCGCTTCCAGATACCGCCGGGCCTCTCCAGCGACGGCCCATCCGATGTCGGCGCGTTCATGGCGGTCGGCAAAGAGGCCGCAGCCGCCGGCCGCACCCATGATGCCGAGGTCGCGTTCATCATGGCGTGCCGGGTTGCGGACCAGTTCAAGGGGCGGGAATCGGCCGAGTCCGGCCGCGTCCGCGACCGGCTCGTGGCCCACTACGACGCTCTGCTGCGCGATACGGGCCACGACACGGCGGCCCGCCGCGGGGAGTTGCTGCGCCGGGTCGAGTTGCTGAGGCCGGGCCACCCGGCGCCGGCCGTCGAAGCTGCAAAGACTCCGGCGCCCCCGGTCCTTTCCAAACCACAGTTCGTACAAACCGATCCGCCCAAGCCGCAGCCGCGCCGTCCAGAGCTCGCCAAGGCCGCGCCCGCCCGGGTGCCGCAGAAAGCCGTGGCCGCTTCGTCCACGCACGCGAGTTTCGATTGCGCGAAGGCCCGTTCGGTGTCCGAGAAACTCATCTGCTCCGACGCCCAGCTCGCGCGGCTCGATCGCGAATTGGGCCAGTTGCATGCGCGCGCGAAGATTTCCGCGCGCAACACCTGGGCCTTCCAGCAGCGCAGCGACGAGGAATGGCGGCGCCGCGAAGCGACCTGCCGCGACCGCGAATGCCTGCTGCGGTGGTATGGGCAGCGCCGCTATCAGTTGATGAATGAGATCGAAAGCGGATAAACCACACGGTTTTCGGCACAGGGTTACGGAAATTCCCTAAGCGCCGAAGCGTGTGCCGTGGTTTCATCCCGTTACAGGAGAAACCAATCATGCAGTCCCCACATCGGTCCACCCCCAGCGATGCCCAGCCCGCAGCGCCGGCCACGGCATTCCTGGCCAACATGGGTCACGAGATTCGCACGCCGATGAACACCGTCTTCGGCCTTTCGCACCTGCTGCTCAAGACCGACCTCACACCGCGCCAGCGCGACTATGTGGGAAAGATCCAGGCGGCCGGCCAGCAACTGCTGGGCATGATCAACGACGTGCTCGACTTCTCGCGCGCGCAGGCGGGCCAACTGGCGCTGGAGTGCGACGATTTCGATCTGGAGAAATTGCTCGACAGCGCCTGCGGCCCGGTTGCGCACGAGATGGCGCAGAAGGGACTGGAACTGGTGATCGACATCGACCCGTCGGTGCCGCGCAGTGTGCGTGGTGACGCGTTGCGGCTCGGGCAGATCCTGCAGAACTTCATTGCCAATGCCGTGAGCCACACCGAGCGCGGCGAGGTCGCTGTCTCCGTGACGGAGCTTTCGCGCACCGAGACCGACGCGATGATTCGTTTCGAGGTGCGCGACACCGGCATGGGGATGGACGCCGAACAGGCCGGCCGGCTCTTCACATCCTTCCAGGACGGCAGCGGCCTCGGCTTGGTGGTGAGCCGCAAACTCGCCGAACTGATGGGCGGCGAAGTCGGCGTGCGCAGTGCGCCCGGGCGCGGCAGCACCTTCTGGTGCACCGCCAAGCTGGGGCTGGGCCACGAACGGCAGCTGACGGTGCAGCCCAGCCTGCGCGGCTGCCGCGCGCTGGTGGTGGACGACAGCTTCGATGCACGCGCCGCGATCGCCGACATGCTGCACAGCCTGACCTTCGAAGTCACGGAAGCGGCCACGGGCGTTGAGGCCATCGACGCGGTGCGCTCCGCGGCCATCGAGGGACGGCCTTTCGACATCGTCTACGTGGACTGGCGGATGCCGGGCATGGACGGCATCGACACGGCCACGCGCATCAAGGCGTTGGGCCTGGAAGTGCCGCCGCTCATGATGATGGTGTCGGCCTACAGCCGCGAAGACATGTTGAAAGAGGCCGACGCATGCGGCATCGACACGGTGCTGGTCAAGCCGGTCCGCGCGTCGACCTTGTACGACGCGACGGTGGATGTGCTGGCCAGGAAGCGTTCGGTCACGCCGTCGCGGCGCGAAATCGTCGGCGCACCCGAGGCGCCCGTGCCGCCGTCGCTGCTGGCCGGCATCCGCGGCGCACGCGTGCTGCTGGTGGAAGACAACGACATCAACCAGATGGTTGCCCGCGAGATCCTCGAACAGTCTGGGTTGCAGGTCGAGGTGGCCGGGGACGGCCAGGTGGCGCTGGACATGGTGCAGCGGTCGCGGTTCGACCTGGTGTTCATGGACATGCAGATGCCGGTGATGGACGGCGTTGCGGCAACCCGCGCCATACGCCGCATTCCCACGCTGGCCAAGCTGCCGATCATCGCCATGACCGCCAACGCGATGGAGCAGGACCGCCAGCTGTGCATCGAGGCGGGCATGAACGACTCGCTGACCAAGCCGATCGACCCGCGCGTGCTGTGGGCGACACTGCTGCGCTGGATCTCGCCTCCTGCCGTTACGCCCGCGGGCACCGGCATTGGGGGTGGCGAGTCGGCCCATGCCGAACTCGGGCATTGGCTGGACGGCGTGCCCGGCCTGGAGTGGAAGGATGGGTTGGGCTATGTCCGCGGCAACGAAACGCTCTACCGCGAATTGCTGGTGCGGTTTTGTGCAACGCAGGGGCGCGCGCCCGAGCAAATCCACCAGGCATTGGCCAACGGGGACCTGGCGGCAGCAGAAGCGCTCTCGCACACCACCAAGTCGGTGGCCGGCCACATTGGGGCTCGCAAGGTGCAGGCGCTGGCCGGCGAGCTGGAGCAGGCGCTTCGCACCTACTCGCCGCCGACCTGCGTTCAGGAAAGGCTGGGCCAGCTGGAACGTGCCATGTCGGCACTCACGGCCAGCCTTGCAGCCCGGCTCGAGCTGGAGCCCGAACCGGCCTGAAGGCCCGCCTGGCCTTAGCGCCCAGGTGCGACGCGCTGCTCAGCGCGGCAGTTCGGTCTTGCGGTTGACGATGCTGCCGACCAGGCCGTAGGTGATTGCTTCTTCGGCCGACAGCCAGCGGTCGCGCTCGATATCGACGAGCACCGTGTCCAGTGGGCGGCCGGTTTCGCGGGCGATGATGCGCGCGATGCGCTCGCGCGCCTTGATGATTTCTTGCGCATGGATGGCGATGTCCGTCGCCTGGCCGCCGGACGCACCGCTCGGCTGGTGGATCAGGAAGCGCGTGTTCGGCAGGCAGAAGCGGCGCTCGCGTGGCACGGCCAGGTAGAGGTGGGTCGCGGCGCTGCCGACCCAGCCGGTGCCGATCATGTTCACGGGCGCCTCGATGAACCGGATGATGTCGTGGATGGCGTCGCCGGACTCCAGGTGGCCGCCGGGCGAGCTCACCAGCAAATTGATGGGCTTGCTGGAGTCGGCGTCCAGCGCCAGCAGTCGCCGCGCGATATCGCTGGCGGATGTGTCGGAGACGGTGCCGAACAGCAGGACGGTGCGGGACTTGAATGCCTTCTCTTCGAGGAAGGAGCTGCGCAGCTCGATGTTGGTGGTGCCGGGGGCTGCCGGCGGATCTTCTTCGTCTTCCAGGCGGTACATGATGCGTTCCTTTTGTCGTCGTATCGGCGGATTATCGTCCGGATGCACAATCCCCTCTGCCCATGAATGCTTCACCCGACACCACCCCGCTGACCGCCGACGACTTCGATGCTCAGGACGCCGAACTGGACCTGATTCGCGAGGGCGACGACGAAGTCCCACAGTGGGAATTCTGCGAAGGCTTCCTCGCCGCGATGGTCTGCTCGCGGCGCGCCATCGCGCCCGAGGAATACTGGCCGGTGCTGCTGGGCGACACCTTCAACCCGGTCCAGCACATGGAATTCGTCTGGCGCTGGCGCCGCCGGTGGGCCGAGATCGCCAGCGCGCTGGACGCGCCCGTTGAAACGCTCGACGATGACCGGACGTTCCAGCCGGAAGTGCTGGACACACGCGGCGCGGTGCTGGCGCTGCCCGAAGCGGAGCGCGGCGATACGGACATGGCCGGCCTTCCTGCCTTCGCGCAGGTCTGGGCCCTGGGTTTCATGTATGCCGTGGAAACCTGGCCCGACGAGTGGACGCCGCCGCGCGACGCCGACGCGGCGCAGATGCTCGACCACGCACTCGGCTGCATCGTCGCGCTCGCGGGCGACGACACCGGCAAACCGTCCGTTTCGATGTTCGCGGAAGACGGCCCGCCCAGCGTGAGCGACCAGCGGCTGGACGACTTCGGCGCCGCCATCTGGGCGGTGTACGACCTGCGTCAGCTATGGAAGAGCCTGGGCCCGAAGGTCCAATCCGTGCGCAAGGGCCCCGAGCCCGGCCGCAACGACCTGTGCCCTTGCGGCAGCGGCAAGAAGTACAAGAAGTGCCACGGGGCGGGGTGAGCGTCGCACGAAACGCCGGACTCGGCGACCTCGCGGCAACGCCGTGCATGGCCGGGCTGCGGCGCGATGGCTACGGCGTCCGGCATCGCTTGCTGTCGCAAGCTCCTGCCGGAGTCCCCGCGCTGAACGGTCTTGCGGCCCGCGCGGCACAACTCGCCTCCGCTTTGCTGCGACTCAAACAGGTGCCGCGAGCATGAGACGGTCGCGTCGCAAGCGACGCTGGGCCGCAAGACCGTCCACCGCGGGCGCCTGGGCTTTATTCGCGCCGCGGCCCGGCCATGCACGGCGTTGCAGTGAGAGCGTGGCGGGCCAACGGTGGCGCGCCCATGTTGTGGCGGACAGTGAAGCGTTGGCCGTCCACCGGTGGCGTGCATGGATGGTTTGCGAAGCTGTGCGTGGGCGGGCTGTGGCGCGAATAAAGCCCAGGCGCTTGCGGCGGGTGACCGCGCGGCCCCGCACGGCTTCAGCCGTGCGACCGTTTCATGCTCGCGAAAATTGTTTGAACGGAGCAAAGCGGAGAGAGTTTTTTCGCGCGGGTCGCGCGGTCACCCGGCGCAAGGAATTCGGCAGAAGCTTGCGACAGCAAGCGATGCCGAACGCCGTAGCCATCGCGCCGCAGCCCGCCCACGCACGGCTTCGCCGCGAGGTCGCCGAACACAAGCCGAAGGAACGCCTGTCTTGCGCGTAGAGCATGGTGTCAGCCGATAGCCGCGGGGCGAAGAATCAGGCAGGCGCCCCGGCCCGCACGGTTGCGTTCCGCATGAACCAGGCGCCCAGGCCCGCCGCCGCCAGCGCGAACAGCGCGCCCAGGGCAAAGGCCAGGTGGTAGCCGCCCGTCAAAGCCGACGCCTGTGCTGCGCCCGCGCCCTGCAGCGCTTCGGTGCGCGCGGCGGCCATGCTCGCCAGCACCGCCAACCCCAGCGCGCCGCCCATCATGAACGACGTATTGACGACGCCCGACGCGAGACCTGAATCGGCGGGGTCGACATCGCTCATCGCGGACATGAGCATCGGGTTGAGTGCGATGCCGGCGCCGAGCCCGAGCAGCGTCATGCCGGGCAGCACGTCGGCGATGAATGTTCCGTCCACCGGCGCGCGCGCGAACAGCGCCAGCCCCGCCGCGGCCAGGCCGAGGCCGGCCGCGAGCGGGAGCCTGAAGCCGTAGCGCATGACGATCTTCGCTGAGGCGCCGAGCGAGAGCGCCGCCATGATCAGGTTGGCCGGAAGAAACGCCAGGCCAACCTGCAGCGGCGTGTATTCAAGCACGAGCTGCATGTAGAGCGCCGAGATGAAGAACCACGCGAACATCGCGGCCGCCCACAGCACGCCGGCGACATTGGCCGTGGCGACGTTGCGCAACTTGAACAGCGAGAGCGGCATCAGTGGCGACTTCGCCCGTGATTCGATGAAGAGAAACATCGCCAACAGCACCGCCGCCGAAACCAGCAGGCCCAGCGTTTGCGTCGACGTCCATCCAGCCTGGTTGCCGTTGACGACGGCGTAGACGGCCAGCATCAGCGCGGTGGTGACGGTGAACGCGCCGCCCAGGTCCAGCTTCTGCCCCGCCTGTCCAGTGCCGGCGTCGATCAACATCAGGCACAGCACGAACACCGCCGCGCCGATCGGCAGGTTGACCAGGAATATCCAGTGCCAGCCCATCGTTCCGGTGAGGAGCCCGCCCAGCAGCACGCCGATGCTGCCGCCCGCCGCGCAGACAAAACCATAGACCCCCATCGCCTTGGCGCGGCCTTGCGCGTCGGGGAACAGGTTCATGATGAGCGACAGCGCCACGGCGGACACGACGGCGCCGCCCAGCCCCTGCACGGAGCGCGCGACGATCAGCATGGCCTGCGATTGCGCCAACCCGCAGCCCAGCGAAGCCACCGTGAAGAGCACGATACCGGCCAGGAACAGCCGGCGGTGGCCGTACAGGTCGCCGAGACGGCCGCCCAAGAGCAGGAATCCGCCGAAGGTCAGCATGTAGGCATTGACCACCCAGACCAGCGAGGTTTCGGAAAAACCCAGATCGGTGCGGATCGACGGCAGCGCCACGTTCACGATCGTCGTGTCCAGCACGATCATCAGCACGCCCAGGCACAGCACCATCAGCGCCCACCAACGCCGGCGATTTTCGGCGGCAGTCATTGGCCCACCCCGTGGTCGAGCCACATGCCGATCGGGTGCACCTCGATCCCCCAGCCCGCCGCTTCGCCCAGCGTGGCAGCCGGGTGCAGCGAGGCGATGCGGACGGCCTCCTCGCGGTCGGCCGCTTCGATGATGAAGAAGCCGCCCACCATTTCCTTCGATTCCGCGAAGGGCCCGTCGGTCACATGCGGCTGGGCCCCCGTCGGCCGCAAGGAGATTGCTGCTTCGGGACCTTGCAGTGAGGCGCTGACGCGCAGGTGGCCGCTGGCCTTGAGCTCGGCGTCGCGCGCCGGGCATTGGCTGACCATCGCCTGCAGCTCGGCGGGCGGCATGGCACCCATTTTTTCGGGCTCGTAATAGGCCAGGCAGAGGAACTTCATGGGATGTCCTTTCCAGTTGCGGCGGGATTGCCGTCGTCGGGTTACTTCCACGACGAACGGCAACCGCCGGAATCGACATCCGGATTAAAGCAGCCTGAAAAAATATCCGGTCGGATGGACCGTGCCAGAGCCTTATCCGCCCACGCTCTTGGTATGCCTGAAGAAGTTTTCCGGATCCCACTTGCGTTTGATCGCCGCCAGCTTGTCCAGCGCCGGCCGGCCGTACGCGGCCTCGATGCGTCCCGCACCCTCCTCCTCAGTCAGGAAGTTGACGTAGGTGCCGCCCGTGGAGAACGGCTTCATGGCCTCGAAGGTGTCGCGTGCCCAACCCATGTTGACCGCGTCGTCGTCCGGTTTCTCCCATGATCCCGCGATGTTGAGCACGTAGTGCGCGTCGCGATTGCCCGCGGGCGAGTGGCCGGCCGGCAGCTCGTTCAACGCGCCGCCGATCTGGAACATCAGGATGGCGGAATGCGGTGAGGCGATGCGCGCCGCATGCGTGATGGCCACGTCCACGGCCTCACGCCCGATCGCGCCGAGGTAGTGCGACTTCCAGTAGTAGCGCCGGCCCTTGGGCTGCGTCGCGTCGAGCAAGCTCTGCATCTGGGTGTAGGGCCTGCGCATCACGATGTCGGCCACCGGGCTGCCCATTTTGCGGAGCGGTGCCAGCAGCTTTTCCCCGTCCTCCACCTTGCCGGTGTAGCACACGAAGATCGCGGCCATCGGCTTGCCGTGGATTTCCTTGGGCAGCCAGGGCGCGGGCGGCGCGATGCGCAGCGCGGCAACCAGCGTCAACTCGCGCGGCGCAGTGGCGCTGAACTCGCGGAAGGTGTCCAACACCTGCTTCGCGTCTTCGCCGCGCCACGCGATGGCACCGCCCAGGATTTCCGGGCCGGTGGGGAACAGCTCGTATTCGAACGAGGTGACGATGCCGAAGTTGCCGCTGCCCCCGCGCAGCGCCCAGAACAGGTCGGCGTTCTCGGTCGCGCTGCCACGCACGACCTTGGCATCGGCGGTCACCACCTCCATCGAGCGCACGGTGTCGCAGGTCCAGCCGTGCCGGCGCGTGAGGTAGCCAAAGCCGCCGCCCACCGTGAGCCCCGCGATCCCCGTTTCGGAAACGAAGCCCATGACGGCCGCCAGGCCATGCATCTGCGTCTCACGGTCGAGCATGGCCAGCGTGCAGCCCGCTTGCGCTCGAGCTGTCCGGCCCACCGGATCGACCCAGACGCCGCGCAGCAGCGACATGTCGATCATCAGCCCGCCGTCGCACACCGCCAGGCCCGCGATGTTGTGGCCGCCGCCGCGCACCGAATGCAGCAGCTTGTGCTGGGCAGCGAAGCGCACCGCCTGCACCACGTCGGCCGTGCCCGAGCAGCGCGCGATGAGGCCGGGCCGCCGGTCGATCATCGCGTTCCAGATCTTGCGTGTTTCCTCGTAGGCGGCGTCCTCGGGCGCGAGCACCACGCCCTTGAAGCCGGCCTTGAATGCCTGCAGCGCTTCGGGCGTGATGGACACCGCGGCGCCGTCCAGGCCTTTTAAGTTGATGGTCATGCTGTCACTCCTTGATACGGTTGGGTCGGCTGATGCCGAAGCGCAAGAGTGCGCGTGACGCGGCGCCCTGGCTAGTCCAGAATCTGAAGCGCTCTTTGGGCGCCAGGAGACAGCGATGGAGACCGGCTACGGACAGTTTTGCACGGTGGCACGCGGTGCCGAAGTGTTGTGCGAGCGCTGGACGCCGCTCATCATCCGGGAATTGCTGTGCGGCAGCAAGCGCTTCAACGACCTGCACCGGGGCGTGCCGCGGATGTCGACCAGCCTGCTCGCGCAGCGGCTGCGGCGGCTGGAAGAAGTGGGCGTGGTGCAGCGAAGCGCCGAGGGCAAGGTCCGTGAATATCACCTGACGCCGGCCGGCGAGGAGCTGCGCCCCATCGTCATGGCGCTGGGCCACTGGGGCGCCCGCTGGATCGACAGCGACCTGCGCGAGGACGAACTCGACGTGAGCCTGCTGCTGTGGGACATCCGGCGATCAATCCGGCTGGACCAATTTCCTCCAACGCCGGTGATCATCTATTTCGAGTTCCATGACGCGCGGGCCGGTGAGCGCCAGTGGTGGCTGGTGGTCGAAGACGGCGTGGTCGACCTGTGCAGGGACGACCCTGGGCGCGAAGTCACGCTCGTGGTGGAGTCCACGGTGCGTGCCTTGACCGAAGTCTGGGGCGGCGACCGCACGCCGCGGGAAGCGATGCGGCCGGGCCAGCTGGCGGTCAAGGGACGCGACTCGGCGAAGCTGTGGCACTGGCTTGGTACGGGCACGTTCTCGGCGACGCGGCAGGCGGCGCGGCACCAGGCGGCGGCCGCCGCCTGAACCCCTGGCACAATTCCGTAGAGCGGGCAGGGGCTGTCGCCCCGGTGCCGCGCCCAGGCCCCGTGCCTGAATACCATTGACCTTGCCACTTCCGACTTCCGCATCGCGGACCATCCCATGAGCGCCTTCAACGAAGAAACCGTCCTGTCCATCCACCATTGGACGGACAAACTGTTCACATTCAAGACCACGCGCGACCCTTCGCTGCGCTTTTCCAACGGCCACTTCACGATGATCGGCCTGCGCGTGAACGAGAAGCCGCTGCTACGGGCGTATAGCATCGTCAGCGCCAATTACGAAGAGCACCTGGAGTTCCTGAGCATCAAGGTGCCGGACGGTCCCCTCACTTCGCGCCTGCAGCACATCCAGGTGGGCGACAAAATCATCGTCGGGCGCAAGCCCACCGGCACGCTGCTGATCGACTACTTGCTGCCGGGCAAGCGCCTGTTCCTGCTGTCCACGGGCACGGGCCTCGCGCCCTTCATGAGCATCGTGCACGACCCGGAAACGTACGAGAAATTCGAGCAGATCATCCTGGTGCACGGCGTGCGGCAGAAGGACGAGCTGGCCTATCACGACTTGCTGGTCGAACACCTGCCGGCCCACGAAATCCTCGGCGACATGGTGCGCAGCCAGCTGAGCTACTACCCCACCGTCACCCGCGAGGCCTACCGCAACATGGGCCGCGTCACCGACCTGATGCAGACCGGCAAGATGTTCGAAGACCTCGGCATCCCGCCACTGAATCAGGCCGAAGACCGCGTGATGATCTGCGGCAGCCCAGGCATGCTGAAGGACCTGAAGCACATGCTGGAAGGGCTGGGCTTCGCCGAAGGAAATACGTCCAGGCCCGGGGACTTTGTGATCGAGCGGGCTTTCGCGGAGCAATGAGTTTGGTTTAGTGCTTGCACGTCGTGGGTTTCGCTCATGGACCTCGCGGCAAGGGTCGCTCATAGACCTCGCGGCAAAGCTGTGCGTGGGCGGGCTGCGGCGCGGCCGTGCACGGTGTTGCCGCGAGGTCTCAGAGCGCCATAGATCCCGGACCAAGCGAGGATGACGAGCTTCCGCCCCTAGCGACCACCGTCCACAGCCGTCCTGGCATCCATCCCCATTCGCTTTTCGCGCAATGAACTGCCGCTGCTGCGGAACTGAATGACTGACGGTTCTGCATCCTTCGCGGCGACGCCCAGGATGTATGCGAACGTCGAGGCTACCGTGTGCGGGTCGTCGTCGAAATCGCCGTGGTGGCGCGCCTCGGAGGCCATGCCCGAATCCACCGGCTGCTGGTTGGGCGCGAGTACCAGCCGGTGGCGCGCCGTCTTGAACAGCGCGCGGATGTCGGCGTCCAGGAACTTCTGCATGCCGAGGATCGCCACACCATCCCGGAAACCCGGGATGCGGGCCTTGTCTTCAAAGGCGTTCGACACCAGGTACAGCAGCGACTTGTTGTAGATCTTCGCGCAGTTGTCGGCCTGCTCCGTCTCGTCGTTGAGCATGTACAGCGCGAAGCGGCCGATCTTCCCCGACTGGATGGCCGGCAGGTAGTTCTGCTTGAACAGGTCGACTGTGCACGCGGGCGCCCAGAGCGTGCAGCTCTCGATCTTGCGCTTGCCGGCGGTCAGCAGCTTGATAAGAGGCGCGTGCAGGATGGAACCCGCGCTGTGACCCACGACGTGGATTTCCACATTGTCGTGGTCCAGCTCTGCCAGCAGATCCGCCACCAGTTGCGCAGCGCCGCCTTTGTTGCTGGCGGCCAGCGCGTTCTCTTTCATCTCGCTCCAGGCCGACTTGCCCGTCAGGCTGCGGGCAAGCGGTTCCAGCGCGTCGTCCAGGCGGTCCAGCATGAAGTCCTTGGCCGCGTCGAGCACGCCCTCGGGCCGGCGCCGGCGCACGGCGTCCTGCAGGATGTTGGTGATCGTTGTCCAGTAGTCGCTGTTCCAGATGAACGCCAGCGGATAGACCTGCGCCTCCAACAGCGCGGGCCGGTACTCGGCGAGCCGCTGCACCGCCGCCTGCTGGCCCACCAGGCCACCGTGCGCGTACAGCAGGATGCGCAGCTTCTTCCAGCCCCGCGTGACGCGGGGAATATCTTCCTCGAAGATATGGCGCAGGCTGTCGGGCGTGACGCCGTAGTCGCCGCCCGGCTTGAGCATGCCGTTGTTGCCGACGCTGATCACGTGCGGGCGCAGGTCGGCGAACGAATAGGCGGCCGTCTGGCCGGACGTGGTGGCATGCGCCGTGGCGGTCGATTCCAGCGTGCGCAACGTCACCGGCGCGCCCAGCCGGGCAACCCACACGTCGGTGCCGTTCTTCAGCCAGTCGTCGTAGCAGATGCGGGCGAAACCGCCCCGGCCCCAGCCCGGGCCCCAGGAGTTCTGGATCCAGAAGCCTTCTTCGTCATAGGCCACGATGGCGAACGCGTGGCCGCCGAGATCCGGTGCGGGGAACGCGACGATGCCGTCCGGCCCCACCGAGCGCCAGCCTGCGTGCACCACACTGGTGGCGTAGAGGATGCCCACCTCGGCCAGCGCCGAATGCATCGCCACGACATCGCGATGGTTCACGCGGAAGTACGCGCCCAGCGGGCGGCGCCGGGCTTCGGAGGTTCGCGCATCCGTCAGGCCGCGCGCGTCGTCGCGACGCGGCTTGACCGGATAGAGCGTCTCGGCGCAGACGCCGTGCTTGTGCCAGCCCTTCATCGCGCCGCGAGCGCTGGAGCCGGAATAGTCTTCGCCCGGCCACTCGTCGTAGCGACGCGCCAGGTCGTACAGCATGCGCGGGCTGACGGGCGCCGCGTCGGGGATCACGCGCCGGCGGCGCAGCAGGTAGTTCGCCACGGTCGCCAGGCCGAAGCCGGTGCACGCGCCTTCGGTGCCCTGGTCGAGGATGGGCACGTCGTGGTCGAGGTAGTTGCCCAGGGGAATGTGCGTGGGCACCTCCACCAGCGTCGGCACGTACATCGCGTCGCGGAAGTCCAGGGTGTCGGGCCGGGCATTGAGGATGGGGCCTTCGGCCTTGTCCTTGGCGGCGGCGCCCTTCCGGCCCTTGGCCGCGGGCTTGGTGGGCGGCGGGGTATCGATGCGCACGACCTCGACGCCGCGCGTAAAGTCTTCGGCGGGCTGTGCCTTGCGCCGCGCGGCCGCAGCCGATGCGCCGGCGGGGAACGCATCCTTCAGCACGTCCAGCGCGCGCTTGTAGAACGCTTCACGGTCTGCCGCGCCGTTCTGGCCACCGTTGATGCGCTGCGTGATGCCGCGGAAGTCGCCGGCGTCGGCGAGCGCGTTCAAACCATTCTTCTGCCAGAAGAGGGCCGCCGTCGTGAAACCGACTTCGGGCGTGGCGGCCAACTCGGGCTTGCTCACCAGGTCCAGCCCCATCAGCGCGCCGTAGCGCTGGTAGTTGTCGCGGCCGGTGATCTGGATCGGCCCTCGGCCCTTGAAGCGTTTGCCGTCGCCCGGCTGGGTGTTGCCCAGCCTCTTGGACAGGGGGGTCACGGGCTCGTACCGCTTCTGCGCCTCGGTCGGCCCCCAGATCTCTTCCATGAACTGGAACTCGCCGGACTCGTGCGCCAGCTGCGCGATGAACGCCGCCACCCGCATTCGCCCGGTGATGTCGAACGCGCTCATGGCTTCGTTGAGGTGCGGCAGGAACCTGTCGAGCTTGGCATGCGATGCGTGCCGCATGATTTGCGTGAGGTGCGCGAGTGTGAGCATGACGTCTCCCTGGAGGTTCGCGAATCTAGCAATTGCGCGCCCCGCCCACATCCTCCGATTGGGGGAGACAGTCGTTCGCTCGCGCGACGATGCGACTAGCCCAGCAACCCAGGCAACTCCACCATGTCGGTAAACACAGCCGCGACGCCGACAGCGCGCAGCGCCGCCGGCGTGTCGTGGCCCGCTTCGGGCGGGCTGTAGCCGAAGACCGTCGCGCCGGCGGCCACACCAGCGGTCGCGCCGATGGACGTGTCCTCGATTACGGCGCAATGCGTCGGGTTCACCCCGAGCGCGGCCGCCGCCGCAAGGTACACATCGGGCGCCGGTTTGGACCGAGGCAGCTCGTGGCCGCTGAAGACACGGCCGCGAAAAAACGGCATGAGGCCGCACTTTTCCAATTGCAGTTCGACCTTTGCGCGGTCGGCGCCCGAAGCGCAGGCGATGCGGCCATCGAAACGCTCATGGATCTGCCTCACAACTTCGACAGCACCGCGAACCGCCTCCACACGGAGCAGCAGCTGTTCATTGCGACGCTCGCGAAAGCTGGCGAGCCATTCGTCGGCCAGCGGCCGGCCGGTGTGCGCTTCGATCTGCGCGCGCTCGTCCTTGATGGCCTTGCCGATGAAGATGCGCATGCACTCCTCGGATGTGAGTTTCCAGCCCAGGTCCTCCAGCATCTCGCGCAAGACGCCGTTGGTGATGGACTCGCTGTCGACCAGCACGCCGTCGCAGTCGAACAGTACCGCTTCGAATTTCGCCACTTACTTCGTTCCTCCGTTGATGGTGATCAGGGCCCATTCGGGCCGCATGTTGAAGCGCACGGGGAAGATGCTCACTCCCAGTCCGCTGGTAACGTACATCCGGTTGGGGCCGTGATCGATCCAGCCGTGGGCCCATTGCCGCGGCGCGGCCGTGGGCAGTGCCAACGCACCGTAAAACGGGATCGACACCTGGCCGCCGTGGGTGTGGCCGGCGACGGCCAGGCCCGTGATCGCCGGCAGTTCCAGCAGGCTGGCTGGGTCGTGCATCAACACCAGCGCCTGGGCATCGGCCGGCAATTTGGCGATGGCCTTCCTTGGCTGCGAATGACCGGTGTAGTCGTCGCCGATGCCCACCACCCAGAGCGATGTTCCCTCTAGCGGCACGGCATCGTTCTCCAGCACCGCGATACCCTTCTTGCGCAGCGCTGCCGCGATGGCCGGGGCGTCGTGCCACCAGTCGTGGTTGCCCAGGACGGCATAAACGCCCAACGGCGCGCGCAGTTCGCCGAGCACCGTGGCGATCTCGTCTTCCGGCTTCGCGATGTCCGGGTCGTCGTTCTGGCTGGCGATCAGATCGCCCGGCAGCAGCACCACGTCGGGCTTTGCGGCGTTGATCTCGGCGACGATGCCGCGGGCCCGCTCCGCGGTCATCACACGCCAGAAGGGGCGCCGGGTGAAGTGCCAATCCGACGCCACGGCCACCTTGAGTCCCGGCGGCCCCTGCCACGACGCGACTGTGTGCTGCAGGTGGCGCTGCGCGACCCAGCGCGGCTCGATGCCCACCGACCAGACGAGGCCCATCGCCAGCAGCGCCAGGACTGCCAGACGCCAGCGCATCCGTGTGCTCAATGCGCGCCGGGCGATACCGTTCTCCTAGCGGGTGTCCCCGTCCACGTAATACCAGCGCCCGTCCTCGCGCACGAAGCGACTGCGCTCGTGCAGCCGAACGCCACGGCCAGCGACACGGTAACGGGCGACGAATTCGACTTCGGCATGGTCTGCATCAATGACCCGATGATCGCGCACTTCCAGGGCCAGCCATTTCGTACCGGGTTCGAGCTCGAATTCCGGGCTGGCGGAAGGACGCGTGGCGATGTACCATGTGTCCACGATGTAGCGCGCGTCACACAGCACATGGGCCGTGTAGCGGGACCGCATCAGCGCCTCCGCGTCCGGCGCGGGCGTGTCGTCCAGATGACCGACATAGCGGCCGCAACATTGGGCCAGCGTCAGCGGCTTCTTGTTGGGGCCGAGGCGGCCGCAAGGGCAGGGTTGCGTAGGGGCAGGAGTTGTCATGAGGATATAGCCGCGAGCAGTCGGTCCAGCTTGCGCGCGCGTGATCCGCACACCAGCTGCGACGCCCAGCTTACCTGACCTTGCAGCCGCATACGCGTTGCCTCGTCGCAGCCGAGGGCGGCCAAGGCATGCAACTGCGCCCGCAGGCGATCGTAGGCACAGCGCTCGAGATTGGGCCGCTCGTTCACGACCACCCCTGTGAGCCGCTGGCGGCGGTGCGACGGCATGGCGCGCGTCTTGTCGGGGTGCAAAGCAAAGCCTTCGGCGTGCGCGATGGCTTGCACCCAGGCCTGCAGGTTGCGGCGTCGAGGCATCAAGTCCGCCGGGCCGGAAAATGCCAAGTCGTCGGCATAGCGGCTGTAACGCGCGCCAAAGCGCCACGCGAGGCCGTCCAGGCGCAGGTCAAGTGCGAAGCCACAAAGATTGGCCAGGGCCGGCGAGGTGGGCGCGCCCTGGGGCAAGTGCGGCGATGCGAGCCGGGCAGCGCCGCGGCGGTCGATGCTGCCGCATTCCAGCAGCCGCTCGCGCACGGCCCGGGGTGTACGTGCCGTGCACAGGGCCGCCAGTGCGGCCGACACCCCCTCGGGGTAGCCCAGCGTCCGCCACAGGGCGCGGATACGAGCGATGCCTATGCTGTTGAAAAAATCTCGCAGGTCATGACAGATCACTACGGCTTGCCCGGTATGTTCAGCCGCATGGGTAAGCACGCTGCGTCCCTTGGAAAAGCCGTGAACACACTCATGAACCGGGATGCGATCCAGCAAGCCGGACAACAGGCGGCGCTGGACACGCTTGAGGTCGGGTTTGGGAATCTCGATCAGCCGCAGGCCATCGGATCGTTTGGGTTTGAGCAAAGCATGGTAGTGCAGGCCTGGCGGGACGTTGGCGCGGCCCGGCGCTGGCTCGGTCTCACGAAAATTCTGCGACGGTGCGATCAGCCATTGCAAGCGCTCGAGAGAGACGTCCAGCCAGGCCGCCAGATCGGTCAGCGTGGGCAGCGAAGGCAGCTCCAGCCCGGCCAGCTCGAATGGCGGCGCGGCCATGCGAGCCGTCCGGAGAAGCAGCCGTCGCACGCGGGGCCGAGGTTGACCAGGGGCGAATGCCGCATCGAACTGCGGCAACTCGAAGATGTGGTCAGCCAGGGTCGCGACAGTGTGGTGCCGCGGGTTGCGGGCGAATTCACGGGCGACGGCCTCGGCCAGTGGCTTGAGCCAGGTACCGCGAGTGCCCATGCATTGCTGCGCCCGGGCCTGCAGCGCCTGCGCCGACTGACCGCCCGGCTGGTCGGCGTCCGCCATCAAGGCGTGCGCCAAGCCGGTGGCGATCCAGTGGCGGTAGCTGTGTGTCATCGATAGGGGCCCCAAGCACTCCAACCAGCGGGTCAGGCGTGATGACTCCTGCGTTTTCGCGCAGTGCGCATCACGCGCCGTAATGCCAACTTCAAGAGATGCCGTGGGGATGCCCCACGGCCCGAAGGTCTTTCACCCTCGATGATGCTTGAAGCGCCGGGGCCGGCTGGATTATGCGTTCACCGCCGGCCGAGGGGCCGCAGGGGCAGGTTTGCGTAGCGGCAGGAGGTGTCATGAGGGTATGGCGGCAAGCAGTTGGTCCAGCTTGCGGGCGCGCGATTCGCACACAGTCGCGACGCCCAGCTTACCCGCCCTTGCAATCGCACCCGCGGGGGGATTGGTTCGGCAAAAGGGCAAGCGGGCAGTGCAGCCAGGGCTGCACTGCCCGCTTGCCGTGGGTCACAGCAGGAAGTCGTTGCCGGTGAGGGCGATGGTGCCCGTCAGCATCAACTCCAGCTCGGCAACGTGGTCGCCGTTGACGTCGCCGCGCACCCAGGTGTTGCCGCCTTCGTAGCTCACCACCAGCTCGCCCGGGGTCGTGCCAGTGCTGTGGCCGAGGAGGCCGCGGAAGAAGAAGGCCTGGTCGCCGGCGACGTTGATTTTGGCATCGATGGACCTCAGGTCGATTTTGTCGCCCGACTGGAAGTCGGTGATGGTGTCAATGCCGGTGGTGCCGTCGGTCTGGCGGTACGAATCGAGCACAGTGTTGAAGACGAAGTTGTCGTTGCCTGCGCCACCCGTCATGTTGTCCCAACCCTTCCCGCCGACCAGCCAGTCGACACCCGCGCCGCCGAGCAGCCAGTCATTGCCGTCGCCACCCTCCAGATGGTCCATGCCTTCTTCGCCTTGCAGTTCGTCATTGCCGGCGCCGCCGTACAGCAGGTCACTGCCGGTGCCAGCGAAAAGGAAGTCTTGACCGGACCCGCCAAACAGCTGGTCATTGCCACCGTGGCCCCGCAGCAAGTCATTGCCGATGCCGCCGTCGATCACGTCATTGCCTTCACCGACGCCGCCGTCCAGCACGTCGTCGCCCGCATATCCGCGGATCTCGTCGTTCGAATTGGCGCCGCCGGTGACGACGTTGTTCAGCTCGTTGCCCCACAGGTGGGTGTTCAGGGCGGTGCCGGTAAACTTCAGTTCGTCGACACCGCTTGCGAGGAAGGTGCTGGCGGTCGCGCTTTGAACGGTGTCCCACCCTTGGCCCGCCGACTCCCAGGCAGCCCAGCCTGCGAACTGCGCCTTGTCGGTCCCAGCGTATCCCCGATCGCTGAAGATGAACAGATCGTTGCCGGCACCGCCCTCCATCTTTTGGACCCTGTCACCCTGGATCTCGATCAGTTTGTCGTTCCCGTTCCCGCCGCTCATCACGTCTTGCTCGTTGGCGTATCCGGGTGCGGCGGCGACGCCGGCGTTTTGGGCCAGGCGCGACATCAACTGGTCGTTGCCGTTGCCACCCTCGAGTACATCGCCTTCATTGGTGCCGGTGATCAGGTTGTCCATGCCATTGCCCACGATCCGCGCGGTCTGGTGGGGGGTGGTCCAAAGATGGGCCTCATCGTGGCGATTGACTCTCAGGTTCTCCACGTTCTCCGGCATCTTGTAGCTCCACATTTCGTTGAAGAACGACGAGTCGAGCGTGATGTTGTCGATACCTTGATCGCCATACTCGATCACCTGGGGCACGACGTCATCCACCACGGTCGAAGAGGAGACTCGGGTGATGTAGTAGCTGTCGTTGCCGGTGCCGCCGTACATGCTGGTGGCTCCCAGCCAGGCGCCAGAACCTCCGGTGCTCAGGTTGTCGTTGCCGGCGCCGCCCAGCAGCACGTTATTTCCACCGCCGGCGTGCAGGGTGTCGTCGCCCTCGCCGCCTTCGAGCCGGTCGTCGCCATAGCCGCCCTCCAGGTCGTCGTTGCCGGCGCCGCCGATCAGCTTGTCGTGGCCGTCGTTTCCTTCCAGGTGGTCGTTGCCGGCGTCGCCATACACGTAGTCGTCGCCATCGCCGCCCACCGCGTGGTCGTCACCGTCACCGCTATAGAGACCGTCGTTGCCTTCCTTGCCGAACAGGCTGTCGTTGCCGCCGTCGCCGTACAGGAAGTCGTCGCCCAAGTCGCCGTAGATCTGGTCGCTGCCTTCCTGGCCGTACAGAAAGTCCTGGGCGTCGCCGCCCCGGATCAGGTCGTTGCCAGCGCCGCCGTAGATCCAGTCGCGGCTGCCCAGGCCATACAACGAGTCGGCGCCACCCATGCCGTTGATAACGTCGCTGGAGCTGGTGCCGTTGATGGTGTTGTTGAAGTCGTTGCCGGTGTACTTGGCCATGTTGGTTTCTCCTTGACCCGCCGGTGCATCAAGACAACCTTGTGCTGTGTCCGCTGGGGATGGATGAATCATCTGGGGCTCGTGTTTCAACCCCGCTTCGCGCCGGGTTTCATTGGTTCTGCATGAGGCTCGAAGCTCCGCGCCATAGTTCACGGTCGCTGGGCCGGGCTGAAACAATCGAAACGAAGCTGGCTGGCGGCCGGGCATTTTGAAGCGCCGTTGAAACACGCGCTTCCCACACTGAAGGCATCGCAGCCCCTCACTGCCTTGTGCCGGAGACACAACCATGCAAGAAGAACCGATCGCAAGCGTCGACATGCCGTCGGCTACCATCGCCCCATCGCACTCTCGCCCTGAATTGAGCATGAGCACCTTGCCCGCGGCCCCGACGACCGACGCCCCCAGCCTGCTGGTGGTGGACGACGAACCCGAACTCCGCGGCCTGCTGGCCGAGTACTTCACCCGGCACGGCTTTTCAGTGCGGACGGCTGACCATGCGGCCCATGCCCGGGAGCTGCTGGCCCAGACGCGTCCGCAACTGGCCCTGCTGGACGTGAACATGCCCGGCGAAAATGGACTGGCCCTTGCACGATGGCTGCGCGAAGCCCATCCCGAGGTGGCCATCGTGATGCTGACCACGGCCGGCGAAGCCATCGACCGCATCGTGGGCCTGGAGATGGGCGCCGACGATTACCTCCCCAAGCCTTTCGAACTGCGTGAACTGCTGGCCCGCGTGCGCGCGGTGCTGCGGCGCAGCCAGGCGGCGCCCGCCGTGCCGGCTGCCTTCCCCGTGAATGCCACGGCCACCCCGACGGCCGCGCAGCCAGCCGCGGACGCCAGGCGCGAGGTTCGCTTCGGCGACCGCCTGCTCGACGTGGACCAGCGCAAGCTCTACGCCCCTGACGGCAGCGAGATCGAGATCACGGCCGCCGAATTCGACCTGCTGGCACTGTTCGCCCGCCACCCCAACCGGCCGTTGAACCGCAACCAGATCATGGAACAGGCCCACAACCGCGGCTGGGACGTGTTCGACCGCAGCATCGACCTGCGCATGATGCGCCTGCGCCGCAAGATCGAAAGCAACCCCGACAAGCCCGAAGTGCTGAAGACGGTGCGCAACGTCGGCTACGTCTTCGTGCCTCGGGCCTGAGCTTGGGCAAGCTGCCGATGGTCGAAGCGAGCAACGACATGCAGACGTCGGCGCAGGAGCTGCTGCGGCGAGGGCGCCGCTGGCTTCGGTTGACTTTCTTGCCGTTACTTTGCCTGGTGCTGCTGCTGGCCGCCTGGCAGGCCTGGGCGCAGTGGCGGCAGGTGCCGGCAGCGCCACGCGGCGAACTGCTACTGGCCCTGGTGCCCCAGGTGCTGCCGTTCGGGCTGATTGCGCTCGGCTTGCTGGCCGTGTGGACCTTGACCCGGACGGCCTGGGTGCAGCTGGTGATGAGCACCTTCGCACAATTGCGCATCAGCGCGCAGCGGGAACAGCGTGCCGAGGCGCTGAAGTCGGCCATCGTCGACCACGCCCAGGCCGCCTTGATGGTGGCCGACGAAAACGGCAGAGTTGTGGAGTTCAACCCTGCCGCAGAAGCCTTGACCGGCTATTCGCGAGAGCATGCCCTGGGCAAGACCATGGTCGAACTGTTGATCCCTGAACGCTTCCAGGAACGTTTTGCCTGGGGCTTGCGGCAGATGGGCGACGGCGACCGCGCCGGCCTGATGGGCCGCAGGCTGCCGCGGGCGGTGCGGCGCGCCGACGGGAGCGAACTGCCGGTCGAGGTGGTGATGTGGATGACCCGCGTGGATGGCACGGTGTTTTTCACCGCGTCCGTCGCGGATCTCACCGATGTCCGCGCCGCTGCCGAAATCATCGAACGCCAGCGCGACGCCCTGCGCCAGAGCGAAAAGCTCACCGCCATGGGCAGCCTGCTGGCCGGTGTGGCGCACGAGCTGAACAACCCGCTTGCCATCGTGATGGGCCGCGCCAGCCTGCTGGAAGAAAAGACCGAAGGCACGCCGCTGCAGGCCGACGCCACGCGCATCCGTGACGCGGCCGAGCGCTGCGGCCGCATCGTGCGAACGTTCCTGAACATGGCGCGCAGCCGGCCGGCACAGCGCGGCAGCGTGCAGCTGAACGATCTGGTGCGCGCAGCCGCGGACATGCTGGGCTACACCCTGCGCAGCCACGCCATCGATCTGGAACTGCGGCTTGACGAGACCCTGCCTGAGGTCAATGCCGACGGCGATCAAATCGGCCAGGTGGTGCTGAATCTGCTTGTCAACGCCCAACAGGCGCTGGCGGCACATGCCGGCTTGCGGCGCATCACCATCACCAGTGGCCAGGCGCCGGGTGGTGTGTGGCTGAAGTTGACTGACAGCGGCCCCGGCGTGCCCGAGGCTGTGCGCGACAAGATCTTCGATCCCTTCTTTACGACCAAGGGGGACGGGATGGGCACCGGGCTGGGGCTGTCGGTGTCGCGCGGCATCGTGCGCGATCACGGTGGCGAACTGGCCTTGGTTGGCGCGGGGCAGTCCGGCGCCGGAGCCAGCTTCAAGCTGAGTCTGCCGCTGCAAGTGCCCGCAGCGCCGGATGTGACCCTGCAGGCCGACCCGGGCCCAGCCTCGTCGCAGGCCGTCGGCCGCGTGCTGGTGGTCGACGACGAGCCCGAGATAGCCGATCTGATTCGCAACATGCTCGAGGGCGCGGGCTACGAGGTAGCCAGTGCCGACAGCGGTGCAGTGGCGCTGGAGATGCTGGCGACCGCCAGTTTCCAGGCCATCGTCAGCGACTTGCGCATGCCCGACATGGACGGCGCAGCGCTGCAGCGCGCCGTGCGCGAGCAGCACCCGGCCCTGGCCACGCGCATGCTGTTCGTCACCGGCGACACCTTGAGCCCCGGCGCGCGCCAGTTCCTGGACGAAACCGGCTGCCCGCGCCTGGACAAACCCTTCTCACGCACCGACCTGCTGTCCAGGCTGGCGCAATTGCTGCAAGTCAACCAGGTGCCGCCAGCCCATGCATGAACCCAACTTCCTGTCCGACGCGCTTGCCGCCGACCTGCCCCTGCTCACACGCGTGCTCGACGGCGTTCCCGTCCGCGTGGGCGTCCTGGATCGGCCGGGCCGCTACCACTACGCCAATGCCGCCGCACTGGAATTTCTGGGCCTGAAGGCCGAAGAGCTGGTGGGCCGCACTTTGTTGGACGTCCGCGGCCCGGAGATCCAGGCCAGCTGGGCCCCCGTCGCCGAGCGCGTGTTTGCCGGCGAGACCGTCACCTGGGAAGGCTGGAGCGACTACGTGACGCGCGGCCGTTGCTTCACCGAAGAGACGCTGCGCCCCTACCGTGGCAGCGGTGGCGAGGTTGAACTCGTCATCGCCTACGCTCGCGACCTCACCGACCTGAAGCAGCAAGAACAAATGCTGCTCGACCAAGTACAGGCGCTGCAGCGCGCCGAACAACTCAAGGCCGCCATTGTCGACAACGCGCTGGCCGCCATCGTCACGACCGACGCTGCGGGGCTGGTGGTGGAGTTCAACCCCGCAGCCGAGGCCATGTTCGGCCTCAGCCGGGCACAGGCGCTGGGCCGGCCCGTGTCCGAGGTGATCATCCCGCCCCGCCACCGCCAAGGCCATCAGGCTGGCTTGGACCGCATGGCACGCGGCGAGGAACCGCGCCTGATGGGCCAGCGCCTGCAACTGCACGCGCTGCGCGCCGACGGCACCGAGTTTCCCATCGAGATGGTGCTGTGGCAGACGCAGACGGGCGGCCAGCCTTACTACACGGCGTCCATCAACGACATGTCGGAGAAGGTGCTTGCCGCCGAGGTCATCGAACGCCAGCGCGACGCCCTGCGCCAGAGCGAGAAGCTCAGCGCCATGGGCAGCCTGCTGGCCGGTGTGGCGCACGAGCTGAACAACCCGCTGGCGATCGTGATGGGCCGAGCCAGCCTGTTGGAAGAGCGCACCGAAGGCACGCCGTTGCATGCCGAGGTGCGCCGCATCCACGACGCAGCCGAGCGCTGCGGCCGCATCGTGCGCACCTTCCTGAACATGGCGCGGCAGCGCCCATCGGAACGCGCACCCGTGCTGCTGAACGACCTGGTGCGCGGCGCTGCGGACTTGCTGCAGTACAGCCTGCGCAGCAGCGGCGTGCAACTGAGCCTGGCTCTGGCCCCGGAACTGCCTGAAGTCAGCGCCGACGCTGACCGCCTGGGCCAGGTCGTGCTGAACCTGATCGTCAACGCCCAGCAGGCGCTGCAAGGCGTGCCCGCGCCGCGCGAACTCCACATCGAAACGGGCGTGGACAAGGCCACATCGCTGCTGTGGCTGCGCGTGTCCGACAACGGCCCCGGCGTACCCGACGACATGCGCGAGCGAATCTTCGACCCCTACTTCACCACCAAGGGTGAGGGCGCCGGCACCGGCCTGGGCTTGCCCGTGTCGCGCAGCGTGGCGCGTGACCACGACGGTGAGTTGCTGCTGGAAGACCGCCGCGCTGCGACCGATGGCCGCATCGGCGCCAGCTTTTGCCTGCGCCTGCCACTGCAGCCGGCGCCGCCATCGGTGCCGCGCGCGGCACCGCGCGTTGAAGCCCCGGCGCCGGCCGCGCAGCGCCTGCTGGTGGTTGACGACGAGCCCGAAATCGCCGACCTGATGCGCGCCATGCTGGAAGGCGCGGGCTACGACGTCATCACTGCGGAGAGCGGCGCTGTGGCTTTGAAGATGCTGGACGAAGGGCGCTTCGACGCCGTCATCAGCGACCTGCGCATGCCAGACGTGGACGGCGCCGCGCTGTGGCGCGAGGTGTCGGAACGCCAGCCCGCACTGGCCCAGCGCATGCTGTTTGTCACGGGCGACACGCTGAGCGCTGGCGCGCAGCGCTTCCTGGCCGACGCCGGCTGCGGCAGCCTCGACAAACCCTTCGCCAAGTCCGACCTGCTGGCCCGGGTGGCGGCGTTGCTGAAGCCGAAGTAACGACGACGCTGCAACAAACGAAACAAGACCTCGGCTCGCAGTCAATCCGATTGAAACCTGGGCAGGGCATCCTCCATCGATCCCCCAACAGGAGCACATCGATGTACACCTATTCCGCTGCCTTCGTCCTTCTTGTGATCGGTACCGCGGTTCATGCCGCCGAACCGCAAGACACCTTGTCTCGCCTGGCCTCGTGCCAGGAGTCGTGGCTGGACATGAAGAGCGACCCGGCGCGCGCGGAGAAATTCGCCGAGGTCATCAAGGCCAACTTCGTGCAGGACGACCGCTCCCCCAGCTGGAAGCCGCGCCAGCCCATGACCTGGCTGGGCAAGCCCGTGATCGAGATCACGCCGCAAAGCGTCGGCATGGGCCTGGGCTTCGCAGTGACGGTCAAGGCTCTGTCGGACGACGTGAAGCCGGCCTATGAAAAGCTCGTCGGCCATCCATTGGGCAAGTGCGAAAAGGGCGACGGAATGCTGGCGTGCGAACACCCGATTGCCAAACAACGCACCGCCATGCTGATGGCGCCGCTGAAGAAGCCCGAACTCGGCACCATGCTGGGTTGCTACTACTTCTACCAACAGTGACACCAACACCCCAGGCCGCCTCAGCCTGAGTCACAGGGACTGGAGTGTGCGTCGAAACCGGTTCCTGCTAGACTTTGTGCGATGAAAGCGACTCTTCAGCCTGTTGAGCATCTCGGCAAGTTCGAGCGACTTCTGTTGGTGGAAGACCTTTGGGACGAGTTCGCGTCGGAAGTGGACGCTGAACCCAAGGTGGAAGTCCTCGATGAGCTGGAGCGGCGCGCTGCGTGGCGAGATGAACACCCTGGCCAAGGCAAGAGCCTGGCGCAAATCGCGCGGTCGCTCGGCGTCCGACTGTGAGTTGGGAAGTTTCGTTTGAAGCCCCGGCCCAGGCCGAAATCGCCGAAGCTTTCGATTGGTATGAACAACGGTCTTATGGTCTGGGCGGCGATTTCCTGCGAGTCATAGCTGCCGCCGCTGAGCATTTGGAACGCAATCCCGAGGCTTTCCCCGCCGCGCGAGGTCGGTTTCGCCGAATCTTGCTGCGACGCTTTCCCTACGCGCTGCATTTCGAATTGCTGAACGGACAGCGCGTTTCCGTGTTGGCCTGCCTGCACCATCGGCGAGACCCGGCACGCTGGCCGGGCAACTGACGGAGCCAGCATGCTCAGAGCGCCCGCTGGATGATGATCTTCTGCACGTCCGAAGTGCCCTCGTAGATCTGGCAGACACGCACGTCGCGCCAGATGCGCTCGACCGGGAAATCGCTGACATAGCCGTAGCCGCCCAGGGTCTGGATCGCGGCACTGCAGACCTGCTCGGCCATCTCGCTGGCGAACAGCTTGGCCATCGCGGCTTCCTTCAGGCACGGCCTCCCGGCATCGCGCAGGCTCGCGGCATGCCAGATCAACTGGCGCGCGGCTTCGATCTGCGTCGCGCAGTCGGCCAGACGAAAGCCCACCGCCTGGTGGTTGATGATTGCCGTGCCGAAGCTTTGGCGCTCCTTCGCATACGCCACCGCCACTTCGAAAGCGCTGCGCGCCATGCCCACGCTCTGCGCGGCAATGCCGATGCGCCCGCCTTCCAGCGCCGACAGCGCGATCCTGTAGCCCTCGCCCTCTGCCCCGATCAGGTTCTCGGCCGGAATGCGGCAGTTGTCGAAGTTGATCTGCGCGGTGTCGCTGGAATGCTGGCCGATCTTGTCTTCCAGCCGCGCGACCACGTAGCCAGGCGTATCGGTCGGCACCAGGAAGGCGCTCATGCCCTTCTTGCCCGCGCCCTTGTCGGTGACCGCGATGACCACTGCGAGGTGTCCGTTCTTGCCGCTGGTGATGAACTGCTTGACGCCGTTGATCACGTAGCCGTCGCCGTCTTTCACCGCGGTGGTCTTCAAGGCCGAGGCATCGCTGCCCACGTGCGGCTCCGTCAGGCAGAACACGCCGAGCAGTTCGCCCTGTGCCAGCCGCGTCAGCCATTTCTTCTTCTGTGCCGCATTGCCGTAGCGCATCATGATGGCGTTGACCGGGCAGTTGGTGACGCTGATGGCGGTGCTGGTGCCGCCGTCGCCCGCCGCGATCTCTTCCAGCACCAGGGCGAGCGTCACGTAGTCGAGGTTGGCGCCCCCGAACTCCTCGGGCACGCAGATCCCGTACGCGCCCAGCGCTGCCAGGCCCGCATGCGCTTCGCGCGGGAACTGATGTTCCTTGTCCCAGCGCGGGGCGTTGGGCCAGAGCTCTTCCTGGGCGAAGGCGCGCACTGCGTCGCGCACCATTTCCTGGTCTTGGGTCAAAAGCATGTCGTGCCTGTCATGCCGGACTCGATCCGGCATCCATGGAGGCGTGCAAGCAAGCGCTGCATGGATTGCGGGTCAAGCCCGCAATGACAGTTCCTTTCTTTAGATCAGCTCGATCGCGACGGCGGTGCCCTCACCGCCGCCGATGCACAGCGTGGCGATGCCGCGCTTCTTGCCGCGGGCCTTCAAGGCGTGAATCAGCGTCACCATGATTCGGGCGCCCGAAGCGCCGATCGGGTGGCCCAGCGCGCAGGCGCCGCCGTTGACGTTGACGATGTCGTGCGCGACCTTCAGTTCTTCCATCAGCGCCATCGGCACCACGGCGAAGGCCTCGTTCACTTCCCACAGATCCACGTCGCTCACTTTCCAGCCCGTCTTGGCGAGCAGCTTGTTGACGGCGCCAACTGGGGCGGTGGTGAACCAGTTCGGCTCTTGCGCGTGCATGGTGTGGGCGACGATGCGGGCGATGGGTTTCGCGCCGTACTTCGTCGCGGTGGATTCCTTCATCATCACCAGCGCGGCGGCGCCGTCGTTGATGCTGGAGCTGGAAGCGGCGGTGATGGTGCCGTCCTTCTTGAACGCGGGCTTGAGCGTGGCAATCTTGTCCAGCTTGACCTTGCCCGGGCCTTCGTCGATGGAAATGACGACCTCGCCGGCGCGGCCCTTCACCGTGACCGGGGTGATCTCGGTGGCGAACGCACCGCTCTCCGTCGCGGCCTTGGCGCGCTGCACGCTGGCCACGGCGAATGCGTCCTGCGCCTCGCGCGTGAAGTTGTACTTGGCGGCGCACTCTTCGCCGAAGGTGCCCATGGCGCGGCCCGGCTCGTAAGCGTCTTCCAGGCCGTCCAGCATCATGTGGTCATAGATGCGGTCGTGGCCGATGCGGATGCCGCTGCGGCCCTTGAGCAGCAGGTGCGGCGCGTTGGTCATGCTTTCCATGCCGCCCGCGATCATCACGTCGTGCGTGCCGGCCAGCAGCATGTCGTGCGCGAACATCGCGGCCTTCATGCCCGAGCCGCACATCTTCGACAGCGTCACGGCGCCCGCGCTCGTGGGCAGGCCGCCCTTGAATGCCGCCTGGCGTGCCGGGGCCTGGCCCTGGCCTGCCATCAGGCAGTTGCCGAACAGGACCTCGCCCACGGCGTCGCCGGGGATGCCGGCGCGCTCGACAGCGGCCTTGATGGCGGCGCCGCCGAGGTCGTGAGCGGAAAGGGACGAAAAATCGCCCTGAAAGCCGCCCATGGGGGTGCGGGCGGCGCCGACGATGACGATGGAATCAGACATGGTTTGCCTCCCGACGAGCCGCCTCTAGGGAGGCAACGGCCCCCTCGGGGGGCAGCGAACGAATGTGAGCGTGGGGGTACATATTTACTCCTTCATGAAAGTTGGATCAATGTGCCGCGCTCTTCCTTGGCGATGCGGCGCAGGTAACTCTGGAACTCGGGGTCCTCGCCGCGCAGCAGCAGCGGCAGGGCGCTGTAGAAATCCTCGCGGTGGCACCATTCGCGCATGTAGTCGTCCCAGCTGTTCCAGCGCCGGGCCTCGGTCTCGGTCATCTTGGGTTTGAAGGCCACAAGATACGCGCGTTCGAATAACGACATCAGCATGTCGAAAATGACCAGCATGCGCTCGGTCTGCTCGATGGTCGGGTTCGCGAGCGGCTCGTTGGTGCGCAGGTGCAGGTCGGGGTTGGCCAGCACGACCTTGAGGAAGTCGTTGTAGGCGTTCGACAGCAGCTGGTAGCCCTCTTCGTCCTCGTTGTCGCGCTCCTTGCGCTGCTCCCAGGCGAAGAAGATGATGGCGAACGGCAGCGCCACGACGGTGACGATGAAGCTGGCGAGTTCCCAGGCATCGCGTGCGTTCATGTGCTGGCGGAAGTGTGGCGCTTCGCAAAGCGCTTCTCGCGCTCGTACGGAAAGACGTCGTGCACATGGCCGGCCTGGATGCGCTCCTTGTGCGCCCGCCAGAACTCCGCCTGCAGCAGATCGGCATGGTGCTTCATGAACACACCACGCACCGCGTCATTGCCCAAGAGGAAAGGGCCGAACGTTTCCGGAAACACATCGTGCGGGCCGACGTTGTACCAGACCTCGCCCGACATCTCCTCTTCCTCGTTGCGCGCGGCGGGCACGGTGCGAAAGTTGCAATCGGTGATGTATTCGATCTCGTCGTAGTCGTAGAACACGACCTTGCCGTTGCGGGTGACGCCGAAGTTCTTCCACAGCATGTCGCCGGGGAAGATGTTGGCGGCCACCAGGTCCTTGATGGCGTTGCCGTATTCGACGACGGCGCGCTCGATCTGGTCCTGCGCATGCTCGGTGGCAACGTTGTCGGCCCCAGCTGCCTTGCCCGCGTCGAACGCCTCCTGCAGATAGATGTTGAGCGGGATCATGCGGCGCTCGATGTACAGGTGCTTGATGACCACTTCCTCGTGGCCGTCGCCGTCGCGGTCGCCGATCTCGAGCTGGCTGGGCGCGAACTTGCGGATCTCCTCGATCAGCTCGTCCTCGAACCGGTCGCGCGCGAAAGCCACCTCGCTGTATTCCAGCGAGTCGGCCATGCGGCCGACGCGGTCGTGCTGCTTGACCAGCAGGTACTTGCCCTTGATCTTCTCGCGCGTCGTGTCCTTCTGCGGCGGGTAGTAGTCCTTGATCAGCTTGAACACGTAGGGGAACGACGGCAGGTCGAACACCAGCATCACCATGCCCTTGATGCCGGGCGCGATGCGGAACTTGTCGCTGGAATGCTTCAGGTGATAAAGGAAGTCGCGGTAGAACAGCGTCTTGCCCTGCTTGGCCAGGCCCAGCGCGTTGTAGATCTCGTTGCGCGGCTTGCGCGGCATCAGCGAACGCAGGAACTGCACATAGGCCGACGGCACTTCCATGTCGACCATGAAGTAGGCGCGCGCGAAAGAGAACAGCGCCTGCAGGTCGTCCTCGCCGAACAGGCACGCGTCGATCACCAGTTTGCCGTGCTTGCTATGGAGAACGGGCAGCGCGAACGGCACTTCGTTGAACCCGTTGATGATCTTGCCCACGACGTAGGCACCCTTGTTGCGGAAGAACAGCGACGACAGCACCTGGATCTGGAAGTTGGCGCGCAGCTTCACCTGCGCCAGCCGCGCGGCCATCGCCTGCACCACATAGCCGGCGTCGCGCTGCAGGTCCTCGAAGGGCCGCTGCAGCTGGAAGTTGTCGATGATGCGCACCACCGTGTCGCCCAGGCTTTCGCGCGTGGGGTAATAGGCGCGGTAGGTCGGCGTCGCGGCAGGCTCGTCGTTCTCGATGTATTCGGTGGACACCGCCGGCCGCACGAAGATGAAGTCGTTGTGGAAGTACGTGCGGTGCAGGATTTTGGTGGTGACCGAGTTGAAGAAGGTTTCGGCCAGTTCGGGCTGGTGGTGGTCGATCAACAGGCCGATGTAGTGCAGCTTGACCTGTTGCCAGACTTCCATCGGCTGCTCGCCGGCCTTGAATTCCTTTTCCAGCCGCAGCGAGGCTTCTTTCACGCGCAGATCGTAGAACTCGATGCGCTCGCGCTGGGCCCGCTGCTGGCCGTGCCAGTCGGCCGTCTCGAAGCGGTGCTTGGCCCTGGCCGATTCGGTGCGGAACAGCCGGTAGTGGCGGTTGAAGCCGTCCATCATCGCCTTGGCGATGTCGTAAGCAAGCGGGGAGTCGAGGCGTTGCGGGAACATCGAGGGCCTACTTGCGCGAGGAGGTGACACCTTCGACGGCCGCGCGGTACAGGGGCTCGATCGAATCCGTGCTGTCCACCGTCATGTGCAGGTCCTGCAGCAGGCCGTCGTGCACGCCGTAAGACCATCCGTGCACGCTGATCTTCTGGCCCTTGGCCCACGCATCGACCATCACCGTGCTCACGCAGACATTGACCACCTGTTCGATGACGTTCAGTTCCACCAGCGCATCGGCGCGGTTGTCGGCCGGCAGACTTTCGAGCAGGCCCCGATGTCGGTCGCGCACATCCTGGATGTGGCGGATCCAGTTGTCGGCCAGGCCGATACGGGCGCCGTCCAGCGCCGCCTGCACGCCGCCGCAGCCGTAGTGGCCGACCACCATGACGTGCTCGACCTTCAGCATCTCCACCGCAAACTGGATCGCCGACAGCGCGTTCAGATCCGAGTGGACGACGATGTTCGCCACGTTGCGGTGTACGAATACTTCACCGGGCTCCAGCCCCGTGATCTGGTTCGCCGGCACCCGGCTGTCGGAGCAGCCGATCCACATGTACTTGGGCTTTTGCTGCTGGGTGAGCCCGCTGAAAAAACCGGGGCGGGTGCGCTCCATCTCCGCGGCCCAGGCGCGGTTGTGGGTGAAGAGGTCTTGGAGTGAGGACATATTGCGTATTTTGGCTCTTCCGCCGCGCTGCGCACTACGCAGGATTACCGACCGAGCGGTCGGGTGGGCCAGCTCACATCGTTTCCGCGAACAACTCCCTGCCAATCAGCATGCGGCGAATCTCGCTCGTGCCCGCCCCGATCTCATACAGCTTGGCGTCGCGCCACAAGCGCCCCAGCGGGTATTCGTTGATGTAGCCGTTGCCGCCGAACAGCTGGATGCCCTCGCCGGCCATCCAGGTCGCCTTCTCGGCGCACCACAGGATGACCGAGGCGCAGTCCTTGCGCACCTGTCGCACGTGCTCAGTGCCCAGCATGTCGAGGTTCTTGCCCACGGTGTAGCAAAAGGCACGACCCGCCTGCAGCACCGTGTACATGTCGGCCACCTTGCCCTGCACCAGCTGGAACTCGCCGATGCTCTGGCCAAACTGCTTGCGGTCGTGAATGTAGGGAACCACGTTGTCCATCACCGCCTGCATGATGCCGATCGGGCCGGCGGCCAGCACGGCGCGCTCGTAGTCCAGGCCCGACATCAGCACCTTGGCGCCGCCGTTCAGCGTGCCCAGCACGTTGGCGGCCGGCACTTCGACGTTGTTGAACACCATCTCACCGGTGTGGCTGCCGCGCATGCCCAGCTTGTCGAGCTTTTGCGCCGTGGAAAAGCCCTTCATGCCCTTTTCGACGATGAAGGCGGTGACGCCGCGCGCGCCCAGTTGCGGCTCGGTCTTGGCGTAGACCACCATGGTGTCGGCGTCCGGGCCGTTGGTGATCCACATCTTGGTGCCGTTCAGGACGTAGTAGCCGCCCTTCTCCTCGGCCTTGAGCTTCATGCTGATCACGTCGCTGCCGGCGCCCGGCTCGCTCATCGCCAGCGCGCCGACGTGTTCGCCGGAGATCAGCTTGGGAAGGTACTTCCTGCGCTGCTCGTCGCTGCCGTTGCGCTTGATCTGGTTGACGCACAGGTTGCTGTGCGCGCCGTACGACAGCCCCACCGAGGCGGAGGCGCGGGAAATTTCTTCCATCGCGATCATGTGCGCGAGGTAGCCCATGTTGGCGCCGCCGTACTCTTCCGCCACGGTGATGCCCAGCACGCCCAGCTCGCCCATCTTGCGCCACAGGTCCATCGGGAACTGATCGCTGCGGTCGATCTCGGCGGCGCGAGGCGCGATCTCGGCTTCGGCAAACGAGCGAACGGCGTCGCGCAGCGCATCGATGTCTTCACCCAGCTGGAAGTTCAGGCCTGGAAGGTCGGTCATGGGAGTCTCCTTGGGGTCGTGTTCAGTGCTGGATACCGTCGCGGCCGTACACCGCCATCAGCGTGCAGGCCATGGTGGCGATGAGTTTCTCGCGCCCGCCGTCGATCGCATAGGCCTTGCCTTCGACGACAGTGACGGTGCGGCCGGGCTTGATGACCAGGCCTTCCATACGGAAGCGCTCGCCCTTGGCGGGCGCGAGCAAGTTGATCTTGTATTCGATGGTCAGCACGGCGGCATCGGCAGGCATCAGGCTGAAGCCCGCATAGCCGCAAGCCGAATCCATCGCGGTGGCCACCATGCCGGCGTGCAGGAAGCCGTGTTGCTGGGTCAAGGCTTGGGCCCACGGCAGCTCGATCACCACCCTGCCCGCTTCCACCGACGCCAGCGTGGCGCCAATGGTCCGCATCGCGTCCTGGCGGTCAAAGCTGGCGCGCACGCGGTCGGCGTAGGCGGGATCTTTCGGGTCGAAGCCGGTGAGACTCGAGGGCATCGCGGCGCTCCAGGCGAGTTGACGTTTACGTAAACGTCAATTATGCCCAGTTTTTGGTTTTGGGGGAATGCGCATCCCCTATGATGGGCCCGCCTCCGCCATTCATCCACGGACCCACCGCAAATGCACGCCGCCGCCTGGCCGCCCTCGACGAAGCGCTGAACGCGCACGCAGGAACGAACTCGCCTGAGAGGTGAGTTCGTATTCCGTCGCGCGACCCGAGTTGCTCGGGCCGCGCAATTCCCAGCATCCTGATCCGACACCGCCGGTGCGCCGCATCCGGCGTTGCGCTGGCTTGGGCTGCGCCATTTCGTCATGGACACAAGAATGCAATTGCTCAACACACTCATCGCTCGCGCGGTTCCCTTCATTCCCCGCTCGATCGTTCAGAGACTCTCACGGCGTTACATCGCGGGCGCCACGATCGAGGAAACGGCCCGGCGAACCCGCCAATTGAACGCGCAGGGGTTCTGCGTCACGCTCGACGTGCTCGGCGAGGGAATCTCGACCATGCGCGAAGCACAGGCTACCGCCGAGGAGTACATGCACCTCCTCGAAACCATCCGGACGCAAGGATTGCGTGCCGACATCTCGGTCAAACCCTCTGCGCTGGGACTGCTGCTTGACGTGGCGGAATGCGAAGGCCTGCTCGACCAGCTCCTGGCGTCCGCGAAGGCGGGCGGCAGCAGCGTCTGTATCGACATGGAAGACGCGAGCTGCACGCAGCTGGAGATCGATTTGTTCACCCGCTTGCGGTCTCGCCACGACAACGTCAGCATCGCATTGCAGGCCTACCTCCAGCGCAGCTATCGAGACATCGAGCCTCTCGTGGGCCTGGGCTTTCCGCTTCGCATCTGCAAAGGCATCTACCTCGAAGACCGGCAGCATCTGGTTGCCGACGCCTGGAATCGCCGCGCCGCGATCAACCCGCACTTCCTGAAGCACGTCGCACGCTGCTTTGAAACGGACACCTTCGTCGCGATCGCCACACACGACGAATCGCTCATCGATCAAATCATCGAGCTGATCCGGCGAAACGGCATCGACACGGCGCGCTTCGAGCTCCAGATGCTGCTGGGCGTCTGCGAGCCGCTGCGCGACAGGCTGTTGCGCATGGGCTTCACCGTGCGCGTCTACGTGCCGTATGGTGCGGACTGGTACGCGTACAGCGTCCGTCGATTGAAGGAGAACCCGCGCATCGCCGGTCACGTGGCGCGGGCGCTCCTCGGTTTCTGATGGCGCGCTTTAGGCGGCCTGCCTGGGCTTTTCGCTGCGGCTGAGGAGTGCGCGGGCCTCTTTCTCGTGCACGCGCACCTCCTCCAGGTTGGCCTGCAGGTCCGCCATCTGTTCTTCCAGCTGCTTCCTGTGCTGGGCCAGCACGGCCAGGAATTTCTTCAGCTGCGGCCCGGTGTCGCGCGGGCTGTCGTACATGTCGATGATGTCCTTGGCCTCGGTCAGCGACAGCCCCAGCCGCTTGGCGCGCAGCGTGAGTTTGAGCCGGGTGCGGTCTCGGGCGCTGTAGACGCGATTGCGCCCGCCGGGGCCGGAGCGCTCCGGCTGCAGCAGGCCCATGTCCTCGTAAAAGCGCATGGCGCGCGTGGTCAGGTCGAACTCTTTCGCCAGGTCGCTGATGGTGTAGGTCGTGGTGGCCAAGGAGAGCGCTTCCTAAAGTTTGCATGTACGGCAGGGGACAGTGGGGCCATCGCCCCGTCCCTACAATGCGGATTACATATGACGTTAACGTAAACGTCAATGATCCTCTACCGCAAGGCGCACCGATGAACGCTCAGGAACAGCTGCTGGACTACCCGTTCGGCGACGTCATGCCCGGCCAGGGCGAGACCATGGTGGTGGCGCCGGGAGAGGGCAGCGGCCTCGTGCCGGCCGTGAAGTGGATCCGCATGGCTCTGCCCTTCCAGCTGAACCACATCAACCTCTGGCTGCTGCGCGACGAGATCGACGGCCGCCCTGGTTGGACAGTGGTGGACTGCTGCATCAGCCGCGACGAGTCCAAGGCACAGTGGGAAAGCATCTTCGAGACCCAGCTGGAGGGCCTGCCGATCCTGCGCGTGATCGTGACGCACATGCACCCGGACCACATCGGCCTGGCGCACTGGCTGTGCGCGCGCTGGAAGGCGCCGCTGTGGATCAGCGCGACCGATTTCAACGCGGCGCGCATGGCATCGCAAAGCACCACCGGCTTCGGCGGCGAAAGCGCGGCCAGCTTCTTCGCCTCGCACGGCCTCACCGACACGGACTCGCTGGAAAAGATCCGCGGCCGCTCCAACTACTACCCGGGCATGGTGCCGGACGTGCCGCGCGCCTTTCGCCGCATGCAGGACGGTGACCTCATCGCGATCGGCGGCCGTGACTGGCGGTGCATCAGCGGCTTCGGGCACGCGCCCGAGCACATCGCGCTGTATTGCGATTCGCTGAAGGTGCTGATCAGCGGCGACATGATGCTGCCGCGCATTTCCACCAACGTGAGCGTGTACGACGTCGAGCCCGAGTCCGATCCACTGCGGCAGTTCCTGGAATCCATCGACAAGTTCAAGCACCTGCCTGAAGACACGCTGACCTTGCCCTCGCACGGCAAGCCCTTCCGCGGTTTGCACGAACGCATCCAGCAGCTGCACGATCATCACCGCGACCGGCTGGCCGAGGTGATCGAGGCGTGCCAACAGGCACCCCAGTCCGCGGCCGACGTGCTGCCGGTGTTGTTCAAGCGCGAGCTCGACTTGCACCAGACGACTTTCGCGATGGGGGAATCGGTGGCGCACCTGCACGCGCTGTGGTTCGCGGGCAAGCTGCGGCGCGAACTGGGCAGCGACGGCATCTACCGCTTCGCTATGGCCTGACGTCGTCCCCGGTGAGCCAGGCGGGCGGCGCACTGTCGGACAGCGCGAAGAAGAAGGTCGTGCCCTCGCCCCGCCGAGACTCGGCCCAGACCCGCCCCTGGTGCCGGGCCACGATGCGCCGCACGGTGGCCAAGCCAATGCCGGTACCGGGAAACTCGGTGTCCGCGTGCAGCCGCTGGAATGCGGTGAACAGCTTTCCGGCATAGGCCATGTCGAAGCCGACGCCGTTGTCGCGCACGAAGAACACGCCGCCGCCCTGGCTGCCAACCTCGATCCGGGTTTGCTCGCGCTGCGCAGTGAACTTCCAGGCGTTTCCCAGCAGGTTCTCGATCACGAGGCGCAGCAAGCGCACATCGCCTTGCACCACCAGCCCCTCCTCGACGTAGACCGCGGCCTGCCGCTGCGGATGCTGCATCTGCAGGCCCTCGAACGTCTCGCGCGCCAGGGCGCTCAGGTCCACCCGCCCGTAGCTCACGGGGGCGCGCACGACCTTGGCCAATGACAAAAGCGCCTCGATCAGCTGCTCCATCTTTCCTACGCCGGCCTGGATGCGATCGAGGTAATGGTGCGCGCGCTCGTCGGGGTGGTTCTCCAGCTTGAGTTCCAGCGCGCGCGCGAAGCCGCCCACGGCGCCGAGCGGTGCGCGCAGGTCATGCGATACCGAATAGGAAAACGCTTCGAGTTCCTGGTTCGAGGCGCGCAGCGCGCCCTCGATCGCCTTGAATTCGGTGATGTCGGCGTCAATGCCCACCCAGAACACGACCTGGCCCTCTTCGTCCTGCACCGGCGCGGCCTTGTACGACATCGTGTGGTAGCTGCCGTCGCGCGCCTTGACGCGGCGCACGCCGCTGTAGGTGGTGAGTGCCGCGCTGGACCGCAGCCAGTTCGCCGCCACTTCGGCGCGGTCGTCTGGGTGGATAGCCGCCATGCCGGTGTGGCCCAACCAGTCTTGCGGCGAACCGCCGACCAGCTCGTACCAGGCGCGGTTGAAGAAAGTGATGCGGCCTTGCGCATCGGCGGTCCACACCACCTCGGGCGCCTGTTCCGCTTGGGTGCGGAACAGCCGCTCCTGCTGTGCCAGCGCGGCGGTTCGCTCGGCGATGCGCGCCTCCAGGTTGGCGTTGAGTTTGCGGATTTCGGCCAACAGGGCCGCGTTGTCGAGCTCGGCCTGCTTGCGCTGGGTCACGTCCTGCACCACACCGCCGAACCACACCGGCTCGCCCAGTTCGTTGCGTCTTGCCTCGGCGATCTCGTGCATCCACGCGATGCTCCCGTCCGGCTTGACGGCCCGGTAGTCGAGCGTCGCGACCTTGCCGTCGCGCAGCGCCGAATCCCGCGCCGGCTTCAGCAAGGGCCGGTCTTCCGGATGGACGCGTTGTTCGAGTTCTTGCAATGTGGGCGTGAAATCTCCGGGCGTGATGCCGAACAGGGCGTACACCTCGTCCGACCACCAGAGCCGGCCACTCGCCAAGTCAAGCTCCCAGTTGCCGACGCGGCCGATGCGTTGCGTCTCGATGAGCTTGCGTTGTGTTTCCTGGAGTTGTTCGAGTTGCGCCGCGCGTTCGGCCTGCAGGCGCTCCAGGTCCGTCACGTCGGTGAACACCACCAGGCCGCCGCTGGTCCCGCCTTCACCACGTATCGGCTGCCATGTGCATTGCAGTAGCCGCCCTTGCGGAACTTGCGGGTTGCGCACCACCAGCAGCGGCGCGCGCCCGCTCTCGCCCCGCGCGGAGCGCACCATCGGGAGTTCGTCCGCCTCGTAGGGCGTGACACCATCGGGATGATAGAAGCCGAACAGCTCGGGCCAGTGCTGGGGCTTCGTCTCAGGACCGTGCAGCGGGAACAAGCGGGCAGCCGCTTCGTTGAACATCAGGAACTGGCCCGTGCCGGTCACGGCGAGCAACGCCTCCTGCATGCTGTTGAGAACCAGATCGAGCGCGCCATAGGCATCGCGGCTGCGCCGGAGCTCGGTCTCCAGGTGCGCCCGGCGAAGCTGCAGCGAATCGGCCATGAGGTTGAACGCGGCGCCGATACGGGCGAACTCGCCGCGGGGGGAGGCTCCCCCTACCGGCACGCGCGCGTCCAGGCTTCCCCGTTCCAGCCGCCGAACCGTGCCAAGGATCTGCTTGGCCGGCTTGACGATCACTCGCCCGCCGATCCACCAGGTCACGCCGACGGCCAGCAGCAGCGCGCCCGCCAGCACCAGCAACGAATCGCTCAGGTGCCTTGTGGCATTGACCGTGACCATGGACTTGGCGATGCCCACGCGAACGATGAAACCTTCTTGCCCCACCTGCCGCCCCGGCGCAAAGGCGAAGACGCGCTCCTCACCGCCCAGGTCGACGTCTTCGCCAACGCCGCTTCGCTGGGCCTGGGCAACCGCCAGCTGGTCTGGCGGCAGCCCCTGGCTCGGCACCTGCCCGCCGGTCGATGGCGGGAATTCCATCAACACATGCCCACGCCGGTCGGCCACCAGCACGCGCGCGCCGGCGGGCAGTTCCGCCCGCCCGAGGGCCTGCGTCGCGTGCTGCAGATCGAGGCTGGCAAACACCACCCCCGCCAATTTTTCTCCATCCATGACCGGCAAGGCGAAGGGAATGGCCCGGCGCCCGGTAAGGCGGCCCACGATGGGTTCACCGATGACGAAACGGCGCTGACTGAGGGCGTCGCGGAAGTACGAACGGTCCGCCAGGTTGCCGTCGCCGCTCGTGCCCTGTGCATGGCACACGACGCTTCCGTCCGGCGCGATCAATCCGATGTTGGAGTACATCGGATAGCTGTCGCGCAGCCCCTGGAAGTAGGCCTGGCAGCGCCCCCGGTCGGCCGCCCGCAGCTCGGGTATGGCCGCGATCGCCCCCAACAGCTGTTCCGCCGCGTCCACCGCGCGGTCCTGGTTGGCGGCAAGCAGGGACGCCGCGAAACGCAGCTGGGACTGGGCCTGCTCGGTAGCCGAGCGCGATTCGCGCAGCGCCACCCACAGCGAGAGCGCGAACATCGGCAGAACAGCGGCCATCATCAGGACGACCAGCCGCTCCCGCAAACTCAGCGTCCCTTTCAATCTCCCCCCTTGGTTACGGCGCGAACGAGCGCCTCGCGTAACCCAGTGTAGCCCTGCCGTGGGCGACTCACCAGGGCGGGAGCGCCTCGTCCTTCAGCTGGCCGCGCAGATGGGCGTAATCCGGCACCACCGTGCGCACGGTTTCCCAGAAACGGGGGCTGTGATCCATCACCCGCAGGTGGCTAAGCTCGTGCGCCACCACGTAGTCGATCACCGGCAGGCGGAAGTGGATAAGCCGCCAGTTCAGGCGGATGAGACCGTCCGAATGCGCCGTGCCCCAGCGCGTCCCGGCGCTGGACAGCACCAGCTTGCGCCACGCCACACCCAGCTGCGGCGCGTAGTGGTCGAGGCGTTCGGTGAACAGTTCCTTGGCGCGGCGCATCAGCCATGCCTGTACCGCGTCGCGCACCTGCTCGGGCTGCGCGTTCTGCGCCAGGCCCACGTGCAGCGTATGGCGCGGCATGCCAGGCAGCGCTTCGCCATCGACGTTGAGGACGGCGCCCACTTCACTGAACGCGTGCCTCGGGTCCAGCACCACGATCACCTGTTCGCCAAGGTACGGAAAGACCGCACCGTCTTTCCATTGGATGCGCGCCGATTCGATGCGGCGATGCCGCTCGCCGGCTTCACCCAGTTTCTTGACGATCCAGCCGGACTTGGTCTTGACGGCGGCGTCGATCTCGTAGAGCGGAACCCATTTGGGCGCGGTGACGGTGAGGCCCTCGGGACCGACCGTGAAACCGATGTTTCGGCGCTTGGCGCGGCGCAGTTCGAAGGCCACGATCGAGTCGCCCAGAACCGCCTCGCGGTTGGCTCTCGGATGGCGGAACGAGGCCGGCGCCAGCACCTGCTCGAGCAGTTCGGCGGGGCGGGGATCGACCGTCACCAGCGTCGCCGTATCCACCGGTGTGGGCACGGGCGCCTTGGCCTTGCGCTTGCGCGGCGACGTTGCTTTCGGCACCTCGCCGCCCGGGCCGGCCATGGGGGCGGGGTCGAACAAATCCAGCGTGAACTGCAACAGCGCCTGCATGGGCCGGGAGTTTATCTGCTGGCGACGCGAGCGGCGCGCGATGGGGTGATTCGTTGGGGCTATTGGCGCCCTCGGACCGCTATTGTTGCGGGTACGCCTCGGGATCGAGACGGCGCATCTCGGCTTCGATCCACGCCTCGGCCTCGCGCATCAATTCGTCCGGGCTGCGGCCCTGGCTCGCGATGGGCTTGCCGATCGACACGTCGACCAGGCCCGGGCGTTTGATGAATGCCTTGCGCGGCCAGACCTTCGCGGACGTGACGGCGATGGGGATCACCGGCGCGCCGGTTTCCACGGCCAGCCGCGTGCCGCCCTGCTTGTAGTCGCCCTTCTGGCCGCGCGGGATGCGCGTGCCTTCAGGGAACATGATGACCCAGATGCCCTGCGCCAGCAGGCGCTTGCCCTGTTCCACCACCTTGTTGAAAGCCCTGGCGCGCAGCCGCCGGTCGATGTGGATCATGTCCATGCGGCCCATGGCCCAGCCGAAGAACGGCACGAAGATCAGCTCGCGCTTGAAGACGTAAGCCAGCGGATGCGGCATCAGCGTGGGGATGAGGAACGTCTCCAGCGTGGACTGATGCTTGACCAGCAGGATCGCCGGGCTTTTTTCGCCGAGCGGCAGGTTCTCGAACCCCGTCACCCGCACTTCGATGCCCAGGATGCCCCGGCCGATAGGCCCCACCGCCCAGGTGAGCCAGCGCACCGCCATCCACCACATCTGCGTGCCGTTGCTCCACAGCGACGCCGTCACCATGTAGATGCCCCAGGGAATCACCGTCACGAGCATCCAGAGCGCGTGAAGAACCGAACGAATGAACGCCATGTGTTGGAAAGGAAAAGGTCAGGCCGCGGCCTTGGCCGTGGCAGAGCGCGCGATCAGCCAGTCGGCGAAAGCGGCGAGGTCTTCGTGCACGCGCGTGCCGTTCGGATACGTTTCGGGCAGCGTGCGGCCGCGGAACTCCGCGCCTTTTCCGGTGAGCACCAGATGGGGCTCGCAGCCCGCGGCCACGCCCGCCTGCAGGTCGCGCAGTCCGTCGCCTACGACGGGCGTGCCTTTGAGATCGACCCCGAAGCGATCGGCAATCTGCTCGAACAGGCCCGGCAGGGGCTTGCGGCACTGGCAGCCCTCGTCGGGGCTGTGGGGGCAGTAGAACACCGCGTCGATGCGCCCGCCTTGCGCAGACAGCAGCTTGTGCATCTTGGCGTGCATGGCGTTGAGCGACGCGACGTCGAACAGCCCCCGCCCCAACCCCGACTGGTTGGACGCGATCACGGTGTGCCAGCCCGCGTGATTCAGCCGTGCGATGGCTTCGAGCGCGCCGGGCAGCGGCGTCCACTCCTCCGGCGACTTGATGTACTCGTCGCTGTCGGCGTTGATCGTTCCGTCGCGGTCGAGGATGACGAGTTTCATGATGTTGCCGTTCAGGTGGCTAGCCGAGACAGGTCCGCGACGCGGTTCATGGCCTGGTGCAGCGTAGCGAGCAGGCCCAGGCGGTTCAGGCGCAGGTCGGTTTCTTCCGCGTTGACCATCACGCCATCGAAGAACGCATCGACCGGGCCGCGCAGCGCGGCCAGGGTCTGCAGCGAACCTGTGTGATCGCCGGACTCGAACTGCTTGCCGGCTTTGGGCGCGACATCCTTCATGGCCGCGTAGAGCGCCTGCTCGGCCGGCTCCTTGAGCAGCACCTCGCTGACATGCGCATCCACTGTGCCGTCGGCCTTCTTCAGGATGTTGCCGATGCGCTTGTTGGCGGCGGCCAGTGCAGGCGCTTCGGGCAGCGCGGCGAAAGCGCGCACCGCGGCAAGGCGCTTGGCGACGTCGCCGAGACGTTGCGGGCGCAGTGCCAAGACGGCATCGACTTCCTGCGCGCTGTAGCCCTGTTCGCGCAGGGAGCCGGCGAGGCGGTCGTAAATGAAGTCGGAAAGCTGCTGCGCGGTTTCGGCGCCGGCCTGCGGGAACAGGCCGAGCGCTTTCGCCACCAGATCGCCCAGCGACAGGGACAAATCTTTTTCCATCAACATCCGCACGATGCCGAGCGCATGGCGGCGCAGCGCGAACGGGTCCTTGTCGCCGGTCGGCAACTGGCCGACGGCGAACAGGCCGGCCAGCGTTTCGAGCTTGTCGGCGATCGCTACCACCAGGCCCGTTGGGTTGCGAGGCAGTGTGTCGCCTGCGAAGCGCGGCTTGTAGTGGTCCTCGATCGCGTCGGCGACGTCCAGGGCCAAACCGTCGTTGAGCGCGTAATAGCGGCCCATCGTGCCCTGCAGTTCGGGGAACTCGCCCACCATGTCGGTCACGAGGTCGGCCTTGGCCAGTTGCGCGGCGCGGTCGGCTTGCGCCGCCACCTGGGTGTCGCCCAGCAGCGCGGCGATCGCCTTGGCAATGGCGCGCACCCGCTCCACGCGCTCGCCCTGTGTGCCCAGCTTGTTGTGATAGACGACCTTGGAGAGGCCGGCGACGCGCGATTCGAGCGTCTTCTTGCGGTCCTGGTCGAAGAAGAACTTCGCATCGGCCAGGCGGGGGCGCACCACGCGCTCGTTGCCGCCGATCACCGCGCTCGCGTCATCCGGACGGATGTTGCTAACGACCAGGAACTTGTTGGTGAGCTTGCCCGCCGCGTCGAGCAGGGGAAAGTATTTCTGATTGGCCTTCATCGTGAGGATCAGGCATTCCTGCGGTACTTCGAGAAACTCTTTCTCGAACTCGCAGGTCAGCACGTTCGGGCGTTCGACCAGGCCCGTCACTTCGTCGAGCAGCGCCTCGTCTTCGATCGCCTTGGCGCCGCCGCCCACCTTGGCCGCGGCATCGGCGAGCTGGCGCACGATCTCCGCGCGGCGCGCCTCGAAGCTGGCGATGACGGACCCGTCTTTTTCCAGCGTGGCGGCGTAGTCGTCGGCATTCCTGATCACCACCGTCTCGGCCGCGGCCTCGAAGCGGTGGCCGCGCGTCTGGTTGCCGGCCTTCAAGCCGAGCACTTCGATGGGGACCACTTCGCCGCCGTGCAACGCGATCAGCGAATGCGCCGGGCGCACGAACTTCACGTCGCTCCAGCCGTCGGCCAGTTGGTAGGTCATGACCTTGGGGATTGGCAACTTGGCGATGCTTTCGTCCAACGCCTTCTGCAGGCCTTCGGCCAGGGTCGCGCCCTTGACGTTGCTGTCGTAGAACAGCGCTTCGGCCTTGCCATCCATGGCTCGCTTCAGGCCCGGCACCGCCGAGGCGTCCGCGCCCAACGCCTGCAGCTTCTTCAGCAGCGCGGGCGTCGCGTTGCCGGCTGTATCGAGCCCGACGCTTACGGGCATCAGCTTTTGCGATACGGCCTTATCGGCACCATGTGAGGCCACAGCTGTCACGTGTGCCGCCAAGCGGCGCGGCGAAGCGTATGACGTCAGCTTCGATTCGGAAGTGACCAAGCCCTGCGTCTTGAGCTGTTCGAACAACACGCCGGCGAAAGCATCGCCCAATTTCCGGAGCGCCTTCGGCGGCAGCTCTTCCACGAACAGTTCGACCAATAGATTCTGCGTTGCCATGTCTTACGCCGCCTTCTTCTGCATGTCGGCGACCCATTCGCGCGGCGCCATCGGGAAACCCAGGCGCTCGCGGCTGTCGTAATAACTTTGCGCGACGGCGCGCGCGAGGTTGCGGATGCGGCCGATGTAGGCCGCGCGCTCGGTCACGCTGATCGCGCCGCGCGCGTCCAGCAGATTGAAACTATGAGCCGCCTTGAGCACCTGCTCGTAGGCCGGCAGGGCCAGCGCTTGTTCCATCAAATACTTCGCCTGTTTCTCGTGGGCGCTGAACGCCGTGAACAGAAAATCTGCGTCGCTGTGCTCGAAGTTGTACGCCGACTGCTCTTTCTCGTTCTGCAGGTAGACGTCGCCATAGCTGAGCGTGTCGGTCCACTTCAGGTCGTAGACGTTGTCCACGCCCTGCAGGTACATGGCCAGGCGTTCCAGGCCATAGGTGATCTCGCCGGTGATCGGCTTGCAGTTGATGCCGCCGACCTGCTGGAAGTAGGTGAACTGCGTCACCTCCATGCCGTTCAGCCAGACTTCCCAGCCCAGGCCCCAGGCGCCCAGCGTGGGGTTCTCCCAGTCGTCCTCGACGAAGCGAACGTCGTTCTTCTTCAAGTCGAATCCAAGAGCTTGCAGCGAGCCCAGGTACAAGTCGAGGATGTTCGCCGGCGCAGGCTTGAGCACCACCTGGTATTGGTAGTAGTGCTGCAGGCGGTTCGGGTTCTCGCCATAGCGGCCGTCCTTCGGGCGGCGGCTGGGCTGCACATAGGCGGCTTTCCAAGGCTCCGGGCCGAGGGCGCGCAGGAACGTCGCGGTATGAGAGGTGCCGGCGCCGACCTCCATGTCATAGGGCTGGAGCAGGGCGCAGCCTTGCTTGTCCCAGTAGGACTGCAAGGTCAGGATGATTTGCTGGAAGGTCAACATAGCCAGGGGCACGGGCGGGCTCGGCCCGGTGTGAAACGGTGGGAAGGACGCGGAAGCCCGCGAAAACCCTCGATTTTACGGGCGTTTGTCCGTTTACCCTTCTGGCGGAGGAGACCGCATGACAACCCAACAACTGATCCTCGGCCTGGTGCTGGCCACCATGGTGTTCTCGGTCGCGCTGGAACTGAAGGTGGACGACTTCAAACGGGTGGCGCAGACGCCTCGGGCGGTCATCTGCGGCCTCATCCCCCAATTCATCCTGCTGCCCGTCGGCACCTGGGCCGCGACCCTGGTGCTGGACCTGCCGCCCAATGTCGAGGCCGCGATGATGCTGGTGGCGTCCTGCCCCGGCGGCAGCTTGAGCAACGTGGTCACCCATTTCGGGCGCGGCAACACCGCCCTGTCGGTCAGCGTGTCGGCGGTCGCGGCGCTGATGGCGCTGGTGCTGACGCCCTTCAACTTCAGCTGGATGGTGGCCGCAAATCCGGCGACGGCTTCCTGGCTGCGGACGCTGAGCATCGACGCCTCCGACATCTGGATCAGCCTCCTGGTGCTGCTGGCCGTCCCCATGTCGCTGGGCCTCTTGATCGCGCATCGGCTGCCTCCACTCACGGCGCGCATCCAGAAGCCGCTGGCGAACTTCTCGCTGTTCGCGCTGCTCGCCTTCATCGTGCTGGGGCTGATCAAGGAACGGCAGTTGCTCACGCTCGGCCTGCTGCCCATGCTGCTGATCGTCATCGTGCACAACGCCAGCGGCCTGTTTTTCGGCTGGGCGACGTCCAAGGCCATGGGTGTGAGCGAACGCGACAGGCGCGCTGTGATGATCGAGGGCGGCATGCAGAACTCGGGGCTGGCGCTGGGCATCATTGCCGTGCAGTTCAACTCCGACCTGGGGATGGTGATCATCGCCAGCCTGTGGGGGATGTGGCACATCGTGAGCGGGATGTCGCTCGCATTCTTCTGGCGGCGCAGCGATGCCGCCGTCCTGAGGGCGCAGCATGCTTGATCTGATCATTCGCGGCGGCACGGTGGTGGACGGCAGCGGCGCCGAGCCGCGCACGGCCGATATCGGGATCGCCAACGGCCGCATTGTCGAAGTCGGGCGCATCACAGCCACCGCGCGCGAGACGGTCGATGCGGCGGGGGCCTGGGTCACACCCGGCTTCGTCGACATCCATACCCACTACGACGGGCAGGCGACCTGGGATGACACCTTCAGCCCCAGCATCCACCACGGCGTGACGACTCTGGCGATGGGGAACTGCGGGGTCGGCTTCGCGCCGGTACGGCCGGGCGGCCAGGATGGCCTCATCAAGCTGATGGAAGGCGTGGAAGACATTCCAGGCGCCGCCCTGCACGAAGGCATCCGTTGGGGCTGGGAGAGCTTCCCGCAGTACATGGATGCGCTGGAGCGCGACGCGCGCAGCCTGGACTACCTGGTGCAGGTGCCGCACGATCCGCTGCGCATGTACGTGATGGGCGACCGCGCGCAGGCGAAGCAGGTCGCGACCGACGCCGACATCTCCGCCATGTGCGCGCTGCTGCGAGAGGCACTGCAGGCCGGCGCCGCGGGCTTCAGCACCGGCCGCAGCGACAACCACCGCACGTCGGAGGGCAAGGACACACCGGCCGCGAAAGCGAGCGCCGCGGAGCTCACCGGCATCGCGCAGGCCTTCGCCGGCCTGTCGCACGGCGTGGTGCAGATGGTGAGCGACTTCGACCTGATGCAAGGTCCGGCACGCTTCGACGCCGAGTTCGACTTGGTGGAGCAGTTGGCAGCAGCGTCGGGTCGCCCGCTGTCCATGACATGGCTGCAACGTGACCCGGGTGGCGAGCAGTACAAGGCGATCCAGGTGCGCACCGAAGCCGCCGTGGCGCGCGGCCTGCCCCTCTACTTGCAGACCGCTGCGCGTGGCATCGGCGTCATCATCGGGTTGGACGCCAGCTTCCACCCGTTCATGGGATTTGCCGGCTACAAGGAAGTGGCGCAGTTGCCCACGGCCGAACGGGCCGCCGCGCTACGCGACCCGGCGCGCAAGGCGCAGGTTCTTTCGCAGAAGTCGGACCGGCTGGCGGGCGACGGTACGGCCATCCCGCCGCTTGTCGACATCCTGCTGCAGCGCATCGACATGATCAGCGGGCGCATGTTCCCGCTGGACGAGCGGCTCGACTACGAGCCGTCGGTGATGCAAAGCTTTCTGGTTCGGGCCAAGCAGGCGGGCATCTCCCCGCTGGAAGCGCTGTACGACTGGCTGAGCGCAGGCGACGGCGGCAACCTCATCTACTTCCCCATCTTCAACTACAACGAAGGGTCGCTGAACAGCCTGCGCCAGATGCTCGCGCATCCGCGCGCGTTGTTCGGGCTGGCCGATTCGGGCGCGCACGTGGGCACGGTGTGCGACGCCAGTTTCACCACCTTCATGCTGACGCACTGGGTGCGTGACCGTGCACAAGGCAAGCTGCCGCTCGAGACGGCGGTGGAGATGCTGACCGCCCGGAATGCACGCTACCTGGGCCTGGCCGACCGCGGCCGCATTGCGCCGGGCTTGCGCGCCGACATCAACGTCATCGACCCGCAGCGCCTGGGCGTCGGAACGCCTCGGCTGGTGCACGACCTGCCCGCCGGCGGCCGCCGCTTCCTGCAGAAGGCCGAGGGTTATGTCGGCACATGGGTAAATGGCGAGGCCGTCACGCAGAACGGCCAGGTCACGCAAGCGCGACCCGGCCGGCTGGTGCGCATGGGCCGCTGAACGGACCCGCGCCTTGTTACTTCAGTCGTTGCTTCAGTACTGCCAGAAGATGCGCTGGAGTTCTTTCGCGTCGTTCGTCTTGGTCAGCGCTACGGCCGCCAGAATCCGCGCCTTCTGCGGGTTCAGGTCATGCGCCACCACCCAGTCGTACTTGTCGTCGGGCTGCTCGCCATTGCGCAGCACGAAGCCGTCGGGCACGCGGGCCGAGCGGATGATCTGCACACCCTTGGCGCGCATGCCGCGCATGGTGTCGACCATGTAGTTGGCGACCGAGCCGTTGCCCGTGCCCGCATGGATGATGGCCTTGGCGCCCAGCTTCATCGCGCCTTCATACATCTCAGGGTACATCTGGCCCGTTGCGTAGACGATCTGCACCATCGGCAGGGTGTCGATGTTGGCGATGTCGAACTCGCTCTGGCTGGTGTGCGTCTTGACTGGGTTGCGGAACCAGTAGGTCTTGCCCTCCACCACCATGCCCAGCGGGCCCCACTGGCTGTAGAACGCATTGGTCTTGATGTTGACGCGCTTGGTCGCTTCGCGGCCCGAGTGGATCTCGTCGTTCATCACCAGCAGCGTGCCCTTGCCGCGCGAGGCCTTGTCGCCGGCTACAACGACCGCGTCGTACAAGTTCAGCATGCCGTCGGCCGACATCGAGGTCGACGGACGCATGGAAGCCACCAGCACGATCGGCTTGTCGGTATGCACCACCAGGCTCAGGAAATAGGCCGTCTCCTCCGCCGTGTCCGTGCCGTGCGTGATGACGATGCCATCGACGCCCGGCTGGGCGGCGAGCTGCGCCACGCGCTTGGCCAGCTGCACCAGCTTCTCGTTGGTGAAGGCTTCCGAGGCGATCTGGAACACCTGCTCGCCGGTGACGTTGGCGACGTCCTTCAGTTCCGGCACGCCGGCGATCAGCTTGTCGACCGGCACCTTGGCGGCGGCGTACGACGCGCTGTTGGCCGTGGTGGCGCCGGCGCCGGCGATGGTGCCGCCGGTGGCCAGGATCACGACGTTCGGCTTGGCCGTTTGCGCGGCGGCCAGCACCGCCCACGCCGCCAGCGCGAAGCCGGCGACGAGGTTCTTGAATGTCCGTTGGTAATGCATGTCGGTGGTACTCCAGGGTGGTTAGAACTTGTGGCGAATGCCGACGTTGAGCCAGCTGATGTCGGTGCCGGGGACGCCGGAGCCTGTGGCGCCGGCGCTGTCGTTGCGGATGGTCGAGTAGGACGTGTAGAAGTTGGTGCGCTTGGACAATGCATAAGTCGCGCCAAGCTGCCAGTAGGCGGCGTCGGCGTTGGGCACGAGACGGTCGTCGTGGCGCACGTACGAGGCCATCACCGACACGGGGCCGACCGGCGCGCTGATGCCGAGCATGTAGTCGCGGCTCTTGCCGGTGGTGGCGCCGGCGGCGTCCTTGTCGCTGTTGGTCGCCAGCGCCGCGTGCAGCTTGACGGCCTTCAGGTCGTAGGCGCCGCCGACGAGCGCGGTGCGGCTGTCGCCGGTGTCCGCGCCTCCGGCCGTCTGGCCTTGCAGGTGATACGCGGCGACCACGGTCAGCGGGCCGCCTTCGTAGGTGCCTGCGGCGCCCCATTGGCTGCCCGTGGATGTGCTGCCCGAAACTTCGCCCAGGCCGTACGCCACTTCGCCGGAGAAACCGCCCATCGCCGGCGTCGAATAGTTGATCGTGTTGTTCATGCGCACGCCGAAGCTGCGGAACACGGCGGAGATGCCCGATCCGTCGCCGGTGATGCCGGTGCCCAGCGGGTCGATGGTGTCCAGCGCGCCGAAAAGCGGCACGTACTGGCGGCCGAGCTTGAGGGAACCGAAGCCCCCGTTGAGGCCCACCCACGACTGGCGGCCGAACGCCAGTCCGCCCTGCCCCGCCGCGCCGGTCGTCGCGTCCAGGCCCATCTCGAGCTGGAACGAGGCGGACAGGCCGCCACCCAAGTCCTCATTGCCCTTGAAGCCCAGGCGGCTGCCCGACTGGATGCCGCTGGACAGGCGCGTGGTGTTGCCACCGGGGGACAGGCGCGTCTGCTCGAGGCCGACGTCGACGACGCCATAGACGGTGACGCTGGACTGGGCGAAAGCGCCGGTGGCAAGCGCCCCCAGCACCGCGAAGGCGAGTAGCGATTTATTCATGATGTGTCCTCAAATCTGATTTAGTAGTAGGAAAGCCCTCGCGGTCGCGCAAGGTGGCGTATTGTTGGGATCGGTCGCCACCCCCGTCGCGGAAAAATCGGGGGGCAGGTGTGAACAAAAGTCATAGCCCCATTCCATGAACTTTCGCCAGCTCGAGGTCTTCCAGGCCGTCATGCAGACAGGTAACATGAGCGCCGCCGCGCGCCTGATCTGCATCACGCCGTCGGCGGTGAGCAAGACCATCGCCCACACGGAACTGCAGCTCGGCTACAAGCTGTTCACGCGGTCGAAGGGCGCGCTGGCGCCCACGCCGGAGGCCATGGTGCTGTTCACCGAATCGGCTGCCATCCACGGCAAGCTCGACGAACTGCGCAAGATCGCCGTCAACCTGCGGCAGGTGGACCAGGGCCAGGTGCGGCTGGCGGCGATCCCGGCGGTTTCGCACGAATTCCTGCCGCTGGTGCTGGAGCGGCATGCCGCGCGCTACCCTGGCGTGAACATCGAGGTGCGCACCCTGAACCAGGACCAGATGGCGCCGGCGCTGATGACGCGCAGCGTCGATTTCGCGCTGGGCTACTACGAGCATCCGCATCCGCAGCTGGAAAGCCGCATGCTGATGAGCGGCCCGCTTTACGTGGCGGTGACGCGCGAGATCTGGGAGCGCGCGGCGCGCGTGCGCCGCAACAACCCGATGAGCTTCCTGGCCAATACGCCAATGATCCGGCTGGTGGGCGACGACCCGATGCGCCACGCGATCGACCAGCTCACGGCCCAGCTCGGCGTGAGCACGCCGTCAGGCGTGCAGGTGCAGACGTCGCGCCTTGCTGTGGAATTGGTGCGCCTGGGCATGGGCTGGACGGTGATCGACTTCCTGTCGGCCAGCAACCTGGACGCTGCGACCATGGTCGCCGTCGAACTGCAGGACTTGCCGCCGGTCTCGCTCTACGCGTACCACGCGAGCGCGTCGCCACCCGGGCGGCATGCCCTGGGCATGCTCGACATGCTGCCGGCGTTGCTCAATCAGGCGATGGCACGGACGCGTCCTGCGCATTGACGCGCCGGCGCCAGGCAGCAGCCGCGACCGCCAGGGCACCGAGCAGCCACAGCGGCCAGAGGCCCAGCCGCGAAACCCACCAGGCATAAGGCGTGATGGCGCTGCGGCCCTCCACCTCGCCCGTCAGCACGCCGCGCGTGAGGCGAGGCAGCGCATGCGTGACCACGCCCCGGTGATCGATGATGACCGTGGCGCCGGTGTTCGTGGCGCGGATCATCGGGCGCTGGAACTCGAGTGAGCGCATGCGGCTGATCTGCAGGTGCTGGTCGATGGCGATCGAGTCGCCAAACCAGCCGATGTTGCTCACGTTGACGAAGACGGTCGGCGCCGTGGCCGGGTCGGTGAAGCGCGCAGCCAGCTCCTCGCCGAACAAGTCCTCGTAGCAGATGTTGGGCAGCAGCCTCTGGCCGTGCCAATCGAAAGTGGGTTGGCCGATGGGGCCGCGGTTGAAGTCGCCCAGCGGGATGTTCATCATCCGCGTGAACCACTTGAAGAGCGGCGGGATGAATTCGCCGAACGGCACCAGGTGGTGCTTGTCGAAGCGATAGATGCCGGCGCCGGGCTTCAGGCCGATGACCGAGTTGGTGTAGCCCTGTTCGAGACTGCCCAGCGGGATGCCGATCAACGCGGCCTGCTGGCCGTTCGAGAACCGGGTACGCAGCGCATCCAGGTAGCCTTCCGGCAGCTGGTGCGGCAGCAGGGGCAGTGCGGTTTCCGGGGCGACGACCAGTTGCGCCGTGCTGGCCTGAATTTGTCGCCCGTACCAATCGAGCGCGACCGGTATGCCGGTGCCGCCTTCGAACTTCTCGTCCTGCGGGATGTTGCCCTGGAGCAGCGCCACCGAGAGGCGCGGTTGGCCGCCAGCGGTTGGCGCCGGCCGGGCCGCATAGTTGCAGGCCGCGAGGCCTGCGGCTGCGCCGCCGATGGCCAGCCAGTAGCGCCAGGACCGGAGCGTGCCCTCACGCAACAAGAGCGACAGCCCAAAAGCCAACAGCGCCGCGGCGAACCCGATGCCGTGCACGCCGACGTAAGGGGCCAGTGACGACAGCGGCCCCTCCAAATGCGCATAGCCCCCCGAGCCCCAGGGGAAGCCGGTGAACCAGACCACGCGGCCGAGCTCGGCCAACGTCCAGAGGGATGCGAACAGCAAGGCGCCCGCCCAACCGCTCGAAGGCTCGAGCTTCTTGAAGATCGCACAGGCGACGCCGTAGTAAGCGCCCAGGAAAGCGGCGAGCGCAACGACGGCAAGGGCCGCCAGGATCGAGGGCAGGCCCCCGTAGACATGCATGGAAATGAACAGCCACCAGAAGGTTCCCGTGAGCCAGGCCGTCGCGAATGTCCATCCGGCCAGCCCTGCACTCTTCCAGTCGCGTTCGCGCTGCGTCATCCACGCCAGTACGGCCAACGACAACAGTTGCAGCCACCACTGGGCCTGCCCATCCCACGGCGCGGCGATCGACACGGCCTGCAGCAGGCCGGCGACCAACGCTAAGGCCATGGGACGCATCAATCGCAGGCGGCCGCAGGCCGCTTCGGGGGAGATCTCATTCCGCCGGTGACACCTTGAACCAGCGCACCGCACCGCCCTTGGTGTGCAGCACGACAAAGTTCAGGCCGGCCAGCGTGTGGTGTTCGCCGCGCTTGGGCACGTGGCCCATCTCGTGCGCGATCAGCCCGCCGATGGTGTCGAACTCCTGTTCGGCGTCGGTGGGCGCCAACGTCACGCCGAATGCTTCGCTCACGCGGTCGATGGCGGTATCGCCGCTCACGCGGTAAGTGCGATCGGCCAGGCCGAAGATGTCGCCCTCGTTGTCGTCGATGTCGAATTCGTCCTCGATCTCACCGACGATCTGCTCCAGCACGTCCTCGATGGTCACCAGCCCGGCGACGCGCCCGAACTCGTCGATCACGATCGCCAGGTGGTTGCGGTTACCGCGAAACTCTCGCAGCAGGTCATTGAGGCCCTTGCTCTCGGGGATGAACACCGTGGGCCGCAGCAGCGCGCGGATGTTCAGCTCCGGTGCGCGCTGCAGCTTGAGCAGGTCCTTGGCCATCAGGATGCCGATGATGTTTTCGCGGTCGCCGTCGTGGACGGGAAAGCGCGAGTGCGCGGTGTTGATCACCAGCCCCAACAGTTCGTCGTGGGGCGAATCGATGTTCAGCAGGTCCATGCGCGGCGCCGCCACCATCACGTCGCCGGCCGTCAATTCGGCCATGCGGATGACACCTTCCAGCATCACGCGCGATTCGGGGCCGATGATGTCGTTGTCTTCGGCGTCGGCCAGCGTTTCGATCAGCTCGGCCTTGGAGTCCGGTCCGGGGTGGATGAACTCGGCGATCTTCTGCAGGAAAGTGCGCCTGTCTTCCTTTTCAGCGGAAGCGCGCGCAGGGTGCGGGTCGGACACAGCCTTGGGATGCAGGACGTGCGGTAGTGGAGGGATGACAAGGATAGCGGAAACACGGGGCCGGCTGTGATGGCGATCACCCGCCCGCCTTGTGGCGCGCGTCCTGCACGCCCCGCCGCACTTCCTGCACGCCGGCAAGGAAGTCCCAGAAGCTCTTGGCCTGCACCTTCAAGCGGTAGTCGGTCTGGGCCAGCTGCTCTTCCAGCATCTCGCTCATCCGGCTGTCGAGCGTGGCGGGCGGCAGCCGGAGGTAGGCATCCGTCTCGGAACCGGCGCGCTCCAGAGTTGCGCCCGCGTTGCGCGCGATCTTGAGCATTGCCGTGTTTTCGGAGAGCGCGTGAATGAAGAGCAGCTCCACACCTTCGTTGCGCGCATGGATCACGGCGCGGTCGAACAGCTGGGCGCCATAGCCGCGGCCGCGCGCCTTCTTGAGCACCGACACGCCGAACTCCGCGCACTCGAGGTGGTCCGGGTCGCGCGAGAACGCGAGGTGCGCCATCGCGATCAATTCGAGCTTGCGGTTGTAGATGCCGAAGATGTCGTCGCGGTCGAAGTCGAGCCCGTCGACGTAGCGGGCGATCTGTTCGTCGGTGGCCGCGTAGCCGAAGCGCAGGAAGCGGTCGTGCTCTTCCAGCGCCTGCAGGTGGACGGCGATGCGTTCACGGTGCGTCGCGCCGATCGAGCGGATCGGCACTGTCACGGACCGTGGCTTGGTGACTTCTTGGATATCAGTCATGCCCTCAATTTAAGGGTTTTCACTAGGGAGGCAAGCCAAACGGGGATGCGTAGGCGACGGTCAGGTAGTTCTACCTACGCAACAATGAGCCCATTCGAGTTACACCGGCACCGCCGTCGTGGCTTTGACGCGGTCGAGCACGAAGCTGGTCTTGCAATCTTCGACGCTGGGGTGCTTCAGCAAGGTGTCCATGATGAACCGGCTGTAGTGAGCCATGTCCTGCACCACCACGCGCAGCAGGTAGTCCATCTCGCCCGTCAGCGCGGCGCATTCCACCACTTCCGGCCAGGTCTGAACGCTGGCGCGGAACAGGTCCATCGGGTTGCGCTTGTGGGTCTCGGTGTGCTTTTCGAGCCGTACGTTCAGGTACGCCGTGAGCCCCAGGCCCACGGCCTCGGGCTTGACCAAGGCCACATAGCGGTCGATCACGCCGGCCTCTTCGAGGCGTTTTACCCGCCGCAGCACCGCGCTGGGCGACAGGCCCACCTGCTCGCCGATCACGTCATAGGTTTCTCGGCCGTTTTGCTGCAAGCAGCGCAGGATGGATTTGTCGAGCTTGTCGAGTGCGTGGGATTCCATAGGAACGCAATATTAGAGCGTTTTTACACTTCGACAAGCCTCGAATCAGCGGAAACCTGATCAGCATTCGTTCTACAGTGCGTACCAGGAAACGCCCCCATCTGGAGACACCATGAACGCTCGCCTGCCTGAAGAAGCCAACGCACCTGCTACCGCCTGGGACAATCCCATGGGCACCGACGGGTTTGAATTCATCGAATACGCCGCGCCGGACCCCAAGGCGATGGGCGAGCTGTTCGAGCGCATGGGCTTCAAGCCGATCGCGCGGCACCGCCACAAGAACGTCGTGCTGTACCGCCAGGGCGGCATCAACTTCATCATCAACGCCGAGCCCGATTCGTTCGCACAGCGCTTCGCGCGCCTGCACGGGCCCAGCGTGTGCGCCATCGCATTTCGTGTGAAGGACGCCAAGGCCGCCTATGAACGCGCCATCTCGCTCGGCGCCTGGGGCTATGCCGGCCAAGCCGGCCCTGGCGAGCTCAACATCCCGGCCATCAAGGGCATCGGCGACTCGATCATCTATTTCATCGACCGCTGGCGCGGCAAGAACGGCGCGAAAGAAGGCGACATCGGCAACATCGGCTTCTTCGATGTGGACTTCGAGCCCATAGCGCAGGATTCCGGCGCGGAGCTGAACCCGGTGGGCCACGGCCTCACCTACATCGACCACCTCACGCACAACGTGCACCGCGGCCGCATGGAGGAATGGTCGGGCTTCTACGAGCGGCTGTTCAACTTCCGCGAAGTGCGCTACTTCGACATCGAAGGCCAGGCCACCGGCGTGAAGAGCAAGGCCATGACCAGCCCCTGCGGCAAGATTCGCATCCCGATCAATGAAGAGGGCAACGAAAAGTCCGGCCAGATCCAGGAATACCTGGACCGCTATCGCGGCGAAGGCATCCAGCACATCGCGATGGGCTCGACCAACCTGTACGACACGGTGGACGCGCTGCAGATGCAGGGCGTGAAGCTGCTCGAGACGAGCGACACCTATTACGAATTGCTCCCCAAACGAATTCCCGGCCTCAGCGAGAATGTGGCCGAACTGCAGGCACGCAACATCCTGGTCGACGGCACGCCGGGCGAGCTGCTGCTGCAGATCTTCAGCGAGAACCAATTGGGCCCGATCTTCTTCGAATTCATTCAGCGCAAAGGCAACGAAGGCTTTGGCGAAGGCAACTTCAAGGCCTTGTTCGAAACGATGGAGCTGGACCAGATGCGCCGCGGCGTGCTGGAAAAGAAGTAATGGCTGTCGAACCCGTCGTCTATGGCGCGAGCGAGCGCCCTCCGCGCGGTGATTACGCGCGCGCCGGTGCGGATTACACCTGCCCGCAAGACTATTCGCGCTATACCGAAGCCGACCATGACACGTACCGGCGCCTGTACGAGCGGCAAGTGGCGTTGCTGCCGGGCCGGGCTTGCAAGGAGTTCATTGCGGGGCTGCCGTCGCTGGGCCCCAGCCACCACATCCCGCGCTTCGAGCAGGTCAACGAGGGCCTCGTGAAGGCAACAGGCTGGGAGATTGTCGGCGTGCCCGGCCTCATCCCCGAAGTGCCGTTCTTCACCCTGCTCGCCAACCGCAAATTTCCGGTCACGGACTGGATCCGCACACCCGAAGAGTTCGACTACATTGTGGAACCGGACATCTTCCATGACCTGTTCGGTCACGTGCCGCTGTTGTACGACCCGGTGTTCGCCGACCACATGCAGGAATACGGCAAGGGCGGTTTGAAGGCCCATCGCCTGGGCGCCTGCGAGCTGCTGAGCCGCCTGTACTGGTACACGATCGAGTTCGGGTTGATCCGCCAGAAAGACGGGCTGCGCGCTTATGGGGCCGGCATCCTGAGCTCGCCCGGCGAGCTGCAGCATGCCGTCGAAAGCAGTGAGCCCCAGCGCCTGCCGCTGGACGTCGAGCGAGTGATGCGCACGCGCTACAAGATCGACAGCTATCAGCAAACCTATTTCGTCATCGACAGTTTTCAGGAGCTGTTCGACAAGACCGCGCCGGACTTCACGCCGATCTATGAGCGGGTGAAAGGCTTGCCCGAGATCGCGGCCGGCGACGCCGGCTGAACGCGGTTTCCCCAAGATTTTCATGGTTCCTCCTCTGATTGGAGGAGGCGGATTTGTACTTTTTTGAGCTGGCGCCTTTTCAAATGCTCGCGCTTGCGTCTACACTGGATCGAGGCTACTAGACGTTTCCACTGTTACACCACCTGACAAACTGAGAGGAAGATATGGGCGATTTCCTGAAAGAGCACGACATCTACGTTGACAGCTTCGTCAACCAGCTCAATCTGCGCTTTGCCCCGTCTCAGGGCCTTCGCACCCACTTCGGCGGCATGGAAGAATTGGTCGCCCTTCAGAAGGAGTTCAAGATCTTCAAGAAGGGACGTTCGTTCAAAACCAGCATCTCGGTCCTGAACGTGGGCGCGGGCATGGGCAACGACGCCAAGAACCGCCTCTACGAATACTTCGACAACCTGGCCAACCACGACTCGAACGTCGCCGGCCAGAACGGTGACGTCGCGATCGTCAATGCGCTGATCAAGAACTTCGCGGCGGCGAGCCCGCTGCCGGTGTACTTCAAGCACCACGACATGCGCGCCGAAAAGGGCAACACGCGCGTTCTCATCACGCCGAAAGAGCGCGCGGTGTCGTACTTCCCGCACGACTACCTGGTCGTCTCCTTCCCGACCAAGGAAGCGTCGAAGAAATCCAAGCCGGCGGCCAAACCGGCAGCCAAGCCCGCACGCAAGGGATAAGCTTTGCGTTGAACGCACGGGCCATCCCGCCGGGCGCCATCGACGATCTCGATGGCGTCTACCAGCGCACTGCGCTTTATTACTCGCGGAAGATCGCGCAGTTCGGCCCCCAGCCCAGCGGGGTCGACTGGCGCTGCGAGCCCACCCAGCAACTGCGGTTCGTGCAGTTGCTCAAACTGTGCGATTCGGTCGGCGATTTCTCGCTCAACGACGTGGGCTGCGGCTATGGCGCGCTGCTCGGCTACCTGGCCCGGCGCCGAAGGCTGCATCGCGTCGACTATCTCGGCATCGACATCGCGCCTGCCATGATCGAGGCGGCGCGCGGCGCTTGGCCCCGGCACAAGAAGCGCTTCGTGGCCGCGGCGTCCAGCCCCAGGACGGCCGACTACTCGGTGGCCAGTGGCGTATTCAACGTCCGGCTCGACGTGGACCTTGCGGTCTGGGAGCGCTTTGTCGAACGGACACTTCGCCAGATGCGTGAAACGAGCAGCCTTGGGTTCGCGTTCAACCTGATGACACCGGTCCCGCCGACGGTCGACTCGCCCGCGGAGTTGTACCGTCCTGCGCCCGACCAATGGATCGCGTTCTGCGAGCGCGAGCTGGGTGCGAAAGTGCAAACGCTCACAGGCTACGGCCTGCACGAACAGACGCTGCTTGTGCGTTACTAGGCGGTCTTCAGCGCCCCACCCGCCGCCGGCAATTTCCGCCGGGCTCGCTGCAGCGGCGCTGTGTAGGCTGTAGCCCCAGTTTGCTCGATCAGCTTTTCCGCCCGCTCGAAGCACTCCGCGTGGGCACCACCGCCGCGCCCGAAAAGCGCACCCTGGATGATCAGTGCGCGGCACTCCGCGAGCCGGGCACCGCGCAGGCGCGCCAGTTCGACGGCCTGGCCCACCTGCTCGTGTGCGTCCTCGAACTCGCCATTGCGCAGCCGGCATTCGGCGATGGCGGCAAGAATCTCGGATTCGAATTCGATCGCGAGCCGGTTGGCCCTCACCAGCGCGAGGGCCGCCGTCAACGCGGGGAGCGCCACTTCCAGATCGCCGGCGATGGCCGCGGCCACGCCGGTACACAGGAGCGCGACCACCTTGAGGTAGGGAACCTGCCGCTTGGCGGCCAGTTCGGCCATGCGTTCGGCCTGCGCCCGAGCCAAATCGGCGTCGTCGTGGCACCAGGCGAACTCCACATATCCGAGATGGGCGATCGCTTCGACGGTGGGATCGATGGAACCCGCGCCGTCCCTCAGCATCCGCTGCCACGCGGCCGTCGCTTCGTCGAGCTTGCCGCTGCGCGCGAGCGACCGGCCGCGCATGGCCAGTATCCAGTGCTCCACGACGAAACCGACGAATTCCCTGTCGAACGGGTCGATCAGGCTCACGTCCGTCCACGCGGCTTCGTTCGCGGCCATCGCTTCGCCGATGAGGCCCGCGCGGCCATAGGCCTGGGACAAGACGGCGTTGACCATGGCACGCCGCCCCACGTCTTCGGGCGCCACCAGCGCCAGCGCCTGTTGTGCGCGCTGCACGTACTCGTCAGCGGACGCGCCCGTCGCCTGCAGCATCCGGCCTTCGACCATCAACAGCATCTGGGTGAGCTTGGAATCGACCTCGGTGGCCAGCGTCTTGGCTTCGTCGATGAAAGGCTGAACCTCGGCGAGCGTGCGGCCCTCGCGCCAGCCGAGCATGGCGATCTGCCCGCTCGCCATCATCCGCAACTGGTCGACTTCCGGGTCGCGAGGCTGTTGCTTCAAGACCGCGCGCACCCTGTGCCATTGCCGGGTGGCGCTGGCCGTGTCGGTGGAACTCAGCCAGCGCGCGGCACGGGCGATGTGCCGGGCAGCCGGCAGCATCTTGCCGGCCGCTTCGTAGTGATGGCCGATCAATCCCGAATACTCGTCGATCCTGTTCTTGTAGTGCGTTTCCATCGCCTGGCCGACGAGTGCGTGGATCCGGCTGCGGGTGGCCTTCAGCTGCATGCCGTAGGCCACCTCCTGGATCAGCGGGTGGCCGAACGAGAACTGGTTGGCAAGGTCGGGCAGGATCTGCAGGAACTCCAGCCGGCACAGCGTGGCGAGCGACGTGGCGACGTGATCGACCTCGTCTTGCGCGACCTTCTCGAGGATCTCGAGCGGGCCCTCCTTTCCGAGGATCGCGCAGATCTGCAGCAACCCCTTTTGCTCGGATTTCAGCCGGTCGATACGAGCCGCGATGACCGCCTGCACCGTCTCCGGAAGCGAATTGCCGATCGTGTCCAGGCGCGGCTCGGCCTCGCCATCGGGCCAGAACGCGCTGCCCTGCGCGATGGACCGCACCAACTCCTCGGCAAAGAACGGATTGCCCGCGGACCGCTGCGCAACCAGCTCGCAGATGCGGGTGAAGTCGGTGCGCTCGCTGATCAAAGCCCGCACCAGCTGTTCCGTGTCCTGCGCCGAAAGCTCGCGCAGCGCAACCGCCCGGAAGTTGCTCAGGCCTTCCCACCCTGCAGGGGCGCGCGGCCGGTAGTTCAGCAGGACGAATGTCTTCGTGGCCTTGAGTGCGTTGAGCAGGGCCAGGACGAATTCCTCGCTCGCCTCGTCGAGCCAGTGCATATCCTCCAGGACGATCACCGCGTCGACGGTCGCGGACTTCCGGATCAACGCGGCGAAGATGGCCAGCAGCCGCGTGCGGCGCACCCGCGGGTCCGTCCCCGGCCCGCCCGAGGAACTGCCCCGCTCGGAAACGCCGAGGAATTCGTAGAGCAGATTCTGGTCCGCCGCGCTGGGTTTGCCGAGCTCCGCCAACTCGAGATTGATCTGAACCCTGGCCGCATGGGACGGGCAGTTCAGCGGAATCTTGAACAAGTAGGCGCGCAGGATGTCCAGGATGGGCTGCAACGGGGTCGCGTGGCCATACGGCTGGGCCCTCACCTGGAAGACGGGAATCCCCCGGGAGCGGCACGCCTGGGCGAACTCATGGCACAGCCTGCTCTTGCCGCTGCCCGGCGCGCCGGAAACGCCGACGACTTGCGCTTCGCCGTCGCGTGTGAGACGCAGCGCGCGCTCGAGAATCGCCATCTCGGCATCGCGGCCGCAGAACGGCGAAAGGATTTTCCGCTGCAGGGTGTGCGCCGCGACCGCCTGGTCCACGCCCTCGAGAACGTAGATATCGACCGGATCGCGCAGGCCTTTGAGCATGCGCGGCCCCAGCTTCCGCGCGTCGGCCGCCCCACGCATCAGGTCCAGGCATTGCCCCGTGAGGCAGACCCCACCCGGTTCGGCCTGGCCGATCACGCGGCTTGCAACGTGGATCACCAATCCATGCGCACCGCCGCCCCGAGTCACGTCATGGCTGGTGGGATCCGATGCGACAAGTCCGGAGTGCAGCCCCACGCGAATCGCCAGGCCCCACTCGTTGCCCTGGAAAGCCTGCTGCATGGCCAAGGCGGCCTGGCAGGCGAGGAGCGCGTGTTCCTCCAGCGCACGAGGCACGCCGAACAAGGCCATCACGCCGTCGCCCAGCGTTCGCATGACCGTTCCGCCGAATGCCTGCACGGCGTCGCACATCTGTGCGACGGCCGGCTTGAGCTGCTCCATGGCCTCCTCGGGCCCCATGGTCGCGATGTGCTCCGTGGAGCTCACGATGTCGGCAAACAGGACGGTGGCCTGCTTCAGCTCGCCCCATCCGGCGCGCTGGCCGTGCTGGCTGCGCTCGACGGCGTCGCCTTGCGCGCGCGCCGTGCCGCAGCCGCCGCAAAATCGCGCCGAAGGCGATCCGGCCACTCCGCAGGATGCGCAAATGGCCACGAGTTCCGTCCCGCAGGTCTCGCAGAAGCGGTTTCCCTCGGGGTTGGAGGCGGCACAGGATTGGCAACGCACCGTCGACATGGATGGAACTCGCAGCAACAAGGCAGGGCTCAAATTGTTGCATAGGCGTGCCGCCGGCCCGCAACAAGGCACGGGCGCCGGCACACCGGCGTTTGTTTATCGCAACTTCGCGAAAGCCGCGAGCTTGAGGTACTTGTCGGTTTCGTCCTTGAGCAGCTTGGCGAAGTCTTCGCGGCCCGACGCGGGCTCGCCGCCGACGTCCTGGAGTTTCTTGCGAAACGCGGGGTCCTGCAGCAGGGCTTTCAGCGCGTGATCAATCGCCGCGACGACGTCCGCCGACATGTTCCGGGGACCGGCCAAACCGATCCAGCCGATCAGCTCATAGCCGGCCAGCGCCGGGTGTTCGGTCAGTGCGGGCACCTGAGGCATGGCGGGCAGCCGCTGGCGCGCGGAAACGCCCAGGCCGATCAGGCGGCCGCTTTGCACGTGGGGCGCCGCGACCGTGGGCGACATGAACCCGAACTCGACGACGCTTCCCAGCAGGTCCGTGGTGAGCGCCGTCGTGCCCCGGTAGGGAATGTGCGTGATGAACAGGCCCGCCTGCTGCTTCGTCAGTTCGCCTGCGAAATGCATGGTGGACCCCATGCCGGGGCTACCGTAGCTGAACTTGCCGGGATTGCGGCGGGCGAGCTCGACGAACTCCGGCAGCGTCTTCACACCACTCTTGGGGCCGGCCACCAGCACCAGGGGCGCACTGGCCACCAGGCCGATCGGGGTGAAGTCTTTCTGGGCGTCGTATTTCTGTTCAGGGTTGAGCACACCGGTGCCCACCAATTCGTTGCTCGAACCCACCAGCAAGGTGTAGCCGTCCGGTGCACTGGTGGCGACGCGCGCCGCGCCGATCGCGCCCGCGGCGCCGCCCACGTTTTCCACGACCACCTGCGCATCAAGTTTCTGCGACAGCCCGTCGGCCAGAATGCGCCCCACGACATCGACCGAGCCGCCCGGCGGATAGCCGACCACCAGCTTGATCGGCCGGACCGGAAAACGCTCCTGCGCTGCAACTGGAACGGCAATCGCGCCCCCGAAGACAAGTGCCAACAGCAGGGAGACGGCACGAAGTCGCTTCATGTCAGGGAATCCTCTTATTACGCGTTATGAATCAGTGTTGGGTCCCGACGCCAGAAATTTTTCGACCAGCTTGACCCAGTAGGTGGCAGTCACCGGCAGGCAATCGTCGTTGAAATCGTAACCCGGGTTGTGGACCATGCAGCTTCCCTCGCTGTCGCCGTTGCCGACGATGAAGTAGCAGCCTGGGCACTGCTCGAGCATAAAGGAAAAGTCTTCACTTCCCGTCAGCGCTTCCATGTCCTTTATGACCCCGTCGTCGCCAAACCACTCACGGGCGACTTCCTTGGCGAGCGCCGTGCATTCCGCGTCGTTGACCAGCACCGGATAGCGCCACTGGTAGTCGATCTCCGCGCGCGTGCCGAGCGTGCGCGCCTGGTTTTCGATGACCTCGACGATCCTGGTGCGCAGGAACTCCCTCGTCTCCGGCCTGAAGGCCCGGACCGACAGCCGCATTTCAACCGAGTCGGGAATGACGTTCGGAGCCGCGCCGGCGTGGATGGAGCCGACCGTCACCACGGCCATGTCGCGCGGATCCACGTCGCGGGAGACCACCGTCTGCAGGGCGAGAATGACGTGCGCCGAGGCGACGACGGGGTCCAGGCTCAGGTGAGGGGCCGAGCCATGCCCGCCACGGCCGAAGATCTTGACGATGACCGTGTCCGATGAGGCCATGAACGGCCCGGGGCGAAAGCCGAACTTGCCGGCGGGAAAGCCGGACATGTTGTGGAACGCGAAGACGGCGTCGCAAGGAAATTTCGTGAACAGGCCGTCTTCGATCATGCGCCGGGCCCCGCCCAGGCCTTCTTCGGCCGGCTGGAAGATCACGTGCAGCGTGCCGTCGAACTTCCCTTCGGCGGCCAGATGCCGTGCGGCAGTGAGCAAGGTTGCTGTGTGGCCGTCGTGGCCGCAGGCGTGCATCTTTCCTGCGTGCTTGCTGGCATAAGGCAGGCCCGTGCCCTCTTCGATCGGGAGCGCGTCCATGTCGGCGCGGATGCCCAGGCGGCGCGTGCCGGTGCCCAACTTGAGGGTGCCGACCACGCCCGTACCACCGAGGCCGCGGTGAACTTCATAGCCGTAGCGGGTCAGCTCGTCGGCCACGAGTTGACTGGTGGCGAACTCTTCATAACCCAGTTCGGGATGGGCGTGGATCTGGTGACGCAAGGCAATCATCTCGCGGGTGATGGCCTTGATGCCTGGCAATACGGCTTCCATTGTTTTCCCTGTTCGTGTTTTCTTGTTGGGGCCTTGGCCGCCGAAAGGCGCTGCCGGCAGCTTCAAATCACCTTCACGTCCCGCCACGCCGCTTTCACGGCCTTGGTCTCGGACGAATCCACACCGAAACGGGCATCCGCGGCGGCAATCGTTGCGCGCGCCGCCTGCTCGAACGTCGCTTTGGCGCTGAGCTTGGGATAGGCGTCGAACCAGATCGGACCGGCCTTCTCCCAGGAGTGGCCCTTCATCTTGATCGCCGCGCGATAGAAAGCGTGATTCGGAATGCCGGAGGCGTCGTGCACATCGCAGTCTTCCGCATAGGCGTCCATGCTCTTGATCTGGTCGTCGCTGTGCCACGTCAGCTTGCGATTGCCGGGGTCTTTCAGCGAACGGATGGCCCGTCCCAGCACCGGCGCGAGAAGCCGTTCGCCGATCAGCCAGTCCGCCTCCTTGGCCGCCTGGCCGGCATGCCACTGCTTGACCATGCTGCCGACGATGTCCGAGAAAGACTCGTTGAGGGCCCCGCCTTGCCCTTTGAGCGAATACTTCTGCTCCTTGAACTCGCGCTCTTTCAGCGGCAATCGCACCACACCGAGTCCCTTCGGAATCATGTGCTGCGTGACGCCGTGCGACAGCTCGTGCGCGATGATGTCGAGCGACGCGGTGAAGCCGCCTATCGTGTCGTCACCATCGCCGAAGATCATCTGCCGGCCATTCCACATGGCGTTGCGGAAGTTCGCGCCGAAATGGACGGCGGCGTCGATACCCATGCCTCGGCCGTCGACCGAGTTCCGGCCGAAGACCTCGCGATAGAACCGCAGCGCGGTGCCCAGGTTCTCGAACGCCTGGTTGGCGGCTTCGTCTTTCGAGGCCTTTCCGGTCTCGCCGCGCACGAGGCGGCCGGGAAGGTCTTCACCGGAGCCGGCATCGAAGACCTGGCGGCGCGCCTTTTTGGGCTTGGCGGTCTTTGCCATGGAAGCCAGTGCCGCCGGCGGGGCCGCTTCGTAACGCAGAGACCTCAACTTCGCGGACGGCCGCAAGTGGCCATTCGCCGTGTCCCGCTGGTCCTGCGGCGAGTCCGCGGCAAGCCTCGAGAGCATCTTGTGCGGAATCGCAAAGCAGTAGCAGCCGTATGTTCTTGTCATCGGTGTCCCTCAAAAGCCGCCGGGCGGCCGTCTCCGTCTCTACAACGCCAGTCGCGCCGAGGGTCCCAGCATAGGTGACGAATGAGATGGGCGCGCGTGAATATCGCGCGCGATTCCTGTGAGAGATTTGCCAGAACCGGCGCGCGGTTCCTACCAGCGGGCGGGCAGTTTTTTCAGCAGCGTGATGCGCTTCACGCCCAACTCGATGTAGCCGCCCTTTTCAAGATCCTTGAGCAGGCGGCTGACCATCTCACGCGAAGCGCCGACACGGCTGGCGATGTTCTGGTGGGTGATCTGCGTGAGCGTGATCGGCGCGTCCGGCTGGGCCGGCCCTTGCTGGCTTTCAAGCGTGACGATGACCCGGCCGTACACGTCGAGCAGCGCCATGTTGCGGGCCGTCTCCGTCGCGGCTCGGGCGCGGCGAATGACCTGCGCGACCAGCTCCAGCGCGAACTCGGGCTCATCGGCCAGGTGTTCGCGCAGTGCAGTGCGGCTGACGATGGAGCAGACACTGGGTTCCAGTGTCATGACGGATGCGGATCGCGGCCCGCCATCGAGCCACATCTCGGCGAAGTAGTCCCCTGCTTCGACGGTGTTGTAGGTGATCTCGCGGCCGTCGGCGTCGTTGGAATAAACCTTGACGCGCCCTTCGAGCAGGACGAAGAGCGACTCCCCGACCTCGCCTTCATTGATGATGACGCTGTTCTTGCGGTAGCTGCGCATGGCCCCCCGCACAGCCAGCGCGCGCAGCGACGGGCTCAGGTTAGCAAGAAGCTTCTCGTGGCCCCCCGTCGGGCTCGGCATATTCATGGCGTACGTCTCCCAATCCGCGACTACTCTAGCATGAGCCTCCCCCGGCGTCATGACGCGGGGCCGTTTCAATGCATGGGTTCGTGCCAGAACGCGGGTGCCACGGGCGGGAGGACGGCGACGCGGTTGACCAATTCGCGCACCCCACTGGTGCGTGTCTTGGCGCACAGGCTGCGCACGTGGCTGCGCACGGTGGACACGGCCACGTTGAGCTGCCGGGCGATTTGCGGTGCCGAAAACCCCTGGCACAGGATTCGCAGCACGTGCTCCTCCGTTGCCGTGAGCCCGTGGGTGCGGGCGAAGAAGCAGAGCATCAGCGACTCGCAGACCGAGGCGCGCGAAAACAGCAATGCAGCGCGTGGCATGTGATGGGGCGCTTCGGTCTTGAGTGGAAGCACCGCCACGGTGAGGCCGGGGCCTTCTGCGGCCGGCAGTTCGATCATGCAACGCTTGCCCTCGCCCACGCGGACGAGCGCATCCTGCAGGGCCTTCGCGCCTTCCGGGGTGCAGGGCTGCAGAAGGTTGTTGCGTGTGCCCAGCACCCGGCGGCGGGCGAGTTCGTGGCACGCGGCCTGGTTGGCGTGCAGCAGCCGGCCCTCCAGCGTCGCGACCAGCACGCCATGTGCCAGTTCATCCATCAGAAACGCCAGGCCCGAGCCCAGGCCGCTGTCAGCATCCGCCAGCAGCGCACTGCCGGGAATCCCCCCATTCACGAGCATGTCCATCACTTCTCCCAACCTTGTTAGTAGGGGAAGGATAGGAATCACCCGCGCGCGGAAGTTGTGAATATGAACGGGCGTTCATGTGACAAATTCACATTGCGGCGATAAGGGCCAGTGACTCGCGCATGACTTGCGGATGGAACCCGAGCGCCACGTGGGCCACGCCGCGCACCAGCCGGTTGTCGGCACCGTCCAGTGTCGCCGTCGATGCGGGGAAGACGATGTTGTCGCAGTTGGAATACCAGCAGGTGAAGCGGGCATGGCTTTCGGCGCCGCCTTGCTCGTGAAGGCTGCGCAGCCACTCCCCCTGCCGTTGCATCTGCCGCCCATTGGCCAGGTGGCTGAAGCGGGCGAGCCAGGTGCCGTGATGCGGAGAACCGATGGTGATGACGCGGTGGACGCCTTGATCGGCCTTCATCGCGCACAACCACGCTCGCGCCGCAAGGCCGCCCATGCTGTGGCACACCAGCACCGGGGGCATGCCCGTGGCGCGAGTCACGCGATCGACAGCCGCTTCGACGATCGGCACATAGGCATCGATGGATCCGAAGATGGGCTCCAGATTGACCGCGGCGAAGCAATGGCCGCGGACTCGCAGCTCATTCATCCACGGATTCCAGAAGCCTCTGTTGCAGACGAAACCATGGATGAAAACCACACCGCGCTTCGCGGGCGCCGAGGCAGAAGGTTCGAGATGATCGGGAATCTCCCGCCAGCGGAAAGGCTGGCGCCAGCAGAACACACGTGGTGCGGCGAGCGTTTCGCTGACCCAGGCGCGCAGGAGTTCGCCGATGGTGGGGCGCGGGGCCGGGTCGCCGCCGCCGAAGAAACGCAAGGCGATGAACTCGGCGGCCAGCACAAGCGAGTAAAAGAACGCGATCAGTGCAAAGCCGGCGAGGGCCAGCCACGGCGTGCCGCGCCAGTACCAGGCCCACGCCAGCGCGACTGCCAGGAGGGACAGTGTGGTGGCCTGCTGCAGCCGGGCCAGCGCCGATCGCGATTGCATCAGGCGAGTATCACATCCCCGGCGCCGAGCCGTTGCGCCAAACCCTGCGCCAGGCGATTGGTGATGCCGTAGATCGACAATTGCGGATTGGCTCCGATGCTGGTCGGAAAGATCGAGCCGTCGTGCACCGAAAGATTGTCGATTTGCCAGTGCACGCCGTCGGGCCGGGTCACGCCCTGCTTCTCGCTGCCCGCCGCGCCACAGCCACCCATCACGTGCGCGCTGACGACCTTGGTCAGCAGCGGCTTCATCGGCAAGGCATTGATCGCGTCTTTCGCCTTCGCCCACGATTCGTAAGGCTGGGCGAGCTCGTGCACGGGCAGCACCCGGCGCGCGCCGGCGGCGAACTGGATTTCCGCCATCGCCAACATCGCGCGCCGCGCGCCGTCCATGACGAAGGCGCTGAGCGGGTAGTCGAGGCCCGGTGAGCCGTCGCTGCGCAGCTTGACCTGGCCACCGGGCGCTTCCGGATGGAAGCCGTCGCGCATCAGCGCCAGGAGCACATGGGTGTTGGGGAAGTTCCGGAACAGGTCCGCCTGCTGCTTGCCAAAGCCCACCACACTTGAAGCGAAGATCACCGGGTGCAAAGGCGGCGCCTCGAGCTTGAAGCCGATCGGCCCGTCGATGGCCTGCGTCTCCAGGAAATGATCCGTATAGATCGTCTGCGGCGCGCCTTGCCAGCCTTCGACTTTCTGCTCCATCACGCCGGCCGACATCACCACCGGATGCAGGAAGGTGCGGGCGCCCAGGCGCCCATATGGATCGGGTGCCTGCGATCGCAGCAGCACCGCCGGCGAGTTGATCGCGCCGGCCGCGAGTACATAGTGGCGGGCGACGATGGCGGTGGCGCCGGGGCCGGTGGAGGCCGGGGCGCCGTTGGCCTTGACCGGTCCGCACAACAGCGCCTGGACCTTGCCGTGGGCCAGTTCGAAGCGCTCGGCGCGCGTCTCCACGAGCAGCGTGGCACCGCGCTCCAGTGCAGCGGGAATCGTGGTGACCAGCATCGACTGCTTGGCGTTGGTCGGGCAGCCCAGGCCGCAGGAGCCGAGGTTCCAGCAGCCCTTGACGTTGCGCGCGATCGCGGCGGAGGGGATGCCCAGCTTGGCGGCACCGCGGCGCAGCAGGTCGTTGTTCTCGTTGGGGGGCGTGAGCCAGGGGCCGATGTTCAGACGTCTTTCGGCTTGTGCGAAGAACGGGGCCAGCGTGTCGTTGTCGAACGTGGCCAGGCCGAACTGCGAGCGCCAGTAGTCGAGTGTCGGCTGCGGCGTGCGGAACGAACTCGTCCAATTGACGGTGGTCGACCCGCCGACGCAACGGCCCTGCAGGATGTTGATGGCCTTGTCTTCGGTCTTGCGAGCGGCGCTCTCCTGATAGAGCGACGGGTATGCGGCGGATTCCTGCTGGTTGAAATCGGAACTGCTCTTGAGCGGCCCCTCTTCAACGATGACGACGTTCAGTCCGGCCTTGGTGAGGAGATCGGCTGTGATGCCCGCGCCCGCGCCGGAGCCGATGATGGCGACATCGCAGGTGATGCGTGGCGGCACTTCGCGGTGCGGTCCACCCAGCACTTTCCAACCGCGCTTCAAACCATCCCGGATGGGGTCTTGCAAACTGCTCATCGCCGCCTTCAGATTCGGATCGGTCCCGGGTAGCCCAAGAGGCCCCAGGTCTGCGCATCGGAAAAATACGCGCTGCCGACAATGTCGTGCAACGCCTGGTATGCCTGCTGCCGCAGCGTGATGCCGGAGACGCGCATGGCTTGCAATGCGTCCTGGATCTCCGGCACGGACGCCGCAGCCCACGGCTCGGCCAGGCCGGCCAGGGTGCGGCGGCCGCCACTGGTGGCCAACAACGCCAGCAGTTGCGACAGTTCAGACTGGGCGTGGGGGGCCAGCGCCGCGATCAAGCCATCGATGCGCTCCAGCAGGTCGTTCAGTGCGCGCCGCAATGGCTCGCCATTCGCAGGCAGGCTTCCGTCAAGCAACCCACGCGCCGCGCCCGCGAAAACATCGCGGCCACCGGGCGACAACTTCGCTTCGCGCAGGCCCGGCTGCAGCATTGCCAACGCACCACCGCCCAAGACGAGTGCAGCACTCGAGGCGGCCCCCAGCGCCAATAAGCTCCTTCTTTTCATCGTGGGACTATCGCACGCGATTCGAAGCCGCCGGTAGAGCGCCGCGCCTAGATAGACTCGGGGTTTGCATGGAAGCCGCCCAAAAAATCCGTCACGCCGTCGCGCAGGTGTCCCTGCTGAGACAGGCTGTGCTCGCCGACCCCGCGCTCGCCACCGCCCTGCAGCAGGTAAAGCGCGTCCAATCACGCCGTTTCGCCGGCACGTATGCAGACCTGCTGTCTGCGGGACCCTACGCCGCGGCTTCCGGGTTCTTCCTCACCGAGCTGTATTCGGACAAGGACTACGCGGACCGCGACGCGCAGTTCGCGCGCATTGCGGGCGCCATCGAGCGCTTCTTCCCGCAGCAGGTGGCCGGAACGGCGGTGGCGCTGGCAGAACTGCACGCGGTCACTGAAGATCTCGATCAGGCCATGGCCGTCGACTGGCGGGCGCAGGCACGCAGCGAGATGAGCGATGCGGTGCGCTACACGATGGCGTGGCGTGGCGTCGGCCGTAGAAGTGAGCGGGAAAGCCAGCTGAAGGTGGTGCTAGGCATCGGCGAACAGATGGCCCGCTTGACGCGAACGCCGGGCTTGCGGGTGATGCTCAAGATGATGCGGGGGCCGGCGGTCGCGGCGGGCCTGGCCTCGCTGCAGCGTTTCCTGGAGACCGGATTCGACACCTTTGCCGCGATGGCCCGCAAGCCCGGGGGCGCCGAAGAATTCCTGGGCATCATCCAGGAACGCGAGTCGGCACTGCTTGCCATGCTGTTCGACGCGCCCCTTGTCGCCTGCGAGACCGAACTGGCGCGGACCTTAGGACAAGCCCCCTAACTCCGGCGCCCGCCGCCTTCGACAATGCGTGCCGAAGGAGATTCGAATGGACAAGCACTGGCTCAAGAGCTACCCCGAAGGCGTTCCCCACGACATCCAGCCCGAGCAATACCGCTCGTTGACGCAGATGCTGGAGGAGTCGTTCAAGAAGAACGCGGCACGCCCGTTCTCCGTTTGCATGGAACGCTGGATGACGTACGGCCAACTCGACGAGCTTTCGGCCGCACTGGGCGCGTGGCTGCAGGGCCAGGGGCTGGAGCCCGGCGCGCGCGTCGCCATCATGTTGCCCAACATCCCGCAGTTCGCCGTGACGATGGCAGCCGTGCTTCGCGCGGGCTATACCTGCGTGAATGTCAATCCGCTCTATACGGCGCGTGAGCTCGAGCACCAGCTGAAGGATTCGGGCGCCACGGCCATCGTCATCCTCGAGAACTTCGCCAAGACCCTTGAAGAAGTGATCGACAAGACGCCGATAAAGCACGTCGTGATGGCGTCGATGGGCGACCTCCTCGGGTTCTGGTACGGCATGTGGATCACCTTCGCGGTGCGACACCTCGCCAAGATGGTCCCGGCCTACAAGTTGCCGCTTTCCGCCGGACGCAAGGTCACGTCGTTCAACCGCGCCATCGCCGAGGGCACGTCGCGCACTTTGGCATCGACGCCGCAATCGCTCGATTCGGTCGCTTTCCTTCAGTACACCGGCGGCACCACCGGCCTGTCCAAGGGCGCGGTGCTGACCCATCGCAACATCGTCGCGGCCATCCTGCAGGCCGAGGCCTGGTTCTCTCCCGCGCTCAAGCGGATTGGCGACGTCAGCAAGACCAACAGCATCGCAGCACTGCCGCTGTACCACATCTTCGCGCTGACCCTGAGCTTGCTGGCGATCCGCTGGGGCTCGCACCTGACGTTGGTGCCGAACCCGCGCGATTTCGGCAAGTTCATCGACGTGCTGAAGAAGCGCCCGTTCCATATGCTGCCCGCGGTGAACACACTGTTCAACGCGCTGCTGCAGCATCCGCAATTCAAGACCGTCGACTTCTCGCAGCTGTGCGTATCACAGGCCGGCGGCATGGCCGCGTCGGAGGGCACGGCCCGCCAATGGCAAAAGGCGACGGGTTGCCCGATGGTCGAAGGCTGGGGCATGAGCGAAACCTGTGCAATCGGCACCAACAACCCGGTGATGACCCGAGAGTTCTCCGGCACCATCGGCTTGCCGCTTCCGAGCATCGAGATCGCGATCAAGGACGATGACGGCAATTCGCTCCCCATCGGGCAGCCCGGCGAGATCTGCATCAAGGGGCCGAACGTCATGCAGGGCTACTACAACCAGCCCGCGGAAAACGAGAAAGCGTTCACGCCTGACGGCTTCATGCGTACCGGCGACGTCGGCATCATGGACGAGCGCGGCTACAGCAAGATCGTCGATCGCAAGAAGGACATGATCCTGGTGAGCGGCTTCAACGTGTTCCCGAACGAGTTGGAGAACGTCATCTCGTTGTGCCCCGGCGTGGTGGAGTGCGCAGCCATTGGCATCCCCGACGAGAAGCAAGGTGAAGCCATCAAGGTGTTCGTCGTCAAGAACGACCCGTCGCTGTCGGAGGATGACCTGGCCAAGTATTGCCGGCAGAACCTCACCGGCTACAAGGTGCCCAAGTACATCGAGTTCCGCGACGACTTGCCCAAGACGAACGTCGGCAAGATCCTGCGTCGTGAGCTTCGCGTCGCACGCTGAGCACCATCGGCGCCTTTCGGTTAGTCTTTTGCCATGAATGTGCAAGGGCTTCCGGAAGGCATCAGGGTGTTTGAGCGGGGCTGGCTCTCAAGCAACAACGTGCTGTTCATCGGCGATGAACACACGGCGTTGGTCGATACCGGCTATGCCACGCACGTGGAGCAGACGCAGGCGCTGGTTCGCCACGCGCTGGGCGGCAGGCCGCTGGATCTGGTGGCGAACACGCATTTGCACAGCGATCACTGCGGCGGCAACGCGGCGATGCAAAGGGAATATCCCGCGTCGCGGACGATGATCCCACCGGGCCAAGCTTCAGCTGTGAAAGCGTGGGACACCGTCGCGCTGACTTACGCGCCGACGGGCCAGACCTGCGAGCGCTTCCGCTTCGATGCGTTGCTGGAGCCGGGCAGTGTCATTGGGCTGGGTCAGCAGGAGTGGCAAATTCATGCCGCGCCGGGCCACGATCCTCACTCTGTCATCTTTTTCGAGGCAGCGTCCCGGACGCTGATCTCCGCCGACGCACTGTGGGAAAACGGATTTGGCGTCGTGTTCCCGGAACTTGAAGGCGTCAGCGCTTTTGGCGAAGTGGCGGCCACGCTGGACGTCATTGAACGCCTGCGGCCTACGTGTGTCATCCCAGGGCATGGCGGGGTATTCGGCGGTGCAGAGCAGGTCACGGCAGCGCTGGCGCGTGCGCGAACCCGCTTGGAAAGTTTTGAGTTGGACCCGGCGCGTCATGCCCGGCATGCGGCCAAGGTCTTGCTCAAGTTCAAGCTGCTCGAACTGCAACGGGTCTCATGGGATGAGCTGGAGCGATGGGCCCTTGAGACAGCGTACTTCAGGTTGCTCATTGCGCGATACTGTGAGGAGGGGCGTGAGCGCCGCTGGCTGCAGTCATTGGCCCAGGATCTTGTCAGGGCCGGCGCGGCGGAGATCGCGGACGGCCTGATCTCGAATGCATGAAGTTGAAGGAGCCCGAGCATGGCGATGAAGTTTGAACATGAGGCGGCCACACCGAGATATTCGCGCCCGCGCACTTATCCAGCAAGCTTTGCTCGCGGCGCGGTAGCGTTGGGCGTTGCGCTCCTGTTGTCGTTGCCGCTGGAATCTGCGTTGGCAGCTCCCAGTGCGAGCTCGCGGATTGGCTGGCAGATGGCGTCGTCGGATGCCGAAGTCGACAAGGCTTTCGCACTGGCGAAGCAGTCGGGCAAACCGGTCTTTCTCTATTGGGGGGCCGTGTGGTGCCCGCCTTGCAATCAGGTCCAGGCCACTTTGTTCTCACGCCCGGATTTCGCCGAGCGCTCGCGTGCATTCATCCCTGTTTATGTCGATGGCGACAAGCCGGGGGCGCAGAAAGTCGCGTCACGATTCAAGGTCGTGGGTTATCCGACGATGATCATCTTCAAGCCGGATGGCACTGAAATCACGCGTCTGCCAGGCGAAGTGGATCCTGAGCGATACCTTCTGACGCTCACGGCCGGACTGAATGCGCAGGTTCCGGTGAAGGAATTGATACGCCGAGGTCTGGCAAAACAGGCTCTTACGCCCGAACAGTGGAGATTGCTGGCTTTTTATTCCTGGGACACGGATGAACAGCAAGTACTTTCAAACACCGAACTTCCGCAACGGCTCGCTGAACTTGCTGCTGCCACGCCCGCGGATCTGCCGCAAGTAAAGGATCGCCTCGCTTTCAAGGCACTGGCGGCCCGGGCGCGCGAAAAGGGCGCAGGCGACGCGAACGTTATCGAAGGGGGCAAGCAATTGGTCGACCGCGTCCTGGCCAGCCCGGATGCATCGCTTCAACTGGTGGACATCCTCGTCGGTCAGGCGGAGTCCATCGTCAAATATCTCGCGGCCGCCGGCGAACCGCGCCGTGCGTTGGCAACGCGCTGGGAAGCTGCGCTGGCCAAGTTGGCGGAATCATCTGCGCAGTCGAAATCGGACCAGGTGGACTTGCTGGATGCGCGGGTTTCCTTGTGGAAATTGATTGACGAGTCTGAGACGTTGTCTGCGCCGCGTCGCGCCATCGTATTGCGGGACACCGCGCGTCTGGTCGCTGCGACGACCGACAAATACGAGCGCCAGGCGGTTGTGCCGAATGCGGCGCACGTGCTGGCACAAGTGGGGCTGTTGTCGGAGTCCGATGAATTGCTGAAATTCGAGCTGCCGCGTGCCGTCGCTCCTTACTATCACATGCTCGGGCTTGCCGGTAATGCGAAAAAGCGGAACGATCCGAAGGCCGCACTTGATTGGTACGAGCAGGCGTGGCGCAAATCTGAAGGTCCAGCCACGCGCATCCAGTGGGGGACGGGGTTTGTCGGCCAACTCGTGGAACTTGCACCCGGAGATATTGCGCGTGTAGAGAATGCGGCCGGTGCCGTGATTGCGCAACTCGATCCGAAGAACGAGACGTTCTATGAACGCAACCAGCGTGCGTTGCGACGGATGGCGGACCGGCTGGTCAAGTGGCAAGGAGCCGATCCTTCGCGAAAGGCTTCCGTCGAAAAAGTGCGGCAGAAGCTGGCGAAGACTTGCGCGCGGCTGCCGGCGGGTGACACGGGCCGCAGCAACTGCGACAGCGTGTTCACGCCCGCGAGTTCCTGACCTCGGTTATAGATCCCACTCCCCCAGCAAGAAAGCCCCGTCAATGATGACGGGGCTTTTTTTGGTTTTGGAGCGCGAGTGCACGAAGCGGATGCGCAAAGCAAAACGCCCAGCATTTCTGCTGGGCGTATGCCGGTTTTAATAGCCTGACGATGTCCTACTTTCACACGGGAACCCGCACTATCATCGGCGCTGAGTCGTTTCACTGTCCTGTTCGGGA
>NZ_RKMB01000001.1 GCF_003797765.1 Ramlibacter sp. WS9 | reverse complement strand
TCCCCCCAAAGGGGGGAGGAGCAAGGGCATTCACTCCCTCCCCCTCTGGGGGAGGGTTGGGGTGGGGGCAAGCCCGAAGTCCTCCTCCGCGTCACCAACCTCAGCAAATCCTTCCGCGGCCTCAAGGCGCTGTCGAACGTCACCCTTGAAGTCCGCAAGGGCGAGATCCTCGGCCTGCTCGGCCCCAACGGTTCCGGCAAGTCCACCTTCATCAACGTCGTCAGCGGCCACTACCTGCCCGATGGCGGCGAGGTGTGGCTGGGCGGGCGCAACATCGCCGGCCGCCCAGCCCACGAGATCGCCCGCGCAGGCATTGCACGCACCTACCAGATCCCTCGCCCCTTCACGCAGATGAACGTGCTGGACAACGTCGCCGTCGCCGCCATGTATGGCGGCCAGGGAATGCCGACCATGGAAGCCGGCCGGCGCGAGGCGATGCAGTGGTTGGAGTTCACCCACCTCGCCGACAAGGCGCACAGCCTGCCGAGCGAGCTGAACCTGCATCAGCGCAAGTTCCTGGAGCTTGCGCGCGCACTGGCCTCGCGGCCGCAGCTCGTGCTGCTCGACGAAGTGCTGTGCGGCCTCACGCCCACAGAGATCCAGTCGGCCGTGGAGCAGATCAAGCGCATCCGCGACCAGGGCACCACCATCGTTTTCGTCGAGCATGTGATGGACGCGGTGATGGCGCTCACGGACCGCATCGTCGTGTTCGACCAGGGCGCCATGCTGGCCGAAGGCGCGCCGCGCGAAGTGATGCAAAGCCCGGCGGTGATGAGTGCTTACCTGGGGGTTTCGCATGCTTGACCTGCAGCAGCTCACCATCGCCTACGGCCAGGCGCGCGCCGTGTGGGACATCTCGCTGAAAGTCGGCGCCGGCGAACTGCTCTGCGTGGTGGGGCCGAACGGCGCGGGCAAGACCACGCTGGTGAACACCGTGGCCGGCATCCTGAAGCCGATGGCCGGCCGCATCGTGATGGAGGGCAAAGACATCACGAGCCTGGCGCCGCACAAGTTCTGCGAAGCGGGCATCGCGCTGGTGCCGGAAGGCCGGCGCCTGTTCACCGGCATGACGGTGGCGGAGAACCTCGACATCGGCAGCTACCTGCCCGCGGCCAAAGCGCGGCGGCGCGAGACGCTGGATGAAGTTCTGGCGCTGTTCCCGGCGCTGAAGGCCAAGCTGCCCTCACCGGCCGGCGAACTCTCCGGCGGCCAGCAGCAGATGGTGGCGATCGGGCGCGCGCTGATGGCGCGGCCGCGCCTGTTGCTGCTGGACGAACCGTCGCTCGGCCTCTCACCGCTGGTGGTGGCCGACATGTTCAATGCGATCAAGAAGATCAGCGCGAGCGGCATCACCATCGTGCTGGTCGAACAGAACGTGTCGATGGCGATGCGCATCTCGCACCGCGCCTGCGTGCTGGAGCTGGGACGCATCGTCGCCGAAGGCGCGCCGGATGAATTGATGAAGCAGCCGGAGATCCGGAAGGCCTACCTCGGCACCTAACTTCGTCATTCCCGCGAAGGCGGGAATCCAAAGCGCCCAGCATCCGGATGCTTTGGATCCCCGCCTCCGCGGGGATGACGGCAACACCAAGAAGGAGTCCCCCACATGCTCTTCCCCACCACCATCGTCGGCAGCTACCCGCAGCCCGAATGGCTGATCGATCGCGCCAAGCTGGCCGGGCGCTTTCCGCCGCGGGTGCGCGCGCGCGAACTCTGGCGCCTGCAGGAGCCGCATCTTGCGCAGGCGCAGGACGACGCGACGCTGCTCGCCATCCGCTTCCAGGAAGAAGCGGGCCTGGACATCGTGAGCGACGGCGAGATCCGCCGCGAGAGCTATTCGAACCGCTTCGCCACCGCGCTGGAAGGCGTGGACCTGGACAACCCCGGCACGGCGCTCGATCGCTCGGGCCACCCGAACCCGGTGCCGCGCATCACCGGCAAGATCCGCCGCAAGCACGCAGTGGAGGTGGAAGACCTGCTTTTCCTCAAGCGCCACACCGACCGCATGGTGAAGATCACCGTGCCCGGCCCCTTCACCATGCTGCAGCAGGCGCAGAACGACCATTACAAGAGCGAGGAAGAAGCCGCCGGCGACTACGCTGATGCGGTGAACGCGGAGATCAAGGACCTGTTCGCGGCCGGCGCCGACGTGGTGCAGATCGACGAGCCCTACATGCAGGCGCGGCCCGAGAAGGCGCGGCAGTACGGGCTCGCCGCACTCAACCGCGCGCTTGACGGCGTGCAGGGCACGACCTGCGTGCACATCTGCTTCGGCTACGCGGCCGTCATCCACACGCGGCCGAGCGGCTATTCGTTCCTGCCCGAGCTGGCGGGCTGCAGCTGCCGGCAGGTGTCGATCGAAACCGCGCAGTCGAACCTGGACACCAGCGTGCTCACGCAACTGGAAGGCAAGCAGATCCTCGTCGGCTGCCTGGACCTGGCGGACATGAACGTGGAGACGCCCGAAGTGGTGGCCGCACGCATCCGCAAGGCGCTGCAGCACGTGCAGCCCGAGCAGGTGATCTTGGCGCCGGATTGCGGCATGAAGTACCTGCCGCGCGAAGTGGCGCAAGGCAAGCTGGAGAGCATGGTGCAAGCCGCGCGGATGCTGCGCGCCGAGCACGGCGTCCAATGAAGGACGATCAATGACCCACCTCTCCCGTCGTCTCTTCCTCACCACCGCCTCCCTCGCCGCCCTAACCCCCACGGCCTTCGCCCAACCCCAAGAAGGCATCACCCGCCTGGTCGTCCCCTTCGGCCCCGGCACCACCACCGACATCGTGAGCCGCGTCGTCGGCGAAGGATTGAGCAAGGCCCTGCAACAAACAGTCGTCGTAGAAAACCGCGCCGGCGCCGGCGGCTCCACCGGCTCCGACCAGGTGGCCAAGGCCGCGCCCGACGGTCGCACCATCGTGATGGGCACCGTCGGCACGCACGCCATCAATGCGACGCTGTTCCGCAAGCTCCCCTACGACCCGATCCGCGACTTCGCGCCCATCGCGCTGGTGGGCTTCACGCCGACGCTGCTTGTGGTCGCCGCGGATTCACCCGTCAAGACCATCGCCGACCTGAAGGCGCGGGCCGCGCGGCCCGAAGGCGTGAGCTTCGCATCGGCCGGCAACGGCACCTCGGGCCACCTGGCCGGCGAGATGCTCGCGCAGCGGCTGGGCGTGAAGATGATGCACGTGCCCTACAAGGAAGGTGCGATGGCGCTGACGGCCGTGATGGGCCAGCAAGTCAAGCTGATGTTCTATCACCCGGCCGCCACGATGCCGCAGGTGCGCGCGGGCAAGCTGCGGGCGCTGGGTGCGAGCAGCGCGCAGCGCAGCGCCGCCGCGCCGGATGTGCCGACGTTGATGGAGCAAGGGCTGGCGGACTTCGATCTTGTTGCGTGGTTCATGCTTTACGCGCCTGCGGCCACGCCCGCGCCCGCGTTGGCCAACCTGCGCCGCGCGGCAAGCGCGGCGCTCGCGTCGCCAGAAGTCACCGCAAAGTTGCGCGAGCAAGGCATCGAGCAACGGCCCCTGCGCGCGGAGGAGCTGGCGGGGTTCAACCGTACCGAGGTGGAGAAGTGGGCGGTGCTGGTGAAGAGTTCGGGGGCGCAGGTGGATTGATACGGTCGAGCAACGCGTAGTGCCCCGGGTTGCATGACACGCGCCAGTGAGCAGGAACATTGCATTCTTTCGCGGATGCCGTATCAAGAATTGCGCTGGAGGGCGGCGATGCCGTTATTGCCGCCCAGATAGCTGCAGCAAACGCCGCCCTCCAGTCGCATTGGCTGGATGAAAATACAGTATAGTGGTGACTATCGCGAGACAACCTGCCTCATCGTCTCTCAGAAATTGGGCTTGAAGCGCTATTGAAACTCAGCGGGAAGCCTCCATCTAGCGGGAATCACGACTTCAATCCTTATGCCGCGACGATTCCAGATTCTTGCGCTCAGCGGCGGTGGCTATAGAGGTCTTCACGTCGCTCGGATTTTGGAGATCATTGAACGGGAGACTCGTGTCCACATCGCGGACCACTTCGACCTTCTGGCAGGGACCTCGATCGGCGGAATCATCGCGCTCGCCATTGGTTTGCGGATTCCCGCAACGACCATTCGCCAAGCACTGGAGGAAGCAGGGCCGAAGCTGTTTCCGCAGACTCCACCAACCTTCGCTGCGCTGAAGGCGGTGGCGACGGCGCCGGGCTGGCGCAAAAAATTTTCTGAGCTCGCCGCAAGGTGGTCAGAGATCCAATCGGATGTTCAATCGTCGCGCTCGGCTTGGTACGACCCAACTCCCCTCAAGCAGATGCTGGCGCAGCCGGACTATTTCGGCACGCGCACACTGGCGGATCTGGAGCACCCCGTCATTGTTCCTGCGGTGAATTTCAGTTACGGCGAACCCAAGTTCTTCAAGACCGATCATCACCCGACCCTCACATTTGACCGACGACACGCCGTTTTGGACGTCGCGATGGGCACCTCGGCTGCGCCGGTTTACTTTCCAGCACACAAGATCGAAGACTCGCGCATCGTGGATGGGGGCTTGGTCGCCAACGACCCGACACAGGTTGCGGTGCATGAAGCCATGATGTTTTTCGGGCTGAGACCGGCCCTTTACGGGGACGTACGGCCTGACGCTGATGACTTGCGGGTGCTGTCCATCGGAACACTTTCGGCACGACGATTCGCCGACGTTGCCGGTCCGCTGAATCGGGGGCTGTTCGACTGGGGCGCCGGAGCCTTTGAGCTGGCGATGTCTGCACAGGAAGCCATGTCCGCCACGATGGTCGACAAGCACATGCTCCCGGGCAAGGTCATCCGCCTACCGTCGCTTGAAGGGCGCCCAGAAAGCGCCCCGGGGCTGGCGGACGCCTCGTCCGTATCCTCCGAAATCCTGCGCGAATCGGCCGACCGCGTTGCGCAGTCCGCATTCGGCCGCGATGACTTCCAGGAATTGTTCAACCATTCGGGCCAAACCCTCGCGCAGGTACGCGCCTCGTTCAAAAAGGACTGAAAGTGACCGAAGCGTTTAATTACCACGAGCTGTTCATGAACCCCACAGCATCGGCCTTCATCGGGCGGTTGGATTTGGACGCCCAAACCCGGGACACGCTCGATGACGCTACCAAGAAGGTCAAGGATCGCCTGCGCCCGTTTCTCAAGATCCTTGCCGAGAAACATGGCGTCGATCGACAGTACTCCACCCCGCGCTTCCGCCTGCAGGGCTCGGCCGTCTACGGAACGCAAAATTATCCGGCCCACCCGCCCGAGCAGCAGGTTGATGCAGATTTGGGCGTCTACATCTCCGCCTCATTCATGGCCGCCACGGAGCAAGCGCCGGTGCGCAAGCCCAAGGCATCCGATCTTGCGAAGCTTTACTTCGAGATCGTCGACCGAGAACTGCGCAAGCTGTGCCGGGAAGAGGGCTGGGACTACGCTGAAGGCCAGAAGCAGAACAACAAGTGCTGCCGCATTGACCTGCGCCGCACCGGCGTCGCCGCCCATATTGATGTGCCCCTGTACGCCGCGCCGGACGACCAGTTTGTGCGCTTGGTCGAATCGCGCAAGCTCGCATTCGAAGCGCTCTCGAAAAGTTTCGCCAGCGCCGCCCTCTCGATGGAGCTGGACCGTGAGCGCTTTTGGGACGAGCTCGAAGTGATCGTCATGGCAAGCCGCGACGGCAGATGGGATGAGAGCGATGTTCAGAAGGCGATCCAGCATTTTCGTGACGCGATGGGGAATTCCGGCCATCCGCGCATTCTTCAGCGCATCTGGCGCTTCGTGAAGGCTTGGCGAGACCACGTCTGGCGGGCCGGTGGTGGCCCCTCGTCCGTCCTGTTGATGGAAACGGTTAGCCGAATCGTCTCCCACCTTCGACAGGAAGGGGACGACCTTCTCAGCTGCGGGCGCGATGATCGAATCCTGCGACAGGTGTTTGCACGGCTAGGCAGCTGTCTTCAGGAACCAGTTTGGGTTCATTGGGACCGTTGTCCCGAAGACCTGAACACGAGGCCTGCAGAGGAGCGCGCAGCCATTGCGGGCGAAGCGCGCCGTGCCGCATCGGCACTGGAACGCGCCGCGTGTGAGGAGACTTTGAATTTTGCGCAAGTGATCTCGCTTGTCCGCACCGTGTTCGGACAGCGCATTCCCGAGGATGTTCGCCTCATCAAGTTGAGTCGCAGCCCGCTTGCGGGTTTCGCTACGGGCGCAATGGCCGGCCCCTTTATCCAGCCTTCGCCGCAGAAGCGAGTCCAGCGCACCTCGGGCGCGTAGTGGTAGTCGCGCCGCCGGGTCTCGACGCCGTTCTCGCGTCGCGCGGCTTCGTTGCCGTCGAGCGGCCTCGGGGGTTCAAGCCACCTGCGGCGAACGATGTCGACATCTGGTACCACGGCCAGCTACATGCTAGCCGAGGCACCGCCAGCGTCTACTTGCACCTGAATGACTTGACGCTAGTCAGTGCTCCTAGCATTTACCTGGCAGAACGACCCTCCTGGCTTCAAGGCTGGCGACCCCATCTGCTGGGGACCGACCGGTACGTGGTCGAAAGCCTTTGCTACAACGACTTTGAGCAGTACCAGTTGCTGGCGCACGACCTCGGCGCCGCGGCACTCCGAGTTCTCGATGACGCCACGGAAACACTGAACCGCATTTCCAATCCGGCGAGCATCGTCCAGGACAGTCAACGCGACTTTGCGCGCCTGTGGCCCTCCGATTTTTCCGCGACCTATATCGACACGCTGCCGGCCGACGCAAACGTCCTCGAATGTCGAACGGCCCTATGGAAAAATGCGGCGGGCGATCAAACACTACTGGTGGGACGGGATCCCTCAGACATAGCGCGGCGCCTGGGGATACCGGTGACAGAGATCCGACCGAACTGGGCTGCTATGGTGTTTCCCCAGGAGGGTCTGGGGCTGTCGATGACGGCGCTCGGCCCACCCAACAACCTTCACGAAGTGAAACACTGGCTCGGAGCGGTGGCCCCGCGCACCCACAATTTGTGGCATCGCGCTGTCCAGCGGCGCACCCACTATGAGCGCGCCGTCCAGTACTGCTTTTTCGTCACGCAGGGGCAGGTGATTGGATACTTTGCCGATCACCCGCCCAAGCACAGGCGCGCTCGCTCTGCCAAGCAGACGCGCGAGGCTTACGTCGAAAGCGTTTACGATCATCCACTTTCAATCGTTCGGCTTCACGCGTCCCGCATTGACGATCAATACCTCGTCGAGCGCAACCTTTCTCATGGCGATCCCGATCTGCGTGGCCTGCGCGTCCTACTTATTGGCGCAGGGGCCGTCGGCGGATTTCTCGCGTGCAGCCTGCTCAAGCTCGGCGCAGGGCTGCCCTCGCCTTCGGGAACGCCCGGCCCTTTGACGATCTGTGATCGTGAGATCCTCACGACCGCGAACATCGGGCGTCACGTCCTCGGATTGACGTCCGTGGGCAAAAGCAAGGCGCGGGAGGTCTGCCGGCACTTGAGTGAACTCTGGCCTGGGTGCGATGTTCATCCAATCGCCGAGGAGTTTGTACCGTCTGCCGAACTGCTTCACGGCTACGACGTTGTCGTTGATGCCACAGGCTACGAGACCTACTCGCGCTTCCTATCGAAACTATGCCGTAGCAGCGGATGGTTGAATGCAGGCAAAGCCGTACTCCATCTCTGGATCGAGGGGCGGGGCGCCGTCGTTCGCGGACTGATTCAACGCAGGCCGGCCGACGCGTGCTACGACTGTCTGTGGAACTACGCGACCACCACCGAGCCCCGGCCGCGTTTTCCGGCATACAGCGATCCCGCGTGGACGCAGCATTCCGGCGATGGTTACGCGACAATGACTCCTTTTGCCATCTCCTCCCCGATGGCTGCCGCTGCACTGGGCATCGACCTGCTTCGCACGAGAACGGATCTCCGTTCGCCCTCCTTCGTCTCGCGCGCGGTCGACGCGGCAGGGGTTCATGCCGGTGTCAACAAGTCACCTGATCGGATCTCGAAATGCCCGGGTTGCCATCGCTCGTAGTTGCAATCGGCGGTCAGCAAGTCCGGTTAGATCTGTCTGTGTTGACGACGTTCCGTCACTTTCGCCAGACAGGCAATCGTCCCGAGGCCTGCGGGATCCTGCTGGGACTGCAGTGGGCGGATCGTTGGGAGATCACCGAAGCCACGCCGCCCCAATTGACCGACCAACGATCCTTCCTATACTTCTTGCGCGAGCGCAAGGGTCACATAGATATGGCAATGCGACGCTGGGAGGAATCTCAGGGGTTGATTGGCTATCTCGGCGAATGGCACACCCATCCCGAATCCAGGGCCCGCCCGTCCCGAAAGGATATTGAGTCTGCGGCAAAGATCGCAAGGACGAATGCATCGTCCATCCTCTCCATCGTCGTCGGTGACCCAGAATGCACCATGCTAATGTTCGACTCCTTTGGAAATCTTTCGGCGAGCACACCATTCCGCGTCTTGCCCTGAACCACCGCGGACTCGAAGGCTGCCGATGTCGCCGCTTTTGCTTCAACGGAATATCATTTGGCTTGTGAGCAAATCAAAATCAAGATCCGTAGCACAACGTCTACACGCAGAACTCATGCTGCTCGCGAATGAAACGGGGCGGGACTTCACCGGCGTGGGAGTACTTGTTTGGGATGGGTCAACCCCAATCCCTGTCTTACAGATGCGTAAAGCGCAGCCCGGTCAAAGCGCTCGCGCAGCACCTCACGAACGACTGCATGAACTGGCACGAGAGGGGGGGCCATTCCATGACGGCTTCCACGTCCTCAACGAACGCCTAGAACTCGTGACGGCCTCTGTCTACTTCTCACCTCCTGTGCGCACTTCAACGAGTCTTCCTGAAGACTTCGCTTTTGGTGGACGATATTTAGCTGCGGCGTTCGGCTCTTGCGTAGCAGGAATTATTTGTACCGGAGTTCTCTCGCAGCATTACGGACCTATTGTGTTCGAGCAAGGGCGTCAACTCTGATGTTCAATCTACTTCCAACAACGAAGATAATTGGGCTAGTTGCGGCGAGTTATGGATTCTTGTTGCTCTCGTTCAGTGCTTTCCTTTCACCATCCGATGCGTTTCGCGGTGCCTCCGTCGTTGAAATTCTGTTGTTCGTGTTACTCAGCGTCGGATGGCGGTGGCTATGGCTCAAGTTGCCTGCACTCAACCGTTGGATCTATCCGGATCTCAACGGCCTTTGGGTTGCTGAGATTCACTGGGTGCGGGGAAGCAGTTCAGGCGTGGCCTTAGCCACCGCCCAAATCACGCAAGATTTTTTTCGCTTCGGCATTGATGTCGATGCGCCGAACTCAGAGTCCAATACCATTGCCCTTGTCCTCAAGAAGGACGGCGAAACGGGCAAACCGCTCCTTCACTACATTTATGAGGTCCGTGAGAAGCACACTCATCCAGGCGGTGATAACGTCTACAGGGGTGCTGCATCTCTAGCGTTTGACGCTCATTCTGATCGCCAGTTAAGCGGGAACTACTTCACCAGTCGCAGTACCGCGGGCCGCTTCCAGTTCTCTCGGGTGGGATGACGGCGTGGTGTGCAGGCGGACTTGTGTCTATTTTGTCGAGGTGGTATCTCAACCCTGAGACGAACATAGACATATCGATAGAATTTTGCGAAGCGGACTCTGGAGTTGGCATGCCCGGTTCAGTGGACAGGGCCGGCAACGGTCATTTGATGCGGAGCGCGCTGAACGACTTCCTTGCCGAAGAGGATCCCAATGCGTCAGCGAGACCCAGGGAGTACGCGAAAGTTCGTCTGCCATCGTGAAGCCGCCTTCATCTCCACGAGGACGCAGATCAACGAGCAAGGGCCAGCGTTACGCTCTACGTCTCACGCTGCGCGACCTCGTTTCAGCGTGTAGCGCTCTTCTAGAAAACCGCCATCAACTGACTCTTGCGCGGACAAGAAATCTAGACTCACCCCGCGCCGAATAATGTAGCGTGCGAAAGAGTGTGATCCGACCTGGGAGCAGAGTTGACGAACCCTGAAGTCCTTTGTTTCATCTAACGATCGGACCAATTGCCATTCACTCCAGTCCGTAGAGAAGCGGCCGTCCGCGAACACTCGACCCAAGAATTCTACAAACCCGGCCCGTGTCTCGGTACGCTCATCAAAGTCCTCGAGTTCACTCTCCGTGCGGCCAATTCGCTGTGACAACATCCAAGCAAGCATACCCAACCCCATTGCTAGACCAGCCGCGGCAACTCGCAATGCGGACTTCATCCGGGTTGCGCTACCTATGCCTTGTTCCAGCACTTCGACGCGATGTGCAAGCAAGTCTCGCTTTGAATCCGCCAACTTCTTCGCAGTTTCAAATGCTTTTTCCTCGGGCGATTCTTGCCTGGCAGTGCCTGTTGGTAGGGGTGCAGGTGCTGGGATCGGTGTGGGGTACTTTACGTCGTCGAGCGCTTTCTTTGCCTGCTGCAACTCTTGCTTCTGTGCGCCAGTCGACAGCTCCACAAAATCGTCAATCGGCAAGTCCTTACCGAAAAGCGTCACGGCCGCCGCAGCTGCGGCAACTATGGCCACCATCTTGCGCCGTTCCTTGAGGCGGTTCGTTGAGCGTTGCTGAAAATCTTCGCGAAGACTCTTCAAGTGCTGCTTCGTACTCGCGCTAGCGTTCTGGTCAGCCAGCACTCGTACGAGTTCACGCACCATCTCCACCGGCACCAACTGACGCTGCAACTCACCAAGGCGGTCCCGGGCGGCGATTACCTCGGCCATCTCCTCGGCGCTTCCTCCTTTGTCTGGATGCTTAACGCTAGCAAGCTTCCGAAAAGCTGCCTCGATTTCTTCCACAGCAGCATCCGAGCGCACACCCAAAATCTCTCTTGCCCTTGATTCATCCATTGTTCTCATCCTCCTCGGGACCAAGCCATGCACTGTACACAAACCCTTGGACTCGAGAGCGGCACATTCGCCTCTAGCCATTCGCACCGGACCAAAATATGCGACAGCTCCAACATGGTTTGCGTTAAATGTCTCTTTTGGATTGTTCCGCAGGCTCTTCGCAAACGCGCGCACTTTTGGGGGAATGCGGCAGATCACCTCTTCCAACTCGGACATGCCTACGTCACCGTACCCGACGCCGCGATCGCGTGCGCTTCAGATTCTGGACTAGCCAACCACTCCCCGCTCCCGGATGCTTAGCCACCACCACGCATCCCAAGGAGCAAGCCATGCCCAAAGTCGCCGTCATCCAACGCCCCCCGGTCCTGCTCAACCGAAGCGCGAGCATCGAACGAGCCGTGCAATCCATCGCGGAAGCAGCCGCAGCGGGCGCCACACTCATCGTCCTCCCAGAAACCTATTTGCCGGGCTATCCGTCATGGATCTGGCGGCTCGCGCCCGGGACGGACGGGAAGCTGGTGGGCCAGTTGCACGCCCTGCTTCTCGACAACGCCATCGATCTGGGCAGTGACGATCTGGATCCGCTGTGCCAGTCCGCGCGCGCCCATGCGGTGACGGTGGTGTGCGGGCTGAACGAGTGCGATCGCCGCAATCGCAGCGGCACGCTCTACAACACCGTCGTCGTCGTCGGGCCCGATGGGCAGGTGCTCAACCGGCATCGCAAGTTGATGCCCACCAACCCCGAGCGCATGGTCCACGGCTTCGGTGACGCCTCGGGGCTGCGCACCGTGGATACGCCGGCCGGGCGTGTCGGTGCGCTGATCTGCTGGGAGAACTACATGCCGCTGGCGAGATATGCGCTCTACGCCCAGGGCGTGGAGATCTACATCGCGCCCACCTATGACGCCGGCGATGGCTGGATCAGCAGCATGCGCCACATCGCGCTGGAGGGTCGATGCTGGGTTGTCGGCAGCGGCACGGCCCTGCGCGCAAGCGACTTGCCCGACGAGCTGCCGGGCCGCGACAAGATCTTTTCAGACCCGAACGAATGGATCAACGACGGGGATTCGCTGGTGGTCGATCCGCAGGGCAAGATCGTCGCCGGGCCGATGCGCCGGGAGCAGGGCATCCTGTATGCGGAGATCGACATCGCGCGCGTGGCTCCGGCGCGGCGAGCCCTCGATGTGACGGGGCACTACGCGCGGCCGGATGTTTTTGAGCTTCGGGTGAATCGGGCGGCGGCGGCGGCGTTTCGTGACCACTGAAGGCTCGGATCGTCGGGAGGATGGACAGGAAAGGCCCCTAGTTTGGAGTGGTGACCCGCGTGTGGTTGGGTCGGCCGCTGCACTCGCCACCGCTCTGGCACTTCAGGGTGCGCCGCCGCGGGCGCTCAGCCCTCACCACTTGTTGCGCAGCTCGCGCAGTTTGGTGAACACGGTTTTCGCGTCGGGCTGTTCCGGCAATTCGGGAAAGTCGTCCCGTAAACGAGCCAGCACGCCGGGACTGGTGAGGCGCATGAAGGTATTGATGCGCTTTTCGTCGGCCAGGGTGGTGACCAAGGCCTTCGCTGGGTCCTGGCCCGTCACCTGCGGCAGCAGCGCCTGCGCCGCTGCGTTATCCGACTCGCGCGCGAGCGTGAAGCGCAGGTTGTTCTCGATGTAGTCGTGCCCGGGATAGATCCGCGTGTTGTCGGGCAACTTGCTTAACTGGTTGACGAACGTGGCGAACAGCTCGTCCACGTTGCCACCGTTGTGCACGTTGCCGGCACCCGCGTTGAACAGCGTATCGCCCGAGAACAGGGCCGGCTCGTCGGTGTGGGAGCGCAGGCAGATATGGCACATGGTGTGACCCGGCGTGTCCATGCACTCCAGCTCGACGTGCTTGCCCACCTTGATGATGTCACCGGCCTGCACGCCGCGGTCGACGCCAGGGATGAGCTTCGCGGCCTTGTGATGCGCGATCACTTTGGCCCCTGTGGCGGCGACCACGGCCGCGTTGCCGCCGATATGGTCGTGGTGCTCATGCGTGTTCAAGATTTGCGTGATCTGCCAGCCCTTCACCCGGGCGGTGGCAAGCGTCTTTTCATGGTCCAGCGGGTCAATGGCCAAGGCCTCCCCGGTGTCAGGGCAGGCCACCAGATAGTTGAAATTTCGAAACGAGTTGGCTGTCCAGATTCGCTCGACGATCATTGGGGCTCCTTTGAAATTCACTGCTGGGAGCGGGCCATTGTAGGGGCGGCGGTACAGAGCTATGCTCGCCCTTGGGGCTATTGCCTCAAGGAGAAGCATCCATGAAGCTCTACTATCACCCCGCCTCGACCACCAGCCGCATCGTGCAGATGTTTGCGATGGATCAGGGCGTCGATCTCGACTACCAGGTGGTCGACCTGTTCACCGGCGAGCATCTCCAGCCGGCATTCGCCAGCATCAATCCCAACTGCCTTGTTCCTGTGCTCGAAGACGGCGATTTCCGGCTGACCGAATGTTCCGCCATCCTCAAGTACCTGGGCGACAAGGTCGGCTCGCCCGCCTACCCCAAAGACCTGAAGGAGCGAGCGCGCGTCCATGAAATGATGGACTGGTTCAACTCCAACATCTACAAGGATTTCGGCTACGGCATGGTCTATCCGCAGACCTTTCCGCATCACAAGCGGCCGAGCGACGCCGTGCAGGCGGGCACACTCGAGTGGGGCAAGCAAAAGACCCAGGCTTGGCTGCGAGTCCTCAATGACAGCCTCATCGGCCCCGACAAAGAGTTTTTGTGCGGCAACCAGATCACGCTGGCCGACTACATGGGCGCCGAGATGATCGGCATGGGTGCGCTCATCGGCTGCAGCTACGAGGCCTACCCGAACGTCCAGCGCTGGATGGGCAACATGATGGCCCTCGAGCACTGGCCCAAGGTGCATGAAGGCGTCGATGGGTTCGCCGCCTCGCTCAAGGACAAGTCCTTCGTTGCGCTTTAAAAAGCGCGCAAACCCAGGAGAAGCATCGTGATCCACGGGCTGCACCACAATGCCTATCGCTGCCGCGATTCCGAGGAAACGCGGCGCTTCTACGAAGACTTTCTTGAGCTGCCACTGGCCGGAACTCTGGAAATCGGCGAAACAAAGAGCGGCCGCAAGACCGACACGCTGCACACCTTCTATCGCCTGGGCGACGGCTCATACCTGGCTTTCTTCGAGGCGCCCGACATGCCTTTTGAATTCAAGCAGCAGCATGACTTCGATCTGCACATCGCCCTGGAAGTCGACATGCCAACGCTGCACGACATGCTGGCAAAAGGTAAGTCGGCGGGCATCGAAACCCGCGGCATCTCAGACCACGAGTTCATTCATTCCATCTATTTCCGCGATCCAAACGGCTATGTGATCGAACTCGCTGCGAAGTTGCCGGGTCATGACGAAGCAATGGACCCCGCCAGCAACGGCGCGAGGGAAAAACTCGATCGCTGGACCGCTGCGAAGCGGACGCTCGTCTAGGTTCAGTGGGCCGGGGTCGGGATGTGGGGCGTGATGAGGCGTGAAACGGGCCGCTCCGGTGCAGACGATTTCAAGGCCTCCAACCGAGCGGACGTTGGCTATGGCAATGGCGGCTACGGCGGCGGTCGTTACTAACGATCAGCCAAAAATTCAGCTCTCACTCAAGGGTGAATCCAACTTTCATCGTCACTTGCCAGTGGGCGACCTTGCCGTCTTGTATGTGGCCGCGTGTCTCGACGATCTCGAACCATTGCATGTTGCGAACCGTTGAGAGCAGTATGGCTGCTTCCGACCCACAGGAGTCGTTCACGGACTAATGAACCCGCAGCACCTCAAATTGCTGTCGGATTCGAGCGACCTGTATCGACACCTCATCACCCTCGCATTTGCCCAGCATGGCCCGCTCCCGCTACTGGGATTTCCCGGCGCCCATGGCCGATGTCTTGCTCGATGGCTGGCCCGAAGCATTGGCCTTGGCGATGCGCAGCTCCGCATTCGCGTGCGTGACCGCGGCCTGCTTTTCGCAGACTGTCCTTTGCGCAGAGGTCTGGATCGAGTCGCACTTGGCCTTGGCCGCCTTGAAGTCCGCGTCCGCCTTTTTCTGCATCCCTGCAGTCTTGCCGTTGTCGTCGGCGCCCTGCCGCGAGTCACCATCCGACTTCCTGTTGGCGTCCTGGGCCATGCTTTTCACCTTGCCCACGGCCTCCTTGGTCTTTTCGCCAATGGTCTGGGCCGCCTCCTTGGCACGTTCGGTAACGGTGGGCCCCGAACTTTCGTTGGCGGGCTTGGGGTTCTGGCCTTGCTGCTGCGCAAAGGCGCTGCCGACCACGAAGGTGAGGCCGCAGCCGAGGGCGACGAGGGTACGGTGCATGTGGACGCTCCTAAAGGAGCCATCAGAACGCGACGGCCGGGTCGAGCTTGTAGGACTTGGCTGGTTTGTAGCGTGCGCGATGCCCACCAACCCCGAGCGCATGGTGCACGGCTTCGGTGACGCCTCGGGGCTGCGCACCGTGGATACGCCGGCCGGGCGGGTCGGTGCGCTGATCTGCTGGGAGAACTACATGCCGCTGGCGAGGTATGCGCTCTACGCCCTGGGCGTGGAGATCTACATCGCGCCCACCTATGACGCCGGCGATGGCTGGATCAGCAGCATGCGATCTTTTCAGACCCGAACGAGTGGATCAACGACGGGGATTCGCTGGTGGTCGATCCACAGGGAAAGATCGTCGCGGGGCCGATGCGCCGGGATGGCCTGCTACGGGGCTCGCCGGGCTGCTGGCGGAGGGGTCAGCATCACGGCCGGGAAGGCATCACGTCAGATGGAGAGCAAAGGTCTTGTAACTGGTGATGCCGTAGTAGAGCGAGGCTTCGAGGCCCCCGCTGATGACCGGCACCGGCAGGTCAATGGTGATGAAGGACGGCATCGGGTCGTCTTCTTTGACATCGAAGCCCGCCATCGTGCCCTTGATCGCGCTCACCACGCCCGACACCGTGCCCCCGTTCGCGTACTTGTTGACCTTGGCCGCCGACACGATTTTGTCGAGATTCTTGAGGCGCGATGCCCAGCGCGCAAAGGAGGTCCATTTGCCGACCAGCGCAAGGTTGAAGTCGAGGCCGCCACTCTGGATCTTGTCAAAATCGTTTGGGTGGTACATGCCCGTTGCAAAACAAAGCACGGGGCCACCCGAGGCACCCGCCCCCACGTTGACGACACGCCGCGTGTGGGCATTCATCATGAAGCGGTTGCTTGGGTCCTTCAGGTTGTACATCACCGCCAGCGACAGGTCGTGGCCAGCCCCGCCGCTTTCATCTAACGAGACGCCGGGCACGCCCACGCTCGCCTTGACACCAACGCCACACCAGAACATGCCGCGCTTTTCCCAGTACGGTGTTGATTCGTCCTGTACCTTTTGATTCAGGTAATCGTTGTATTGCACCGGATCGCCTGCGGGCGCATTGCCCTGGCTGAAGTCCATACAAAGAAAGCGCAAGGTCTCGCCGCCCGGATCGACACGGCAGTCAGGCTGGCTGACGCCAGGTACATAACGCAGCTGGAAGGCACCGATTGCCAGTTTGCTCTTGGCGCCGCATTGACCATCGACACCCAGCGGCGCCAAGCCGGGCAGCCTGCCGAAAGCGATCCACTTGTTAAGCCTGGCCTGAATGGCCTGTACATCGGCGAAGCGGTTCGTACCCTTCGAGCCGACGGACTTGATAAGTGTGATTGTTTCCTTCAAGGCGGCTCCTGGTTGTAGTCACTGTGCCGTAAGCTCTGTCTTGGTCAGACCAAGGGAACATGCATCTTAAGCGGTTGGGGCCGCGCCTCCAAACCTCAGCCGGCCGCGGCCCTTTGCGGACAGCCTGTGTACTATCGGCCGGGTGGAACTCCTTCTTCTCCTGCCCATTGCGATGGTCGCCTTGTGGGTCGCCAGGACCCGGCAGCAGCAACGGCGCATCGCCATCCTGGCCCGCTACCTGTCCGGCCACGACATCGAAAAGAACATCGAGACGCTCTCGCAGGGCTACTCGCGTGCCCTGGGCGAATCGGACCCCGCCCGCAGCGAGCAGGTCTGGCGCGTGCTGCGCGGGACCGAGGATGTCTTGTGCCGGGAGGTCCTCAAGCTCGCGGAGGACTTCGCGGGCGTCGAGCCTACCGCCACGCGCGTGAGCAAGTTCCCCATCTGGCTTCCCCGCTCGCCCGCGTTGGACAGGTCCTTCGACATGCGCGAGGCGCTGCGCGTGCACTCCCGCGGCATCTGCCGTTCCGTCGAAGAACAGGGCGCCTCGCCGAAGGACCGCGCCTTCGCCATCCTGGCCGAGATGCTCCTGATGCAGCACACCTGCCACTGGTATTGCCGGTCGAAGTCCGTGGCATCGGCCCGCATGCTGGCCACCCATCGCACGTCTCACGAGCAACTCGTAGGGGCCGTGTTGCCGCAGACGCGACAGGAGTATCTCGCGCTGGTGGCCTGACGCCCGTGCCTGAGATTCACTCAAGTGCCTTCATCGAGTGCCACTCTTCGGCGTGATCGTGCTGCGGTCAGCGCTGCGCGAGGGACTGGAACAAGCAGGCCACGGTTGGTGGGCCGCGTTGTGGCTCAGCCTGTTCTGGATGGTGACCTTCATCGTCGTGGCGCAGTGGCATCACACCTCAGGCCGACACGACAACAGCTTTCCCGACCATCGCAACCTCCGCGCCCGACCCGACGAACCCGAATGCGTGTTTCGACTGGTGGGGCTACTCCAACCAGGCCGATCCGAACTACGCGCTGAAGAGCGGCGTGCAAATGCGGGTGCTGTACTGACCGCACCGCAGCGTTAACCGGTCGTCCATACTATGCACCCGATCTTCAAGAGGTAACCCACATGTGTGATCTGAACGACCAGGAAGAATTCAAGAAATACACCCGCCGCGACTTCGCTACGTGGGCCGCATCCGCCGGCGTGCTGACAGCTCTGCCCAGCGTGGCCAATGCCGTGACCGTGGCCGAGCGTGAAGTGACCATCACCACGCCAGATGGCACATGCGACGCGTACTTCGTCGCTCCCACGTCCGGCCCCGCGCCCGGCGTGCTGGTGTGGCCCGACATCTTCGGCCTTCGCCCCGCCTTCAGGCAGATGGGGCGTCACCTGGCCGAGTCGGGTTATAGCGTGCTGGTGGTGAACCCCTTCTATCGGCAGAAGAAGGCGCCCACTGCTGCGCAAGGCGCCAAGACGCCCATCTCCGAAGTGCTGCCGCAGATGCAGGCCCTGACGCCGGCCATGCACCTGAGCGATGGCAAGGCCTTCGTCGCCTGGCTCGATGCGCAGGCAGAGGTGGACAAGGCGCGGAAGATCGGCACCACCGGCTACTGCATGGGCGGGCCGATTGCCGTGCGCACCGCGACCGCGGCGCCCGGCCGTGTGGGTGCCGTCGGAAGCTTCCATGGCGCCGCCATGGTGACCCCTGCGTCCGACAGCCCGCATCGCCTGGTCGCCCAGACAAAGGCTCACTACCTCATCGCCGTGGCCGAAAACGACGACCAGAGAGATCCCCAAGCCAAGGTCGCCCTGCGCACCGCGCTCGAGGCCGCAAAGCTGCCCGGTGAGGTAGAGGTGTACCCGGCCGCCCATGGCTGGTGCCCGCCCGACTCGCAGGTCTACGACGCCGCCCAGTCAGAGCGCGCGTGGGCGCGGCTGTTGGCGACGTTCAAGACGGCGCTGGCCTGATCGCGCGCGATGTGACGGGGCACTATGCGCGGCCGGATGTGTTTGAGCTTCGGGTGAATCGGGCGCCGGCGGCGTCTTTGGTGGCAAAATGACATCAATGAGCAGCGCAACCGAGAAGCCACGCCAAACTCCTGCACACCGCCGGGCAAAGCCGGTGGTGGAAGTGTCTGGTTTCGTGTTGATGAGCGTGAATGGGAAGAATAGGGCCCAGCCGGCGATCCTCAAGCGTGACGAGAAGACCGGAAAGTTGCTGCGCCGAATCGGTGCCGCGCTGGACAAACCGGGGATTGCGGAGCGCACCACCAAGCCAGGTGTCTATACGTACGCCGTCTATCCCGCTGACCTGACGAAGGTGATCCAGAAGGCTTCCGATGGGACCACTCGCGTAGGCCGACTCACCCGCGGTCGCTTCACTCCCGCCAAGAACGTCGGATGAGCCGGCGGATCCCGGCACTCAGCACGCTGCTCACCAAAGCATCGGCTGCCACCGAAAAGCCTCTCTCGTTTGTTTTGGCAGGGCACAACGGCTCTGGCAAATCCACCCTATGGTACGAGCGGCTCGCTGAAGCCACCAAGATGCCGCTGGTGAACGCAGACAGGCTCACCATGTCCATCCTTCCAGAGCGGCCCTTGCCAAAATGGGCGCAGAAGTTGCGAGACAGTGTTCTCGCACTGGCGCGAACTCGCAGATGGCTCGTTCGAGTCCAAGGCCTCAGACATCCGCGCCATGCAGGCGTCCGGCTATTACGTCGTTCTGTTGTTCGTTGGGCTCGTCTCTGAGGAGATTTCGGTGGCCCGGGTGCGTTACAGGCGCGATGTCATGCAAGGCCACGGCGTGCCGCTGGACAAGCTTTACGACAGATTCCCGAGGACGCAGGCTGCTATCGCCCACGCTGCCCCTCTTGCTGACATGACAATCATGTTCGACAACAGCCGTGGGGTCGACAAGGCTTTTGCGCTCGTTCGGGCGCAGACCAGGAAGAAGGTCTTGTTCGACGCGCGAGACACCGGCTACGAGGTCGAAGAAGAGTTGCGCACCGTGTCTACGGTCTGGTTAAACAACGTTGCGCCTTTATAGCCCCATCTGGGCAGTGACGATCTGGATCCGCTGTGCCAGGCCGCGCGCGCCCATGCGGTGACGGTGGTGTGCGGGCTGAACGAGTGCGATCGCCGCAATCGCAGCGGCACGCTCTAAAACACTGTCGTCGTCGTCGGGCCGATGCGCCGGGAATCGCGGATCCTCTTCAGAACGCGTGGCGAATTCCGAAGTCGAAGCCGGATGAAGTGCCGCCGCGAACCGGGATGGGCCCCGCCTCGGCGCCTGAGTTCACCGGCATCTGGAAGCTGCCGCTGTTCTTGATCCTTGCGTAGGTGGTGTAGAGCACCGTACGCTTCGAGAGACTGTGCACGTACCCGACGGCAATCTTGTTCGCGCTGCTGTCGAGTGCATCGTTGCGATTCACGCGGGTATAGGCCACTGGGACGTACCCCGCCCCCACCGGGATCGTCGCGCTGAGTTGCCAGAAAGGCGCCTTGGTTCCATTGCCCAATGCGGCGACCGGCAGGCCTGTCTTGTGCACGCCCCACATACCCATCAGCTTGGCCACGCCGAAATCGTAGGAACCGCCCACGTTGGTCTGCGTGAAGTCGCCGGCAGTCACGTTCTTCGTCACGCCGTGGGAGGCGGCCACATCCCATTTCGGCGCGCCGTAGCCCACTCGCACACCCGTGTAGGTGCCGTCGTCGGAGTTGGCGGCGCCGCTTGCGTTCTCACCCATGGCGTACATGGCTTGGCCGAAGAAGCCCTGGCAAACGAAAGCCGAACAACCTGGCGTGAAGTAGCCGATGCTGTTGGACGCGCGGAACACTGTTGTGGCACCGCCCTGCGTCGTGATGCCGCCAAGGCCAACACCGGTTCGGAACGCGTCGTAGGCGAACAGGTTCCAGAAGCCTGGGGTGTAGTCCCGGCCGAGCCGGATCTCGCCCCAGCTCTTGTTGCCCAGAGTCACAAATGACCTGCGGCTGAAGACCAGGCCCTGGCCTCCGGCGGCGGCCGGAGTAGAAGCTGCACCAGAAGCCTGGTTGTTGGTGTTGGAGGCCTGGCCGACGCCTGAATCATTGAAAAGCCCCGCCTCGAGCTCGAACCCGGCGTACATGCCGTCGCCCAGGTCTTCGCGGCCTCGGAAGCCCAGCCGGCTGTTCTGGTTTCCGCCTGGCATGAGTTGCGTGCGGCTGCCCGCGCCGGTGGCACGGTAGTTCGAGATCGCCGCGTCGACCACACCGTAAATGGTCACACTGGACTGCGCGTGAACGTTGGCCGCGGGAACAAGCAGTGCGGCAGCCAGGCCGATGGTGCCGAGCGAGTTGCGAGCGTCAGCGGAAAAAGTCATGGTCATCAGGGTTGTCCTCGGGTCGGTAGTAGTTGAATTTGATGGTGAGCAGATGGCGGGAGTCAGGGCAGCCAACGCAAGAGCACGAGGGCAAGCCCCGCGAGAAACACGGTTTCACCCAGCATCAGGACGACGGGCTTGAAGCCCACGGCTGCCAGGTCCTTCAGGTGGGTCTTCATGCCGATGCCCGCGATGGACAAGACCAGGCACCAGCGCGATGCGTCGTTGCCCAAGCGCTGCAATGCAGGTGGCGCCCAGCCCAGGCTGTTGAACGCGACCAGCGCGGCGAAGGCGATGACGAACCAGGGCAGAAGCGGCGGGCGTTCGCCGGCCTCCGCATTCGCCTTGGAGCGAGTGAGCAACACAGTGATAACGATCACGGGCAGCAGCATGGCGACGCGCAGCAGCTTGACCAGCGTGGCAATGTCGCCGGCCTCCGGCGACAGGCTGTATCCGGCGCCCACCACCTGCGCCACGTCATGGATCGTGGCGCCCAGAAACACACCCGCATGCTTCGCATCGAAGCCGAGTGCGCGGGCCAACAACGGATAGGCCACCATTGCAAGTGTCGACAATGCCGAGACGCCGATCACGGTGAAAAGCGTGGACCGGTCTTTCGAAGGATGACTTGGCAGGGCGGCCGACAGTGCCAGCGCCGCTGAGGCGCCGCAAATGGCCGTAGCGCCCCCTGTCAACACACCAAAGTGCGTGCTGAAACCCAGGAGCCGGGCTGCGGCGATCGAGACCGAGATGGTCACGACGACCGAGAACATCACCAGGGCGACAGGCTCCCATCCGAGGCCGGCAACCTGGGACATCGTGATGCGAAGGCCCAGCAGCGCGATGCCGATGCGCAAGACGGTGCGGCTCGTCAATTCGATGCCCGGGCGGCAAGGCCCGTCGGTCGACAGGAAGTTCATCGCCATGCCGAGGAGCAGCGCGAACAGCATCACGGGTGCGCCGTAATGCTCCGACAGGAAGGTCGCGGCACTGCCCACGACGGCGCAGGCTATCAAGCCCGGCGTGACGGCACGAGCGCGCGCCGCCCACGGTCGTTGCAACTGCGCTGCGATTTCCATGGGTCAGGTCGCCGGCGTTTGTGAGCGAAGACCGCGAGAGATTCTGAGCGGAGCCCCACCGAAGCGCGCCTTGGTGCGTACGGCAGCCAGCCCGGCATCCATTTCGCGAACGTGTTCGGGCAGCCAGCGCAGGAGCTCGAGCGTGAGGCTCGCAACCAGGCGCTGGGCCGCTTCTGCCGGCGTTGCGGCGTCGCCGAGGATGTCATGCACTTCATCGAGCGACTTGAGCACCGCTGCATGTTCGTCCAGGTGGCATGCAGCGTTGTTGCCACCCAGGCTGCGCAGCTCGGCGTCCTCGCGGTCGAAATGTTCGCGAGCCTCGACACGCAGGGCGTTCAGCGCTGGCATCGCGTCGCGGCCGCTCGATGCGAGCAACGCCCGCACCCGGTCAAGTAGCCTGGCATGGTCGTCATCGAGCATCGGGTCGCCCAAGAGGTCAAAGCTGTGCGTGTCCATGGTTTCAAGTGATTCAGCGTTAAGGCAGTGTTGATCGCGAACGTGCTTCAAGCAAGCAGCGGATCCGGGAGACTGTTCTGTTTGTTGCCTTTGGCGGGCTTGATCGGCCAATAGCAACTTTGGCAACGATTGCGCCTTGTGAGGATTGGACCCAGGCGTTGGCGTGGCCAAGAATGGGCCTTATGAAAACACTTCAAGCAAGGCTGCATTCGGTCGAATGGCTTGCCTCCGGAGTTCTCGGGTTCGATTTCAGGCCGGTGGGTGAACATGCATGGCCCACCGCGCCAGCGGGATCCCACATCGACGTGCACCTTCCCAACGGACTGGTGCGCAGCTACTCACTCGTCAACGCGCCGGGCGAACGCCATCGCTATGCGATTGCGGTGAACCGCGACGAGTCCGGCAGAGGAGGTTCGCGCTACATGCACGACCAGCTGCGGGTGGGGCAGGTGCTGCAAATCTCCGAGCCGCGTGACAGTTTTCCACTGACCGAAGCGGCTTCGCATTCGGTGTTCATCGCCGGCGGCATCGGAATCACGCCCCTGTGGAACATGGTCCAGCGCCTGTCGCAGATCGGCGCTCCCTGGTCCTTGCACTACTCCGCGCGAACGCCTGAAGCCGCCGCGTTCGCCGAACCAATAGCCGAGCTCGCGCTACGGGCGCGCGGGTTGGTGCACATGAACTATGACGGCGGGATGAGCAGCAAGCGGATGGACCTTGCGGCGATCGTCGCGTCAACGCCCTCCTACGCGCATCTGTACTGCTGCGGTCCTGTCCGCATGCTGGAGGCGTTCGAAACCGCGTGCGCCGATCGAGACCCTGCACTGGTGCATCGCGAGTACTTTGCGGCGCCGGCGGTGCCGCAGCCGGCGGGGGCCACCGACCAGGAATTCACCGTGAAGCTGGCGAGGACAGGCAAGACGATTCCCGTCGGTGCCAACACATCCATCCTCGACGCGGTTCTGAAAGCCGGCGTGGATGTTTCTTACTCATGCATGAGCGGCATCTGCGGCGCCTGCGTGACCAGTGTCCTGGGCGGCGTTCCGGATCACCGCGATCTGGTCCTCTCCGATGCCGAGAAAGACTCGGGGGAGACGATGCTGATCTGCTGCTCCCGCGCGAGATCGCCGGAACTGACGCTGGATCTGTAAACGATGTGGACGAAGCTAAAACGAGTCCGGCGCCATCTGCGCCAGCTTGTCGTTGTCGAGGATCAAGACCCGGCCGTACTCGACCCGGATCACGCCTTCCGCCGCCATGTCCTTCAGCGCCCGGTTCACGACTTGCCTTCGCGTGCCCAGCATCGTCGCGATTTCGGCTTGCGACACATTGACCCCGGAAGCGCTGCTCAGGCTGCGGGCGTTGATGGATTTCAACAGGCCGGCCACCCTCGCCTGGATCGAGTCGACGGCGGCGCTGGCGTGGAGCTTCAGGGCCCTGAAATGGCGTCGCTCCTGCGCGGCGAAGAGGGAGAACGACAAGCGCCCGTTGCTCGCGATCATTTCGCGCAGCAGCTCCGCGGGGATTCGGACAAGCACTGTTTTTTCCTTGCAGGTCGCATTGAAAAAGTGCGGCACACGGGAGAGAACCGGCCCCAGCCCGTGGTATTCGCCCGCAAGGTGCATCCCTGCCGTAAAGCTGCGCCCGGACGGCATGTCGCGAGCGAGATGCATCGACCCCGTAACGAGGATGGTCAGGTACTGGGCCGGGTCTCCGGTGCGATGGACGCAGGTGCCGGGCTCGACGACAAGCACGACGGCGTTGGCGATGAGACGAGCGATCGCTTCGTCGGGCCAGCCGGCAAAGAGTTCGGATTGTTTGATCGCCAGCCGTACGAGGGTGTCATTCATTGGGACCGGACTCCTTCCCGGCGCGATGCCAACAATACGGCAATCTTTGCAATTTACTTCGATTTACCCGAGGACTACAGTCATTTTTTCAGCCCGCGCCATTGGGGCGCGGGCAGCCACGCGACTACAAAAGGAATGAACCGATGAGCGACGTAAAGACAGACAACAAGGGCGCGGTCGTGATAACCGGTGCAGCGCAAGGCATCGGCTACGCGATTGCCGAGCGTTTCGCGGCCCTGGGCCAGCGAGTGGTGATTGCCGACCTGCGTGGCTCCGAAGCCGCAGCGCAGAAGCTCGGCCGCGGCGCGCTGGGTTTCGATGTGAATGTGGGCAACGCCGCGCAGGTCGATGCCATGATGGCTTTCGCCGCCGAAAGCTGCGGCGACGTGTCGGTTCTGGTCAACAACGCGGGCATCTACACGTCGCTCACGAAGATGCCGTTCGAGGACATCGATCCCGAAGAATGGAAGCAGGTTTTCAACGTCAACGTCGAAGGCGTGTGGTACTGCTGCCGCGCCGCCGCGCGCTACATGAAGCCGGCCGGCCACGGCAACGTCGTCAATATCGCCTCCGCTGTCGTAGCCAGGGGCACGGCCGGTTTTCTGCACTACGTGGCCAGCAAGGCCGCTGTGATTGCCATGACGCGCACATTGGCACGCGAGCTCGGACCGTTCGGCGTGCGCGTCAACACCGTGTCGCCGGGCCTGACGCAGAGCGATGGCGTCCTGGCGGGTGGCGCGGCGCGTGAAAAGCAGAGCGCCGACATTCGCCTGCAGCGCCTGGTGCAGCGCGACATTTCGCCGGACGATATCGCCGGTGCGGTGCTGTACCTCGCCGGACCGGATGCCGGCATGCTCACCGGTCAGAACCTGACCGTCGACGGCGGCATCACGATGAACTGACGCGCCGTACAGCAACCAGACACTTTGAACTTCGGAGACACTATGACCCGTTTTGCGGAAATTTCCCGCCGCGACCTGCTTGCGTGGGGATCGCTCCTGGGCCTCGCGCCCTTCGCCGCCCAAGCCGACACCTACCCCAACCGCTCGATCAGCCTGGTCGTTGGTGCCCCACCCGGCGGATCCGTCGACTTCGGTGCCCGGGTCCTCATGCGGCCGCTTTCGGAGGTGCTCGGCGTGCCTGTCGTCGTCGACAACAAGCCGGGTGCCACCGGCGTCATCGGCGCGAAGCTCGTCGCCAAGGCTGCAGCGGATGGCTATACCCTGCTGCTTGCCACGCCAACCAGCGTGGTCCTCGCGCCTCAGACGATGCCGGGGGATGCATTCAATACCCCCAGGGACATGGTGGGCATCAACATGGTCGCAAAGAACCCGTTGGCCATCGCGATCAGCCCGGCCTTGAAGATCGACAACTTGAAGGATCTGGTGGCGCTGTCCCGCACGCGCCCGGTGACGCTCGGCCAGTCCGGTTCCGGCGGGTCGTTCGATCTGCTGATCAAACAACTGGCCAAAGTCACGGGCGGCAATTTCGACAGCATTCCCTACAAGGGCGTGGGGCCGGCGATCACCGACGCGATTGGCGGCCAACTCGATGGCGTGGTGTCGGACCTGGGCCCGTGTCTTTCATTCCATCAGAGTGGCAAGCTCAAGATCGTGGCGGTCACTTCGGAGAAGCGCATTGCTTCTTTGCCGAATGTTGCCGCGGCCAGCGAGACCTATCCGGCCTTGGTCACCTACAACTGGCTCGGCCTGTTCGCGCCCGCGAAGACGCCCCCGGACGTCGTCAACAAGGTCAATGCCGCGCTGCTGAAGATCCTGGCGCGCGAAGACGTGAAGACACAGTTCACCCAATCCGCCAACATCGTGTCGTCGATGAAGGGGCCTGCCGAGTTTCAGGCGTTCGTCGCGGGCGAATACAAGCGCTGGGGGGCCGTGCTGAAGGAGCAAGGAATGATCTAGGGCGATCAAACCGAAACAAACCAGACAATCGCTCAAAGTGGATCCTTGCCATGCTCGCGGGCGGTCGCAATACTAGTCTCTACACCTGCGAAAGAAAGCATCATGGAATTGACCTATCCGCGTATCGGGCTCCATATCGACGGCCAGTGGATCTACGACCGCCCCGCCTGTACAGAGATTGTCAATCCGAGCAACGAGAGCCGCCTCGGCACCGTCCCGGGCGCCCTGCCCGAGGATCTCGCGCTCGCTCTCTCCGCTGCGCAGCGAGGCTTCCCCATCTGGCGCGACACACCGCCGCTTCAGCGGGCCCAGGTGATGCTGCGGGCATGCGCACTGGTGCGCGAGCGTGCCGAGTCCATCGCACACATCATCACGTTGGAGAATGGCAAGCCCATCGCCGACGCACGCAATGAAGTGGCGCGTGCCGCAGCCTTCGTCGAGTGGGATGCGGCGGAGGCGCAGCGCCTGTACGGCAGCATGGTTCCGGCCGGGCCGCAAATGCAGCAGATGATTCTGAAGTTCCCCATCGGGCCCGTGGCTGCATTCACTCCCTGGAACGTGCCGCTCGGCTCTCCGGCCCGCAAGATCAGCGGCGCGCTCGCCGCGGGCTGCTCCGTGGTCATCAAGGCCGCCGAGGAGACCCCGGGCGCTGCCTGCGCCTTCGTGCAATGCTTCATCGATGCGGGCCTGCCGCCAGGTGTGCTGAATCTCGTTTTCGGCGATCCCGCTTTGATTTCCTCGACGTTGATCGCCTCGCCTGTCATCCGCATGGTGACTTTCACCGGATCGGTGGCCGTCGGCAAGCATCTCACCCAGCTGGCCGCTGCCGTGATGAAGCCCGTGCTGATGGAGCTGGGCGGCCATGCACCGGTGCTGATCGGCGCCGACGTGGATGCGGCGGCGCTGGGCCGCCTCGCCGGGAACGCAAAAATGCGCTTGGCCGGACAGGTCTGCGCTTCGCCGACGCGCTTCATCATTCACAGCAAGTCCTACGCCGCTTTCGTCGATGCCTTTGCACGGGTCGCGAGCGAACTGCGCGTGGGCGATGGTTTCGAGTCGGGCGTTCAAATGGGGCCGCTGATGAATGACCGGCGCCTCAAGGCCATCGACGCGTTGGTGCAGGACGCCGTGGCCTGTGGCGCACGCGTGGCTGCCGGCGGCAAGCGCGTGGGCGAGCGGGGCTTCTTCTATGCGCCCACGGTGCTCGCCGACGTGCCGGCGCAGGCCAAGGCAATGTCGACCGAACCCTTCGGCCCCCTGGCGCTGTGCGTGCAGGTGAACGACCTGGACGAAGCCATCACCCTCGCCAACAGCCTGTCCGTAGGCCTTTCCGCCTACGCCTTCACCAACTCGCTGGAAGAGGCGGAACGCCTGTCGCGTGAGCTGGAGTGCGGCACCCTGTCGATCAACCACTTCGGTATGCCGGGCACCGACACGCCTTTTGGTGGAGTCAAGGAAAGCGGCATCGGGCGCGAAGGTGGACCGCAAAGCCTGGAGGCTTACACCACCACGAAAACAGTGCTGCAACGCACCGCGCGCGTTTGAGCGCAAGTGCGCAACAACCGACGGTGTCAACAAAGGAATAGAAAATGCTATCGCAAGCTTCCGGATCAGAAACGACTTTGGGCCTCGACGAAATCAATCTCGGGGATCCCGACTTCTGGCTGAGAGACGACTTCCATGGCGCACTCGCGCTGTTGCGCGAGAAGCGGCCGATTTCGTGGCATGAGCATCCTGAGGCCGGCAAGGGTTTTTGGGCGCTCCTCGACCATGAAGACATCGCCGAAGTCGACAGGGACTGGGAGGCGTTCAGCAGCAAATATGGTGTGCGTGTGTACCACGATGCCGGCACCAAGGTCCGGCCCGGCACGGGCGCGCTGATCGAACTCGATCCGCCCAACCATACGGTCAACCGCAAGCGCGTGAGCAAGGCGTTCACCCCGCGCCAGGTGGGCAGCATGGAGGGCTCCGTGCGAGAACACGCTCGCCGGCTGGTATCTCAACTGTCCGAAGGACAGGAGATCGATTTTGTCGACGATCTGGCAGCGGTCCTTCCTTTCGAGATCATCTGCGACCTGGTCGGTGTCGACCCCGCAGACCGGTCGCATCTGCTCAAGTTGTCGACGATCGGCCGATCCGAGCATGAGCCTGAATACGTCGGAAAACCTGAGCTCCCGCAGCAAGCCGTCAATGAACTTCGCGAGTACGGCGTCAATCTCGCGGCAAAGCGTTTGCTCGACCCCAAGGAAGATCTGATTTCAGAGCTGGCTCAGGTTCAGGTCGACGGTGAACCGATCGGCAAGGAAGAGTTGGGCGGATATTTCGGTCTGATGATCTCTGCCGGCAGTGGCACAACGCGTTCAGCGCTTTCGCACGGGATGCTGGCGTTCTCGCAGTTCCCGGACCAGCGCCGTCTGTTCCAGAGCGATCCTGTGGCACTGGAGCGGACGATGGCGGAAGAAGTCATTCGCTGGGCGACTCCGCTCAAGCATCAGGGTCGCGTGCTGACCCGGGACATCGACTTCAAAGGCACCCAGATGAAGAAGGGGCAGAAGATCAGTATGTGGTTTGTCGCGGCCAACCGTGACCCGCGCCTCTTCACGGATCCGTTCAAGTTCGACATCACGCGAGAGATCAATCAGCACCAGAGCTTCGGTGCAGGGGGCCCCCACTTTTGCATGGGTGCGCATATTGCACGCCGCGAAATCTGGGTGTTGTTCCAGGAACTGTTTGCCCGCTTTCCCAATGCGGAGGTCATTGCCGACCCCATTCGCGAACGGTCGCTGCAATCGAATGGCTTCAAGCAGATGAAGGTGCGTCTTTCGCGCTGAATCCGATCAGGAGACAAATATGACCGAGCAAAAATGGACCGTGAGCGTCGACCCCGAGATCTGCGACGGGTATGGGGTGTGCCAGCGCATGGAGAAATCGATCTTTCAGCCCTCTGAAGACGATGACGTGGTGAGGATCGTCGCTCAGCCCGAAACACCGGAAGTGCTCGAGCGTGTCCGGATGGCCGTTCGGCGCTGCCCCAAGCTCGCGCTGAAGCTGGTGCCGCGCGAAAGCGCTAAGTAAATTGCCGAGTAAATTGACTTTGATGGAAGTGAAATGCTATGCCTAACGTCCTTTTCATAGATGCCAGCGGCAAGTCGAAAACCATCGATTGCACGGTCGGCACCAGCCTGATGAAGTCCGCGCAGCTCAACGGCGTCTCGGGCATCTATGCCGAATGCGGCGGCCAGCAGATGTGCGCGACATGCCATATTTACGTTGCCGAAGATTTTCTCCACACCCTGCCGGAGATTTCTGTCGACGAAGACGAAATGCTCGAAGCCACGGCATCCGATCGGCTGCCCAACAGCCGGCTGTCGTGCGCGATCATCGTCAAGCCGGAGCATGAGAACATGGTCATCCATCTTCCCAAGTTTCAGCGATGAGCGGCGTCCTTATCGTCGGCGGTGGGCATGGCGGCGTCGACGTTGCCTTCGCCCTGCGCGAGCGCGGTTACTCGGGGCCCGTCACTGTGCTGGACAAGAGTGGCTTTGTTCCCTACGAGCGTCCCCCCATGTCCAAATCGTGGATCAACGGGGCGGGCGGTCCGACCGAGCTTGCGCTACGTGGCCATGACGCGTTCGTGGACGCCAACATCGAGCTGATGCTTGGCTGCGAGGTGTCCGGCATCGACAGGGACCGAAAGGTCGTGGAGACCAGCAACGGAAGCCTCGAGTATTCGGCGCTTGTGCTGGCTCTTGGGTCCAGCCCGCGAAAACTCCAGCTCTCAGGTGCCTCATTGGGCGGCATGCATCACCTGCATACGCTAGAGCAGGCCAGCGCGCTGCGGGACGATCTGGCCAGCGCCACCAGTGTGGGCATCATCGGTGCAGGTTTCATCGGGCTGGAAATCGCGTCATCCGTGGCAAAACGCGGCATTCCCGTGACGGTCGTGGAGACCGCGGGACGCCCGATGCCCCGAACCGCCAGCGAGTTCACGTCGGCTTACATGCGCGCCCGGCACGAAGATGCCGGCACCGAGTTCCGTTTCAACGCTTCTGTTCAGGAAATCGTCGGCCAATCAGGCCGGGTTTCGCGGGTCAACCTGTCGGATGGGGCGTACGTCGACGCGGACCTGGTGGTGATGGGTATTGGCGCTGTTGCGAATGGCGGATGGGTGAGGGATTTCGGCCTGGATTTCGACAACGGAATCGTCGTGGACAGCACCTTGCGCACCAAGGATCCGGACATCTTCGCGATCGGGGATTGCGCGCGCTTCATGGATGATGAAGGGGGTGCCACGAGGCTGGAATCCATCGGCAATGCTGCCGACCATGCGCGGAGAGTCGCAGCAACGATTGCGGGCACTACGGTTCCCTTGCCAGATGTTCCATGGTTCTGGACCCTGCAAGCCGGCGTTCGGCTTCAGATGGCCGGCCGCGTCGACCGTGTGGAGGAATGGTTGCCGACGGGTTCCGTTGAATCGAACTCTTTCAGCGTGCTTGGCTGGCGAAGCGGCAAACTGGTTTATGGCGAATCCATCAACAGTCCAAGCGATCACGTCGCCATCAAGAAGCTTCTTGCCGAGAATGCGGCCCCGACGCTGGCCGTACTGCGACCGATCGCTGAAATGGGCTTGAAGGCAGCTATCAAGTCCTTGGCCTGATTTCGGAATCTGCACGGCCTGCCTGGTGTCACACCGGGCAAGCGCAGCGCTGCTTCAACCGATGCGGTGCTGCGCGGCGAGGTCGGCTTTGCGATCTCGCATCGCAAATGCGAAAGCCAGCGTCGCCTTGACTTTCAACTCGTCCAGGGCGCTGGCGTTCCTTAAAAAAACTTGCATGTGATTGCGCGCACGGCGCAGCTCGACAAGCGGGCCTGCCCGTGCTGCGGGCAGGCCCGCTTCCTCAGCCAGTCACTTTTTCCGCGGTGTGCTGAATGAGCGTGGACGGCTGGGCGATGCGGGACCATTCCTTGGTCGGCGCGCCTGTGCGGATGGCCTCCAGCTCGCGCGCGATGATCCGGCGCAGCATCGCGATGCCCTGGTCGGAGGTGCCAAGCCGCTCGTGCACGCGGTCGGCGATCGCGCCCTGGCCGATGAGGGCCACGTAGTCCTGGGCACTGGTCAGGCGCACCAGCGGATCGTCCGGATAGATTCCGGCGAACAGCTCGTCATGGTGGTCCGTGGCGCAGTAGTCCTCACAGCCATCGAAGTAGTCCTGGAGCTTGGTATCGGCCTCGGGATTGGTCGACGGCGCTGCGCGCAGAGAGACGCGCAGTGTGTGCGTGTCATCGATGGGCACCATCCAGTTCGCGCTTTCCATCCAGGGCCCGCCTTCGTAGACCGCCGGCATGGCAACGTGGTTGCCGTAGGGGAAGGTCCAATCGCTGACACGGACCTGGGACTTGCCGTTGGAAACACGCACGGCGGTCTGCTGAATGCCGGCGGAAGTTTCTTCGTATTTCAACGTCGGGATATCGCTGGTGATGGCATCGCCGAAGACCCCGACCTTGCCCATCTGATGGGCAAAGCTCACGTGCACCGCATCCAGTGAATTTTCCGCGTGTTGCAGCCAGTTGCAAGGCCAGGTTTCCGTACGCGGGAACAGCATGACACCTGCCTGCTCAAACCGGGGCTTGCGCGGCAGGTCGAACACCGGCGGCTCGCCCTCTCCCAGGTAAGCAAAGATGAGGCCGCAATACTCGTGGACGGAATAGGCCGTCACGCGGATGCTGCCGTGGCTTCCGGGCCGTTCGGCGGGCCGCTCGACGCACTGGCCACGGGCATCGTACTTCCAGCCGTGGTACATGCATCGCAGCTGGTCCCCCTGGACCCAGCCGGTATGCAGCTTGGTCAGCCGGTGAGCGCAGCGATTGGCCAGCAGGTGGGCGCTACCGCTTTCGCCGCGGTAAAGCGCCAGGTCCTCGCCCAGCAGGCGGACTTCTCGCGCCTGCCCGGGGGCAACGCTCTTGGAAAGAGCGATGGGATGCCAGAACTTGCGCAGCAGCTGGCCCATGGGCGTGCCGGCCGAAGTCTGGGCCAGTTGAGCCATTCGGGCGGTCAATTGCTGGTAGCGATCTTGTTCCTTGGATAGCGTCTGGCCGCCATCCTGGTCCGGGCGATTCGATAGTGCGTTTGTCATGGTGGTACTCGTGTCGTTGTGATGTTGTGCCGCTGCAGGGCATGGCTTTTTGCTTCAGTGGATGTCTCAGCCCACTTTGACGCGCAGCGCGTCAAGACCGCTGACCTCGATCTCCAACTGGTCACCGGTGCCAAGGAAACGGTTGCGGGCGACGCCCACGCCCGCTGGCGTGCCCGTGGCGATGACATCGCCGGGCAGCAGCACCATGTAAGAAGACAGCGTGGCAATGATCTGCTCGGTCGAAAAGATCATCTCTTTCATGCTCTCGCTCTGCACCTGCTCACCGTTGAGCCGCGTGGTGATCGTCAGGCTGCGCTCGCGCAGCGCCGTAAGGATGTCCGGTCCGCAAGTGATGGTGGGGCCCAGCGCCGAGCCGCCATCGAGGCCCTTGTTGGCGGTCCAGTCGGGCCACAAGACCGTCGCGGTATCGGGATTTCCGAGTGCCACTTTGCTGAGGTCACGCGCACTGCCATCGTCCAGGGCGCAGACACCGGCCACGAAGCTCAGGGCGTTTTCCAGCGTCGCGTTCTTGCAGGTGCGGCCGATGACCACGGCAATCTCGCCCTCGTAGTCGAACTTGGCGGTGAGCTGCTTGTTCGGGTTGAGGGTCTCGCCATGGCCCACAAAGTTCGAAGGCGCTTTGTAGAACATGAGGGGCCGCGAGGGCGGTAGCGCCTTGGCTTCGGCGCCGTGGGCGTGGTAGTTGATGGCGATGGCGAAAACGCGGGCGCGCGGATCCAGCGGCGGCAGCATCCTGGCACTGCCGGCCGGGATCCGCCGGATTGTTTGGCTGCTGGATTCCGGCGAGGCGAGAACGCGCGGAAGATCGTCGCTTTCGCTGACGATGTCGATGGAGGCGCTATCCGGCCGTCCGATAACGACTTTGCCGTCGAACAGGTAGCGGCCAAGGTTGAAATTCGCATTCGTCACGTGGATCCTCTGGTGATTGACTAGAGGCAAGTGTCATCCGCGTCACTGCGCCAGGCAACGCCAAAAGCGCGGCGATTGTTGTGATTGTTGCTATGGGCAACCTGCTTGCGTCGCCGTTGCCCGTCGTCTGCTGGCCGGGCGGTGAAGCCTATGAGCCTGGTGACCCTTCCGGCCGGCGCCACAGCCACGCGCCGACGATGACCATGGTTCCAATGGACATAACCTGTGCCCATGGCTTGATGGCCAAGACCAGGATGATCACCGCACTGGCAGCCATCGCTATGGTTGCGGCCCATTTCGCCTTGCGCTTCACGATGCCCCCTACCCGCCAGTCGCGGATGTGGGGGCCGTACGTGGCATGGCTTTCCAGCCACGCCGCCAGCCGTGGTGAGCTGCGTGCCGCCGCCCACGCGGCGAGCAAAATGAACGGGACCGTCGGGAGGATGGGCAGGAAGGCACCGACGATGCCAAGCAGCAAAGACGCAATCGCCAGGGCGAAGTAGAACCAGCGGATCGAGGCCTTGAGCATCCTTTAAATTCTGCCTGCGCGTTCAGATGCACGCAACCGGCTGCAGCGCGCACGTGACAGCAACGCCGTGGACCGGTGCCTATGATCCTGATCCGTACAACAGTCACCAGGAAAACGACATGAAGTTCGACGACGTCATCCTCGGCCGCCGCAGCATTCGCGGCTACAAGCCGGATCCGGTTCCGCGCGTGCTGATCGAGGAAATCATCGGGCTCGCCATGCGGGCGCCGTCGTCCATGAACACACAGCCTTGGAACTTCTACATCGTCACGGGCGAGCCGCTAGCACGCATTCGCAAGGGCAACACGGAGCGAATGGCTGCCGGAGTGCCTCAGTCACGCGAATTCCGCACCGGCCAGCCCTTCGCGAGCCAACATCGCGAACGGCAGATCGGTGTCGCCAAACAACTGTTCGCGGCGATGGGCATCGCGCGGGACGACCAGGCGATGCGCCAGGATTGGGTCATGCGCGGCTTCCGCCAGTTCGATGCGCCCGTCTGCATCATCATCACCTACGACCGTGGACTCGATGGCAGCGACGACACGCCTTTCGACTGCGGCGCGGTGAGCACGGCGCTCGTCAACGCGGCCTGGTCGCGAGGCCTGGGCTGTGTGATCAACAGCCAGGGCATCATGCAGTCCCCCGTGGTGCGCGAACACGCCGGCATCGCTGATGACCAGGTCATCATGAAGAGCATCGCACTCGGATGGCCTGACGAGACCTTTCCCGCCAATGCGGTGGTTTCCGAACGCAAGAGCGTTGCAGAAGCGACTGTGTTCGTCGGGTTCGGCGGTTAGAGCACTGAGGGGCTCCTCATGCCTTGAACACCTGGCGTTCGCCCACGCTGCGCGGCGCCAGCGAGGTGAGCGCGCCGGCCAGGCGCTGCGCCGATTCCCCCGCTTCCGGCCGCCACGCGATGCGCCACGGCCGCAGCAGCGGGCCAGTGCTTAGCCTGCGCAAGACGAGGCCTCGCGCCTCAAGATAGGGTTCAGCCATCCATTCCGACATCGCGGCAACACCCATGCCGGCACGCGCGGCATCCACGACGGCCTCCGTCAGCGGGAAGTGCAGCATCTGAAGCGGCGGCGCTTTGCGCGGGAACAACTGGGTGATGAACCATTGCTGCTCCGCGGGGGGCGTGTGCGTCGAAGAGATCAGTGGCTGTGCCGCCAGGTCGGCGGGGGTGATCGAAGCTTTCCGGGCAAGCGGGTGCGTGTCGGCCAACACGAACACGATTTCGTCGTGGAACAGGCGCGCCTCTCGCAGCCCCTTGCCCACCTTGCTTGTGGTGATGAGCGCCACGTCGACCTCGCCCGCCAGTAAGGCGGCCACGGGATCGCCGGTGTGTTCAACGGCGAGCGACACCTCGAGATCGGGCAGGCTCTTGCGCATCGCCACCAGCGCCGATGGCAGCCATCGGTAGGCGGTGTAGCACTCGCAAACGAGCCGCACCTTGACCGGCTCAGGCGCTGGCCGCATTGCGGCCTTCTCGAGTTCCGCGAGCTGGGCGAGGAAGGGGCCGGCGGTCGCGATCAGCCTTTCGCCCACCGGCGTGGCCGTGAAGCCGCTGACACTCCGCTCGAACAAGCGCGCACCGAGCTTGTCCTCGGCGGCCATCAACGCGCGACTCACTGCCGATTGCGACAGATGCAACACCGGTGCCGCGCGCGAGGTGCTGCGCGCCGCGGCGACCGCCAGCACGACTTGCAAGTCGCGGATATCCAGGCGGGGGCGTGGCGGCGAGATTGGAGCTTGTATGCGTGGCACGCATTCACTCTAGTCCAAGTTTGCGCTGGACGCAATGCCGGGCAGTTGTCAAAGTCGCAGCGCTCACACACACCTTTGGAGACCCAAAATGCTGAAGCTCTACTTCTCGCCCCTGGCGTGCTCGCTCGCCACCCGCATCTCGCTTTATGAAGCCGGCGCCGACGCCGAATTCGTGGAAGTCGATCCCAAGACCAAGCGGGTACTGGCCGACGGCCGCGACTACCGCGAGGTCTACGACCTGGGCCTGGTGCCCGCGTTGGCGCTGGAAGACGGCGCGCTGCTGACTGAGAATGCGGCGATCCTGCAGTACGTCGCGGAGCTCTACCCGCAGGCACAGCTCGCGCCGCGCGATGCGCGTGGGCGGGCGGAACTCCAACAGTGGCTCTGCTTCATCGGCACCGAGTTGCACAAGGCGCTGTACGTTCCGGTGCTGGATCGGAAGCTGCCAGAGGCGGTGCACGCGTACGCGCTGGCCAAGGCGCCGTCGCGGCTGGCGTGGCTCGCCAAGCGCCTCGAAGCCAGCGACTATTTGCTGGACCGCTTCAGCGTGGCTGACGCTTACCTGGTGACGATCCTGAACTGGTCTTCCGCCGCGCCGGTGGACCTGAAGCCGTACGCGGCGATAGGCGATTACCTCAAGCGCATGTACGCGCGGCCGGCGGTCGCGCGCGCGATCATGGATGAGAAGAAGCTGTACGCGCGCGAACTCGCACGGCACGCGTCAATTGCTTAGGGGTAGCGCGCACGCAAGCGGCTGATCGGCAGAGCCACTCACTCGGCGGTGATCTTGCGCGCGCGGACGATGGCGCTCCACTTGGTGTCTTCTTTCTGCATGAAGCTGGTCAGCTCCGCGCGTGAAGTGGGCTGCGGCGTCAGTCCGTGCTTGTTGAGCGCGTCCTTCACGCCGGGGTCATTCAGCACTTTCACGATCTCAGTATTCCAGCGATCGAGCAAGGACGCGGGTGTCTTGCCCGGTGCAACGAACGCGTACCAATTGAGCGCTTCGAATCCGGGGTAACCCGATTCGGCCACGGTCGGGATGTTCGGCATGTAGGCCGGCCGGGTCGGACCCGTCGTCGCCAGTGGAATGAGTTTGCCGGCTTCGATGTGAGGCAATGCCGTCGGCGGCGCCGAGAAGTAGGAAGCGATCCGCCCGCCGAGCAAGTCCTGCAAGGCGGGAGCGCCTCCCTTGTACGGCACGTGGACCATGTCGATGCCGGCACGCTGATTGAAAAGTTCTCCTGCGAGGTGCGACGCAGATCCGGCGCCCGTCGAAGCAAAATCGATGCTGCCCGGCTTCTTCTTCGAGAGCGCCACGAAGTCCGCCAGAGTCTTCACGCCCAGACCCTGGTGCACGACGAGCACGTTCGGGAAGTTCACACCGCCGGACACTGCGGCCAGATCCTTGAACGGGTCGTAGGGCACCTTCATCACATGCGGGGCGATGGTGAGAGGGCCGATTGAGCCGAACAGCAGCATTGACCCATCCGCCGGTCCGTTGGCCACCTGTTGGTGGGCTATGTTGCCGCCGGCGCCCGCGCGGTTGTCGACGATGACGTTCTGGCCGATGTTCTCGCCAAGCTTCCTGGCGACAAGGCGCGCGGCCGCGTCAGCCGCCCCGCCCGGAGCAAACCCGACCACCATCATCACGGGCTTTTTCGGCGGAAAGTCTTGTGCGTCGGCTTGCCCGGCAAGCACAAGGGGAAGTGCAGCCAGCGCGATGGCGCGGCGCAGACGGAATCTGTTCATTGGGTTAATCCTCGATCGTTGAATGAAATCGTCAGTCGGCAGCCAGGCCGACCGGATTGGGCTTGCGCTTTTCGGTGGCATGACGCAACAGCGAGGCCGTGCGAAAGACGCCATGAGCGAACTTGCCGTAAGGCAGCGTCGCAAAGAGCGCCATCACGGCGCCCAGGTGCAGGCACAGCAGCACGGCCAGCGCCGGGGTGGCGCGCCCCAGCCACAGCGCCAAACCGCTCACACTGGTGAGGAATAGCAATGCGATGAAGCCCAGGTCCATCGGCTTTTGCGCAAGGTCGCCGTGCAGCGGATGGCGCCTGCGGTTCAGGTGCCAGAGGCCGACCGTGCCGGCGGCAAGGCACACGCCACCGGCCACCCCCAGCAGCTTGGGCAGGCTGGGCCACTCATAAGGGGCGACCCAACCGAAGACGTAGTGGTAGATCGTGGCCACGCTGGTGGCCGCGAAACAGAGCATGAAGCCATAGAAAGTCAGGTGGTGGAAGTGGCGCCGCGACAGCGCGTAGGCATCGTCCTCGTTGTTGCAGCCCTTGCCGTGTCCACCGCCCAGGTACTTGAGGCGCAACACGGCACCGGCGGCCTCGGCCGCCGCGGGCGCGGACACCGGCGCCCCGCTGGTGGCCGGCGCGATGTCGCTCAAGAAACGCCGCACGCCCATCGTCAACGCCAGCGCGGCGAACAGGAACACCGGGGCGAACAAGCTGACCAGCAGGTTGTGCGGGAACAAGCGGTAGAAGTTGCCGCCGAGACGCGCGTCCCACAGTGTTCCGTTCAGGGCGACCGCCAGGATGAGAAACAGCGCGAGCCCCGCAGCCAGCGCCACCGAGACGGTCAGGCCGTTGCGTTCGTAAAGCCGGCCCAGCGCGGGCGGCCAGGCGTAGTCGACATAGGTCTGCCCCCGCACTTCGGCCATGGCCTTCGGAACGTTGACGCCGAACTCGTGAGGCGGCGCGTACTGGCAGGCGTGCAGGCAGGCGCCGCAGTTGTGGCACAGGTTCGCCAGGAAGTGAATGTCGGCCTTGCCGAACTCCAGCCGGCGCGTCATCGCGGGGAACACCGCGCAAAAGCCTTCGCAGTAGCGGCACGAATTGCAGATCTGCATCTGGCGGCCGACTTCGGATTCCTTGGCCGTGAGGATCGGGATGACGCGACGCGCTTCAAGCTGTTGCATGCTGCTCCGTTCTGGCCGCGGCGGCGGCCCGTGCGGCGCTTGTTCCTGCAATGCGGCCGAAGGCTGTGCCGATGCTCATGCCCACGCCCGCGGTGTATCCCTGGCCCAGCACGTTGCCGGCCATCATTTCACCCGCGACGAAGAGGTTGGGGCTGGGACGGCCCCCGAAACGTACCGCCGCCGTCTCGTCCACCTTCAGCCCGAGGTACGTGAAGGTGATGCCCGGCTTGACGGGATAGCCGTAGAAGGGAGCCGTATCGATTGGCCGGGCCCAATGGGTCTTGGCCGGCACCAAATTCTCGGTGTGGCAATCATCCAGTGCCGTGTGATCGAAGCTGCCCATGCGGCAAGCCCTGTTGTAGTCGGCAATCGTTCGGGTAAAGGTGTCCGCATCCAGGCCGAGCTTGCCCGCGAGCTCCGGAAGCGATGCCGCTGTGGTTCCAGGGAACACCGGCGGCATGAAGCGCCCGACGGCTTTCTGGTCGATGATCGACCAGGCCACCTGCCCTGGCTGCTGCGCGACCAGCCGGCCCCAGATGGCGTAGCGTTTGGGCCAGAAGTCCTCACCCTCGTCATAAAAGCGTTGCGCGTCGCGGTTCACGACGACGCCCAGTGACACACAATCGATACGTGTGCAGATGCCGCCATCGTAGAGCGGCGCACGGGCGTCAATGGCGACCATGTGGCCTTGCGACGGGTCACCGATCGAGTCGGCGCCGGCATCGATCATGTGTTTGAGCAGCACGCCCTGGTTGAAGCGTGTTCCACGGATGAGGAAGTTGTCGGCCGGCCACTCGCCGCGCTCGTTCTGGCCCCACGCTTCGCGCAGCCACTCGCGATTCGATTCGAATCCGCCGGCGGCCAGCACGCAACTCGCCGCCTCGACGCGCTCACCGCGCCCGGTGTGCACAGCGACGAATCGGTCTCCGTCCATTTCCACCGACGCCACAGGCGTCTCGTAACGGATCTGCACACCGAGCCGTTCGGCGCTGCGGAAATACGCATTGACGAGTGCCTTGCCACCGCCCATGAAGAACGCGTTGGTGCGCGCGACATGCAATGCGCCCGAGAGCGGCGGCTGGAAGTGCACACCGTGACTGCGCATCCAGTCCCGGCAGCTCGACGACGCGCGAATCACCAGGCGTGCAAGACGTTCGTCGGTGCGGCCTCCGGTCACCTTCAACAGATCCTGCCAATACTCTTCTTCCGGATAGGCGTCGACCAGCACGTCTTGCGGTGCATCGTGCATGCAGCGCAGGTTGCGGGTATGGCTGGAATTGCCGCCGCGCCATTCACGCGGCGCGCTCTCCAGCAGCAACACGCTGGCGCCGGCCTCTCGCGCCATGAGCGCGGCGCACAGCGCGGCGTTTCCGCCACCGACCACCAGCACATCGATCACACATGTCTCCTTGGGTATGGACCGACTGTAGTGAGTCGGCTCTCCAGGCGACAGCCCCGTTCGATCAACGGGTGTTCAGCAATCGAGAAGACTTGCGCCCGTCCATAGCCCGCCCTCGACCAGCTTGCGGACGGTATCGGTGATGACGACCCGGGTGGCCAGCGCGGCCGGAGAAAGTTCATCGTCAGAGAGGCTGACCAGCAGGTTGCGGCGCCCCACGTGCGCGTCGGCGATCTGGCAGTGCCGAAAGTCGTCCCCTGCGTAGCCCACAATGGCTGCCCCCGGTTGGATGGTGGCTCCCAGCCCGGCGCGCACGGCATCCATCAGCAACGCCAGTCCGTCGATCTCGGCCACGATGTCGGGCTCGATACGAGCCCGCGCAAACGCGGCCACCAGCGTTGCCCGCAACCCGTGATTGGCGCTCGGAAGGATCAGAGGCAGGCCACCGAGTTGGGAGAGCCGCACCTTGGCGCCAACGGGTCGTTGTGGAATCGCAGGTGATGCGATCACGTAAAGTTTTTCTTCCAGCAAAGGGGCAACACTCCAGCTGCGAGAAGCGTTGGTTTGGAACAAGACTGCGAGGTCAAGTTGCCGCAGCTGCAGCATGGTCGCCAGATGGCCCGAGAGCGACTCCACCATGTGCAGGCGAATATCCGGGTACGACTCGCGCATGGCCTTCAAGAGCGGGACACCCAGCACCGATGCGGTTGTCGGGGCGAGGCCTACGCTGACATGACCGGAGAGCCGCCCGCGCTTGGCCGCGACAACCGCAGCGTCGGCGCTTCGCAACGTGAGTTGTGCCTGATGAAAGAAGGCCAGCCCGGCGGCGGTCGGTGCGACGCCCGTGGAGAGGCGTTGCAGGAGCCGGGTGCTCAGTTCGCCTTCAAGCCGGCTGATCTGCTGGCTAAGCGCCGAAGTGTTGATGCCGAGCTCCGCCGCAGCGCGGCCCATGCTGCCTAGCTCGCAAGTCTTGACGAAATACCGGAGCTGTCTCAATTCCATCTGGTCGGCCCGCCTTAGCCCGCATTCTCAGCCATCAGGAAAAAACTCGTCCTAAGGGCGGCGGATGGCGAACAGCTTCTCGCGCAACGTCCCCTGCGCATAACTTGTCTTGTACGCACCGCGCGACTGCAGTTCGGGCACCACGCAGGCTGCCTGTCCGTTCCTTGCCTGTTCATGCGTCCCACGTCAGAATCGGCGGACATGTCCAGGCATTCCCTCGTTTTTTGGTTGCTGCTCGGCGCACGCGCTGCATCCGGCGCTGCGGACACAGCGGCGCAGACGCAGCCATACGCACAAGTGCTCGGTAGCTGGGCGCGAAGTGCCTCCGCATGCCGGCTCAGTTGATCCTTGAAAACTTTGTTCCGGGACAGGCGTACTCCGGCTGGGTGCATTGCTCGTTCAGCGTGCGCAATCGCGACATGGGCATGACGGAGTTCAAGGGATCTGCCAAGTACTATCCGGGCATCCTGGAGACCCCTGCCGGCGTTTCACATTGATGTTTCATTGTTGTACCGTGCCCATGCGGATCATGGCGTTCTCGTCCGAGGAGAAAAGCACGCGATGAATCGAGCGACTTCACTTACCTGCCTGGCCTTGCTGGCCGCCCTGTCGGCGAACGCCCACGCCTTCGAGAACGGAACCGAACTTTTTGAGGCGATGTCGAAGGGAACCGCACTCCGGCAAAACGGCGCAATGATGTTCATTGCAGGGACGGTCGACGGCATCCAGGAAGGCTTTGCCTTCGGCCATCAAACCGCGACGGGGAAGAAGATGACCATGGGCGCTGCCGGACGCATGATGGGTTACTGCCTGCCGCGCGGAGTGACCAACGGACAACTTTCAGACGCCGTGAAGCAGTATCTGACCGCCAACCCGGCTGAACGTCAGCGAGGTGCCACCGCGGTCATATTCGGCTCGATGGTGAAAGCGTTTCCATGCTGAGTCGTGCGGCTGAAGTTTTGACTCCGAAGCACGCTACCGCCTCGGGTTAGCGAGCCTTGTAGCAGCCCGATGTGGGCGTTCAGCCCGCGGCGGGCTCCCCAATGGATATTCGAACGCTTCCGATCTGCTGCGCCTCCGCGACCACCTGGTCCCCAGGCCGCAATGCGCCGACGCCGGCGGGCGTGCCCGTGTAGATGAGGTCCCCGGGCATCAGGAGGTATTGGCGCGAAAGCTGGCTCACGATCTCGGCGCAGCTCCAGATCAGTTGTCCCAGATCGGCGGTTTGACGCACTTCATCATTCACGGACAGCTCAATCAGGCCATGCTCAGGGAGATGCGGCGCGGCCCAGGGCAACAGCTCGCTGCAAACCGCCGAGTGGTCGAACGACTTGCCGGGCTCCCACGGCCGCCCCCGGTCCCGCGCTTTCAACTGCAAATCCCTGCGGGTCAGGTCGATGCCGACACCCACCGCGCACACGAAGCGCGCGGCATCGCCCGTTTCGATGTTGCGCCCCCGCGTCCCGATCGCCAGCACCAGCTCGACTTCATGCTGGAAGTCCTCAGTGGCCGAAGGATAGGGAACGCAAGCACCGTCCAGCACGAGTGCGTCGGCCGGCTTCTGGAAGAAGAATGGTGGCTCCCGCTCGTCGCCGCCCATCTCGCGGATATGGTCCAGGTAGTTACGCCCGACACAATAGATTCGGCGGACGGGGAAGCGCCTGTCCTCGCCCGTGAGGGGAATGAAGGACGGCGCCAGGTTAAACATCATTGATTCGCTCACAGCGCCTCCTCCCGGAACAGATCGAGCTTCTCCTGGACGACGCGGTCGGAGTAACCGAATAGGAATGCATCTTGCGACGCCAGGTGCTGTACCGGCATCCAGCTCGGAACGACGAAGATGTCCTTCGGGCCCCAGTGGAACTCCAGTTCGCCGATCTTCGAAACGCCCTCGCCCTCAACCACCACGAACACGGTGCTGTCCGTCGAGCGGTAGCCGCGCGTCTCGAAACCGTGGGGCAGCAGTTGCATCGTCGTGGAGATCGTCGGGATGGCCCAGCCACCGGTGAGCGGATTGAGGTAGCGCATCTTGAACCCATGGCACGGGTCCGGCTTGCGGAACGACGCCATCGCACTGATCGCCTCGCGCGTGCGCCGATACGGATAGTTGAAGATCGGCGAGGTCTGGCTTGCGTAGGTTTGGCCGAGCGGCGCCAGGTTGCTGCCCACTTCCGCCATCGCGGCACCCTCGGGCCGTTCGATGGGGTGCGTCGGGGCGGGATAGTTCTCACGAAAGCTGGCTGCCAAGGTGTTGACGATGTGCATGTCCAGACCATCCAGCCACACCACGGGCGCGGCGCCATCGTTGCCGTGGTCGTGCCAGGCCATGGAGGGTGTGATGATGAAATCCCCGGGTTCCATCATCGTCTTCTCCCCGGCAACGGCGGTGTATGCGTCAGTTCCCTCGATGATGAAGCGCAGGGCCGAGGCGGCGTGCCTGTGCGGCGGTGCCGTTTCGCCTGGCAAGAGGACCTGCAGCCCGCCGTAGAGGCTTTGCGTCACGCGCGATTGGCCGGGCAGTCCTGGGTTTTCAAGAACCATCACGCGTCTCTCCGCTTCCTGCGTGGAGATCAGGTCACAGGACTCCATGAGATAGGGACGCAGTTCGCTGTAACGCCAGAGGACGGGCGCGCATCGCGGTACAGGCTGCTCGGTGACGAGGCCGTGCAGCACACGCCACAGCGGCGCCAGGTTCTTGCCCCGAGCGCGGCGGTAGAAGTCCATTCGCCCGGCTTCAGCTTCTCGATCGACGGTGGCGACCAAACCGTCGTCCTGTTCAATAGTCATGTTCATGGGTTTCCCTGGCGGTCCGGCATGGCCGCGTTTCGAAAGCTGGGGTCGTAGTAATGGGTTGCCTCGCGCAGGGCGGCGCCTGAGCGGCCGTGCTTGGCGCGCAGCCGGATGACGGTTTCGACGCCCCGCAAGTCAATCTGCGCGCCGCGCTGATAGCCCTTCGCATCGACCAGAATGGCGCGGTATGCGGTTGCAGCCGCCTGCGGCGGCGTACCTGGCGGCATTCGCGACAAGTAGATTCGCTGGGCTTCTTCCTTGTTGGCCGGGTCTTGCAACCAGTCGATGGCACGTACGCCGGACCGGATAAAACCCGTCAACTGCGAAGCGTTCGAGCGCCCCCAGCCCTGGCGTACGGCCGCAACAGCGCCCTGGTAAGGACCGAGCACTTCGTCCGCCTTGCCCAGCACATTGAAGCCTTGCTGTTGCGCCAGGAGATCGAACGGCGCCAGCAGCAAGGACGCCGCATACTTGCGCTGCAGCAATGACTCGTAGCGCTGCATCGCTCCGCCTGCCGGCGCGACCTCGTAGTCGCGTCCCAGCACCAAGCCGTTGCGTTCCAGCATTTCCAGCAGCGCAAAGGCATAGCCAGTGGTCAGTGCATCCACGGCAACGACCTTTCCGCGCAGCGCGGCGTAGCTGCGAATTTGCGGGTCCGCGACCACGCGAAGCCATCCCGGGTCCAGGCCCATGACGGCCACGAGATCCGGGCCGATCACGCCTGCCGCGCCTTGCCCTTCGCGGTACGCGATCACGTTGTCCATAGCGGTGATCGCCACATCGAAGTCACCGTTGATCAGGCCCTTCATCTGGAAGGTGGAGTCCGGCGTCGGAGTGATTGACACCTTCAGCTTTTCTGCCGCAAAGAAGCCCTTGTCCATCGCGACCCAAAGCGGCCAGTTCGAACCGCCAGGGAAAGCCACGACACGCAGCGGCTTTCCCTCGGGTGCAAGTGCCGGTCGCGTGGTCGTGCAAGCGGACAGCAGTGCCGCTAGGCAGACGGTGAGGATTGAGCGAATCAGCATAGGCCGCTCAGAAGCGATGACGCATGCCGAGCGCGAGCATGTTGCCTCGCGCGGAGACGGCCCTGCCGGGTGCGGGCAACGTGTTGGTCAAGGTCCTGTCGAGCGTATAGGCAGCGTAGAGATCGGTTCGCTTGGACAAGTAGTGGTCGTACCCCAGAGTGAACACCTTGCGTTCCAGATTGCCGCCGCTCGCGGTTGCAGGGACCGGGGCCACGGCGTCACGGGTCTTCCGGTTCGCGTAGCCGACCAAGACACTGCCGGTGCCACCGACGGGAATTGCAGCGCTCAGATCCCAGATCCTGTAGGTGATGTCCAGCCGGGCGGCGTCCGTCCCGTTGTTCTTGATCTCGCCCACATGTGCGAACAGCTTGGCCACTTTGAAGTCGTAAGTGCCCGCTAGTTGCCAGGCCGTGGTGTCGTTCGGCGAGGTGCCGTCCGCGAACGTGAGGGGGTTCTTCTTGACTTTCTGCCACGCCAGCGAGGTGCTGAAGTCGCCCTGCCCGTATCGCACGCGCCCGCCGACGTTGTTGCCGCCCTGGTTCTCCGAGGCCGAGCCCAAGAGCGCGAAGGTGAACCCCGACCAGTTCGGGCTGTCGTAAGCGATGCTGTTGGCCCAGCCGGTGCCGCCGGACAGCGGGCCGCCTGCGAATGTCACCAACTGGATCGGCGACAGCACCATCGAATCAGCGAACGCGTTGGTGGTAATGGAATTGATGAACATCGGCGTCGAAACGAGGCCCATGCGCAAGCTGCCCCAGGACGGGTTGCGCAGGCCCGCAAACGACAGGCGCGAGAAGAACGGATCCGCACCCACGTTGACCGGCGGTCCGATGGCGTCGCTGCGGCCGACAGCGCCCGTGTCCAATCGAATAAAGCCGGACAACTCGAAGAAGGCGGACAGGCCATCTCCGAGGTCTTCGGAACCTTGAAAACTCAACCGGCTCGTCGTCATGCCTCCGTTGAGCACGCCCTTGCGGTTGGCGTCGGCGGCCTTCACGCCGGTGCTCTCGCCCTTGCCGCTGAAGACGGCGGCGTCAACCACGCCGTTGATGGTCACTGCCGGCTGAGCGCTGGCTGTGCCGCACGCCACGGCCGTGCCGGCCACCATGAGGGCGTTCTTGAAAATGTTCACGTTTGTCTCCTGTGTTGTTGGTGATTCGTGGGTCGTCAATGAGGGCCTGCTACACGATCCGTGTCTCGAGCTCGCCCAGCCCTTCGATGGAAACCTTCAGCACGTCGCCGCGCTTGAGGAACACGCCCGACTCCGTGCCGGTGCCCGCGGGCGTGCCGGTCAAGATCACGTCGCCGGGCAGCAGGTCGATGCGCGAACTGAGGTACGCGATCTGGTCCGCCACGCCGTACAAGTGATTTCGCGTGTTGGAGTTCTGCTTCAACTCCCCGTTGCACCACAGGCGGATGTCCAGGTTTTCGGGCGACTCGACGAACTGCGCCGGTGTGAAGACGGGCCCCAGCGGGCACGAGCCGTTGAAGCACTTGTGGCCGACCCAGTCGAAGCGGAAAGGCGAAGTCGGGTCGACGCGCGTGCGTATACCGAGGTCGCGCGCGGAAAGGTCGTTGGCGCACATGTAGCCTGCGACATACTCCAATGCGTGATCAACGCTGACGGCCCTGGCGCGCCGGCCGATCACGACGGCCAACTCAGCCTCCCAGTCGAGGCGCTCCGCATTCGCGGGCGCGATAACTTCCCCGCGGTGTCCCGCCAATGTCGCCGGACCTGCCTTCAGAAAGTGCCAGGGCGGAATCCCTTCTTTCTTCGGATCGAGGACGACCTTCTGGTTCAGCGCGCGTCCCATGGCTTCCACGTGGTCCCGATAGTTGGCCCCTGCGGCGTAGATCGCGCCCGGTCGCACCAAGGGCGAGCAAAGCACGAGACTCGCCGAGTCAAGCGCTTCGCCCGCAAACCGGTCACGGTTGGCGCCGACCTCTGCCACGAGTGCATCCAGCTGCGGTGCCGTGATGTGCCAGCGGGCCACTATGTCGTCGACGCCGACGTCTGTGAGTCCGTCATGACCGGTGATGCCCGCCAGGCTGGCGAGGTCGAACCAGTCGGAGCCGAGGGTGAGGCCCGCGCGCGTGCGCTCATCGGTGTCGTATGTGAACAGTTGGTATTTCATGGGTTGCGTTCTGAATAAGCAGGAGTTGGGCAAAGCGCTGCCCTGGCCCATCGGGAATCCGGTGAGCTGTGTCAGGAGAGCAGGTAGTTGGGCGCGGGGCGCGGGCTCTACGGGACCGGGTCGTCGCCTGCCGAGCGGACTTCGTTCGCCAGAGCCGAGCCTTGGTAGCGGTCGCCGAAGTCGAACATGTCGTCGTGTTGCACGCCGTCGTAGAACTGGAACTCCCACCAGTTATGGTCGAAGTCTTCCAGGTAGAACCCGTACACGCCGTGGCGCTTGACGGCGTCGAAGATCTGGCGGATGCCGTACTTGTCCTTCAGCTCCTGTGCGGCACGCCAGACACGGTCGACCTCTTCCACCGAAGACAGATCGAACCCCCAGTGGTTGTCGATGGACGCGGGCTGCAGCTCGTCACCGGCTTCGATGCACACGACGTGAAATCGAAGGCCGCAACGCAGCGCCATCGACGCACTGGAATGGCGGACGCATTGCAAGCCCAGAAAGTCTTCGTAGAACGGCCGTGACCGCGCGAAGCTGTAGCACTGCAACGTGCCATGCGACAGGTACTCGGGGTTCACCACCGATGCGGGGTTTCTATATTCGACGAGTGCGTCCGTGATCCTCATGCGATAGCTCCTTCGGCGATGTGGCGCTCGCGCTCGGTAATGAATGCGTCGGAATGGAAGGCAGTCTCCAGGAGACCGCCAGCCCCGACAAGAAGTTCGCGCGCCGACGCAACCATCGCCGGCGCGCCGCATGCGTAGACTTCGAACTCGCGCAGATCTGGATGGTCCTGAAGCGCAAGGTCCTGCACATGGCCGGTGCGCCCTGTCCAGCGTCCATCCTGCGGCGGGCGTGATAGCACCGGGACATAGCTGGCGCCCGTCTGCTCCGCCAAATGCTGGATGGCCTCGTCGAAGTAGAGATCCTCTTTGCGGCGCGCACCCCAGTAGACGGAGACATCGCGGCGTATGCGATTGCGCGCCATGTATCCCAGGATCGATGCGACGGGGGCGATGCCCGTGCCCGTCGCGAGGAAGATCACCGGTGCCTGCGTCTCTTCACGCAGGTAGAAGGTGCCCAGCGGGCCTCGGATGTTCATGATTTCGCCTTCCTTCATGGAGCCGAAGACCCGATCCGTGAACGAACCGCCGGGCAAGTGCCGCAGGTGCAGCTCCACATTGATCACGCCCTCAGGCGAAGGCACGCTGGCCACCGAGTAGCTCCGGGTCGCGCCTTGCGGCAGGATGAATTCGATGTACTGGCCGGCCGCGAACATCAGGTTCTCGTTCAAGGGCAGCCGCAGCTCCAGGATGGCCACATCCGGGGCAGGCCGGCGGATGCGCTTGATCCGGCACGGCATCGTGCGCGGCTTGGTCAGATGCAGGACCAGTTCCTGAACTTGCACGACAACGTCGGATAGCGGCTTTGCGCAGCACAGAAAGGTGTAGCCGGCCGCTTTCTGCGTCTCTGTGAGGTAAGCAGGATGCGCCGCGCCATGGTCAACACTGCCCTGGACGACGCGTGCCACGCAACTGCCGCAGTTGCCTGCGCGGCAGCTGTGCGGCAGGTTCAGGCCGGCATCCAGGCCCGCGTCGAGGACTCTCGAGCCCGAGGCGCACTCGTAGGTCTTCCCGCTGGGGAACAAGGTGATCTGGAAATTCATGGCTGGTGTGTCATTCAGTCTTCATGCCGATCCGCTTGATGAGGCCGGCATAGAACTGGTCGTCCTGTTTGATCAGCTGGGCAAATTCGGCAGGTGTGCTCCCGGCCGGCGCGTAACCTGCGGCCGCATACCGCTCGATGATTTCGGGAGACGCGAGTGCGCGGCGCACTTCCTCGCTGACGCGCCGCAACACGTCGGCGGGCGTGCCCTTGAGCGCGACCAAGCCGACCCAAGACTGCACGACGAGATCCTTGGGGCCGCCGGATTCCGCCGCCGTCGGGACGTCTGGTTCCGCGCGCGATCGAATCGGCTGTGCGATCGCGAGCAGCCGTAGCTTGCCGCCCTTCACCAGGGGAGCAAGGGAGCCGAGCGTGGCGATCGTGAAGTCCACTTCACCGGTCGCCACCGCAGTCATGAGCTGGGCGTCCTTGTAGGGGATCGGGATCATCTGCGTCCCCGTCAGGTGCTCGAGCAGTGCGCCGCCCAAGTGCGGCGGGCTGCCGATGTAGGGGACGGAGTACGAGAGGCGTCCTGGATTCGCCTTGGCTTGCGCGACCATCTGCGAAAGGGATTTGTACGGACTCCCGCTGCCCACGGCGACGTAGAACGGCGCCCGGTACGTGGTGGAGACGGGCTCCAGAACCCCCCCCAGCTTGTAGGCGGAAGAGGAGAACAAGTGGGGATTGATCGTGAGGTGCGCGTTGCTCACGAAGAGGAGCGTGTGGCCATCTGCCGGAGCCTGCTTCAGGGCGTTCACGGCAACGAGCCCGTTGCCGCCGGGCCGCGAATCCACCACCACCTGCCGGCCCGTTTGGCTCGAGAGCTTTTCGGCCAGCAGGCGCATGGTGCCGTCGGGTCCGAGGCCGGCGCCGTAAGGCGAGATGATGCGGATTGGTTTTGCGGTCGCGCCCTGCGCCAGGGAGCGGCCCGCCGCGCCCAGGGCCAGTGCGAATCCTCCGAGGCGCCTCAGGGCATCCCGGCGTATGAACGACGTGCTGTTCTTGATCATCTTGTGTCTCCTGTCGAGGGCAGTGAGCGTCTGCCGCGTTACTCGGTTAGCAGGATGGATTCTTCCGCTATGCATCCAGTTGCACAAGACTGGCAAAATGGAAATCCGTGTTCCATGGGCTGAACAATGGCAGCCCGATTTTTGGAGGCAAGCTAGACGTCATGAAGCCCGATTTGCTGCGCGGCATCGCTGTATTCACCGAGGTGGCCCGCCTGAAGAGCGTCTCTCGCGCGGCCGCCGCGTTGGAAATGCCAAAGTCGACGGTGTCGCGCCGCGTTTCCATGCTGGAAGCCGAAGTGGGTTTGCGGCTTCTGAAGCGGACCACCAAGAAGATCGAACTGACTGACGAAGGCCAGGCGTACTTCGCGCAATGCCAGCAGATCCTGGAGGCCGTGGAGAACGCGCATGAGGGGTTGCTGGGCAGCCGCGTTGAGGCAAGCGGTCATCTGCGCGTAGCAATGACTCCCGACTTCGCGTTGAGATTGGTCAAGACCCTGCCCGAATTTCGGGCGCGCCATCCGAAGATGCTGCTCGAGTTCGACTTCACGGCTCGCAGCGTCGATCCGCTCACGGAGCACTGCGACATCGCCATCCACATCGGCCAACTTGTGGATTCGGGGCTCACGGCATACAAGCTGACGGACGTGGTGTCGCAGCTCTATGCAGCGCCTTCCTACCTTGCCGGCCGGGGAGCAATAGCCACGCCCCACGAGCTGTCTGAGCACGCGTGCATCGTGGCGCGTCCGCACACGGGCGAGGCGCTGGCCACATGGGACCTGCGTCGCGGTCGCGAGCGGCTCCTGGTGAAAGTCGAAAGCGGGCTTGTTCTCAACAGCATCGGCGTCATTCAGCGGCTTGCGATCGCAGGGGCGGGCATCGCGCTTCTTCCGGAAGACCTGTGTCGGGAGGAAGTGGCCGCCGGCCGGCTCGCCCTTGTTCTCAAGGGCTGGCGTGCAACGGCACTTCCGATCCACGCCCTTACTGCCACGCGGTTTTTGCCTGCAAGGACACGCGTGTTCTTGGACTATCTGCGCGACGCGCTTGGAAGTATTTGAAGAGACGCCCGCTTCCGACCCGTCCGGCGCAGAATAAGCACCTTCACTTCATGAAGGAGCTGATCCGTGAGCCCTCGGCCAAGGAACAGGCACACTGCAGCATGAACGAACCAATCAAGACCGGCGACCGGTGCGAAGTGATCGCAGGCGCCTTGGGCCCGAAGGGACCCAATGTGGGCAAGCTCGTCACTGTCGGGCAGGTGCGCGGCGAACACAGCGAGCACGGCCGCATCTGGCGTTGCCACGGAGAAGGCCTCATCACCGAGTACGGGGCGGTCGGGAATGAGGCCGACTTTGCCCAGGCCTGGCTGCGCAAGCTGCCGCCCGAAACGCTCACACCGCCCCAGCGCGAGGAAGTGCTTCACGACACCTGAGTCACGCAGCCCAGGCAAACGGCGCGAAGTGTCCGTTGCGCGTGCCGCTGGTGTCCTCCCAGTCGATGCCGAACGCGTGGAACTTGCTGCGTGTCGCCTTCGCCAGCGACAAGCGTGTGTTCACCGGATGCGCCACGTTGTCGACGCCGATCGCCTCTCCCGGCGTGACCGCGCTTTCCAGGCCCTCGCAGGCCTGGTCCACCAGTTCGCCCGCCTTGAGTGAGTAGTTCAGGCCCTGCTGCGTGAACTGGATCGGCCGCTTCTCGATGCCGGCCACCTTGCCGACGAGCGGCGCCAGCGCGGCCATCGGGCCGCCCGCTTCGCCCGTCGCGATGGACCGGATCGCGTCCACCTGCTTGTCGTCCGCGGCATCGTCCACGATCAGCCCGACCGTGATGTTGCCTTCGCCCATCGCTCCGGGTGAATGCAGCATGACGACGAACGACAAGCCGTCGAGCTTGACGCCGTCTTTCTGGCCCTGCTCGATGCGCATGGCCACAGCGGCCTTGCAATCGCCTTCCGTGGGCCGCGCCGTCATGTTCGACCAGATGCATGGGCACAGCAGCGTGCAGTTGCAGGTCTCCATGTATTGCCCCTTGATGCTCCAGCTGGACATGACCGTGCTCCTTGCAAATGACACCGAACTTCAAGTTACGCCGTGGACGTGGGCACTGCAAGCTCAGCGTGTCGCTTCTTTCGCATTGACAGCGTTGCGTGTATCGACCATCTTGAGAAGGTGAGAGTCATCCGCGAGCATCCCGTCGGAGCGCTGCTCCTGCTCGGCGTCAGTGCTGCAGCGTGGCTGTTCCTCGCCTGGCTGGCAACCGACATGGAAACGCCGCTCGCGCAGCTCGTCATGCCGATGTCGCCCGAGTGGAGCGCGTCCACGGTGCTCGCGGTGTGGAGCATGTGGTCCGTGATGATGGTCGCGATGATGTTGCCCTCCGCGCTGCCGATGATCGTCACGTTCGTGCAGGTCGCGCAGCGCAACCGCCAACCGGCCAGGGCGCATGCGTTCGTCGCGGCCTACGTGCTCGTCTGGCTGGCATTCGCTGCGGCCTGCACGGCCGGTCAATGGACACTGCAGCGTTACGGGGCGCTCGACGCGATGGCATTGAGGAGCTCGGCAGCCGCCACCGTCGTGCTGCTCATCGTCGCCGGCCTGTATCAGTTTTCGCCGCTCAAGCGCGTGTGCCTGGCGTCCTGCCGCACGCCGTTGGCGTTTCTGCTTGGCGAATGGCGCCCCGGCGTGCGCGGCGCGTTCCGCATGGGCGTGCGGCATGGCCAGCTGTGCCTTGGCTGCTGCTGGGCGCTGATGGCGCTGCTTTTCGTTGGCGGCGCGATGAACGTGCCCTGGGTGGCGGCACTCGCTGTCGCGGTGGCCATCGAAAAGCTCGCGCCTTTCGGGGACCGCATTGGCGGAGTGTTGGGCGTGGGATTGATCGGGGCCGGCGTGATCCGGTGGGCCCTTATCGGGATCTAAGGTGCCCGACCGATGGGGGCCTATTGCCCATACCGCTCCCTCAACTCCCTCTTCAACAACTTCCCCGACGGATTCTTCGGCAGGCTCTCCGCGAACACCACGCTCTTCGGCGCCTTGAACCCGGCCATGTGCTGGTTGCAGTGGTCCATGACTTCCTGTTCCGACAAGGTCATCCCCGCCTTCACCACGATTACCGCCGCCACGGCTTCCACCCACTTGGGGTGCGGCACGCCGATCACGGCCACTTCCGACACGGCGGGAATGCGGTAGATCATCTCTTCCACCTCGCGACTCGCCACGTTCTCGCCGCCGCTCTTGATCATGTCCTTCTTGCGGTCCACCACCGTGATGAAGCCCTCCTCGTCGATGGTGGCCAGGTCGCCGGAATGAAACCAGCCATCGCGGAACACGGCCTTCGTTTTCTCTTCGTCGTTGAAGTAGCCCAGCATCAGGTGCGGCGACCGGTGCACGATCTCGCCGACTTCGCCGCCGGGCTGCACGTCGCGGCCGTCGTCGTCGACCACGCGTGTTTCCACGTTCAGCACGGCGCGGCCGCAGGAGCCGGGCTTTCTCAACTGATCGTCGGGGCCGAGCATGGTGGCCAGCGGCGCGATCTCGGTCTGGCCATACAGGTTCCAGAAGCCGACATCGGGCAGCCGGCGCGCCAGCTCCTTGAGCACTTCCACCGGCATGATGGACGCGCCGTAGTAGCCTTTGCGCAGCGTGCTCATGTCCGTGCTGTCGAACAGCGGCGAGCGCAGCAGCGCGATCCACACCGTGGGCGGCGCGAAGAAGCTGGTGATCTTGTGTTGGGCGATCAGCGGCAGCAGGTTGTCGGGGGTCGGCTTGGCGGTGACGATGCTGGTCGCGCCCACGTAGATGGCCGGGCCCAGGAAGACGTCCAGCTGCGCGCAGTGGTACAGCGGCAGCGCGTGCAGCATCATGTCGCCATGCGCGATGCTGGCATCCACCGCGCAGCTGGCGTACTGCCAGATCACGGCGTCGTGCGTCAGCATCGCGCCTTTGGGCATGGACTCGGTGCCGCTGGTGTAGACGATCTGGGCCAGGTCGTTGCTGGCGAGGTTCGGCGTTTCGGGCGGCGCGCCTTCGGTCTTGGCCAGGTCGTCGAACGATGTCATGCCCGCCACCGGTTGTGACGGGTCTTCGGACGGCAGCCAGATGAACTGCTTTACGGCCGTGCCCATGGCCGCGGCGGCGCGCGCGGTGTCGGCCAGGCCGGAGTCGGTGGCCAGGGTCTGCGCCCCCGCGTGCTTGAGGATGTACGCGACTTCCTCGGCCTTCAGCATGAAGTTGATCGGCACCAGCACCGCGCCCAGCCGCGCCAGCGCGAACCGCAGCGCCGCGAAACCATGCGAGTTGCGCGCCAGCACGGCCACGCGGCTGGCGTGGCCAACGCCCATGCCCGCGAGGCCGGCCGCCACGCGGTCGACCACCGCGTCGAATTCGGCAAAGGTCCAGTGCGTGGCGCCGCAAACGAGGCCGGCCTTGCGCGGACTGCGCTTGGCGGTGCGGTGCAGCAGGTCGGCAATCGTCTGCCGGCGGATGGCGGGGTCCATGGCGTCTCCACGAGGGTGAGTCTTCGTGGCATCGTAAGGCAAGCTGCTGCCGAGGCGGTCACCGGTCTAACTGTCGACTTCGAATTCGGCGCGGAAAGCCTCGCAGAACGCCGGCGAACCGCTCAGCGTGAGCGTCAACGTGGTGCGTGCCTCGCCACCCGGGGCAGGCGCCAGCTGGACTTCGCCCCGGCGCTCGTCATAGGAGATCGCAAGCGGCGTGCCGGGCTCGATGAGGCCCTGCATTTCACAGTCCCACTCGCCGCCTTCGTCCAGCGGGCCAGGGCGACCGAATGCGTCGAAGGCCCATCGCAGCACCTGCGCCAATTCCGCCAGCAACGCGGGTAGTCGATCCGGCAGGACGGACGCCATCGCGTCGAAAGTTCCGCGGCCGGAGTCTTCGTCGCTGAAGTCGAAGTCGAGGTATTGCAGGGGCACGAGTGATGCGACGTTCGGATTGGATCGGCTGAGTCCGTCGGACTGGATTGCATTCTCCCCGATAGCGCTGGCGCCTGGGCCGGCTACGCCGGCCCAGGCAACTCAGGTCATGGGAACTGACCGCCTAATGCTTCTTCTTGTCGTTGCACAAGCAAGCCTCGGGCGCGAACTGCCACTGGATGCGCCCAACCTCCTCGCCCCGGTACATCTGCCGGATCGCGACACCGTGCCCGTAGGCTACCTTTCCCTTGCGCGTATGGATCTTGAACACGCACGGGATGCGGCCGCCACGCGGGATGCGCACCTGCTCCAGCTTGATGCGCGGGAGCGTCGGCAGGACGAGGCGCGCGTTTTCGTTCTTCTTGCCACGCACGATCTTCCACGGGTTCTCACCCTTCAGGCCCACGAGCAAGCCCAAGGGACCTTCGAGTTCAAGCACCGCGTCGGCCGGCAACTTGCGCTCGATCTCGAAAGCGAAAGGCAGCGCCCGGTCGTCCGCGCCGGCCATCTTGAAGGCGAATGACGGTGTGGCGTTGGGCGCATCCGGCAGGTCGTTGATGACGTTGAAGTTGCGCCACGTGACGTTGTTGTGGGCGCGGATCATGTCCTGGAACGATGCCCAGTCCAGCGGCCCGGGCGTCGGCGGCGCCGGGTCGGTCGGGGTCTGCAGCGTGGCGACGAAGCAGTAGTGGCCGATGCCGGGAATGCCCGCGTTGGGCCAGGCCAGGCGCGGCGACACCGTCAGCACGTCGCCGACAGGAACCGTGGGCAGCGTCACGGTGCCGATCAGGTTCCACGTCGAAGGCGTGATCAGCGTTGCCACTTCGCTCCAGTACACCGTCGCCACGACGTTGGCCGCCGCTGCGCCGCCGCGGTTGCGCACGCGCACGTAGATGGAGTTCTCTTGCCCCGACTCGACCTCGTAGCCCAACGTTGCGGAGTTCTCCGTGCCGCTGCCTTCGCCGTAGGTCAGCTGCGGGTCGGCCACGGGCGACGGGCGCACGATGACGTCGGGGCTACCGGAGATCGACCCGCCCCAGGGAATGGCGCCTGTGTCGCCCACCGCGTCGCGCAGGTAGATGTCGCACAGCACGCCCAGCGTGGGCACGATGGCGCTCAGGTCGGGCATCACGCCGATCGCGCCCGCCACGCCGCCGCCCTGCGCGGTGCCGGTGGCCGGGTTGGAAAGCAGCGAACGCATCTGGCCCGGCGACAGCAGTGTGCCGGTCGCCGCCTGGTAGTTGGACTGCACCAGCGCGGCCGCGCTGACGATGATCGGCGAGGCGCTGCTGGTGCCTTGGAACGTGTCGGTGTACCACCTGTCGGCGTTGCCGCCGCCGTTGTCCAGGTCGCCGTAGCCGGTAGAGGTGACGTTCTCGCCCCAGGCGAAGCAGTCGATGCGGCTGCCGAAGTTGGAAGCCCACCAGCGGTCGTGCGGCACGGTGGACACGCAGGCGCCGACCATGATGGCGCCCGAGTCCACGAAGTTGGGCGACGCGCGATTGAGCCGCTGCAGCCCGCCGGTGCTCCACGCGTCGAGATCGCTGTCGCCGTTGCCCGCGGCCTCGACCACGATGATGCCGCGCGCCGTGGCGAGGCGGATCACGTCGAGCCGGTCATCGAGCGTCTCGACGGGCAGGAACGCAGTCTGCAACTCGATCAACATGATCTGGCCGACCGACATCGCCGCCACGGCCGCCGCGAGCGCGTCGGTGACGTGCTGGACGCCACCGGCATCGTAGATCGAACTCATCCTGACAGAACTGATCGAGGGAGCGGAGCCCACGACGCCGGCCATGTTGTCCGAGGCGACGATCTCGCCCAGCACCGCGGTGCCGTGGTCCTCCCAGCTTGCGTACTGCACACCGTGGATGACCGTGGGCGCCTTGGCCACGAGGTCCTCGTGCGTCACGCGCCAGCCGCCCTCGACGTCGACGACGCCGATGCCGGTGCCCTCGCCGTTGGGCTGCGTCCACATCCAGCGGGCGTCGATACCCATCGGCGCGGCGTCCTGGTAGTCCTGTCCGGCGTTGTACGCGTCATCGCCCGGCGTCACCAGCGGCAAGGTGGAAAGCGGCTCTTCCCATGCCTTGTCCACCTCCGGCAACGACGACAGCGACTCGATCAGGCGGCTGACCTGGTCGCGGGCGAGTTCGCGCAGGTCCAGCCGCCAATACTGCGTCAGGCTGTGCAGCGGCGGATACTTGGTCTGCGCCGCTTCGCGCTCCATCTCCAGCAGCTTCTCGGCGGGGATCGAATGCACCAGCCGGTGGGAATGCGGCGAGCCCGCGCTGTCCAGCAGATGGGCCAGTCCCTTCAACTGATACAGCTTGGCCTGCTCGGCGAGCGTGTCCGCCGCCTTGTCCTTTCCGATGCCGCTCGCTTCGCCCACGAGCCGGACCACTGCCATGCCGGATGGCCGGCCCCCTTTCATCGCGTCGCCGCTCATGGGTCGCATGGGCGCGCCGCGAACGGTTTCGCGCTGCAGTTTTTTGCCGGTTACTTCCTGGTTCATGATGACCTCCTTGGTAACAATGGTGGAACGCACAAGATGCGTGCTATCGCCATTCAGGCACCGCGTTTTGTGGCGCCGGCGCTTTGACGGGCAAGGGACCCACCAGAGGTGGGCGCCACTTTTTCATCCCCCCGTCAAGTCGCTTGTTCAATGGCAAGCCACTCTGCGCGGTCTCGCCAAGCGGGCGCATCCTCCAACTGGAGGAGAACGTGGTCAAGGAATGGATAGGAGTTGTAACGCTGCTGCCTTGCCGCGCTGCGCTTACCGAACGCCTTTCAAGGCTTCCTGCTCGCGCCCTTTGCGCCGGCCGGGCTGCCGATGCCCAGACGCTCCATCGTCTCGTGCGCCTCGGTCACCATGGTCGCCACCTCGCCCACCGTGATCCGCAGGTTCGTCGCCTTCGACCGCATGTGCTCATAGGCCTGCGTCTCGCTCATGCTCTGGCTGTCCATCAGCACGCGGATGGCCTTCTCGATCTGCCTGCGCGACTTCATCGTCGCTTCCAGCTTGTCGATCTTGCCCTGCTGCCGCTCCTGGAAGCTGTGCGACGAACGCGCGAGCACGAGCGTGCTGAAGATGCCGGCAGAACGGAACGGCTTGGTGATGACGCCGTGGGCATGCGTGTCCAGCAGCAGCTTCAAGGTCGTCGGGCTTTCGTAGTCGGACAACGCGACGAACGCGGCGTTCACCGCGGTGGCTGACCAACCGGTGTTGCCTTCGAGCTCTTGCGACACTCGAAAGAAGATCACGTCCGCGTCCTTCGGCGGCTCGGCCGGGAAAGGCCAGACGAGCTTCAGGCGGCAGCCGATGCGCTGCAGTTGCTGCACCACCACGTCGCGGTCTTCGCCGGGCGGATAGATCACAACCACGCAAATGCTGCGTAGGTCTTCATAGAGGCGGCGCAGGTTCGAGCTCATGATCAGCGCAACCAGAACTCCGTGAAGCCGAAGGTGGTGAGGTAGGGCTCGGGCTTGACCGGCGCGTTGCTTTCCCACACCACGTCGAATTCGCCATCGCTCTTGCACACCCCGATGCGCGGCGTCAACGCGCAGTGGTTGTTCTCCGGGTCCACCGAGATGATGCCTTCCGGTGAATCGAACTGCACAGCCCGCGCGGCCTCGACCAGTTTTCGCCTGTCCAGGCTGCCGGCCCGCTGCAGCGCGCGCGCAAACAAGTGCACCTGCGAATAGGCCATCTCAGACCAAGTGCTCGTCGGCCGGTCGCCAAAGCGTTTCGCCCACAGCTCGCGAAAGCGCGCATTGCTCTCGTTCTTGAGCGACGAGAAGTACGTCGCTGACGTGATGTGCCCCTCGCACAGGGCCGGGCCGATCAGGCGGATCTCCTCTTCGGCCATGGAAAGGCTGGCGATCGGGATGGTCTTCGGATCAATACCGTTCTCGCGGTACAGCTGGTAGAACAGGCGCGCCGACTGGCCCACCAAGGTCGAGAAGACAACATCCGGTTGCGCCTCGCGAATGGCGCGAATGACGTCCAGCAATTCCTCGCGGCCGGCCTCGATCGGCAGGTACAGCTCGTCGAGAATTTCGCCGCCGTATTGCTCCACCACGTCGCGCATGATTCGGTTCGACTCGCGGGGATAGATGTAGTCGGCGCCGACCAGGAACAAGCGCTTGCCGCGATGCTGGAGCAGGTAAGCCGCGAGCTGCACGCTGTTCTGGTTGGGGACGGCGCCGGTGTAGATGACATTCGGCGAGTACTCGAAGCCTTCGTAGAACGAGCAATACCACAGCAGCGCGTTGTTGCGCTCGATGACGGGCAGCACGGCCTTGCGGCTCGACGAACGCGAGCAGCCGAAGATGACGTTGATCTCGTCTTCGACCAGCAGCTTGCTGGCCAGGCGCCGGTACTCGTCGGAGTCGCCCTTGGGGTCGTAGGCGGTGGGCACGAGCGGCCGGTCCAGCACGCCACCGGCAGCGTTGATCTCCTCGATGGCCAAGGCGGTGCCGAAGAAGTGCTCGGACTCGGTGACGCCCGTCGCGCCCGAGCGCGAAAACAAGATGCCGATGCGCCAGCCGGTGTCGGAAGGAGTTTGCGTGTCCATATGCGCTTGATGGCTAGCTGTTGAAATGGGCTTGCATTTCCGCCGGCGCCATCGCCGCCTGCAACGCGAGCATGGTGGAAATCCGCGCCTTGCGCGCACTGAGGTCGCCCGCGAACAGCGCGCCGGCTTCGTGAAGGCTGTGGCCGCCGCCCTCGAACCCGTACGCCGGACGGACGCGGCCCCGGCCACAGCGCGAGGCAATGACCACGACGACTTGCGCGCGGATGGCTTCGACGATGGCGGCGTACATGTCCATGTTCACGTTCCCGAGCCCCAGTGCTTCGATGATGACGCCTTTCGCACCGCTTTGCACGGCCGATTGCACGTGGGAACCGTCGGCGCCCGCGTACATGGGGACGATGTCCACCCGGGGCAGCAGCTCGGATCGCAGCGGGATCGGCTTGCGGTTCGCGGCCGGTCGGTAGAAGTGAACCTGCCCGCCTTCGACCAAACCTTCGATTCCGGCCTCGCCGGACTCGAAGGCCTGCACCGCGCTCGTATGGCTCTTGGTGACGTGCCGGGCCGAATGGATGCTGTCGTTCATGACGACCAGCACGCCGCGCCCGCGCGCGGCCGATGCGATGCAGGTGCGGATACCCGCCTCCAGGTTGCGCGGCCCATCGAAGTCCGGCTCGGAGGCGTTGCGCTGCGCGCCGACGATTACGGCGGGCTTGTCGGTCTCCAGTGTCTGGTCGAGGAACCAGGCCGCCTCTTCAAGCGTGTCGGTGCCGTGCGAGATCACCGCGCCGGCGATGCCCGGCCGCTGCAGTTCGCGCTCCACGACGCGACCAAGGGCCACCCAGCGCGTCGGGTCCATGTAGTCGGACGGCACGTTCGAGAAGTTGAGCAGCTCGACGGCCGCCAGGCCCTCCAGGCCCGGCACGGCGGCGATCAGGTCTTCCCCGGACAGGGCGGGCACGGCCGCACCGCTGCTCGGGTCCTTCCTCATCGCAATGGTTCCTCCCGTCGCGATGAGCTGGCAGACTGGCAAGGATGGGCGAACGGCTTGCAACACGGCTAGACCCTCAGGTGCTGCAGGATCTTGCCGGTCGCGGTTTCGTGCGCGGTGCTGCCGTCGTCCACCACTTCGCCCTGCTTCAGCACCAGGTAGCGGTCGGCCACATCGAGCGCGAAGCCCACGTTCTGCTCCACGAGCAGCATCGCGGTGCCCCGCTCCTTGCGCTCCCACTTCAGCGCGGTGGCGATCGCCTGGATCACCGTGGGCTGCAGCCCTTCGGTGATCTCGTCGAACAGCATCACCGCAGGCCGCGCCATCAGCGTTCGCGCCACCAGCAGCATCTTCTGCTCGCCGCCCGAAAGCGAGCCGGCCAACTGCTTGAGGCGGCTCTTGAACACCGGGAACAGCGATGCAACGGGTTCGAAGCGTTCGTCGAAGGCTTCTTCCTTGTCCAGGCCGAGCGAGAGGTTGTCTCTCACGCTCAGGTCGGCAAAGAGCGCCTGCTCCTGCGCCGCGTAGCCCAGGCCGGCACGGCAGATGCGATGCGGCGCCATGCGCGAAATGTCGTGCGCGCCGAGGCGCACGACGCCTTGCCGCTTGGGCAGGAAGCCCATGATGGACTTGAGCAGCGTCGACTTGCCCATGCCGTTCTTGCCGAGCAGCGCCAGCGCTTCGCCCGCATTGACGACCAGCGACAGGTCGCGCAGCACCACCGACGACTTGTAGCCGCTGGTGAGGCCGCTGACTTGGAGTGCCGGATGCATCATGCCGCCCCTCCGCCATGCCCGGGCGCGCCCGCATAGATGCTGCGCACCAGTTGAGAACTCACCACTTCATCGAAGCTGCCCTCCATGACGATAGCTCCTTGATGCAGCACCACGATGCGGGTAGCCACCTCTTCCACGAAATCGAGATCGTGCTCGACCAGCAGGCAGCACAGCTTGTGCTTGCGCGCGAGTGCGGACAGCACCTGGCCGATCTGCGTGCGCTCGGTCTTGGTCAGGCCCGCCGTGGGCTCGTCCAGCAGCACGATGCGCGGCTCCAGGGCCAGCACCATCGCCAGCTCCAGCGCCTGCTGCTCGCCGTGCGAGAGGTCCTTGGCCTCCACGCCCAGCTTGCGGTCCAGGCCTGTCGTGTGCGCCACTTCGAGTGCGTAGGCGGGCAGCACCAGCGTGTCCGCGCGCCGCAACAACGAGGGCCGATGCGTGGCCGTCGTCGCCATGCGCAGGCACTCGGCCACGGTGAGCGATTCGAAGATGTTGGCGTTCTGGAACTTGCGCCCCAGGCCGTACCGCACGCAGGCCTCGGGCGGCTTCAGCCCGATGTCGTTGCCGCACAGGCGCACCACGCCGGCCGAGCGTTCCTGTCCATCGCTCATGCAGCGCATCAGCGTGGTCTTGCCCGCGCCGTTGGGGCCGATCAAGCCGACCAGTTCCCCGGCACTCGCCTGCAGGTTGATGCCTTGCAGCACCTTCAGGCTGCCGTAGTTCTTGGCCACGTCCTGCATTACCAGCGCGGGTTCCAGCTGCGCGCCGCTGTCCAGCGGGCGCGTTTCCCGCCCGACCAGCCGTGGTGCATTGCGGCCCGCGGATTCCAGGCCCAGCGGCGCCAGCAGCATGGGGACAAGGCCCGCGGGCAACAGCACGATCACGAGCACGAACGCGCTGCCCAGGACCAGCTGCCACACGAAAGGCATGCTGCTGCTGAGATAGGCCGTCGCCACGTTGATCAGGATCGCGCCGATCAACGGCCCCCACAAAGTGCCGCGTCCGCCCAGCGCCACCCAGATGATCAGCTCCGTGCCCAGCACGAAGCCGGAGAGCTCGGGCGCGACAGCGCCGCTGAACGAGGCATAGCCGAAGCCCGCCATGCCCGCCACGGTGCTGGCGGCGACGAGCGCGATGATCTTGACCTTGGACACGCTGATGCCGAGGTAGGCGCAGCGCGACTCGTTGTCCCGGATGGACGCGAGGACGCGGCCCGCGTCGCTGTTGACCAGCAGCCAGGCCAGCACGCCGATGGCGAGCAAGGCCGTGCCTGCGACCCAATACCAGGCCTCCAGCGACCATTCGAAGGTTGGGTAACCCGTCAGGCCCGAACTCGATCCCGTCCATTGCCCGCCCGACAGCAGCAGTTGCGACGCGACGATGGGGACGACCAGCGAGATGACGGTGGCGAAGAACGGCGACGCGCCGCGGTAGAACGACAGCCAGCCGACGAACAGCGCGAAGGCCGCGGGCACGACGATGGCGAGCGTCAGGCCGGCGAGCACTGTGGCCGTGGAAAAGCCCTGGTGCGTGAACACCAGCCCGGCCGCGTACGCGCCCATCCCGAAGAAGGCCGATTGGCCGAACGTGAGATAGCCCGTGTAGCCCCAGAGCACGTCGACCGTGACGGCGACCATGGCGAAGAAGAAGGCCTTGATGAGGATGTTCAACAGGTAGGTGTCGAACACCAGCGGGCCGGCGGCGACGAGCAGGACGCCCGCGAGCAGAAGGCCGGTGAGGCTGCGATTGCCGGTGAACAGCGGTTTGAGTCTGGGCGGCATGATCGCGGCGGCGGTTGTGGATGAATCAGTCACGGGCAAATCCCTTGGGGCGGATGCGCAGGGTGATGGCGGCCAGCAGCGCAATGGTCAAGCCACCGAGCACCGGGCTGGTGTAGGTGCTGACGAGCACCTGGCAGGCCCCGAACACGGCGCACGTCAGAAGCAGGCTGCTGGCGGAATGGCCGGCCACCATGACGAGCATGAAGGCGCTCACGAGCCAGGGCACGCCCATCATCGGGTCGAGGCTCGACAGCGGCGTGATGACCGTGCCCGCGAACGTGCCCAGGCCGGCGCCGACGCTGAACGTCGCGAAGCGCACCAGCGCGGAATTGATGCCCAGGCTGCTCGCGAGTTCTTCGTTCATGATGACGGCCCGCGTCTTCACGCCGAAGCGCGTCCCGTTCAGCAAGGCGTGCAGCGCGAGGCACAAGCCGAGCGCGAGCGGGATCAGCAGCAGCCGGTACGCCGAGTAGTCGATGCCACCCAGCGACCATGTGCCCTGCAGCGGCGCACCGGCGAACTTGATGTCACGTCCGAAGGCCATGACGATCAGCTGCCCGATGACGATGCCCAGGCCCCAGGTCGCCAGGATGGCGTCGAGGGGCCGCTTGTACAGCGGGCGCACGATGAGCAGTTCGACGGCCATGCCCACCACCGCGCCGCAGACAAGCGACAGCGGCCAGCTCCACCACGGATCGAGCCCGAGCTGCGTGACGGTGAAGGCCACGTAGCCGCCGAGCGTAAGCAATGCAGCGTGCGCGAAGTTGACGATCTTCATCACGCCGAAGATCATCGTCAGCCCCGCGGTCACGATGAACAGCATGGCGGCCGTCGTCAAAAAATCCAGTATCAGGGCCATATGCGTCTCCGGCTAGCCATGCGTATTCCGTCTTACTTGATGTTGGGGCACTGCGCGCCCGGATCGACACTGGCGAAGGTCTCCAGGATCCGGATGGAACCGTCGGAGCGCACCTGGCCGAGCCGCATGGCGAGCGGCGTGTGCCGGCTCTTGTTCATCTGCACCAGGCCGCGCGGGCCGGTGAAGGTGGCCTCCGCCAGCGCCTTCACGACCTTGTCGGTATCTGTGGACTTGGCTTTTTCGACGGCGGCCTTGTAAAGGAAGAAGGCTTCGTACTGCGGCACCGACAGCTCGTTGGGCGCTTTCACGTCGGCGCCGAACTTCACCATCATCTTCTTCAGGAAGCCCTGGTTCTCCGGCGTATCGATGCCCGTGAGGTATGACGCCGACAGGAGCTGGCCTGTGGCCGTGTCGCCCATGGCCTTGGCCGTGCCTTCGTCGATCGCGAGGTTGCCGTAGGGCATCGTGAGCCCAGCCGCCTTGAGCTGCTTGGCCAGCGAGACATTGGGCGCGCCGCCCGCCGTGGAGCTGATCAGCGCATCCGGCTTGGCCGCGCGGATCTTGGAGACGACCGCTGTCCAGTCGCTGCCGTCCATGGGCAGGTATTCCTCACCCACCACCTTGCCGCCGGAGTTCTGGATGTACTTCGACGTGTACTCGAGCATGCCCCGGCCGAAGGAGTAGTCGCTCCCGACCAGGAAGAATGTCTTGGCCGCCTTGGTCTTGGCCAGGTAGTCGACCACCGGCGCCACCTGCTGTTCGGGCACCCAGCCGTTGACGTACATGTAGTTGTTGCACGAACGCCCTTCGTAGAACGACGTGTAGATATAGGGCACCTTGCCGCGCGAGACGATGGGCAGCGCGGCGTTGCGCGCGGCGCTGGTTTCCATCGCAATGATGGCGCTGACCTTCTTCTGGAAGATCAGCGTATCGAAGGCCTTTTGCGCGCCGACGGCACCTGATGCATCGTCGACGATCTCCAGCTCGACCTTGCGCCCGAGGATGCCACCGGCCTGGTTGATCTCGTCCACCGCCAGTTGCGACGACTGGACGACGGCGGGTGCGATGACGCTGTTGGCACCGGACAGGCCCACCGCCACGCCGATCTTGATCGGATCGGCGGCATGGGCGTGAATGGCGAGCAGCGCGGCGATTGCGATGCAGCCCTGGGAGGCGATGTATTGAAGGCTTCTCATGAATGGCTCCTGGTTGAAGTGAAAGGGGGCGCTGGGGAAATGTCAATGCCTGGGCAGAGGCCACCCGGTGCCCAGCATGGGGTCGTAGACGTCGTCGCGCCGGTCGCGAAGCACGTCGTTGAATGCGTTCAGGTGCCGCGCCTGGCGCGAGCGCTTGAGGTTGATGCGCGCATAGAGCGTTTCCTCCGTGTCCGCGCTGGCCGGCCCCGCCAGTGGCCAACCGTCGGCGCCGACGATGACGCTCTGGCCGATGAACGGCTGGCCACGCTCCACGCCCACGCGGTTCGCACAGACGATGTTCAATCCGTTGCTGTGCGCATTGGCCATTGCCAGCGTGTTCGCCATGGCCGGCATTCCGGGGGCCTGACCGCGCATGGGCACCCAGTTGGTCGGCATGCACACGATGTCCGCGCCGCGCACTGCCAGCAGGCGATAGACCTCGGGGAACCAGCCGTCGTAGCAGATCACGCAGGCGATGCGCCCATGTTCGGTGTGGAGCACGGGCAAGCCCAGGTCGCCCGACTCGAAGAACAGGTGCTCGTCGCCCCACAGGTGCAACTTGCGATAGGTCGAGAGATGGCCCCGCGGGCCGATGGTGACGGCAGCGTTGTACAGCCTGTCGCCGGCCCGCTCGCAGATGCCCGCGACGATGTGAACGCGCAAGTCCCGCGCGGCTTCGATCCAGGCGGCGACGCTTTCGCCGGAAGGGATTTCTTCGGCCAGCGAGAAGGCTTCCTGCCTGCTGCGGAACACATAGCCGGTGTTGGCCAGCTCAGGCAACACGATGATCTGCGCGCCTTGCGCCGCCGCCTGCTCGATGCGTTGCAGCGAGCGTTGCAGGTTGCGCGCCTTCTGTCCCACCTCGGGCTCCATCTGGATGGCCGCCACCGTGATGTCCGGGAACGCATCCGCATCGCCCAAGGGCTTGTCGATCGACATTCGAAACTCCAAAAACAAAAAAGCCCCTGACTGCGCTCTCGCGCAAATCAGGGGCTTTCATAGCCGTTATGTGGTCAGCAATGCTGCTGAGGGACAACCGGTTCCTTGCGGAAGCGCGTTGTCAGTGGGCGGAATTTAGGCGCTTTCGAAAGCTGTGTCAAGACGCTTCGCGCGTCTTTGCAAACTGGCTTGCGGGATGCGCCAGCCTTCCATCCCCATACGTGCGAAGCACCTCGGAGATGATGACCTGGTAGCCGTTGAGCCATTTGGCTTGCGCTGCTTTCGCTTGCAGGTGCGTGGGATGTTGCATGAGTGCCTGCAGCGATTCCATCGAGTCCCAGTAGTACACGTTGGAGATCAACCCCGTCGCCTGGTTCTCCCACGTCTCTTCGCCGAGATAGCCGGGGATCGACTTCGCCGCCGCCGCGATGGCTTGGTCCAGCCGATGAAACTCATCGTCGTAGTTGCCCGCCGCAAAGATGAAGGTGGATGAGTACATGGCGGCCTTCGCGAAAAAGGCGCGATGGTACTGCATGCGGCGGGGTCAGGTTTTCGGCTGCGGAGCTTGCAGCGCCAAAGCCAGATAGCCGTTGACGGCGCATTCCACATCGCCCACCAGTTGATCCGCGTCCGGGCACACGTCCTGCACGGCCAGCGCGTGCTTGGCCATGGCATCGACCATCGAGAAAGCGTTGTAGGCGTGGCGCTCGGCGTCTTCCTCGGCGGACCAGTCCACCGCCGCCACGAAGGCATCTCGGAACACGTGGACGAATTCCTTGTACAGCTCGCGGTAGGACGCTTCCGATGAGATGCGCCGCTCCAGGAACAGGATCGCCGTCCATTCGGCAGGTTGGCCGAGCAGGCTGCGGACATGCGTTTGCACAAGGGCACTCACGGTTTCGGCGAGCGTCTGTGCGCCGGCAGCAGCGGGCGCGGCTCTCTCGGCTGCGGCCAGCCTGCGCATGCGGCCGCGAATGGTGACCGCCGCGATGGAGTCCTTCCCCGGAAAGTACTGGTAGACCGTGCCCAGGCCGACGCCCGCGAGCCCGGCGATATCGCGCATGGAAACCTTCTCATAGCCGTTCGCGACCAGCAGCTGCAAGAACGCGTCCTGGATCGCGCCGGAAGTCATCCAGGCGCGCGGCTGCAAAGGTTTCCGGCGGGGCTTGAGGGTTGCGTTCATGCTGGCCCATGGAGTTTCACGCCTTCGGGGCGCCGGTGCAAGGCGCCGAACCTGAACATCGACCCGCAATGCGGGCGATTGCGCCAGCGGCGCCAAAGCCGAACACCTCGCGCACCGATTGCTCCTAAGCTTGTGACACCATGACCGACACGACCCCCGCCTCCATGCCAGCCACCTTGGCCGGCCTCGTCCTACGTCTCGATCAGGCGCGCATCACGGGCGTGCGAGAGACCGGGACGGAGACTGGCACCGTACCGGCCAGCCGCTACGCCGACCCGGCGCACTGGCAGCGGGAACAGGACGCGCTCTTCGCGCAATGGCCCATCGTCGCGGCCCACAGCTCCGAAGTTCCGGCCGGCTCGGCGCTGCCGTTCGACGCGCTGGGCGTGCCCATCGTCATCACCCGTTCAGCCGATGGCCTCGCGCGCGCCTTCTTCAACGTCTGCCGCCACCGCGGCATGACGCTCGTCCAATGCGACGGGCCGGAGCCCGCCAAGGCCAAACCCTGCAAGACGCTGGTGTGCCCGTACCACGCCTGGACTTACGGACTCGACGGCGCCTTGCGGCATCGCCTTCACGCCGATGCTTTCGACGGGCTCGACCCCGCCACCCTCAACCTGGTGGAACTGCCCTGCTCCGAAGCCGGCGGGCTGATCTTCGTGAAGCGCACGCCCGGCCCGGCGTTTTCGGCGGCGGGCTTTCTGGCGGGGCTCGACGCGCACCTGGATTGGCTGGGCCTCGCTGACATGAGAGTCTTTCGCAAAGTGGACCACGTGTATCCGGCCAACTGGAAGCTCACGGCCGATGCGTTCCTGGAGGGCTATCACATCCGCGTGCTGCACCGCGACACGATCTACCCCTTCTTCGCGGATGCCTTCACCGTGAACATGCACGCGGGCCCGCACCAGGACACACTTGCCATCCGGCGCGCGGCCTTCGAGGCATTGGAGGCGTTCGATACCCCGCGCGACCGCTACGCGCTGTGCAAGCTGGCAACGCCCACCCAGCTGATCTTCCCGAACACCTTCGTCATCTGGCACCCCGACTACGTGAGCCTGATCGGCATGTTTTCGCCCGCGCCGGACGCGGTGCGCTGGGTGCACACCATGCTGATCCCGCCCGATCGCACCGGCGACGACTGGGTGCCGCATTGGGAGAAGACCTTTCGCCTCATCGAGGAAACGGTTTTTCAGCAGGAAGACATTGCCTGCGCGACCGCGATCCAGCGCGGTTTGGCGAGCGGCGCGAATACGAACCTGAACATGGGGCGGTTGGAGCACGAGGTGCTGCGGTTCCACCGCGGCGTCGATGCGGCGATCGGCGGAACGCTGGTGCCACCCGCATGAGGCCGCGCTACTGAGGGCGGCAGCGCGTCAGGCGCGCAGCAGTTGCAGCGTCGGGCCCAGCGCCGCCTCATACACCGCATCGACACCTTGCCGCGCGCCGCGTGCGGGCGCCGCGGCGAACAGGTCGGCGCCGAACGCCTGCTGCAGGCGCGACACCGGCACAAGCAGGTCGGCGGGGCGGGCCGACAGCGCGATGCCGGTGAGCAGGCCGTTCGCATCGAACACCGGCCCACCGCGCAAGCCGCCGGGCGCCATTTCCACGCCGAGTGCGCGCGTCCCCGCGTTGTCCAGCGCCGCGCCGGTGAACCCGGACTTGAGCAAAGGCCAGGCCGGCGCCGCATCGGGCTGGCCCGCGAACTCGACGGCGAACGCGATGCTGCCGGGGAAAGCGTCGGCCGCGCTGCGCATCACGGGATACCGTGGCAGCGGGTCGGCCAGCTTCAAGAGCGCGAGCCAGTGGGCGCGCGCCGCGGGTGCCGCGGTGGCCGCGCTCACCAGGCCCAGCCCGTTGCGCACCCAGTAGCGCCGCCCCGGCGACAGCGCCGCGGCCGGCACCAGCGCGGCGGCGCCGTTGCCCACCAGCGTGGCGCTGGCCACCACACGGGCATGCGCGGGCAAATCGAGCGGCCGGCTGTACGGCGCCAGCCGGGCGGGCGGCTGCAGCATCGCACCCAGCGGCCGCGGCGGTGAAGCGCGCAGCGCCTCTTCCACCTGGGCCGCCAGCGGCTGGCCCGGCGCCCGGTCGCGCGCCTGCGCCAGCAGTTGCCGGGCGATGCCTTCCTGCCCGCCGGCGTGCAGCAGCCACGCATACAGGGCCGTGCCGCCGATCGCGTCCAGGTGCGCGCCAGCCGTGTGCGCGCCGAAGGACAGCGCGCGCCGGTATTCGCCGGACTGCATGTAGGTGCGCACCAGCCCCATCTCGGTATCGGCCGCGTGGAGGATGACCGCCGCGCGCTCGAAGGCCGAGAGCGCCGCCGTGGTGTCCACGCGCGCCAGCGCGGCCTCGCCTTCGGCCAGCAGGTCGGCGCGCAGCTTCAAGCGCTCCGCCGGCACCGGCGCGGCAGCACCGCCGTCCCGCGCCTGCTGCATGACCTGGCGCAGGCGCTGCTGCGACGCCGACTCGGCCTGCTGCGCGCGCGCCATGGGCGCCGCCATCGCGGCCAACGCGTAAACGAGGGACCGGCGCTTCACGAGTTGATGTTGGCGCCGGTCGGGCAGGCGGTGCCGCCCGTGCGGTTGATGCGCGCCGTGCCCGCATCGCTCGGGTGGACGTTGGGCGCGTAGGGCGCCGCCGGCGCCTTGAACAGCGCCATGTAGGCCACCAGCGCGTCGATGTCCTGCGCGCCGCCCAGGCGGCTGGTGCCCTTCAGGAAGGTGGAATAGCCGTCGCCGCCATCGGCCATGAAGTTGTTCATGGTCACGCGATAGGTCTTGGTGGGATTGGGCACCGCGCCGCTCGCGTCGACCAGCGTCTCCACCGTGCTGCCCGAGCGCAGCGTGACGTTGCTGACACGCGCGTTGCAGGCCTGCGCGCCGTCCCAGGTGTACTTGAACCCTGCCGAAGGCAGCATCACGCGCGTGGCCGTGGCCGACTGGCCCTTGCAGGCCGCGAACTGCTCTTCCAGCACGTCCTTGATGTTCTGCGCGGTCAGCGTCATCGTGACCAGGCTGTTGCCGAAGGGCTGCGTGGTGAATGCCTCGCCGTACGTGACGTTGCCGTTGCCCTCGCCCGCCGCGCTGGAGGCGAAGGTCAGCCCCGGGTTGCGCACGCCGCCGCCGTTCATCAGCGCGATCTGGGCCTGGCCGAAGGTCGCCGGCGCCGTGGCGGCGAGCATGGCGTCGGCGATCAGGTTGCCGGCCGGCATGTTGCAGGCCGCGTCGACCCGCGTGTTGGGCAGGTCGGCTGTGATCGAGCCGATCACCGAATTGGCGATCGGCGACACCAGGCCCTTGTAGCCGTTGACCACCGCCGCCACCGCCGCGTTGGCCGTGACCGTGGCGTCGTTGCGCACCACCAGCCGGTTGGTTGCCGTCACGGCGGTGATGTCGCGCGTGCCTGGGTCGATGGTCATGTCGATGTCGCTCAGCACGCGCCCGAACGAGCTCGCGCTGGTGACCGCGATGTTGCGTCCCGCCGCGTTTGGCAGCTTGCAGTTGTACGCGGCGTGCGTGTGGCCGCTGACGACGGCATCGACCGCGTTGTCGAGACGCTTGACGATGGCCGCGATCGCCGAGCCGGCCAGCGCGCCGTCGCAGCCGTTGATGTCCGACAGCGTGCCGCTCTGGAAGCCGCCCTCGTGCACCAGCACGACGATCGCCTCGATGCCCAGCGCGCGCAGCTCGGGCACCAGCGCGTTCACGGTGTCGGCCTCGTCCTTGAATTCCAGCCCGGCCACGCCAGTGGGCGTGACGATGGTCGGCGTGGCCTTGAGCGTCATGCCGATGAAGGCGACCTTCACGCCGTTGAATTCTTTGGTGCCGTACGGCGCGAGCAGGGGCTTGCCGGTGGCGGTGGAAAGCACGTTGGCCGAGAGCCACTTGAACTTCGCGCCTTCAAAAGGCACGGGCGTGCCTACCGTGGCACCCTTGCAGCTGTTGGGGTCGGTGCCGCCGCCGGTGGTCTTGCAGCCGCCGTTCTGCAGGCGCTGCAGTTCGGCCGAGCCCTTGTCGAACTCGTGGTTGCCCACGGAGTTGAATTCCAAGCCGATGCGGTTGAGCGTTTCGACGGCGGGCTCGTCGTGAAAGAGCGCCGAGATCAGCGGGCTGGCGCCGATGGAGTCGCCGGCGCCGACCACCACGTTGAGCGGGTTCTGCGCCTTGAGCTTGGCGACGTGCGCGGCCATGAATTCAGCGCCGCCGACGGGCGGCCGGTCAGCGGCGGGCACGGCGGTGCTGGCGCCGAAGGTGCCTGGCGACTCGAGGTTGCCGTGGTAATCGTTGAAGCCGATCATCTTGACGGTGAAGGGCGCGGAATCACTCCCGCTGCAGCCGCCGATGAGGCTGGCGGCGACAGCGGCGGTGGCCGCCACTGCCGCCAGGGCGCGTGTTTTCGTTCGCATTTGCAGGTCTCCCCGGGGTCATGTGGAAAGCGGCAGAGGTTATGCAACGCAAATGACGCACCCGTGACAGGCGCTTGCGGCGGCCCGGAACGACGGGGCGCGGACTGCATCAGCCCAAGCTGATGCATACGCCCAGATGTGTTGTATTGTATTGACATGGCCCATTCCCGCTCCGACCTCGAACAGTTCCTCAGCGGCGTCGCCGACGACGCCAAGCCGGGGGAGCGCCTGCCGCCGATCCGGGAACTGATGCGGCGCTTCGGCGTTTCGCAGATGGTGGTGCAGCGGGCATTCGACGCCCTCAAGGCCCAGGGGCTGATCGAGTCCGAAGTCGGGCGCGGGACGTACTTTCGCGGAGGCAACCGCGCCGACCAGCCGATGGCGGCAACATCCGGCTCGGCGCGCGCGGCGGCTTCGCGCTCGGTGCTGCTGCTGCGCCGCTCGGTCAGCATCGCGCGCGGGCGCGTGCTGGTCGAGGCGCTCCAGCGCCGGTTCGCCGCCGACGGCCACCGCGTGCTCGAAGTCTCGTACACCGATCCGGACCATGCGCGCACGCTGCTGAAAGGCCTGCCGCGCTTCGATGCCTGCGTGATCCAGTCCACGTTCAGGACCATCCCCATCGACCTGTTGGCGCTGCTGCGCGAGAAGAGCGACGTGCTGGCCATCGACGGGGCCGCGCTGGTCGGCACCGAGATCGAGGCCGTGGGCATGGAATGGGGCGAGCCGCTGTCGCGTGCCATTGCGCTGTTGCGGCAACAGGGCCACACGTCGATCGCGTATGCGACCACGTCGCAACCGCTGTTTGCGGTGCAGATGGGGCGACGGCGCTTCGAGTCGCTGCAGAACTCGCTCGAGGACTGCAAGTTGCACGAGATCGTGCTGTCGCAGCTGCCTGACGAGGACTATGCGGCAGCGCTGGTGGACGCGGTGCGGGAGCGTGTGGGCGGCACAGCGCGTCCGCAGTTCACCGCGCTGGTCGCGTGGGGCATTGAGGACGGCGCCCGATTCAAGGAGGCGCTCGCGCAGGTCGGGTTGGCCGTTCCGCAAGCGCTCAGCGTCGTGTTGCTTGGCCGCACCGATCTACCCAACGAGCACGGCGACTTCTTCGACGTGGTGGGCTGCAGCGCCGCCGACCAGGCCGAATACCTGTACCAGGCCGTGCGCAACCGGTGGGCGCACCCCGCCGCGCCGCATGGCCTGCGCTTCATCCCCGTCACCGTGCGCGAGGGGAAATCCGTGAAACGGCTTCGTCGGTAAGCCTCACCGAATCGCCGATGTAGGTGCCGGGATCGAGGGCCTCGGCCAATCGGTTCGCCGAGGGATAGGCCGCGGCCGAGGGGTGCTCCATGATGCTCGCCAGAAAGCTGCACCCTTCCGTATGCGTGCGCTGCGCCGCCTCCAGCAGCAGCTTGTGCGCTTCGTGGCGGCCCATCACTTTCGTGAGTTCCATCATCACCGCCTCGGCGTTGATCAGCCCCTGCGTCGCGGCGAGATTGCGCCGCATCGCCTCCGGGTGAACGACCAGGCCGCGCACCAGCCGCGACAGCGTCTGCGCGACCGATGCGGCGAGGATGCCGAGCTCCGGCAACAGCGTGTCCGTGACGTTGGTGGCCGATGAATCGCCCTCGTCCATGCGCACCATCGCTTCGAGGGCGAGCGGCACGCGGCCGCGCAGCATGCGCGCGAGGCTCACAAGCAGCAGTGCCGTCGACGGATTGCGCTTTTGCGCCATCGTCGATGAGCCCACCTTGCCGACGTGGAACGCTTCCGACAATTCGCCCACCTCGGTACGCTGCAGGAAGACCACGTCACCGGCGATCTTCTGAGCGGTGCCTGCGAGCAACGCGAGCGCGCCAATGTAGTCGGCCGCGCGGTCGAACGACGCGCGGCTCGGCAGGCCGGCGGGCTCGAGACCCAGTTTGCTCGCCACCAGCGCCTCGACCTCGCGGCCCTGCCCGCCCATCGCCGCGAAGGTGCCGATGGCGCCGCCCATGCACGCCGGAAACGATGGCGCCAGCCGCGCGTCCAGACGTTCGAGGTCGCGCCCCAGTTCCTCCAGCCAGCCCGCGATCTTGAAGCCCAGCGTCATCGGCAGCGCATGCTGTCCATGCGTGCGCCCGGCCATCGGCGTTTCCCGGTGGGCACGTGCCAGCTGCGCGAGCGCCTCCATCGCACCGCGCAGGTCGCTTGCCAGCAGCGCATGCGTGCGCCGCACCTGCAGCGCCGTCGCCGTGTCGAAGATGTTCTGCGTGGTGGCGCCGAAGTGCAAGTAGCCGGCGTGCGGTTCACCGCAGAGCGACTCGAACCGGTGCAGCACCGGCACCAGCGGATGCTGGGCGAATGCAATCTCATGGGCGAGCGCCTCCGTGTCGAAGAATTTCGCGTCGGCCTTGCTCGCGATGGTGGCGGCCGCGTCGGCGGGGATGAGGCCGATCTCGGCTTGCGCCGATGCGAGCGCGGCTTCGACATCGAGCCAAGCCTGCAGCGTCGAGCTGTCGCTCCAGAGGCTCCTGGCTTCGCTGCTGAACCAGTACCGGGTGACGAAGGAATTGAACATGGGGCAGGGTTTCAACTAATATGTGACAATACATATTGTACTCGTACAATACATTCACCAGCGCCGTGCTGGTGTAATCCCCGGAGACATTCCTTGAAGAACAAACCCTACCCCTCGTTCCTGCAGACTCTGCTGCCCGGCGCAGCGCTTTCGGCGCTGGCTTTGATCGTCACGCCCGCCCACGCGCAGTCTTCGGTATCCATCTACGGGATCATCGACGCCGGCCTCACCCACTCGAACGACGGCACCACCACGCTGCTGCCGGGCAAGGCCGCCGCGGACACGTGGATCATGAAAGCCGGCAACACGTCGCGCCTGGGCTTCCGCGGCAACGAAGACCTGGGCGGCGGCGGCTACGCACGCTTCCAGCTCGAACACCGCTTCGCGTCCGACACCGGCGCGCCGAGCAACGCCGGCGTCTTCTGGCTGGGCCGTTCGGTCGTCGCCGTCGGCAACAAATCCTGGGGCGAGGTGTACATGGGCCGCGAGTACTCGGCCGCGTACTGGGTGGCGCTGGAGGCCGACCCGACGTATTGGAGCTATGTGAGCCAGCTCGGCTCGCCCTACACCTACGCCAACTACACGGCGGTGGCGACGACGGTCGAGGCCAGCAACATCCGCTGGGCCAATGCCGTGGGGTACAAGTCGCCCAGCTTCGGCGGGCTGACCTTCGAGTTGCAAGGTGCGCTGGGCGAGAACGCGCGCAGCCACAACGTCGCCGGCAATGTCATGTACAAGCCGGGCAAGTTCTGGCTCGGCGCCGCCTTCGACCGGCTCGACAGCAAGAACCATCTTGCACTGGTGGGCGGCGGCTACGACTTCGGTGTCGCCACGCCGACATTCAGCTACGCGAAGGCCAAGGGCGGCCTGAACGGCGACGCCAAGTCGTTCAGCCTGGGCGTGAAGGTGCCGGTGAGCTTCGGCCGTGTCTACGCGCAGGTGGGGCGCTACAGTCCGGCAAGTGGCCTGGACTCCACGATGTTCGGCGCGGGCACCGAATACAGCCTGAGCAAGCGGACCGCCCTCTACGCCAACCTCGGGTCGGCCAAGCAGGACGGCAAGACGCGCGCGACGGCGATCGATTTCGGCGTGAAGCACACCTTCTGAGCGGGCACGACATGAACCGCAGACAGTTGAACAAATGGATGGCGGCCACGGCCGCCTGGGTGGGCAGTGGCGCCGCGCTCGCGCAATCGGACAAGCCGCTGTCGATCGTGGTGGGCTACTCCGCCGGCGGCAGCGCGGACCTCACGGCCCGCGTGGTGGCCAACGAGCTGGGCAAGCGGCTCGGCCGCCCGGTGGTCGTCGAGAACGTCACTGGCGCGAGCGGCATGCTCGCCGTGCAGAAGACGCTCAATGCGCCGGCCGACGGCAGCATCATCTACATGGGCGGCACCGACACCATCGTCATCCCCATGGTGAACCCCCGGTTCAAGCACGACTGGGCGAAGGACTTCACACCCCTCGGCCGGATGACCACCGTGCCCATGTTGCTCGCCGTGCCGGCCGATGCGCCGTACAACACCTTCGCCGAACTGGTCGCCGCGCTTCGCAAGCAGGGGCCGAACCATTTCAGCTATGCCACGCCGGGCGTCGGCACCATGCAGCACCTGTATGGCGAGCTGATCAACCGGTATGCCAAGGTGCAGATGCTGCACGTGCCGTACCGCGGCGGCGCGCAGATCGCCAACGACCTGGTGGGCCGCCAGCTGCAAGGGGCGGTGCTGGTGCTCTCCACCGCGTTGCCGCATTTGAAGGAAGGTCGCATCAAAGCGCTTTCGGTTTCGGGCAATGAGCGCGTGGCGCAATTACCGAACGTGAAGCGCATCGGCGAGGAAGATGGCTTCAAAGGCCAGGCCCTACCGCTCTGGCAAGGGCTGTTCGTGAAAGCCGGCACACCGGCTGCCGTGGCCACCGCGTACGAGGCGGCCTTGATGCAAACTCTGGCCGCGCCTGAGGTCGTCGCCAAGCTGCAGGAGGGCGGCATCACCGCGGCGCCGATGTCGGGCTCGCAGGCGAAGGCCTTCGTCACGCTGCAGGCGGCGACCTATCGCGAAATCGTCACCGCGTCGAAGATCACGCTGGACTGATGCCGCACGACCGCAGGGTCACGGCCGCTGCATCTTGCACTCCGTCCCCTGCGCGAGCTCATTGCCCGTGTAGACGGCATCGGTCGCGAAGCCGTAGTTCGTGCCCTCCCAGCCGACCTTCACGGCCTTGCCGTCGACGGGAGCGATCGTGTTCACGACCTGAGGCAACAGCAACTGGTGGTCTTCGCCGCGCATGCGCACCGGGCCCACCACCGAATCGAAGCTCAGGTCTTCCATCGCCCGCGCGATCTTCACCGGCTCGATCGACTTGGCCTTGTCGATCGACGCGGCCAGCATGCGTGCCGTCATGTCGAGCCGCGGCCCCAGGAAGTCCTTGCCCGTCTTCGCCTTGTACGCCTTGCCCAGCGCGTCCACCTTGGGCGTGCCTTCCTGGCCCGGGTGCCACTCGGCCACCCAAGTCAGCCGCGCCACCTTGGCCTGCGACACCGCCAGCACCGTGCCGGGGACGGCGCCCGCACTGTGGTTGAAGTAGCGCAGGCTGTAGCCGGCATCGCCCGCAGCCTTCACCAGCAGCGTCATGTCCTGGCCCCAGTTGCCCGTGATCAGCGTGTCGGCGCCCGTCGCCTTGATCTTGGACACGTACGGAGAAAAGTCCTTCACCCGGCCCATCGGGTGCAGGTCGGAGCCCACGAACTTCACGTCCGGGCGCGCCAGTCCCACGAGCTCCTGCCCGTACTTCGCCCACTGCCTGCCATGCGCGTAGTCCTGGTTGAACAGGAACACGTTCTTCACGTCGGGCTGCTTCTTGATGTAGTTGGCGATGGCCTTCATCTTCATCGCCGAGTTGGCCTCGAACTGGAAATGCCAGAAGTTGCAGGCCTTGCCCGTCAGGTCAGGATCGATCGACGAGTGGTTCAGTATCAGGATGGCCTTGTCGGGGTTGCGCTCGTTGTGGCGCGCGGCTGCCGTTACCAGTCCGGCAACGACGGACGAACCCGAGCCGCCGGTGAACACGGCACGCGCACCCTGGTCGATGGCGGCCTGCAGCGCGCTCTGGCTTTCCTGGACCGAGAGCTTGCTGTCGAACTGCAGCAGCTCCAGCTGCACGCCGGGGCCCTTGCCGCTCTTGAGCACACCGCCGTTTGCGTTGATTTCCTGTACCGCGAATTGCGCGTGCGACAGCATCAGCATCCCGACGTTGGCGAACGGGCCCGAAAGCGGGTCGATGAAAGCGATCTTGAAGGTGTTGCTTTGGGCTTGCGCGCCGCCGGCGGCCAATGCGGCGGCGAGCGCGAGTGCGGAAAATTTCATGTGTGCTCCTGGGTGGGTGGGAAGTTCTTGCGATCGAGGCCGATCACGCGCCAGGCGAGGGGCGCGAGTTCGCGAAGCATCTGTTCGGGCCCGAGGCGGCCGCCGGGCCGGTACCAGGTGTACATGTAGCCCGAGATGCTGCATGCCGCCTGCGCCGTGACGCGCGTGTCGCCGAAGTCGAGCGTGCCGTCCGCGCGCGCTTGATCCAGCAGCACGCACAGCTTCGTATAGAAGTGATTGGCAAGCCGCGTCAGCTCGGCCGCGAATTCCGGGCGGAAAGCCTGGGGATCGCGGAAAGCGAAGAATGACGCGGGGTAGTAAACGATGGTGAGGCGGATCACTTCCTGCAGCGCCCGCGCCACCCGCTCGTGGGCCGGCCGGCCCATGCCGGGGCCGTCCAGCACGGTGAAACAGGCCACCGAAGGCTCCCATGCCAGCACCTCGAAGATCTCCTGCTTGTTGCGGAAATAGTAGTAGACGTAGGGCTTGGTCACGCCCAGCTCGCGCACGATCTGATCGATGGTGGTGTCGGCGTAGCCCTGCATGTGGAACAGCCGCTCGGCAGCGCGCAGGATGCGCTCGCGCTTCGCGTCGGTTGAGGGAGTGGCCGCCTTCTGGCGGCCCGTCGAGGTGTCCTGTCGCATGTGTTCTACCATTTGGTAGCATTTTTCTACCACGCGGTATATCCTGCAAGCGTTCTTTCCGGCCCACTGCCCCGGGCAAACCCTAGGAATCGAGTATGAGAGACACCCTGGAGACACCTCGCTACATCGAACAGCCGCTGCACGAGTACCTGCGCCAGCACGCGCGCGAACAGCCCGGCAAACCCGCCTATCTTTGGTACGGCCGCGCCATCACCTATGCCGAGCTCGACCGTGCGAGCGATGCCTTCGCCGCCCGGCTGGCAGAGCTGGGCGTGCGCAAAGGAGAGCCGGTCGCGCTCTTCATGAACAACTGCCCGCAGTACGTGATGGCGCACTACGGCATCCAGAAACTGGGCGCCATCGTCTGCCCTTGCGGCCCGCTGTTCAAGGAACATGAGCTGCAGTACCAGCTCGATGACTTGAAGGCGCGCGTCGTCGTCGCGGCCGACACGCTCGTTCCCATCGTCGACCAGGTGCGGGCGCGCACGGCGATCACGCACGTGTTCGCCACCGGCTATGCCGAACTGCTGCCCACCGAAACGCCGAGCATCGACATTCCGGCCGAGCTGCTGGCGTTGCAGCGGGAGCCGCGCCAGGTGCCGGCGGGTTGCGAAGACTTTCTCACGGTCACCCGCAGCGGAGCGATCTCGCCCGAAGCGTCCATCGCGATGGATGACGTAGCCCTCATGACGTACACCTCGGGCACGACCGGTCTGCCCAAGGGCGCGATGCTCAGCTACCGCAACGCCGTTTACAAAACCGCCGCGGCGGCCGACTGCAACGGCCTGCGGGGAAGCGACATGCTGCTCGCCATCGCGCCCCTGTACCACATCGCGGGCATGGTGATGGGTGTCAACGTCGCGGTGTACACGGGCGCCACCTGCGTATTGACGTACCGTTTCGATCCTGTGGCCACCCTGCAGGCGATCGCGCGGCACCGCATCAGCTCCTGGTACAGCATCGCGCCCATGAATGTCGCGTGCATGCAGGTGCCGGGCGCGCGAGACTACGACTTGTCCAGCCTGCTGATGAACTCGGTCACCAGCTTCGGCATCACCTTCACCGAGACCTTGGCCACGCAATGGCGCGAGCATGCGCCCAACTGCAGGTCGTTCGAGTCCGGCTATGGCCTGAGCGAAACGCACACGGTCGACACGTACATGCCGAAGGACGCGATCCACTGGGGCACGCACGGTGTTCCGGTCCCCGGCAATGAGATCCGCATTCTCGACCCGGAAACCCTCGCGCCGATGCCGGTGGGGGAGCCCGGCGAGATCGTGCTGCGTAGCGCCGGCGCTTTCAAAGGCTATTGGAACAATCCCGAGGCCACGGCGAAGACGTTGCGCGGCGGCTGGGTCCACACCGGCGACATGGGCCGCATCGACGCGGAGGGCTACCTCACCTTCACCGGCCGCTTCAAGGAGATGATCAAGGTCTCGGGCTACGCCGTGTTCCCCGAGCAGGTCGAGACCATCCTCATCAAGCACCCGGCCGTGGCGCAGGCCGCGGTGATCGGCGTGCCGGATTCGACGAAGGGCGAGATCATCCGCGCCTTCATCGTGCGCAAGGCCGGCCAGGATGTGACGGCCGAGAGCCTGATCGCCTGGGCCCGTGACAATATGTCCGCATACAAGGCGCCGCGCGAAGTTCGCTTCATCGACGCCCTGCCCGCCACTGGCGCCGGCAAGGTGCTGCGCCGCCTGCTGAAAGACCTGCCCTGATGTTCAAGCGGATCTTGATCGCCAATCGCGGCGAAATCGCATTGCGCCTGGTGCGCGCCTGCCGCGACCTGGGCGTGGCCAGCGTCGCTGTCCATGCCGAGGACGATGTCGCGGCGCCTCACGTGCGCCATGCCGGCCATTCCGTGGCGCTGGGCGCGAGCGGGCCGGGCGCGTACCTCGACGCGGCGCGCCTGGTCGCCATCGCGCGCGAACACGGCTGCGACGCAGTGCATCCCGGCTATGGCTTCCTGAGCGAACGCGCTGACTTCGCATTGGCTTGCGCCGCGGCCGGCGTCGCCTTCATCGGGCCGACGCCGGAGCAGCTCGCCCTCTTCGGCGACAAGGCCCGTGCGCGCGCGCTGGCCCGCGAATGCGGCGTGCCGCTGCTGCCGGGCAGCACCGGCGCGGTGACGCTGCCGGAGGCCCAGGCTTTCTTCTCAGCGCAGCCGGCGGGTGCCGGCGTGATGATCAAGGCCATCGGTGGCGGCGGCGGCCGCGGCATGCGCGCCGTGTTCGACGCCGCCGACGTGGCCGAGGCGTTCGCGCGCTGCAGTTCGGAAGCACGCGCCGCTTTCGGCGTGGAGGGCGTGTACGTCGAGCGGCTGATGCCGCGCGCGCGCCATATCGAAGTGCAGGTGCTGGGCGACGGTGAAGCGGTGATCGCACTCGGCGAGCGTGAATGCTCGCTGCAGCGCCGCTTCCAGAAACTGGTCGAGATCGCGCCCAGCCCGAGCCTGTCCCCGGCGCTGCGCGAGCGCGTGACGGAGGCGGCGTTGCGCATGGCCGGTCACGTGCACTACCGCAGCCTGGGCACGTTCGAGTTCCTCGTCGATGCGCAATCCGACGATCTGCCCTTCGTCTTCATGGAAGCGAACCCGCGGCTGCAGGTGGAGCACACGGTGACCGAGGAGGTGCTGGGGCTTGACCTGGTGCAACTGCAACTGCGCGTCGCGGCCGGCGAGCCACTGCACGCACTCGGGCTGGATCCGCACCGCCCGCCCCGGCCGCAGGGCTTCGCCGTGCAGTGGCGCATCAACGCCGAGACGCTCGACGCGCACGGGCAAGCCCGCCCGGCGCATGGACGGCTCGACCGCTTCGAACTTCCCGCCGGCCCGGGTATCCGTGTCGACACGCACGGCACCGCCGGAGCGGAGCCTTCGCCGCACTACGACACTCTGCTCGCCAAGCTGGTCGTGCATTCGCGATCCGCCGATTTCGCCGACGCGGTGCGGCGCTGCCGCGGCGCCCTGGCCGAATGCCGCATCGCCGGGCTGCCGACCAACCTGACGCTGCTGCGCGCGCTGGCGGCGCGGCCCGAGTTCGCGTCGCAGGAGCTGCACACGCGCTTTGTCGAAGAGCACCTTGCCGCGCTGCTGGCCGAGGCGCAGGGGCATGCGTCACCGGAACTGCCGGCCGAGCCCGCCGGCACCGCGCTCCAGGCGCAAGCGACGCGCGAGACCGTGCCCGACGGCGCAGTGGCCGTGCGCGCGCCGATGCCCGGCCGCGTGGTGCAGGTCGATGCGTCCCCCGGCCAGCTCGTCGCCGCGGGCGCGCAGCTCGCCGTGCTCGAAGCGATGAAGATGGAACACGTGCTGCACGCACCGCAATCGGGCCGTGTGCTGGAGGTGCGCGCGCATGCCGGTGGGCTGCTGCGCGAGGACCAGGTGATCGTGGTGCTGGAGCCGTCGGACGAAGCGAGCACGCTCCAGGTCGAGCGGCAGGCGACAGACCTCGACGCCATCCGCCCCGACCTGCAGCGCGTGCTGGACCGCCACGCTTTCACGAACGACGCCGCCCGCCCTGACGCGGTGGCGAAACGCCACGCGCAGGGCGGCCGCACCGCGCGCGAGAACGTCGCCGATCTGTGCGACGAAGGCAGCTTCATCGAGTACGGCGCGCTCGCCGTCGCGGCGCAGACACGGCGCCGCACCATGGACGACCTGATCGCCAACACGCCGGCTGACGGCATGGTCACCGGCATGGGCACCGTGAACGCCGCGGACTTCGGCCCCGAGCGCTCGCGCTGCGTCGTGATGGCCTACGACTACACCGTGCTGGCCGGGACGCAAGGCATGCGCAACCACCACAAGAAGGACCGCATGCTGGCACTCGCGCACCAGCTGGGCTTGCCGGTGGTGCTGTTCGCCGAGGGCGGCGGCGGCCGGCCAGGCGACGTCGACATGCCGATCGTGGCGGGCCTGAACAACCACACCTTCAGCCAGTTCGCTGCGCTCTCGGGCAAGGTGCCGGTGGTGGGTGTCGTGCATGGCCGCTGCTTCGCCGGCAACGCCGCGCTGCTCGGATGCGCCGACGCCATCATTGCCACGGAATCCAGCAATATCGGCATGGGTGGTCCCGCCATGATCGAAGGCGGCGGCCTCGGCCGCTTCCGGCCGGAGGAGATTGGCCCGAGCCACGTGCAGTGGGGCAATGGCGTGATCGACATCCTGGTGAAGGACGAGCCCGAGGCGGTCGCGGCGGCGCGCCGTTACCTCTCGTACTTTCAGGGGTCGGTGGCGCGCTGGGACTGCGCCGACCAGCGCCTGCTGCGCCACACAGTGCCCGAGAACCGCTTGCGTGTGTACGACATCCGCGAAGCGATGCGCCTGCTGGCCGACGAAGGCTCGGTGCTCGAACTGCGCGGCGGCTTCGGCGAAGGGATGATCACGGCACTGGCGCGCATCGAAGGCCGGCCGGTGGGCGTGCTCGCCAACAACCCGCGCCACCTCGGCGGCGCGATCGATGCGGAGGCGGCCGACAAGGCCGCGCGTTTCATGCAGCTGTGCGACGCGCATGGCCTGCCCATCGTTTCGCTGTGCGACACGCCTGGCTTCATGGTGGGACCGGAGATCGAGGAGCAGGCGCAGGTGCGGCGGGTCTGCCGCATGTTCGTTGTGGCGGCGCACCTGCGTGTGCCCTTTTTCGCCGTGGTGCTGCGCAAGGGCTACGGCCTGGGCGCGCAGGCCATGACGGCCGGTGGCTTCGACGCGCCGGTGTTCACCGTTTCCTGGCCCACGGGCGAGTTTGGGGCGATGGGGCTAGAGGGCGCGGTGAAGCTGGGCTTTCGCAAGGAACTCGAAGCCGCCGCGCCGGGCGCCGAACGCGACGCGCTATACGAGCAGCTCGTAGCGAAGCAGTACGAAAACGGCCAGGCGATGAACATGGCGGCGACGCTCGAGATCGACGCCGTGATCGACCCTGCCGAGACACGCGGCTGGCTGGTGCGGGGCCTGGATTCGGCGCATCGCCAGCGAGCGGCGCAACCCAGCGGACCTCGATTCGTGGACACATGGTGACCTGTTTCACAAACGAAGGAGCCTCTCTTGATCACTGACTTTCAGGGCAAGTGTGCCGTGCTGACCGGCGCGGGCTCGGGCTTCGGGCTCGAGTGCGCGCGCATGGCCGCCCGGCTGGGCATGAACGTCGTGCTGGTGGATGTGCAGGCCGATGCGCTGGCACAGGCCGAAGCCGAGTTGCGCGCCACCGGCGTGGACGTGCTTGCGCGGCGCACCGATGTGGCGTCGGCCACCGACATGGAGGCACTGGCGCTCGCGGTGCAGGAGCGCTTCGGCGCGCCGCACTTCGTCTTCAACAATGCGGGCGTCGGAACCGGAGGCCTCATCTGGGAGAACTCGGTTGCCGAGTGGGAATGGGTGCTGGGCGTCAACCTCTGGGGCGTGATCCACGGCGTGCGGCTCTTCGCGCCGATGATGCTGGCGGCGGCCCGTTCCGATCCGTCGTGGCAAGGCCACATCGTCAACACCGCGAGCATGGCGGGCCTGCTGACTCCCCCCAACATGGGCGTCTACAACACCAGCAAGCATGCCGTCGTCGCGTTCACCGAAACGCTCTACCAGGACTTGCGCCTCGTCACCTCGCAGGTAAGCGCCAGCGTGCTCTGCCCGCATTTCGTTCCGACCGCGATCGTGAGCAGCGAGCGCAACCGTCCGGCCGCGCTGGCCGACCAGGCACCCACGCGCAGCCAGCTCGTGGGAAAGGCGATGAGCGAAAAGGCTGTGCGCTCCGGCCGCATCAGCGCGGCGGACGTGGCGCGGATGGTGTTCGACGCAATGGCGAAAGACCAGTTCTACATCTTCAGCCACCCGAAAGGGATGGCCGCCGTGGCGGCTCGGGTGGAAGCGATCGTGCAGGCAACCAACCCGGCCGACCCGTTCGGAGATCGCCCGGAGATCGGCGAGCAGCTGCGCGAGGCCTTGCGCGAAATTTGATGGCGGGAGCGTGCGGTCGCGCGGACCCCTTGTCATTGCGGACTTGACCCGCAATCCATGACCCCGAATTCATTCATTGTGCGCAGAGGCCGCGGGCGGCAACGCCGTGCATGGCCGGGCCGCGGCGCGATGGCTACGGCGTCCGGCATCGCTTGCTTTCGCAAGCTCCTGCCGGAGTCCCCGCGCTGAACGTTCTTGCGGCCCGCGCGGCACAACTCGCCGCACCATGTGCGGCTCAAACAGGTGCCGCGAGCATGAGACGGTCGCGTCGCAAGCGACGCTGGGCCGCAAGACCGTCCACCGCGGGCGCCTGAGCTTTATTCGCGCCGCGGCCCGGCCATGCACGGCGTTGCAGTGAGAGCGTGGCGCGGCAGCGGTGGCGCGCCGACGTTGCAGCAGAAAGGTGAAGCGGTGGCCAACGACCGGTGGCGCGCCAACAAAGTCCCTGCGAAGCTGTGCGTGGGCGGGCTGTGGCGCGAATAAAGATGGTATGGACGCCTCCCACCTTCTCGAATCGCGGCGCTGGATGCAAAGGGGGGTCTCGCATCTAACGGCATCTAGTGCCAAAGTGGAGTTCTTACCAACCACTTGCGAAGGAGACCCCGAGATGAATGCTACGACATACGGTGTGGACATTGCAAAGAATGTCTTTCAAGTGCACTGGGTAGATGCTGCGACCGGCGAAATCCGCCGCAAGAAGCTGTCTCGCGCGAAGTTCGTGGAATTCTTTGCCAACCGGGCTGCCGCCCGGATCGTCATGGAGGCTTGCGGCGGCGCGCACCACTGGGGCCGCGCGCTCACGGCTTTGGGGCACCACGTCGAGCTGCTGCCGCCTCAGCACGTGCGCATGTTCGTCACCGGCAACAAGGACGATGCCGCCGATGCACGAGCGCTGTGGCTGGCAGCGCAGCACGGCGACATCCGGCGCGTGCCTATCAAAAGCGTCGATCAGCAGGCTGCCCTGTCGGTGCATCGGATGCGCTCCCACTGGGTTTCGGTGCGAACGGCCACGCTCAATTCGCTTCGTGGACTGCTTTACGAGTTCGGCGTGGTGTTGCCCAAGGGGAGATCGACCTTGTGCAAGTGGATCGGCGAGCATCGTGCGCAGATCGACGTCCAGCTACCACCGGTGATGCAACGGCTGCTGGATGCCCAGATGCAGGCCATACGCGAACTCGACAACAACATCGCGTTGCTTGAAGCCGAGCTGAAGCAAGTGCTGCGCAGCAACGAGCTGGCCAGGCGCCTGGAAAAAGCAAGCGGCATCGGCCTGATGGGTTCGACCGCTCTGGCGGCCACACTCGGTGACGCCAGGGCGTGGCGCAACGCGCGTGAGTTCGCCTGCTGCCTTGGCCTGACACCGCGGCACAGCGGCACGGGAGGCAAGGTGCGCATCGGCGGCATCAGCAAACGCGGCGACGCGTACCTGCGCACGGTACTGATCCACGGAGCGCGAAACCTGGTACGCGTGGCCAACCCGCCGCGGTGGATCGCCGAGATGCTCAAGCGGCGCCCACCCAACGTGGTGGCGACTGCCGTGGCAAACAAGCTGGCGCGCATTGCGTGGTCGATGGCTGCGCACGGCGAGAAGTTCGACCCCCTTCGCGCCTTCGGTGCCAAGGCGGCGGCATGAAGCCCCAATACCGTCACCGGGCAAGGAACATTCGCAGCTTCGGCCACGGGCATTCGCGGTTCGCGATGTTGACATGGGGGCTGCGCCCCCATCCCCCCGGAAAAGCGGCCGCACCTGTGCGGCAACAGATGAACTGAACAACGGGCAAGGCGCCCCAAGGAGTGTGCAGGCGAGCAAAGGAAGTGATGGCAAAGCGGTCAGACCGTGGGTCGGAAAAGCTGCACTGGGCTTGGGGCGTAACAGCCCGCAATAAAGACTAAGCACCGACCTCGCGAATGACCATCAGGGCCAGCAGCGGACGAAGGTCCGCACTGCACTACAGGCCGGATATAAGACCGCAAGAACCCGCCGCGTCAGAACTTCCAAAACCCGCTTGCCACACGGGAGGCGTCCATATAAGCCCAGGCGCTTGCGGCGGGTGACCCCGCGACCCAGCACGGCTTCAGCCGTGCGACCGTTTCATGCTCGCGAAAATTGTTTGAGTCGCAGCGAAGCGGAGGCGAGTTTTTTCGCGCGGGTCGCGGGGTCTCCCGGCGCAAGGAATTCGGCAGGAGCTTGCGAAGCAGGCGATGCCGAACGCCGTAGCCATCGCGCCACAGCCCGCCCACGCACAGCTTTGCCGCGAGGTCACTGAGCACCGAACTAGGATAGCGAATTCGGGGCCATGGATTGCGACCATGGGAAAATAGCGCATGCCCCTCGTCCACACCTCCTTCTACAGGTTCACACCGCTGGCACAGCCGCAAGAGGTTGGCGCGGCCCTGCGCGAATTGGTGTCGAGGCCGGCAGCGCAAGGGCTGGCCGGCAGCATCCTGGTGGCCGCCGAAGGAATCAACGGCATGCTGGCGGGCACCGCCGCCGCCGTGGATTGCTTCGAACAAGCCCTCCAGCAGGATGCGGTCTTCGACGGTGCGTTCACGGGCATCGTGTTCAAGCGCAGCGCGTGCACGACGAAGCCCTTCGGCAAGATGAAGGTGCAGGTCAAGAAAGAGATCGTCCCGCTCGGCATCGAAGGGGTGGACGCGCGCGCGACGGGCATCGACGTCAGCCCGGCCGAGTGGCGCGAGCTGATCCGGCAACCCGATGTCGTCCTGCTCGACAACCGCAACAGTTTCGAGTTCCGGCTGGGGCATTTTGAAGGCGCGGTCGACCCAGGCGTCACCAATTTCCGTGACTTTCCGGAATACGTGCGGACCCACGTCGCAGAATGGAAAGCCCAGGGCAAGCGCGTGGCGATGTATTGCACCGGCGGCATCCGCTGCGAGAAGACCAGCGCGTGGATGCGGGACATGGACCTGCCCGTCTACCAGCTCGAAGGCGGCATCCTCAACTACTTCCTGCAGATGCCGGATGCGCAACTGGACTGGAAAGGCGAGTGCTTCGTGTTCGACAACCGGGTGGCGCTGGACACGGCGTTGCAGGAAACGGCGACGACACTCGAAGACGTGTACCAGGGCGAGCAAGATGGCGAGTGGCGTCTGCGGCGTGCTCTGCGCCTCGCCGAAGCTGTCGGGGAATAGCGATGCTGCCCATGCGAGACGGCGTCACCGCCAGCCAGGTTTCACTGCCGGCCGGCCCGTGGACGTCGGTGCTCGACTTCCTGGTGGAGAGATTCCCCGCCATCCCTGAGGCCGACTGGGTCGAACGCATCGATTCCGGCGACGTCGTCGACGCGGCCGGACGCGCAGTGGCGGCGCAGCAGGCCTATGTTCCGCACTGCAAGCTGTACTACTACCGCACGGTTGCGAACGAGGCGCCCAACGCGGCGCAGGCCAACGTTCTCTTCGAAGATGAACTACTGGTGGTGGCCGACAAGCCGCACTTCCTGCCCGTGACGCCGTCCGGCCAGTACCTGCAGGAGACACTGCTGATCCGCTTGCGCCGCCAATTGGGCCACCCCGACCTGGCGCCCTTGCATCGGCTCGATCGCGAAACCGCTGGCGTGGTGATGTTCGCCAAGCAGCCGGCCACGCGCGCTGCGTACCAACAGCTTTTCGCCGGCCGCCAGATCGCGAAGCGCTATGAGGCGATCGCGCCCAGCGAAACGCAGCTGCGATTTCCGCTGACCCGCACCACCAACCTGGTGCCCGCCGATCACTTCATGCAGATGCGCGAAGCCGATGCGCCGGCTGGTTCACGGCCCAACACCCAGACCGACATCGAGCTGATGGAGACGCGCGGCGCGTGGGCGCGTTACGGCCTTCGCCCGGCCACGGGCAAGCGCCATCAATTGCGGGTGCACATGGCCGCATTGGGGCTGCCCATTCTGGGAGACCGCATCTACCCCAGCCTGCTGCAGCAGGGGGGGGACGAGCCGGACAACCCGTTGCGGCTGCTGGCCGCCGGCATTGCTTTTCGGGACCCGGTCAGCGGCGTGGAACGCAGCTTCGCGAGCCGCCTGCAGCTGTACTTTCCGGCACCGCACTGATCCGCCCGCGCGGCGCAGCGCCGTCCGCGCGCGACCTATTTAGAAGCTGCGCACGAGCTCGACGCCGGCCAGCCAGTTGCGGCCCGGCGCCGTTTCGAAATAGCGCCCGCCCGCTTCATTCACGATCACCGCGCCCGCATGGCGGCGGTCGGTGACGTTGTCCACGCGGATGAATTCGCGCCACTGCCACGGGCCGACGTCCTGCTTGAAGCGCGCCGCCACACCCGCCGTGGTCCACGCGGCCGCCGCATCGCTGTTGCGGTCGTTCACCGGCACCGCGCCGCTGTGGCGCAACTCCACGCTGAAGACCGCGCCAAGAGGACCTGGCTCCCAATCCAGGCGCGCGTAGGCTTGTTGCCGCGCGATGCCGGGCATGCGATTGCCGGCTCCCACCACAACGCTCGGCGTGGTGCAGGGGCTTGCCTCGCAGGTCTTGAAGCCGTCGCGGTACACCGCATCGATGAGCGTCAGCGCAGACACCACATGCAACTGCTTCCAGGTGCCCTCCAGCGAAAACTCCAGGCCGCGGCGGCTGGTGCGGCCGGCGTTGGTGAAGGTGGAGCGCCCGCCGCTGTTGGTGAGCACCACGATCTCGTCGCGGGTCTGGATGTCGAAAGCTGCCGCCGACCACGCCGCGCTGCCGTGACGGCCGCGCAGCCCGGCCTCGACGCTGCGGCTGCGGCTGGGCTGCAGCGCAGTATTCAAACCCGTTGCCCCGGACGGGCGGTACGCCACTTCGTTGAGCGTCGGTGTCTCGAGTCCGCGGCCGGCACTGGCGTAAGCCTGCACCTCCGGTGCAAGTTGCCAGCGCAGGCCGGCCACGGGCGTGACACCGCTGTAGCGAAGGGAGCCGCTGTCGTCGGGATTGCCGGCCGCGATGAAGCTGTCCGTGGACCGCAGGCGCACCTGTGAACGCCGCACACCGGCGGACACCGTGAGATCGCTGCGCGACCATTCGGCCTGCGCATACGGATCCAGCGTGGTCGCGCGATTGGTTTCGTCGCGGCGCAACCGGCCCATCACGCCCACCGCCGTGGGGTTACCGGAAGCGCCCAGAAAATTCTCATTGCCGCGCCGCGCTTCGCTTTGCCTGTCCGACGAGAGGCCCGCCGTGGTGGTGAGGCGTCCGCGAGCGAATTCCGTGTCAAAACGCCAGCGTGCGTTCAGCCCGCCGTAGCCGCGGTCCAGCGAGATCACGCCGCCGCCGCTGCCAGGCGGGTTCTGCGCGCCGGGCACGATCGCCTGGTATTGCACCAGCTCCCGCTGGCCGCCGTAGCCCATCAACTCGATCCGATGGCCGCCGCCCAACCGGCGTTCCCAGGCCAGGCCCACCTGGCTTTGTTCCACATTCTTGCGGGTGTTGAAGCGCGTCGCGCCCGGTGTCGTCTGGTACGGATCGGCATCGAACTCCGCGCGCGACAGGCCCAGCGGATCATCGGTCTTGCTTTCGTGGCGATTGGCGAGCAGAACGATGCGCCCATCGTCGTCCGCGCGCGAGAGCTTCGCGTGCAGCGTGCCGCGGCGCGCCGCGGACTGCGGACGCAAGCCCTCCGTGCCGAAGGCGGAGCCATCGGCCAGGTAGTGCCACTCGCCTACCTTCCCGCTGGCCTGGGTCGATGCGCGCCACACGCCGTCGTTTCCGGCGGCCAGGCCAGCTCGCCACTCGGGCTTGCCGCCGTCGGCGGTGTAGAGCGAAATCACCCCGCCCGCGGAGCTGCCGTAGAGGGCGGAATAGGGCCCACGCAAAACCTCGACCCTCGCGGCGGCGCCGATAGGGAAATTCGCCGCCTGCCCCTGCCCGTCCGGCGCGCTGGCGGGAATGCCGTCCACAAAGAGCCGCACGCCGCGCACGCCGAAGGTCGATCGCGCGCCGAAGCCGCGAATGGAAATCTGCAGGTCCTGCGCATAGTTCTGCCGGTTGCGGATGCTCAGGCCCGGCACGCTGCCCAGGCCCTCCGACAGGTTCACCTGCAACTGGCCGGCGCGCAGTTCCTCACCGTCCACCACGTCGATCGAGGCCGGCGCGTTCCAGCGCTGCTGGTCCTCGGCCGAGCCCGTGATGACCACCGGCCGCAACGCGCCGTCCGTTTGCGCGATGGCCGCGAAAGACAACAGCAGTGTGGCTCCCGACCCAATCCAGTGGCCACCGCGGAACCGGCTTCGCCGGGCCGCTGGTGGCGCCCCCTGAGGGGGAGGCGCCGAAGGCGCTTCGGGGGGGAGCCTATTTAGGCCTGATGGCATCCGCGGTTCCTTGAATGAAGGCCTTGATTTTCTCGACGTCGGCGGCGCTGAGCTTGCCAGTGAAATCGGGCATGCCGCGCGACGTGGCCGGCCCCTTGAAGAGGAACTTGTCCAGGTTCTCGATGTAGGACTTGTTCATGTAGGCCAGGTTGGGCACGTTGCCGCCGCGGTCCACGCCGGGCACGCCGTGGCAGAACACGCAGTTGCTCACATACAGCATGGTGCCAGCTTGCACATCGGAGGCGTTGTACTTCACGCCGGACAACAACTCGTCCATGCGGTACTTGACGAACGCGGGCATGGGCGCCTTGCCGCCCACCACGAACGTGTAGACCGTGCCCGGCCCCTGGCGATCGGTGTGCCGGTTGGCGATGCCGTAGACCCCGCCCCAGCCCACCGCGATGGACACGTACTGCTTGCCGTCCAGCATGTAGCTCATCGGCGCGGCCACGACACCGGTGCCGGTGGGCGATTCCCACAAGGTCTTGCCGGTGCGCGCGTCGAACGCGATGAAGCGCCCGTCGGCGGTGCCCTGAAACACCAGGTTGCCGGCCGTCGACAGCGTGCCGCCGTTCCAGGGCGACACGTGCTCGTGCGTCCACGCCGCTTTCTGCTGCACCGGGTCCCAGGCGACCAACCGGCCAAATGGCTTGCTCTTGGGCGGCTCGACGTTGGCGTAGGTGGCGAGGTTCCAGCCCATGTTGCTGTGCGGCCCGCCGGGATCGGCCACGTTGAACTTCCAGTTCTTGTTGTCCATCAGCGTCAGCGGGACGCCCTGCACCGGCATATAGACCAGGCCCGTGCTCGGGTTGAACGACATCGAATGCCAGTTCCGCGCCCCGAAGGCGCTGGGGATGATTTCGCGCGGCCGGTCGACAACGCGGGCGATGGGCGTTTCGATCGGCCGGCCCTTGGCGTCATAGCCCGTGGCCCAGTTCACGTCGACGAAATTCTTGGCCGAGATGAACTCGCCGCTGGTGCGGTCGATCACGAAGAAGAAGCCGTTCTTGGGCGCGTGCATGATGACCTTGCGCGGCTTGCCGCCGATCGCCAGGTCGGCCAGGATCATTGGCTGCGTAGAGGTGAAGTCCCAGTTGTCGCCGGGCGTCTCCTGGTAGTGCCACACGTACTTGCCGGTGTCGGGGTTGAGCGCGACGATGGAGGCCAGGTACAGGTTGTCGCCGCCCTTGGGGCTGCGCTTGCTCTGCGCCCAGGGGGAGCCGTTGCCGGTGCCCACGTACATCAGGTTCAGCTCGGGGTCGAAGGTCATCGAATCCCAGGCCGTGCCGCCGCCGCCGGCCTCCCACCACTTGCCGGCCGCGTCCCAGGTCTTGGCGGCGCGCGCCATCGACTCGTCTTCGAACGGCTTGGACGGATCGCCCGGCACGGTGAACCAGCGCCACTTCTGCTCGCCGCTGTTGGCGTCGTAGGCCGTAATGTAGCCACGCACGCCGTACTCGGCGCCGCCGTTGCCGATGATCACCTTGCCGTTGAAGACGCGCGGTGCGCCTGTGATGGTGTAGTTGAACTTGCGGTCGACGATGGTGTCCTTTTCCCACACTTTGCGGCCGGTGGCCGCGTCGATCGCGATCAGGCGGCCGTCGTAGGCGGCGACGAACACCTTGCCCTGGTGCAGCGCCACGCCGCGGTTCACTACGTCGCAGCAGCCTTTGTAGCCGCCCTCGCGCGGCACCTTCGGGTCGTAGCTCCAGATCCGCTTGCCGGTGCGCACATCGATGGCGTGCACGATGCTCCACGATGCCGTGACGTACATGACGCCGTCCACCACCAGCGGCGTGGCTTCGACCCCGCGAGTGGATTCCAGGTTGTAGGACCACGCCAGGCCCAGGTCCTTCACGTTCGACGTGTTGATCTGGTCCAGGCGAGAGAAGCGGGTTTCGGCGTAGTCCAGGCCGTGGCTCGGCCACTCGGTGCCGGATGCCGCGTTGGCGCGGATGAAGGCGCCGTCGACCTTCTGCGCGGATACGTTCGTGGCCTGCGGCACCAGGGTGCAGGACGCCAGCGCGAGGGCGGCCAGCAGGGCCGCGGCCACCTGCAAGGGGGGGATGGTTCTCATGGGTCGTCTCCTGTCGTGCTCTTGCTCTTTCCGCGCAGTTCGCGGCTGTCAGCAGCATCGCCAAAGGGCGCGCCGGGATCAGCCTCGGGATTTCCCTGTTCCAGCGTGGAACGATTTTTTTTCTGTTTCCGGTTGTGCGCCCAACTTCAGGCGCCGGTAGAGCAGGCCGCGCGACACGCCCAGCTTGCGGGCCGCGCGAGAGATGTTGCCGCCGCTTTCGGCCAGCGTGGCCTGGATGAACTGCATGCTGCGGTCATCCAGCGTCGCCACCGGGGTGGGGGCCGCATCACTGCTATTCGACAGCGCGGACGGTGCGGGCGGTCCGGCGACAGGCCCCGCTGCCGGGCTCATGGCGAGCCCATGATTGAAATCCGCACCGTCCGGCGCCTGTAGGTGCGCCGTCAACCACACGCCCAGCCCACTGGGCAGCCGGCCCACGCAGGGTGCGGCTTGCCGGGTCAGGGCCAGCAACTCCTGCAGGCGCAGCCCGAACAGGGCGGGTGCGCTGCCCGGCGCGGTGGCTGGGGCCGAGAGCATTCGCGCCGCCACGGTGTTGAGCCAGCGCACCTCGCCATCCGGGCCGACACCCGCAAGACCTTCGAGCGGCGTGTGCAGCAGGCTGGGATCGGCCTGAAACCGGACGATCAGGTGTTCGCGTGACTGCATCTGCAACAACCGGTTCTCGATGCGGGTGGCATACAGGCCCACCATCGAGGCGGCGTGGAAGCCGAAAGGGCTGCCCTCGCCCGAGAGGTCGAGCACCCCCGCGAGCCGGCCCTGCGCATCACGGATGGGCGCGGCCGCGCAATGCACCGCCGACAGGGCCTCGTAGAAATGCTCGCCGGCCACCACGGCGACGGCCTGCCCGGTCTTGGCCACGACGCCCGGCGCGGTGGTGCCCACCAGCGATTCGGCCAGGTCCACGCCCACGCGCGTGCACCGCAGGACAGGCTGCCAGGACAAGGAGAGGCGCAGCGGCGCATGGACGATGACGCCCGCGCCGTCAGTAAGGATGACGCGGCATTCGGTGCCCGCGAGCGCGGTTTCCATCGTGCCCAGGTCGTCCCGGGCGGCCTCCAACAGCTCGCGGCTGCGCGCCAGCGCGGAATGCGCGCGGCTGGGCGTCACCGGTTCGAACTCGGGGCGCCGCCCCGGCACGTGGTGGGCGCCCAGGCAGCGCATCCAGGACTGGATGACCGCCTCACCCACGGCGCCGGTGGGCCGGACTCCTTCTTCGAAAAATTTCTGCCGCGCGAGCGCGATGCGCTGCTCGGGCGTGTGAAAGAACGGCTGCCGCGGCGCGCCGCCGGGTGCTTGTACCTGCGCTGACATGGACTCGCCTCCTGGGTGGCAACTGTGGGCGCAATCGGCGCGAGTTGTCAATCAGGGGCACTGCCCTGCCCACATCAGGCAAGCGCGAGCAGCGCGCGCTTGACGCCGGAGCTGCTGGGACTTTCGACGAACACGCAGCGCTTGCCCGTGCGCTTGCAGTGGTCCTTCACGCGCCAATAGGCGTCGTGGCTGATGCAGCCGGTCTGGCAGATGACCAGGTCGGCGGCCGCCAGTGTCGTGTCGAGCATGGTGGGGTTGTCTTCCTCGCCGCCGTCGTGATGGAGGAATCGCCCGCCGGTGCGCTCGATCAACTGCCGGTAGATGGGCACGCTGGCCGGGCGGCCGCCGACGCACAACACGGCTCGGTCGTCCAGGCGCGCCAGCGGCTCCTCGCCGGCCCGGTCTGCCTCGTTCGCATCAATGGACAGCGCGTCGCGCCCGTGCAATTCGGCTGCCAGGTCATCCGCCCGACGGCGCCAACGCTCGGCTTCCTGTTGAGATTGCAAAAGCAGCCGCTGCGATTCGTGCTGGCGCTCCAGCAGGCGCTCGCACTCGCGCGCCAGCTCGACACGGTTTCGCAGGCCGGGCGCCGCGGCTTCCAGTACCCGCAAGTCTTCACCCAGCGCCGCGATGGCGGTGTCGCGCCCGATCAGCTGGGCGCGCAACCGCAAGATCTCGCCTTGCTGCGACTCGATGCGCCGGCTTTGTTCGCTGGCTTGGTGCGTGCTGCGCTGCTGCGCTGCCCCGAGCTCGCGCGAAAGCACGGCGTTCTCGTCGAGCAGTGCCTCGAAGCGATCGAAGTCGACGCGAGCGGCCATGCCGGCCTGGTGCTGCAGCATGTGCACCCCGCCTTCGACATGCTGGGCCAGGGCGGGGGTGCAGCGCGCGTGCGTCAGCGTGGCCCACAGCGGCCCTGCGATGTCCTGGCAGCGCGCATCGTTCCACCACGCCGCGAGGGCCTCGGTCGTCTTCATGGCCGCGGCCTGCTTCAGGGTGCGCATGTAGCGCCGATCCAGTTCGCGCTGCACGGCTTGCGCAACGGGGCCGCGGAACTTGCAGTCGACCACCGTGCCGCAGTGCAGCTCGTAGTCGTCCGCCACCGCTTGCCCGCCGAGCGCCTTGTCCACCAGCCGGCGCAAAGCCGCGATGGGGAGGCAGACGCCCAGCACCGCGCAATGCAAATGGCCTTCCAGTTCCCAGAGCCTGCGGCGGCGCGAGCCCTGGGCGGGCGCGCCGGTTTCGCTGGCACTGAGGCCTGGTGCCGTCAGCGAGGGCATGAGTTCGGTCACGCGATGCTGCTTCACTGAAACGACGATGGGCTGGCATGCCACAGCCGGGGATCGCTCGCCGTGGCCGCCGCGGTGCGTTGCCGTTGCAGCACCTCCCAGTGCGTGCGCAGGCTCCAGAGCGCGGTGCGGAACTGCGGCGAGAGGATAGGGTGCTCGCCCAGCTGCGAGAGATTGGCGACGATCTTCGCGTTCATCAGCTGGCGATGGTTGTCGCAACAGGCCTGGGCATGGCCTGTCATCAAGGCGAGGGTTCCGGCCAGCAATGCCTCCGCGCAAGGCAGGTGGTATTCCTCCTCGCCGCTCATTTCGATATCGGTGTTCATGACGGTCCTTGGACGGTGATTGAGACAACCGCTGGCTGGTCCGCCGGGCCCGATCGCGTGATGGGCAGGTGAATCTGGCTCGCTGATGGAGGCAGTCTATATGAGAATAATTCTCATTTGTGCATTAACCCTTGCGAGGCCATGGCGTCGTCAATCCAGCCGGATGCCGTTGTCACGGATCAGCTTGCCCCAGCGTTCGCGCTCCGCCTTGGCAAACGCCGTCATCTGTGCGGGAGTCCCCGGCAGGGCTTCGAGCGAGAGCGTCTGGAAACGCGCCTTCACCGGCGTCGAGTCCAGCGCTTGCTGCAGCGCCCGGGCGAGCTGGGCCACCTGTGGTGCGGGCGTGCCCGCAGGCACCACCAATCCCTGCCACGCATACGCCTCGAAGCCGGAAACGCCCTGTTCGGCCAGCGTCGGAATCTGCGGAAAGGTGGCGAGCCGCTTGCCGCTGGCCACGCCGATCGCGCGCAGCTTGCCCGCGGCGATGTATTGCTGCACGCTGGCGCTGTCCATCAGGCCGAACGCAATCTGGCCGCCCATGAGGTCTTGCACCGCCGGCGCTGCGCCCTTGTAGGGAACGTGCGTGAACTTCAGGCCGGAACGCTCGCGCAGCAGTTCGGTCGCCAGGTGGTGCGGGCTGCCGAGACCGGCCGACGCGTAGTTCACGCCTTCCGGCGCCGCCTTCGCCCAGGCGACGAACTCCTTCCAGTTCTTCACAGGGGACTTTTCCGGCACCACGAGGATGAGGGGAAAGCGCGCCAGCAGTCCGACAGGAACGAAGTCCTTCTCGGGGTTGTAGCTCAGCTTCGCGAACAGGGCCGGGTTGGCCGCCAGCGTCGCGAAGTCGGCGGTCAGCATGACGTTGCCGAAGTCTTTCGACTTGGCGACGTAGTCGGCGGCGATGTTGGTGGCCGCGCCGGGTTTGTTGTTGACGATGACGGCGCGGCCCAGCGTGCGTCCCATCTGCTCGGCCACGGTGCGAGCGACAACGTCGCTGCCGCCGCCGGCGGCGTATCCAACCACCCACTCGATCGGTTTGTCATTGGCGAGGCTGGCGAGCGGGACGGCCAGGGCGAGTAAGGCCAGCGCGCGGCGGCGCGCATTGAATGCGGTCATGGTTGTCTCCAGTGGTGTCAGGGTTGCGGTTGCGGCGTGGGGCGGGCGCTGTCGCGCGCGGCTTGCAGCGCTTGCTGCAGCACGTCCATCCGCCCGATGTGATTGGCGAGCAGCAGCAGCAGGCGCGCGTTCAACGCGTGGCTCTGTGCTTCATCCAGGTCGCGGTGGGTGTCGATGAGCGCTTCGTAGAAGGAGTCGGCGGAATCGAGGTTCGCATCGATCGTCAGTGGCATGGCTTCGCGTCTCCTCAGCTCTGTGCCAGCGCACGCTTCAGCGCCGCGGCGATGTCTTGCGCATTGGGCGAGCGCCACCGGGCGCACACATGCTGGTCGGGGCGCAGCAGGTAGACGGTGCCCGGCTTGGCGTCGTAGCGTTCGGCCGCCGCGCCGTCTGCCGGGAGGGAAAGCACCTGGATGGGTGCGATGCCTTGCGCGCCGGCGTGAACGAGGCCGGCCGCCTTGGTGCCGGCGCCGAACAAGATCGCCGAGAAGTGCTGGCCGGGCAATTGGCGAAGCAGCCACGAACCGTCGCCCAACGGCGCGTCCGAAGCCGGTGCGCCCGGGACCATCGGTCCGGCAAAGCTGTCGCAGTCCGGCGTGTTGAGCACCGAGCCGTGCAGCGTCGCCGGCACCGAGAGCCGGCCGCTGTTGACGATGCGCCGTGCGAATGGGTGCGCGCGCGCGAGGTCCAGAGCAGCATCGCGAAACAGGCGCGAGATCGCGCTCTTGGGCGTGATGAAGTCGGTGGCGCGGGTGGAGTTGAGCAGGTTCTCGTCGGCCGCGTATTCGCGTTCGGCCCCGTAGGTGTTCAACAGTGCGGGAGGTGCGGCGCCGCGCAGCACAAGGTCCAACTTCCAGGCCAGGTTTTCGGCATCCTGCACGCCGGAGTTGGCGCCGCGGGCGCCGAAAGGCGACACACCATGCGCAGAATCGCCCGCGAAGAACACGCGACCGTGCACGAAGCTTTCCATGCGCAGGCACGCGAACGTATAGACGCTCGCCCACTCCAACTCGAAAGGCACTTCGTGACCGAGCGCCGCACGCATCATCGCGTCCACGCGGGGTTTGATGCGTTCGGGCTGCTTCTCGGCTTCGGGGTCGGCGTCCCAGCCGAGCTGGAAGTCGATGCGCCACACCCCGTCGGGTTGGCGGTGCAGCAGCACGCTCTGATTCGGGTGGAACGGCGGGTCGAACCAGAACCAGCGCTCGGCCGGGAAGTCTGCTGCCATGCGAACGTCGGCAATCAGGAAGCGGTCGCGAAACACACGGCCCTTGCTTTCCTCTCCGAGCAGCGCACGAAGCGGCGAGCGTGATCCGTCACAGGCGGCCACGTAGTCGGCCATGAGGTTGTAACGCCCGTCGGGAGTGTCGATGCCGAGCAGCACGCCCTCGGGCTGCCGCTCGCACGCGGCCACCGTATTGCGCCAGCGAATCTCGATGTTCGGCAGCTCCGCGGCGCGCAACGCGAGGTACGCCTCCGCATAGTACTGCTGCAGGTTGACGAAGGCGGGCCGCTCGTGGCCGGGCTCAGGCAACAGGTTGAAGGAATACAGCAGGTCGTCCTTGAAGAAGACCTTGCCCACATTCCACTCCACGCCCTTGGCGCACATGGCGTCGCCCACGCCGAGGCGGTCCCAGATTTCCAGCGTGCGTTTGGCAAAACAGATCGCGCGCGATCCGGTGGAAAGGCGGTCGTCGTTGTCCAGCAGCAGCACGCGCTGGCCGCGCTGGGCCAGGTCGATCGCCAGGCTCAGGCCGACCGGGCCGGCGCCGACCACCACGACGGGGTGACGTGCCGGTGCGGCGGCATCCTGGTCCGGATGCCGCTGGTACGCGAACGCGTGGCTCTGGATCGCGGCGCCGCCGCTGTCATACGCGAGGGACATCGCTTCAACCTTCCAGCGTTTCCCACATCTGGCGGTCGCGCTCAGCCGTCCACACACGCGGGTCCCGATACTGCGTGGCCTCGTCATAGGCCCGTGTCACATCGAAAGGCATGCAGTGGTCGAAGATCACCCAGTCGCCGTAGGTGGGCTTGAGCTTCTCATAGGTTTCGCGGTACACGCTCTTCAGGTCCTTGCCGGCGGCGGCGCCCGCCTTGACGCTGGCGTAAACATCCGAGACGAACGCGCGTGTCGAGTCCAGACCTTGTCTCACCTGGTCAGCACCCTTGAGCGCCGGGCCTCGTCCGGGGACCAAGGCCAACGGCTCCAGCGCCGCGATGTTGCTCAGCGTCTGCGGCCAGTCGCTGAAGTACGCGTCGCCCGCGTAGGGCGTTGCGTCGAACTCGACCAGGTCGCCCGAGAGCAGCGTGCGCTCCTGCGGAAGCCAGACGACCGTGTCGCCTTTGGTGTGGCCACGACCCAACTGGAGCAATTGCACTTCCAGCTTGCCCAGCCAGAGCGTCATCTTGCCGGTGAACGTCATGGTGGGCCACGTCAAGCCGGCCGGCACGCTCTCCACATCGCGGAACAAACGCGGAAAGCGGCCGATCTCGCTCGCCTTGTCGGCCTCGCCGCGCTCGACGATCAGGTCATAGGTGTCCTGGCTGGCCAGCACCTGTTCTGCGCGGTACTCGCTAGCGCCGAGGACGCGCACCGCGTGGTAGTGCGTGAGCACGACGTACTTGATCGGTTTGTCGGTGACCTCGCGGATCCGCCGGATCACGTCGGCCGCCATCGCCGGCGTGGCTTGCGTGTCCGCCACCAGAACCGCGTCGTCGCCGATCACGATCCCCGTGTTCGGGTCGCCCTCGGCCGTGTAGGCCCACGCATGTTCGGAGAGCTGTTCGAAGGTGACCGACTTCTCCTGCGTGTCGGCGTGGCTGGCAAAGGTCTTTGTGTTCATGGGCATTCGAAATGGAATTTGTCATTGACTAACGCGTTTGCATTTTATGGGCTGATTTGCTATTGTCAAATCAATTTGTCAGAATGCACATCCATGGAGACACAAGAAGATGCGGGCGACAAGGCCCAGCGAGCCGTTCAATCGGTCGAGGTGGGCGGGCGCCTGCTGTTGGCGCTGGCCCACCGGCTGGAGCCGATGTCGTTGAAGGACCTGGCTGCGAGCGCGGCGCTGCCGCCCTCGCGCGCGCACCCGTATCTCGTGAGCTATGGCCGGCTGGGCCTCGTGCACCAGGACACCGCCAGTGGCCGCTATGCGCTGGGGCCCGCGGCCCTTCAGCTCGGTCTCACCGCCCTTCATCAATACGACCCCGTGCGCGCCGCCGGTCCGGTTGCCGAGGCGCTCGCCGCCGAGACGGGGCAAGCCGTGGCGCTTGCGGTCTGGGGCAACTTCGGCCCCACCGTGATCAGGATGATCGACGCGCGCCAGCCGCTTCACGTGACGATGCGCGCCGGCACGGTGATGTCGATGTTCGACACGGCCACCGGCCGGGCATTCGCCGGCGTGCTGCGCACGGAACGCGTCGCCGACGCGCTGGCCGGCGATGCGCTGGGCGCGAACAGCGCGCCTGCTCGCGTGAGCGCGGCGAGTCTGCGCACCAAGCTGCAGCCTGCGCGCGACGAGTTGGCCAACCACGGTTGCGCGCGTGCGGTGGGCCGCCCGATCCCCGGCGTCAACGCCTTCAGCGCGCCGGCGTTCGGCCATGACGGCGAAGCGGCGCTGGTCATCACCGTGCTCGGCCACCAGGACCACGTGCCCTCCGCCTGGTCGTCGCCGATGGCCGTCGCCGTCAAGCGCGCGGCGGCGGAGATATCCACGCAGCTGGGCCACCGCCCGGCGACATAGCCCGCCTCGTTCCCGATCCCTGGAGATCACCATGCACAACAACCACTGGTCCACCAACCGTGTTTTCGTCTGCGAGCGTGCGGCCGCATGGAGCAGCATCAACACGCGGTACTTCGGCCGGCTGAGGGTTTCCAGCCTGAGCGACTCGCCGCTCGATGCATCCCTCAGTGCCTACGAAGTTGGCGCCCTGCGCATGATCAGCATCACGGCGCCGGCGCATCACGTCGAGCGCGACAGCACCTGTGGCGATCTCCCGACGGACGATTTCTACAAGCTCGTTCTGCAGGTGTCCGGGCATGGAATCGTCGAGCAGCAGAACTGCCGCGTCGACCTTTCGCCAGGCCAATGGATTCTCTACGACCCCCGCGCGCCGTACGCGATCACCAACCCCGAACGTTGCAGCCTGTTCGTCACCCAGGTACCGCGCACCCTGCTTTCGGGGCTGAAGCTTTCCGGCCCGCTCGCAGGGCAAACGGGCCACGGCAATGTGGCGGGGCTGCATGGCGTTTTCGGCACGTACCTGCGGGCCCTCAGCGAGCAATTGCCCAGCCTTCCCGATGGCACCGGCCAGGCGATCAGCGAATCGGTGATGGGCCTGCTGGCCTCGACCCTCACCGAAAGCTTCCGCCGCACCGACGAGCCGGTGCCCCTGCCGTCCGTCTTGAAGCTGCGCGTGCGCCAGTACATCCAGTCGCACATCAGTGATCCAGACCTAAGCATTCAAGGCATCGCCGATGCATTGCGCTGCTCCAAGCGCTATCTGCACAAGGTCTTCGAAGACGACACAGTCGGCCTCGAGCGGCACATCTGGCAAGCAAGGCTCGAGCGCTGCCACGGCGCCCTCACGCAAGAGGCCAACGCGGGTCGATCCGCAGCGCAGATCGCCTATGCCTGGGGGTTCAAGAGCAGCGCCCACTTCTGCCGCCTTTTCAAACAGCAGTACGGCGTGACGCCGGGCGAATGCCAGCGATCGGCAGTCGCTTCGCGGCGCAGCGCGGTGCTTCAGTAAACGCCGCTCGCGCCGCCCCCCGGGGCTGTCATCGCGTGCTTGACCCGCAATCCATGACCCTGTCTTTGTGTTCTGAGGCCGCACGGCAAAGCTGTGCGTGGGCGGGCTGCGGCGCGGCGCTCACCATCGCTTTCTAAGTTCGTTGCGCCCCAACGCAAAAAGCGCCCCGAGGAGCGCTTTTGTTTCTCTGGAGGAATGCGGCGCTGTTTACAGCGGGCGGGCTTCGCCGAAAGAGATCTGGCCCAGGCGCACGGCCTCGGCGGCTTGAGCGCGCACGACCTTCACGTCGGTACCGGACTTCAGCGGTGCGGCGATGCGCGAACCGGCCGGCTCGGTGCTGCGGGTGGCCGACACGGTGGAGGCTTCGGCGACGACTTCAGCGCGGGTGCGGTTGCCTTCGAACTTGACTGCGAATTGCGACGAGTCGGCTTCGTCGGCGTAAGCACCGGTGGAAGCGATGGCGGCGAAAGCGGCGACGGCGAGGATGGACTTGGTGTTCATGATGGAACCTTTCAAAGTGAGCGAAGAGAGACTTGGTTGAAAAAATTTGCGGTTGGTGTCTTTGTTTGTCTTCAGCATCAACCGTGAATGAACTGTAGGCGCCGCCATTTAGGCGAGGCTTAGCGTTGGCTTAGCTGAGAGTTAGCACGCGATGCGTGCTGGCCTTTGACAGCTGTGATTGCCGGCTTGACCCGCAATCCATGACTCCGAATTCATTTTTGGTGTTCTGAGGCCGCGCGGCAAAGCTGTGCGTGGGCGGGCTGCGGCGCGATGGCTACGGCGTTCGGCATCGCTCGCTTCGCGAGTCTCCTGCCGAATTCCTTGCGCCGGGAGACCCCGCGACCCGCGCGGCACAACTCGCCTGCGCTTCGCTCCGGGCTCAAACAGGTGCCGCGAGCATGAAACGGTCGCACGGCTGAAGCCGTGCTGGGTCGCGGAGTCACCCGCCGCAAGCGCCTGGGCTTTATTCGCGCCGCAGCCCGCCCACGCACAGCTTCGCAAACCATCGAGGCGCGCCACCGGTGGAGTGCCAACGCTTCACGGGTCCGCCCCAACATCGGCGAGCCCCAGTGGAACGCCACTCACTCACCGCAACGCCGTGCATGGCCGGGCCGCGGCGCGAATAAAGCCCAGGCGCCCGCGGTGGACGGTCTTGCGGCCCAGCGTCGCTTGCGACGCGACCGTCTCATGCTCGCAAAACTTGTTTGAACGGAGCAAGGCGGAGTGAGTTGTTTTGCGCGGGGCCGCAAGACCGTTCAGCGCGGGGACTCCGGCAGGAGCTTGCGAAAGCAAGCGATGCCGGACGCCGTAGCCATCGCGCCGCGGCCCGGCCATGCACGGCGTTGCCGCCCCGGTGGACGAGCGCACACTGGCATCAAGACTCCGCCGTGAATCCGATCATCTTGATCAGCCGGCGCCACTCTTCGGTATCGGCCTTGATGAGGTCGGCCAGGTCTTGCGGGGTGCTGGACTTCGCCGTCATGCCGACGTCGCCCAGCGCACTGACGACATCTGGCTGCGCCAAGACGGGTTGAAGGTACGCAGCTGCCCGGCGCACCACATTTTGCGGAGTCTTCCCCGGAAGGAACAAGCCGAACGATTCCGTTGCGGTGATCGGGTATCCCTGCTCACGGTACGTGGGCACATCAGGCACGAACGTGTTTCGACCCTTCCCGGAGACCGCAATGATTCGAAGCCTGCCGCTTTTGAGGTGCGGCAGGAAGCTGCCCACCGTCGACGAATAGGCAGACACCTGGCCGCCCATCAGGTCTTGCAGGCCGGGCGCATCTCCGCGGTAGCCGACGTGAGTCAACTCCGTGCCTGAAAGCTTGGACAGCAGGATGCCCAGCAGATGCGGCGTAGAACCGGCCGCCGGCGAACCGAAGTTGCCTTTGCCCGGATTGGCCTTGCACCAGGCGAGGAAGTCCTTGATGCCGCGAACGTTGGAAGGCACTGCGGGCCCGACTGCCAAGCCGAACGCGAACGAGCAAACCGACGAAACCGGCAGCACGTCCTCAGGGGCGTAAGGAAGCTTGCGGTAGGTGAAGGGATAGATGGAAAACGGCGCGGTGGGCGACAGCAACAAGGTGCTCCCGTCGGGCGCACTGTCCTTGAGCGTCGAAATGGAGATCTGCATCGCCGCGCCCGGCTTGTTCTCCACCACGACGGTGTTGGCGTAGCTGCCCCGCATCTTCTCGGCCAGTCGCCGTGCGACCGTGTCGGTCGCGCCGCCCGGCGGGAAGCCAACGAGTATCTTTGCGAGCTGAATGCTCTGCGAATGCGCGTAGTGAAAGGGGGCAGCGGTCAAGGCTGCGACCCCTGCGAGCTGGCTCGCGAATTTCCGGCGGGTGGGCATGTCTCGGTCTCCTGGTGGTTCGTATGAAAACTGATCTCTCGGTCAGGCCAGATAGCTCGCTTGCAGAATTTCGGGCTGGTCGCGCAGCGTCTGCGCGGGGCCTGACCACGCGGTCCGTCCCCGTTGCAGGACCACAGCGCGTTGGGCCAGCCTCAGCGCCAGCGTGGTGAACTGCTCGATCAGCAACACGCCCACGCCGTCCGCCGCGACGCTCTGCAAGACGTCGGCCAGCCGCTTGACCACCAAGGGCGCGAGGCCAAGCGACAGTTCGTCGACGACGAGGATGCGAGGCCGCGCGAGCAGTGCCTGTGCCATGCAGACCATCTGCTTCTGCCCGCCGGAGAGCGAGCGCCCGAGATGTTCCAGCCTCGGCTTCAGCTCGGAAAACGTGACCAGCACGCGTTCGATCGCAGACTCGACTTCTTTGGCCGGCAGCACCATGGCCGCGGCACGCAAGTTGTCGTGGACAGAGAGGTTGCCGAGCACGTGATGGCCTTCGGGCACGATGGCGAGGCCCGCGCGGCGCACCGCATCGGGCGTGAGGCCATCCAGCGTCAGGTCACCCAGGCGGACTTTCCCCTGCGACCGCGGGATGGCACCGGCCAGCGCGAGCACGATGCTGGACTTGCCGGCGCCGTTGGGGCCGAGCATGGCGACGATCTCGCCGGGCGCGACGTCGAGATCGACGCCATGGACGACGGGCTTGCCGCCGCGGGATATGTGGAGTTGACGAACTTCGAGCATCGCGGGTCAGCTTCCTAGATAGGCCCGTTGCACGGCAGGGTCGTCGAGCACGGCGCGCGTCGGCCCGAGCGCAAGCTTCTTGCCGAAGTCGAGCACCAGCGTCTGCGTGCACAGGTTCGCGATCAGGTCCACGTCGTGGTCGATCAGCACGACCTGTGCGCCGAACTGTTCAGGGATGGCGGCGATAGCGTCGCGAAGCACGCGCGATTCGCGCTCGTCCAGCCCGGCGCCCGGCTCGTCGAACAGGATGAGCCGCGGCTTGCCGACCAGCGCCTTCGCCACTTCGACCATGCGGCGCCGGAACAGATCCAGCTCTCCGCCAGGCGTGGCCGCGCAGTCCAATAAGCCGGTGTGCTCCAGCGCGCGATAGACCTGCCGCTGGGCGTCCACAAGCGAATGCGGCACGTGATCGAGCATGGCCTGCACGTTGTCCCACGCGCTGAGGTCTTCGACCACCTGCTCGGTCTGGAAAGAGCGGCGAAGGCCGAGGCGGACTCGGCGCGCCGTGTTCAAGCCGAGAAGGGACGTCCCGTTGATGCGCACCTCACCGGCCTTGGCAGGAACAAAACCGCTGAGCACATTGACCAGCGTCGTTTTGCCCGCGCCGTTCGGGCCGATGAGCCCGCATACCGGTGCGTCGAACACCGCGTCGAGCCCATCGATGACGGTGACGGGGCCGAAAGCGACGGTGAGCCCACGGATGTCGATCATGGCGCTCTCCTGCGCGCACGCACGCGGGCGAATGCCGCCATCCACTGGCCGGCGAGACCGCGCGGCGCCGTGATGAGGGCATGCAGCAGTGCCGCGCCGAAGAAGATCATGGCGAGGTAACCGTTCACGCCGAGGTCGACCAGCAACGACGGCACTGCCCGCAGGAGCAGCCCGGCCACCAGCGCGCCGGCCCAATGATAGGCACCGCCGATCAGCGTGAGCGCAAAGAGCATCACCGACTCGCTGGCCGCGAAAGCGCGGCCGTCCAGCTGGCCTACCGCGCCCGCGAGCAGCGCGCCCGCCACGCCGGCGCAGACACCGGCGAGACCAAAGGCCCATGTTTGGTAGAGCAGCACGTTGACCCCCGCGCCCTCGGCGACTGCTTCGCCCCGGCGAATCAGCGCCCAGGATCGGCCGGCGCGCGTGCGGCGGTGCAGCTCGATCACGGTGAGCATGGTCGCCAGCCAGGCCGCGACGTAGGCGAGGTAAGCGCCCTCCTCCTGCGCGATCGCGGGCCGGGGCATCACCAGCCTTTCACTGCCGGCGATGCGTCCGAGCCAACCCGGGCCGCCGTCGGGAAACCCCGTGGCGCTGATCACCACCTGGAAGCCCCCGGCGAGCATCAGCGTGACCAGCGCCAAGTAGAGGCCCTTCAAGCGCAAGGCCGGTAGTCCGGCGAGCATTCCCAGGACTCCTGCCGACAGCCCACCCGCGAGCACGCAGGCTTCGAACGGCCACTGCAGTCCATGGCCCACACGCAGCGCGACCCAGCCGCCCGCACCCAGCAAGGCGTACTGGCACAGGCTCACCAGGCCGAGCTGGCCGTAGAGCAAGGCCACGCCCGCGGCAGCGATGGCCAGTGCCAGCGAAGAGGTCAGTGTCTTGGCCCAATACGCGTTCGCTATCCACGGCAGCAGCGCGCCGAGCACAAGCACGAGGAGCGCCATGCGAACGAGCGAAAGGCGGGCGGCACGCCGCTCGAGCCGGACAGAATCGGGAGTCATGCTTTGCGGGAGGCGTCGCGCCACAACACGATGGCGGCGAGCGCGATAAGAAAGGGAGTGGCTGTCCTGAATGGCGAGAATCCGGGCACCAGCACGGCGACGGCCTCCAGCATCCCGATTGCCAGGCCCGCGGCAACAGTCGCGGGCAACGAAGAGAGGCGGCCGATGATGGCGGCGGCGAACGCAGGAATCACGAGAAAGGTCAGCACGGTGGCTTGCAGCCGGACGATGTTGCCCAGCAGCAAGCCGCAGACGCCCGCGAACGCGCCTGAGATCACCCAGGCCGCGGTATCGACCTGCAGCACGCGGATGCCGAGGATGGCGCTCAGTCCGCGCTGGTCGGCCAAGGCGCGCATGGCAAGACCGATGCGGGTGCGCGCCAACAGCAGGCCCACCGCCGTCATCATCGAAATGGCCAGAGCCAAGCCCACGACGCGCGTGTAGGTCAGGCGCACGTCCGCGAGCTCGATCGCCCCGCTGTCGGTCGGCAGTACCAGCCGGCGCGGCTGCTCGCCCCAGAACCACTCGGTGAACCCGAGCAGCACCAGCGCGAGGCCCAGCGTGCCAACCGAGCGCACCGTCGGGTCGCTTTCCGCCAGGCCGGGCGCGAGCAAGCGGCCGTAGGCGAAAGAGATCGCAACGGCGGTGAAGACTGCCGCCAGCGCGGCCAGCGCCAGCGGCCATTCATGGTCCAGCGCCGACCACGCCACGTACGCGGCGATTGCGCCGAGCGCGCCGAACGCGAAGTTCAGCACCCCCGACGAGCGGTACAGCACCACCAGGCCCACGCCCGACATCGCGTACACGGCGCCCACGCCGAGGCCGGAGACCAGGAAGGGCAGCATTTCAGACATGGCGGTTCCGAGTTGGGATCAGAGGCCCATCTGCTTTTCCTGCGCGCGCAGGTCGGCCAGTTCCGGGTCCGCGGCCATCAGGCAGCCGTTGCTCACCTGCTTGAAGCCGTTGCCGCTGACCTGGGCGATGGGGCCCGAGCTGTTGGCGTTGTGGCGTGGACCGGTGCCGACGTAGAACGGCCGGCACAGGATGTCGCTCTGGAAGCCCTTCACGTTGCGCAGCGCCGTGCTGACAGTCGCGCGGTCGATCTTCTTCGGATCGAGCTTGAGCAGCGCTTCGGTCGCGATCCGCGCAGCCAGGTAGCCCGCCTGCGCGAAAGAGTCGCGCGGATCGTTCTTGCCGGCGAAGGCTTCCATCGTCGCCTTCCAGTTCATGTTGTCCTTGCCTGCGGACTCGACGGGCATGAACTCCAGGTGGATGTCGAAGTTGCCATTCCATGCCGGGCCGATCGTCTTGGGCACGTCGAAGTTGTAGGCGGGCGTGCTGCTGACGAAGTGAATCTTCTTGGCAAGACCCTGCTGTTCCGCAGCCGCCAGCATCGGCACCATGATGCCCTTGGGAACGTTGAGCACGATGACGTCCGGCTTCTTCGCCGCGGCCTGCAGCATCGTTGACGTTGCATCAGGCGATCCCGGGTCGATGGTGATCACGTCGACCTCGACACCGTTCACCTTGCCCCAATCCTTCGCGCCGTCGCAGGCCCAGTTGCCCAGGCTCGGAATGTTCGGGATCACGCACACCATGCGCTTGGCCTTGTATTGCTGTGCGGCGTACATCGCGGCGACGGTGGCGGAAACGCGCGGCCCGGCATTCACCGGAACGTAGTTCTTCGCGAAGAAGCACTCGCGCGGCACGCCGACGCCGGCGATCACCATGACGTCTTCCTGGGCGTACATCTTGCCGTTGACACCGCACTCGACGAAGCTGGAACTACCCACCATCGCGACGACCTTGCGGTCTTTCACGAGTTTGGCCGCGACCTGGGCCGCAACTTCGGGATTCCACTGGTCATCGGCGATCGTGAACTCGATCGGCCGGCCGTTGATGCCGCCGTTGGCATTGACGCACTTGAAGTACGCCTGGGCCGCCAGCGCCGAGGCGCTGAAGTCGTCCGGGCCGGTCTTGCCGACCACGGCGCCCACCGCGATCGGCTCGCCCGTGGCCGCCTTGCCATTGTTGAGGCCGCAAACGGGCTTGCCTTGCGCCATCGCGCTGCCGGCGGCCACCAGGACCGCGCCAACAAGAACTGTCTTGAAAATCTGCTTCATGGTGATCTCCGGGTTAGAAAGGAACGGTGCTCTTGATCCACAGCGCGCTGCCTTCGGGGCGGTTGCGCACAGACATCTCGCGTTGCAACTTGGCCGTAATGAACCAGCCCTTGCCGTTGTCGTACTTCAGGGAGGGGCCGATCGCGAAGGCCTGCCCCCTGCTTCCGGGCAAGGAGACGCCGGCGCTCTCGTCGTCGGAGAATTGGCGCATCGCATAGCCGCCGACACCCAACACCCAGCCATTGCCCATGCCCCAGCCGGCGGAATAGTCCAGATAGACCTCGTTGCCGGAGCGGTAGTCGGTATCGGAGTTGCGGCGGCTGAAGTTGAAGGTGAGCTTGAAGTCGGCATTGAGGCCGGCCTTATCGAGGTAGCTCATCGTGTACAGCGGCTGCACGGACCAATAGTTGCGTCCGATGTTCGCCAGGTCGTTTTTGCGATAGCTGCCGACGGGCGCAACGAAGTCGAGCGCGAGCACGCTGTGCAAATTGGGGGAATGGTGGAACGACAGCGCCGGACCGAACGTGATGTCGCCCAGGCCCGTCTTGTTCTGCGATGCGCCCGGCACCTCGACGTCCAGGTTCACGATGGGCACGATCGCATGCCAGATCACGTTGCCACCGCCGATGATGGTTGGCGTGGACCAGACGAAGCGGGTCGCTGCGGCAACGGCCCCGACCTTGAACGTCGGCAGCGGCACATCATTGCCCGCGTTGTCTTTCAGCTTGCTGGCGTGATAGACATTGCCGTACTCCAGCACGTAAAAGCCGGGGGGCGGCGCCGCCCCCGCCATGAAGTTCTCGACTCCGCCGTTGTAGCTGGAGCCGCCGCCTTCGCCGGCTTGCGCCACGGACGCGATACAAGCCAGCGCCAACACCGCAGCCGCGGTGGGCGTTCCCATTTTTCTCATGTTGTCTCCTCAGTTTTTTAAGATTGAGCCGGTGCGTCAGACCGACATGCAGACGCTCTTCTGTTCCGTGTAGGACTCGACCGCCGCGCGGCCGAGGTCACGGCCGAAACCGCTTTGCTTGTAGCCACCGAAGGGCAAATTCGCGTCGAGCAGGTTGTGGGTGTTGACCCACACCGTTCCGGCCTTGATGCGAGGAATGATCCGGTGTACAGCCGAGAGGTTGTTCGACCACACACTGGCGGTCAGCCCGAAGGGTGAATCGTTGGCCTGGCGGATGGCGTCCTCCACGTCGTCGAACGGCATGGCGACCAGCACGGGGCCGAACACCTCTTCGCGCACGACCTGCATGCCGGGATTCACGTCGACGAACACGGTCGGTTGGATGAAGCAGCCGGCATCGCGTGCGCGGGCGCCACCGGTCAGGGCCGTAGCGCCTTCGCGACGCGCGCCGTCGATGAAACCCATCACGCGGTCGAAGTGCCTGCGCGAGACGACGGGCCCCAACTGCGCGGCGGCGTCGAAGCCCGAGCCGATACGCATTCCCTCTGCCTGGCGTGCGACCTCGTTCACGACCTGGTCGAACAGGCTGCGGTGGACATACAGCCGCGAACTCGCGGCGCAGACCTGGCCCTGGTTGAAGAAGATGCCCATGGCGGCGCCGGCCGCGGCTGCGGCAGGATCTGCATCGGGCAAAACGATCATGGGTGACTTGCCGCCGAGCTCCAGCGTGAAACGCGCCATGCGGTCGACGGCGGTGTGCCCGATGGCTCGCCCCGTTGCGGTGCTGCCGGTGAAGCTGATCTTGTCGACACCGGGATGTGCGCACAATGCGGCGCCAGCTGTACTGCCGCCGCACACGACGTTCAAGGCACCGGCAGGGATGCCTGCTTCCAGCGCGAGTGCGGCCAGGCGCAGCGCGGTCAACGGCGTTTCGGGCGAGGGCTTGAGCACCACCGTGCAGCCGGCCGCAAGCGCCGGGGCGATCTTCCACAGCGCGATGGCCAAGGGGAAGTTCCAGGGCACCACCGCGCCGACCACGCCCACCGGTTCGCGTTGCGTGTAGGTGTGGTAGCGGGCGCCCGGAGGGAACGGGATCGAAGGCTGCAGCGTGCTGCCTTCGAGCTTGGTGGCCCAGCCTGCCATGTAGCGCACGAACTCGGCGGAGAAACCCACGTCGATCATGCGTGCGACGCCTTGCAGCTTGCCGCTTTGCAGCGTCTCCATCGCGCTCAGCTCGTCGCCGTGCTCTTCGATCAGTTGCGAAAGGCGGAACAGCGCGCGCTCGCGGTCGGCTGGGCGCATGCGGGACCAAGCCGAATCTTCCAGCGCCCTGCGCGCGGCGGCGACGGCGGCATCCACATCGCCCTGGTCGCTGTCGGGCGTGTCGGCCACGATCATTTCCGAAGCCGGATCGATGACATCGATGCGCTTGCCGCTGCGGGATTCGCGGAACTCGCCGTCGATGAAATTGCCGAAGCTGCGCCGCGAAAGGAAGCTGATGCGTGCCAGCTCCTGTTGGGAAAGGTCTTTGGGGTTCATGGTGCGGGATGGGTTGGGGGAAGAGAAACTCGCACCGCTCAGCGGCCGAGCATGAACTCGGCGCCGCGCTCGGCGATCATGATGGTGGGCGCGTTGGTGTTGCCGCTGCAGATGGTGGGCATCACCGACGCATCGCACACGCGCAGACGGCCGACGCCGTGCACGCGCAGTTGGGAATCGACGACGGCCAACGGGTCGTTCCCGATGCGGCAGGTGCCCACGGGGTGATAGACGGTCTTGGCGTACTGGCGCACGAACTGCTCCAGTTCGCTGTCGGGCATGTGCTCCTGGGGGCCTGGATAGAGCTCTTCGGCAACGACCTTGCGCAGCGAAGGCATCCGCATGATGCGGCGGGCCAGCTTGAGGCCGCGCACGAGCGTATCGGTGTCTTCCTGCTCCGACAGAAACCCGCCATCGAACTGCGCCGGGTCCATCGCGTTCGCGCTGATGGCCCGAACGCGGCCTCGCGACTTCGGGCGCAGGAAGCAGGGGTCGATGGAAATGCCATGCACCTCTGGCATCGGACGGTCCACATCGCCCACCAGCACGGGCAGCACGTGGAACTGCACATCGGGACGACCTGTCCCGGCTGTGTCGACAAAGCCACCGCTCTCCACCACGTTGGATGTGAGCAGGCCCGTCTTGAACAGCTCCCACTGGATGCCGTGCTTCAAGGCCGTAAGACCCTTGTCCTGCCCGAGCAGGCTGATCGGTTCCTTGCAGCGGCCGTGCGCGATGATCTCGAGATGGTCCTGGAAGTTCTCACCCACGCCGGGCAGATCGCGATGCACCGTGACGCCCAGGTCGCGCAGCAGGTCAGCGGGGCCGATGCCCGACACCTGCAGTAGCTTCGGCGATGCCAGCGCACCCGCGCTCAGCACGACTTCGCGGTTGGCACGCGCCTTCACGGTGCTGCCGTCACTGCGGCGGTATTCGACGCCCGTCGCATTGCCGCCTTCGATCGTCACGCGCAGCACATGGGCGCCGTTGACCACAGTGAGCTTCGGGTCGCCAAGAACCGCGGCCAGGTATGTCGCTGCCGTGCTGCCGCGTGAGCCGTTGATCGTCGTGGTCTGGTAGAAACCGACGCCGTCCTGGCTGCCGCTGTTGAAATCGTCGTTGTAGGGAAGGCCCGCTTCTTGCGCGGCCTTCAAGAACGCCAGGCTCAGGGGATGGCGGTACTTCGTGTCGCTGACATGCAGCGGCCCATCGGTGCCATGCATCTCGCCGGAGAAGCGCATGTTGTTCTCAGCGCGCTTGAACGCGGGCAGCACGTCCTTCCAGCCCCAACCATCGCAGCCGGCATCGGCCCACGCGTCGTAGTCCGCCGCCGCGCCGCGGATGTAGACCATCGCGTTGAGCGAACTGCCGCCCCCGTTCATGCGCCCTTGCGGCACGTACATCTTGCGGCCATTGGCATGGGGTTGGGCAACGGTTTCGTAGACCCACGAGCGCTCGGTTCCGATGACACGCACGAACGTCGCAGGCATCTTCACGAATTTGCTCGCATCGGTCGGGCCGGCCTCGAGCACCATCACCGAGTGGCCCGCCTTGACCAGGCGGTGCGCGATCACACATCCGGCCGAGCCGGCTCCGACCACGATGTAGTCGACGACTTGAGTGTCCAACGTCTGTCTCCTTTATTGCTTTACTCGGAGCGGATGGTCGGCGAGCGGCCGGTGTGTTTCAAGGGAACACGCGCGTTGTGCGCTGTGAGTCAATTCGCAGTACCCGCTCGGGCATTCGAGCTCAGACGGTCAGGTAGTCATTTGGCGAGACAAGGACCTTCACCTGGCCCTTGTCGACAAGTAGTGCGTCAAAACCGTGTGGCACGGCCTGCGCGAGCGGGACTTTTCGGGTGACGATCGCCGAAGGGTCGATGCGGCCTGCGGCGGTCCATGCGATCAACGTCGGAAAGACATCCCTGTAGCCGACGCTTCCCGTGAGCCGCAACTCGCGGTTGACGATGTCGAAGATGTCGACCTGGGCTTTCCCCATCAAGCCGACGAGCACCGCCTCACCCCCTTTGCGAAGACACGCGAGCGCCCCGTCCAGCGTGCCCTGCTCGCCCGCCACTTCGAACGCGATCGCAGCGCCTCGACCAGAGGTGGCAGCTAAGACCGCGCTTGTGCTGTCCTCGCGCGTCGCGTCGACGACTCGGCTGGCGCCCATCGCGCCGGCGAGCGCCAGCCGATGGGCATCGACATCGACGGCGATGATCTCGCCGGCACCGCACTGGCGCAGCAAGGCCACGGTGAGCAGGCCCACCGGGCCCATGCCGAACACCGCACAGGCATCGCCCGCGCGCAATCCGCTCGACCGGACCGCGTGCAGGGCCACGGCTGCGGGCTCGAATGCAGCAGCCTGGACGTAGCTGACCTCGTCGGGAAGGGGATGAACCGTATACGACGGCACCACCACTGTTTCAGCGAACGCACCGTCGCCCATGAGGCCGACGAAACCCATGTCAACGCAGCGGTTGTACTGGCCCATGCGACAGTAGTCGCAGTGTCCACAGCGGTACTCGGGCTCGACCGCCACGCGCGTGCCTGCCCGCACGCCCGGGTCGGCGGATTCCACCACCGTGCCACAGAACTCGTGACCGAGGGTCATGGGTGCGCGCCGGCGTGAGATGGGGTGCGGGCAGTCGACAGGAATCGCATGCGGGCCGTCGACGTATTCATGCAGGTCGCTCCCGCAGATGCCGCAATAGGCCACGCTGATGCGTACTTCGCCCGTCTCCAACACTGGCTCCACCAATTCCACCAGGCGCAGGTCCCGTGGGCCGTGCCAACGCAATGCCTTCATCGCGCTCAACGAAACAGCGTGTCGACGTAGCCCGCGCCTATGCCGACCTTCTCGTAGTGCTCGCGGCACAGTTTGATGTAGTCGTGCACGTCGAAGTGGCCGACGGATGCACCTTTCTCGTCGAGCCAGATCAGCGGGCCCTTGACGATGAAGAACACGCGCATCGGGTCAGCGTGCTCATACGACACCAGCGTGTGGCCCTCACCAGGCGTCTCGTACACGAAGTCGCCGGCCGTGGCGATCCAGTCATGCTCGAGATAGCCCCATTTGCCGGAGATGGTGTACGCGAAGACCTCATGCGGGTGGTAGTGGCGGTTCACGAGCCCGGGCTTGTCGGCCCGGAGCACATCGGCCCACTTGTTGGCACTGGGAGAAATCCACAGCGGGCGCGACGACACGGTTTCGCTGAACGGCACGTAGTAGCGCAGATCGTCGGTCGCCGCATTGGCGATGTGCACCTCGGGCTGCGCATCCGGCTTGAACACATCGGCGATCGGGGCAATGCTCCGCCAGAATTCGGCGTCGGCTTTCATCCTCATCTCCTTGCAAAGTTGTACAAGGGGCGAGCTTCGCGCCAGCCGGCCAAAGCCGCTGTTCCAACGCGGACGAGGTGTTTGCCTTGCCTGGACAATGCAACGCGGGCGAGGGAATTTCCCGATCACCCGAAGTTGACCCAGGCCGCACGACTGCTAACATGAGTTCGCCTCCCCATGCAGCGAGCACTCACCACCGGACAGGATCGCCTTGTCCCCTTCAACGAAGGTTCGACGGATTTCGCTCCGCCGCGCGATCGCCTGCGCTACTGGGATTCGTACAACGCGTCCGTACTGGTGGGCCTGCGGTGTTCCACATTCGCCGAGGAAGGCCTCCACGCGCGGGAACGCAACTTCGACCTCGGGGCGCTCCGGATAGCCGACATCGTGGGGAATGAGCACGTCGTGGAACGCACGATGCCCATCGTTCGCCGGCATCCGAAGGACTCGCTGTTCGCATGCCTGCTGCTGGAAGGCGAAGCCTTCTTCTATCAGGCCGGCTGCTGCACTCTCGTGCGTAGCGGTGACCTCATCATCTATGGGACCGACAAACCCTATCTGTATGGCTTTTCGCGGCCGATGCGCCAGTTGATGATCGACGTCAAGGCAGATGAATTGTTCCAGTCCGGCGACCGCGTCCTACCGGCCTCGGTGCTCAAGATCGATGGTGGCCTGCGCGCGGGGCAAATGCTGACCCAACCCCTGCGTGACCGCGTCCTCGGTTTCATCGGCAACCCACGCGCCGACATCGCGGCCGCCGTGCAGGATGAGATTCGCGCGAGGTTGCGCTTGCTGCTGCGGCCGTCCTTGGATGAGACACCGCGAGGTGACGATGTGTTGGCCCTACGCCTGCTCAGGGCCGAACGATTCATCGCCGAACACCTCACGGACCCCGAGCTGGACGCGGAGGCTGTTGCTTGCCACATGGCAATGTCTTTGCGCAACCTGAGCCGCGTGTTCGAGAAGCACAACTGCAGCCTGACCAAGTGGATCTGGCAGGAACGCCTGGCATTGGCACATCGGCAACTCGCCGACCCCACCAACTCGCGGTCGATCGGAGACACTGCGTTGGGGTGCGGCTTTTCAACGCAGGCGCACTTCGCCCGCGAGTTCAAGCAGCGTTACGGAATCACTCCGACGCAGCATCGAGCGAGTTGCGCCGACATCGGCTAAGTCAAGCAAAGCGCCACCGGCGTGCCATCAAACTTCAAGAAGTGGCCGGAACCGCGCGGCTGGAACAGCGCAGCCAAATTCACGGCACCAAAGCTCGTACTCGCGTGCGTTGCCATGGCCAGCGAACAGTGGGTTCCATACGAAGAGACGAGCGTAGATCTGGCAGCGCAAGCTGGCGGGCTCGGCCTGCGAATCCGTTCGCAGCGCTTGCTTGACAGCCCCCATCTCTGCGCTGAGCCGCGCCATGCGAATGCCGCCGTCGCGGGCGGTGTCGAAGAGCAGGCAATCGGGCCGTCCCTCCTCGGTCGTGCGCGGCGGCCACTCGTGGTCTGGCACCGCCGGTACGCCGGTGCGTGCAAAACTGGTCCATGCATCACCCATCGCTTGGGCAAGCACGCGCCTGCCGCGAAGATTGAACGGCGTATTGACGCCGAAGATGTCGAGTTCGCCCGCCGTGTCACGAAAGACGAACGCCATCTCCATGGCGTGCGCCGCGCCAAGAAGCAGGTCCGGCCGGACGAAGGGCACGGCGGGTGCCTCGTCCCAATCGAAACGATAGGTCCACACTTCCTTGTGCCCGCCCGCCAGCATTGCATCCGCGGGGGCATCGACGAATAGCGCCTTCCAGGCCAGCGACATGTACTTCATTTCGACCTGATAGGCGCGGCGGTCGCGCAGCACGGGCAGCTTTCCCAAAAGCAGGCGAGAGTGCTCAGGCTTGTCCGCACTGAAGGTCTTGAACTCGTCGCGATTGCTTCCAAGAATCACCGGAACGCGGTTCCATGGGCCGTAGGCGAAGACTCCGGCCAACGGCTCGCGAGGCAGCACGACACCGTCGCGCACCGGACCTGGAGCCCGGTAGATGCCAACGCTGCCGGGAGTGAAAGTACCTATCAGCCGGGCTGGGCTGAGCGCGCGCAGAAAAGCTCCAATGTCCGCCGCCGGCAAGGTCGCGAGTTGCTTCTTCGCACTTTCGCGGTCGGGTGCCCTGCCCTCGGCGACCCACAGCCGTGCGGTGACCTCGAACGCGCTGTCGGGATGGCCCGGATTCGCGTCGTCGGTCCAGTTGACGGCCCGGTCGACGCTGAACGTCTCGGCCACCGGCGATTGCGCGATCGCACGGTGGAACAAGCCTTGGGCCAACGGGCTCGCCAGCAGCGTGAGCACATTCTGCCCGCCGGCCGACTCGCCGAAAATCGTCACGCAGCCGGGGTCGCCTCCGAAGGCCGCGATGTTGTCCTGCACCCATCGAAGCGAGGCAATCAGGTCGAGGGTGCCGAAGTTGCCGGAGCGTTCCTCGGGCGTTGCGTCGCCGGCCTCGTGCAATGCAGGGTGCGCGAACCACCCCAGCACGCCGAGCCGGTAGTTGACCGTGACGACCACCATGCCATCGTGGATGGCGTAGTTGCGCGCTGCATCGTAGGTGGCCGAGGTGCCCACCGAGTTGCCGCCGCCGTGGATCCAGACCATCACGGGCCGGCGTTGAGCGCCACTGGGGATGGATTCGGATTCGAAAACGGGCGCGAAGATGTTGAGCGTCAGGCAGTCTTCATCACCCGCGATCTTGCCGCGTTCTTTTGCCGGCACACCGGCCAGCAGGTCGGCGTATTGAGGTGCCATCGAGCCGTGTGCGCGGGCCTCGAGAACACCGCTCCACGGCGCGACGGGCCGCGGTGCCCGCCAGCGCAAGGGGCCCGTGGGTGGCGTCGCGTACGGAATGCCACGCCACGCATGGACACCGCCCGCTTCTCGCGTGCCAACGAGTTGGCCGGATGCGATACGGCGGCGCGACGCGAGATCGACACCCTGCAAAGCATTTTTCATCGTCGCTTGCACTGGCACTACTTCGCCACGTCCGAATTCTCGGCATCGCGAATCGCCGCCACTGCGTCGGCCGCGAGGATGTAGCCGTCCGTGGCCGCCTTGACCATTGCATTGGTGACCTGTGCAACGTAGTTGCCATGGTCGCCGTAGATGCTCTTCAGCTCCGAAGGCGTGTAGTCGCGATGCCATCCGGAAATGCTGCACGGGAACGCCGTTCCATTCGGCGCTTTCTGCTCCGCTATGGGTGCAGTGAACTGGGCCAGGCGAATTCCACCCAAGACCCTGCCATCGGCATCACGGACCAACGCGCCTGAGGCATCGCGTTCGAAGTTGATCGAGGGCGCTGCCGGCGCGCCGGTCCTGACCCAGCGGCGCACGGCATCGATCGCGTTGCTGAACACGAGTCCTACATCCACCGTGGTGAAGGGTGGCAGCGTAGTGCACGTCGGCTGTACCCATTGCGTGAACGAGATCGGTCCCGCCGGGCCGATGATGGACTGATCGCGAGCGACGATCGCGTCAATGTATTGCGACCCGTAGAGCGATGCGTGCGTCGAGCCGGCGACATCCCACCTGCGCGTGAACTCCGACGTCGTCCACTGGCCGATGAGCACGGCAAACGCCTCGGACTGGACGCTGATCGCCGGAACCCTTTGATCCGAACGCAACTGATTCGACATGTCCCAGTAGGCAAAGCCGTTGATCACGCCGGCCAGCGGTTGGATCGAGTTGTAGTAGCTCTGCAGCCGAAAGGCAGACTGCGACTGGCCAATGGCGATCACGTCTTCAACGACCAACCCGGGCATGGGCGCGCTGCTTCCGCCTGCGTTCTGCTTCAGCGCTTGAGTGACTTGCGTGAAGATGTCGAACGACAGCGGGTCGCCGGCGCACAGCGAAGTGCCGGTGGTGGCGGGCGTACCGTCGGCACCGCACGCGTTCACGTCCACTGACAGCCCCGCATAACGCGTCGGGCTCCATGTCTTCAGTCTCTCGACGCCGACGCGCTGCGCCGACACGACAGCCACCGCGTAGCCCTCGCGCAGCAAGTACTTCGACGCCTCCGCGTTTGCGAACTCGAAGTCGGCTCCGACGGTGACGTTGGTCCACTCGACGACGAGCGTGCCGTTGAACTTCTCGCGCGCCGGCGTCCTCACCATCACTCGCGTGCGGTACGCCCAACCTCCATCGAGGACCGTCGCAGTCTGCAGCGAGGCGCCTCCTGCAAAGCCCGGTGCGCCGCCTCCTACCCCCGCATAGCGGTTGGCCTTGCCCTCGGCATAGAACTCCCGCGCGACATAGCCAGCCGCAGCCAGATCAACGGGCGTCGCTGACATCGGCGTGGTGCCAGCGACCTTCACTTCGGTGAGTGCCGCGGCGGGTGGACCGGGCACGGCATTCGCTTCAGATCCGCTGCCCCCGCAGCCCTGAACTGCAATGGCCGCCAATAGCGCCAGCGAAAGGATCGCCGGCCTGTTCAAACGCAATGTGCTCGTCTCCACCATCTGTCTCCTGTTTGTTCTATGCGGAGCGGATGGTCAGCGAGCTGCCGGCCTGCTTCAAGGGAAGCAGTGCCCAGTGCGCTGTGGGTCAACTCGCAGTGCCCGTTCGGGCAGTCAGCGACGACCTTGTGCAACGGCCGGCTTCGGTTGACGCTTAGCCGGCGAGCGTCGGATAGTCCGTGTAGCCCTTGGCGCCGGGGGTGTAAAACGTGTCGGCCGCAGGAGCGTTCAACGGCGCGTCCAGGCGCATGCGCTCGACCAGATCAGGATTGGCGAGGAACGCCTTGCCCATGGCAACCAGGTCGGCGCGGCCTTCGCTCAGCGCTTGTTGTGCGCCTGCCTTGTCGAGGCCACCGGCAAGGATGAAGGGGCCGTCAAACGCAGCCTTCAGATCGGTCTTCAGCTTCGCCGGGACAGGCGGGGTGCCCATCGCCGAGTGGTCCAGCACGTGAACGTACATGAGGCCGAGGGTGGAGAGTTCCTTCACCAGCGCCACGTACTGATCGTCCACGCCTTCGAATGCGCCGGCGCCGTTGAACACACCATGGGGCGACAGGCGGATGCCGACGCGTTCCGCGCCGATCTCCTTCACCGCAGCACGGGCGACCTCGAGAATCAGCCGGTTGCGCCCCTGGGCCGTGCCGCCGTAGCCATCGGTGCGGCGGTTGATGTTCGCGTTGAGGAATTGCTCGAGCAGGTAGCCGTTGGCCGCGTGCAGCTCGATGCCGTCAAAGCCCGCTTGGATGGCGAGTCTCGCGGCCGTTGCGTATTCGCCGATCGCGGCCTGGATGTCGGCCTCGGTCATGGCGCGCGGCGGCGTGTGCGGCTGCATGCCTTGACTATCGGTCCACATCTCGCCGGGGCATGTGTCGGAGGACGGGCTCAGCACTTCGGCGCCGACGGGCAGGTTGGCTTGGTGGGCCACGCGGCCGGTGTGCATCAGCTGCACGACGATCTTGCCGCCCTTGGCATGCACCGCGTCCGTGACGAGCTTCCAGCCTTGCACGTGGGCGTCATTGAACAGGCCCGGGATGCGGGCGTAGCCCAAGCCGTTGGGCGACGGAGACGTTCCCTCGGTGATGATGAGGCCGGCACTCGCACGCTGGCCGTAGTAGGTGGCCATGAGGGCGTTGGGCGTGTTGTTGTCGACCGCGCGGCTGCGCGTGAGCGGCGACATCACGGCGCGGTTGCTGAGCTGGGTGGAACGCAGGGAGAAAGACTCGAAAAGCATGGGCTGTCCTTGGGAAATGGAATGGAGAAAGAGGAATGCAGTGCCGGCAGGGTCAACCGGCTGACTCAGGCGATCGCGTAGCGGGGAGCTGGCTTTCCAGCCTGGGTGTTCGCAAACAGATTGGCGCGAGCTACCTCGTACTTTTCCCACAGGCTTGCATCGGCAACTGACGGCCACGTGATCGTTTCGCCTTGGTCGAAGCCCGCGAGCGCCGCGTCGACCATGTTCTCGGTCGTCATCAAGGACTCCTTGTTGAGGGCCGCCAGCGGGACGCCCGACAAATCCCAGATTTCGGTAGCCGTCGATGCCGGAAGGACCAGCTGAACCTTCACCCCGGTCTCGGCGAGTTCTTGCTGCAGGCCGGTCGTGTATTGCAAGACGAAGGCCTTGGTGCCGCTGTAGGTAGCGCTGATTGGCAGCGACTGGATGGCCAAGGCGGACGAGATGTTGATGATCAATCCCTGGTTCCTCGCGACGAACGCGGGCACCACGGCTTGCGTCAGGCGCGTCAGCGCCGTGATGTTGAGGGCAATCTGGGAGGCCACGTCGTTGGCAGGCATCTGGGCGGCTGGCGCCAGGCGCGCAAGACCGGCGTTGTTCACCAGGACGCGCACGTCGCCATTCGTGGACAGAATCGTCTCGATCCGCGCCAGGTCCTGGTCTTGGGTCAGGTCGGCCATGATCGGTTCGGCTTTGACACGGTGCGTCTTTGAGACCTGGGCGCAGAGGGCCTCCAGGCGATCAGCGCGCCGGGCGACGAGGATGAGGTCGTATCCGCGCGCAGCGAGGCGGTCCGCATACACGGCTCCGATGCCGGACGAAGCCCCTGTGACAAGGGCGACTTTCTTGGGGCTGGGGCTATTCATTGGCAGGTTTCCCGATAAAATTGAGTGCTCAACTAAAAAGGTTGAGGGCTCAAATGTACGGCTGATGGCCTGCGAGCCGTTGAAGGTGACAGTACTCAACCATTTACAGCGTATGGGAATTACCAAGAATCTTGCCGATGCGGAGTCCAGTCTGGACAGTCCTACGTTTGACCCGGGCACGTTGGGCGAACGGGTCTGTACGAACACAGCATTGCGCCTCGCGGCCCGCAGACTTGGCCAGCTGTACGACGAAGCGCTGGCGCCGGTGAACCTCAAGTCCACGCAGGTCGGCCTCATGGTGAAAATTCATAGCCTGATGGGCGCCGATCAGCAAGGGCCGACGCTGCAGGATCTGGCAACCCGCCTCGCTATCCAGCTTTCGGCCCTGACCCATGCGCTAAGGCCGCTGGTGCGCGATGGAATCGTCGAGTTGCGCCAGGACGCCCAGGACCGGCGAACCAAACGTGGCGTTCTCACCCCGCTGGGCAAGGCCCGGCTTTCAGAAGCCATGGTGCTCTGGGCCGCGGCAAACGACCGAGTGGAAGCCGTTCTGGGCCCAGCCTCGGCTGCGAGCTTGAGGGCCCTGGCCGACCAGGTGGCTTCCGACGCGTTTTTGGCCGCGTACAAGTCGGAGATCGACCACCTCCCTGGAAGTTGACATTGCTCGCTACGCCGGGCCTGGCTTGAAGGGGTAAACGCAAACCCTCTCAGATCTGGTCATTCAGATGGCACGCCGAGCGGTGCCCAGGCGCCACGAACTTCACCTGTGGCGCTTCGATCGTGCAGCGCTCGAAGGCGTGCGGACACCTTGGATGGAAGTGACATCCCGTCGGCGGATTCAACGGGCTCGGCAACTCGCCTTTCAACGCCGGGAAGTCGCGCTGTTGCGTGTCGATACGCGGCATTTCCTCGAGCAGCGCCTGCGTGTAGGGATGGTTGGGCCGCGAAAACACTTCGGCCGCCGGCGCCTCTTCAACGATACGCCCGAGGTACATGATGGCCACGCGGTCGGACAGGTGCCGCACCACGCCCAGATCGTGGCTGATGAACAGGTAAGTGAGGGCCAATTGCTCGCGCAGGTCGAGGAACAGGTTCAGGATCTGCGCCTGGATCGACACGTCGAGCGCGGCCACCGCTTCGTCGCACACGAGGAAATCGGGGTTCACGGCCAGCGCGCGGGCGATGCCGATGCGTTGCCGCTGGCCACCCGAGAACTGGTGCGCGTACCGCCCCTTCAACGCTGGATCGAGGCCCGCGCGACGCAGTTGCTCGTCGACGTAGGCGTCGTGGTCGATTCCCTTTGTCAGGTTGTGCACCCGCGGCGCTTCACCGACGATTTCCGAGACGGGCATGCGGGGATTCAAGGAGGCAAACGGATTCTGGAACACCATCTGCAATTGCAGGCTGCCCTTGCGCCTTTCTTCGGCATCGAGCGATGCCACGTCGCGCCCGTTCCAGAAGACATCGCCATCGGAAACGGGCAACAGGCCGGCGACCATGCGCCCCAGCGTCGACTTGCCGCAGCCGGATTCACCGACGAGCCCCACGACCTCGCCCTTGTAGACCGACAGGTCCACCCGATCGACGGCCCGCACGACGGGCGGCGGCTTGCTCAAACCCATGCGCACCGCCAACCGGCCCAGCGCATCCGGCGTCGCGCCGAAGCGGCGCGACACCTGTTTGAGTTCGACGACGGGCACACGGGTCGTTTCGGTCGTCATGCTGCGGGCACCTCGACGGGATGGAAACACCGGTAGGCCTGGCGCCCCGCGGCTGCGAGATCGGGCATCTTCAGGCAGGCATCGTCAGCGCGCGCGCACCTTGTGCGGAAAGAGCAGCCTTCGGGCAGGTCGAGGATGCTGGGCGTGGTGCCGGGAATCTGGCGCAGCCGGGTGCCGATGGCATTGCGGCTCGGCACCGAATCGATCAGGCCGGCGGTGTAGGGATGGCGCGGCCGATCGACGACGTCGGCCACCGCCCCGTACTCGACGATCCTGCCGGCGTACATCACGGCCAGGTCATCGGCCAGGCGCGAGACGACCGAAAGATCGTGCGTGATCCAGATCAAGGCCATCTCCTGCTCACGCGCCAGCTTCTGGACTTCCGCAAGAATTTGCGCCTGGATCGTCACGTCGAGTGCCGTGGTAGGTTCGTCGGCGATCAGGAGCTCAGGCTTGTGCAACAAGGCGATCGCAATCGCCACCCGTTGCCGCATCCCGCCCGACAGCTGGTGCGGGTAGGCCGACATCCGTTCCTGCGGACTGGGAATGCCCATTGTGCCCAGCACGCCGCAAGCGCGATTCCAGGCATCGGTGGTCGAAATCCGCTCGTGTGCCTTGAGCGCCTCGACCATCTGGGTGTCGACACGCAGGACGGGATTGAGCGTCATCATCGGATCCTGGAAGATCATGGCGATGTGCCGGCCGCGCAGGCGCCGCATCGCTTCGCGGTCGAGCACTGCGAGGTCCTGTCCCTTGTAGAGGATTTGTCCCTCGACGATGCGCCCCGGCGGCTCGAGCAAGCCCATGATCGAGAAACCTGTGATCGACTTGCCGGACCCGGACTCCCCCACGAGCCCCAGCACCTTGCCCTTCTTCACGCTGAACGAGATGCCGTCGACCGACTTGATCTCGCCCTGCCGGCTCGGGAACCAGGTGCGCAGGCCCCGCACCTCGAGCACCGTCTCTTCGGCCGCGCTCATGAGTGGGCCCGCGGATTGAGCACGTCGCGCAGCTGGTCGCCGACCAGGTTGATCGACACGATTGCGATCAAGAGCGCGATGCCCGGGTAAAAACTGATCCAGAACTTGCCGGAGAGCATGTACTGGTAGCCGTTGGCGATCAGCAACCCCAGGCTGGGTTCGGTCACCGGAACACCGAGGCCGAGGAACGACAGCGTGGCTTCGAGCGCGATGGCGCGCGCCACCTGCACGGTGGCGATCACGATCAGCGGCGGCAGGCAATTGGGCAGCAAGTGCCTGAAGATCACGCGCCGGCTCGAAAGTGCGAGGCACTCGGCCGCCTCGATGTATTCCTTGCGACGCTCCACCAAAGCCGTGGCCCGCGCGGTCCGCGCGTAGGTCGCCCATTCGACGATGATCAGCGCGATGACGACGTTCACCACCCCCTTGCCGAGGAACGCGAGGATCATCAGCGCGACGAGGATCGACGGGAACGAGAGCTGCAGGTCGACCAGGCGCATGATCGCGCTTTCGATCCGGCCGCCGGCATAGGCCGCGATCAAGCCGAGCGATGCGCCGATCATCGCGGCGACGAGGGCCGAAGCCACCCCCACGCTCAGCGAGATGCGCAAGCCATACATGATTCCCGACAGCATGTCGCGGCCCTGGTCGTCGGTGCCGAGCACAAAGAGTTGGCCCGACAACGAATGCGAGCCCGGCGGCAGGCGGCCGTCCATGATGTCGATCTGATTGAGGTCGTACGGATTCTGCGGCGCGAGCACCGGCGCGAACAGGGCGATCGCCACGATCAGCACCAGCAGCACCAGTCCGGCCATGGCCATGCGAGAAGTTGCGAATTCGCGGACGATGCGCCGCAAGGGCGTCTCGATGTCCGGGCGGATCGCGAGTGCGGAGGTTGAGGACGCCATGGTTTTTCCGTCTTTTTTCAGTTGCCGGCGTCGATCCGCACGCGCGGATCGAGCAATGTGTACAGGAAATCGACCACGAGATTGATCGTGACGAACAGCAGCACGACGATCATGAGGTAGGCGACCACCATCGGCCGATCGAGGTGGTTGATGCTTTCGATGATGAGCTTGCCCATGCCCGGCCACGCGAAGATGCTTTCCGTCACCACCGAAAACGCGATCACCGAGCCGAATTCGAGCCCGATCACGGTCACCACCGGGATCAGCAGGTTCTTGAGCACGTGCACACCGATGACCCGCGTCTCGGTCAGCCCCTTGGCGCGCGCGAACTTGATGAACTCCTGCGGCATCACTTCGCGCACGCCGGCTCGCACGAGGCGCATCACCAGCGAGATCTTGAACAGCGCGAGATTCAATGCGGGCAGCAAGAGGTGCTTCAAACCGTCCTCGGTGAAGAACGACCACTGGATGCCGAACAGCTCGCGCGTTTCACCGCGGCCGCTGGCCGGCAGCACGCCGAATTGCACCGCGAACACCATGATCAGCAGCAGGCCCACCCAGAACGAGGGCAAGGAAAAGCCCAGGATCGATCCCGCCATGAGCGTCTTGGAAACCGGTGAATCGGGTCGCAGGCCCGCGTAAAGGCCGCACGGAATGCCGATCAGGATCGCCAGCACCATGGCACTGATGGCGAGCTCGAGCGTGGCCGGCATGCGCTGCAGGATCACCTGGAGCGCGGGCTCGCCGAACACGAAGCTCTTGCCCATGTCGCCGCGCAATGCGCCGCCGATGAACGTGAAGTATTGCCGCCACAGGGGCTGGTCGAGGCCCAGCGAGGCGATGACCCGCGTGCGCTCGGCCTGGTCGGCGTCGGGCGCCACGAGGATCGCCACCGGATCGCCGATCACGTTGATCGCGGCGAACACGATCACCGTCATCGCGATCACGACGAGCAACGCCTGAAGCATCCGGCGAAACAGCCAGCCGGTCATGGCTTCGCTGCCTTCGGCGGCTCTGCCGGTACGGACACCGCGAGACCATCGCGCTGCGGATCCGCGCCGCCGCGGCACGTGTCGTTGTCGATCGCGATGCCGTGCAGCGCCGCGAACGCATAACTCTGCGACGACCGCTTGACGTCGTAGCCCAGTGCCTGCAGTTCATCGGTCACGCGGATCGCGATTCGGTTCGACACGTCGATCGAATCCGACACGGCCACGACTCGCGGCGCGGCCACCGCATCGCTCATCGACATGTCGAAGTCGATCACGTTCATGATCCCCTGCGCGATCGCCGGAGCGATGTAGCTGCCGCCGGGCGCGCCGATCACGATGCGCGGCGTCTCGCCTTCGAAGACGATGGTGGGCGCGGCGGAGCTCGCGCGTCGCTTGCCGGGCGCGAGCGAGGCCGCGCGGCCCGGCCGCGGATCGAAGCGGCTCATGGTTCCGTTGTGCATGAACCCCAGGCCGTCGGGAATCGCTCCCGACGGGCTGCCGAGGGTGTGCGTCATCGACACTGCATTGCCATGCCTGTCGACCACCGAAACCTGTGTCGTGTCGCGGCTCGAAGGCTGGCCCAGCCGCTTGACCACCGCGCGCTCGCCGCGGCGCATGCGCGCCGCGAGTCCTTCTGCGTAGGCCTTCGATGTGAGCCGCTCGACCGGCACGTCGACGTAGGCCGGATCTCCCATGTGCTGGTCCTTGTCGATCGTCATGTACTTCATGGCTTCGGCGAGCAGCCGCACATGGTCCGTGCCGCTGTGCTTCAGCGCGCCAACGTCGAAGTTCTCCATGATGTGCAGCACTTGCAGCATCGACATCCCGCTCGCCGGTGGCCCACTGGTGGCGATGCGGCGTCCGCGGTACGAGCCCCACAACGGCGGCGCCACCGAGAGTTCGTAGGTGTCGAGGTCCTCGTGGCCGATCAAGCCGCCGTTCGCCGCCATGTCGGCCGCGATGACACGCGCGATGTCACCCCGGTAGAAGATGTCGGAGCCGCCGGATTGGGCAATGCGTTCCAGCGTGTCGGCGAGTTCGCCATTGACGACCATGTCGCCCGGCTGCTTCACCGTGCCGTCCTGGCGAAAGAACAGCTTCCTGCCCGTCGCGCTGTAGCGCAGCTTGTCCGCCGTGTTGATCTGGCCCGAGCCGGCTTGGTCTTGCGACCAGAACCAGTGCACGTGCGGGCGGACCATGAACCCGCGCCGTGCCTGTGCCACTGCCGGGGCGATGGCGTCCTTCCAGGCGATGGTTCCGTAGCGCGAGAGCGCGTACTCGTAGCCTTTGAGGCTGCCCGGCGTGCACACCGCCAGGTGGCCGATTTCATTGATGTGGTTTTCGACGAGGAAGGCGAAGCCGTCGCGCGTCTGGCCCTGCACCTTGTGTTCCCACATCTCGGGCGTTACCGCGAGCGGCGCCTTCGCATAGAACTCGACGATCTCGTGCACGCCCTTGCCCGGCATGTACACCTGCATCGAGCCGAAGCCGCCGATGCCCGACATCATCGGATCGACGACGCCCTGCATGAACGCGCAGGCGATGGCCGCGTCGATCGCGTTGCCGCCGCGCTCCAGGACGGCGGCGCCCGCCTCCGCCGCTTCGGGCTGCGGCGCGACGACCATCCCGTTTCTCATCGCTGGCCCCGCCGCATCGTGAGCACCGAGGCGAGGAAGTCCTGCACCGGCGCGAGCGTCTTCATCCGGTCATGGCTCACGCCGGGCAGCAAATCGAAGCGCACGTTGACTCCCGCGCGCTCGAACGATGCCTTGAGCGTCGCGAGGCGTTCGGGGCGCGTGGCGCCGGCATCGTTGGCCCCCGGCAACCAGTGTTCGCCGCCTTCCTTGTGCGTGATCTCCCACGTCTCGAGATCGGCGTCGCCGACGATCATCTGCACCGGCACCTTCGCCAGCGCGGCTGCGTCGAACGTGATGCCGAACCTCGCCGAGAGATCGCGGATGCCGACCCACCAGTCCTTGTCGGCGTCGAGCAGCGTGACCGACCCGGGTGCGCCGATCGACGCCGCCCAGAGCTTGTCCGGATGCAGGATCGCAAAACGATGCGCGAAATGACCGCCGCCGGAGTAGCCGAAGATGGCGAAACGCGACCAGTCCTGCCTGTACTTGGCGGCCAGTTCGTCGACCATGCCGAGCACGATCTCGTCATAGCGCACGTCTCGCTCGGCCATGTACTTGTAGCCGTTGCGCTTGCCGTCGCCGAACACGCCGATCGGGAAGATCGGACAGAGGATCGCGCAGTTGTTCCACCGGCCGAAGTCGGCAAAGCCGTCGCGGAAGTCCATGAACGAAGTGCGGCCCGAACCGTGCATGGCCACGAGCAGCTCGACTGGAACGCCCTCGTCCACCTGAGGCGGCACGTAGAGGCAGTAGTGAAAGCGCGGGTCGACGCGCGATGCGAAGATGGCCGTCGGGCCCAGATCGTAGGTCGCCCGGCCGCGGTCCGAAGTTGCCGTGTTCATCCTTCAGGTCTTCTTCACGCTCATCGCCAGGGTGTACTGGTCCGCACGCGCCACGTAGCCCAGTTCCTTGCGCGCAGCCCACAGGCCCTTTTCGAAATGCAGCGGCAGGAGGGCGCGATCGGTGAACACGATTTCGCTCGCATCCGCCAGCAGTTGTCCGCGCTTGGCGTTGTCGATCGTCCGCGTGGCTTCCATCACCTTCGCGTCCAGTTGCGGGTTCGAGTAGCGGCCCATGTTGCTGGCGCCGGTGCCGCCTTCCTTGTTGAAGGTTGTCACGAGGGCCACGAGCGGGTTGGAGGTCTCGCCTGTGTTGACGCCCCACGAACCCAGGCAGAAGCTGAATTCCGCGTTCGCGCTTTTCCCTGCGTAGACCGACCACGGCATGACTTCCACCGTGGTGGCAATGCCCACGCGGGTGAGCATCTGCGCGACGGCCTGCACGATCTTGGCATCGTTGACGTAGCGGTTGTTCGGGCCGTGGATCGTCAGCTTGAAACCGTTGGGGAAGCCCGCTTCGGCAAGCAGCGCCCGCGCCTTGTTGGGGTCGTACAAGGCGGGTTCGATCTTGGGCGAAGTACCGAATGATCCCTTGGGCAAGAACTGCGCCGCCAGCACCGCATTGCCCTCCATCACGCGGTCGACGATGGCGCGCCGGCTGATCGCCAGATCGATGGCCTGGCGTACGCGAGGGTCCTTGAACGGGTTCTTCGGCAGCGGCTTTCCGTTCAGGTCGAACGCAAACGGCGTCACGTCCCGGCTCTGGTCGAAGGCCAGGTAGACCACCCGGCTCGAGATGCCGGTGATCAGGTGGAAGCGCTTGTCGCCCTTGATGCGCTCCAGCGCTTCATACGGGACCTCGTCGATCAGGTCGAGCTCGCCGGACAGGAGGTTCGCGACGCGGGCGCCCGCATCGGTGACGATGCGAAGTTGCACTTCGGGCCACGGGCTCTTCTCGCCCCAGTACGATTCATTGCGCACCAGCAGGACGTGGCTGCCCGGCACGTATTCCTTGAGGACATACGGCCCGGTACCGATCGCGGCCCGGCCTGCGTTGAATTCCGCGCTGGGCGTGTCCTTGTGTTTCGCGCTGATGATGCGGATGCGGCTCAGCGAGTTGGGAAGCAGCGGGTCCGGCGCCGTGGTTTCGAAAATCAGTTTGTTGCCCGACGCGGTGATGCTCTTGACCGAGCGCGTGTAAGTGCGGAACGACGCGACGCTCGGGATCGTCCCCGCGCGATTGATCGATACCTTCACGTCCTCGGCGCTGAACGGCGTGCCGTCGGAGAACTTGATGCCGGGTCGCATCGTGAATTCCCAATGGGTCTCGTCGATGGTTTTCCACGAAGACGCGAGTCCCGGTTTGGAACGCGACGCTTCGTCGTTGACCACGAGCGAATCGAAGATGTGCGTCGCCAATGCGTTGTTGGGCGCATTGCTTTGCAGGTGAGGATCGATCGTCGTATTGGGCGCGGCCAAGCCGATGCGCAGGCGCTTGACGGGCTGCGCCCAAGCGACGGTTGCCGCGCCAGGCAGCAGCGCCATGCCCGCAGCCATCTTCATCCAATCACGCCGGAGATATGCATTTTCCAATTTGAAAGCTCCATCAAGTGCACGTAAGCATCGGCGAAAATTTCGGCCGCGTCAACTCAGTCGAACTGTCGGTTCGATAGACAAAACAAAACAGTCATTCAGGGTTAAGATTTGCCTATGGAATCACCAAATTACGCCGCTGAGCAGGCCAAATACACCGTCGAATCGGTCGACGCCGCTGTGACCTTGCTTCAGATCGTGGCCAACGAACCGGACCTCGGTTTGTCCGAAATCGCGCGGCGCGCCGGGTTGGGGAAGGCTCGTGTGTTCCGCCTCATCAAGACGCTCGAAGGCCGGGGGCTGATCACCTGCGGGGAGCCCGGGCGAACCTACCGGCTCGGCTACATGATGTTGACGCTGGGCGGTGCCGCGACCGTGCAGATCAACCTCGTGGCGATGGCGACACCGGTTCTGGCGGAGCTCGGCGAGAAGGTCCACGAAACCACGCAGGTGCGCGTGCTCGACGGGCTTCAGTCGGTTTGCGTCGCCATCTGGGAGCCCAACAGGACCATCAAGGTCAGCGCACGCCTGGGGCGCCGGCGCCCGCTGTACACGGGTTCGAGCAAGATCCTGCTCGCATTCAGCGATCCGCAGCTGCGCGAAACGATCATCACCGGGCCGCTCGATGCCTTGAAGAAGAACAAGCCCACATCGGCCGACGATTTGCGCGCGAGGCTGGCGCGCATTCGCACCGATGGCTACGACGTCAGCCGCGGTGAGGTGAGCGACGACCTGATTTCAGTGTCGGCCCCCGTGTTCGGGCCCGGCGGCAAGCTCCATGCGGCGATCAACATGTCGGCGCCCGAGAATCGGGTCCCCGAGGCGATGGTCGAACAGTCGATCGTCGCCGTCACCGATGCAGCCAAAAAATTGTCGACGAAGCTTGGATACCGCGGCGACTGGCCCCCGCCGTGACCGGAGCAAGAGTCGCGCAAAAGTCGCGCAGCTAGGGCCTAGCGTCGATCTTCTCGGTCTTACCTGGCTGGCTGCGCCAGCAATTTGGCAAGTAAGGCTTCCACTTTGCCGGGATCGGCGGGCTTGGTCAGATGGCCATCGAAGCCGGCGGCGACCGCCTGCTCCTTGTCCTTGTCCTGGCCCCAACCGGTCAACGCGATCAGAACCGGTTGCTTTTTCAAGCTGGCGCGCCTGATACGGCGACACAGTTCATAACCGTCGAAATCGGGCAGGCCAATGTCCAGCAGGGCCGCATCGGGGAGGAGCAGCTCGGCCTTGCACAGGGCCTGCTCACCATCGTACGCGACGGTGCAGTCGAAGCCGCTCATAACGAGCATTTGGCTCAGCATCTCGGCCGCGTCGGCGTTGTCATCCACCACCAGGACGCGCACGCCCGCCCCCTCCAGCGCTGCAATCGGTTCTTGCGAATGCGAGAGCAACGCGGCGTCGGCAATGGGGAGCTCGATGCGAAAGACGCTGCCGTGGCCGAGCCCCTCGCTTGCAGCCCGGATGGTGCCACCGTGGAGCTCTACCAGCTTTCTCGTCAGTGCCAGGCCAACGCCCAGCCCGCTATTGCCGTTCCATCCGCTGGGCTGCTCCTGCACGAACGGCTCGAAGATTCTCTCCAGGCTGGCGGGGATGAGCCCGATGCCGCTGTCCGACACTTCTACGACGGCCAGCGGCCCCTCTTGCAGAACCCGCAGGATGATGCGGCCACCGCGCGGCGTGAACTTCAACGCGTTGTCCAGCAGGTTGAGGATGCACTGCGCCAGCCGGGTGGCATCGCCGCGCACGACCGGCGGTGGCCGTCCGATGCGCGGCTCCAAAGTCAGGCCGGCCGCTTGCAGTGCCGACGTGAGCGAACCGGCCGCGCCCATAGCGACATCGCCCAGATCCAGCGTCTCTTGGCGCAGCTGTACATTGCCTCTGGTGATACGCGACACATCCAGCAGGTCGTCGACCAATCGACTCAAATGCAACACCTGGCGCTGGACCACGCCACGGGCGCGCTGTATCGCGGAGTCGGCCGGTTCGCGCAGACGGATGACTTCGGCTGCGGTGCAAATGGCCGAGAGAGGGTTGCGCAGCTCGTGCGCCAGCATGGCCAGGAATTCGTCCTTTCTCCGGTCGGCCTCGCGCAGCTGCTCGTTCAGCGCATGAAGGGCGACCTCGGCACGTTTCAAGCTCGTGATGTCGTGCGAAATGTGACCGGTGCCGTAAACCTGCCCCTGCGCGTCGATCAAGGGGAAGCTGGTGTCAAAGTAGATGTAAGTACCGGTGGGCAGCTGCCTGGTCTTCTCCTCCTGCGTTGCGCGCCTGGACCGCATGACCTCGACATCGCGCTGCCTCAGAACGTCGGCCGCCTCCTCGGGCATCACGTCGTAGGCGGTCAGGCCGCGCAGCTGGTCCCTGGACATGCCCACCACTTTCTCGACCGCGCTGTTCACGTCCAGGTAGCGGCCTTCGCTGTCCTTGTACGCAATTTCGGTAGGAAAGTGTTCCATCGTGCTTTGCAGCAGCTGCTGGTTGTCCCGAAGCACCTGTTCGGCGCGCTTGCGCTCAGTGATATCGGCCACGGTTCCAACCATGCTGGTGGCCCGGCGCCTGCCCTGGGCGTCTTCCTCGAAAACCGCCAGCCCGTGCGCCTCGACCCAACGCATTTCGCCGTCGAGACGGTTGACGCGATATTCGATTGCATAAGGCTTGGGGTCTTCCGGATCCAGCGCGGCCGCCACCGCGGCCCAAAGCGCCGGAGCATCTTCCGGATGCAGGCGTTCGCTGATCTGCTCGTGCGTCAGTTCATTGGCGTCAACGCCATAGATTTCGCTGAAGCGTTTGTCACAGCGGCTCGACCCGGTCAATGCGTCGTAATGCCACGACCCCATGCGCGCCGCGTCCAGGGCCAGCTGCCGCTGTTGGGCCAGCATGTCCAGGTTTCCGTACAGCAACGCGTTCTCCAGCGAGACTGCAAGCTGTCCAGCGATGAGCATCACTGCCTCCAGCCGGTCGGCCAGGAAAGCGCTGCGGCTGAGCTGGTTTTCCAGCAGCAGTATGGCGCGCAAAACGCCCTGGTTCAGGATGGGCACGATCAGCAGGGAGCAGCAGCTCAGCTTCTCCACATAGGGGTCGCGCGCGAAGCGGTCGTCGCGCCTCGCGTCATCCACCGCCAGTGGCTCGCGGGTGCGCTCAGCGTAGCGGAAGGCCGAAAGCGGCAACAGCCCGCGGCGGCCTGCTTCCTCGACGCGGATCAAAGTGTGATCGTGTGGGTCGGACACCAACCAGCCCTTGGCGTCTTCGCTCCAGTGGACGAACTGCACCGCCGTGGCGCCTGTCAGCGTGCGCAGCAACTCGACCACCCTGGCCTTGAGCTGTGCCAGGCTGGTTTCGGAGCTGAGGGCTTGCGAAGCGCGCAGCAACGCCAGCGCGTCAATGGAATCGGCGGAATAGGTGCGGCTGTCTGGATCAGGCCCGCTCTTGGTCGGGTGTTTTCCCTGCAAGAATGCATGAGTTTGCTCAAGCTGCCGAACCTTCGCACTGGCTCCCCAGGCGCTGTACTGGCTACACGCTCTCCCCAGAAGTTGCGTGGCGGCGTGTTCCTGCCCTTGGGCCATGTGGAACAATCCCGCGCGTTCGCTGATCAGCGCCGCATGCCACGGCCGCCGGCTCGCCTCGCTCTCGCGCACTGCGGCGTCGAAGGCGCAAGCGGCACTCCATGGATCGCCAACGCTCCAGGCGCGCTCTGCCTCGACCAGCTTGAGGAGGTGCAGGAAATTGGTGGGGCAATCGGCCGCTCGCAGAGCCAGCCAACGATGGCAATGCTCCAGTTCGCCAAGCAGTTCACTTCGCTCACCGGGCCCGGCCGCCTTGACCCGTTCAGCCAAGGCCATTGCCCGCAAGAAATGCGCCAGCGCAACCGCGTACATGCTGTGCTGATAGGGCAGTACCTGCAAGCCCGCGGCCACGTGCTGCGTGAGTCCCGGCATGTCCGAAAACAGGACACACCCGAGCGCGTTGAAAATGTGAAAGTTGGAGGCCGCGGCGGGTCCGGCGCCCATGCATTTGAGACGCGTGGCTTCGTCGAAACAGACGTCAGTAAAGTGACCGGTTGGCGGCATCTCGGCGCGCAAGGCATTCACCAATTGCCGGTGAGGAAGAATCACCGCGTTGGCGTGATCGTTGCCTGTGCGCGCCGCAAAGCCCAGTCCGGACTCGATCTCGCTGTCAACTTCTTCGAGAGTCGGCGCGCAATCAAAAAGCACCTTGACCGCTGTGTAATGGGTCAAGCAAGCCAGTTGGAGATCGCCTGCCCGCAACAGCCCCTCCCTGGATTCTCGTAAAAGTGGAACGGTGTTTTCGAGTGGCTCGAACCAGTGGGCGCAATACGTCGCAAATCGGAACAAGGCCATGGATGTTGCCGCCTCATAACCACGCGCTCGGCCCACGGCCAGCACGCGGCGTACGGCGTTGTAGCCGGCCCGGTAGTCCTGCCGCAATGAGATGGAGACGAAGGGCGTGCAACCCATCAGGCCCATCGCCGCCGCGGAAGGGCCGGTCTCCGTCCACAGCCGCTGACTTTCCATCGTCAGCCAAGCCAGCACCATCTGATCGCAAAACACCGCCGGCGACACCAGGCGTGCGATGAGTTTCGCCGTGAGAATCACCCGGCGATCGTGGGTTTCAATCTTCTTCAGGTCCTCTTCCAGGGTGTCTTGTTCGACCCATCGGCAAAAGGCGTCCAGCCGGGCCGCTACGTTGGCACCCATGTCTTCAATCGGTACGTCCAGCCCCAGCTGGCGCAATAGCGTCAGGCCGAGATTCACCGCGTCTCGGGGACGTTTGCGGTTGGTCAAGCTGCTCACCTGCACGCAGGTAGGCTCAACCAGGTCCAGAGCATCACCGCCACGGCTCTCTATCGAGCGGTAGACCGCATCGGCTTCCTCGAGACGCCCCAGGCTGTACAGCGCGGCATGTTGCTCGATCTCCAGCACCGCACGCAACTCCCGGTCCGCTGCGTTATCCAGTCCATCGAGCAGCCTGATCGCCGCAGTCAAATAGCGCTCCACCGTCACGTAGTTGGTGAGGCGGCGTGTCTGGATAGCCTGTTCGTGCAAGAGGCGCGCCACAATGCGGCGTTCGTCTGGAGCATGAACCGCTGCGATGGCCGTGAGGTACTGTGCCGCCGCTTGCGCTCTGAAGGCGGGCCAGGGAGCGAGCCGCCGCGCGAAACTCAGGTGCATGGAAAGACGCTGGGCCGGCCGCAGAGCGTCATATGCAGCCTGCTGTACCCGGTCGTGCCGCAAGCGCAGGGGGCCGTCATCTCCCGCCTGCGATATCAAGAGCCCGTCTTCAAGCGGCGCTGCCAGTTGCTCGTCCAACATTGAGGCCGGCACACCCGTTGCTGTTCGAAGCAGGCTCAATGCCACTTCGCCGCCCAGACACGCCACGGCCTGGACCAGCGCAGCGCCTTCTGGGGGCAACCGGTCGATGCGCGCGCTCACCAGGTCAACCACGCTACCCTGCCCGATGTAGTTGCGTACCCTCGCCTCGTCCCATCGCCAACCCGTAGGCCCCGCCAGCAGCGCGCCCTCACGTCGCAGTGCGTTAAGCAGCTCTACTGTGTCGTAGGGGTTACCGCCGGTGTGAGGTTCTATGGCTTGCGCAAGCAGGGCGGCCTGAGCCATCGGCATTCTCAGCATCTCTGCCAACAGCACGCCCAGGTCGCTTTGCGGAAGGTTCGAAAGCCGCAGCAAGACGGGCGCATGTTCCAATCGGGCCCAACGCGGCAGCGCGGCCGAAAGAGGGTGAGTCGCCTCCACCTCGGCATCGCGAAAGGCGCAGACCAATAGCAGGCCCGGTATCTTCTCTGCATGCAGCACGGTGTCGATGAAGCGGATCGAAATGCCGTGCGCCCACTGCACGTCGTCGAGCACCATCACCAGCGGCCTGTCAGGAGAAACGAGCGCCCGCAGCAGATCCAGGATACTGAGCAGTGCCCGGGTTGCTGTCTGGACTGGGTCAACAGCAATGACTTCGGGCTGGGGCCCGAGCAACAGAGCGAACTCGGGCGAGCCGCCCGTGATCAATCCTGCGTTCGTTCCAAGAAACTCCAGAATGCGCTCGCGCTGCCTGGCCAGTTCCATCTGCGGTTCGGCCAGCAACAATTGCCCCAGCGCCCGCAAGGCCTGAATGGTGGCCGATGGAGCGTCGCTGCGGTACTGGTCGAACTTTCCGGACACGAACCAGCCGCGATGGGCCGCCACCATCGGCCGCAACTCGTTGATCAGCGATGTCTTTCCGACCCCCGGCCCTCCCGCCACGAAGACGACACTGCCGCTGTTTCCGATGGCCTCGTCCAGGGACCGGCGCAGCGCCGCGATCTCCCTTTCCCGGCCGACCAGGCGAGAGGGAGGCGACAGGCGCCACGCAAAGTCGCGTTCACCCAATGAAAGCGGCCCGTCGTTCCCCTGCGCGCGGGCTTGCATCGCCAGGGTCAAATCATGAGCCAATCCTTCCGCGCTCTGGTAACGGTGATCCGGCTCCTTTTCCAGCAGGCGCAGGATGATGTCGGACAGCGCCCGCGGCACCCGGGGCTCCAACTCGGCGGGCGGGGTCGGTAACTTCGCCAAGTGGTCGTGTATCAACTGCAGGGGGTCCGAGGCCTCGAATGGAGGACGGCCGCACGCGGCTTCGTAGAGCGTCGCGCCCAAGGCATACAAGTCGGACCGCTGGTCCACGTTGCGGCCCGTCCGCCCGGTCTGCTCGGGCGCCAGATAGGCCAGGGTGCCGGGAATCTCGCGATGGTGGATGAAACCGGGTTGCCCATCGGCCACTGTGGTGGCCAGCTCGAAATCGATCAATACCGGCCGCTGCTGCGGGCCGCACAGCAGGATATGGTTCGGGTTGATGTCTCGGTGCAATACGCCGCGCTCGTGCATCGCGGCGATGACCTGCGCCAACTGCAGCGCTAATTGGAGCAGCAAAGGCAGGGCAGTCGGCTCGGCGTGAATCGCCTGCGCCAGCGTCGGGCCGCCGCAGTCCTGCATCGCAATGACGTCGGGCGGATGGGCCACGGCAACCAGTTGCGGCACGCCCGCGACGCCGGCCAAGCGCGCGAGCATGCGGCTCTCATGCCGCAGCCGCTCCATGGCGTTCGGCCCGAGTGGCGCCTTATGGACAATGCTCTCCCCCGAGGCCAAGGGCAGGCGCACGATCAGCGAGGTCAGGCTTTGATGAACGACCTCAGGGGTCAACTCAGCAGTCAATGCAAGTGCCTATCGATACCGCTGCACGTTATCCAGGCGTCAATGTCATCGTTCGGTCCTGGATTCACTAGGTTAATGAGTTTCACCCCTCTTGTCACGGCATGTCGCGGTGGAGTACCTGCAGGGCTGGCTCAAGCGTCATGCGCTGGCCAACTATTGCCCGGCCAATATCGCGATGAACATTCGATAGCGCAGATTCGGGAGCAAAAGTCCCCCAGCAAAGAAAAAGGCCCTAGGTCATTTCTGACCTAAGGCCTTGATTCATATGGTGCGGCTGGCAGGATTCGAACCCACGACCCCTTGGTTCGTAGCCAAGTACTCTATCCAACTGAGCTACAGCCGCTAAGCCGACGATTATATCAGCTGAATTGAAACCCTCTCAGCCCGCCGCCGGCGCCTTGGCCAACATCGACTCCAACACCGTCAGATATGTCTTGGCCTCACCGGCCACCGGGTGGTCCGGGAAGTGCGCCAACACCGCCCGCAGGATCTTCGCCGCCTTCTCGTGCTGGCGGCTTTGCTCGCTCAAGAGCTTGGCGCCCAGGTAGTAGATGGCGGGTGTGTCCTTGTGCTTGGGAAAGCGCTTGTCGAAGTTGCGCAGCAGGTTCGCGGTGAGCGCGGCGTCGTGCGCCTGCGTGGCAGCCGTGGCGGCGGGCAGGATGACGTCGCCGTCCTCGATGACATACGTCGGGTCGATGGCCTGCAGTGCCCGCAATGCCGCCAGCACGTCTTTGGCCTGGCCCGCGCGCGCAAGGCTCGTGAGCCACTGCTGCCCATGCGTCAGGATCACGGGCATGTCGCCCTGCTGCACGTACAGGCCATGCAGCCGCTTGTTCAGCGCCGGGTCGAGCTTGTCGTAGCGCATGAAGTCCTTGACCTCGGCGATGGCTTCCTTGATCTTGCCTTCAGCCAGCAGCGGCTGCAGCTTGCGCTCCAGCGGGTCTTTGGGCTCGGCCTGCATCACGGCGGCGCGGGCCGAGCCGACCTTCGCGATCGCTTCGGCACCGCCCGCCTTGCGGTGGTCTTCGAAGTCAACATCGACGTCGAGGTGCAGCTCCTGGTGGAACTGGTAGAGCGCGTAGCCCATGATCGAAAACAGCACGAGCCCCAGGTACGTGGCGACGGCCATTTCCAGCGGGAAACTCACGGCCGCCGGCCAGCCGGAACCGGCAGACAGCACCATCTGCCGCGTACCGGCGATCGCCAGGAAGAAGCCCCACAAAACGAAGTACGCGCTGCCCATCGTCTGCACGAGGTAGACGACGTTGAGCGGATTGAGCGCCTTGAAGAACTTGTCTTCGAGCGCAATGATGATCGCCGCCGCGGGCAGCAGCAGGCTGAGGACGAGCATCACCAGCCAGAACGACACAGGCTGCAGCCGCGTCCACAGCGGGTCACCCGGGGTCGGCGTGTTGCCCTGCAGGATTTCTGAGCGGCTGGGGCCGGCTTCGGGCGCCCGCTCCAGCATCGCTTCGGCTTCGGCGATCGCCGCGGCGGCGGACTCTGGCGCGTCCGAATCCTCATCGCCCGAGCCGGAATAGGCGGCGGGCTTGGGCGCCCGCGTCGGCGCGGCTTGCACATCGGCCAGGTGCTTCTTGTATGCCGCCATCGCCTCTTCGCGTTGGGCGATCTCCGCGGCGTGCTCTTTGTTGTAGCGCTCGATGATGACGTCTTGCGCGCGCGAGTCCTTGGCCAGCCGGGAATCGAGCATCACGTTGCCGAAGTTGATGCCGAACACGACGAAGAGCGTGATCACCAGCCCCAGCTTGGCGGGTCGCTTCTCCGGTCCCCACAGCGTGTGGTCGACCGATTCACCTTCGAAGCGCCCCTTGGCGAACAGCTCCAGGACGTTGAATGCATAGCGCAGGCCCAGGTAAACCAGGAACCCCTTGAAGATCAGGCCGAACGCGCCCAAGGCAATGCCGGCCAGCCCGCTGGCCGCAACGATGCAGACCATGAAGATGAGCGGGCTCATGCGGCTGAAGGGGAACAGGAAGAAGAACGGCAGCTTCTTCCAGAAGGGCGTGATGTTGCCTTGGTGGTACTTGACTTCGAGTTCGTCGTTCATGGGCTCCTCCGGCGGGCGCGCTTGCGTCGAGGCAGGGCGGTCCCGGTTACTTTAGGGCTACATCTTAGCCGCCATGGGCAAATCTCTAGTACAGGTGTTTGCTGGAAGCCACTATCAGGCAGGCATTCTCGATCGTTTACAAGATTGAGCGTTAAGTTCTACGCGGTCGCGCTACACTGTTGCGGTTTGTAAGCCCAGCGGGAACATATCCGGGGGCAGGGGCACAGCATGGAGGGAGTCGGTGGACGCAGAACAGCAACACAAAGGTCGGTGCATTTGGGCCGCAGTCGGCGCAGCACTCGCCCTAGCCACGCCCGGAGTGTGCGCCGCAGCCGACGTTTTCCTCTCGATGTCGGAGGATGGGACTCCTCGCTACGCGACCCAGGCACTCGATCCATCTTATCGAATCGCTTACCGCGAGCCACAACCGAACGCCGCGGCAACGGAGCCGACGCGCCGGCCAAGCTCTGGCTCTGATCCCCTGCACTCGATCATCGATCGCGTCTCGCTTCGCCATGGTGTATCTGCCGCATTGGTCCAAGCCGTCGCCCACGTCGAGTCCAGGCGCAACGCTCATGCAGTTTCACCCAAAGGTGCACGTGGCGTCATGCAGCTCATGCCCGCAACGGGCGAGCGCTATGGCTTGACGGGCGCCCATTCCTGGCGCGACCCGGAGCGCAACATCGACGCCGGTGTGCGTCATCTCAAGGACCTGCTGTCACAACATCAAGGCAACGTTGCGCTTGCGCTCGCCGCGTACAACGCGGGCGCGGGCGCCGTCTCCCGCCACCAGGCCCGCATCCCGCCCTACCGGGAAACCATGCTTTACGTGCCGGCCGTTCTGGCCAAGTCCGCATCCATCTCCGCTCCCTGAACTCCCATGAATCGCAGTACCTCGCCTTCGGCTCGCCGCCTTCGTTTGCCCGCCACGTTCCGCGGCTTCACCCTGCTCGAACTGCTCGTGGTCGTCGCGATCATCGGCCTGCTGGCCGCCTATGTCGGCCCCAAGTATTTCGGGCAGATCGGCAAATCGGAACAGGCGCTGGCCAAGGCGCAGATCGAAAGCTTCCACAAGGCGCTGGGCAGCTACCGGCTGGACGTGGGCAATTTCCCGACCACGGAAGACGGGCTCAACGCGCTGCTTAACAAGCCCGCATCGGCTGCCAAGTGGGCCGGGCCCTATTTGAGCAAGGCCGTGCCGCTCGACCCGTGGGGCAAGCCGTATGTGTACCGCGCGCCGGGCAGCAAGGGCGACTATGAATTGCTGTCCTACGGCAAGGACGGTCAGCCCGGCGGCAGTGGCGACGCCGCCGACATCGGCGAATAGACCTCGCGGCCATGCAGTACGTCGTCAGGGCCCTCGACCCCGGTCAGCAGATCCAGACGCTGGTGCTGGACGCGTTGGACGAAGCCGACGCGCATGCGCAGGCGCGTGCGCAACGCCTGAGCCCGTTGTCTGTCACGCGCCGCCGCGGCGCAGCATGGCAGCGCGATGAAAAGTTTCCGCTCCTCATGTTCGCGCAGGAGCTGCATGCGTTGTTGCACGCGGGTCTGAGCGTCATCGAGTCGCTGGAAGCGTTGATCGAAAAAGACACGCAGGCCTCACGCCGCGCGGTGCTGGCGCGTTTGGCCGAGCAGCTGCGGCAGGGCCAGCGCCTGTCGTCGGCGCTGCGCAACCAGCCGCAGATCTTTCCGCCGCTGTTCGTGGGTGTTATCCAGGCCGCAGAAGGAACGAGCGATCTGCCGCAGGCGCTGGCGCGCTTCCTCGAATACGAAACGCGCGTGCAATCGGTGCGCCACAAAGTCACCAGCGCGGCGATCTATCCGGCCATCCTGCTGGTGGTGGGCATGGTCGTGAGCCTGTTTCTTCTGGGATATGTGGTGCCGCGGTTTTCGGCGGTGTACCAGGGCAGCGGGCGCAGCCTGCCGTGGGCGTCGGAAGTGCTGATGAACTGGGGCCAGTTCGCGGGCCAGCACACCGTAGAGATGTTGGTGGGTTTTGGCGCAGGCGCGGCCACCCTGGTCTGGTGGCTGCGCCGCCTGGTCGCGCAGGGCGGCTGGTGGCGCATCATCCGGCTGCTGCCCGGCGCGCAGCCCAAGCTGCACATCCTGCAGCTCTCGCGCCTGTACCTCACGTTGGGCATGCTGCTGGAAGGCGGTATCCCTGTGCAGCATGCGTTGAAGCTGTGCACCGCGGTGGTGGATACCGCCGCACGCGAGCAACTCGACGCTGTTCGTCACGATGTGGAGTCGGGCCAGAACCTGTCCGAATCGCTCCTCAAGCACAGCCTCAGCACGCCGGTGGCGCTGCGCCTGTTGCGCGTGGGCGAGCAGTCCGGCCAGTTGGGCCTGATGCTCAGCCGCACCGCCGCTTTCTACGACGAAGAGACGACGCGGTGGGTCGAACGCTTCAGCAAGGCCTTCGAGCCGGTGCTGATGGCGGCCATCGGCCTGGTGATCGGGCTAATCGTGATCCTTCTGTATATGCCGATCTTCGACCTGGCCGGGAGCCTCCAATGAGCGCCGCGATCGATTGGGGCGTCGTGCGTACCGCGCAGGAAGGCGGCCAGGCACCGGCGGTGAAGCTGGCCGAGCTGCTGCAATGCACGCAGCGCGAGGCGGCGCAGAAGATGGCGCACACGATGGGCCTGGATTGCTGGGAAACGGCCGACATGGCACAGCGAGCGGCCGCCTTCGACCGCTTGCCGTTGGCTCGCGCGCAGAGCCTGCGGGCCGTGTTGCTCAACGACGAAGCGGGCGGCTTCATCGCCGTGGTCCATGACCCGCTGGACCGCGACCTGTGGACGCAGCTGTCGCATTGGGCGCAGGCGCCGGTGCGCTTCGTGCTGGCCAGCCCCGACGACATCCACGCCTACCTCAATCAACAGGAAGACCGCTCGCGCGCGGTGGACAGCCTGGACCGCGCGGCCAACGAAGGCGCCGGCCCGCGCGACGATATCGAGGAGTTGTCGCTGGCCCGCGTGTCGGACGCCAGCAGCCCGGCGGTCAAGCTGGTCAACTCCACGCTGTACGACGCGCTGCGCGCCGGCGCGAGCGACGTGCACCTGGAAAGCACGCCTTTGGGCCTGGCCGTGAAATACCGGATCGACGGCGTGCTCGACGCCATCACCGAAGTGTCCGGTCAGGCTGTCGCCGAGCAGGCCATCTCGCGGCTGAAGGTGCTGGCCGAATTGGACATCGCCGAGCGGCGCGTGCCGCAGGATGGCAGCTTTCGTGTCAGCGCGCAGGGCCGCGAGGTCGACCTGCGCGTGTCCATCATCCCCGGCATCCATGGCGAAGATGCGGTGATCCGTATCCTCGACAAGCGCGCCATGATCGAGGCGCACGGCAAGCTGAGCCTGGACTCGCTGGGCTTCGAGGCCGAATCGGTCGCCACCTTGCGCGACCTGATGGAAGCGGCCTACGGCATGCTTCTGGTGACCGGCCCCACGGGCTCCGGCAAGACCACGACGCTCTACGCGGCGCTGTCGGAGACGCACACCGGCCGCGACAAGATCATCACCATCGAAGATCCGGTGGAATACCAGCTGCCCGGTGTGCTGCAGATTCCGGTGAACGAGAAGAAGGGCCTGACCTTCGCGCGCGGCCTGCGCTCCATCCTGCGCCACGACCCGGACAAGATCATGGTGGGCGAAATCCGCGACCGCGAGACGGCGGAGATCGCGGTGCAGTCCGCACTCACCGGCCACTTGGTGCTGACCACGGTTCACGCCAACAACGTGTTCGATGTGTTCGGCCGTTTCACGCACATGGGCCTGGACCCTTACTCGCTGGTGTCCGCGCTCAACGGCATCTGGGCGCAGCGCCTGCTGCGCCTGAACTGCCCGCATTGCAGCCGCCCTTGCAAGCCGGACGCGCACGAGCTGGCGCGGCTCGGCCTCACCGCGGCCGACACCGCGGACTACGACTTCCGCAAGGGAGAAGGCTGCGGCGACTGCCGCGGCACCGGCTACAAGGGCCGGCAGGCCGTGGCGGAAATCCTGCGGCTGGACGACGAACTGCGCGAGATGATCGTGGCCAAGCAGCCGGTGCGGCAGGTCAAGGAAGCGGCGCGGCGTAAAGGCACGCGCAGCCTGACGGAAGCGGCGCTGCACCTGGTGCGCGCGGGTGTCACCACGTTGGAGGAGGTGCGTCGTGTCACTGTGGCGGCCTGAGACTTCCCGGCGCGCAGCCTGGGGCCTGGATGCGCGCGAGCTGGCGTGGTCGCCCACAGGCCCGGCGGGTACCGTGCGGCATGCAGGCCATCCCGAAGCATTGCCGCAGGCGCTGTCGCATCTCGCGCCGAACACGGGCGTGGACGTGATCGCCGGCAACGACGTTGCGGTGCACTGGCTGCAAACGCCGCCGTCATCGGTGGCCTCACTCGACGAACTGCGGCTGGTCGCCGCCGCGCGCTGCGCGCACCTGTACGGCGGAACGCCGCGGGACTGGTGGGTGGCCGCTGACTGGAACGCGAACGCGCCCTTTGTCTGCGCGGCACTGCCGTACACGGTGGTGATGGCATTCCAGCAAAAGCTGGCTGCGGCCGGCGTTTCGGCGCGCTGGCACACAGCGTGGGGTGTTGCCTGCGGTTCCTCCGACGCGAATACCTTCCCAGCCGACGGCTGGAGCGCATTGCGCAGCCCCCAGCGCGTGCTGCTCTGGCATTGCCGGGATGGGCGAGTCGATTGCCTCAGCATGCAAGGCGTTGCACCGGGCACAACCGATGAAGACGCCAATGCCCAGGTGCTGCGGCAGGTTCGGATCGAAGGCATGCGCAATGCATCGCTGGCGAGCGAATCATTGCATTGGGTGAACCTGGGCAGCGGGGACGAACTCCAGGCCAACGAGGCCGTCGCGGCGCTCGGCCTGGGCAAACTTCTCGAAGGAGCTCTGTCATGAAGCCGGTGCGCCTCCAGTTCGAAGCGCCGGCGGCAACCTTGCGCCAGCAATTCTTCGGCCATGTGCCGAGCCCTTCGGGAGCTGTTGCACTTGTCGCGCTCATCGCTGCAATGGCGTGGGGCGCGGCCGTGGCGTGGCAGGCGTGGAAGACCGATGACGAACTCGCGCAAGTCCGCGCGTCGCTCGCCGCCGTGCAAAGGCAAAAGGGCCAGCGTGTGGACCGGGCTGCCGACGCGGCCAGGCCGCAACTCACCGCGCAGCAGCGTCAAGCCTGGAGCCTGGTGGCGCGGCAGCTCAACACGCCCTGGGCTGCATTGCTCGACACGCTGGAGGCCAACACGCCCGACAACGTCGCACTGGTGTCGATCGAACCTGATGCGCGTGTGGGCAGCGTCCGGTTGCAGGTCGAGGCGAAGACCCTCGACACGCTGCTGGCGTACGCCAAAGAACTGGGCACGCTGCCACTGTTCGAGAACGTTGCCCTCATCAAGCATGAGACCAACGATCAAGACAGCAACAAGCCCATGCGGCTGAGCCTGGATTTGAGATTGAAGGCAGCGGCACGATGAACCGCTTCACCGCTCTCTCGATCGTGCGCACGCGCCTTCAGATCCTGCTGTGGCGCCGCGGCTGGGCGTGGCCCGTGGCGCTGTTGCTGCTGGCGGCCGCCGGCGCCATGCAGTTGATGCTGCTGCATCCGCTGCGCGCTCGCCTCGCCGTCACCCAGGCCGAACTGGCCCATGAGCGGTCGGCCGCAAGCACCAAGCGTGTCACTGTGGAGCCGTTGTCGGAAGGCCAGGAACTGGCCGTGCTGCAGGCGGTGCTGCGCGCGTCGCCCGAGCCCGCGGAACTGGTTCGCAAGATGTCTGCACTGGCCCAGGCCGAACAGATTACCCTGCAGCAAGGCGACTACCAGCAACAACTGCACACCACCACCCGGCTGATGCAGGTGCACGTCACGCAGCCGGTGCGTGCGAGCTATCCGCAGCTGCGCCGCTATGTCGAGTCCGTGCTTCGCACCGTGCCCAACGCCTCGCTCGACCAGGTCGCGGCGCGGCGCGAAAACGTGGGGCAAGCACAACTGGAGGCGCGCTTGCGCTGGTCTTTCTGGATCCAGAAGGACCAAGCGGGCCAGGCCGACGACGCGGGGAGAAACGTCAAATGAGCAAACCAGCCGGAACGCACAAGCGCTGGTTCCTGTGGCTGCCCCTGTTGCTGGTGGGTGGCTGGCTGGCGCTGTTCGGCGACAAGTCACCGGCCGGTGACGCCGCCGTGAGCCTGCCCGCCAAGCCGCAAACCGCACCCATGTCAGCGCAGCCCATTGCGGGTGCGCCGGTCGAGCGGCCGAGGGCTGCTCCCTTGGAACCCACCTTTGCGCTGGTGCCGCGCGACCAGTTGTTCGCCAAGGCCGGCGACACGGCGAGCGCCGAGAAGAAGGCGGCGCGCGATCTCTTCTCCACACGCAGCTGGAACCCGCCGCCACCACCCCCGCCGCCGGAGCAACCGGCGCCGCCGCCTGTCGCGCCGCCCCTGCCCTACGCTTTCCTGGGCAAGAAGCTGGAAGGCGACACGTGGGAAGTGTTCCTGTCCAAATCCGAGCAGACGTTTGTCGCCCGCGAAGGCCAGGTGCTCGAAAACGCCTGGCGCGTGGACAAGATCGCGCCGCCCACCCTCACATTGACCTACTTGCCGCTGGGCCTGCCGCAGACCCTTTCGATTGGAGACCCTCGTTGAGCTTTCTGAACCTGCCTTTGCGCCTTGGCGCCGCCGCGGCCCTCCTCGCCCTGGCCGGATGCGCGGCCCAAATGGCTTACCGTGACGGCCAGGACCTGGTGAACCAGGGTCGCGTCACCGAAGGCCTGGTCAAACTCGAGGAAGCCAGCCGGCTGGACCCGGGCGTCGCGCAATACCGCGTCGCGGTGCTGCAGACGCGCGACCGCTACATTGCCGCACAGATCGACCGCGCCGAAGCGCTGCGCCGCCAGGGCCGGCTGGACGACGCGGAGCAGGTCTTTCGCCAAGTGCTCAGCGTGCACGGCAGCAACGATCGCGCACTGGCCGGGTTACGCGCCGTGGACCAGCACCGGCGCACGGCCGGGTGGATGAAAGACGCAGAGGCCGCCGTGGCCAAGAAGGACCTGGACACGGCCCGCACCAAGCTCAAGACCGTCCTGATGGAAGAGCCGCTGCATGAAGGCGCACGCGCGTTGCTGCAGAAGCTCGACGACCAGGCGGCGCGGCCCACGCCGGAGACGGCTTTGGCCGCCGCCTACCGCAAGCCCATCACCATCGAGTTCAAGGACGTGGCGTTGAAAACCGTGTTCGAGGTGATCTCGCGCACCTCGGGCATGAACTTCCTCTTCGACAAGGATGTGCGCACCGATCAGAAGACCTCGATCTTCCTGAAAAACTCCACCATCGAAAGCGCGGTGAGCCTGACGCTGCTGACCAACCAGCTGGAGCAGCGCGTGCTGGATGGCAACACGGTGCTGATCTATCCCAACACGCAGGCCAAGCAGAAGGACTACCAGCTGCTGACCGTCAAGAGCTTCTACCTGGCCAACGCCGAGGCGAAGACGGTGGCGGCGACGCTCAAGGCCCTGCTGAAGTCGCGCGACGTCGTGGTGGACGACAAGCTCAATTTGGTGATCGTGCGCGACACGCCCGAGGCCATCCGCCTGGCCGAGAAACTGGTGGCGCTGCACGATGTGCCCGAACCAGAAGTGATGCTGGAAGTCGAGATTCTGGAGGTGAAGCGGACGCGCCTGCTGGATTTGGGTGTTCGCTGGCCCGATCAGTTGACGCTGACGCCGCTGGCCATCGGCGCGGCCGCCACCGACGGCTCGACGTCCGGCACCACCGGCGGCGCCCTCACCGTCGCGGACCTGCGCGGCCTCAACAGCGCCCGCATCGGCGCCGCCATCGGCGCCGTCAACATCAACGCCAAGAAGACCGACACCGACGCCAACATCCTGGCCAACCCGCGCATCCGCGCGCGCAACCGCGAGAAGGCCAAGATCCTCATCGGCGAGCGCGTGCCCAACATCACCTCCACGTCGACGTCGACCGGCTTCGTGGCGGAGTCCATCAACTACGTGGACGTGGGCCTCAAGCTCGACGTCGAACCCACGATCTACCTCGATGGCGAAGTGGCGATCAAGATCGCGCTGGAAGTCAGCAACATCATCAGCCAGGTGCAGACCAAGTCCGGCTCCATCGCCTACCAGATCGGCACGCGCACAGCGCAGACCGTGCTGCGCCTGAAAGACGGCGAGAACCAGGTTCTGGCCGGCCTCATCAACGACGAAGACCGCCGCTCGGCCAACAAGGTGCCAGGCCTGGGCGAGGTGCCGGTGGTGGGCCGCCTGTTCGGCAGCCAGTCGGACGACGCCAGCAAGACGGAGATCGTGCTCTCCATCACGCCGCGGATTGTCCGCAATGTGCGCCGGCCCGATGCGGCACTGACCGAGTTCGAGTCCGGCACGGAGAACAGCTTTGGCGCGCGGCCCGCGGCGACAGGTGCCGCGCCTGCTCCAGCGCCTGGAACGCGGCCTGCGACGGCGCCGTCATCTCCCGCTGTCCCCGGCGCTTCGACTTCGCCTGCGGTCACTTCCCAAGCGACGCAGAGCCAGGCAGGCACGACCACGGCCAGTGCCACCACAGCTCCGTTAACGTCGGCCGTCGGGAGCGTCACGCCCGCGCCGAGCGGGGGCGCGACACTGCGATGGCAAGGCCCCGCTGAAGTGAAGGTGGGCGACATCTTTGCCGTGCAGTTGTTGATGCAGTCGGACCAGCCGGTCGTCAGCGTGCCGCTGGCCGTGGGGTTCGATCCGCGCATGCTGCAGGCCACCTCGGTGAGCGAAGGCGAATTCCTGCGCCAGGGCGGTTCGCAAACCAGCTTCGCCAGCCGCGTGGACCCCAGCGGCCAAGTGCTGGTGACTGGCACGCGGTCGGGTGATGCCGGCGCCACGGCGCTGGGCGTGTTTGCCACCATCAACTTCCGCGCCACAGCCGCCATCAACCCGGAGACGCGTGTGCAGTTGCTGACTGTCGCGCCGGTAGGCTTGGGAGGGCGTTCCGTGGCACCGTCGCCAGCCCCGGCCCACGTGCTGCGCGTGACCAACTGAACTCGCCTTCGATGCGTCGCGGCTTCACGTTGATCGAACTGCTGGTGACGCTGGCCATCCTGGCCGTGCTCGCCACGCTCGTCATCCCCGTTGCACAGGTTCAGGTGCAGCGCGGCAAGGAGGTCGAGCTGCGCGCCGCGCTGCGCGAAATCCGCACGGCCATCGATGCCTATAAGCGCGCATCGGACGAAGGCCGTATCCGCAAGGAAATCGGCAGCACGGGCTACCCGAAGACGCTGGAAGCGCTGGTGGAAGGCGCCGACGACCAGCGCGACCCGAAGCGCCGCAAGATGTTCTTTTTGCGCAGGGTCCCGCGCGACCCGTTCCATGGCGATGCGTCGGTGGATGACGCGGGCACCTGGGGCAAACGGTCTTATGCCAGCGAAGCCGCCGATCCGCAGGAAGGCGACGACGTGTACGACGTGCACACCCAGTCGGCTTTGATCGGCTTGAACGGCGTGGCGCTGAGACGTTGGTAAGCCCATGACAGAACCGCGCCGCTTTCGCCTTGGATTCACGCTGATCGAGCTGCTGGTGGTGCTCGCCATCGTGGCCACCTTGCTCATGCTGGTGGCGCCGCGCTACTTCCACAAGGTAGACGCGACCAAGGAAGCAGTGTTGCGCGACAACCTGCGCAGCGTGCGCGACGTGATCGACAAGTTTTACGGCGACAACGGACGCTATCCCGAGACGCTCGAGGAATTGGTGGAAAAGAAATACCTGCGCGCGCTTCCGGTAGACCCGATCACCGAATCCGCTGCGACATGGCAGCTGGTGCCTGTGCCCGAGGGCTACAAGGGCACGGTGTACGACGTGCACAGCGGTGCGCAGGGCATGGACCGCGACGGAAAGAAGTATGCGGACTGGTGAGCATCCGCCGCACTTCAAGCAGGGCGGGTTTGCCTATGTCTTGCTACTGCTTGCGGTTGCGTTGATCTCCATCGCGGCGACTGCGGCAGTGAGCCTTGGTGCAACGATGGCGAGAAGAGATGCCGAGCGTGAGCTATTGGCCATAGGCGCTGAGTTCCAACAAGCGCTGCGCAGCTACGCCGGCGTACCGGCCGGGGCGGTGACGCCCACCATGGGCCAGGGACCCAGGACGCTGGATGACCTGTTGAAGGACCCGCGCGTACCGGGCATTCGCAGGCATCTGCGGCAGTTATACGCAGACCCCTTGACGGGCAAGAGTGAATGGGGGCTGGTGCTGGATGCGCAGGGGCGGATCGCCGGGGTGCACAGTCTCGCGGAGGGCAAACCGATCCGCCAGCTTGGTTTCGGACCTCAGTTCGCCGCGCTGGAAAATGCGGACACCTATCGGCAGTGGGTGTTCGGACTCGCGGGGGCCGTGCGGCGCTGACCTCTGCCGCGCTAAATCGAAGCCCAAAGCGTATGCGGCGTTGGCCGCTTTGCTCCCAAGCTTGCGCGCTTTACACAGCGCCACGCCGTTGTGCGAGTCTATGTTCAAGGAGCGCTGCAACGGCTGCAAAGTGCTCCCCCATGCCCGGATCGGGCCGCTTCAAAAGCCGCTCAGCCCCGTCACGAAACGCCGCCAGCTCTGATCTGATGCGATTCAGATCGTTTGAATTGCTCATCAGGTAACTGAGACGGAAAAAATGCATTGACATCTTGCGCTCGTCGCTCGAGAAGCCAAGGCTCACCAGCTTTTGCCAGATCGGCTCATAGGCGGACTCCCCAGGCGCGGGGTCGGCCACAGAGATATTCGAAACAATGGCCTCGGATATCCGGCGTCGAACCTCCTGTATGTCCGCTTCTGCTTGAAACAGGCGGACCATCTCCTCTTCAAGTTCGCCATACTGCTGAACCGCGTCTTGCCATCCGCAGTCGGAAAGACGCACTGTAGTGAGATCGATATTTCGAGCCACGGTCCGGTATTCGTTCGAGTCCGGTGGCATTGTTTCAGTTGAAGTTCCAGTAGTCACAGCGGTCTCCGGTATGGGAACGGGAAGGCCATTTTCCGTCCAGTTGCATGCACGTTTCGTAGCACAACTGGCAGCGCCCGGAGCCGGGTGATCCGCCAACACCGTCATTGAGGCTGGTCCCAAAGCATGCCGTTCGCTCTGCGCTGCAGGTGGCCTTCGGACAACTGTTCTCCTGCGCAGCGAATGCGCTTGCCGGTGCCATTGCGGCGATAAGTGCCGCTATCGCCGCGCCAACAGCGGGTCCAGCCAAGATTATCGCCGCGATCACCGCAGCAACTACCAGCGCAATAAGCAAGACATTGATGATCGCCTGGGCGTTGCATTCGAACACGTTGACAAGCGCCATATAGGCGCCTGCCACAGCCGACGTGGCTGCAACGAGCGCAGGCTGCACAGCGCTGACGACCGGTTCACTACCAAACCCGAGCATAACGAAAACGCGGTCGGCCGTGGTCTCGAATGATCCTCCGTTGCTTACCCCATCAATGAGATAGGCACCGGCTCCAGTTGTCGGGTCAACTATCACGATCCCTGACCCCCATAGGCCACCTTGAGAGACTGGGGCTTCATGCGCTGTGACCTCGAAACCCACCTCCAGCGCTTGTCGCGCCCGCTCGCGAATGCTTGCGCTTTGTGCCGAAAGTCCAGTGCTCAATACGCTGGGATTGTCCGCATAGGTGGCCTGAGTGATGGTGTAAACCTTTTGCCCCTGCATCGCCGCAGATGCCAGCGCCTTGGTGGCGCTGATTCCTTGCGGGCAGGTCGGTAGGCCCGGAAGGGGAGCGGTCGCACCTGACAGGTTGCAGCGCACGGTGTCATTGAAGAACCGCTCAGGCACCACGGCCTCCAGAGTGCTCATGTATTGGCCGCGCATACGGTTGTATTGGATCCATTTCTTGCTGTCGTTGTCGTTCGACCATGTGTTGATCCTCACATGGCCAATATCCAGATTGACGCCGGGAAAGGAAACCGAACGCACAATTCCCCAGCTGATAATCGGGTTGACTACCGCGTGAAACAGACCATAACTCAGGCCGGGATACTCGACGACACCGGTGTGAAGCTGGCTGATCCGGCTGCTGCTCTCAGATACTGCGAACCAGCTTGCAATTACCGATGCAAGGAGAAGCCCGGAGGCCTGTTTGGCCTTCACGCTGCCAGGCACGGCAGAAGGGTCCTGCAGTTCCAGTTGCATTCGGGTGAGCTCGCCCTTGAATCTGGTGAGTTGGCCTTGCCCGACGCCGGTGGCGCTGATCCCTATGGCCGTCACTTGCCCCGCCACGTTGGATTCCTCACTCGTAAGGTCCCACTGGGTTGGGTCGTGGAGGTGCGTAAAACCGCCAGTGCTGTACAGGTCGGTTCCCATTCCAATGGCCTGGGATGATGAGGCAACCACCGCATCATCCAGACTGATCTGAGCCTTCAATCGGATCAAATAAGCCGGCAAGCTCCCGGAAAACTCGGTGGGTTGGATGCGACTGCCATCGGCGTGCGGCCCAGGCAAATAGCTGGCGATGAGGCTGGCGGTGGCGTCGTCTGCGGCAACATAGTTCAGCGTCACGCGTCTACCCGCAAGTTTGCTCACCTTCTCGGTGTAGCTCAACAACGGGCTTTCGTCGGCGCGTTCGGCGTCGCTCGCATAAAGACGATAGGTGAACTTGTGTTGTTGCGCGCTTGGGACCGCGGAGCTCTGGCTTCCCAGCGCAATCACGTGATTTGCAGTTGTGCCAGCCAGGAGCGACGGTGCAATTACCGGGATGATCTGCTTGCCGAGAAGGTCGGCGGCTGTGCTGTTGACTCCGGTGGAAGAGTTGCTGACGTACGTCTTTACTCGCGCCTCGTAGGCATCAAGTTCAGCTTTGAGGGCCGAGTGGTTCAGTCCCTGCACCCAGCCTTGAGCGGCGTTGGTTGTTGCACCCTGTGTCGCCGCTGCCACCAAGGCGTTCACGTCAGGTGGTACCGTGCTCTTCAGATCCATCGGCGGGCTGAATGTGTACTGCTTGAAGCTGGCATCCAATGGCACCCACGCGTTCAAGGGGCCGTTGGGGTTCGGGTGCTGTGCGGGTGTGGCGTTGCGATTGCCGCGGCTGGGGCTCCAATTGACGTAGGCTCGCACCCAGACGTGTTCCATGCGGATGGCAGTGATGCGTCCACCACTGGCCATGCCCCGCGCAGCGATGCCGCCCTGATTCAGGATTTGCAGTGCGGCTTGCGGGACCGTGGCGCCACCCACCCAGTTCATCGCTTGTGCAGCGGGCACTTCGATCGTGCCGTACTGATACCGCGCCGGGATGTGCGCCGCGCGCAGAAGCGCCACTAGCAGGCTGGCCGTGTCCGTGGCGTTGCCTCGCTTCTTGTCCAGGGTATCTTGTGCGCTCTGAATCGCACCTGCAGTGGGCGCGAATTCGATGTTATTGCGCACCCAGTTGTAGATGTTGACCGGGTTGTTGCCAAGTTCCGCCGCCTTGGCGCGGATGGCCGGGGTCAGCTGCACTTCGTCAGTTTCCGCCAAGTCGGCCAACGTTGGGGCTTGGGTCGGCTCAGGGGCGATGTTGAATTGCAGCGGCCCGATGTTGGTGCCGCCGGCCTGGGCCAGCCGGATTTTCTGGTCTCCATATGCATTCTGGTACCAGGCGGTCTGGGTTTCGGCCGGCATGCGCGTTGTGGGTTTCGGGGTAGACCAGGGCAGCTTCTTGGGATCGGTCTTGCCGGGCTTGCGCTTGGCCGGGAAGTTGTCGAAGAATTCCGATAGTTTGGCGACTCTGTCTTCGTCGCCGGCCGCTTGCGAGATGAGACTGCCGAAGGTAGCTGCCCTTTGCTCGAACTGTCCCGCCGCTTCGTCATGACGGGCCAGGATTTCGACGGGCAAATTCTTCGCGCGCAACTCGTCCCGAGTCGCCGCGAACTCGGCGCGCACGTCGGCCGCACCGGCCTGTATTGCAGCGAGCAAATCCTTGAGTTGCTGATGCCTGACCGGCTTGTCCGGCGTGTTAGGCGCCTTGAGCTGTGCCACCAACTCCTGCGCTTGGCCCAACTTGTCGCTGACGAAGTCTGCAGGAGACTTGTTTTTATTGGCCTTGGCCTGCTCAATGGTCTGGTTCATCGCAGCGAATCGCTGCAACTGGGCTTGTGCAGCGGGGTTGAACGCTGGCGTGCCCGCCTCCTGTGCCAGCACGCTCAAGGGTTGCAGTACCAGCGCCAATTGCGCGACGACTAGCAACCGTGCAACCGGCCGAAGGACAGGACGCCAGGCCTTACGCGTATTGATGGTCATGGGTGTGCTTTGCGTATTCATTGTTGTTTCCTCCTTCGGCTCACTGGCAAGCCGCGGTGCCGCAGCGCTGGATGCAAAGGGCATCGGTGGTGGCCTCGAGTGCCAAGGCGACGGCGGCTCGTGCGGCTGCGGTATCCACCGAGGTGATGCCCGCAATGGCATCGGCCGCGGCCAGCCACTGCACGATTGCCTGCTCGTAGCTGCCTTGTGCGTGCAGGCTCTGTGCATTGGCAATCGCACTCAGCGCCTTGGTCTTGTTGCTCTTGTCCGCGCTGGCCGTGGGCTCCAGCGCAGTGGCCGCCGGCAGCGGCTGCTGCACCAGGCTGGCTGCGTCCTTCACATCCACCACGAACGTCGTGGTGACCCGCAGCTTGGGCGGCAAGCTGCTGCCCACATTCGGCATGCTGTAGATCGACAGCGGCACGCTGTAGCTGCCCGCCTGCGTCGCGCGCACCAGCCAGTTGAGCTCCTGCGTGGCGCCCCCGGCCAGGGTGAAGTTCCAGGTGGCCAGCGTGCTGCCGTCGGTGTTGACGGTGAGTTGCGCCTGCGGTGCGGTAGAGATCGATGCCAGCGCCGCCGGCAGCGTGGCCTCGGCCTTGAAGGAGACCGTGCGGGTGCCCTGGTTGTTGATGCTCGCGCTCAGCTGCGTGATGTCGCCCAGTGTCAGCGTCGGGCTGCCGCTGACGCCGTAGCTGGCCGAGGTGCTCACGAAGCCGGCCAGCTGGCTGTTGGCCTGCACCACGTCGGCGGTGATCATGGCCGCCAGGTCGAAGGCAAACAGCAGGCTCTTGCCGCGGCCATGGTCGTTGCTGACGATCGCGGGGACCGGCGCCTGCTGGCCGGGCACCTGCGTGAACAGGCCTTGCGCCGCTCCCGTGGTCAGCTCGAACTTCGTGGGCTGGCCCAGGGTCGGGAGGTCGCCCGCGCCGTACAGGCCCGGCTCGAGCGAGTGTTCGACCTGGTTGCTGGTGGACAGCTTGCCGATTTCCTTGACGCCAGCGGCCGGGTGCAGCAGCTGGTTGCGCGAGTCGTGCACACCGTCCATCCACAGGGCTTCGCCGCGGTAGACGGTTTGCTCGAGTTCGCCCACGGTCTGCGCGTCGAGCTTGGTGGCTCCGCCGCTCAACCAGTAGGTGTTGTACGAGCCGCAGCACATCTCGGCTGCGAAGGCGTCGCGCGTTGTTACCGTCTTGGCGGTGATGCCCAAGCCGCTGAAGTAGGTGACGATGGCCTGGCTGCGCTGGGCCACGCAGGCGGCTTCGTCCGCGGCGCCCAGGCCCGGCGGGCAGGAGACGAGCACGAGGATGCGGGCCTGGCCCTTCAAGCCGGTGGCCACGCCCAGCGGCACCGGGCGGTCGATGATGGTGAAGGTGGTGGTGGCCAATACCGAGGTGCTGGTGCCGAGGTGCTGGCTCAGGACGGCGGTGAGGGTCTGCAACTGCTCGCCGGTGGTGTAGAGCTGGTTGCCGGCGAAGTTGGCCATGCCCGCGATGGCGAGGTCCAGCGGCCAGGTGGTGAGGGTCTGGCCGGCCTGGGTTTGCACCGCCACGTTGCCTGTCATGCGGCCGGCCACGGGGGTCGGGTTGGTGACGCCGTAGGCCAGGCTGGTCTGGTCTCCGGCTTCGACTTCGCGCGGGTCGGCGGCGATGGTGCCGGTGAACAGGATGCCCAGGATTTTGAGGTTGGCCTGGGCCAGCGGGATGTCCTTGCCGGCGACGACGGCGCTGGCGACAGCGACGAGGTTCTGCCCGTGCTCGCCCAGCGCGCTCCAGTCGAAGCCGAAGCTGCGGGCCTCGCCGGCGGTCCAGTCGGCCACTGTCGTGGTGAAGGTGGCGACGACGCTGGCGAGGACGGGGTCGACGACGCGCACGGTCAGGGGCACCGAACTCAAGCTCATGGTGGAGTTGTTGGTGACTTGCAGGGTCAGGTGCGAGTTCTGGCCGACGAAGAGGATGTCGGGCACGGCCTGCAGTTGGCCTGTGATGCCGACACCTGTCTGGTCTGCGCCCAGGACGCTGAAGCTGGTGGTGCTTTGCGCGAGGACGGAGCCGTTGCCGGCCAGCAGTTGCAAGGTGGCGCCGTAGTTGCTGGGCGCCAGGGTGCCTGCGCCCAGGCTGTAGCCGTACTGGCGGAAGCCATTCGCAGCCAACTGCTCGATGGGCTCGGTCCTGACCATGACGCTTTGCCCTGCGCCGGTGCGCACTTCGGTGCGCGCTTGCAGGTTGTCCAGCGCGGTGTTGCTGGTGTTGTTGGCAACGCGCGAGGTGAGTTGCACGCTTTGCGCTGTGCTGTAGCTCAATCGATCTGCGCTGATGCGCGCACTGGTGGCTTGCACCTGGCTCGCGCTGACCACGAAACTCGCCGTCGCACTGCCGTACAGCAATCCCGCCGGTGAGTACAAATCAGCCCTGACCTGGTAGTTGCCGGAGAGGATGCCGGAGACAGGCCACAAGCCAGCAATGCTCGCGGTGCCGGACGCGGGAAGGCTCGCGGTGACTCCAACGGGCAGCGTGTCGACCGTGAGGCTCGCCGAGTCGAGCACGCTGAAGCGCACATACGCATCGTGCGCAAAGCTGCCGAAGTTGCGCCCGACGGCCGTGAACACCGCTTGGTCGGCCTCGGAGTAAACGGGCTTATCAGTGGAGACGATCGGCGCAAGGTTCGCCGCGATCAAGGGCAGGTCGCCGGCCACAGTGTTGTTGCTGCGGTCGAAGTCGATGAAGGCGGTCTTGCCGGTGCCGTCGTCGTCGCCGACGATCCAGATCTGGCCCAGGGCGTTCAGGCTGGCCAGGTTCTTGTTGACGGGGATGGCGATGTCGCGCCATTCGTTGGGCTGCAGTTCAGACGGCACGGTTGCCGTACCCACCAAGGCCGAAGCCGTGGGCGTGCCCAAGGCCGGGTTGCTGGCGTAGACGGCCAACTTCGCGCCCACGGCCACCTTGTAGCCGCCTGCGTTGCCGGCCCGCACGGTGAGCGTCGAGCCGGACGAGCCCCCGTCGGCCACGCGCACATAGCCGACCGTGAGATCCGGTACTGCGCGCGCATCGGCTTCGAGCCGCTTGTTCAAGCGGTACGTGTTGTGCGACTTCCAGGACTGAACCGGGACGCGGGGAACCGTCAGGTCATCGTTGATGTTGGTGATGCTGTACACGTGCTGGTTCCAGATGCCTCGCGTGCCCACCCAGGAGTTGTCCTTGTCTTGATAGACACGAATACCGGACCCAGGTGCGGAATCGGCGTGCCCGGCGTAGTTGTTCCGGATGGTGACGAATTCGGCATGGCCGTCGCGATCGGCGTCGATCACGATGGGGTACTCGAACGTCGTGGCGGAACTGGAAGGAATTCGAAGCGAAACGACGCCCGTCGCACCATCCAGCACGAAGATCGAAGACTCGTCCGAATAGACGACCTTCGGCTTTCCATCGCCGTGGAAATCGAATGAAGTCGAACCGGTCATGCCCGAGCCGAAGTCCTTGGCTGCGCTCGTCCACATGATGGTGCCGTTGGCCCTGAGCACCGCATACGACCGGGTTGTCGCCACGCCGATGTCGGGAACGCCGTCACCGTCGAAGTCGGCGATGGTGGGAGGGCCGCCCCAGATGTTGGAGTTGGGAATCTGGATCGGCCCCCAGATCTTGTTGCCGAACCGGTCCAGCAGCCAGACCTTCGCGGCCGACACCAGCACCAGCTCAGGGAAACCGTCCCTATCGAAATCCGCTATGCCGATATGGCCGTCGCCATAGCCATCGACGGCATTAGTCTTGATCCACACCGGTGTTCCGTCAGCCTCATAGACGCTGGCCCCGAGGATCAGGTTTTGCTTCCCGGTCCCGAACAGGTCGGCCACGACCGGAATGGAGTAGTACGCCGGGAATTGAGTATCAGAAGTTCCGATGTGCGGGCCACTCGCCTTCCATTTGAACTGGCCGGTTCTCCCGTTGTAGACGTTGTTGCTGGAGATCACTTCCGGTATGCCGTCGGCATCGAGGTCCGCGATGAGGGGCGCGCTCCAGTTGCCGCCGTTGGCGGCCCAATACGGAACGGTGCCTGTCGTTGCGGCCCAGAGCACACTGCCGTCCGGCCGCAGCGCGATGGGCCTGGCCGAAGGAGCGCTCATCCCGACGATCTCCGGCACGCCGTCGCCGTCCAGATCCGCCGCCGCCAGCCCGCCGACGGTCGCGACAGGGGAATTGCTCAGGGTATTGATCTCCGCACCGGTGCGGCCGTCCAGGATGCGAATCACACCGCTGCCAGCCTGGGAGTAGTAGCCCTGGTAACTGGTGAAGATCACGTTGGAAACATCATCGCCGTTGATCTTTCCGTCTCCGTTGGTGTCACGGGTTGGCACGGCGATTGGGGCCATCATCACGTCCTTGGAAAGCGGCAGCACACCGCCGCCGGACCACGACCACTTCAAGACCGGATCGAATGTCTTGGATGTCGGCAGGAGCAGCGCCTCGTCAGCAAGCGACCGGACGTTGTTTGTTTCGTCGACTTCAGCAACGGCGGCCGCGGAATCGACCATCACATGAACCGGCGCGTCGCGGAATGGCATGACGCCCTGCACGCTGATGGCGACGCTGGAAGTACCTCCTGGCGGAAGCGTGATCGCGAGCGTGGCCATGCCCACAACCGGATCGGTTGCCGCGTCGTACCGGTTGTTGCGATCGGCATCGACAAACGCCGTGAGGGCGATTTCGCTTGGAGATGCCTGCGTTCCGACGTTGGCAACCTGCACCTGAACCGATCCTGAAAGCGCCAATGTCTGCGCATCCGTGCGTGCCGTGTCGCGCTGAACCTGGACCACTTTCAGATCCGGCAGCAATTGCTGCACCTTGGGTGCGCGCAATCGCAGCTGCCCGATGTCAATGGTTTGCAGCGGGGTCAGCGCATAGCTCTGCGTCACGCCTTCATAGCCCGAAGCCGTCACCTGCAATTGCGCACTGACACCATCCAGCCCGCTGAACTGGAACTTGCCGTCGGCGGCGCTTTGCGTTGACTTGGCAGCGCCAAAGCTTGGGGTCGCGGTGAGCTGCGCCCCGGCGATCGGCTGGTTGGTGGCCGCATCCATTACCACGCCCGACATCCCGGCGCTGTTGCCGCCCGCCGGCGTCTGGCCGGTGGCGTAAATGCGCGGCGAGAACTCCACCACCGTGGATCGCAGGTTGGTGCAGATCAGTTGCGTGGTGGCCGTCACGCTGTCGTAGCCGGCTTTGCTGGTCTTGACCGTGACCACGCCGGTGACGAGGTTCGGCGTAGCGTAGCGCCCCGCCGCGTCGGTGCTGACCGCCGCGGCGCTGGAGCCGGTGACGTTGACGGACACGCCGGCCATGGGCTGCTGGGTGGCCGCATCCAGCACGACGCCCACGATCTTGCAGTCCGTGGCGCCGACGTTCCCTGGATCGGCACTGAGCCATGGCGAGAAGTTGAGCACCTGCCCCGCCGCGACCGTTCCCTTGCCGGACGCAGCCAAGTAGCCCGTGCGAGTGGCAACCAGCGTCACCGTGCCGGGCGTGACGTTGGAGATGAGGTAACTGCCATCGGGCGCGCTGACGGCCGACCGCGCCTGGCCTTCGACCGTCACGGTGGCATCGGGAACCGGCAGGTTGCTGCCTTGCTCGCGGACGGTGCCGCTGACGACGGACGCCGTCGAACCGGTGGGCAAGATCAGCTGGATGACGCCCAGGTCCAGCGTCTGGCCCGCCGCCAGCGTGGCGCTGATGGTGACGGTGGCGTAGCCGCTCAGGCTGGCGGCAAATTGATAGGCGCCAGGTTGCAGGCCGGCCAATTGCACTTGGCCCGCACCGTCGGCCAACGCCGAGACGGCCGGGTTGATCGACTCCAGCCGCACACCGGGCACGGCAGTCCCGGTGCGGGCGTCGGCGAACTTGATCTTCAGGCCGGCGCGGGTCGGGTCCTGCGGACTCACCGATGTCAGCGCCAGCGCGCGCAATGCCACTGCGGTCGCATAGGCGTCGCCTTGCCATGAACCGTCGGGCTGTTGCTGGGCCAGGAGGTAGGTTTGCACACCGCCGGCGATGCCGGCGTCTGCGCCGGTGTAGGGGTGAACGGCCTCGAACACGACGGCGGTGGTGGCGATGTCGCCCAGCCAATTGCCCTGCGCATTGCGCTGGGCCAGCAGCCAGGAAGCGGCTTTGTTGGCGATGGAGGCGGCCGTGGTGTTGTTGGATGCTTCTACTTTCAGCGCACGCAGCACCACTGTTGTGGTCAGCAGGCTGGGCTTGCCCGCGACAGCGAAGCTGCCTTCGGCGCGCTGGATGCCTTGCAGCCAGCCCAACACGCTGGTCTTGTCGGTGGGGGTTAGGTTTTGCAATTGGGCCGAGAGGGCCCAGCCGCTGTCCAGCGCATTGGGATCCGTCGACGCGGGATAGGCTGAATAGCCCTGCTGCGGCACACGGCGCTGCTCGACGTCGGAGCCGAGAATGGTTTGCCCCAATTGCTGGCGCAGCTGTTGCCAGCAAGCCTGGGTTTCGGTGGCGCCGTCGGATGACTGCAGGGCGGCCAGCAGGGATGCGACCTGAGCGCTGTTGCCCGCCAGTTTGATCAGGGTGGTGGCGGTTTCGCAGCGCGCCAGTTGCTGGCCGCCGTCCAGTGGCTGGCCCAGAAAGCTGCCGTCGGCTCGCACCTGCGACTGCAGCCACGCCAAGCCACGCGCCACATCGGCAGGCGCTCCCAGGACCGCCGCCGCCATCGTGAGTGCCAATGCAGCCAGCAGCCCGCGCTTGAGTGCGCGCACGCTATCCCACCCCGATGCCGCCCAGGCAGCAAGCCGCTTTCGCATGATGTTTTCCTCCGCACATGCACGTCACGCGGCCGCCACGGCATGCCGCGGCGCTGCTGTACGAAATCAGTGCTTGTTTTTGCTTATTTCACGCATGGATTATTACTTCTCTACGCGCGAAGACAAGGCGTTTTGCGTCAGACGCACTTCCAGAGGCTGGGCGGCCGTCCCCGGTGACCGACTCGTGTCAGTGACTTGTTCCAGCCATCAAGTGATCGCTTGTGGGAAGGAGGAATTCTTCAGGGGGCATCAGTAGACGGAGACGGTCGACCAGTCGTCCCCCGCAGCCCAGTCGAGGCCGAGCTTCCCGAGGCCAAGACCAGGGCAGCCAAGACTACGCGCCCTCGCTCTTCCATTGATAGACCTGCGAACTCGCCAGATCCCCGGAGTATTCAACAGGAAGCTTCATCTTGCGGAGTTTGTCGGACCGCTACATCCGCTCGGCAAACGCTTTACGGATGCACTCGCTGAATATTTTCACCATACGGCCGTAAGAACGAATTCAGCCGCCGGCCGGGCCACCGATCATGTCAGATGCCCCAATTCCTTGAGCGTTTGGATGTTGGCTTCGCTCAGCTTAACCTTCGCGCACATAGCGTCGGCTTGTAGTTTTAGCATGAGATCGTCCATCACCACACGCGCAAACCTGACGCCCTTGAAATATCGCTCATCCAGCGCGTCGGTGATCAAACTGGTGGCCTCTGAATAGAGTCCACCTGAGATCAAGAATGCGACATAGGCCTTCAGATTGATTCCTCCGTCGAACGGCCATACACACCCTTCTTTTGCCATCTCGAAGCGAACCTTGTCGGCTTCATCCTTGGCGACGTACTCGTTAATGCAGGAAAGGTATGCAGGGAATGGGGCACGCCCGCGCAAAGCCGTGAGTATTTCCAGCGCGTACCTTGGTGTCGAAAGCTTCTCCTCCCAAAAATCGAACCATCTCTCGAGAACCGAGCTGACCAAATCGCCTTCTGCCTTGCTATAGATGCCGGAAGTCTCGGTCGTGTAGCACACATGCCGTAACGTTCCGTCTTTTCTCAGATCCCGAAACTCGTCCGGTGATACCAAGAAGAAATCTTTCGCGCGCGGATAGTAAACTTTTAAGCAAATGGCGTGGCCGTAGGCCTGACCCTCCCTAAATGCGTCTTTCACAGGCCTGAACGACACTTCCAGCAAGAGCCCAGAGTCGGGGAGGAATTTCGAAAAAATCCTTTTGTACTGGTATCCACGCGCGACCAAAAAATTCTTGGTGGCTCTGCCAAAGGGATTCATTTTGGTAAAGAACGTTAATTATCGAATAGCGAGAACGTCATCGATGGGCAGGTCATTGCCGAACCCTCGCTTCCTTCTTGTCCAACATGAATGTCACCCACGTCGCGTGATCGTCAACCTGTAACCTGGTTCCCGAAGGAGGGCAGCAAATTCCGGTCATCAACCCTCTTGCGAAACCGGGCGTGGTGAGATGTTGAAGCCAACCCCCAAACTCGTCTCCTGGCGGGTTTCAGGGCGCCACTGGCTCACGGGCCAGAATTGGGTAAGTCTGCTCTAGCCTGAGCGCTACCAAACCGACGCGCGCTCGAAACTCCTCGGGGCAAACTGGCTGGCTAAGCGGTCGGGCTCCCTGCTCCACGAGCTGCGACGCCGTCAATGAGTGCCGCGGCCCTTCGGCGCCAAGCATCGCGAGTGCAGGACGGTAGAACCACGGGAAGGCAAATTTCTCGAGGAACGCCACCCTAAGCTCGTAAAGTCCCTGCCAGTCCTTTCTCGCGCTGTCGGGCGTCGGCACACCCGGCACAAGATCATGCCGAAGCAATCCGGGGAATGTGTCCTGGGTGGCAAGGTGGGTCAATACCTCGTCTGCTGACCAACGATCAAGCACATCAATTAACAGCTTGGTCGAACGCTTCACTTCGCTTTTCATCGCTGCCTCTTGCACCACGAGGGGGTTCGTATGCAGCGCAGTCATCAGCCGCGCCCCTGGCCCCGTATGTAAAGAATGAGACAGATCCCTGTACATGTAGGCAGCAAACGTCTGCTCCCACTCGCGCAAGTAGGACAGGAGTCGATCTTCCGCGGCGTGCTCCGCCGGGAGCACGTACTCCTCGACAGCGATCAACTCGTTCCTACCGTCGAAATCGGCGCCAAAGTCCACCAACGATTCGCTGATGCCCTCCAGCACAGGAATCATCCGGAATGGCCATTTTTGGCCGCGTGCGAATTGCTTGATCTGTTGAACACGTTCGGGTAGGAAGAATAAGCGATGCCATTGCGCTAGGTCGCTCCATGCGATGTACCTGTAGCGCGGCGCGAAAAAGAGGTAGTGCCCTACAGCCGCAACGAGCCAGTGAACTGCGAAGCCGACATCACGAACCTCTGCGCGTAGCAGCAGCGCCTGCGATGGCGCTTGAAAGCGAACCAGGTTCGGCCCAAACAACTCCTGGACATCTCGCCACTCGATCGGCGTAGGCGCTATCGCATGCAATTGGTGCTCCAGAACGTACTTGCGCTAGCTTTCTATTTGTACAGCTCCTCCATGGGATCTTGCGCATAGCTGGGAAACCGAGCAAGAGTTTCATCCAAATAGGATTCTGCCTCGGACAGTATTTCGTAAGGCATCGTTTTGGGATTCTGGGGAAACCCGGTAATTCGCAACCGCATGCGCTCCGGAATGGGCTTGACAGCGGGGAAAAATATCGGCCACCCACTCAGTCTCGCGAGCCTCAATCGATAACTCGAGATAACTTCTGCATTGAAATGCCCTGTCGATTGGGGCTTGGAATCGGCTAGTTCGAAGCGCGCCGTAAATTCGCCAAAAGCCGGACTCAGGCAATCGAATACTGGCAAGATATCGGACTCGGCGGAAAGCACAGCCTGGCTTAGTAGTTCGATCGCGCGCTCCTGCAATTTAAGCGGCGGCTGCCCGGACGACGCACCCGTCCAAGCGTAGTAAGACCAAATGAGCGCCTCTTCTCTCATATCTGATTCGCTAAAGTGCGAGTCGATGTCCGCCGGTATGGCCTGATCGGAGAATTGCCTACAGGCGAACCGGCCACGCTCGACTAGCAATCCCTCCAAGACCTTAAGGAATTCGTCGCGCTTGTGCGAAGGGATTAAGTAATTCCTGAACCACTGCGGCTGCAGTGGCATTAAACCCTTGCCATAGCCCATGTCCGATACCGTGGACGTTCCCCCAACGTATGGAAACGTTCCATACGGAATAGCCTTAGGAGAGATGCGCGCGCTTCTCAGTTCCTTCAAGAAATCCCGATCGACGTCCGGACGCATGAATGAGCGCTCCAACCAAGCGCGCCGTGGGCTCGGTCCAGCAGGCCAGTGCCCAAACCCACAGCTATAGATGCTCTCCGGTAGCGAGCAGAAAACATGATCCTTGGGTGCTGCCACAAGAACGGAGGAGCCACGAAGACTGGCGAGTTCCGTGAATGTGACCGAAACGCTATCTGATCTCTGCAGGATACGGCCAAGCCAGCCTGGCCCATGGGTCTGGAAATCGCCCAGAGACGTGGCCTGAGACGAAATTGCATAGGTCATTGCTTCTTGCACGCCGGAAAGGAATGATGATTCCGGATATATCGCGCCCTTTCCCGCAGGAAGACTGATCCCAGGTGGCCAAAGGCGGGGCCTGTCTCGCTGACCCCCATTGTCCAATACCCTTCCGCTTCATAGAACGCATGCAATCCTTCCGAAATAGCATACCGTCCGAGATGGGTTCTTGCAACTTGAGCGATCGGCGACATATTTTCCTTTTTCTTCTTCTTTCGGAAGAGAAGGTCATACGCAGTGGACAAAACTTTGACGCTCAGGTGCAAACCGTACAGTTGCGTGTGGAGCCGGGAGTGGTCGGAGAAGCTGAGTTTTACACGTTCCTGGGCGCCCGCCCCGCACATGTATTCGGGAATCGTGTGATGCTTAGGCTGCAACCACCCACCGCCAAAGGCGGCGGCCAGGCCAATATCAGGAATTGAGCTCGCACTCCCAAACGTCGAACGGATCACCTCGGCCATCATGCCGTCCCAGAGCGTGGGCTTACCGTCAGGAGTGTCATCGTCCTCATCCGGCACCAACATCGACACAAAGCTATAAATGTCGTACGCCCTCATCGACAAGCTGACCATAGTCGACATGGCAGAGCCAACGTCGCCAAGACTCATCTTGCCCGACGGATCCATATGATGGATTGGTTCTGCATCGGCGTATGAGTACCGATTGAGAGACCTCGGATTCTGCTGCTTTCCTTCGAAGGGATCGGCCGATACAAACCGCCCAATCCGGGGGTCATACCACCGCGCCCTGAGATACACCAACTGGGCGTCTTGATCCCAGTATTCGCCGGTATACAGGTGAGTCTGCTGTGGTTCTGCAGATTGATACAGATTGCCAAACGCATCTACATCTATCTGCTCAACTGAGTTGCCGTCTGCATCAATCGCGCCCATGCTCGTTCCGAGATGGCCGTGTAAGGGGAACAGATCCTGCGTTGCCGAGCCATTAATCTTTGTCTGTCGAACGAGCTGTATTCCGCGCACATAGGCCGTGGTCTCACCGGCACGGGATTCCAGCGCGAGCTGCGCATAACTATGGCTGCTATCGATCAGGTAGCTCGTCGCGAGAGCACCGCCCTTCTTAACCCGATTGCCGGCGGCGTCGTACGCGTAGGTCACGCCCGGTGCAGCCGCTTGGGCTTGCGCCAGGGTGGCACCGTTGCGCATGTCAATCAGCCTGTTTTCCGGATCGAACCGATTCAGCGTGACCTTGCCCGGCTCGGCCTTGCTCGCCAGATTGCCATTGCCATCCCAGGTGTACACCGTGAGGCGGTTGCCGCCGGCGGCTAGGCTGGTGCTCTCCTGAGTCAGCCGGTCAGCGGCGTCGTACGTGTAAGTCGTGATCTCAGTGCCGGCGGCCGTGCTCACAGTCTTCTTCGTGCGGTTGCCCACGGCGTCGTACTCATACGCCGTGTCCACGGTTATGCTGCCCTGCACCCGAGTCTCTCTGGTCAGGCGTGCGTTGCCGTCGTACTCGAACGCCTGCGTGGTAGCCGGCACTCCGGTGAACTGGCCCGTCCCGCTGTCGTAGCTGCTGCCCGCGCGATGCGTCTCGATCTTGCTGATCGTGCCGCCGGCATTCCGCGTCAATGCCTGTCCGGCAACCAGCGTTTCCGCCATGCCGATCCGCTTGACCTCAGCGAGCGCCACGACACGATCCGCGCCGTCGTAACGGTTGTAGCTGACAAGGACCTGGGTTTGGCCGTCCTTGGCATTCAGGTCCCGCTCAACCGTCGTGATGCGTCCGGCCTGGTCATAGGTGTAGCGAGCCTGCTTGCCATCCGAAGCGGCAACTTTGGCCAAGCGGCCCGCGGCGTCGTATTCGTTCTTCGTCGTGCCGACGCCGTCGATGCTGCGCTCCACAACGGCGCCGTTGGCGTCCAGCGAGTAGCTGATCTGGCCGATCAGGCTCTTGACCTGCACCAGGCGGCCATTGGCGTCGTAGCGATAGGTTTGCGTGCCGCCCAGCGTAGTGGGGCCTTGCTCCTGCTGGCTTTCCAACTGCCCGCCGGCGGTGTAGCTGTAGCTGATCGCCGCACTGGGGACCGCGCTGTTGCCGCCCGTGCCTGCGGGCACAACCTGACCAGTAAGGCGGTTTTCGGGGCCGTACTGAAAGGTCAGGGTCTCGCCGGCAAACGTCTTCTTGGTCAGGCGATTGCCTTCGATATCGTACTGGCTCGATTCCGTCGTCCCGTCCTGGATAGTGCGCCCGGTGATGCGGCCATTGCCATCGAGGCTCCAGGTGGTGGTGCGGCCCAGCGCGTCGACCTGTTTGATCTTGGCGCCGCTTTCGTCGTAGCCGTAGGTCGTGGTCGCGGTGGCGGTCACGCTCAAGGACTGCGCAACGCTAGTCAAGCGTCCGGCCAGGTCGTAGCCATAGCTGGTCACCACGCCGCGGGGATCCGTTTCGCTCTGTTTGCGGTTGTCCGTCCGGTATGCCGTAGTTTGGGTACTGCCGTCCGGCAACGTGATCTTGGTCAAGCGGTTGAGTGCGTCGTAGATGAAACCAGTGGTTCGGCCATCCACGGTGACGCTGGTGCGGTTGCTGTTCTCGTCATAGGTCTGGCTGGTTCTGCGGCCGGTAGCATCGACGCTGGCCGTCTGGCGTCCGGCTGCGTCATATTCCATGGTGCTGCGCTTGCCGTTGCGATCCACCGTGGCGACGGTCCGTCCTGCGGCGTCGTACTCAATGCTGTCGCTGCTGCCATCCGGGTACGTGGTTTTGCCTAGCCGGTTCAGCGCGTCGTACTCCATGCGCGTGCTGCGGCCCTGGCGGTCAGTCTTAACAATCTCATTACCTTCGCCATCGTAGGCCGTGTTGTCGCTCGTGCCGTCCGGGTAAGTGGTCTTGGTCAATCTTGCGTTAGCGTCATAGGCGTAGGTCGTGACCTGTCCCTTGGCATCGGTCTGGGTCGCCACCTTGCCGGCTGCATCGTATGTGGTCGTCCTCTTGCCGCCCAGCGCGTCAGTTTCCTCGATGACCCGTTTCTCGCTGTCGTACTTCTTGGTCGTGGTGAAGGTGACGGTGGCACCATTGACGCTTTTGAACACCGTGCGGCTGGTTTCGTTGCCGTTGGTGTCGTAGGCATACGTTGTCTTCTGGCCCAGGCCGTTGGTTTCCTGGGTCTTGCGTCCTTGGCCGTCGTAACTGAAGCTAGTCAGCACACCGGCCACGTTCAGACTCACCGGATTGCCCTTGACGTCCTGGCCGATTCCGGTGATGCGTCCCAACGGTTCACCGATCTGTATGGGCGTGGCCCCCGGTTGCTGAGGATCGACGTAGCTGATGGACGTGGTATTGCCACGCGCGTCAGTCGTAGAGACCGGATTCAGCCGCTGCCAGGTCTTACCCATGGAGTAGCCCGTTCTCGTGGTGTGCCCCAGATGGTTCTTCTCACTGGTCTGCGTGCCCGTCACCGGATCGAACGTCCGCTCAGTCTTCTCCCCCAACGCATTGGTCACGCGGGTCTCGTTGCCGTTGGCATCGAACGTGAACGTCGTCGTCTGCCCCAGCGCATTCACGCTCTGAGTGATGTTGCCGTCGCCATCGAAGGTGTAGACCGTCTTGTTGCCGCGCCGGTCTGTGACGGTCTGCTTGAAGTTCGCAGCGTCGAACTCCTGCTTCGAGGCTTGCCCCAATGCATCGGCCGTGCCCGTCAAGCGCCCGTACTCATCGAACTGGTTGCTCATCACCACCTGGCCGCGCGGGTCGGTGATGCTGGCCAAGAGGTGCTTCATGTCGGCATTGCCGCTGGTCGCGCCCGTGTTGGCGCCGGCCACGGTGGCGTAGCTGAACTTGGTGACCTTGCCGTCCCGGTCCGTCACCGATTCCAGTTCGCCCTGGCTGTTGTACGCATAGGCGAGGCTCTTACCGTTCGGGTCCGTCGCCCGGGTGATGCGGCCCTGCGCATCACGCGTCAAGGTGACGCTCAGATTGGCGCTGTGGCTGTAGCCGTTGGCGCCGTAGGTCACCTTGTTGCCGTACGGGTCCGTGACGTTCAGGATGCCCACGCCTTCGCGCAGCTGGTACTTGAAGCCTTCGCCGGTAGTCAGCTCGAAGTCCTTGGGGTTCCACGGGTTGCCTTCTTCGTCGATCAGCATGCCGCCCCGGGCCTGGACCAAGGCGCCGTCGATGACCTTGAGCTGACCGGCCGCGTTCACGCCGCCGCTGGAGCCGCCGATGGGGCCGGGTACGGGGTCGAACTGCACGTCCGGTTCGGGCACAACGGCGAAGCTGCATTCCACGGCGTTCCTTGCGTCGAACCGGTACATCCCGCCATCGGGCAGGCTGATGGTGATGCGGCGCTTGCCCAGCGGGAACAGGCAGTTCTGGAAGGTGCGGGTTTCGACCACCCAGCTCAGGCCCAGCGCCATGTTCTTCCTGACGGTGATGTCCTGGCCACTTGCGCTCCAGCCCCAGCCGAAGTCGCCAAACACGTCCTTCTTGGTGCTGTCGTAGGTGCGGGTCAGCATCAGCGGCACGCCCGGCGCTTCTGCGCGCACGTCGGCAAAGCTCAATCGGAACTGGCCGAGCTTCAGGTTGCCCAGGAATTCGACGGTGACGCTGGCGCTGCTCTGCGCGCCGTTCACATCCACCACGAACAGCCCGATCTGGTACAGCCCGTTCTGGTAGCGGCTGGTGTCGATCTGGCCCAGGGTGCCGTTGCTCACTTGCGTCAAGCCGCGGCCGATCTCCTGCCACGCGAAGTCGCTCTCGCCGACGCGGCGCAGCAGCAGCTTGTAATACGCGAAGCGCGCATCGGTGGCGGTGCCGGTGATGTTGACCACTCCGCGCAGGCCGGCGTCAGCCTCGGGGCTGGCGATGGCTGCCGTGGGCGCCACCGTATCGCTCGCGTCCTTGACGGTGAGGATGGCTTCGCGGCTCACCGTGCTCTTGCCATCGTTGGCATTGACCACGATCGGGTGGGCGCCGGAGGCGGGAGCGGTAAACACCGCCACGCCTTGCGCGTCCAGCGGCAGGTTCACGCCATCAATGGTGGCGGTGCGGGTGACAGCGCCGTTGGTCGATGCGGCCGACACGATCAGGGTGACGGTCTGGCCTGGGTTGGCGATGCTCGGGTTCAGCGCCAGGCCCACGTTCAAGCCGGCACCGGCGGCGCTGACGGTGAGGGTGTAGTTCTGCTGTGCGATCGCTTTGCCATCACTCACTTGCAGCGTGAGGGCGAAGCTGCCGGCCACCGGGCGCGGCCAGCTGACCAGGCCGGTGTTGCTGATGGTCATGCCACTGGGTGCGCCGTTGAGGCTGTAGGCCAGCGCATCGCCATCGGCATCGCTGGCACTGACGGCGTAGCTGTAGGCCAGGTCGGCCTGCGCGGTGGTGACGGGTGTGCTGGCGATGACCGGCGCGCGGTTCAACGCCGACGTGCCCGGCAGGCCCGAACCCAGCTGGCTGCCCAGTGTAGAGATGAGCCAGTCGCAGGCGTTGGCGGTGGACGCGGCTTCGACCAAGCGGCTGGTGTACACGCCGTCGAGCACCTCGCCCTGGCCGGCAAACGCTTGCCAGCGCTGGGTGTCGATGTCGCCGAGCAGCGACTGGGCGGTGTTGAGCTGGGCCACGGCGGCGTCGAGCGCAGGCGCCGTTAGCACTTTGCTCGCTTGCGCATCGGCCAGGCCGAGCCAGCCGGTGAGGCCGGGGCGCTGGGCGGCGAGCTGCACCACGGGGATATTGCGCGAGGTGACGCTGTAGCCGGCGCTACCGCTTTGGGCATCCAGCACGACCAGCGGGTCCATGGGCAGGCCGCCCAGGTCTGCATAGTTTTGCGCGACCAGGGCCTGCATGCCGTTGGCCACGGCCTGGTCGACTTGCGCGCGTACGGTGGATTCGGGGTCCAGAGCAGTGCGCACTTGGTCGATGGTCGTCGCATCGGCGCGCCAGATGGTCTGGCCCTGCGCCGCCGCGGCGGCCAGGCCCGACAGGGCCGATTGGGCACCGGCGCCGCCGGCGCCGAACAGGCGATTGAGCAGCGCGTGCGATTCGGCACTGGCGCGCTCCAGGCTTTGCCGGCTGTAGCCGGGAGCGGTGGCGGCGGTGCGCGATGCGACGGCGGCGCCCAGGCGGTCAGCGTGCAAGCCGACACCGGCCGGGCGCACGTTCAGGACCAAGCCGAAGGCTTCTTCGGTTTCGAAGCGGGAAGAAGCGCGAGTGACGCCGGGCAAGCGGGTTTCGACAGCGCCGGCAGCGCGCTGGTACAGGCGCGACTTGGCATCCAGGCTGGCCTGGAAGGCGGCGGCCGTGCCCCACAGCAATTGGCTGGCCTGGTCAAAGCCGGAAGGCAGCTGCGCACCATCGAGTTGCGTGCGGAGGGCTGCGAGGCGCTGCGCGGCGGCCGCGGGCATGGCAGCGCTTTGGGCTTGCCCTTGCACCGCCCAAACATGGGTTTCACCGGCGGTGACGGTGGCTTCGGAAGCGCCAGCGTTGCCTTCCGGGTTTTGCAGGAGGGTGCGCAAGGTCAGCGGCTGGCCCAGGGTGAAGCTGCCGCCTTCGGCGACGACCTGATTGCCCAGGCGCAGTTGCGCTTTCACTTTGACGAGGTAGGCGGCGATGCGTGTGGGCAGGCCGGTGGCGGCGTCACCGCCTGCGCCGGGGCGCAGCAGGGCGGCCAGGGCTTGGGCGTCGGCTTCGGTCTCGGGAACGAAGGACAGGCTCAGCGGCTGGCCTTCGAGTTCGGGCAAGGGCTTGTCCAGGGAGAGGACGGAGTCCAGGCCCTGGGTCAGGCTCAGTTGCAGGCGCCAGCGCAACGACGGCGTGAGGGCCGGTACGGCGGTGTTGGCCGCGACCGTGGGGAAGGCCAGGGTGCCGGCGAGCAAGGGTTGCGGCTGCACCCCGATCGCGCTCTTGCCCAGGATCTGCGAGACCAGGCTGTCGTTGCCCAGGCCCGTGAGTTGCTGCTGCGCCTGCGTCTTGAACTGCGCGTACTGCGCGGCCAACGCGGCCTGGTTCACTTGCGCGGCGGAAGCGGCGGTGCAGGTGGCGCCTTGGCGCGCGGTGTCGATCGCACCGGCCACATTGAAGGGCGCGACGGTCGCCAGGTCGAGGCCGGCGGTGAACTGGTGCTGCTTGAAGGAAGCGTCCAGCGGCACCCAGAGGTTGAGCGGCGCATTGGGGCTGGGATGCTGGGGCGGGCTCAATGCCGCGCCGCCATCACGCGCGCCACGCGAGGGCGCCCAGTTCACATACGCGCTCACCCACACATGTTCCATGCGGATGGTCTTGATCTGACCGGCCTCGCTGATGCCGCGCGCGGCGATGCCGCCTTGCTGCAGCAGGCCAATGGCTGCCTCGGGTTGCGCGAGGCCGCCCAGCCAGTTCATCGCCGTGGCCGCCGGCACGTCGACCGTGCCGAACTGGTAACGAGCAGGAATGCCGGAGGCGCGCAGCAACGCGATGGTCAGGCTCGCGGTGTCGGTGGCGTTGCCGCGCAGGCTGCGCAGCGTGGCGTCGGCCGTCTGGGTCGCACCCCAGGTGGGGGCGAACTGCACATTGGCGCGCACCCAGTTGAAGATGTTGACCGGGTTCTTGCCCAGCTCCTGCGCCTTGGCGCGGATGGCGGCGGTGAGCACCACTTCGCCGGTCTCAGCCAGGTCGGCGTCCTGCGGCGCTTCGCCGGCTTCGGGCACGGTGGTAAAGCGGATGCCGCCGACGGTCGTCAGGCCCGCTTGTGCCAGCTGCACCCGCTCGTCGCGCGTGAGGATGCGGTACCAGGCGGTCTTGGTTTCCGCGGGCAGGCGCGGGTTGGTGACCGGTGCGCCCCAGGGCAGCTTGGCGGGTAGCACCGGTGCTTTGCCGCTGGCCTTGTATTGCGCAAGGAGCGCATCGAGTTCGCGAAGTTTGGCCTCCGACGGATCGGCCTTCCAGGCGTTGGAGACGCGCTCGAACTCCGCAGCGCGGCGTTCGAACTCGGCGGCGAGCTGGTCATGACGGGCCAGCGCGGTGGCGGGCAACGACTTGCCTTGCAGCCAGGCGCGCTGGGCAGCCAGCCCGCCGCGGTGCGCGGCGGCTTGCGACTTGGTCGTGTCGATCTGGTTTTGCTTGCCGGAGTTGCCCTGGGCCTGGACGGCCAGGGGCAGCGCGAACGCCAGGGCCATGGGCAGGAGAGCGGCCAGGGCGGTGCGGCGGATGATGCTGGTGGTTGTCATTGTTGTTTCCTCCTTCGGCTCACTGGCAAGCGGCTGTGCCGCATCGCTGGATGCAAAGTGCATCGGTGCTCGCCTCGAGTGCCAGTGCGACGGCCTGACGTGCGGCTGTGGTGTCCACCGAGGTGATGCCGGTCAGGGCATCGGCGGCGGCCAGCCACTGCACGATGGCCTGCTCGTAGCTGCCTTGCGCGTGCAGGCTCTGTGCATTGGCAATCGCACTCAGCGCCTTGGTCTTGTTGCTCTTGTCCGAACTGGCCGTGGGCTCCAGCGCATTGGCCGTGGGCAGCGGCTGCTGCACCAGGCTCGCCGCGTCCTTCACATCCACCACGAACGTCGTGGTCACCCGCAGCTTGGGCGGCAAGCTGCTGCCCACATTCGGCATGCTGTAGATCGACAGCGGCACGCTGTAGCTGCCCGCCTGCGTCGCGCGCACCAGCCAGTTGAGCTCCTGCGTGGCGCCCCCGGCCAGGGTGAAGTTCCAGGTGGCCAGCGTGCTGCCGTCGGTGTTGACGGTGAGTTGCGCCTGCGGTGCGGTAGAGATCGATGCCAGCGCCGCCGGCAGCGTGGCCTCGGCCTTGAAGGAGACCGTGCGGGTGCCCTGGTTGTTGGTGCTCGCGCTCAGCTGCGTGATGTCGCCCAGTGTCAGCGTCGGGCTGCCGCTGACGCCGTAGCTGGCCGAGGTGCTCACGAAGCCGGCCAGCTGGCTGTTGGCCTGCACCACGTCGGCGGTGATCATGGCCGCCAGGTCGAAGGCAAACAGCAGGCTCTTGCCGCGGCCATGGTCGTTGCTGACGATCGCGGGGACCGGCGCCTGCTGGCCGGGCACCTGCGTGAACAGGCCTTGCGCCGCTCCCGTGGTCAGCTCGAACTTCGTGGGCTGGCCCAGGGTCGGGAGGTCGCCCGCGCCGTACAGGCCCGGCTCGAGCGAGTGTTCGACCTGGTTGCTGGTGGACAGCTTGCCGATTTCCTTGACGCCAGCGGCCGGGTGCAGCAGCTGGTTGCGCGAGTCGTGCACACCGTCCATCCACAGGGCTTCGCCGCGGTAGACGGTTTGCTCGAGTTCGCCCACGGTCTGCGCGTCGAGCTTGGTGGCTCCGCCGCTCAACCAGTAGGTGTTGTACGAGCCGCAGCACATCTCGGCTGCGAAGGCGTCGCGCGTTGTTACCGTCTTGGCGGTGATGCCCAAGCCGCTGAAGTAGGTGACGATGGCCTGGCTGCGCTGGGCCACGCAGGCGGCTTCGTCCGCGGCGCCCAGGCCCGGCGGGCAGGAGACGAGCACGAGGATGCGGGCCTGGCCCTTCAAGCCGGTGGCCACGCCCAGCGGCACCGGGCGGTCGATGATGGTGAAGGTGGTGGTGGCCAATACCGAGGTGCTGGTGCCGAGGTGCTGGCTCAGGACGGCGGTGAGGGTCTGCAACTGCTCGCCGGTGGTGTAGAGCTGGTTGCCGGCGAAGTTGGCCATGCCCGCGATGGCGAGGTCCAGCGGCCAGGTGGTGAGGGTCTGGCCGGCCTGGGTTTGCACCGCCACGTTGCCTGTCATGCGGCCGGCCACGGGGGTCGGGTTGGTGACGCCGTAGGCCAGGCTGGTCTGGTCTCCGGCTTCGACTTCGCGCGGGTCGGCGGCGATGGTGCCGGTGAACAGGATGCCCAGGATTTTGAGGTTGGCCTGGGCCAGCGGGATGTCCTTGCCGGCGACGACGGCGCTGGCGACAGCGACGAGGTTCTGCCCGTGCTCGCCCAGCGCGCTCCAGTCGAAGCCGAAGCTGCGGGCCTCGCCGGCGGTCCAGTCGGCCACTGTCGTGGTGAAGGTGGCGACGACGCTTGCGAGGACGGGGTCGACGACGCGCACGGTCAGGGGCACCGAACTCAAGCTCATGGTGGAGTTGTTGGTGACTTGCAGGGTCAGGTGCGAGTTCTGGCCGACGAAGAGGATGTCGGGCACGGCCTGCAGTTGGCCTGTGATGCCGACACCTGTCTGGTCTGCGCCCAGGACGCTGAAGCTGGTGGTGCTTTGCGCGAGGACGGAGCCGTTGCCGGCCAGCAGTTGCAAGGTGGCGCCGTAGTTGCTGGGCGCCAGGGTGCCTGCGCCCAGGCTGTAGCCGTACTGGCGGAAGCCGCTGGCCGCGAGTTGGTCAATGGGCTCGGTCCTGACCATGACGCTCTGGCCTGCGCCGGTGCGCACTTCGGTGCGGGCTTGCAGGTTGTCCATCGCGGTGTTGGTCGTGTTGTTGGCAACGCGCGAGGTGAGTTGCACGCTTTGCGCTGTGCTGTAGCTCAATCGATCTGCGTTGATGCGCGCACTGGTGGCTTGCACCTGGCTCGCGCTGACCACGAAACTCGCCGTCGCACTGCCGTACAACAACCCCGCAGGTGAATACAGGTCGGCTCGCACCTGGTAGTTGCCGGAGAGGATGCCGGAGACAGGCCACAGACCAGCAATGCTCGCAGTGCCCGAGCCAGGAACGCTGATGGTCGGCCCCAACGGCAACACCTCGACCAGTTGGCCTGCGGCATCGAACACGCTGAAGCGCACCTGCCCATCACGGACGACGGTGCCCGCGTTGGTGGCCGTACCGGTGAACACAGCCTGGTCCACCTCGGTGTAGACCGGTTTGTCTGTCCTGACCGCCGGTGTCATGCTGGTGCCCACGGCGACCTTCGGCACTTCAATGGACGCAGTAACGCTTCCGGAGACGAAGCTGTTCGTGAAGATCAGCTTGGCCTCCTGCGCCACCGGCCGCACTTCGTCGATCTGCATGCCTTTGAGCATCAGGTCGAAGTTCACCTGCTGGCTCGTTTCGGTCACGCCCACGAGCTTCCAGAGATAGCTGCTCGACCCATCGGCCGCAGTCACACTGCTGGTCGGTGTGCGGTCCGGATTGCTCAGGGTCACGGTCGCGGGCAGGTCCACGCTCAGGTTGGTGTCGATGCCGCCCAATCGCTCCAGCATGGTGGGCAGCCAGATTTCGACCCACGTCGAGGAAATCAGCGGAACGCTGGAAACCCCGTTCTCCGATGCCCAGGTGCCGTCAGGCTTCTGGCGGTTCAACAGCAATTGAATGGCACTTCGAACCTCAGGCGAGTCCTTGGATGGGTTCAGTGTGTCCAGCGCAAGGCCGACCATCGCGGTGATCATCGAATCACTGACGCTATACGAACCCTGTACCCAGACCCAGCCGCCGTCCGCGCGCTGGCGACTTCGCAGCGTCGTCCCCAACGTCTGCATCAGCGCATCGAACTCGGTTGCACGGGCTGTCCCCTGGTAGTGCTGCTTCAACGAGCCCAGGCCCATCAAGCGGAAGGCGACATCCATGTTGTTGTTGTTGTCGATGCCCACGCCCGCCTTGAGCCATGTCGCCGACTTGCTGACGGTGGTTTCGATATCCGCGACCGTGGTGGCGACGTTGATGGGCGTGTTGTTCTGCACCTCATGCAGGCTGCCCTTGTAGTTGACAAGCAACCGGCCGTCGGGCAGCTGCACCGAGCCGAACACGCGCTCGTGATTCCAGCGCTCGGCCACCCAGTCCTTGTTGTAGAAGAACAGGCCAGTCTGCGTACTGAGCAGGAAACCGCCGTTGTAGGGGATGGAATTCATCAACCCGCCGAAAGGATTCGCGGGAATCGGGAAGTCCTGCAACTGCCCATTGGCGTTGAAGCGCAGCACGCTGGACAGAGACTGCGCGTAGGCAAGGATGGTGCCGTCCGGCATGATCGTCGGCCCCATCGTGCCGGCCATGCGGCCGTCCGAAACGACCACAGTTATGGCGCCTGTGGGCGTCATCATGTAGAGCGAATTCCCGCCCCACAACGTGACGAGGAAGTTGCCGTTCTTCCATGGCTGCGCTTCGAACACGTTGAGCGATGAAATCTTCGTCAGAGTGCCGTTGATTTCGCGGATGTAGACGCCCGTACTGGCGCCCACCAGCAGGCGGCCATCGCCCAGCGGCCAGGCACTGCGCGCAGCCAGGCCTGTTACCACAACGCTGGGGGTGCCCGTCGGCGGCACCGACCAGACCTGGCCGCCGAACATCGTCACGTACATCGTGCCGGATGCGTCCGCGGTCATCCGCATGTCGCCCGCGGGCAAGCCCGGTACGCTGTACGGCACCAGTTTCTTGCCGGCGATGGGCGTGCTTTGCAAAGTGGTCTTGAGGGCGGACAGGCTGCCCACGTTCAGCGCGGTAAGCGGCGAGCTCGTACGCCACCACGCGGAAGCGTGGTCCACAGGCCACGAGCCGTTGGCCGACTGGTACTTCATCAAGAACTTGCCCATCCGCACCCTGGAATAGTTGACGGCCGCAGGGTCGTGCCACTGCGAGGCGGCCCACAGGCCCAAGGTGGTGTTGGTGATCTTGAACGAGCCTGGAGAATCCCTGTAGACCACGGGACCGGCGTCCGTTGTCGGGCCGGTTTGCGTGGTCGCCGTGTCGTTCTCGTTGGCCACGCCCTGTGTAATGCCCTGCATCAGCACCGCACGTTGCAACGGATTGGCGGGCGACAAGTACTTCAGGTTGCGCTCGCCACCGACCACCGCCTGCGTTTGCACGTGGCAGGCGAAGCACTTCAGGTCATTGAAGTAGTGGTTGGCCGCGTAGTTGTCGGCATAGTTCACAGCCTTGACGATGGCCGCCTTGACCAGCGGGACCAGAGGATCGTTGATGGTGCCGTTGGCAACACTCTGGCCTGTGACCTTGATCGTGCCGCGTACTTTCTGGTCGCCTGCGGGCACAAAGGATTTGTCGACAGTGAACGCTGCCGAACCTGCGTCACCCACATAGAGCGTGGTGGTCACGAGCGCACCGGGCGTGGAAGGCGCCGTCAGCTCCAGGCGGAAGTTGCCACCGCCCAGGGGCGTCCAGTCGCTGAAGGCAAGGTTGCCCAGTTGCGCGACCGGCAGCTCGGCGCCATTGACCGTCCGCGTCAACGTCGTGACGCCGGACTTGGTGTCGATGACGGCGAGCTTGTAGTCCTGCGACGGCAGGGAAACGTTGCCGTCATTCTGGATCAGAGCGGACAGTTTGACCGGCGTGTTGGTGCCCGCACGCAGCACCGGCGGATTGGCCGTGACGGATCCGATGAAGTTTGCGCCCGAGGTGATCGCCAACGCGCGCTGCTGCGAGGCCAAGATGACGCCATCGGGCTCGTCCCGCGTTGCAGACTGCGGGACCAGCAAACGAGCCGTGAATTGGTAGCTGCCCGGCGCGAAGCTGCCGGTATTCCACTTGTAGTACACCGTTTGTTGTTGTCCGGCCTGCAAGGTGATCGTCGACAGCGGCTGTCCCGTGGCGTCGAGTGCCGCGAGCGTTGCGATGCGCTGGCCCTGCGGGTCGACGACGATGGCCGTGCCCACGGCGGCGGCTTCACCGGCCGAAGTGTTGCTTACGATCGCCGTCGCGGTCACGTCCTTGCGCAAACCCGCGGACGGGACCGCCAGTGTCAGGTCCGACAGATTGAGGTACGCCGCCGTCAAGCTGGGCAGTTTGAAGTCCTGCACCACGTCGCCTGGCAGAGTGAGCGTGAGGCTGAAGTCGCGCGTGGTGTAGCCGCTCGCGCTGACCTTCACGGACAGCTGCAGTCCAGTGAATTCGGGGATGGAGTAGGCGCCCGCCGCGTTGGCGGTGGCAGATGGCCCACCCTGGATGGCAATGATCGCGCCGGGCACCGGTTGGCCCTGCAAGTCGGTCACCGAACCGCGCATGCTGCTCGTCGTGCGCGTGGGCTTGAAGACGATGCTGCCGACATCGGCAGTCGCGCCTCCCGACAAGATGATCTGCTGCGTCTGGGTGACGTATCCCGCGAGCGTGTAGGTCACGGTATGCGCGCCGCCAGAGACGGCGATGTCAAAGGCGCCCTGCGCATCGGTCTGTGCATTGGCCTGCGTTGCACCCGTCACCTGTACCGCGACGCCAGCCAACGCGACGTTGCTGCCGAACGAAAGCAGCCGACCCTTGATGTGTGCTTCGGTGGGGGCCGTGCCGCCTGCAAGATACATCGCCGGAGAGAAGACTGCAGTCATGCCCGCGTCGAGCGTGACCTGCGCCGTAAGTGTCTGGTAGCCGTTCGATGACGCCGCCAGGTTGATGGCCCCCGGGGCGATGCCTTGAAGCAGGTATGCGCCTTGCGAATCGGTCGTGGCGGACTTGCCAGCACCGGAAGCCGACTGCGCCTTGACGACGACGCCAGCCAGCGGCTGGCCGCTCGATGCGAGCGTGACGACGCCCCGAACGGTGGCTGCGGCGGCCAGCGTCGGATCGATTGGCTGCACGCCTGTCAGCGCCAACGCGCGCAACGCGACTGCGGTGACGTACGCGTCACCCTGCCACGAACCGTCGGGCTGTTGCAGGCCGACGAGGTAAGCCTCGACTCCGCTTGCGATTGCGGCGTCGACACCCGTGTAAGGATGGGCCGCTTCGAAAACCACGGCGGTGGTTGCCACATCTCCGAGCCAGTTGCCCTGCGCATTGCGCTGCGCCAGCAACCATGCAGCCGCTTTCGACGCGATGCCGGCGGCGACGGTGCTTTTCGACGCTTCTTCTTGCAGGCCGCGCAAGACCACGGCTGTGGCGAGCAGGTCGGCACGGCCGGCTGCGGTGAAGCTGCCGTTAGCGTGCTGGCTGGCCTGCAGCCATGCAAGCAGCGTGGCCTTGTCGGTTGCAGGAAGGTTCTTCAGCTGTGCGCCCAGCGCCCAGCCACTGTCCAAAGCGTTGGCAACACCGAAATCGGCATAGGCCGCATAGCCTTGCTGGCCGATGCGGCGTGATTCGATGTCCGAGCCGAGGATGCTTTGCCCCAACTGCTGGCGCAACTGCTGCCAACAGCCGAGCGACTCGGTGACGCCACTCGATCCCTGGGGTTGGATTGCCGCAATGAGGGAGGCGACTTGGCTGCTGTTGCCGGCGAGCCGCAGAAGCGTGGTCGCGGTTTCACACTGGGCTTGTGCCGTGGCCGCCGTGCTCGAACCGGACAGCAATGCGCCACTGGTTTGCACTTGCAACTGCAGCCAGGCCAGCCCGCGCGCGACGTCTGCCGGGGCGCCAAAGACCAGTGCAGTCCCCGCCAGGGCCAGACCTACGACCAGGACACGTTGAAAACGCAACGCACAACGCAGTCCACCCGCGGCCAGCGCGGCAATTTGCTTTCGCATGATGTGTTCCTCCGCACATCACACGCATCGTTGTCGCGGGCCTCCCTGCGGTGCCAGCCACCTATGCATATGGTGCTAGTTAGCTACTTTTTTTCTTGCGATCGGATATTCGCCGAATTAAGTACTAATTGCAACCAGACATTGCAAATGTCCTTGTATCAATTTGTTTTGATACGGCCCGTGTATCGGCCGAGCGACAGACCCGCCGTATCAATGGCCGGCATCCGATTTCCCATCCAATCCGCCAACAACTGCCCGCTCCCCGCAGCCATCGTCCACCCCAACGTCCCATGGCCCGTCGACAACCACAGCCCTTCCAGATGCGTGGGCCCGATCACAGGCGTGCCGTCCGGCGTCATCGGGCGCAGGCCCGTCCAGAAGCTGGCCTTGCTCACATCACCCCCACGCGGAAAAAGGTCGCTCACCACGTGGTTGAGCGTGTCGCGCCGCGCTTCGCGCAGCTTGAGGCTGTAGCCGGCCAGTTCCGCGGTGCCGCCGGCGCGGATGCGGTCACCCAAGCGCGTCACCGCGACTTTGTGCGTCTCGTCCATGATGGTGGACTCGGGTGCGCACGCCGCGTCATCGATCGGCAAGGTAATCGAATAGCCCTTCACCGGATAGACGGGCAGATCAATGCCCAGCGGCTTCAGCAGCAGCGGTGAATAGCTTCCCAGCGCGACCACGTAGCTGTCGGCTTCGAGCAAGCCGGCATCCGTCTGCACGCCGACGATGCGATCGCCTTCGCGCCGCAACGCCTGGATGTTCACGCGCCAGCGGAACTGCACGCCTTCGGCCTGCGCCATCTGCGCCAGCTTCTGCGTGAAGATGAAGCAGTCGCCGGTTTCGTCACCTGGCAGCCGCAGCGCGCCGACGAACTTCTCCTTCACCAATGCCAACGCGGGCTCGTACTGCAGGTAGCCTTCCCGGTCCAGCAGTTGATAGGGCACGCCGTACTGGCGCAGGATCTCGATGTCCTTGCCTGTCGCATCCAGCTGCTTCTGCGTGCGGAAAAGTTGCAGCGTGCCCTGGGCGCGATCGTCGTAGCCGATGCCCGTGTCGGCGCGCAGCTTGCGCAGGCAATCGCGGCTGTACTCGGCCAGCCGCACCATACGTGCCTTGTTGACCTTGTAGCGTGCCTCTGTGCAGTTGCGCAGCATCGCGGCGCCCCAGCGCCACATCGCCCAATCCAGCATCGGCCAAATGACCAGCGGGGCGTGGTGCATCAGCATCCACTTGATAGCCTTGGCCGGCACGCCCGGCCCGGCCCAAGGTGCGGAATAGCCCGGCGACACTTCGCCCGCGTTGGCGAAGCTGGTCTCCAGCGCCGGGCCGTTCTGGCGATCGAGCACGGTGACTTCGTGCCCCGCACGCGCGAGGTAGTACGCGGCCGTGGTGCCGATGACGCCGCTGCCCAGGATGAGGATTTTCATGCGCGCAAGGCTATCATTCGGGCGTCTAGAAGGCAGGCATGACCGATATTCCGCAGGAACACGGCATCCCGATCGCCATGCTGTAGGCAAGCGCATCGCAGAGTTCGAGGTGCGGCACCCGCGCCTCACAACCCCGAAGGAGAGCACCATGGCCAAGAAAGAAACCGCAGCCAGCGTCTACCGCGTCACCGAGATCATCGGCACCAGCAAGGTTTCCTGGGAGGACGCGGCCAAGACAGCGGTGGAGACCGCCGCCAAATCGTTGCGCGACCTGCGCGTGGCAGAAGTCACCAAGCTCGACATGACGGTCGATGGCGGCAAGGTCGTCGCTTACCGGGCGCGGGTGTCCCTGTCGTTCAAGTACGACGCCTGAACCGGGCGCCGTGGCGTCACCGCTGGAATTGCTTCGCCGCGAACTGCCACATGATGCGCGACGCGTCGGGGCCCTGCGCGTCGCTGAAGGGCTGCTTGGCCGCGCCACCGCTCCAGGCATGGCCTAGCTGTGCCACTTCGACCAGGGTAGCCACTGTGTCCCTCCTGAGTCTGTAGTCGGTCACGGTCATCGGATACCGCTTGCCGCGCTGCACGTTGCGGCCCGCGGCCGGCTGCGCGCCCGCGGCGCCGGCCCAGACGCGCGCAGCCGCCTGGCCGTTGCTGGCCAACACCACGCGGTCGAGACCGCCGTGCACGACCAAGAGCGGCGGCCACAACGCGGCCATCGCAACCGGGCTGGCCATCAACGGCCGGGAGGAGCGAAGGCCGTGCATCGCGCCGACCGCCGACAGGGGCGAGTGCGCGGTGCCGGGCGGGATGCCCGAATGCATCATCACCGCCTTGAAACGCCCGGGATGCCGGGTGACCAGCAACGCCGCCATGCTGGCGCCCGCGGAAAGACCCGCCACCGCGACACGCGCGCGGTCCGCCTGGTACAGCAGGCACACCTGGTCGATGGCTCGCATGATCAGTTCGGCCTCGGCGTAGGCGCGTCCGGATCGTGTGTCGAACCAGTTCCAGCAGCCCTGGGCATTGGCCAGACGGTCCTGCTCGGGATAGAGCACCAGAAAACGCTCGCGCGCCGCGATCTTGTTCATGCGGGTGCTTTGGGCGAAGCTCTTTGCGTCCTGGCCGCATCCGTGCAGCATCACCACCAATGGCAATCGCTCGCCGAACAGGACGTCAGGGGGCCGGTAGAGCCGATAGCGGCGCATGCCGCCGGCGCCTATCGCCAGCCCGGAAATCCAATCCCCTTCGCCTGCTGGCGGCTTGCGCTTCTCCGCCACGAGTTTCAATGTCTGCTCGGCCGCGCGAGCCCCGGCCTTGAGCGTCTCGCGCGTCATCTGCGCGAAGCTGCGCTCAAAGACCTTCGTCCAGGGGGACTTGCGAATCCGTTTTGCCATCAACGCAGCCTGAGGATCAAGCGCAAAAGCGCGACTCAGAAACGATACGCAAGCCCGGCAGTGGCGTAACCGTTCGACACGCGTTCGGCCAGCGGGCTGTTCGCCGCATCGCCGCGCAACCGGCGCTGCTCGAAACTTCCAACCACCACCCACTTGGGCGCGAGATCGATTGACCACAGCAAGCCAAAGCTGGTGTTGAGCCAGCCGCTACCAGCGTCGTGCGCGGGCAGCCCATATGCGACCGACTGCGCCGGCGTGACGCCGTAAAAAGCACTCACCGATTTGGAAGACGCCCACACTGCCTGCGTGAAAACACCGGCATTGAATCTTCCGCCCTGGAACACGCCCGCGCTCAAGCGTACGTCCGCTTGCGCACCCAGATCGGCGTCGACGTTCTTGCGCCCGCGGACCAGCAGCGTCACGGGCATGGGGCCGAACTTGTGGTCCCACTCCAGGTGCAGGCCCACCGAACCGCCGCGCTTGATGTCGGGAAGGTTGTGCGCTTCCAGAAAACCGGATTCGCCGGTTTGACGCCCCGGCTCGTACGCAAGCTGCGCACCCACATGCAGTCCGGGCGCCAGCTCTGCGCGCAGCCCTCCTTCGAGCACGCCCTGCGTTGAACGCGCGAACCAAGGACGGCCCAGGTAGCGAACCACCGGCACGAACTCTGCCTTGCGCGAATCGGAGCCATCGTATGCGGGCCGCGACCGCAAACCGGGGCCGAGCAACGTATCGTTGGAAAGTTCCGCGAACGCCGTGAGCGGCAACATGGCGGCCAATGCGATGGCGGTTCGTGCAAACATCATCGAATCATTCTGCCATCTGGCCCGCATGCGCGGGTAGTCCGCGATGACACATTCCCTCAGAGCTGTCATAGTGGTCCATCAAACTAGGAAGCCTTATGAACGCAAGCGACGATGACCTGGCGAAGAAGGCCGAAAGCGAAAAACTGGCGATGCAGCGCGAACACGAGGTCGATTCGCTCGTCCGCGCCACCGGCAGGAGCCGTGTGCAGGTACTCAACGCCATGAAAGTCCGCGGCCCGTCACGCGACGCTGTTCTGCGCGCCCTGGGCAAGTGACTCGATGACAGTTCATACCCGGACACACATCGACGTTACCTGCAGCACTGTTGCCGATGCAGACGGCCCGCGCGGCCAATACACCCTGGCGATACGCGCTGAACGCGCGGCATGGCTGCCCATGAACAACCTGAAGCCCACGGACGCAGCGTATGCGGCGGCCTTTGAAGCATGGAAGGCCGCCGCCGACCGCATGTCGCAATGTGGGCATGCGTTGTATCGGTTGCCGACTTTGCGATAGCGCGGGACCCGTGCAACTGGTAGGGCGTGTTGGACTTGAACCAACGACCAAAGGATTATGAGTCCTCTGCTCTAACCAACTGAGCTAACGCCCCAACCGAACGCCGATTGTAAGAGGGCTACTGCTTGTGGCTCAGCGCATTGCTCACCAGCTTGGACGTGATGTCCACGATCTGGATCATGCGGTCGTAGGGCATGCGCGTCGGGCCGATCACGCCCAGCGTGCCCACCACCTGCCCGTCCACCTCGTACGGGGCGCTCACGATCGACAGCTCTTCGAAGGGCACGACCTGGCTCTCGCCGCCGATGTAGATGCGCACGCCCGCCGCCTGGCTGGAAACGTCCAGCAGGCGCATCAGCTGCGTCTTCTGCTCGAACAGGTCGAAGGCGCGCCTTAAGTGGCTCATGTCGCTGGAAAAATCGCTCACGGCCAGCAGGTTGCGTTCGCCGGAAATCACCACCTCGTCCTGCTGGGCAATGGCATCCGAGCTGGCTTGCACGGCCGTCTGCATCAGAGTGGCGATCTCGCCCTGGAGTTTTTGCACCTCGCCCTTCAGGCGTTCGCGCACCTGTTCGATCTCCATGCCCGAGTAGTTGGCGTTGAGGAAATTGGCCGCCTCGACCAGCTGCGTCTGGGTGTAGTCGGTGTCCGTGAACACCACGCGGTTCTGCACGTCGCCGTCGGGCGACACGATGATCACCAGATAGCGCTTATCCGAGAGGCGCAGAAATTCGATGTGGTGGAAGACCGAGTTGCGGCGCGGCGCCATCACCACGCCCACGAACTGCGATAGGTTGGAGAGCAAATTGGCCGCGTTGGCGATGACCTTCTGCGGCTGGTCGGGCGCCAGGCTGGGCGGGGTCAGCTGCTCGCGCTGCGCGGTGAGCATGGTGTCCACGAACAACCGGTAACCGCGCGCCGTGGGGATGCGCCCGGCGGAGGTGTGGGGGCTGGCGATCAGCCCCAGTTCCTCCAGGTCGGACATCACGTTGCGGATGGTGGCGGGCGAAAGCTCCAGTCCGGACGCGCGCGACAGCGTGCGCGAGCCCACCGGCTGCCCCTCGGCGATGTAGCGCTCGACCAGGGCTTTCAACAACAACTTGGCGCGGTCATCGAGCATGATGGGCAATTCTAGCCATGGCTCTCACGGCCTGAGGGCAGTTGTTTCGCTGCGACGAAAGGGCGAAGTTTTGATGACGGCCTTTTAATGATGTAATTTGCCAATGAAATCCCAGTTCCGCCAGGTTGCCCTCATCGGTAAATACCATGCCGCGGTTTCGGGAGCCGTCGGCGCTTCCACGCGCAAGGACCTGGAGGATATTGCCCATTTCCTCACGTCCCAGGGCTGCGAGGTCGTCCTGGAACGCGAAACGGCGGCCACCGCCGGCATCACAGGGTACACGGCGCTCGACGTTCCCGCCATCGGGGCGCAGTGCGACCTGGTGCTGGTGGTCGGCGGCGACGGCACCATGCTCGGCATTGGCCGGCAGCTGGCGCAATACGGCGTCCCGCTGATCGGCATCAACCAGGGCCGGCTCGGCTTCATCACCGACATCCCGCTGGACAACTACCGCAACGTGCTGCCGCCCATGCTGGTGGGCGAATACGAAGAAGACCACCGCAGCCTGATGCATGCACGGGTGGTGCGCGACGGCCACTGCGTCTTCGACGCGCTGGCCATGAACGACGTGGTCGTCAACCGCGGCGCCACGTCCGGCATGGTGGAACTGCGCGTCGAGGTGGATGGGCATTTCGTCGCGAACCAGCGTGCAGACGGCCTGATCGTCGCGTCGCCCACGGGATCGACCGCGTACGCGCTGTCGGCAGGCGGCCCGTTGCTGCATCCGTCCACCCCCGGCTGGGTGCTGGTGCCGATCGCGCCGCACACGCTGTCCAACCGGCCCATCGTGCTGCCGGACGCGTCCGAGATCGCCATCGTGGTCGTATCCGGGCGCGACGCCAGCGCCAATTTCGACATGCAGTCGCTGGCATCGCTTTTGCACGGCGACCGCATCACCGTGAGGCGGTCACAACATCGCGTGCGCTTTCTTCACCCGCGCGGCTGGACGTACTTCGATACGCTGCGCAAGAAGCTGCACTGGAACGAGGGCAATTGAAATGGGACTGAAGCGGATTGCGCTGCGCGACTTCGTGATCGTGCGCGAACTCGATCTGGAGCTGGCCGACGGCTTCGGCGTGCTCACGGGCGAGACGGGCGCGGGCAAATCGATCCTCGTGGACGCGCTGCAACTGGCGCTGGGCGCCCGCGCGGAAAGCGGCGTTGTGCGCGAAGGCGCGGTGCGTGCCGACATCAGCGCCGAGTTCGATCTTCCGGCGGGCCTGGCGCCCTGGCTGGAGGAAGCAGGGTTCGAGAGTGAAGACAGCCTGCTCCTGCGCCGCAGCATCGATAGCCAGGGCAAGAGCCGCGCGTGGATCAACGGCACACCGGCAACGGCCACGCAATTGCGGGAGCTAGCCGACCAGCTGGTCGACATCCACGGCCAACACGCCTGGCAGAGCCTGACGCGCCCGGATGCGGTGCGCGGCCTGCTCGACGCTTACGCCGGCGTGACGACGCAGGCGCTGCAACAGCTCTGGCAGCGTTGGCGCACCGCGCAGAAGTCGCTTGCCGATGCCCGAGCCGCGCAGGATTCGCTACAGCGCGAACGCGAGCGCCTCGCCTGGCAGATCGGCGAAGTGGACAAGCTCGCGCCTGGCGCCGACGAGTGGGATGAACTGAACACCAGCCACGGGCGCCTGGCGAATGCGCAGTCGCTGCTCGAGGCGGCGCAGGGCGCGCTGCAAGTGCTGGAAGGCGACGAAGGCGGCGCCACCCGCAGCCTGTCGCAGGCGTTGTCACTGTTGCAAGCGCAAGAACACGTGGAGCCGGCGTTTCGCGATCTGGCCCAGGTGCTGGCGTCGAGCCTCGCGCAGGCCGAGGATGCGGCGCATTCGCTGCATGCGTACCTGCGCAAGACCGAGCTCGATCCGCAGCGATTGGCCGAACTCGATGAGCGCATGTCGCTGTGGATGTCGCTTTCACGCCGCTACAAGCGCACGCCCGCTGACCTGCCGGGTTTGCTGGCTTCGTGGAAGCAGGAGCTGGCGCAGCTCGACGCGGCGGCCGACCTGGCAGCGCTGGAGGCGGCCGAACAAAAGGAGCTCGCAGCTTTCATGGCCGAGGCGCAAGCGCTGTCCAAGGCCCGCACCAGGGCCGCACCGCAGTTGGCCAAGGCCGTGACGCAGGCGATGCAGGGCCTGGGCATGCAAGGTGGTCGCTTCGAGGTGGCCTTGCAGAAGGTGGATCAACCGACGCAAGGCGGGCTGGAGGAAGTGTCCTTTCTTGTCGCCGGCCATGCAGGCAACACGCCCCGCCCGGTGGGTAAAGTGGCATCGGGCGGCGAGCTGTCGCGCATCGCGTTGGCCATCGCAGTGACGACCAGCCGGCTCGGCACCGCGCAAACGCTGATCTTCGACGAGGTGGACTCCGGTGTCGGCGGCGCCGTGGCGGAGACGGTGGGCCGGCTCATGAAGCAGCTGGGCCGTGATCGCCAGGTGCTCGCGGTGACGCACCTGCCGCAGGTGGCCGCCTGTGCCGATCACCACCTCGTCGTCGCCAAGCAGAGCGACAAGTCGGGCGTGTCGAGCACCGTCTCGGCCGTGCACGGTGAGCAGCGCGTCGCCGAGATCGCTCGCATGCTGGGCGGCGAGCACCTGTCGGGCACCACGGTGGCGCACGCCAAGGAAATGCTGGGGCACAACGCGGCCAAAGCCAAGCCCTGAGCTGCGCGCGACAAGAACCCCGGTCCCATGACACTCGAAATCGTCCTCATCACCGGCATGTCGGGCTCCGGCAAGTCCGTGGCGCTACGCGCGCTCGAAGACGCCGGCTATTACTGCGTGGACAACCTGCCGCCGGAACTGCTGCTCTCGTTCGTCGCACTGGAACAGCAGGCCAGCGCGGAGCGCGTCGCCATCGCGATGGACGTGCGCAGCGCCACGTCGTTGCCGCAAGTGCCGGAGCAGTTGCGGCAGCTGCGCCAGCAGGGCGTCGTGGTCCGTTCGCTGTTCCTGGACGCCACCACCGACACGCTGGTGCGGCGCTTCTCGGAAACTCGGCGGCGGCATCCGCTGTCCAGCAACCGGCCCGGCGCGCAAGACAGCGGGTTGGCCCACGACCAGCAGCACGCACTGGTCGACGCGATCGAGCTGGAGCGTGAACTGCTCGCCGCGCTGCGCGAGCAGGCCCATGTGATCGACAGCAGCGTGATTCGCCCCGCGCAGCTGCAAGCTCACGTGAAGTCCCTGCTCTCGGCGCCGGCGAGCCAACTGACACTGGTGTTCGAATCCTTCGCGTTCAAGCGCGGCATCCCTGTCGACGCCGACTACGTCTTCGATGTGCGGATGCTGCCCAACCCTCATTACGAGGCCGCGCTGCGTGACCTGACGGGCCGCGACGAGCCTGTGATCGCATTCCTCAAACAAAGCCCCGACGTGGCTGTGATGTACGGCCACATCGAAGGCTTCCTCGACCATTGGCTGGAGCATCTGGCACGCGATCATCGCAGCTACGTGACGGTGGCCATCGGCTGCACGGGTGGCCAGCACCGCTCGGTGTATCTGGTGGAGCAGCTGGCCGCTGCCTTCGGCAAGCGCTGGATCGCGCTCAAACGCCACCGCGAGCTGGACGTCTAGCCTTCCAGCAAACGGCGGATCGGTGCCGGCAAACCGAGACGGCCCCAGTCACCGCCGGCGAACCAGCCGCCCTGCCCTGTGCCCAGCGCGTTGCCGCCCAACTCCACCACGACGGGATGCAGGTGCAAGTCCTTGTGCGTGAGAACGTGCAGGAACGATTCGCCGTCTTGCAGGTGCGGCCGCGCCTTCGCGGGCAGCACGGACTGCAGCGCGTCACGGCTTTCGAACACGGGCAGGCAGTACAGGCCCGCCCAGATCCCCTTGGACGGTCGCTTCTCCAGCCAGGTCGCGCCTTCGGCGTTGCGCGCGTGCAGCAGCCAGAGTGCCTGGGAAGTGCGCTTGAGTTTGCGCGTCTTGACCGGATAGTCTTCCGGGTTTCCGTTGCGTGATCCCGCACACACATCGCTCACCGGGCAAATCAGGCAGTTGGGGTTACGCGACAGGCAAACTGTGGCGCCCAAGTCCATCAGGCCCTGCGTGTAGCGCGGCATCGACTCGGCGACGCCGCGCGTTGGCAGCAGCGCCTGCGCGTGCGACCAGAGTTCGCGCTCGCTCGCGGCAACTGCAAGATCCGCATCGAACGCGAGGACGCGCGTCAGCACGCGCTTCACGTTGCCGTCGAGAATGGCGACCCGCTCACCGAAGCAGAAGGAAGAAATCGCAGCCGCGGTTGAACGGCCTATCCCGGGCAAGGTTTGCAGCACCTCGGCCGAACCGGGGAACTCCCCGCCGTGCAAAGCCACCACGTCCTTGGCGCATCGGTGCATGTTGCGGGCACGGCTGTAGTAGCCCAGCCCGCTCCACAGGGCCATCACGTCATCTTCCGGCGCCTCGGCCAGTGCGCGCACATCGGGAAAGCGCGCGAGGAAACGGGCGTAGTAGTCGAGCACCGTGGACACTTGCGTCTGCTGCAGCATCACCTCGGAGAGCCACACGCGATACGGTTCGCGGGTGTTCTGCCAGGGAAGGCTGTTGCGGCCATGGGTGCGCTGCCAACGCACGACGCGGCCGGCGAATCCCGCCGGCAAACCGCTCATTGACCAACCTCCGTGCTGCGCACTGCGGTGCTGTGACCCTCGGGAGCGGCCCAGCGGGTCACGCCGTCTGGAGGATCGGCTCGTTCGACGCCGGGCCGGCTTCCGGAATGTCGACCAGGTGCCCGGTCAGCTCGGTGAGCTTGGCGTCGAGCTGGTCGATCACCAATTCCTGCGCGTTGATTTCGGCGATGCGGTCGTCGAGGCCGGTAGCGGCCTGCTGGATGCGCTCGATGGCTTCGATGCGCCGACCGAAGTTGCGCCGGCGCTCACGCAGCTGGGCGTCGAGCTGCGCCGCCGCCGACTTGTTCCACAGCTCGACCTCGCCGAGCGCCGATTCGTAAACCACGCGAAGCCGCGTCGCCAGTGCGCGCACCAGCCGGTCCGCGAATTCGGGCTGGGCCAGGCGGAATGTATTGCCGACACCGAGATACTGGTTGTGGCTGCGCTCGACCAGATCAAGGTCGCGCTCGTAGCGGGCCAGGTCCGGCTCGCGCGGAGCCTGCAGCGAGAAGCCGTACTCGGCATTGAGCTGGCGGAACGTGCCGGTGAGCATCGACTGGATTTCGCCGCTGGTGGTCTGGGCCGTGCGCAAGCCCGCACGCAGGCGTTCGAATGTCGAGGCGTAGGCCTTTCGCACGCCCAGCTTGATGCCCGGCTGGCGCAGCGCCGCGGTGAGCTCGGCCATCTCTGTCTTCAACGTGCTGGTCCCCAGCAGCGTGAACACATCGCGCAGCAGCTTGAGGTGCACGGAGCGCACGGCGTGGATGCGCGCGCCGCTGACGTCGAAGTCGCCCTGCTCCTGCTCGATGCGCGAGCGCATGTGCTTGATGACCGAAGTGTTCTTGCCACGCAGCCCCTTGAGCTCGAGCATCTGCTCGGCCAGGTCGCGGCGGCGGATGTGGATCGCGCGGCCCGCTTCCTGGCGCAATTCGGCGATGCCGCCGGCCACTGCCGTGCGAAGAATCCTCTGGCGCTGGCCCATCACGCCCTGGCTCAGGGCGCGCTCCAGCACCGGCAACTGGCTTTGCGCCAGCAATTCCTTGTCGTCGTTGACCTTGGCGACCAGGCCCTTTTGCGCCGACACCGGGATCACTTGTTCGCGCGGCAGGCCGAGGATTTCGGCCGACGTGGTCCGCTGGCGATCGATCTGCGCCTGCACCTGCGCCGGCGTGGAGAGCGAGTCCCACATCGTGTCGATCTTGTTCAGCACGACCAGCCGCGAGTCGATGTTGTCGGACTCGGTGATCAGGTGTTCGCGCCAGATCGACAGGTCGGATTTGGTGACGCCGGTATCGGCTGCAAGGATGAAGACGACGGCGTGAGCCTGCGGAATCAGGTTGACGGTCAGCTCGGGCTCGGCGCCGATGGCGTTGAGGCCGGGCGTGTCCAGGATCACGAGCCCCTGCTTCAGTAGCGGGTGCGCGATGTTGATGAGGGCGTGGCGCCAGCGCGGCACTTCGACCTTGCCCTCGGCGTTGAGCATCGGGTTGTCTTGCGGTGCATCGTCGTGCCAGAAGCCCAGGGCCTTGGCCTCGTCCTTGGTGACGTAGCGAACCTCGGCAACCTTTTCGAAAGCCTTGGCCAGCTGCACCGGGTCGTTCACGTCCAGATCGACGCGCGTCCATTTTTCCGGCGCGCCGCGCCATTCCATCAGCGCCTGGGGCAACAGGCGGGTTTCGATGGGCAACAGCCGCAGGCAAGGAGGGACTTCGCTGTCGTAGCCCAGCTCGGTCGGGCACATGGTGGTGCGGCCGGCGCTGGCGGGCATGATGCGGCGCTTGTAGCCGGCGAAGAAGATCGCGTTGATCAGCTCCGACTTGCCGCGCGAGAACTCGGCGACGAAGGCCACCATGACCTTGTCGGACCGCATCTGCGTTTCGAGGCGGCGCAGGCGCTCTTCCACGGCCGAGTCGAGCAGCTCATGGTCCTTCAGCCATTCCGACAGCAATTTCAGGCGCAGCGCGAATTCACGCCGCCATGCGCCATGCTGGTCGAATTGTTCGTTAAAGGAAGTGCCCACTATGCCCCCGGAGTGGCTTTGAATATAGCATTGCAGTGCAGAGCGCGGCTTCAGGATTTCTGGCAGTGCGGGCAGAAATAGGTAGCGCGCTGCCCCTGGCGAATACTTTTGACACCGGTCCCGCACACGCGACACGGCTGCCCCGCCCGGTCGTAAACCATCGCCTCGAGCTGGAAGTAGCCGGCTTGCCCATCCGCATTGGAAAAGTCACGCAGGGTGCTGCCGCCCTTGGCCACTGCCCGGGCCAGGACGTCGCGCACGGCAATGCGTAACTTTTCCGCGCGTGGCCGGCTGATGCCCGACGCTCGCATCGTAGGGCGAATGCCGGCCAGGAACAGCGCTTCGGACGCGTAGATGTTGCCCACGCCCACGACGAGGTCGCCGGCCAGCAGCACCTGCTTGACGGGCGCGTTGCGCCGCTTCAGGCCGGCGTGGAACGAGGCGAGATCGAAGGCCTCGGTCAGCGGCTCGACGCCCAGGCGGCCCAGCAGTTTGACCGCCTCGGCGGAGTCTTCGGCCGCCGCGTAGACCACCGCCCCGAAGCGGCGAGGGTCGCTCAGGCGCAGAACCCCACGCGATGTATTCAGGTCGAAATGGTCGTGGGCTCCGGCGGCGGGCTGAAAGTCGGCAAAGCTCAGGCTCCCCGACATGCCAAGGTGTAACAGCAGCAGGCCCTCGTCCAGGTCCAGCAGCAAGTACTTGCCACGCCGGCGCACCCTGCTCACCGTGCGCCCGACCAGCCTTTCCGGCTGCAGGCCCAGTGGCCAGCGCAGCGGCTTGCCCATCCGGACGGATTGAATCGTCGCCCCGGCGATGCGGTCGGCAAGACTCAGGCGTGTTACCTCGACTTCTGGCAGTTCCGGCATAAGGTTCGGTTAAGGGGCCTTGGATTATTATGGTTCGATGGTGCGACTCGATGTCGCTTCATAGCTGGCCTAGTGCCAGCATTCAACAGAGCGTTTCTCCTCGGAGAAACGACGATTTCCTCCCCGGAAATCTCATCAGAAGGTCGCTTGAAATGCCTGCATTTCAACGACTTGAAAGCCCCACCTAGGGTGCTTTCGCAACGAATTTCGCCCTCGCGGATTGGATTTTCGTTGCCTGAAAGCTACAGCAGCAAAGAAATTTGCACCGTAGCAGCCGCCTCTCTGGGCGGTTAACGAAGCGTGCCGCTCAAGGTGCCTTGTTTCTATAAACCGAAACCACGTCTGGAACGGCGTGACCCCGTCCGTTAGTGCATCTCGAGCAATTGGGGTGTGCGGAGCTACGGATAAACATCCCGCGCCTTCCGGCGCGCAGCGCACCAGCAATGGGGCGCGACACATCGAGCAAGACGATGAGGGGATGCCGGGGTAAAGGGTATGGGAAACACAAGTGAACGTTCGTCAGAACCGTCGTAAACATAGTGCAGCTAACTCTTGTTTTCCGGGTTCGCTCGGAGAGCTGCGGCCAAAAGGCAACGCGTCTGGGATCAACTGTCATCGACGTTGGTCCGTTCCCTAAGAATGCGCGGCGGATAGAACGTCCCTAACCCCATCTTCCGGCCTGCCGGCCGGATTGGGCACCCTGGGAAACGAGGTAAACCCGATGCATCGCCACCGCCAGTACGGGGTGGCAACCGAAGCGTAAGTAACGGCCATGGTGTAGCGGGCAGAGGAAGAAGCAAAAAGCGAATGCCGGCCTGTAACGGGCCGGATAGGGGTTCAAGATTTGCCCCCGCGCGAAAGCAGGCTGACTTGCTTCAAGCGACAGCGTGAGAGCGCTGCGAACTTCAACACGGCCCTGCGGGTGGTTCACCCGCAAGGGTCAACCTCCGCCTGTGGGACCTCTTTAACTGGAGAAGGTATGGAAACAGTCGAAGGCGTTCGCGCCCCCGACGCTGCGTCTCCAGGCGATGCTCACTGGCACCTCATTGATTGGGGACTGGTGACGCAATTCGTCAGGAAGGCGCAGATGCGCATAGCGCAGGCAGAACAGGACAAGGACTATCGAAGAGTCAAACGACTCCAGAGAAGCCTCGTCCGATCCTGGCAAGCCAAGGCATTGGCCGTCAGGAAAGTTACCGAGAACCGAGGGAAGCGAACGAGTGGCGTCGATCGCGAACTCTGGCCTACACCAGAGGCCAAATGGAACGCGGTGTGCCGACTGAATAAATCGGAATACCGGGCGCGGCCCTTACTGCGCGCCTACATACCGAAAGCGAATGGGAAGGAACGCCCCCTGGGCATTCCGACCGTGTTCGACCGGGCGATGCAGGCCCTGTACCTGCTCGCGCTGGAGCCCGTCGCGGAATGCGCGTCCGATCCGAATAGCTACGGCTTTCGGAAAGGGCGGTCCACGCACGATGCACGAGCCCAGTTGTTCTTGTCCTTGTCCAAACGCGCCTCCGCGCAATGGATATTGGATGCGGACATTACCGGGTTCTTCGACAACATCAATCATCAGTGGCTGCTAGCGAACGTTCACATGAACCGACGTGTTCTCCGCAAGTGGTTGAAAGCAGGCGTCATCGACAGAGGACAACTGCACCGCACCGAGATGGGAACGCCGCAAGGCGGAATCATCTCGCCGACATTGGCGAACATCACCCTGAATGGGCTGGAAGCAGGCCTGCAGCGGCACATCGTTGCCGCGCTGGGATTTTGCAAGGCTCAGAAAGCAAAGGTTAACGTGATCCGGTATGCCGACGACTTCGTCGTCACCGGCGACTCGCAAGAGCTGCTGGAGACCGTGGTTCGACCATGGATAGTGGAATTCCTGCACGAGCGGGGGCTGAAGCTGTCCGAGGAAAAGACCACGGTCGTGCACATCGACAACGGCTTTGACTTCCTTGGGTGGAACTTCCGCAAGTACCGCGGAAAGATGCTGATCAAACCGAGCATGAAGAACGTGAAAGCGTTCTACCGCGAGGTGCGGGAGGTCATCGAAGATTTGCTGTCAGTTCCAACGGCACGGCTCATCAAGAAGTTCAATTCAATTCTTCGGGGTTGGGCGCAGTACCACAAAGGGGTAGTCGCCAAAGCGGCCTTCACGCGCCTTGACCAACAGATTTACTGGCGGTTAATGCGCTGGGGCTTGCGCAGGCATCCTAGAAAGTCCGGCAAGTGGGTGTACGAACACTACTGGCAGCAACTCGGCTCACGCCGGGCGTTTGCCACCACGACCCGGAACCGACAGGACGAACAGGTGACGCTGGTCTTGTACCAGCTTGCGGACACGAAAATTGTCCGGCACCAGAAAGTCATGGGGGCCTACAACCCCTTTGATCCCCAGTGGGAAATCTATGGCGAACAACGTCATGCGGCCCAGAAATCGCAAGAAATTTGGGACGGCCAGCGTTTGACGCTGTGGATGCAGCAGGGTGGCAATTGCGCCCTGTGTGAGCAATTGCTGGACAGTGCAGGCGAGGCGGACGACCACCACATCGTCTATCGAATGCACGGGGGGAGCAACGCTCTCGCCAATCGGGTGCTCCTGCATCCGGTCTGTCACCGGCGGGTACACGCCCTTGGTTTGGAGGTCACCAAGCCGGTCCCAGCACGGGGACTTTAATCTGGCGCGTAGACTAGGGTTATGCAACCTGAAGACTCTACGAAACCAGTGGTCGTGCGGGAGCCGGATGCGCTGAAAGGCGCACGTCCGGTTCTTTGGGGGGGACAGGGCCGAAAGGTCCTGGCCCTACCCTCCAAGAGATTTCCCCTCGCGGCCGGTGCTTTGTTGCTGGCCCTCGTCCAGGCCGTGCCTGCTCAAACCCCCGAGAGCACGGCTGCCAATGAGCAGACCGCACTCGACGCCGAGCTGTTCTATCAGTTGCTCCTGGGCGAGCTCACCGCACGCGGCACCGAGCCAGGTGCGGGCTTCTCCCTCATCATGGACGCCGCGCGCAAGACCAACGACCCCGCGCTCTACCAGCGGGCCGTCGATGTCGCTTTCCAGGCGCGGTCGGGCGATTCGGCGCTGCAGGCCGCGCGCGCCTGGAAGCTGGCGCATCCCACTTCGCGCGAAGCGAATCGCTACGTGCTGCAGATTCTGGTGGCGCTCAACCGCATCGCCGACACGGCCGAGCCGCTCAAGTCCGACCTCGCCCTGGCAGACGCCAAAGACCGCGGCGCCGTGCTGGCGGTCATTCCGCGCGCGTACTCGCGGGTGAGCGACAAGAAGCTGGCCGCCGCAGTGGTCGAACAGGCTCTGGCCGATTACCTGGCGCAGCCGGCCATGGCCCCTGCCGCGTGGACGGCCATCGGGCGCATGCGCCTGGCTGCTGGCGACAGCGCCGGTGCGTTGGACGCCGCCCGGCGCGGCCAGGCAAGCAGCCCAACGGCCGAGGGCCCTGCCCTGCTGGCACTTGAACTGATGGACCCCAAGCTGCCCCAAGCGGAACCCATCGTCAAGAAGTACATGGAGGGCAAGCCCTTGCCCGAACTGCGGATGGGCTATGCGCGGGCATTGCTGGATGCGCAGCGCTACGCCGAAGCGTCGCAGCAATTGCAGGTGGTCACGGCCGAAAAGCCCGACTATCCCGAAGCGTGGCTGGTGCAGGGCACGCTGCAGCTGCAGGACAACCGCGATGCAGCGGCCGAGGCGTCGCTCAAGCGCTACATCGAACTCGTGCAGGCGCAGCGCAGCGGCGACGAGCGCAGCCGTGGCCTGGCGCAGGCCTACCTGTCGCTGTCGCGGATCGCCGAGAAGCGCAAGGATTTCACGCTGGCCGGCGCCTGGCTCGACAAGATCGAGAACCCGCAGGACCTGGTGGCCGCGCAGAACCGCCGCGCATCGCTGCTGGCTCGCCAAGGAAAGCTGGAAGAGGGCCGCAAACTGTTGCGCGCGCTGCCGGAGCGTACCCCCGAGGACGGGCGGATGAAGATGATGGCCGAGGTGCAACTGCTGCGCGAGAACAAGCAGTACAAGGCCGCTTACGAGGTGATGACCCAGGCCCTTGCCAAGCAGCCCTTCGACGCCGACTTGGTGTACGACCAGGCAATGCTCGCCGAAAAGATGGGCAACATGGTTGAGATGGAAAAGCTCCTGCGCCAGGTGATCGCCGCCAAACCGGACTATCACAACGCGTACAACGCCCTGGGTTACTCGCTCGCCGAGCGGAATGTGCGGCTACCGGAGGCCAAGGAGCTGATCCAGAAGGCGTTGACCTTTGCGCCCGACGACCCTTTCATCAGCGACAGCCTGGCATGGGTGGAGTTCCGCATGGGCAATCGCGCGGAAGCGCTGCGCATCCTGGACATCGCCTACAAGGCCCGGCCGGACGCCGACATCGCCGCCCACCTGGGTGAAGTGCTGTGGAGCCTGGGCCAGCGCGAGCGCGCACACGCCATCTGGAAGGAGGGCCTGCTGCTCAATGCCGAGAACGAGACCTTGCAGGAAACCCTGAAGCGCCTGCGCGTCAAGCCATGATCCGTATCGCTGTGGGGTCGCTGGGCTGGCTCCTGGCCGCCGTGCTCTTGGCGGGCTGCGCGAGCCCGCCGCCCAAGACCGCGGAGGCGGTATCTGCGGAAATGGGCCCCTGGAGCGGCCGGCTGGCGCTGCAGGTCGAAGACCGCCAGAGCCAATCGTTTTCGGCAAGCTTTCAGCTCAAAGGCGACGCGCGCACCGGCGAGCTGACGCTGTCTCACCCGTTGGGCGGCACCCTTGCCGTGCTGGCCTGGGCCCCCGGGTCGGCCACGCTGCGCACCAACGGACCGGCTCAGGAATTCGATTCGGTCGAAACCCTTGTGGCCCAGGCCACCGGCTCCGCCCTTCCGGTGGCGGCCCTTTTCGATTGGCTGCGCGGAACCAATACCCCCGTTGCTGGCTGGCAAGCCGACTTGTCGCAGCTGGAAAGCGGCCGGCTGCGCGCGCAGCGCCTGCACCCGACGCCGCCGGCCGACCTGCGGGTGGTGCTCGACCGCTAGGGCCCGTCACGCATGAAGGCGATCTACGATGTCCCGGCCCCGGCCAAGCTGAACCTCTTCCTGCATGTGACCGGCCGCCGCGCGGACGGCATGCACCTGCTGCAGTCGGCTTTCATGCTTATCGACTGGCACGACACCTTGCATTTCGAGCTGCGGCCCGGCGGCGCGCTGAGCCGCGAAGACGTCACGCGCCCGCTACCGGCCGATGATCTGGTACTACGGGCCGCACGGCTCCTGCAAGCCGCCTCGGGCTGTGCTCACGGCGCCCACATCTCCATCGAGAAGCGCGTTCCCGAGCAAGCCGGGATGGGGGGCGGCTCTTCGGACGCCGCCAGCTGTCTTCTGGCGCTCAACCGGTTGTGGGGCTTGGGCCTGCCGGTGCGGGCACTTGCAAAAATCGGCCTGCAACTGGGCGCCGACGTGCCGTTTTTCCTGGGTGGCCGCAATGCCTGGGCCGAGGGAATCGGCGAAGAATTGCAGCCTCTGGCGCTGCCGCGCGCCCGTTTCCTGGTGGTCAAACCGGCCGAAGGCCTGGCCACCGCGGCAATCTTTGCCGACCCACTGCTGAAGCGAGACAGTGAGCCTGCTATAATTTCAGGCTTTGCTGCAAACCCTTGGGGCTTTGGCCACAATGATTTGCAAGCCGTTGCGCAAAGTCTCTGTCCCGGCGTCACCCAGGCCCTCGAATGGCTGGAATCGCAGGGGTTGCAGGGGCGGATGACGGGCTCGGGCAGTGCGGTTTTCGCGAAAATCGCTCATGAGCGGACCTTGATCAAGGCGCCAACAGGTTGGCAAGTGCGGATATGCAGTAATTTGGAGGCTCATCCTCTGTTAGGGTGGGCACCCAGCGACGATTCATCGGTGGGCGGCTGATTTCAGCCGTCAACCCGTGTAGGGGAGTCGCCAAGTTGGTTAAGGCACCGGATTTTGATTCCGGCATTCGAAGGTTCGAATCCTTCCTCCCCTGCCAAAATGTGAGGCACGCGGCAGCCGCCGCGGTGCCGGGCGTCAAGGCAAAGACAGGTTACTAAGCGCTGGGTTCTGCAATGCAGGTTGTTCCACATCCCGATTTCATGGTGTTCACGGGCAACGCCAATCCCGCCCTGGCTGCGGAGATTGCGGGGCATCTGGGCATTTCGCTCGGCGCCGCCAGCGTGAGCCGCTTCTCCGACGGTGAAGTCACCGTCGAGATCAACACCAACGTTCGCGCACGAGACGTCTTCGTCGTCCAGTCCACCTGCGCACCGACGAACGAAAACCTGATGGAACTGCTGATCATGGTCGATGCGCTCAAGCGCGCCTCGGCCGAGCGGATCAGCGCCGTCATCCCCTACTTCGGCTATGCCCGCCAGGACCGCCGCCCGCGTTCGTCGCGCGTGCCGATCTCGGCCAAGGTCGTGGCCAACCTGCTGGAAACGGTGGGCGTGTCGCGCGTTCTCACGATGGACTTGCACGCCGACCAGATCCAGGGCTTTTTCGATATCCCCGTCGACAACATCTACGCGTCGCCGGTGCTGCTGGCCGACCTGCGCCAGAAGAATTACGAAGACCTGATCGTCGTGTCGCCCGACGTCGGCGGCGTGGTCCGGGCCCGCGCCCTGGCCAAGCAGCTCGACACTGACCTCGCGATCATCGACAAGCGCCGCCCGCGCGCCAACGTGAGCGAAGTGATGCACGTGATCGGCGAGATCGACGGCCGCAACTGCGTGATCATGGACGACATGATCGACACCGCCGGCACGCTGGTGAAGGCTGCCGAGGTGCTCAAGGAGCGCGGCGCAAAGAAGGTTTACGCCTATTGCACGCACCCGATCTTCTCGGGGCCGGCGATCGAGCGCATCGCCAAGGGCTCGGCCCTGGACGAAGTGGTGGTGACCAACACCATTCCGCTGTCCGACGCCGCTCATACCTGCAAGAAAATCCGCCAGCTCTCCGTGGCCCCGCTGATCGCCGAGACGATCCAGCGCATCGCCAAGGGAGAGTCGGTGATGAGTTTGTTCTCCGACCAGGAAAATCTCTTTTAAGAGAACCTGTTCTGAGGCATCGAGCGGCTCGTGCATTCAGCGCGGGCCTTTTAAAGGCGGAATCACACTGGTCGCGGTGGATTCCTATATTGGAGTTTGATTATGAAATTCGTCGCTTTTGAGCGCGCAAAGCAGGGCACGGGTGCGAGCCGCCGTCTCCGCAATACGGGCAAGACCCCGGGCATCGTCTACGGTGGCGAAGGCCAACCGCAACTGATCGAACTCGATCACAACGCGCTGTGGCACGCCCTGAAGAAGGAAACCTTCCATTCGTCCATCCTGGACATGGAACTGGCCGGCAAGGAAGCCAAGGTCCTTCTGCGTGACGTGCAGTACCACCCGTACAAGCAGCAAGTTACGCACATCGACTTCCAGCGCGTCGACGCCAAGACCAAGCTGCACATGAAGGTGCCTTTCCACTACGTGAAGGCCGAGGAATCGCAAGCCGTCAAGTTCGAGAGCTGCGTGGTCAACCACGTGATGTCCGAACTCGACATCTCCTGCCTGCCGGCCGACCTGCCCGAGTTCATCGAAGTCGACCTGTCGAGCATGAAGAAGGGCATGTCGCTGCACCTGAACGAAATCACGCTGCCCAAGGGCGTGACGGCCGTGACGCGCGGCAAGCCGAACCCGGTGCTCGTGTCCGTGGTGCAGATCGGTGGCGAAGAAGCCGTCGAGGCGGGCGCCGCCGATGCAGCCGCTGCTGCTGGCGCTGACGCCAAGGCCGCTCCGGCCAAGGACGCGAAAGCTGCTCCCGCAAAGGACGCCAAGGCCGCCCCGGCCAAGGACGCCAAGGCAGCCGCCCCCGCCAAGAAGAAGTAACTTCTTCGCAACGGCAACCTGAACGACCCATCTCGCGGCCCACCTCGGTGGGCCGTTTGCTTTGGCGAGACGCCGCGATAATCCCCACCCATGATCAAACTGTTCGTCGGCCTGGGCAACCCCGGCACCGAGTACGAAGCAACCCGGCACAACGTGGGTTTCTGGTGGGTGGACGCGCTGGCGCGCGACCTCAAGGTCAACCTCGTCAGTGACCGCGGCTACCACGGCCTCGTCGCGCGCGCCGCGTTGCACGGCCAGACCGTGTGGCTGCTCGAGCCGCAGACGTTCATGAACCTTTCGGGCAAGTCCGTCGCGGCACTCGCCCGCTTCTACAAGATAGCGCCGGAAGAGATTCTGGTGATCCACGACGAGCTGGACGTTGTGCCCGGCCAGGCCAAGCTCAAGTTCGGCGGCAGCCATGCCGGCCACAACGGGCTGCGCGACATCCACGCCCAACTGGGCACCGGTGACTACTGGCGGCTGCGTCTGGGCATCGGGCATCCCGGCGTCAAGGCCGAGGTGGTCAACTGGGTGCTGAAGAAGCCGGCGCCGGAACAGCGCGCCGCCATCGAGGAATGCATGGACCGCACGCTCAAGGCCGTGCCCGCGATGCTGGCCGGCGAAATGGAAAAGGCCACGCTGCTGGTGCACACCAGCAAGCCGCCCCGGCCCAAGCCACCGCGGCCCGAAGGCGTCTGAGCGTTTGACACAAGGAGGAGGCAAAGATGAACAACTACATGACTGTCGCCCTGGTTTGCACTGCCCTGGCCTGGGTGGCGCCCGCGGCGGCGCAAGGAACGCAAAACGTCTACCGTTGCGGCAACACGTACAGCCAGCAACCCTGCGCGGACGGAAAGCTGGTAGCCGCGAGCGACTCGCGCAGCGCCGCCCAGAAATCCCAAACCGACGAAGCCACCAAACGCGACTCCAAGGCGGCGGACGCGATGGAGAAGGCGCGCGTCAAGGAAGAGGCCAAGCCCGTGCCGGTGGGCATGCCGGCGGACAAGCCGGCATCAGCGCAGAAAGACACCAAGAAGTCCGAGCGCAAAACGAAGAAATCAAAATCGAAGAAGGACGAACACTTCACCGCTGTCGCGCCGAAGAAGCCGGGCGAGGAGCCCGTCAAGAAGAAGGCGAAGAAGGACCAATGACGGCCGTCAGGTCCCGCTTTCCTGCTTGGCCTGCGCCGTGAGACGCTGGTACTTCTGCCACAGCGTCTCCTTGTCCTCGATGTGCTGCGGATGCAGCGGGATGCACGACACCGGGCACACCTGCACGCATTGCGGCTCGTCGAAGTGGCCCACGCACTCGGTGCACCGCGCCGGGTCGATCTCGTAGATCTCCGGCCCCAGGTAGATCGCCTGGTTGGGACATTCGGGTTCGCACACATCGCAATTGATGCACTCGTCGGTGATCATCAACGCCATGCTGGAACCTCTGCACGATTGCTTGGCATAGTTCTGGCATTATCGGCGGCTTCATGAGCCTTTTCCTGTTCAAGCGCCTGATCACCCTGATTGCGACGCTGGTAGGTGCATCGGTGGTCGTGTTCCTGGTGCTGGAAATCCTGCCCGGAAACGCGGCCCAGATCCTCATGGGCCCCGATGCCTCGCCAGAAGCAGTCCACGCATTGGCCGCCAAGCTCGGCATCGATCGGCCGCCCCTCGAGCGCTACTGGCATTGGGTGAGCGGCATGCTGACCGGCGACCTGGGCGTGAGTTACGCCTACAGTACGCCCGTCTCGGAACTGGTTCTCGAAAGGCTGGCCCTTACCGTGCCGCTGGCCTTGATGGCGATGAGCATCACAGCCGTGCTGGCGCTGGCCGCCGGCATCTACGCGGCGGCGCGCCACAACAAGCTCGGCGACGTGGGCGTGATGGGCCTGTCGCAAGTGGGCATCGCCATTCCCAACTTCTGGTTCGCCATCCTGTTGATCCTGCTGTTTTCGGTGCACCTGAAGTGGTTCTCCGCCGGCGGGTTTTCGGGCTGGGACGAAGGCATCCTGCAAGGCGTCAAGGCGCTCATCCTGCCGGCGGTCTCGCTGGCCGTGGTGCAGTCGGCGATCCTTGCGCGCATCACGCGCTCGGCCGTGCTGGAAGTGTTGCGCGAAGACTTCGTGCGCACCGCGCGCGCGAAGGGCGTGTCCAAGCGCGGCGCGATGTGGGGCCATGTGCTGCGCAACGCGCTGATCCCCGTCATCACCATCATGGGCCTGCAGTTCGCCGAGCTGCTGGCGGGAACCATCGTGGTCGAGAACGTGTTCTACCTGCCGGGCCTCGGTCGCCTGATTTTTCAGTCGATCTCCAACCGAGACCTGATCGTGGTGCGCAACTGCGTGATGCTGCTGGCCGCCATGGTGGTGATCGTCAATTTCGTGGTCGACATGCTGTACGCCGTGATCGACCCGCGGGTGAAGGCGAGCGACATATGAGCGCCAACGACGTGCCCGTCGCGAACCCACCAGTGATCCATGCCCCGGGTTTCTGGAAGCGCGCGTTTGGCCATCGCAGCTTCGTCGTCGGCGCCGTGCTCAGCCTGCTGCTGGTGCTGGCGGCACTGTTGTCGCTGGTGTGGACGCCGCACTCGCCTTACGAAGTGGTGATGGGCAACAAGCTGCTGCCGCCCGGCCCCGGTCACTGGCTGGGCACGGACCCGTACGGCCGCGATGTCGTCTCGCTCTTGTTAGTGGGTGCACGCGCTTCCATCGTCGTCGGCGTGATTGCGGTGAGCATCGGCCTCATCATCGGCACCGCATTCGGGCTGCTCGCCGCCGCGCGCCGCGGGTGGGTTGAAGAAATCATCATGCGGCTGGCCGACTTCGGCTTCGCATTTCCGACGATCCTCTCGGCCATCATGCTCACGGCCGTGTTCGGCGCCGGCATGGTCAACGCCATCATCGCCATCGGCATCTACAACATCCCGACCTTTGCGCGCATCACGCGCGCGTCCGCGAACGCCGTGTGGTCGCGCGAATTCGTCCTGGCGGCGCGCGCCTGCGGCAAGGGCTCGTTCAGCATCACGATGGAACACGTGCTGCCCAACATCCTGTCGGTGCTGATCGTGCAGGCGACGATCCGCTTTGCCATCGCCATCCTGGCGGAAGCGGCCTTGTCGTATCTGGGCCTGGGTACGCAGCCGCCGCAGCCGTCGTGGGGACGCATGCTGAGCGAAGCGCAATCCATGCTGTTCCAGGCGCCGCTGCTGGCGGTGTGGCCCGGCGTGGCCATCGCGCTCGCGGTGCTCGGTCTCAACCTGCTCGGTGACGGCCTGCGCGACCTGTTCGATCCGCGCTTGGCAAGGAAACGATAAATGGGCCCCCACGCTCACATTCGTTCGCTGCCCCCCGAGGGGGCGCAAGCCTCCCTAGGGGCGGCCCGTCGGGAGTCTTGATGGCACTGCTCGAAGTCGAACACCTCCACGTCAAGCTGCAAACGCACCGCGGCCCGGCTTATGCAGTGCGCGACGTGAGCTTCTCACTGGAGCGTGGCGAAACGCTGGGGCTGGTGGGTGAATCGGGCTGCGGCAAGTCGATCACCGTGATGGCGCTGATGGGCCTTTTGCCCGAGAACGCCGAGGTGACGGGCAGCATCCGCTTCGACGGGCAGGAGCTCACCACGCAAACGGACGCGCAGATGTGCCGCATCCGCGGTAACCGCATCGGCATGATCTTCCAGGAGCCGATGACCGCGCTGAATCCGGTGCACAGCATCGGCCGCCAGGTGGGCGAGCCGCTGCGCCTGCACCGCGGCCTGTCGGCGGATGCCGCGCGCAAGGAAGCGATCGCGCTGCTGGACCGCGTGGGCATTCCCGACGCGGCACGCCGCATCGACGCCTACCCGCACCAGTTCTCGGGCGGGCAGCGCCAGCGCATCACGATCGCGATGGCGCTGGCCTGCGGACCCGACCTGCTGATCGCCGACGAGCCCACCACGGCGCTCGACGTGACGATCCAGCGCCAGATCCTGGACCTGATCGCCGACCTGGTGGAAGAGCGCGGCATGGCGTTGATGCTGATTTCCCACGATCTCGGCGTGATCGCGCAGAACGTGCATCGCATGCTGGTGATGTACGGGGGCAGCGTGGTGGAAAACGGGCCCACCGAATCGGTCTTCGAAAATCGTATGCATCCCTACACGCTGGGCCTGTTCGCCGCGCGGCCCGGGCTGCGCTCGCAGAAGGGCCAGCGGCTGGCAACGATCGCCGGCACCGTGCCCGAGCTGGTGGACCTGCCTGCCGGCTGCCCGTTCGCGGGCCGCTGCAAATTCACCATTGCAGCGTGCCACGACACCGCGCCTCCGCCGATCGAGGTGGCTCCGGATCACCGCGCACGCTGTATCCGCCTCGAGGCCGTCGAGGCGGCGAAGCGCGAGGGGGCCGCTGCATGACGGAAGCCCCGCTGCTTCGAGTCGAGAACCTGGTGCGCGAGTACACGATGCCGCGCGAGAAGCTGTTCGGGCCGCCGCCCAAAGTGCACGCGCTCAACGGCGTGAGCTTCAGCATCGAGGCGGGGCGCAGCCTGGGCATCGTCGGCGAGTCGGGCTCGGGCAAGTCGACGCTGGCGCGGCTGGTGATGGCGCTGGATACGCCGACGTCGGGAACGGTCCAGCTGCTGGGCCGCGACCTGCATGCACTGCCCCGCGAAGAACTGCGTGAAGCCCGGCGGGACATCCAGATGGTGTTCCAGGACCCGTACGGCTCGCTCGATCCGCGCCAGACCATCGAGCGCATCGTGACCGAGCCTCTGGCCGCGCAAGGCGACACCAGCCGCGACGAACGGCATGAGCGGGCCATCGACACGCTGGCCTCCGTCGGCCTGCGCGCCAACGACCTGGGCAAGTATCCGCATGAATTTTCCGGCGGCCAGCGCCAGCGCATCGCCATCGCGCGCGCGCTGATCACGCGCCCGCGGTTGATCGTGGCGGACGAACCGGTGAGCGCCCTGGACGTTTCCGTGCAGGCGCAGGTGTTGAATTTGATGCAGGACCTGCAGACCGAATTCGGCATCACCTACATGCTGATCAGCCACGACCTCGCGGTGGTGCACCACCTCTGCGACGACGTCGCGGTGCTGTGGCAGGGCCGCATTGTCGAACAGGGGCCGCCCGAGCGTCTCTTTCATGCGGCCGAGCATCCCTACACGCAGGCCCTGCTGGAAGCGGTGCCGAAGGCCGAACCGGCACGCCGCACGCGCGCGGCACCGCCCCAGCAATCCCCTCTTGCCACGTCCGGCCAATCTCGGGGATGATGGCAAGCGCGCCCCCGAAGAAGGGACGTCGAACTTTCGTTGTGGTCCCTCTCTGGAGTCAAGAATCATGAAACGTCGCACCCTCCTCACGCAATCGGCCACCGTGGCCGCCTGGGCCGCCGTGCCGCTGGCGGTTTCGCAAAGCGCATTGGCGCAGGGCAAGAAGAACGCGATCGTGCTGGGCATGGCGCTAGAGCCGCCGGGACTGGACCCGACGGCGGGCGCGGCCGCGGCCATCGCCGAGATCGTGCAGTACAACGTGCTGGAGACGCTCACCAAGATCAACTCCGACGGCAAGGTGACCCCGCTATTGGCCGAAAGCTGGGAGGTTTCGCCCGACCTCAAGACCTACACCTTCAAGCTGCGAAAGGGCGTGAAGTTCCAGAACGGCGAGCCGTTCACGGCCCAGAACGTCAAGTTCTCGTTCGACCGCGCCGGCGGCGAGAAGAGCACCAACAAGGACAAGCGCACCTTCGCCAACCTGGGCGTGCAGGTGATCGACGACTACACCGTGGTGCTGCTGAACAAGGAAATCGACCCCGACCTGCCGTTCATCCTGGGCCAGGCCACGGCCGTGATCGTGGACCCCAAGAGTGCCGACACCAACGCCACCAAGCCCGTGGGCACCGGCCCCTACAAGCTGGAAAGCTGGGCCAAGGGATCATCGGTGGTGCTGACCAAATGGGAGGGCTTTCGCAACCCCGGCCAGGCCAAGCTGAACAAGGTCACCTTCCGGTTCATTTCGGACCCTGCCGCGCAAGCTGCGGCGCTGCTGTCGGGTGACGTGGATGCGTTCCCGCGCGCTGCGACGCGGATCGTTCCGCAGTTCAAGAACAACCCGCAGTTCCAGGTGATCCTGGGCGGCTCCCGTGCCAAGACCATCCTGGCCATCAACAGCAAGAAGAAGCCGCTGGACGATCCGCGGGTGCGCCGCGCGATCCTCTCGGCCATCGACCGCAAGGCCGTGATCGACGGCGCCGCGGACGGCTTCGGCACGCCTATCGGCAGCCACTACGTGCCGGGCGCTGAAGGCTTTGTCGACACCACGGGCGTCAATCCCTACAACGTCGAAAAGGCCAAGCAGTTGCTGGCCGAGGCCGGAGTGAAGACCCCGCTCGAGCTCACGATGACGCTGCCGCCGCCGCCCTATTCGCGCCAAGGCGGTGAGGTCATTGTGTCGCAGCTCGCCAAGATCGGCATCACGGTGAAGACGCAGAACGTCGAGTGGGCGCAGTGGCTGTCCAACACCTACGGCGGCCCCAACAACTACGACCTGACGATCATTTCGCACGTGGAGCCGTTCGACCTGGGCAACTACGCCAAGCCCGGCTACTACTGGGGCTACCAGTCCAAGGCCTTCAACGACCTGTTCGACAAGATCAAGGCCACGGGCAACGCCAAGGACCGCGCCAAGCTGCTGGGCGACGCGCAGAAGCTGCTGGCTGCCGACGCCGCCAACGGCTTCCTGTTCCAGCCGCAGTTCCCCACCATCGCCAAGAAGGAAGTGAAGGGCCTGTGGAAGGACATGCCGATCTTCTGCAACGACCTTTCCTTGCTTTCGTGGGGATGATGGGTTGCGTGCATGTCTGAGCAGTACCACGGTGCATTGCATGAGCTTTCGGCCCCTACCCTGATCGACGCGTACCGCCGGCGCGACCTCTCGCCGGTGGAAGTGACGCAATCGGTACTCGGCCACATCGAGCGCTGGGAACACCATGTTCACGCGCTCTACCTGTTGCGGCCCGAGCTCGCGCTCGAGCAGGCGCGCGCCAGCGAAGCACGCTGGAATCGCGGTGAGCCGATGGGGCCATTGGACGGCGTGCCCGTCACGATCAAGGACAACATCGCCACGCACGGCGACCCGACCCCGCTGGGGACTGCCGCCGCCGATCTGGTGCCCGCTGCCGCGGATGCACCACCCGCGGCTCGCGTGCGCGAAGCCGGCGGCGTCGTCGTCGCCAAGACCACGATGCCCGACTACGGGATGCTCTCGTCGGGCTTGTCCAGCTTCCACAAGCTGGCGCGCAACCCCTGGGACCTGTCGCGCACGCCCGGCGGGTCGAGTGCCGGCGCCGGCGCGGCAGCGGCTGCGGGCTATGGGCCGCTGCACATCGGCACGGACATCGGCGGCTCGCTTCGCCTGCCGGCGGGGTGGTGCGGCATCTACACCCTCAAGCCCAGCTTGGGCCGCATCCCGATTGATCCGCCGTATACCGGCCGCGCAGCCGGCCCCATGACGCGCAGCGTTGCGGACGCGGCCTGGTTCATGCAGGTGCTGTCGCTGCCGGATCCGCGCGACAGCATGAGCCTGCCGCACCAGGAGATTGCCTGGGACCGTTTCGACGCGGGCGTTGAAAAGCTCAGGGGCCTGCGCATCGGCCTGCTGCTGGAAGCCGGTTGCGGCCTGGCGGTGGAGCCCGAGGTGCGCGCGGCGATCGAGCACGCCGCTCGACTCTTCGAACGGGCGGGCGCCGTGGTCGCGCCGATGAAGCCTTTCATGACACAGACCATGCTCGATGGCATGGACCACTTCTGGCGCATGCGCTCGCACGTGGACATGAAGAGCCTGACAACGCTGAACAAGGCCAAGGTGCTCCCCTACATCCAGCAGTGGGCCGACAGCGCCGCGGGGATGGATGGCGAAGCGCTGTACAAGGCGACCAGCCAGTTCCATGCGACGCGCGTGGCGACGGTGAATGCCTGCCGCGCATTCGACTACGTGATCTCGCCCACTTCACCGATGCCCGCGTTCGCGGCCGAATTGCCATCGCCGACCAACGATCCGCTGCGGCCTTTGGAGCACATCGGCTTTACGGTTCCGTTCAACATGTCGGAGCAGCCGGCGGCGTCGATCAACTGCGGCTACACGTCGACCGGGTTGCCGATCGGCTTGCAGATCGCCGGCCAGCGCTTCGACGACCTGGGCGTGCTGCAAGTCTCGCGCGCGTTCGAGATCATCCGCGATCCGCAACGGCCCTGGCCGCAGCCGCCGTCCGAAGCGCTGCACCATGTGGACTGACAGCCTGGGCAATGCCGCGACGCTGGAGGATGAGAGCAGCCTCGCGGCGCTCAACGACTTCGTCGAAGGATTCATCGCGAGCGAAGCGCGGGCGGTGAACATCCTGGCCGCGGCTGAACGCGACCCCAGCCCCATCGTCCAGGCCTGCTCGGCCGCGGTCCACATGTTTGCGGAGTCGCGGGATGCGTCGGCCAACGCAAAGCCGTTCCTGGATCGTGCGCTGGCGGGCGAGTCCCGCTGCACGCCGCGCGAGCGCCGCTTCATTCATGCGGTGAAGGCCTGGGTCGAAGGCGACATCCCGCGCGCAATCGCCCTGCACGACGAGCAGGCTCGCGAGTTCCCTCGCGACCTGGCATCGCTCAAGCTCGGCCACTACCACCTCTTCAATGTGGGTGATTCGCCGGGCATGCTGCGCATGGCCAGCGCTGCGGCGCCCGCTTCGGGCGACGTCCCCTACCTGCACGGCATGCTGGCGTTCGCGCATGAGCAGTGCCATCAACTGGACGAGGCGGAGGTGGCCGCGCGCCGAGCCATCTCGATGCGGCGCAAGGAACCGTGGGCCCATCACGCATTGGCGCACGTGATGCTCACCCAAGGCCGCATCGATGAAGGCCATGCGTTCATGCAGGATGTGAGCGAGACCTGGACCGGCCTCAACTCCTTCATGGTCACGCACAACTGGTGGCACCAGGCGCTCTTCGCGCTCGAACTGGAACGCCACGATGAAGTGCTGGCGCTGTACGACCAGCAGGTGTGGGGCGTGGCCAAGGACTACTCGCAGGACCAGATCAACGCCGTGTCGCTGCTCGCCCGCCTGGAACTGGCGGGCGCCGACGTGGGCGATCGTTGGCAGGATGTTGCCGGCTATCTCGCCGGGCGCCTGGACGATCATGCGCTGCCCTTCCTCGACATGCAGTACCTCTATGGCCTTGCTCGTGCAAAACGGCCGGAGGCCGACACACTGATGCGCAACATTGAGGCGCACGCGGCCAACGCGCCCGACCACGCCACGCCGGCATGGCAGCAGGTTTGCGTGCCGGCCAGCCGGGGGCTGCTCGCGCATGCGCGAGGTGACTATCAGCGTGCAGCCGACGAGCTGGGCCAAGCCCTGCCGAGGCTGGCCGAGATCGGCGGCAGCCACGCCCAGCGCGACCTGTTCGTCCGTGTGCATCGAGACGCGGTGGCACGTGCGCAGCGCGCGAACAGATGACCCGCTTGATCCTGCTCCCAGGCCTGGCCGCCGATGAAACCATGTGGGAGGCGCAGGTTCCCGCGTTGGCCCCGTGGGCGCCGATCGTCGCAGATGTGCACGCCCAGCCTCACGAAACCATCGAGGCAATGGCCGCGGCCCTTTTGGTGACTCACGAAGGTCCGCTGGTTCTTTGCGGCGCTTCCATGGGCGGGATGATCGCGATGGAAGCCGCGCGCCAGGCGCCGCAGCGAATCACCGGCCTCGCACTGCTGGGCACATCCGCACGGCCCGAAACGCCCGACATGCGCAAGCTGCGCGAAGGGGCCATCGAGCTGTTCGCGCAGGGCCGCGTCGCCGAAGTGATCGAACCCAACGTCGCCTTTGCCTTCCACCCGGACCAGGCGCGCGACGCCGTGCTGGTGCGCTCCTACATCGACTTCGTGCTGCGCGCCGGCGCGGACCAGTTAATCCGGCAAAACCGCGCGGTGATCGTCAGGCCCGATGCGCGGACGCACCTTGCGGCAGTGCGTTGCCCGACGCTGGTGATGTGCGGCGACAGCGACCAGTTGGCACCGCCGGAATGCTCACTGGAGATCGCGGCGCTGGTTCCCGGTGCGCAGTTGAAATGGGTGCCGCGCTGCGGCCACATGCTGACGATGGAAAGGCCGGATGTCGTGAACGCCGAGCTCGTGGCGTGGCTGGAAAGCTTGTCGTTAAAGTCGTTAAAGACTTAAGCCTGCGTGGAGGGTCGCAGGAACCGGGACATGGTTTGCCGGTCAAGCCCGCAATGACAGAAACTAATCCTGGGCCAGGTTCCGGACCTTTTCCATGAGCCGCTCCTGCACCTTCGGCGAAACGAATTTTTCGATTTCGCCGCCCAGCACGGCGATCTCGCGAACGAAGGTGCTGCTGATGAACTGGTATTTGTCGCTGGGCGTGAGGAAGACCGTTTCCACGTTGGGCATCAGGCTGCGGTTCATGCCGGCCAGCTGAAACTCGTAGTCGAAGTCGGTCACCGCGCGCAGGCCGCGCACCATGGCCTTGCCACCGCGCGCCACGACGAAGTCGCGCAGCAGGCCCGAAAAACTTTCCACCGTGACTTGCGGGTAGCCCGCGGTCACGATCTTGGCCATGTCGATGCGTTCCTGCAGCGAAAACATGGCCTTCTTGTGGTGGCCCGCCGCAACGGCGACGATCACCTTGTCGAACAGCTGGGTGGCGCGCCGCACCACGTCTTCATGTCCCAGGGTCATCGGGTCGAAGGTGCCGGGATAGACGGCAATCACGCTCTGCGCCATGTTGTCTCCTCAACGGTCGGCTTTTCGCCATTTGCTGCGGTGCATTATGCAGCCCGGCGCAGCAGGTGCGCGTGCACGGCTCCAGCCTTCAGGTGGCGCACCGCTGCCAAGCCATAGGGCGCCAGCGCGGCATCGTCCCACGCAACGGGCGCCTCGAGATAGATCAGCCCCTCGGCCGAGAGTGCCTGTGCCGCAGCGGCGAGCGCCTTTTCGTAGAGGCCGGCGTCGAACGGCGGGTCCAGGAAGATGAGCTCGGTCGAGCCCGGCGCGAGCCGGCCCAGCACGGAAAGCCCGTTCCCCCGCTCCACCTTGACGGCCGCGGCGCCGAGCTTGGCCTGAATTGCGCGCAATTGGTCGACGAGCTGTGCGTCCTGCTCCACCACGAGCACATCGGCCGCGCCGCGCGAGGCGGCCTCCAGCCCCAGCGCGCCGGTGCCGGCAAATGCATCGACACAGCGCCAGCCGGTGAGGTCTTGCCCCAGCCAGTTGAAAAGGGTTTCACGCACGCGGTCGGGCGTGGGCCGCAGCCCGGGCTTGTCCGCCACCGGCAGTTTGGTGCGTTTCCATTGGCCGCCGATGATCCGCACTTCGCGTGGAACCTGTGTGGGGCGGCGGGTGGGGACTTTTTTGGCAGGCGGGGGGCGTCGATTCATGGCCCGCCGATCATAGAAGAGGCACCCGCAAGGATGTTTGCCGATATGCCCGGATCGACGCGGCGCGGTCTTTTGAACCGCGGCCGCGCGACCGGCTTGCCCCTCTTTTTCTACGCCTCCCTGGCGCTTCTGGCATCGTGTGACAGCGATGAAGCCATTCTGGAGGCAGAAAAAAGACCTGTGTTGCCAACCCCTGTCAACCTTGACAGGGTAGCAAACGTAACAGACGATTACTGTTGGGGCGCGGCTGCAGCGCCGACGGTCACGGTGACCATGCGCTGCGGCTGAAGCTTGCGCGCGAAGGCGGCCTTGACGTCGGCCGCCGTGATGCGCTCCACCTGGCGCGTCCAGGTGTCCAGGTAGTCCAGCGGCAGATTGTTCCAGGCGATGTTGGCGACGTTGTCCAGGAGCTTGCGGTTGCTGTCGATGAGGAGAGGGAATCCGCCGATCAGGTTGTCCTTGGCGGCCTTGAGCTCCGCCGGAGTCGGCCCTTCGGCGACGAACCGCGCCAACACGTCGCGAGAAACCTGTATCGCCTGTGCGGTCTGGTCTGGGCGGGTCTGGAGCCCCACGGTGAAGGCACCGGCGTGCAGGCCCGGAGAAAAATAGCTGTAGACGCTGTAGCTCAGCCCGCGCTTTTCGCGCACTTCCTCCGTCAGCCGCGAGACGAATCCACCGCCGCCGAGGGTGTAGTTGCCGACCACCAGCGCGAAATGGTCGGGGTCGCTACGCTTGTAGCCGGGTTGGCCGATCAGCACGTGGGCCTGGGCCGACGCGAACGGGATGGCGCGAACCACCGGGTCGGCCAGTGTCACCACCTCCGCCACGGGCGGCAGGGGCTCGCAGCGGCCGGTGGTCGCGTCGGGCAGCCGCGACAGCAACTGCGTGACCATCGCGTCGGCCTGGGCGCGGGTGACAGCGCCCACGATGCTGATCTTCGCCCGGCAAGGCTCGATGCCGCCGCGGTACGCCTGGCGCATGTCGTCGACACTGATGCGCGCCAAGGTCGCCTCGGTCGTCTCGTAGCCATACGGGTGCGTGCCGTAGACGGCGGCCGCGAAGGCGTGGCCGACGATCGTGGCGGGCTTCGTGTTCGCTTCCCGGATCGACGCCGACATGCGCTGGCGATCGCGCTGCCACACCGCGTCGGGAAACGACGGATCGGCCAGCTGCCGCGACGCAAGCTGGATCGCCTTGGGAAGCAAGTCCGGGTAGTTCAGCGATCGCAGCGAAAAACTCATGCGGTCGCTGCTGGCGCTGGCGCCAAAGCCCGCACCCAGGTCGGCCCAGGCTTCGCTCAGCTGGTTTTCGTCGAGCGCGGCGTCATAGGCCCCGGCGCCCGGCGTGCGCGCGGCGGTAATGCCCTTGGAAGCCATCGTCGCCGTCACGCGGGCCAGGCCCGCCTTGTCGGCCGGGTCCCGGCGGCTGCCGGCGTCGAAGTCGATCTGAAAATCCACCATCGGGATCGACGGGCTCTCGACCAGGTAGACCTTGGCGCCGCTGGGCTGGGTCCAATGCTGGATCGGGATGGCGGCCATCGCCTGCCCGCAAATCATCAGCAGGACGGCGGCAAGGGCGCGTATGGAATGGCGGGGGCTGGTCATGGAATGAGTCATGGTGTGCAAACCGTTCAATGGCGCGAGCCCGGAGGCGGCGTGCGGGGTTTGCGATTGGGATCGACCGGCTGCGGCCGCAGGATGCCGACGGTGAGCTGGTCGTCGCCGAAGTAGCGCGCGGCGACCGACTTGACCTGCTCGGCCGTGATGGCGCGCAGGCGCTGGATCAGGCGCTCGCTGGAGTCCAGGGGCAGGCCCTCCACCCAGTACTCGCCCAATTCCCTGGCCTGGTTCATCACCGAATCCAGCTTGTAGACCTCGGCGGCGATCCATTGCGTCTTGACGCGCGTGAGCTCGGCTTCGCTGACGCCGTCGCGTGCGACCTTGGCCACTTCGGCGCGCAAGGCCGCTTCCAGCTGCTCGGGCGTCTTGCCTTTGGCAGGCACGCCGTCTAGCGTGAAGATCTGAGGGCCGCGCCCGGAAAAGCCGTTGCCCGCGCCAACGCTGTCGGCGAGCCTGTCCGGACCCTGCGTCAGCGCGCGGTCCAGCCGGGCGTTGGGGTAGCCGTCGAGCACGGCTGCCAGCACCGTGAGCGCAAGCGCATCGTCGTTGGCGGCGCCCGGCTCGAACGAAGTGAACTGCGGCACCTTGAATGCGAGCGCTACGTACGACTGTTCGGCGGGCGCCTTGAACTCCAGCCGGCGCACGCCCACCTGATCGGGCTCGGTGCGGGGCTTGCGAGGCGGGACCGGCCGGGCAGCGATGGCGCCATAGTATTTTTCCACCAGCCGGCGGACCTGAGCCGGCTCGACGTCGCCTGCCACGACGACGACCGCGTTGGCGGGCACATACCAGTGCTTGTAGAAGTCGCGCGCGTCCTGCGGCGTCATCGCATCAAGGTCGCTCATCCAGCCGACGATGGGACGTCGATACGGCGATGCCTGGAAAATCGTGGCGTTCAGGGCCTCCCACATCAGGGACCGCGGCTGGTCCTCGGTACGCATCCGCCGCTCTTCTTTCACCACCTCCAGCTCGCGCTTGAACTCGTCGTCGGGCCACTGGTTGTTGGCGAAGCGGTCGGCCTCGAGCTTCATCACGTCTTCGAGCTTGCCCGCGGGAATTTGCTGGTAATAGCCCGTGGCATCGCGCATCGTGAATGCGTTCTCGCGCCCGCCCAGGGCGGCGACCCGCTGCGAGAACTCACCGGGCTTGAGCTGCTTGGTGCCTTTGAACAGCATGTGTTCGAGCACGTGCGCCACGCCGCTGGCGCCGTCGACCTCGTCGATCGAGCCCACACGCAGGTACACCATGTGCACGGCCGTGGGCGCCCGGCGGTCCGGCTTGATGATGACCGACATCCCGTTGCCGAGCTTGAATTGTTCTACCGGGGCGGGGGCTTGCGCGTGCGCTGCGGGGATGAATCCCAGAAGGGAAAAACAGCACAGGGCCAGTTGAAGGACGTGTTTCATAGAATCCTGTGATTCTAAGAACCCCCCAATGTTCAGCTTCTTCAAGAAAAAACCCGCGGCCACACCCGCACCGACTGCAGCGCCGGCACCCGCCAAAGAGGAACGCAGCCTCATCGGCAGCGCGTTGGTGCAGCCGATGGAAATTCCGGTGCTCGCGCCGGTGGCTCCGGAGCGCGAGCGCTGGTTCGAAAAGCTCAGCTCGGGCCTGCGCAAGACCGGTTCCAGCATCTCGCAGGTGTTCACCGGCGGGCAGATCGACGACCAGCTCTACGAAGAACTCGAGTCCGCGCTGCTGATGGCGGACACGGGCGTCAAGGCGACGCAATACCTGCTGGACGAGGTCAAGCGCCGCGTGCAGGCGAGCGGCGCGACGCGGCCGGTGCAGGTGAAGAACATCCTCGCGGACTCGCTGGCGCAACTGCTGCGCCCGCTGGAGAAAGCTCTGGTGATCGGCGAGTACAAGCCCACGGTGATCATGGTGGCCGGCGTGAACGGCGCGGGCAAGACCACGTCCATCGGCAAGCTCACCAAGCACCTGGCGGGCGAAGGCGCGTCGGTGCTGCTGGCGGCGGCGGACACGTTCCGCGCGGCGGCGCGAGAGCAACTCACCGTATGGGCCGATCGCAACACAGTGGAGATCGTGAGCCAGGAAGGCGGCGATCCGGCCGCCGTGAGCTTCGACGCGGTGACGGCCGGCAAGGCGCGCGGCAAGGACGTCGTACTGGTCGACACGGCCGGCCGCCTGCCCACGCAGCTGCACCTGATGGAAGAACTCAAGAAAATCAAGCGTGTGGTGCAGAAGGCTGATTCCACGTCACCCCACGAGGTGCTGCTGGTGATCGACGGCAACACGGGCCAGAACGCGTTGGCGCAGGTTCGCTCGTTCGACGATGCGCTTCAGCTGACGGGGCTGATCGTGACCAAGCTCGACGGTACGGCCAAGGGCGGCGTTCTGGCGGCCATCGCGCAGGAGCGGCCGATACCCGTGTACTTCATTGGCGTCGGCGAGAAACTCGAAGACCTTGAAACCTTCAACGCGCGCGAGTTCGCCCTCGCATTACTGTCATGAGCGCCGCCGCCGAACCGCGTCTCACGTCGCTTTCGCACGGCGGCGGCTGCGGCTGCAAGATCGCGCCGGGCGTGTTGTCGGAGATCCTCAAAGGCACGGCGCGCATGCCCATGCCGCCCGAGCTGTTAGTCGGCATCGAGACCGCGGACGATGCGGCCGTCTACAAGCTCAACGACGAGCAGGCGCTGATCGCGACCACGGATTTCTTCATGCCCATCGTCGACGATCCGTACGACTTCGGGCGCATCGCTGCCACGAACGCTATCTCCGACGTCTACGCCATGGGCGGCCGGCCGATCATGGCGCTGGCGCTGGTCGGCATGCCGGTCAATGTGCTCTCCACGCAGACGATCGGCAAGATCCTGGCCGGGGGCGAGTCCATCTGCCGCGAGGCCGGTATTCCCATTGCCGGAGGGCACACCATCGATTCGGTGGAACCCATCTATGGGCTGGTGGCCTTGGGCCTGGTACACCCGGGCCGTGTCAAGCGCAACGCGGATGCGCGGACCGGCGACGTGCTGGTGCTGGGCAAGCCCCTGGGCGTCGGGGTTCTCTCGGCCGCGCTCAAGAAGGAGGCACTGGATGCCGCCGGCTACGCCTGCATGATCGCGACGACGACGAAGCTCAACACGCCCGGGCCGGAGCTCGCGGCGCTTGACGGCGTCCACGCACTGACGGACGTGACGGGTTTCGGCCTGGCCGGCCATGCACTCGAGCTGGCGCGCGGCGCGCAGTTGCCGGTCCATATCGAATGGTCAGGCGTGCCTTTGCTTCCGGGCGTTCGCGAGCTGGCCGCGCAAGGCATGGTCACCGGCGCTTCCGGGCGCAACTGGCTGGGCTATGGCGCCGACATCACTTTGCCGGCGGGCTTTGCGGCACCGGACCAGGCGCTTCTGTCAGATCCCCAGACGAGCGGCGGGCTCCTGGTGTCGTGCGTGCCTGAAGCTCTAGACAGCGTGATGGCGGTGTTCCGCAGGCACGGCTTCGATGGCGCGGCGGTGGTCGGACATGTCGGGGCGCGCGGCGAGGCTGTGCGCCTTTCGGTGTCCTGAATTACGCCTGCGGGACCTCGGTTTCGGCCCGCGCCCACTGCGCGTAGGCCGGGCTGGCGATCAGTCTTGCCGCGAGGAATTGCGGCACTTCATACGGGTGATGCTTGGCGAACAGCGCCTGCAAAGCGGCCTCGCAACCAGGCAAGGTCTTGATCACCAGCCGCACCTCGCTCTCTTCGCACAGCTCGCCCTTCCAGCGGTAGAACGACGCCACTCCCTGCTCGACTTGCACGCAGGCCGCCAGGCGTTGCGCGATGATTTCACGGGCCAACCGTTGTGCGTCCGCCAGCGAACCCACGGTCGTGGCGATGCTCACAATGTCTAATTCTTTACAGTCTTGCATGAGGGGCCCTTCCAGCCGGCTGTTCATCAAGCTCGGCGTGCGCTGGTAAGCGCCCTTACGCGGCGACCGGTCCGCCGGGCTGGTGGATCAGCTCGCAAGGCAGGCCCAGCAACGCCTTGGGCGCGCCTTCCGTATCGCTGGTGGCCTGGAACCAGAGCCCGGCGAAATGGGTTCCTTCCAGGATCACCGAGGCGCGGACGACCTTGCGGATGCGCCCGTCGATCACGGGCATGTTCTGCAGCAGCACCGGCGTCATCACCGGGTCCCATTTCTTGATGCGGACGTAGCCTGCGAACGCAATCAAGCCGGTCGGGCCGGTGCCCGCGCGCTTGACGCCTACCTCGACGTAGTCCACCGGCACCAGCATGCGCCGGAGGCAGTCGACAATAATTTTCAGGTAATAGTTTTCGATGTCGCCCGTGGTTAACTCGGAGGACACGGCCGAATGGCCAGGCGTCCTGTGAACAGGTCGCTCTTTTTTAGAGAAAACTCGGCTGAACATCGCCTTCATGGACTGCCTCCTGCCCTGACCGGAGCGGAAGCCCCGATTGTTACTACATGTATATCAGATGCTACCGGAAACTGGCTCGAAAAGGATGAGCATACCGTTTGACACTCCCGATATCGGCAGATTGGTATCCTTAAAGCGGTGACCTTTTACCATTTGGCAGTCCCTGGACGAGAGTGCTAAAATTACCCATATATGAAATCTGGAAAGGAACCCGGCATGACCTCACTGGCATCCCCTGGCACCGCGTTGGCGATGGCCAACCCCTGGGCCGTCGTTCCGTCCCTGGGCAATCTCGATGCCTATATTTCCGCGGTCAACCGCCTTCCCATGCTCACCCCGCAGGAAGAGCAGGAGTTCGCCCGCAAATTCCGCGACGCCAACGACCTGGAGGCCGCCGGTAAGCTGGTGCTTTCGCACCTGCGGCTCGTCGTCTCCGTCTCCCGAAAGTACCTCGGCTATGGCTTGCCCCACGGCGACCTGATCCAGGAAGGCAACATCGGCCTGATGAAGGCCGTGAAGCGCTTCGACCCCGACCAGGGCGTTCGGCTGGTGAGCTACGCGCTGCACTGGATCAAGGCCGAGATCCATGAGTACATCCTGAAGAATTGGCGTATGGTCAAGGTCGCGACGACCAAGGCGCAGCGCAAGCTGTTCTTCAACCTGCGTTCGATGAAGCAGGGTTTCAAGGACGACGCCGATGCACAGACCCATCGCGACAGCCTGACGGACGCTCAGATCGAGGTGATGGCCCGCGAACTGAACGTCAAGCGCGAGGAAGTCATCGAGATGGAAGCGCGCATGTCCGGTGGCGATGTGATGCTCGACCCATCGCCCAGCGACGATGGCGAAGAGGCCTTCGGCCCCATCGCGTACCTCGCCGATGCGAGCCACGAACCGACGGCCATGATGGAGTCGCGCCAGCGCGATTCGCTGGCCAGCGACGGCATCGCGGCGGCCCTGGAAGAGCTCGATCCGCGCAGCCGCCGCATCGTCGAAGAACGCTGGCTCAAGGTCAATGACGACGGCTCGGGCGGCCTGACGCTGCACGACCTGGCTTCCGAATACGGCGTGAGCGCCGAGCGCATCCGCCAGATCGAATCGGCAGCCATGAAGAAGATGAAGAAGGCGCTGGCCGCCTACGCCTGAACCCAGGCACCCTCCTCTCGAAAGGCCCGGCAACCCCGGGCCTTTTGCGTTGTTGGCATGCACACCGGATGAGGGATGCATTTGCTGCAACAATCGAACGGTGCGGGGATTTATTCACGGATTGGCGGCGGGGATAGTCTGGCTTGTGGGCCTCGGCGGCGCCGTGGCGCAAGAGGCGAGTCCAGCCACAACCGCTTCGGCAGCCGCACCGGTTTCCGCACCCGCACCCGCACCCGCACCCACCGTGCCGCCTTCCCGCGTCATCATGCTGGCGGCGGCCCAGCCCGTCGTCCCCTTGGACCGGCAAAGCCGCTTCTGGGTCGACCCCGTCGGCGTGCGCACCGCCGACCAGGTGGAAGCTGCCGGCGAGACCTTGCCATGGGCTCCCCGTGAACCGGGCACGAGCCACAACATCGACGGCAAGGCGCTGTGGCTGCAGTTCGACGCAACCAACAGCAGCGGGCATCGCTGGTTCGTGCAACTGGCTTCGTCCGGCCTGGACCGCGTGCAGCTCTTCTACCGCGGTGCAAACGGCCAATGGGTCCAGCAAGAGGCCGGCGACAGTCAGCCGGTATCGCACTGGCCGCTGCCGGGGCGCTTCCCTGCTTTCGAGCTTTCCCCGGAAGTGGGAAAACCGGTCCGCTACTGGCTGCGCATCGAGCATGTCCGCGTCGATTTCGCAACCCCCATCGCGCTCTACGACCAATCGGCCTTGTTGGCTTCGCGGGAGCGCGAGCAGTTCCTGCTGGGCGCTTATTTCGGGCTGGCGGCCCTGGTCGCCCTGGTGGCCTTGGCCAACGCGGTCGGCCACCGGGATCGCAATTTCGCGGTCTACGCTGTCTACGTGGCAACGCTGGCTGCCGGCCAGCTCGCCTACCTCGGCGTGGGCGCGCAGCACCTGTGGGACCACGCGCTTCAATGGAACGAGATGGCAACCTTCCTGCTGCCGGGCATTTCGGGCGCGGCGGCGCTGTGGTTCACACGCACCGTCACGGAACCGGGGCGCTATTCGAGGGCGCTCGACCTGGCGGTGTGGAGCCTGATTGCCGCGCTTCTTTCCGCAGTCGCCCTGGACACTTTCCTCGCGTCACGCACGTCGTTTGCCTTGGTGATGGTGCTGATGATCGTTGGCATGGCGGTCGTGGCCCTGCTCATCGTGCTGGTCTGGGCCAAGGGCGAAGACCCGTACATTCGCCTCATCGCACTGGGCTTCCTGCCGGTGCTCGTGATGGCCGTGTTCCCGGTGGCGCGCGGCCTGAACCTGATTCCCGCCAGCGGCCTCACGCGCTATGGGCTGTCGATCGGCGCGGCGATCGAGATGCCCATCCTGTTCTACGCGCTGAGCCTGCGTGGCAGCCGCCGCCGCGAAGCCCAGGTTCGCGCCGCCGCGCTATCGCACAACGACCCGCTCACAGGGTTGGCCCACAACCTATCGCTGCTGCAGCGGCTGGACAGCGCGATCGTGCGCGCTCGCAGCCTGAGGCATGCCTGCGCGCTGATGGCCGTGAAGATCTCGAACTTGGACGCCCTGACGGCCGAGTTCGGGCGCGAAACCACCGACCGTGCGCTGGTCGTCACGGCCTCGCTTCTGCGACGCGCCATCACCGACATCGACCTGGCCGCGCGAGCCGGCGACAACGAATTCATCCTGCTGCTCGAAGGCCCCACCACCACCGACAACGTGCTCAGCCGGGCCCAGCAACTGGTCGCCAGCGGCCTGCGCACGCCGGGCGCGCTGCCGCCGGGCACGGCACTCAAGTTTCACGTCGCCGTGGCAATGCTGCCCGATCGCGACCTGGACGCCGCAGGCAGCTTGCAGTGGCTGCTCGAAGGCGTGAATGCAATGCCGCCGGATGCCCGCAAGCTGATCCGGCCGCTCAATTTCTAATAGCATTGCGGCAGCGCCCTCGCGGGCACCACAAGGAAGTACCCATGAAGAAGCACCCGGTGCGCCGCACCGTCCTCGCACTCGCGCTCGCCGCCATTTCCGCCGGCGCATTCGCCCAGAAATCCACCAGGGCAACGGCTCCCGCGTGGCCGACCAAGCCGCTGCGCATCATGGTCGGGTTTCCGGGTGGCTCGACGCCCGACCTGGTCGCGCGCACGATCGCGGAGCCGCTGTCCAAGGCGCTCGGCCAGCCGGTCGTCGTGGAGAACAGGCCCGGCGCCGGCGGCAACATCGCGGCCGACATCGTGGCCAAGGCGACGGATGACCACACGATCGGCGTGATGATCAACGGCAACATGACCATCGCCAAGCTGCTCAACCCGGCGACGCCGTTCGACCCGCTGAAGGACCTCGCGCCGATCAGCCTGATCGGCACGGCACCGTTGCTCCTCACGGCGCCCGCGAACGCGCCGGGCAGCAACGCGCAGGAGTTCTTCCTGGCCGCGCGCAACGCGGGCAACAAGTGGAGCTACGGCACGCCCGGCATCGGCACCGTGGGCCACATCGGCATGGAACTGCTCAAGACCAAGACGAACATCGACCCTGTGCACGTGCCCTACCCCGGCAACCCGCAGGTGATCAACGGCTTGCTCGGAGGCCAGCTCCAGTTGTCGCTGCTGCCGCCGGGCCTGGCCGCCGCACAGATTCGCGCGGGCAAGCTCAAGGCGGTGGGCGTGACTTCGTCCGGCCGCAGCCCGCTGGTGCCGGAGTACCCGAGCCTGGACGAGGGCGGCGTGACCCGTGGCTTCCAGCTGGAGATCTGGACCGCGGCGGCGGGCCCGGCATCGCTGCCCAAGCCGATCGTGGCCAAGCTGTCGAAGCTGATCAGCGAGATCGCGCGCACGCCGGAAGTGCGGCAAAAACTGTTCCAGCAGGGCTGGCAGGTTGCGGGCACTTCGTCTGAAGGCCTCGCCAATCGCATCAAGGCCGACACGGCCCTGCTCGGCGGCGTCATCGCGATGCGCGGGATCAAGGCGGAGTAGAAAGACGCGCGCGCCTTACGTCAGGCTGCGGGTCGCGCGGCGGACGATGTACACGGTCTCGGCCCCACGAGACTCCGCGCTCCACCGCTCGCACACCTCGCGGACCCACTCGGGTTGCGTCTTGCTTGCGTCGTTGAGCCAATTGGCGACGGAGTTCTGCACGTAGCGGCTGGGATCGGCCTTCAAGGGTTCGAGCAGCGGCAACGCGCGCCACGGTTCGGCTTTCAGCGCTTCGATTTGCGCGCACCACACGCCCCGCGGGCGCGTCGCCTCGCTGGCGAAGCGGCGGATATTGGGGTTCGCGTCCTGGGCCCAGGCAAGCAGCAGGCCGACTGCATCGTCGACCGCGCCCGCAATCTCGTCACGCACCGCCATCCAGGCCATCTCTCGCACGCCGAAATGCGGATCGGCGGCGAAGCGCCCCACCGAGTGCAGCTTGTCCTGCAAGGGCATCGCCGAGAACATGATCCACTGCGTGGCCCAGCACCGCGCGATGTCGCTGGGATGGTCGGCCAGGGCTTGCGCCACGTCATCGCGGTCCGGGCGCGGCTCGGTCAGGTCGTACAGGGCGCGCGCGACGTGCTCGTGGCGCTTGACGGGTTTGAATGCGCCCAGCATCGCCAGCGTATCGGTGATGCGCTCATGCGCGGGATCAAGACCGATGTGGCCCGCGACGTTGCGTGCCAGCCGCGGCAAATCGAGCGCCAGGAATTCGTTCAGGTTGACCGTGGGCACCAGCCCGTCGTTCAGCGCGTCCAGCACTTCGGGCGGGATCAGCGCGATCCGTGGAGCACCCGTGCGACTCAACAAGCCTTCACCTGTGCGACTCAGCAAACCTTCACCTTTGCCTCCGAGCAGATGCCGGACCACGGAGTCAGGCTTCGCTGTGCTTGAGCAGCAGCTGCAGGTCCGACGCCAGCGATTGCGCGCCGCTGCCATAGCGCGTGTACAGGCGCAGCCGCCCCTGCGTGTCGTAGACGAAGCTGGCGGCGGAATGGTCCATCGTGTAGCTGGTGGGCGTCTTGCCGTCGACCTTCTTGAAGTACACCTTGAAGTCTTTCGCCAGGACCGCAACCTGATCGGGCGTGCCGCGCAGCGCGAGGAACGTCGGGTCGAAATTGGCCATGTAGCCCTTCAGCACATCGGCGGTGTCGCGCTCGGGATCCACGGTGACGAAGATGCCCTGGACCTTGTTGCCGTCGGGCCCCATCAGCTTCTTCGCTTCGGCCAGCTCGGCCATCGTGGTCGGACAGACGTCGGGGCACTGCGTGTAGCCAAAGAACAGCACCACCAGTTTGCCGCGAAAATCCTTGAGGCTGCGCGGCTGGCCATTGTGGTCGGCGAGCTGGAAGTCCTTCGCGTAATCCGCCCCCGTCAGGTCGATCGACTTGAATTGGGGCTTGGACTCCGAGCACGCGGCCAGCAGGCCCGCGCCACCCGCTGCGAGCGCCCAGGATGCGATGGATTGAAGTGCATTGCGGCGGTTCATGGTGCCTTCAGTAGATGTAGTGGTCCACCAGCAACGCGGCGAACAGCAGGCTCAGGTGAATGAGCGAAAAGCGGAAAGTCTTGCGCGCCAGCGCATCGGAGTAGTTGCGCCACAACCGGAAGCCGTACCAGCAGAACCCGGCGCTCAACAGGACCGCGGCGCCGAGGTACAGCCACGAGCTCATGCCGTACGCGAAGGGCATCAGGCAGGCTGCGAACAGCACCAGCGTGTACAGGAAGACCTGCAACCGCGTGAACTCGTTGCCATGCGTCACCGGCAGCATCGGCAGGCCGGACTTGCGGTAGTCCTCGACGCGGTACAACGCCAGCGCCCAGAAATGCGGCGGCGTCCACAGGAAGATGATGAGGAACAGGATCAGCGCCTCCGGCGCCACGTCGCCCGTCATCGCCGCCCAGCCCAGCACCGGCGGCATCGCCCCCGAGGCGCCGCCAATCACGATGTTCTGCGGCGTCAGCGGTTTGAGGATCACCGTGTAGATCACTGCGTACCCGACGAACGTTGCAAAGGTGAGCCACATCGTGAGCGGGTTCACCCAGCGGTACAGAACCCACGAACCAATGCCGCAGAGCACCGCGGCGAACAGCAAAGTCTGCCAGTCGCTCAGCTCGCCGCTGGCCGTCGCACGCCAGGCCGTGCGGCGCATCTTGGCGTCGATGCCTTTTTCGACGAGGCAATTGAAGACGGCCGCCGCGCCGGCGACGAGCCAGATGCCGAAGCACGCGATGAGCGCAAGCTGCACCTGGGGCCAGGCGGGCAGGCCCGGCACGGCAAGCACCATGCCGATCAACGCGCAGAACACGATGAGCTGGATGACCCGCGGCTTGGTCAAGGCATGGAATTGGCGTAGGCGGTTCATTGAGTTACTCCCTCTCCCTCTGGGAGAGGGTCGCGGGGTCCCCGGGAAGCTTGCTTCCCGGGGTGCAGGTGGGGGTGAGGGCTGGCACGCATGGACCCCACGCGACTCTCGCAGAGCGACCAGGTCAACACCACCACCAGTGCCGCGGCGCCGCCGGTATGCGCCAGCGCGGCCACGATCGGCCAGCCCAGGACGACGTTGGACAGGCCGCTCGCCAGCTGCCACAGCGCCAGGCCGGCGATCCAGCGTGCCTGCCTACGCAATGCACCACCGGCGTGAAGCTGCCAAGCGGTCACCAGCAGAACGGCCAGCACGAGATAGGCCAGCAATCGATGCGCATAGTGAATCGCGGTGAGCGCGGCGAAGTCGAGGTGCCGCCCGGCCGCCGTCTTGCCGAGCTCGCGCCACAGCTCGAAACCGTGCCGCCAATCCATCGCCGGCCACCAGCTGCCCTGGCAGGTCGGAAACTCGCGGCAGGCCAGCACCGCGTAGTTGGTGCTGACCCAACCGCCCAGCGCGATCTGCAGCCACAGCAGGGCCACGGCCGCGAACAGCAGTGCAATCGCGCGCGGCGAGATGGCTGACGGCCCCTTGCCGCGCTGCACGTGTTCATAGACCACGGTCTGCCGGCACAGCAAGGCCAGCAGCACCATGCCGCCGAGCAGATGCAGGGTGACGATGGCGGGGAAGAGTTTCATTGTGACCGTCAATGCGCCGAAAGCGCCCTGCAGGCAGACCCAGGCCAGCGTCACCGTCGGCCACCACGGGTTCACCGGCGCCCCGCGTTTGCGCTGCAGCCAGGTCGCCGCCGCGAGCGTCAGGATCAGCACACCCACGCCGGTCGCGAGGTAGCGGTGGACCATCTCGATCCAGGCCTTGCCATGGGTGACCGGGCCCGTGGGCATTTCGGCCTGCGCGCGGCTGATCTCCGCCTGCGCGCCGCTGGGACTGGCGTTGCCGTAGCAGCCAGGCCAGTCCGGACAGCCCAGGCCGGAATCGGTGAGGCGCGTGAATGCACCGAACACCACGAGGTCGAAAGTGAGGAACAGCGTGAGCACCGTGAGCGCTTGCAGGCGGCGCGCGGGTGCGGCCTGCGCATTGCGCAGCCACACCCAGGCCAGCGGACCCAGCGCCACCACCACGCCCATGAACATCAGGCGCAGCGCGGGCGAAAGATCGTAGAGCGGTTGCGGGTTCATCGTCATCTGCCGGCGCGGTCCCACGAAGCGGAAGCGCGCAGCACCCGCTCGATGTCGCGCTTGGTCTTGGCGGCAGCAACCGTGTCGATACCCTGCGGAACGCCGGGCACGGCCGCGGCGTCGGGCTGCGCAACCGGCACGGGGAAACGCATCATCCAGTTGCCCATCGGGTCGACCAGGTACAGATGATCCGTCAACTGGTGGCCGGGCGCCGGTTGCAGCCATTGCGAAAGCTGCTCGCCATTCACCCGCAACACGGTCGCCTGGGCCAGCGCCGGTAGCAGCGCCTCGCGGATCGGCCTCGCATCGGGAACCAGCCAAATCCGGTCGAGGCGATCCTTCTCCTTGCCGAGTCCCTCGCGCAACTGGCGCTGCACGTACAGGTTGCGCTCGCACGCGGCATCGCAGTCGCCGCTGGCCACGCTCACCAGCAGCCACTGGCCCTTGAGCGATGGCAGCGGCACCGGCTTGCCGTCCAGCGCCTGCGCCGCGAGTTGCGGCACGGGCCGCTGCGGCTCGACCAGCTCGCCGTGATTGCGCCGGCCTTCGGGACGGATGACGTAGTAGGTGAAGTAAGACGCGATCACCGGCGCCGCGCAGACCAGCAGCACGGCGAACATGCGCACGCGACCGCGCACAGTGCGCTGCGCGTCGCCTGCCAGCGCCTCCTGAGGCACCGGCAGCGAATGCACGGTCAGGCCCAGCGGCTCGTCAGCCACGTGATGCCCGCCGGCGCGGGGCGATGAATTGGAACCAGGCATAAAGGATTGCGATGAGGGCGCTCAAGGCCCACCACTGGAAGGCGTACCCGTAATGTTTCTCGACGCCGCTGGCGGCCCGCGGCCAGTCGCGCAGCAAGCCCTCGGAAGGAGCGCTCGTCTGCTGCACGGCCAGGTCCAGCAAAGCCAAGCCCGTCTCGGCCCGGAATTGGGCCAAGTCGAGATTCTGCCGGATGGGGCCCCGGCCTGCGCCGGCGAACTCATATAGCTTGGCGGGAGGCGGGGCCAAGCGCCCGTGCAGCTCAACCGGCCCGTCGGGTGTTTCGATGGCCGGCAGCTTCTCGCGATCGATGAAATTGCGTTGGACCCAGCCCCGTTCGACCAGGACGGCGCGGTCGCTGCCTTCGAGCTTGAGCGGCGTCGCCACGTAGAAGCCGGGCTTGCCCTGCATCTGGCGGTTGTCGAGGAACACCGTGTGCTTTGCCACCCACGTCCCGCGCAGAACGACCGGGCGGTGGAGCAGCTCGCCCGACGGGCCGGTGGCCGGCAGCGACTCCTGCGCGATCGGCGCCATGGCCTTTCGCTGCTCGATCGCGGCCTGCAGCGCCAGCTTGTCATGCGCGCGGCCGAACTGCCACGCGCCCAGGGCCAGCGTGGCGGCGATGCCCGCCAGCGCGGCCAAGGTGGCTATCCACCAGCGCTTGGTGCCGCGCGCACTCACGGGATAATCTCCGGCATGAAATACCTCGTGCTGCTCGCATTCATTGCCATCATCGGCAGCCTGGGTTCGGCCCTGTTCTTCATGATGCGCGACGGCCGGGACGGCAAGCCCAAGACCAGCAACATGGCCCGCGCGCTGGCGTTTCGCGTCGGCTTTTCCATCCTGCTGTTCGTCTGCATCCTGCTGGCCTGGAAGTTCGGCTACATCCAGCCGACCGGAATTCCGGTGGGCAAGTAGCCGGCCGGAACACAAAACAAAAAGCGCCTTGCGGCGCTTTTTGTGGGGGCGGTGGTGCCGCAGGTCACAGCCAGTAAACCAGGGTGTACAGGCCCAGCCAGACCACGTCCACGAAGTGCCAGTACCAGGCAGCACCTTCGAAACCGAAGTGCTTGTCCGCGGTGAAGTGGCCCTTCATGAGGCGCAGGGTGATGAACAGCAGCATCAGCATGCCGACCAGCACGTGGAAACCGTGGAAGCCGGTCAGCATGAAGAACGTCGAGCCATACGCGCCGGAGGTGAGCTTCAGGTTCATGCCCGTGTAGGCATGGTAATACTCGTAGGCCTGGACACCGACGAACGTCGCGCCGAGCAGCACAGTGATCCACATCCACAGGATGGTGGGGCCGCGCTTGTTGTCGCGCAGCAGGTGGTGGGCGATGGTCAGCGTGACGCCCGACGTCAGCAGCAGCGCGGTGTTGATGGTCGGCAGCCAGAACGGCGTCATCGTTTCGAAAGGCTCGATGATGCCGGCCGGCGATGCGGTGGCGCCTGCCGCCGCCGTCGGCCACACGGCCTTGAAATCAGGCCACAGCAGCGCGTTCTCGAGGCCGCCCAGCGCGGGCACCGAGTGCGCGCGCATCCACCACAACGCGGTGAAGAAGGCGCCGAAGAACATCACTTCGGAGAAGATGAACCAGCTCATGCTCCAGCGGAACGACAGTTCGACCTTGTGGCCGTACATCCCGCCTTCGCTCTCGCCGATGGCCTGGCTGAACCACTGGAACAGCACGAAGAACAGCCACAGGAAGCCGAAGAACATCACCCACTTGGCCCAGTCGGCGCCGTTGATCCATTGCCCGGCACCGAAGATGATGCAGAGCAGCCCGAACGAGGCCATCACCGGATGCCGCGACGGCTGGGGCACGAAGTAGTAGGGCGTGGTGCCTGGTGTGCTTGTACTCATCTCTAACTCCTGATTTCCGAAACTCTCTTTAATTTCTTACTTGGCCACGACCCAGTTCACCAGCAGCACCAGCGCGCCCACGAACAGCGCAACGCCCACCAGGGCGACGGCGATGATGTGGAACGGGTTGAGGCGGCCCTGGTCCTGCTCGTACTCGCTGTTCTGGCGGATGCCGACGAACGACCATGCCACGGCCTTGACCGTGCGAAGGAACGACGTCTTGTTCTGCGTCATGGCGGCGGCGCTCACGAGCGCGGCTCCGTTCCCGCGGCGACGGCGGCCGTGGGCGCGGCCGGCGTCTTGCTGCCCACTTCGAAGAAGGTGTACGACAGGGTGATCGTGGTCACGTCCTTGGACAGCTTGGGGTCGATGACGAATGCTACCGGCCATTGCTTCTTTTCGCCGGCTTGCAGCGTGTACTGCTGGAAGCAGAAGCACTCGAGCTTGTTGAAGTGCGCGGCAGCCTGGTGCGGCGCGTAGCTCGGGATCGCCTGGGCGGACATGGCCCGGTTCTGCACGTTCTGGAACTCGTACATCACGGTGGCCAGCTCGCCCGGGTGCACTTGCACCGAGCGCTGTTGGGGCTTGAACTCCCACGGCCCGCGCGAATTGGCGTCGAACTCGACCGTGATGGTGCGGCTGGTGTCGACCTGGGTATTGAGCTTGACGTCGCCACCCGTGCTTGCGCTGCCGGGCACCTGCCGCTCGGACAGCGACAGGATGTTGATGCCCGTCATCTCGCAGATGTGCTTGTAGATCGGAATGAGGGCATAGCCGAAGGCGAACATGCCGGCCGCGACCACGGCCAGTTTGCCAACCATCTTGACGTTTTCGGTGCGAACGCTCATGGAATGGCGATCAACGGCTCAGCCAGAAGACTTTGGCGAAGAAGCCGAGCAGGAACACCGCCGCGATCGACGCCAGGATCAGCGCCGTCCGCAGGTTGTGCTTTTTCTGTTCGGGGCTCAGCGCCATGGAAAGCTTGCTCAGTGACTCTTGTGCTGGACGCGGGCGTCCAGGATTCGGGTGGCCGTGGGGTCCAGGCGCGGGGGCGTTTCGAACGTGTGGAAAGGCGCGGGGGACGGCACTTCCCACTCCAGGCCTTCCGCACCCTTGCCGTCCGGATCGTTCCAAGGGCGCTGCGGCGCGGTCGCGCCCTTGCCGCGCATCATCGGCAGCACGACCCAGAAGAAGAAGTACACCTGCGCCAGGCCGAAGGCGAAACCGCCGATCGACGCAACCAGGTTGAAATCCGCGAACTGCATCGGGTAGTCGGCATAGCGGCGGGGCATGCCGGCCAGGCCCAGGAAGTGCATCGGGAAGAACGTGATGTTGAAAGCGATCAGCGACCACCAGAAGTGGATCTTGCCGCGCGTTTCGCTGTACATCACGCCCGTCCACTTGGGCGCCCAGTAGTAGAAGCCCGAGAACATCGCGTACAGCGAGCCGGCCACCAGCACGTAGTGGAAGTGCGCCACGACGTAGTAGGTGTCCTGCAACAGCAGGTCGATCGGCGCCATGGCCAGGATGAGGCCGGTGAAGCCGCCCATCGTGAACACGAAGATGAAGCCGACGGCGAACAGCATGGGCGTCTCGAAGGTCATCGAGCCCTGCCACATGGTGGCGATCCAGTTGAAGATCTTCACGGCGGTGGGCACCGCGATCAGCATCGTGGCGTACATGAAGAACAGCTGGCCGGTGACGGGCATGCCGGTCGTGAACATGTGGTGGGCCCACACGATGAACGACAGGATGGCGATCGACGACGTGGCGTAGACCATCGATGCGTAGCCGAACAGGCGCTTGCGCGCGAAGGCGGGGACCACCTGGCTGATGATGCCGAACGCCGGCAAGATCATGATGTAGACCTCGGGGTGGCCGAAGAACCAGAAGATGTGCTGGTACATCACCGGGTCACCGCCGCCGGCGGGGTTGAAGAACGTCGTGCCGAAGTGGCGGTCCGTCAGCGTCATGGTGATCGCGCCGGCCAGCACGGGCATCACGGCGATCAGCAGGTAGGCGGTAATGAGCCACGTCCAGGAGAACATCGGCATCTTCATCAGCGTCATGCCCGGCGCGCGCATGTTCAGGATGGTCACGATGATGTTGATCGAGCCCATGATCGACGACGCGCCGAGGATGTGCATCGCGAAAATACCCGCGTCCATCGACGGGCCCATCTGCAGCGTCAATGGCGCGTACAGCGTCCAGCCCGCGGCGGGTGCGCCGCCGGGCATGAAGAACGAGCCCACCAGCATGATGCCGGCGGGGATCAGCAGCCAGAAGCTGAAGTTGTTCATCCGCGCGAAAGCCATGTCGGCCGCGCCGATCTGCAGCGGGATCATCCAGTTCGCGAAGCCCACGAAGGCAGGCATGATGGCGCCGAACACCATGATCAGGCCGTGCATGGTGGTGAGCTGGTTGAACAGCTCGGGGTTCACGAACTGCAGGCCGGGCTGGAACAGCTCCAGGCGGATCAGCATGGCCAGCAGGCCGCCGAACATCAGCATGAAGAACGAGAACAGCAGGTACAGCGTGCCGATGTCCTTGTGGTTCGTCGCGAACACCCAGCGGCGCCAGCCCGTGGGCGCGTGGTCATGGTGGTCGTCGTGTTCGCCGTGAACAGCGTGGCCGTGGGGGTCGAGGACTGCGCTCATCTGGATTTCCTAATGCGTTCTTGACTGCTGCTTACTTGCCGCGCTGCGCCAGCACTTCGGCCGGCTGCACCAGCTGGCCGGTCTTGTTGGACCAGCTGTTCTTGGTGAAGCTGATCACCGCGGCCAGGTCCGTGTCGGACAGCTGCTTCCAGGCCGGCATGGCGCCCTTGCCATTGAGCACGATGTGGATCTGCTTGTTCTTGTCGGCGTCCAGCACCATGGGCGAGGCATCCAGCGGCTTGATCGGGCCGGCGCCCTTGCCGTTGGCCTGGTGGCAGGCCGCGCAATTGGCGGCGTAGACCTTCTCGCCGCGCTTGTTGATGTCGTCCAGCGTCCAGACCTTGCTCGGATCGTCCTGCTTGGCGGCCATCTTTTTCTTCTCGCCGTCGACCCAGACGGCGTACTGCTCGGCCGTCACCACCTTCACGTGGATCGGCATGTAGGCATGCTCCTTGCCGCACAGCTCGTAGCACTGGCCGTAGAAGTCGCCTACCTTCTCGCTGCGGAACCAGGTGTCGCGCACGAAGCCGGGGATCGCGTCCTGCTTGATGCCGAAGGCCGGGACGCCCCAGGCGTGGATCACGTCGTTCGCGGTGGTGATCACGCGGATCTTCTTGTTGACCGGCACCACCAGCGGGTTGTCGACCTTGAACAGGTAGTCGTCGGGCACATCGCCCTTGGCGCCGTCGTTCGAGATCTCGCGGTGGGTGCTGTCCAGCGTGGAGAGGAAGCTGACGCCCTCGCCTTCACCCTTCAGGTAGTCGTAGCCCCATTTCCACTGGTAGCCGGTGGCCTTGACGGTCAGGTCGGCGTTGCTGGTGTCCTTGGAGGCGACCAGGACCTTGGTGGCGGGCAGCGCCATGCCGATCACGATGAGGAAGGGGACGATGGTCCAGATCACCTCGACGGTGACGGATTCGTGGAAATTCGCGGGCTTGTGGCCCACCGATTTGCGGTGCTTCCAGATGGAATAGAACATCACGCCGAACACCGCGATGAAGATCACCGTGCAGGTGATCAGCATGAACCAGTGCAGCCAGGCCTGCTCGACGGCCATGCGCGTGGCGGCGGCGTGCAGATTGAGCTGGCGAACGGCCGGGCCGCCGGGAAGGTCGTTGACCGCGTGGGCCACCGGGCTGAATGCGCCCGCGGCGAGCAGCAGCGAAGCCAACTTGTAGGAAATGCTCTTCATAGTTTTCACTGGCTAGACCTCAATCAAACCCATCACGGTGGCGCCCAAATCAACCCGGCATTGTAGCGCGGGTTATCACCGATGCCCCGGGGGCCGGGGAGCGCTCAGGACCGCGGGCGCTTGTCGGAGTGGAGCAACGCGCGCATGTCCTCGAGCGACACCGCACTGCGCTCGCTCACCCGCACGACCGGCTGCGGCTTCACGGCGTGGCCGTAGATGATCTCGAAGGTCAGCGCCAGACGGCCGTCGGGTTGGCGCAAGCCTTGTGCCAGTTCGTCCAGCAGCCGCGCCTTCCAGCGCCGCCCGCGCAAGGCCGGAAAACGCGCCCGATGCAGATTGGCACCCAGTTCGCGCAACTCCGCCAGCATGCGCTCGGGTGTTTCCCAAGTCAGGGTGATGCGCTCCATGTCCATCACCGGCTCGGCAAAGCCGCCGTGGACCAGCATGTCGCCCCAGTCGTGCATGTCGGTGAATTCGTGCGCCGGGGCGGGCCAGCCCAATGCGGCGTACAACGCCCGCAATTCCCGCAGGGTGTCCGGCCCCAGGCAGGAAAACATCAGGAAGCCCTCGGGCGCCAGTGCGCGATGCCATTGCGCGATCAACGCCTGCGGCTGCGCCGCCATGTGCAGCGCCATGTTGGCCCACAGCATTTGCACCGCGCCGTCGGGCATCGGGCCGAATGTCAGCTTGGGGCCGGTCCACCGGCGCCACCACGGACGGCCGATGCGGGCAGCCGGGTTGGCGGCCGGGCTGCTTTCGGCCACGAAGCACTGCGCGCGGGGATACCGCCGCTCGACCAGCGCGTGGGCGGCGAGCCCCCCGCGCACCGGCTCCCAATGGCCCCAGGCCTTGGGCTCCAGGCGAATCCACTGCAGCCGGTCTTCCATGCGGCGCGCCACCTCTTCGTGCAGCCACGGCGACCTCGGCGGCGCGGCGCGCTGCCAGTGCTGCGCGGCGACAGGGTCGATGGTGGGCGGGTTCTCTTGGGCCATGGTGCGATGTGCGGCGAGTATATTGACGCCGATGCGCCGCCCGCTTTTCGAAGGCCTTGCCGCGGCCCTGCCCGGCCAATGCGCCGTGTGCAAGGCCTGGCCGGCAGAGCCCGTGTGCGAGGCCTGCGTGGCCCGGTTTGCCCAGCCCCAGCCCCGCTGCCGCCGGTGCGCGCTGCCGGTGGGGCCTGGTGTAAACGAATGCGGGCGCTGCCTGCAATCGCCGCCGCCGCTGGACGCGTGTCATGCGGCGCTGCCTTACGACTATCCTTGGTCAGCCCTGATCACGCAGTACAAGTTCGGCGGGCAGGCGGGCTGGGCACGCACTTTCGCCACGTTGATGCGCAGCGCGCCCTGGGTGGAACCGGCGCTCGAGAGTTGCGACCTGGTTCTGCCAGTGCCGCTCTCGACGCAGCGCCTGGCCGAGCGTGGCTTCAACCAGGCGCTGCTGCTTGCCCGGGCACTCGCGCCGCAAAAGACGGACGCCGGGCTGCTGCTGCGCGTGCGGCACACACTGGCGCAAACCGATCTCGACTTGAAAGGCCGCCTGAAGAACGTGGAAGGCGCCTTCGCGGTCGAGCCCCTTCGCGCCGCGGGCCTGCGCGGCCGGAACGTCGTGCTGGTGGACGACGTGATGACCAGCGGCGCGTCGCTGTTCGCCGCCGCGTTGGCAGTGCGGCAAGCTGGAGCGGCAAACGTGACGGGCCTAGTTCTCGCTCGTACGGATGACAGATGACTTCGCTGCGCTTTAATGACAAATGACCGAGAAGCCGGCGTTTGGTCATTTGTCCTTTGTCATTTCGTCATTTGTCATTTCCCCACATGTTCCACATCGTCCTGGTCGAGCCCGAAATCCCGCCCAACACCGGCAATGTGATCCGGCTGGCCGCGAACACCGGCTGCACGCTCGACCTCATCGAGCCGCTCGGCTTTTCCATGGACGACAAGCACATGCGCCGCGCCGGGCTGGATTACCACGAATACGCCGAACTTCGGCGCCATGAGAACTGGGACGCGTTCGTCGCTTCGATGCGCCCGGACGCGGCGCGGCTGTTCGCGCTGACGACCAAGGGCACCCGCGCCGTCCACGACGTGGCGTTCCTTCCCGGTGACTGGCTCGTCTTCGGCTCTGAAACGCGGGGGCTCACGCCGCAGCTGCGCGAATCCTTTCCGCCCGAGCAACGGCTGCGGCTGCCGATGCGCGAAGGCCAGCGCAGCCTCAACCTCTCGAACGCGGTCGCGGTGACGGTGTTCGAGGCTTGGCGGCAGAACGGGTTTGGCTAAGGCCTGTTAAGAGAAGAGGTCCTAGGGATAACGCCGCGTCAGTGACTCGGCGATGCACGCGGGCTTGTCGCTGCCCTCGCGTTCCACCGTCACCAGCCACGCCATCTGCATGCCGTCGTTGTCGATCGGCTCGCACGACAGCAGCTTCATGCGCCCGCGAAGGCGGCTGCCCACCGGCACCGGCGCGGTGAAGCGAACCTTGTTCAGCCCGTAGTTCACACCCATGCTCGAATTGCGAATTTCGAACGACGATTCGAAGAACCGGGGGATGAGGGACAGGGTCAGGAATCCGTGCGCGATCGGCGCGCCGAAAGGTCCGGCCTTGGCCTTCTCCACATCGACGTGAATCCATTGGTGGTCACCGGTGGCTTGGGCGAACAGGTTGACCTGCTCCTGCGTCACGGTGAGCCAGTCGCTCACCGCGAGTTCCTGGCCTACCAGCGCGGGCAGTTCGGAAAGGCTTTCGAGGGTTTTCATGGTCGCTACCCTAACCGCTCGCGCCCCGCCTTACGTGTCCAGCCAGCGACAGATGCCTTGCCATTGCTCCAGGTCGCGCTCCACACGGCCCGGCGCGACGTCGAACAGCGTCAGGCCGCGCGCGGCCAGGTGGATGTAATTCTGCGTGTGGCGCAGGTAGCCGAGTACCGGGAGCCCCAGGCTGTCCACGAACTCATGCAGCTTGTCGGCCGCGATGGTGCGCGGGTCCACCCGCATGCCGACGATGCCCACCTGCATCTTGCTGGCCTTGCGGTGTTCGGCCAGCTCGTCCAGGAAGTGCCGCGTGGCGAAGATGTCGAAGACGCTGGGCTGCAGCGGGACAACCACCTTGTCTGCCAACTGCAACACCTGCTTGAACATCGCCCCGTGCATGCCAGCCGGCGTGTCGAGCACCACATGCGTGACGCCCTTGGGCGGCTTGACGATGTTGCCCTCGGCCAGTTCCCAGGTGCTGATGGGCCGCGCCGCGGGAGGCCGCAGCCCCAGCCACAGGTGCGAGGACTGCTGGCGGTCGGCGTCGCCGAGCATCACCCCATGGCCCTTGCCGGCGAAATAGCCCGCAATGTTGGTGGCCATGGTCGACTTTCCGACTCCGCCTTTGGGATTGGCAACAACCACGACCGGCATGATGGGCTCCTCTACGTTAGTAGGTCTTCGTGCTTTTCGGGCGTCGCCCATGTCAAGCCATTCCCCGTGTCGATCCCCAGCAAGCTGGGGCCCCTCGCCAAGCGCTCCATGACTTGGCTCCTCGGTTGGGCGGCTTTTCGAGAGGTGGGCCGCTTTGCGCTATGTTACCGGTATGGCCGAGTCGATCAAACAAGCGCCCCACGCTCCACTGCCCGCGCCGGTGGGTGAAGGGCAATCCAGCGGCATCCTCGTGCTGGCGGCCCACCCGAACTGGCGCGAATCGCGCGTGAACAAGCGCCTGCTGGAAGCCGCCCGCGGCGGCGGCGGCGTCCAGGTGCGCGACCTCTACGCCCTCTATCCGGATTACGACATCGACACTGGAGTCGAACAGGCCGTCGCGCAACAGGCACGCCTTGTGGTGCTGCTGCATCCGATCCAGTGGTACTCCATGCCGGCGCTCCTCAAGCTCTGGCTGGATGAAGTGCTCACTTATGGCTGGGCCTACGGCCCGGGCGGCACGGCGCTGCAAGGCAAAGACTTGTGGCTGGTCGCGACGACCGGCGGTCCGGAGAGTTCCTACCACCCCCAGAGCTACAACCGCTACTTCTTCGAAGCATTCCTGCCGCCCTATGAGCAGACCGCCGCCCTGTGCGGCATGCGCTTTCTGCCGCCCTTGTTGCTGCACGGCGCGCATCGCGCGCATGAAGACGCCGTGGCCCAGCACGTCGAAGTGTTTGCCGACCGCCTGCGAACCTACCCCGAGTGGCCGGAGATCGAGGACCTGCTCGCTTGCCCGGCCTGCGAGGTGCCGACGACCGATAGGCCCCTTTCCGGCGCGGATGCGAGCGCGGAATGAAAGAGACATGGAACACGCACCTGCCTGGCTGATCAACAGCCTTATCTATCTGGGCGCCGCGGTGTTTGCGGTGCCGCTTTCGCGCGCGCTGGGCCTGGGCTCCATCATCGGCTACCTGGCAGCAGGCATTGCCATCGGCCCCTGGGGCCTCGGCCTGGTCAGCAACGTGGAAGACATCCTGCATTTCGCCGAGTTCGGCGTGGTGCTGATGCTGTTCCTGGTCGGCCTCGAACTGGAGCCGCGGCGCCTCTGGAGCCTGCGCCGACCCATCTTCGGCTGGGGCAGCGCCCAGGTGCTGGGCTGCGCAGCCCTGCTCTTTGCCGCCGGCATGCTGGCGGGCCTGTCGTGGCGCGTGAGCCTGGTCGCTGCGCTGGGCCTGGCCCTGTCTTCCACCGCCATCGCCCTGCAGGTGATGGGCGAACGAAACCTGCTGCCGACGTCGACGGGGCAATCCGGCTTTTCGATCCTGCTGTTCCAGGACGTCGCGGCCATCCCGATCCTGGCGCTGCTGCCGTTGCTGGGCGGCGCGGCCAATGCCACCGAGGGTGGCAGCATGTGGTGGGAGGCCGGCAAGATCGTGGCCGTGATCGGCGGGATCATCCTGGGTGGGCGCCTGCTGCTGCGACCCGTCCTGCGTTGGATCGCCAAGAGCAACACGCCCGAGATCTTTACCGCGGCGTCGCTGCTGCTGGTGGTGGCGATTGCCGCGCTGATGCAGCTGGTCGGTCTGTCGATGGCCCTGGGCGCTTTCCTGGCCGGCGTGCTGCTGGCCGAGAGCGAATACCGGCGCGAACTGGAAACCGACATCGAGCCGTTCAAGGGCCTGCTGCTGGGCCTGTTCTTCATCGCCGTCGGGATGAGCATCGACTTCGGCGTGCTGATGAAGTCCCCACTGGTGATGGCTGCGGTGGTGGTGGGATTTTTGGCCATCAAGGGACTGGTCATCTACGGCCTCGCCAAGGCGATGGGCCTGCCGGTGCAGGAGCGGCCCGTCTTCACCCTGCTGCTGGCGCAGGGCGGCGAATTCGCCTTCGTGGTGTTCCAGGCTGCGCTCGGCGCGCGTGTGCTGCCCCCCGAGACGTCGTCCCTGCTGATCGGCGCCGTGGCGGTGTCGATGCTTCTGAGCCCGCTGGTGCTGGTCGCCATCGACAAGCTGCTGCTGCCGCGCTGGGCCAACTGCAACGTGACACAGCTCGACGAGATCGACGAGCTGCAGAGCGCGCCGATCATCATCGCGGGCTTTGGCCGCTACGGTCAGATCATCGGCCGCATGCTGGGCGCCCAGGGCATCGCCGCGACGGTGCTGGACCACGACGCCGACATGATCGAGGCGGCGCGCTCCTTCGGCTACAAGGTGTTCTACGGCGACGCCTCGCGACTGGACCTGCTGCGCACCGCCGGCGCCGAGACGGCGAAGATCCTGGTGGTCGCCGTGGACGACAAGGAGCAGTCGCTGGCCATCGTCGACCTGGCGCGCGAACATTTCCCGCATCTGGAGCTGATCGCGCGGGCGAGGGACGTCACGCACTGGAACGAGCTGCGCGACCGCGGCGTGATGCGGGTGGAGCGGGAGGTGTTCGAGTCCAGCCTGCGCAGCGCCCGCACCGTGCTGGAAGCGCTGGGGTTCGCCCCGCACGAGGCGCGCAATCACGCGGTGCGCTTTCGCCGACACAACCTGGAACTGTTCGAGCGCATGTATCCGCATCACAAGGACCGCGCCAAGGTGATCGCCGTGATCAAGCAGGGCCGCGCCCAGCTGGAAGAGCAGATGGCGCAAGAGCGCGCCGAGCGCGACAAGCGCCGCCGCGAGGGCCGGGAACGCCCGCCCGACTGGGGTGCCTGACCGGCGTATCCGGCTGGCTTGGCAAGCCTGACCGCGGGCCGGCCCTGCGGCAAATCGCCTAGGCTGCTTAGGCATTTTGCTTAGGCCCCGCGCCGGCCCGGATGGTCTCATGAGGCTCCTCATGAAAGCGAGCAGTCGCATGGATCGCGCCCCCACCGATTTGTCCCACGCCCTGGCTGAAGCCGGCGAAGCGCCCACGCTGGAGCAGGAGCTCGCCCAGGCCCGCGCGGCCCTGGCCGAAGCCCGCGACAAACTCGCCACCAGCGAATCCCGGCTCGACATCCGCGACCGCCAGCTCGCGTTGCTGCGCAGCTCTCACGAGCTCCTGGTGTCGACGCTGGACGCCGCGAACGACGGCATCCTGACGCTCCAGTATTCGGACGACTCCATCTACTACAACATCCGGTTCGTCGAGCTCTGGGGCATCCCGGAAGACAAGCTGAGCGACCTGGATGGCGTCACGTTGGTGGAATTCCAGCTGGCGCACGTGGTGGATCCGCTGGCCTGGCAGGCGAAACTGGACGAGCGCCGCCGCAACCCGGAGTCGGAGCACTGCAGCCTGGTGGAACTGAAGGACGGGCGCACCCTGGAGCGGCACGTCATGCCGCAGCGCGTCCACGGCAAGTGCGTGGGCAGCGTCATCATCTTCCGCGACGTCACGGAGCGGCTTCGCTCCGAAGAGAAGATGATGTTCGACTCGCTGGTGGTCGAAAACTCGGGGCCGATGTTCTGGGTCAACCCCGGCGAAGGCACAGTGATCTACGCGAACAAGGGCGCGTGCGACACGCTGGGTTATTCGGCGGAGGAATTCGTCGGCATGCCGCTCTGCCAGATTGACCCAACTTACTCGCCTGAGAGGAAACGTGAAATAGGCAAGGAGCCGAGAAAACCCGGCGCACCGTTGACCTTTCAATCCATCAATCGGCACAAGGACGGAACCATCCTGGACGTGGAGGTGAGCCTCTTTGTTGCGCGTGACGACAAGCGCGAGCTCAGCGTCGCATCGTTCAAGGACATCACCGGCCAGAAGCGCGCGGAGCAGGAAAAGAATCGCCAGGCCGCCACGCTGCAGTCCCTGATCGACTCCATTCCCGATCGGGTTTTCTACAAGGACCTGAAGGGCCGCTACCTCGGTTGCAACACGGCGTTTGCCGCGAGCGTCGGCCGTCCCGTCAATGAAATCCGCGGCCTCAAGTCCCGGGACGTATTCGGCAATGACGTCGCCCAAGACATGGACGAACGCCATGTCCAGGTACTGGCCGAACTGCGAGAGTGCTCCGCCGAATACTGGATCACCTATCCCGACGGCCAGCGCGTCCTGTTCGAGACCGTGACCTCTCCCCTATGGGATGAGCAGGGCGATCCGCAGGGCATCCTCGGAATCAGCCGAAACATCACCGAGCGCAAGAAGATCGAGGAAGGGATTCGGCGCGGTAGGGAGACGGCCGAGGAAGCCACTCGCATGAAGTCGGACTTCCTCGCCAACATGAGCCACGAGATCCGCACGCCGATGAACGCGATCATCGGCCTGTCGCACCTGGTGCTCAAGACCGACCTCACCGCGCGCCAGCGCGACTACATCGCCAAGGTGCAAACTTCCGGCCAGCACCTGCTCGGCGTGATCAACGACATCCTGGATTTTTCCAAGGTCGAAGCGGGCAAGCTCGACCTGGAGAGCGTCGACTTCGAACTGGAGAAGCTGCTGGACAACACCGGGAGCCTGATCAGCGAGAAGTGCCACGCGAAGGGGCTCGAGCTGGTGTTCGAAGTGGCGCCCGATGTGCCGGCCAACTTGGTGGGCGACTCGCTGCGCCTGGGCCAGGTGCTGATCAACTATGCCAACAACGCCGTGAAGTTCACGGAAAAAGGCGAGATCGTCATCTCGGTGCGAGCAAGCGAGCGGACCGAGAGTGACGTGCTCCTGCACTTCCGCGTGCAGGACACCGGCATCGGCCTCACGCCCGACCAGACGGGCCGCCTGTTCCAGAGCTTCTCGCAGGCCGATACGTCGACGACCCGGAAGTTCGGGGGCACCGGCCTGGGCTTGGCCATCTCCAAGAGACTGGCTGAACTCATGGGCGGCGACGTCGGTGTTGAAAGCGAATTCGGCAAGGGCAGCACCTTCTGGTTCTCAGCCCGCGTGGGCATCGGCTCGGCGGTGCAGCGCGAGCTTATGCCCAACCCCGACCTGCGCGGGCGACGCGCGCTGGTCGTCGACGACAGCGACCACGCGCGAGCGGTCATCGTCGACATGCTGCAAGGCATGACTTTCCTGACGAGCGAAGTGTCTTCCGGGCTCGCCGCGGTGGAGGAAGTGCGCCGTGCCGCCGCTTTGGGCCGGCCCTACGACGTGGTCTACCTCGACTGGCGCATGCCCGGCATGGACGGCATGCAGACGGCGCGCAGCATCCGTTCGCTGGGCCTGGCCTCGCCGCCCATGTTCCTGATGGTGACGGCGCACGGCCGCGAGGAAGTGCTCAAGGAAGCCGAAAATTCCGGAATCCAGAATGTGCTGGTCAAGCCCGTCAGTGCCTCCATCCTGTTCGACACGACCATGGGCGTATTGGGCGGCAGGCGCGCGCCTTCCGCCGCGGCGGCCGACGAAGGAGCGCAGGCCGACCACCGGCTGGCGGCCGTGCGCGGCGCGCGCATCCTGCTGGTGGAAGACAACGACATCAACCAGCAGGTCGCCCGCGAATTGCTGGAGGACTGCGGCCTCGTGGTGGACGTCGCCGACAACGGCCAGGTCGCCCTGGACATGGTGCAGAACGCTGCTTATGACCTGGTCTTCATGGACATGCAGATGCCGGTGATGGATGGCATCACCAGCACACGCGAGATCCGCAAGTTGCCGGGCTTCGCCGGGCTGCCGATCGTGGCAATGACCGCCAACGCCATGGAGCAGGACCGCCGCAGGTGCATGGATGCGGGCATGAACGACTTCCTGGTCAAGCCGATCGACCCGAACGAGCTGACGTCCATCCTGCTGCGGTGGGCTCGCCCGCGGCCCGCGGCCGCAACTGCGGCGACATCGGCCGCCTCCGTGGCTGCAGCGGCTGCGCGACCCGCATCGCGCGCGACCGACTCCGGCGCCGGCGGCGAACTCCCGCACGGCGTGTTGGGCCTGGACACTGCACTCGGGCTGTCCCGTATGCTGGGCAAGAAGCCGCTGTACCTGGCGATGCTGCGGCGCTACGTCGCCGGGCAGGAGCATCTGGTGCGCGAGATCCGCGGCGCACTGGCCACCGGCGACCGCGCCACGGCCGAGCGCCTGGTGCACACGTCGAAGGCGGTCTCCGGCAACGTGGGCGCCACGCAGATCCAGTCCCGCGCCGAAGCGCTGGAAACGGGCCTCCGCGAGGGCGCGCCCGCCGCCGAAATCGAGTGGCTCGTCGGCGAGCTGGACACCCCGCTGGCCGAACTGGTCGCGGCGCTGAAAGCCTTCTTGCAACCCCAGGGCGAATCACTAGAGCCCGCTAGGCAATTGGCCTAAGGGCCGGGCACATCGGCATGGTCTCATTCATTCATCGCGCACCCCAGCGCTTCACGTCCAAAGGTGTATTTTCATGACGCAGGCACAAGCCGCCGGGCCGCAGGCAGCCAGGCACCAGGCACCCCCGCAGTCCGCCGGCCTCACGGACCTTGTTAACCGGCTGGCACAGGAACTGGCCGAGGCGCGACGGGCGCTCGCCACAGCCACGCAAAAATTGGGCACGACCACGCGCACGCTGGAGGGCCGCACACAGGAACTCACCGAGGCGCGGGCCGCCCTGGCCCTGCTGCTCGCGACGCTGGACTCGACGACCGACGGCATCCTGGCCATGGGCTACTTCGGCCGCGCCATGCACTACAACACGCGTTTCGTCGAGATGTGGTCGATTCCCGAGGAAAGGCTGGCCAACCTCAACGACGGCGCGCTGCTCGCGATGCAGCTGTCCCAGGTGAAGGACCCGGCGCGCTTTCTGACCAACGTCGAGGATCGCAAGGCTCACCCCGACACGGAGCAGTTCAGCGTGATCGAGCTCACCGACGGGCGCATCTTCGAATGCCAGGTGCGGCCGCAGCGCGTGCGCGGCAAGCGCGTGGGTGCCGTGACGAGCTTCCATGACGTGACCGAGCGCCACCGCATGGAACGGGTGATCTCCGCGCTCGAAGCCGATCTGCCGCGCGAGGTGGCCGAAGCCCGCGCTTCGGCCTTCAGTTCACTTTGAAAAGAATCCGTCCCACACCAGCTTGCAGCCGGTGAGGAACATGCCGGCATAGACCAGCCGGTAAAAAAGCGTCGGCTTGATGTGGTGCGCGAGCCGCACCCCCGCCACCACGCCGATCGGCGCGAACGGCAACAGCGCGAGCGACGTCGCCATGTTGCGCGTGTCCAGCAACCCGAGCCATGCGTAGGGAATCCACTTGCTCAGGTTGATGACGAAGAAGAACAGCGACATGGTCGCCGCGAACGTCAGCGGCGCCAGCCGCATCGGGATGACGTAGGCATTGATCGGCGGGCTGCCGGCGTGCGAGATGAAGCTGGTGAAACCCGCCGTGACCGTGAGGATGGCGCCGAGCCACTTCGGTGGATGCGGGCTGTCGGGCTTGGGCGGGAACACCAGGCGCTGCGCCAGGAACAGCAGCGTGAAAACGCCGACGATGCCAGCCACCAGGCGCGGATCCAGCACCTTGAAGAGCAAGGTCCCCACCACCGTCCCCAACAGGCCGCAGGGCAGCAGGAAGCGCAGCAGCTCGCGGTCGAAGTGACGGCGAAAGGCCGCGACGCTCATCAGGTCCATGACCAGCAGCACCGGCATGAGGATGGCCGCGGCCTGAGGCACCGTGATGGCCAGCGCCATCATCGGCACGGCCAGCGAGCCGAAGCCGGCGCCGAAGCCGCTCTTGCTGAGGCCCAGCAGCAGCACCGCGGGAATCGCGACGAAATAGAAAAACGGATCGGTGAGCAGCGGCAGATTCAAGGCGTCGTCATTGTCGCCTACAGCCCCTACCCCAGGCGCTTCTTCAGGCTCTCCAGGCCAGCCAGCAGCTCGCCGATGACCTTCGCGGTCGGCGGGTCGATCAGCTCGCCTTCGGCGCTGAACTTCGACGCGGCCTGGTTGATGAACACTTCCGGCTTGTTGAGCGTGAAGGTGTTCATGAACAGCAGCACCTGGCGCAGGTGGTACTGCACGCGCGCCGTGCCCACCATGCCCGGGCTGGCGCCCATGATCGCCACCGGCTTGCCGTCGAACGGCTGCTCGGGCGGGCGCGACAACCAGTTGCCGCCGGCCTTGGCGAAAGCCTCCTGCAACTCCGGTGATGCAGCCACGCGCGCGAAGTCCGTGCGCAAGCGCTCGAGGATAGCGGGTGGCGTGCGCGCCGGGGCGAACAGCCCGAACCACGATTCGAACTCCAGCGCGGTGCCCGTTTTGGTGACCGTCGGCACGTCGGGATGCATGGGGTTGCGAGCCGCCCCCGACACCGCCAGCGCGCGAACGTTGCCGGCGTCGACCTGCGCGCGCGCCGTCGACGACAGGTCGAAGAACAGGTCGACCCGGCCGCCCAGCAGGTCCTGGTAGGCCGCCTGCGCGCCGCGATACGGCACGTGCGCGACCTGGACGCCGGCCAGGTGCCACAGCGCCGCCGCCAGCACGTGCTGCCCCGAACCATTGCCGCCCGACGCGTAGTACAGCTTGTCCGGGTTGGCCTTCGCATGGGCCATCACTTCCTTGAGCGACTTCTGCGCCAGGTCCTTGCGCGCCAGCAGCGTGTAGCCGTCGGGCGCGGACTTGGCCGCCGCGTCGGTGCCGATCAAGGTGCCGGACCCCGCCTTGTTCTCGACGATGAAGCTTTGGTTCATCTGCTTGCCCATGCGGTCCGCCAGCAGGCGGGCCACCGTGTCGAAGCCGCCGCCGGGCGGCTGCGGCACGATGATGCGGATGGGCTTGGCGGGGTAGGCCTGGGCGTGTGCCTGCGGAAGCACCGAGGCGAACAGCGCGAATGCGAAAAGAAGTGTTTTCATCTAGCGTTCCAGTTCGCCGCCGGCGAGCCATTGCGCGCCGCGGCGGTACAGCTCTTCCACGGCAGGCCCCTTGAGCATGGGCATGTCCATCTTGACCTGGTAGCCGATGCGCGTCTGGATGTAGGCAAGGTGCCGATAGCCTTCAGGAAAGGTCGCCAGCGCCGCGGCGTCGAGCTTGATCTGCGCCGTCGAATCCAACGGGTCGATGCGGTCCTTCTCGTAGATCGGCTGTCGGTGCAGCAGCTTCCAGCAGCCGTCATGCTTCGTGACGAAGTCGTAGAAGCGCCCTGTGCAGACCACGTCGCACAACACCGGCCCGTCGGCGCCTTCGACCATGCCGCGCTGCGAGATCGTCATCTTGGTCTGCGCGATGGCGCGCTCGCCGTTGACCTCGATCGCCGCGCCGCCCAGGAAGTGCAGGATGCTCACGCCCTTGGCCCAGCCCTCTTTCGTGACGCGGATGAACTCGGCGAACGGCCCCTGGAACCAGGTGGCCATCATCACACCTTGGGGGTGCCACACGGTGGCGAAGCGCTCCCAGTCGCCCGCGTCGCGCCACACCGCCCAGCGCTCGACCAGCTCGCGGATCAGCAGCTTGTCTTTCATGTCGTCATTCATTCAGGAGTCTCCTTGGGGTCATAGTCCACCTGGTAGCGCGCTGTGCGCAGGTCGCCCAGTTCGCGCTTGACGCGCAAGTGTTCCGGGTGCGTGGCGTAAGCGTCCAGCGCGGCTTGCGATTCGAATTCGCTGAACAGCACCACGTCGCAGGCATAGTCGACGGCGCTGCGGTCTGCGCCGATCTCCAGATGCAGCAGGCCGGGCACGCGGCCGCGCAAGCTCTCGAAACTGCGGCGCAGCAGCAGGATGTTGGCCGCTTTGTCGACAGCCGTGCTGCCACGCACGTTCCACATCACGATGTGGCGGATCAAGCTTTGGCCTCGGCATGCATCGGATTGAGCACGAAGTCGTAGTCCACCCGCCAGACGCCGCCCGGCTGCTTGACCCAGTCGGCCACCAACGACTCGCGCACGCCGAACACCGCGTCGGAGTCGAGGTACCGGTCGCCGTTGCGAAATACGTGCGTGATCAGCGTTTCGTAGCCCGGCGCCTTGATCATGAAATGCAAATGCGCCGGCCGCCATGGATGGCGGTTGGTGGCGCGCAGCATGTCGCCCACGGGGCCGTCGTCGGGGATCGGGTAGGCCTCGGCCAGGATGGTCTTGAAGTCGTATTCGCCCCGCGGCCCGGACTTCAGCACCCCGCGCGCCTGGTGCTGCTCAAGCCCTTCGCGCTGCACGTCGTACTTGCCCTCGGCATCGGCCTGCCAGACTTCGATCACGGCGCCTGGCACGGGCTCGCCGCCGTTGCCGCGCAACATTCCGCGCACCTCGCACGGCTCACCGACGGCACCGTTCGCCACGTCCTGGCCGTGTTCGTAGTGAGGTGCGCCTTCGACATGGAATGGGCCGAACACGGTGGCCTCGGTGCAGCCGGCCGGCTTGTCGTTGTTCATCGCCACCGTCAGCATCGACAGGCCCAGCGTGTCGGACAGCAGGATGAACTCCTGCCGCTTCTCGTCGGTCATCTCGCCGACGCGCGTGAGGAACTGGATGCCCTGGAACCACTCCGCCTCGGTGAGTTTGACCTCTCGTGCGAACGCGTGCAAGTGCTGCACCAGGCTCGTCATGATCTCTTTCAGGCGCGGATCGGGCGTGCCGGCAAAGCGCGCGATCACGGCCTGGGTGATGGTGTCCTGGTTGAGGTTGCGCATGCGGTGTCCTTGTCGGCGAGTCTCTCGATGAGTGGAATGTAGAAGGCCGCGCCCGCCAGCGAAAGGCCCTCCGCGCAAATGACTTTTTCTCGCAGCGAAAAACAGCCCGCCGCCCGCCCGGGCCTACACTGGGCGCAGCCCAACAAAGGAGCCCGGGTTTGGACCGCTTCACCGAGATCGAGTTGTTCGTGCAGGTCGCCGAAACCGGCAGCTTGAGCCGTGCGGCCGAGGCGCTCGATTTGTCCAACGCCGCGGCCAGCCGCCACCTGTCGGCGCTGGAAGAGCGTCTGGGTGCCCGGCTGGTGGAACGCAACACGCGCCGCCTGTACCTCACCGACACCGGCCAGGAGTTCCTGCATCGGGCCAAGGCCATCCTGGCCGACCTCAAGGACGCCGAAGCGCAGGTGAACGCCACCGCGCTCAACCCGACGGGCACGCTGCGGATCACCGCATCGCTTTCGTTTGCCATGCACCACATCGCGCCGCTGCTGAAGGAATACACCCGGCGCTACCCCAACGTCACGGTGCACGTGGAAGCGGCCAACCGCTACTTCGACATCATCGACAACAACATCGACGTGGCGATCCGCACGCGCGAGTTCGAGCCCGACTCGAACGTCACCGTCCGCCGCCTCGGCGAGACGCGCCGCATCCTGGCAGCCGCGCCGCGCTACCTGGCCGAGCACGGCTTCCCGAAAGCGCTGGACGACCTGCAGCGGCACAAGTTGCTGATCTACACCTACTCCAACAACCCGAACGATCTGCGCTTCACGCGCGGCGGCGAGACTCGCGTGATCACCGTGAAGGGCCTGCTCGAATCGAACGACGGCCAGATCCTGCGTGCCGCCGCGCTGGACGGCATGGGCATCCTGGTGCAACCCACTTACATCCTCTATGACGACATCGTCGCCGGCCGGCTGGTGCCGGTACTGGACGATTGGGACCTGCCGCGCCTGACCATCAACCTGGCCTACCCCAGCCGCAAGCACCTCTCGGCCAAGGTTCGCACCTTCATCGACTTCATCGCCGAGCACTTCGAGAAGATGAACTACGAGAAGAAGTGGACCGGGCGGCTGGGCGTTTACTGACCCACGAAAGGAGATCACTTTGAGCGAACGCATCACAGCCCCCTACGGCACCTGGCCCTCGCCCTTGGGCGCGCAGCGCGTGGCGGCCGGCGTCAAGCCGCTCTCGGCACCGCGCATCGACGGCGACTCGATCTTCTGGCTGGAAGGCCGGCCGGCCGAGGCGGGCCGGGTGGCGGCGGTGCGCCGCGCCGCGCAAGGGGCCGGCGAAGCCGTCACGCCCGCGCCGTTCAACGTCCGCAGCCGCGTCCATGAATACGGCGGCGGCGCCTACGCCGTGCATGGCGGCACCGCCTACTTCTCCAACTTCGCCGACAACCTGGTATATGCGCAGGCGCCTGACGCGGCACCGCAGCCGCTGACCGCCAACGGCCAGCACCGGCATGCCGACTTCGAATTCGACGCAGGGCGCAATCGATTGATCGCGGTACGCGAGGACCACAGCGCGGGCGGGCATGAGCCAGTCAACTCGCTGGTGGCGCTGCCGCTCGACCCTGCCGCGCCGCAGATGGTGCTGGCATCCGGCTTCGATTTCTTCGCCGCGCCCCGGTTGTCGCCCGATGGCCGGCAGTTGGCGTGGATCTGCTGGAACCAACCGCTGATGCCCTGGAACGGCTCGGAACTCTGGTTGGGCGATGTAGCCGCGAACGGTCAGCTCACGAACACGCGCCGCGTCGCCGGCAGTGCCTCGGAGTCGCTCTGCCAGCCAGCCTGGTCGCCGGCCGGCGAGTTGTTCGTGGTGTCCGACCGCACCGGCTGGTGGAACCTGTACCGCGTGAACAACGACACCCTGGCGCCGGCCTACGCCATGCAGGCCGAGTTCGGGCAACCGATGTGGGTGTTCGCGCAGTCGCTCTACGGCTTCACCGGCAGCCACGAGTTGGTCGCCGCCTGCATCGAAGGCGCGGTGAGCCGTCTGGTAAAGATCGACTTGCAATCCGGCACGCTCGTCACCCTGGCCTCACCCTTCACCGACGTGAAGGAGCTGCGCGCAGGCGAAGGCTTCATCGTCGTCCACGCCGCCGCCGCGCACCTGCCCGACCAGATCGTGCGGATCGACGTGGCCAGCGGCCATCACGAGGTGCTGGCGCAGGCCATGCAGGAAGTGCCTTCCGCGCAGTATCTTTCCACGCCGGAGAGCATCACCTTCCCCAGCGCGGGCGGCCGCGACTCGTACGGCTTCTTCTACCCGCCCACCAACGGCGACTGCGAAGCGCCGACGGGTGAACTGCCCCCGCTCATTGTCACCAGCCACGGCGGGCCGACGTCGATGAGCACCAACAGCCTGCGGTTGTCGATCCAGTTCTGGACCAGCCGCGGCTTCGCGGTGCTGGACGTCAACTACGGCGGCAGCACCGGCTACGGCCGCGCCTACATGGACTTGCTGAAAGGCCAGTGGGGCATCGTCGATGTGGAGGATTGCGTGGCGGGCGCGCAGTATCTCGCACAGCGCGGCCGGGTCGATCCAATCCGCATGGCGATCCGCGGCGGCAGCGCGAGCGGCTTCACCACGCTGTGCGCGCTCACGTTCCACCGCGTGTTCCAGGCCGGAGCCAGCCATTACGGCGTGAGCGACCTGGCCGCGCTGGACGCGGACACGCACAAATTCGAGTCGCGCTACACCAGCTACCTGGTCGCGCCGCCGCCGCAGCGCGACGCCCTGTACCGCGAACGCTCGCCGAGCCTGCACACCGACAAGCTGTCTTGCCCGATGATCTTTTTCCAGGGGCTGGACGACAAAGTGGTGCCGCCTTCGCAGTCGGTGTCCATGGTCGACGCGCTGCGCTCGCGCGGCATCCCGGTGGCCTACGTGCCTTTCGAAGGCGAAGGGCACGGTTTTCGCCGGCTCGAGAACATCCAGCGCAGCCTGGAGGCGGAGCTGTTCTTCTACGCGCAGGTGTTCGGGTTCGTGCAGGCGGATGCGGTGATGCCGGTGGACATCATTCCGCCCATCAGCACGCCCTGAAGGCACGTCAAGCGGTGGGGCGCGCGCCTTCGAAGGCGTCCTGCAGCAGCAGCCGGATCGCTCCGCGTTCCAGCGGCCGCGGGTTGGGGTACTGGTTCTGCATCGCGATGTCGCAGGCGCGGTCCAGGTCGGCTTCCTTCATGCCGATGTCTTGCAGCGCGACCGGCGCGCCGCTGTTCTTCGCGAGGTCGTACACCGCCTGCGCAGCCGTCATTCCCCCCAGCGCTCTCGCGATGCGCGCCATCGCCTGTGGCGCCGCCGCCGCGTTGTAGGCCAGTGCGTGCGGCAGCACGATGGTGTGCGTTTCCGCGTGCGGCAGGTTGAAGCTGCCGCCCAGCGTGTGGCACAGCTTGTGGTGCAGGGCCATGCCGACGTTGCCCAGCACGGTGCCGCACAGCCAGGCGCCGTACAGCGCGTCGCTGCGCGCTTCGACGTCGCGCGGACTCTGCACGATGGCGGGGAGCGCCCGGCCGAGCGCCGCGATGCCTTCCTGCGCCATCAGGTCCATGATCGGGTTGGCATCCGTGGCGTACAGGCCCTCGGCCGCATGCGCGATGGCATTGATGCCGCTGGTCACGCTCATCGACACGGGCAGGCCCAAAGTCAGCTCGGGGTCGTAGATCACGGTACGGGGCAGCACGCGTGCATCCCTGCCGGTCTTCTTCAACCCGCCTTCGGTGATGCCGTAGATCGGAGTCATCTCGCTGCCGGCATAGGTGGTGGGGATGGCAAGGATCGGCAAGCCCGAGTCGAGTGCGATGGCCTTGCCCAGGCCCGTGGTCGAACCGCCGCCGATGGCGACGGCGCAATCGGCACCCAGCTCGCGAGCCACCTCTCGCGCCTCGCGCGCAGTCTCGATCGGCACGTGCATCACGGCGCGGTCGAAGATGCCGGCGGCACGGGCGCCCAGCAGGTCAGCCACCCGCTCAGCCGACGTCCGTTGCTCCGGCGTGCAAAGGACCAGGGCCTTGCGCGCGCCCAGTGCCTCGATCTCGCGCGCCAGGTGCGCCAGCGCGCCGGCGCCGAACACGACACGGGCGGGCTGGCTGTTGTAGATGAAGCTGTTCACAGTGCGTAGTGTGAACAGATGACGGGCCTCGTTCAACGCGCCACGCGGAAAATAGTTTTCCTGCTCAGACGCGTTCGAGGATCACGGCGATGCCCTGGCCGACGCCGATGCACATGGTGCACAGCGCGTAGCGTCCACCGGTCTTGTGCAGCTGGTTCACGGCCGTCGTCGCGAGCCGCGCGCCGGAGGCGCCCAGCGGATGGCCGAGGGCGATGGCGCCGCCGTTCGGGTTGACGCGCGGGTCGTCGTCCTTGAGCCCCAGCGTGCGCAGCACGGCCAGGCCCTGCGCGGCGAAGGCTTCGTTGAGTTCGATCACGTCGAGCTGTTCCAGCGTGATGCCGGTGAGGGCCAGCACCTTCTGCGTCGCCGGTGCCGGGCCGATGCCCATGACGCGCGGCGCCACACCGGCAGTGGCCATGCCGACCACACGCGCGCGCGGCGTCAAGCCGTAGCGCGCGGCAGTGCCTTCGTCGGCCAGCAGCAGCGCGCAGGCGCCGTCGTTCACGCCGCTGGCGTTGCCGGCCGTCACCGTTCCGTCGGGCTTGACCACGCCCTTGAGCTTGGCCAGCGTTTCCAGGCTGGTTTCGCGCGGGTGCTCATCCTTGGCCACGACGATCGGGTCGCCCTTCTTCTGAGCGATCGTCACCGGCACGATCTCGCTGTCGAAGTAGCCGGCCTTCTGCGCGGCCACGGCCTTGAGTTGCGACGCCAGCGCCATGCGGTCCTGCGCCTCGCGCTCGATCTTGTAGTCGGTGGCGACGTTCTCGGCGGTCTCCGGCATGGAGTCGACGCCGTACATCTCCTTCATCAGCTTGTTAACGAAGCGCCAGCCGATGGTGGTGTCGTACACCGCGTTGGCGCGCGAGAACGCGCTTTCGGCCTTCGGCATGACGAAGGGCGCGCGGCTCATGCTTTCCACGCCGCCGGCGATCATCAGCGTTGCCTCGCCCGACTTGATGGCACGCGCCGCGGTGCCGACAGCGTCGAGCCCCGAGCCGCACAGGCGGTTGAGGGTGGCGCCGGGCAGGTCGAGCGGCAGGCCGGCCAACAGGCTTGCCATGCGCGCGACGTTGCGGTTGTCTTCGCCGGCCTGGTTGGCACAGCCGTAGATCACGTCGGTGACGGCCTGCCAATCGACCTTGGGGTTGCGCGCCATCAACGCCTTGAGCGGGATCGCGCCGAGGTCGTCGGTGCGGATGGAGGACAGTGCGCCGCCGTAGCGGCCGAAGGGCGTGCGAATGGCGTCGCAGATGAAGGCTTGTGTGCTCATGGTGTCTTCCTGTTGTTTCAGGCCGCGATCGGCAGCCCGATGAGTTGTTCGAGTTCGGCGTGCGACAGGCCGTCGACCTTGTCGACGAGCTTCAGGCCCTGCGGCGTGCAGTCCAGTGTGGCGAGATCGCCGTAGATGCGCTTCACGCAGGCGATGCCGGTCAACGGATAAGTGCATTGGGCAACGACTTTGCTCTCGCCCTTCTTGGTCAGCAGATCCATCATCACCCAGGTCTGCTTGGCCCCGATGGCCAGGTCCATCGCGCCGCCGACGGCGGGGATGGCGTCCTTCTCGCCGGTGTGCCAGTTCGCCAGGTCGCCCGAGGCCGACACCTGGAACGCGCCCAGCACGCAGATGTCGAGGTGGCCGCCGCGCATCATCGCGAAGCTGTCCGCATGGTGGAAGAAGGCGCCGCCCGCAAGCAGCGTCACCGGCTGCTTGCCGGCGTTGATCAGGTCGTAGTCTTCCTGGCCCTCGACGGGCGCCGGGCCCATGCCGAGGATGCCGTTCTCGCTGTGCAGGATCACCTCGATGCCCGCGGGCAGGTGGTTGGCCACCAGCGTCGGCATGCCGATGCCGAGGTTGACGTAGGCGCCGTCGTGGATGTCGCGCGCGACACGTTGCGCGAGCTGGTCTTTGGTGCGTTTCTGGTAGGTCATGTTCAGGCTGCCTGTTTGAAGCCGCCGGCCTGCGTGGCGACGCGGTCGATCTTCACGATCTTGCTGACGAAGATGCCGGGTGTCACCACATTCTCCGGATCCAGCGTGCCGAGTTCCACGATCTCGTGCACGGTGGCGATGGTCTGCTTGGCCGCCATGGCCATCACCGGGCCGAAGTTGCGCGCGGCCATGCGGTAGGTGAGGTTGCCCCAGCGGTCGCCGCGCTCGGCCTTGATCAGCGCGACGTCGCCGTAGATCGGTTGCTCCAGCACGTAATGCTTGCCTTTGATCTCTCGCGTCTCCTTGCCCTTCGCCAGCTCAGTGCCGTAGCCCGTCGGCGAGAAGAATGCGCCGATGCCGGCACCGGCGGCGCGAATGCGCTCGGCGAGGTTGCCTTGCGGCACCAGCTCCAGCTCGAGCTTGCCGCAGCGGTACAGCGCATCGAAGACGTGGCTGTCGGCCTGCCGCGGGAAGCTGCAGACGATCTTGCGCACACGCCCGGCCTTCAGCAGCGCGGCCAGGCCTTCGTCGCCGTTGCCCGCATTGTTGTTGACCACGGTGAGGTCGCGCGCGCCCTGGTCGATCAGGCCGGCGATCAGTTCATTGGGGATGCCGGCGGTGCCGAAGCCGCCGATCATCACGGTGGCGCCGTCGGGCACCCCCTGCAGGGCCTGCGCCACCGAAGCGGCGATCTTGTCGATCATGAGATGTCTTCCGAAAGTGCGCCAGCGGCACCGCCAGCCGCTTGCCAAGAAACGGCTCACTTGTTCTAATACTGCACAAGTGTTCGCATCCAGAATTTTAGGGGCATTCGCGTCTTATGGCAATTTCCACATTCGAGGGCGGTGAACTCAAGCCCGGCGACAGCTACGTGCAGTCGTTCGCGCGCGGGCTGGAAGTGATCCGGTCCTTCAGCGCGCAGGCACCGCGGCAGACACTCACCGAGGTCGCGGGCCGCGCGGGCCTCACGCGCGCCGGCGCCCGCCGCATCCTGCTGACGCTGCAGACCCTGGGCTATGTGGAGAGCGACGGGAAGCTGTTCTCGCTGACGCCGCGCATCCTGGACCTGGGCTTTGCCTACCTGTCGTCGATGCCGATCTGGAACCTGGCCGAGCCGGTCATGGAAGCGCTGGTGGAGCAGGTCAAGGAATCATGCTCGGCCGCGGCACTGGAAGGCACGGACATCGTCTACGTGTTGCGCGTGCCCACCCGCAAGATCATGAGCATCGGCCTGGGTGTCGGCTCGCGGCTGCCGGCCTACTGCACGTCGATGGGCCGGATGCTGCTGGCCGGCCTGCCCGACGATGAAGCGCTGCGGCGCCTGCGCACCTCCAAGCGAGGTCCACTGACCCGCCACACCATCACCGACGTGGAAGCGCTGATGGTGAAAGTGCAGCAGGCCCGCAAGCAGGGCTGGTGCCTGGTGAACCAGGAACTGGAAGAGGGACTGATCTCGATCGCCGCGCCTATCACCAACCGCACCGGGCGGACGGTGGCCGCGCTGAACATCAGCGGCCAAGCCAACCGCACGAGCAGCAAGGCGATGCAGGACACGATGCTGCCCCCGCTGCTGGAAGCCGCCCAGGCGATCTCGCGCCTGCTGGGCACACAAGGCGCCTGAGGCTGCCCGCGCGTTCGCTTCTCTACTTGCGGCTGAGGCCGAAAGCCAGCAGCACGCCGCCGATGACGATCGCGCCCAGGCTCAGCCACTGCGGCACGTTCACCGACTCCTTCTCCTGCACCTGGAGCTTGAGCGGCCCGATCTGGGCCTTGGTGGTTTCCTTGGTGAAGCTGAAACCGCCGGTGAAGAAACCGGCGATCCCGAGCACCAGCAAGACGATTCCAGCGATTCGAATGGGGGTCATGGCGGCAGAGTAGCACGCCAATCCCGGCTCAGCCGTAGGACAGGGCCTGCATGCTACGCTGGGCGGCATGTTCAACCCTTCGCAAGAGGACGTGCGGCGCTTTTTCTGCGCCGTCCACGCCAAGACCCGCGCGGGCCAGCCGCTCGATGCCCTGGAAACACTGGCCGGGCAGTGGCTGGCCGAGCACCCGGAATACGAAGCCGACCTGGCGGACATCGAAGCCGCCGTGGCCCGCACCTACGACGGGCAAGACGGCAAGACCAATCCCTTCCTGCACCTGTCGATGCACTTGTCGATCAGCGAGCAATGCTCCATCGACCAGCCGCGCGGCATCCGCCAGGCGGTGGAACTGCTGGCGGCGCGCCGCGACTCGATCCACGACGCGCACCATGAGGCCATGGAATGCCTCGGGCAGATGCTCTGGGAGAGCCAGCGTTCCGGCAGGCCACCCGACGGCGCCGCCTACATCGCCTGCGTGCAGCGGCGGGCGACTAAGGATTGATAGCCAAAAAAGGACAAGGCCCGCAAAGCGGGCCCTGTTTACTCCTTTGCCCGTAGGGTGCTACCGGAAGCGGTGCTCGGGAACGGTCTTCAGATCGCCATCCAGCGAACTGACATAGCCCGCCAAAGCCTTGAGTTCGGCATTGGAGAACTGCTTGGCAATGGCGCCCATCACGCCGTTGGCGCGGCCGACCTGCGGGTTGCCTTCTGTCTTGTAGGCCTTCAGCGCCACGAACATGTAGTCGGCGTGCTGGCCCGCGATCTTCGGGTAGCTCGGGTCGATTGGCTTGGCGTAGTTGGCGCCGTGGCAGGAAACGCAGGCGGCTTTTTGCAGCAACGCGGCGACTTGCGGGCTGGGCGCCTTGTCGGCAGCGGCGGGCAGGTTCTGGGCCGGATCCTTGCCCAGCGACTCGTAGTAGCCGGCGATGTCGGCCATGTCCTGGTCGGACAGGGAGTCGGCGATGCCACGCATCGTCGGGTGCTTGCGGTCACCCTGCTTATATGCCGTGAGGGCGGCCACGAGGTACTTCGCGCTCTGGCCGGCGATCATGGGGACCTTGTGGACCTCGGGGAAAGTGGCCTGGTAGCCCTTGATGCCGTGGCAGCCCACGCACATCGCGACCTTGGCCTCCAGCGACTTTGCGCCGGCGGGTGCCGCGGGTGCAGTCTTCTGGGCCGCCGCCGCGGGCGCCGAAGCGGCCTGGGCCGGAGCCGCCGCTTGTGCAAGAGCCGAGCCGGTCACGGAAGCGACAGCCAGGGCGAAGAGCGTGGTCAACAACTTGTTCATTTTGCGCGCACAATCGAGAAAGAGGTCAGTCTTCTAATCAACCTTCGATTATATCCGGCGGGCTGCCGCCGCTCTTTCACCGCCCTACCCCCATGAAGTTCCAAGGCTCACAGAACTACGTCGCCACGCAAGACCTGATGCTCGCGGTGAACGCGGCGATCACCCTCAAGCGCCCCCTGCTCGTCAAGGGCGAGCCCGGCACCGGCAAGACCATGCTGGCCGAAGAAGTGGCCCAGGCGCTGAACGTGCCATTGCTGCAATGGCACATCAAGTCGACCACCAAGGCGCAGCAGGGCTTGTACGAATACGACGCCGTCAGCCGCCTGCGCGATTCGCAATTGGGTGACGAAAAGGTCAAGGACATCCACAACTACATCGTCAAGGGTGTGCTGTGGCAGGCTTTCACCGCCGACAAGCCGGTCGCCCTGCTGATCGACGAGATCGACAAGGCCGACATCGAATTCCCGAACGACCTGCTGCGCGAACTCGATCGCATGGAGTTCTACGTCTACGAGACGCGCGAGCTGGTCAAGGCCAGGCACCGGCCGCTGGTGTTCATCACCTCGAACAACGAGAAGGAGCTGCCCGACGCCTTCCTGCGCCGCTGCTTCTTCCACTACATCAAGTTCCCCGACGCCGACACGATGAAGCAGATCGTCGACGTGCACTTCCCCGGCCTGAAGAAGGAACTCCTGACGGCCGCGATGAAGACGTTCTACGACGTGCGCAACCTGCCTGGCCTGAAGAAAAAACCGTCGACCAGCGAGCTGCTCGATTGGCTCAAGCTCCTGGTCGCGGAAGACATCCCGCTGGAAGCGCTGCAAAGCAAGGAAGACAAGGTCGCCGTCCCGCCGCTGGTGGGCGCGCTCTTGAAGAACGAACAGGACGTGACCCTATTCGAGAAGCTCGTGTTCATGCAGCGGCACAACCGATGAACCGGCTGCTGCTCGAAGGGCTCTCCGACGCCATAGGCTTCATCGGCGGTGCGCTGGCGGGCTATTGGGTCGGCACCCTGTTCGGCCTGGACATCTTCGAGGCCGGCTACAGCAACGCAAGCATCGGTGGCATCGTGCTCGTGGGCCTGGGCGGCGGGATAGGATTGCAGCTGGCGCGCAAGTGGCGCGCCGCCCGCAAGAAGGACAAATGAATGCACAAGCCCGAGCCGTGCACGCTGGAGACGCCGCAGCTGCGGCTGGAGCCCCTCAGCGAAGCGCATACCCCTGACCTCGCCGCCGCCGCGCGCGACGGCGAACTCTGGAACCTGCGCATCACTTCCGTGCCGGCACCCGGCGAAGAAGACGTGTATGTCGCTTTTGCCCTCAAGGGGCGCGAGCAGGGCCACATGCTGCCCTTCGTCGTGCGCGACCTGGCCAGCGGCAAGATCATCGGCTCCACGCGCTACCACGACATCGTGGTGCCCATCGAGCGCCTGGAGATCGGCTACACCTGGTACGGCAAGAGCTGGCAGCGCAGCCACGTCAATACCACCTGCAAGCTGCTGCTGATGACGCACGCGTTCGAGACGCTGGGCGCCAAGATGCTGGGCTGGCGCACCGACAACTACAACTTCGCCAGCCAGAAGGCCATCGAGCGCCTGGGCGCGCGCAAGGACGGCGTGCTGCGCCACCACGCGCCGCGCCGCGACGGCACGGTGCGCGACACCGTCATGTACAGCCTGGCCGCGGGCGAATGGCCGGAAGTCAAGGCACACCTTCAATACCAGCTGGTGAAGCCTCGGACGTGACATGACAGGACCGGTGATCGCGTTCAGCACGCCCGCCGGCGTGACGGGCTGGAGACGGTGGTGGCCCTACTCGCCGCTGGCACGGGTCCTTCTCTTCATGGGCATCTTTGGGGGCCTGATCTTCCTGATGCGCATCCTCTTCGTCACCGCCGGGTGGATGGGCAAAGGTGCGCCCGAAACGCCGCATCTGCTCGCCCGGTTTTCGATGCAGGTGGTGCCTGCCTTGAGCGCCTACCTGTTCCTCGTGTATGTGATCGAGCGCCGCCGTCCGCTCGAGCTTGCCTGGCGCAGAGTCTTGCCCCATGGCGCGGCCGGCACGCTGCTGGGCTTCTTGCTCATCACCGCGGTGGTGGGCGTGCTCTGGTTGGCAGGCAGCTATCAGGTCACCGGTACCAATCCGGATGCGGCCTGGCTCAAACCTCTTCTGCTGTTCGGGCTGGGGGCAGCGATCACCGAAGAAATCGTCACCCGCGGTGTTCTCTTCCGAATCATGGAGGAAGGCCTCGGCACCTGGGCCGCCTTGTTGATTTCCGCGGCGATCTTCGGCTTCGGCCACATCTTCAATCCCGGGGCGACTCTTTGGACATCGCTCGCCATTTCGATCGAAGCCGGGCTGCTGTTCGGCCTGCTGTTCCATGTGTCGCGTTCGTTGCCGCTGTGCATCGGGCTGCACATGGCATGGAATTTCACGCAAGGCATGATTTGGGGCGTGCCCGTGTCGGGCACCAGCGACCCCGGATGGCTTGTCTCTGTCCGGACCGGGCCCGACTGGCTGAGCGGCGGCGCGTTCGGCGCCGAAGCCTCGGTGGTCGCGATCGTCGTGTGCTCAGCCTTCACGGCTGCGCTGCTGGTGGTGGCGCTGCGCCGGCGCAGCATCGTGCCGCCATGGTTCGTGCGCCGGCGCATCGACGCTGCAGCGATACAGGCTTCGGCCGATAATGGATTGGCCAAGGCCACTTAACGCCATGCTCATCGACTTTTTCTACACCCTGCGCAGCGCCAAGCTGCCCGTTTCCGTCAAGGAATACCTCACGCTGATGGAAGCGCTGAAGGAAGGCGTTGTTGGGCCCAACAGTGAAGACGGCTACAAGATCGACGACTTCTACTACCTCTCGCGCACGACCCTGGTGAAGGACGAGAAGCACTACGACAAATTCGACCGCGCGTTCGCCGCCTACTTCAAGGGCGTGGAGATGGTCGCGGACTTCACCAAGGACGTCCCGCTCGAGTGGCTGCGCAAGAACCTGGAACTCGAACTCAGTCCCGAGGAAAAAGCCAAGATCGAAAAGATGGGCTGGGACGAGCTGATGGAGACGCTCAAGAAGCGCTTCGAGGAGCAGAAGGAGCGGCACGAAGGCGGCAGCAAGATGATCGGCACCGGTGGCACTTCGCCCTTCGGCGCCTACGGCTTCAACCCGCAGGGCATCCGCATCGGCCAGGACAAGGGGCGCAACAAGAGCGCGGTGAAAGTCTGGGACCAGCGCGCCTACAAGGACTACGACGACACCCAGGAGCTGGGCACGCGCAACATCAAGGTCGCGTTACGGCGCCTGCGCAAGTTCGCGCGCGAAGGCGCGGCCGACGAGCTGGACCTGGACGACACGATCCGCTCCACCGCCGCCAACGCCGGCTGGCTCGACATCAAGATGGTGCCGGAGCGGCATAACAACGTGAAGATCCTGCTGCTGATGGATGTCGGCGGCACGATGGACGAGCACATCCACCGCGTGGAAGAGATGTTTTCCGCGGCCAAGGCGGAGTTCAAGCACCTGGAGTTCTACTACTTCCACAACTGCGTCTACGACTTCATGTGGAAGAACAACCGCCGCCGCTTCTCGGAGAAGTTCGCCACCTGGGACATCATCCGCAAGTACAACAAGGACTACAAGCTGATCTTCGTCGGCGACGCCACGATGAGCCCGTATGAAATCCTTCAGCCCGGCGGCAGCGTGGAATACAACAACGAGGAAGCCGGCGCGGAGTGGATGCAGCGCCTGACCAACGCCTTCCCCAAGTTCGCGTGGATCAACCCCGAGCCGCAAGGTGTCTGGCAGTACAGGCAGAGCATCAGCGTCATCCAGCAGTTGGTGAACAACCGCATGTACCCGCTGACGATCAAGGGCCTGGAAGAGGCGATGCGGCTGCTGAGCAAGTAGCGGCACGCGCGCCTCTACAATCCCGTTCCTGCCTCCTCGTAGTTCAATGGATAGAACGGGCGCCTCCTAAGCGCCAGATACAGGTTCGATTCCTGTCGAGGGGACCAGTCCCTCGACAGGAGCCTCAGCACTAACCCTTAGGCGTGTTGCGTGGACCGTGGAAATCGCCGACAGTGTCCGTGAGCGGAAACCTACAGACAAAGGCCGCGCTGCCGTTAACCTGTTGCAACGCACCATTGCGACCGGTTACAGCTGTGACGACGCCATTGCCAAACGGTCATTGCGATGTCACCGGTGCCACCTACCATGGAATGTCCAGCGCGAATGTTCAGCGCAATAGCAGCGAAGAAATCCACGAGCAGTGAGACAAGCAGCGAGGTTCAAATGACGTCAGCAGATTTCCGCGTCGAAAGCAGCCATCCCATCGCCTCCGGCCTGTTCCCGGCCTCCGGCTCGCGCCAATATCTGTTCAGCGACCGCGCACTGGCAGTCGCCATGGCCGCGAAGAGCAGTACCAAACCGATGGGCGAGGAAATCCGCGTGGTGCATGTGCCCACGGGTGAAGTCGTCTTCCGCAAACCGGCGACCGGCCGACCGGAGTGGAGCGACGATCTCTGAGCTGAATCGGACTCGGCCGACTAGCGGCGGCAAGCCTCATCGATAGCGCGCACCAGTTCCGACAGCGGAGCGCGCTTGGCCACGCCCCGCCGGCCGCCCACTTGCCCGTCCAGTTCGCGCGCTTCTTCTGGCGACACGAGCGCGGTGAGGTAGATGAACGGAATGCCTTCCGTGGCCGTGTCGCCGCCGAGGGCCGCCGCGACCTCGCCTCCGCCCATACCCGGCATGTCGATGTCGCAGAGGATGACGTCGGGCAGCTCCGTACGGGCCATCTCGGCCGCACGAGCGGGGTCGGTCGTGGAGACGATCTCGTAGAACTTGGACAGCTTGATGACCAGGTGCGCGATCACCGCGGCGTCGTCGTCGATCAGCAGGAGTTTTTTCTTGTCGGTCATGGGCACCTCGTACGGCATGTTACAGGCTCTTCAGTCCTGCGCGAAACGAATCTCGACGGTGTCGAGATGGTCGGCCATCCGCGCCGCGGCGGCGCTCAGTTCCGACGCATCGATCTCGCTGAAATCGCGCTCGATCGCGCGGCTCTGGTCGCTGGCCCACAGGAAGCCGTAGAGACCGAAGCTGCCGGCCAGCTGGTGCGCCAGGCGGCGAACTTCGCCCCGGTCGCCACCCTGCATGGCCTTGTCCATGCCGGCGATGAGCCCGCGGCGCGATTCGATGAAGTCTTGCAGCAGGGGCTGGATGTCCGGGTCCAGCACCACCGGGTCGCCGGGTGCCGGCAGGGCAGGTTCCGCCGAGGGCGCCGGAGCGCGCGCCGCTTCGGCCGCACCGATGAGCGTTGTGAGCTCCAGCAGGGTTTCGTGGATCGCTTCGCGCGTGACCGGCTTGGTCAGGTAGCTGTCGAAGCCGGCGGCCAGGCTGGCGCGCCGCGTCTCGTCGTCGTCGTGCGATGACAGGGCGACCATCGTGCATCGCTGCGCCAGCGTCGCGCGCTCCATCGCCCGCAATTCCCCCACCGCCTGCAAGCCGCCCATCACCGGCATGTCCAGGTCCATGAAGACCACATCGGGCCATTGCAGTTCGGCCGCCGCCAGCGCCACGCGGCCGTTGATCGCCGTATCGACGGTGAACGGAGGAGTCGGCAGGAAGCGCCGGACGATCAGCAGGTTGTACTCGTCGTCGTCCACCAGCAGCACGCGCAGGGGCGGCAGCGACGCAATCCGCAATGGCTCCACCCCCTGCCGTCCCGCCGCGTGGCGCACGGTGGCGGGCACGGCCCCGGGCGGCGCGGCGCGCAGCCGCACGGTGAGCGTGGTGCCTTCTTGCTCCGAGGTCTCCATCTCGATGGCGCCGTCCTGCACCTGCGCCATCACCCGTGCCGAGTAGGTGCCCAGGCCGGTGCCGCTGGCCTTGCCCTGCGTCGCGTACTTCTGGAAGAAGTTGCCGCGGATGGCTTCGGGCACGACGCCGCGGTTGTGGATGCGCAGCTCGACGCGGCCGCCCTCGCCGGCGCGCGCACGCACGGTGACGACCGCGCCCTCGGGCGACGCTTCCACCGCGTTCTTCAGCAAGTTGGCCAGCATCGAATAGCACAGCAACTCTTCGGCCCACGCGTACGGTGCCTCGGCCGCGTCCACCTTCAGCCTCACCTGCTTGGACTCGGCATGCATGCCCACGTCGATCGCCACCTTGGCCAGGAGGTCGACCAGGTCGACGGCGTCCGGCCGGAAGACGTAGCTGCCTTGCTCCATCTTGAACAGGTCCAGCGAGAGGTTGACCATCGACAGGATGCGGTAGCCGGCACGCTCGACGATGCCCAGAAGCTCGTCGGCTTCGGGGCCCAGCTTGCGTTCTTCGCGCAGCAGGCGCGGCACGGCGACGATGCTGTTGAGCGGCGTCTTGATGTCGTGGCGGCTGATGCGGTCCACTTCCTCGCGCAGCCGCACGTTCTCTTTCAGCGTTTCGTTCTGCGCTTCCAGTTGCGCGGCCTGCGCCGCGACCTGGTCGCGCGAGGCGCGCAGCGCCGCCTCGTTTTCGCGGAACGCCGTGACGTCCAGGTACGACGTGATGAAGCGCCGGGTGCGGCCTTCGGTGTCGACCTGTGCGATGCCCTCGGCGTGGATCCAGATGTAGCTGCCGTCGCGGCGGCGCAGCCGGTACGACATGGCCGTGCCGGGTTCCTGCTCGCCCGGCGTCGTCTTGCGGCGGATCATGGCGCGGAACTGCTCCCGCGCGGCCTCGCGGTCGTCCGGGTGCATCATCTCGAAGATGCTCGGCCAGCGCGAGCTGTCGGTGTTGGGCGAGAAGCCCAGCATCTGTTTGAAGCGCCCGCTGTAGGTGACCTCGTTGCGCACCGCGTCCCAGTCGCCGAAGCCCGCCTTCGTCGAGCGCACCAGCAGCCGCAGCCGTTCGCGCTCCACGGCCAGCGCCTGTTCGGTCGCGTACTTCTCGGTGATGTCCAGGCTGGCCGCCAGCACGCCGATGCGCTGGCCTTGCGAGTCGACCATCACCGTGCGCGTCTGCATGTAGCGCCGGCCGTTGTAGTCGTAGTCGCGCGCCGGTGAAGTGGCGCCGGGCCCCTGCGCGAGCGCATCGCGGTCCAGCGCCAGCGTGGCGCGCGCCGCCGGGTCGTCCACGTCCGCGAGCGAAGTGCCGATCACGCTTTCGCGCTGCAGGCCGATGTACCGTTCCCAGGTCCGGTTGACGACCAGGTAGCGCCCATCGGGGTCGCGCAGCGCCAGGCCCAGCGGCACCGAATCGAACAGGTCGTTGATGAACTTGATGCGGTCGGACATCTCGATCTCGTGCCGCTTGCTGTCCGAAATGTCGATGAACGAACAGACGAAGCGCAGCGTCCGGCCGTCCGCGCCGCACACGCCGATGCCCTCGGCGTGCACCCAGAGCCATTCGCCGTCGGCGCGGCGCATCCGGTACTCCAGCGGCTGGTACTGGCGCACCGCGTCGCGCACCGAGCGGTCGCGCAGCTGCTGCAGGAACAGGCCGTAGACGTGGTCGCGTTCGTCGGGATGCAGCATGTCGCGAAAGCCTGGCATGCCCGCGGGATCCGCGTCGGCCGGATAGCCGAACATCTCCTTGTACCGCTCGGTGTAGCCGACGGCGTTGTTGACGGCATCCCAGTCCAGCAGGCCGGCCTTGGTCGCGCGCATCAGCATGTCGGTGCGGCCGCGCTGCTCGATCACTCGCGCCTCTTCCGCGGCCAACGCCCGCGCGAAACGCTGCGCCAGCAGCACCGCGGGCGCCAGCACGATGCCGACGGCGGCGAAAGGCAGCAGGCTGACCGCCAGGATGTGCTGGAAGAAGATCACGTCGTGCGCGACGGCCGCCACCAGGATCGCCAGGCCGGCCAGCAGGATGCCGGCGCCGCGCTGGCGATGCTGCAGCGCGCGCACCAGAACGAAAGTCACGTAGAGCGCCACGACCACCCCGCCGGCCTGGAGCACCGGCGCCGAGTACGAGAACACATGGATGGGCGTCAGCAGCGCCAGCAATATGCCCCCGCCGCTCAACGCCAGGATGCCCCGCAGCGGCGCCAGCCCGACCTCGGTTCGATACAGCGCACGCAGGAACAGCGGAAAGATCGCCAGGCCCAGGAACCAATTGGCGAACAGCAGCCGGAACTGGCTTTCGAAGCCCAGTCCCGACACCACCGATTGCAGCGGGCGCTCCCCCGCCATCCCGATGCTGAACGCGAACGACAGGCAATACACGCCGAAGTACAGCGGGATGCGGTCCTGGCGCCGCCACAGGAAGAAGATGAGCGACAGCAGGCCGAGCACCATCACGCTGCCCATCGCCACCAGGCTGCGGGCCAGAGCGCCCTCGCGCCGCTCGACGAGCTGCCGCGCCGTGCCCAGCTGGATGCTGCGCACCATGCCGCCACGAAACACCTGGAAGTTGGACGCCTGGACGTTCAGCTCCAGCGGGCAGGCGAGCTCGCCGATGGGCACGGTCTGGTTGCCCAGCACGGGTCGCTCGGCGGCCCGCGACATGCCCGGCACCCCTTGCTGCGCCAGCAGTTCGCCATTGACGTGAAACGTCGCGGCGCTGTGCTCGAACGGCAGCGTTAGCGACAGCGACTTCGCGCCGGCGCCGGGGCAGATGACGCGCAGCCGGTAGGTTCCGACACCGTGTCCACTGCCCAACGCGGTGTTCCACGCACTGGGCACGCGCAGGGCCCCGCCGGCGTCCGGGGCGGCCTGGCCGGAAGGCAGCAGCACGCCCGGGTGGAAGCGCCACTCGCCGTCAAGCGAGACGATGCCGTCACGCTCGAAGTCCCAGGCCGAAAGATCGAGCACGCCGCCGCGCGCAGCCGGCGCCGTCGCCGCCGTGGCTGCGCCGGCGGCCAGCAGCAGCGCCGCGGCCATCGCAAGGCAGCGCGGCATGCGCAAGAGGATGAGCTGCACCATGCGCGCAGGATAAAGGATCGGCGCACGCCTTGACAGGCCCTACGGCCGCGAACGCAGTGTGCGGCTTAGCAGCATCACCGGGATCAGCCCCACCAGCACGAGGGCGAGCGACGGCAACGCGGCCTCGCCCAGGCGTTCGTCGCGCGCGAGCTGGTAGGCCACCACCGCGAGCGTGTCGGTGTTGAAGGGGCGCAACACCAGTGTGGCCGGCAGTTCCTTCATCACATCGACGAACACCAGCAGCGCCGCCGCCGCGCTCGAGCGGCGCAGCAGCGGCCAGTGCACGCGCGCCAGCATCGCGAAACCCGCGGCGCCCAGCATGCGCGCCGAATCGTCGAAGCTGCCCGGGATGCGTGAGTACCCGCTTTGCACCGATTGCAGCGCCACCGACACGAAGCGCACCAGGTACGCCCACACGACGCCAAGCACCGTGGCGGTCACCCAGCCGCCCACGCCGGCGCGGGGTGCGGCCTCTTGCAGCCAACCGACCGGCAACAACAGGCCCACCACGATCACCGCACCCGGCACCGCATAGCCCAGCGCCGCAAGCTGTACTGCGCCGCGAGTCACCGCATCGGGCGCGCGGCGCAGGCTGAAGGCCAGCAGCATCGCGATCGACACCGCCAGCACGGCGCTGATGACCCCCAGGCGCACGCTGTTGAACGACCATTGGACGAAACGGTCCCAGGGCAGCACCGACCAGTCTGCGGCCAGCGGACGCAGCATGAACAGCACCGGCAACACGAACCCGAGCAGCACCGGCAGCCCGCACACCGCCCAGGCCATCGCCAACCGGCCGCCACGCAGCGCGATGGGCTGCGCTTCGGCCGAGCCTGCGCGCGTGCCGCGCGGCGCGGCAAAGCGCAGGCGCTTTTGCGCGCGGCGTTCCAGCGCGAGCAAGGACGCCACCACGATCAGCAGCAGCGTCGCGAGCTGCGCGGCGGCGATGCGGTTGTCCATCGCCAGCCAGGCCTTGTAGATGCCGGTGGTGAAGGTCTGGATGCCGAAGTAGCTCGAGACGCCGAAATCGGCCAGCGTCTCCATGAGCGCGAGCGCCACGCCGGCCGCGATCGCCGGCCGCGCCAACGGCATGGCCACTTGGCGGATGCGCCGGCGCAGCGGCGCGCCCAGCAGCCGGGCGGCTTCCATCAGGTGCCCGGCACGCTCGCCCAGCGCGGTGCGGGCCAGCAGGTAGACGTAGGGATAGAGCGAGAAGATGAACACCAGCGCCGCGCCGCCGACGCTGCGAACCTCCGGCAGCACCCGGCCTTCCAGCCCGAAGGTGGCGCGCAGCCAGGTCTGCATCGGGCCGCTGAACTGCAGGTAATCGGTATAGGCGTAGGCCACCACGTACGCGGGCATCGCCAGGGGCAGCAGCAGCGCCCATTCGAAGGTGCGGCGGCCCGGAAAGTCGAACAGTGTCACGGCCGCCGCCGCCGCCCCGCCCACCAGCGCCACACCGGCACCGACCACGACGCACAGGCCCAAGCTGGTCCAGGCATAGCCCGGCAAAACCGTGCCGGCCATCTCGCCCAGGATCTGCGCGCTGCGCCCGTCCCACTGCAGCCAGGAGCCGAAGATGGCGAGCACCGGCAGTACCAGGAGGGCGGCCACCAGGAGGAGCAAGAGGTCTTGGAGCCGGCGGGCGCTCATGGCGTGGAAGGTCGGGAATGCCAGGGGGATGCCTGTCGATGCAAATGAGAATTGTAAGCATCTACAATCGGCTTCATGTTCGTCGAGGTCTCGAAGTTGAGGGTCCAGTACGCGGGGCGCCCCCTTCCCGCGGTCGATGACGTGTCGTTCGGCCTTCGCGCGGGTGACATCGGCGTGCTGATCGGCCCCTCCGGCTGCGGCAAGACGACGTTATTGCGCGCGGTCGCGGGCCTGGAGCGCGCGACGGCCGGCGATATCCGCATCGCGGGCGAAGTGGTCGGCAGCGCCGACACCCACGTTCCCGCCGAAGCGCGGCGGATCGGCATGGTTTTCCAGGACTACGCCCTGTTTCCGCACATCGATGTGGGCCGCAACGTCGGCTTCGGCATCCATCAGCTGCCCAGGCCCGAGCGCGCCGCGCGCGTGGCCGAAGTCCTGGCGCTGGTCGGCCTTCCGGGCATCGAGCGGCGCTTCCCCCACGAACTCTCCGGCGGACAGCAGCAACGCGTGGCGCTGGCGCGGGCGCTGGCGCCGCAGCCGAAGCTACTGCTATTGGACGAGCCCTTTTCGAACCTCGACGTCGACCTGCGCGAGCGCCTAGCCCACGAGATTCGCGCGATCCTCAAGGCCGCGCACGCCACCGCCCTCTTCGTGACGCACGACCAGCTGGAAGCCTTTGCCATCGGCGACGTGATCGGCGTCATGCACGAAGGCCGGCTGCACCAATGGGACGACGCCTACACGCTGTACCACCGCCCGGCCACGCGCTTCGTCGCCGACTTCATCGGCCACGGCGTCTTCGCGCCGGCCACGCTGCGCGAGTTGGGCGACGAAGTCATCGTGCAAACACCGCTGGGCGAATTGCCCGACCTGTCCGAACGCGGCCTGCCCCACGCTTTTGCATCGGGTGAGTGCGACGTGCTGCTGCGCGCCGACGACATCGTCCACGACGACGACGCGCCGGTGAAGGCGGAGATCATGCGCAAGGCATTCCGCGGCTCGGAGTTTCTCTACACCTTGCGGCTGGCCAGCGGGCAAATCGTGCTGGCCCACGTGCCCAGTCACCACGACCACAAGATCGGCGAGTGGATCGGCATCCGTGCCGAGATGGATCACGTGGTCACGTTCGCGCGGCAGCCTGCGGCCTGATTTTTTCTTCAGCGCCGCAACGCATCCACCGCCTCGCGCAGATCGGCGGCCCACGCCCGGCGCCCGCGGCCTCGTGCAAACTCCGGCGCACCATAGCTCACCACCGCCGTGATCGGCGGACCGCTCAACGTGCGCCAGATCGAGCCGACCAGGGTGTCGTCGTCGATGTAGCACGGTGTGAGGCTCGCTTCCCCGCTCGCGGTGTCGATGAATTGCAGCGCCACAGGCTGCACGGGAGCGTCGGCGGAAATGGCCGCCTGCAGCAAGTTGGCATGAAACGGCAGCAGCGTGACGCCGTCGCTGGTTGTTCCCTCCGGAAACACGGCCAGGATGTCGCCGGCCTTCAGGCTCTCGGCCATGTGGTGCACGACACGCATGGCATCGCGCCGCGATTCGCGTTCGATGTAGAGCGTGCCGGCGCCGGTCGCCAGCGTGCCGATCAAGGGCCAGTGCCGCACTTCGGACTTGGCGACGAAGCGGCAGTGGCGCGCCGCATGCATCACCAGGATGTCCAGCCAGGAGATGTGGTTGGCCGCGAGCAGCATCGGCCCGGCTCCAGGCGGCGTACCGCGCACCTGCAGCGCGATGCCCATGACGCCCAGCATGCCGCACGACCACGCCTGGACCCGCTCCTGCCGCTGCGCCTCGCTCATTCGCGGAAACATGAAGACGACGCTCGCCAGCCCCGCCAGCGCGTGCACGAAGCCGCGGGCGAATCGCCAGACGGCGCGCGGGACTTTCAGAGCCTTTCCTGACCTTCGTACGCGACCTGGCCGCCGGCGATGGTGCAGCGCACGCGCCCTGGCAGCTCGTAGCCCGAGAACGGTGTGTGTTTGCCCTGGCTGCGCAGCGACTCGGCGGTCACTGTCCATTCGGCTTGGGTGTCGAACACGCAGACATCCGCGATGCCGCCTTCGACCAGCTGACCCGCACTCGCCTGCAGCGTGCCCAGCGCGGAGCCCAGCACGCGTGCCGGCTCGCTGGTCAGAACCGCGAGGGCGCGCGTGAGGCCGCATCCGCTTTCCTGGCCCCACTTGAGCGCCAGGCCCAGCAGAAGTTCCAGCCCGGTGGCGCCCGGTTCGGCTTCGGCGAAGGGCAGCGTCTTCGCGTCCTCGTCGACCGGCGTGTGGTCCGACACCAGTGCGTCGATGGTGCCGTCGGCCAGGCCTTCGCGCAACGCGTCGCGGTCACGCTGCTGGCGCAGCGGCGGGTTCAGGCGCATGCGGCTGTCGAAGTAGCCGATGTCCACATCCGTGAGGTGCAACGAGTTGATGCTGACGTCGCAGGTGATGGGCAGGCCCTGCTCCTTCGCCTGGCGCACCAGCTCGACGCCCGCCGCGCTGCTCAAGCGGCACAGGTGGACACGCGCGCCGGTGGACTTCACGAGCTCGAAGATCGTGTACAGCGCGATGGTCTCCGCGGCCACCGGCACGCCGGACAGCCCGAGCCGCGTGGCCAGAGCGCCGCTCGCGGCGACGCCCTTGCCCAGGTGCAGTTCCTGCGGCCGCAGCCAGGTGGTGTAGCCGTAGGTGGCCGCGTATTGCAGCGCGCGTTGCAGCACCTGCGTGCTCTCCAACGGCACTTCGGCCTGGCTGAAGCCGACGCAGCCGGATTCCGTCAGCTCCATCATCTCTGTGAGCGTTTCGCCTTCAAGGTTGCGCGTGAGAGCGCCGAGCGGGAACACGCGCGCCTGGTGCAGCTTTTCGGCGCGGAACTTCAGCATCTCGACCAGGCCCGGCTCGTCAAGCACCGGCTCGGTGTCGGGCGGGCACACCAGGCTGGTGACACCGCCGGCGACGGCCGCGGCCATCTCACTCTCCAGCATGCCCTCGTGCTCGTGGCCGGGTTCGCGCAGCCGCGCCGCCAGGTCGACCAGGCCCGGCGCGACGATGCAGCCGGATGCGTCGATGGTCCTGCTGGGCGCGAACGTCGGCGCGATCTTGCCGATCGAAACGATGCGGCCCGCCGCCAGCGCGATGTCGCAGATTTCGTCGAAATTGGTGGCGGGGTTCATCACCCGGCCGTTCTTGATGAGGATCTTCATGCTTCGTTCCCCGCGACGATGCTCATGACAGCCATGCGCACCGCGATGCCGAACGTGACCTGCGGCAGGATGACGCTCTGCTTGCCGTCGACCACCGCCGAGTCGATCTCCACGCCGCGGTTGATAGGCCCGGGGTGCATCACGATGGCGTCGGGCTTGGCGTGCTGCAGTTTCTCCGGCGTGAGGCCAAAGCTCTTGGAGAACTCCTGCGACGAGGGCAGCAGCGCGCCGGTCATGCGCTCGTTCTGCAGCCTCAGCATGATGACGACGTCGCAGCCCTTGATGCCCTCTTCCAGCGAGTGGAAGACGCGCACGCCCATTTGCGACATGTCGGCCGGCACCAGCGTCTTGGGCCCCACCACCCGCACTTCGGCGCAGCCCAGCGTGGTGAGCGCGTGGATGTCGGAACGCGCGACGCGCGAGTGCAGCACGTCGCCGACGATCGCCACCGTGAGGTTGGAGAAGTCCTTCTTGTAGTGCCGGATCGTGTACATGTCCAACAGGCCCTGCGTCGGGTGCGCGTGACGGCCGTCGCCCGCATTGATCACGTGCACGTGCGGCGCGACATGCTGGGCAATGAGGTAGGGCGCGCCCGATTCGCTGTGCCGCACCACGAAGAGGTCGGCGGCCATGGCGGAGAGGTTGGCGATGGTGTCCAGCAGCGATTCACCCTTGGAGGCCGAGGAGCGCGCGATGTCCAGGTTGATCACGTCGGCGGAGAGGCGCGTCGCCGCGATCTCGAAGGTGGTGCGGGTGCGCGTCGAATTCTCGAAGAACAGGTTGAACACGCTCTTGCCGCGCAGGAGCGGCACCTTCTTCACTTCGCGGTCGCTGACGCTGACGAAGCTGCCCGCCGTGTCGAGGATGTGCGTGACGATCTCACGCGGCAAGCCCTCGATGGAGAGCAGGTGAATGAGTTCGCCGTTCTTGTTGAGTTGGGGGTTTCGTTTGTAGAGCATATCGATTTCAGCCCTCCACCTTGAAGCTGAACTTGCCTGCGTCGTCTCTCGCCAGTGCCAGCGATTGCGCAGCCGGGATCGTCACGCGCGCCGCGGCGTAGTCCGCCTGCACCGGCAATTCACGCCCGCCGCGGTCCACCAGCACCGCGAGCTTCACGCTGGCCGGGCGGCCGTAGTCGAACAGCTCATTGAGCACAGCGCGGATGGTGCGCCCCGTGTAGAGAACGTCGTCCAGCAGCACGATGTGCGAATCGTTGACGTCGAAGCGCAGCTGCGTCTGCTGGCCCGCGCCGGACAGGCCGCGCTTGGCAAAATCGTCGCGGTGCATCGCCGAAGAGATCACGCCGACCTCGCCCGTCAGGCCGAGGTCCTTGTGCAGGCGTTCGGCGAGCCACGCGCCGCCGGAGGTGATGCCCACCAGCCGGGTGTCGGGGGCGCGCATCTGCTGCACGCCGCGCAGCAGCTCGCGATACAGGGCCTCTGCATCCAAAACGAGGTTGCTCACTTCAAGCTCCTCAAAAATTGTTCAAGAATCACGCAGGCCGCGCCTGCATCCGCGTCGCTCGCGCCCGCCGACAGTGCTTCGGTGGTGCTGTAGCGTTCGTCCACTTCGTACACCGGCACCTTCAGCCGCCCCCGCAGCTGGCGGGCGAATTTTTTCGCCCGCGCCGTATTGTCGTGGCTCGCGCCATCGGGATGGAACGGTACGCCGACCACCACCGCATCGGGCTGCCATTCGCGCACGCGCGCCTGAGCCGCCTCCAGGCGCGCATCGCCCTCGGCCCTGATCGTCGCCTGGGGCGTGGCGGTGCCCAAGAGGCGATTGCCCACGGCAACCCCGGTGCGCTTGGCACCGAAATCGAAAGCTAAAAAGGTCTGGAAGTGGGAGGGGACATCAAGCATCGGAGGGCTCACGCCGTCCTCCGCCGGGCCGCCCCAAGGCGGATGTGGCCCCCTTGGGGGGCAGCGCAGTACACGAAGTGACAAGCGTGGGGGCTCATGAATGCCCCGCGTCTGGAGAGAGCATGTACGCCTGCAGCCCGAGCAGGGCGAGGGCTTTGTCGTAGCGTTGCTCGATGGGCGTGTCGAAGATGACGCGCAGATCGGCGCCGACCGTGAGCCAGCTGTTCTCGGCGATTTCAGACTCCAGCTGGCCCTCGCCCCAGGCCGAGTAGCCGAGCGAGACCAGCACCTTGCGCGGGCCGGCACCGGTGGAGAGCGCCTCCAGGACGTCCTTGGACGTGGTCATCTCCAACCCACCGGGAATCGTCATGGTCGATGCGTAGACCGGCTCGCTGGGCGCCGCGTCGGAAGCGAACACGGCCTCGTGCAAAACGAAACCGCGCTCCGTTTGCACCGGGCCGCCCTGAAACACCGGCGTCGCAGCCAGGTCGTCGCGGCCCAACGGCAGTTCGACCTTGTCGAACAGGTTGCGCAGGTTGATGTCGCTGGGCTTGTTGATCACCAGGCCCAGCGCGCCGCGGGCGCTGTGCTCACACAGGTAGACGACGCTCTTGGCAAACGCCTCGTCCTCCATCCCCGGCATCGCGATCAGGAAATGATGCGTGAGGTTGATCGAGGTGTCGTCGGCGGGCATGATCGAATTTTAACTCCGGGCCCCCGCCTGCCGGCGCAGAAATGGAAACACCCTACGCGGCTGGTCTGATGTGGTTTCGGCGCGACCTGCGGGCCCACGACAATGCGGCGCTGCGCCGAGCGCTGGCGCGTTGCCGGCAGGTTCACTGCGTGTTCGTCTTCGACCGGGAGATCCTGGACGCGTTGCCGCGCCAGGACCGCCGCGTCGAATTCATCCACGAATGCCTGGTGCAGCTCGACGCGGCGTTGCGCGCGCTCGCCGCCGCCCCGGGAGCAGGGCTGATCGTGCGCCACGCCGTCGCCGCGGTCGAGGTGCCGACGTTGGCCCGCACTTTGGGCATCGAGGCGGTTTTCGCCAACCGCGACTACGAGCCGGACGCTTTGGAGCGCGACGACCGGGTGCGAACAGCATTGGCCGCGCAGCGGATCGTCTTTCATCTGGACAAAGACCAAGTGGTTTTCGAAGGCCGCGAGCTGCTCACACAGTCGCAAACGCCGTACACCGTTTTCACGCCCTACAAGAGAGCGTGGCTGGCCAAGGTTGGCGACCCAGCGTTGGCGCCTTGCGCGGTCGAGCGCCTGGCGCGCCGGCTGGTGACCCGGCCCCCGGCGATGCGGCAAGGCGTGCCTTCGCTCGCGCAGATCGGGTTTGAACCCACGGACCTGGCCGCGCTCGCCGTGCCGGCCGGCGTCGCGGGCGCCCGGCGCCTCCTGGACGACTTCCTGACCCGCATCGACCGTTATGGCGCTGCACGCGACTTTCCCTCGGTGAAGGGTCCCAGCTACTTGAGCGTGCACCTGCGCTTCGGGACGCTGTCGGTTCGCGAGGCTGTGCGCGCCGCGCGCTCGAACCCGGGCGAGGGTTCGGACGTGTGGCTCGGCGAATTGATCTGGCGCGACTTCTATTTCCAGATCCTGGCCAATTTTCCGCATGTCACCCAGGGTAGCTTCAAGCCGGCATACGACGCCATCGACTGGGAAACCGGCGCACAGGCCGACGAACTGTTCGCCGCCTGGTGCGAAGGACGCACGGGCTATCCGCTGGTCGATGCAGCCATGGTGCAGCTCAATCGCACGGGGTATATGCACAACCGCCTGCGCATGGTGACGGCGAGCTTTCTCACCAAGGATCTCGGGATCGACTGGCGCCGTGGCGAGCGCTATTTCGCGGAGAAACTGCTCGACTACGACCTCGCGGCCAACAACGGCGGCTGGCAATGGGCGGCCTCGACCGGCTGCGACGCGCAGCCGTACTTCCGCATCTTCAACCCGGTGAGCCAGAGCCGCAAGTTCGATGCCGAAGGCGCGTTCATCGCGCAATGGCTGCCGCAGCTTGCCGATTTGCCGGTGGACGCGCGGCACGCGCCGTGGGAGACGGGTGCGCTGTTGCTGGCAGCGGCGGGCATCGAACTGGGGAAAGACTATCCGCGGCCGGTGGTCGACCATGACGAAGCCCGGGCGCGGACGTTAAGCCGCTACGGCGCCGTCCGCCAGGCCCCGGCCTGATCAGACGGAGATCATCGCCGTGCAGTAGTGCTTGACCAGGCTGAGCAGCTCTTCTTCCGAGTAGGGCTTGCCCAGGTAGTGGTCGACGCCCAGCTCCTTGGCGTGCTCGCGGTGCTTTTCGGCGATGCGCGAGGTGATCATGATGATCGGCAGGTCTTTCAGGCGGGCGTCGCCACGGATGTTGCGGGCCAGGTCGAAGCCGTCCATGCGCGGCATCTCGATGTCCGACAGCACCACCGTGGGCTTTTCCTCCGCCAGCCGCTCCAGCGCCTGCAGGCCGTCGGCCGCCATGCTGACGCGGTAACCTTCGCGCTGCAGCAGGCGTTGCGTCACGCGGCGCACCGTGATCGAGTCGTCGACCACCAGGACCAGCGGGATCTGCGGAGCCGCCGGCGCCAGCGGCTCCGGCTTGGCGGGTGCGCCGGCCCGTTCCAGCACGTCCGGCTGCGCGTTGTCGGCGCTGAGCTGGCGCGCCTGCTCACCGTACACGGCCGTCAACGCGACCGGGTTGTAGATCAGCACCACCGCGCCGGATGCCAGCACCGTCATCCCGGCGAGGCCAGGCAGGCGGGCGAGCTGCGGCCCGAGGTTCTTCACCACCACTTCCTGGTTGCCCAGCACTTCGTCGACGTGCACGGCGATTCGCTGTGCGGCGCTTCGGAACACCACCACCGGCAGTGTCCTGCCCTGCGGCTCGGCGGTGCGCTGGGAGGCCTGGAGCAAAGCGCCCGACCAGTAGAACGGCAGCTGCTCGCCGCCCATCTCGTAGAAGCCCGTGTTGTAGGCCTGCTGCACTTCCTTGGCTGTGGCGCGGCGGACGATTTCCACCACGTTGGCGGGCACGCCAACCGACAGCGTGCCGCTGCGAATCATCACCACCTGCGTCACCGCGGTGGTCAGCGGCAGCACCAGCTTGAAGCTGGTGCCCTGGCCGGCAGCCGTCGTCGTTTCGATGCGTCCGCCCAGCGCGTTCACCTCCGCGCGAACGACGTCCATGCCGATCCCGCGGCCGGACAGCTCGGTGACCTGCGTGGCCGTCGAAAAGCCCGGCATGAAGATCATCTGCGCGGCTTCCTGGTCGGAAATTTCCTGGCCGGGCGAGATCATGCCCTGCTGCAGCGCCTTTTCGCGGATTCGCGGCAGGTTCAGGCCGCTGCCGTCGTCCTTGAACTCCACCGACACGTCGTTGCCTTCGTGGTGCAGCCCGATCAGGATGGTGCCCGACGCGTCCTTGCCCGCGGCAACGCGGACCGCCGGGTCCTCGATGCCATGCGCCACGCAATTGCGCAGCAGGTGCTCGAATGCGGGCGTCATGCGGTCCAGCACGCCGCGGTCCATTTCGATCGAGCCGCCGGTGATGTCCAGCTTCACCTGCTTGCCCGTTTCTTTCGACGCGAGCCGGATCACGCGGTACAGGCGATCGGAAATGCCTTCGAACTCCACCATGCGGGTGCGTAGCAGGTCCCGCTGCAGTTCGCGCGTCTGGCGGGCCTGGGCGATCAGGTCGTCTTCGGTCGATTCAACGGTGCGCTGCAGGTTGCGCTGCACCGTGGCCACGTCGTTCACCGACTCGGCCATCATGCGCGTGAGCTCCTGCACACGGGTGAATCGGTCGAACTCCAGCGGATCGAAGCCCGCCGCGGAATCCTTGGCTTGCGCCAAGCGAGACTGCATCTGCGACTCGGCTTGCAGCTCGATGTCGCGCAGCTGGCTGCGCAGGCGGTCCAGGTTGCCCGTCAAGTCGGTTAGCGAGCCACGCAGCTGGCGCAACTCGGCCTCCAGGCGCGAGCGCGTGATCATCACCTCGCCGGCCTGGTTGACCAGGCGGTCCAGCAGCTGCGAGCGCACGCGCACAGCCTGGTTGGCCGCCGCGCGCTGCGGCGCAAGATTGGTGGTGACGGGGCGCGCCAGCAGCGCGCGCCTGAGCGCGGGGTCGGCGGACGGTTCCGGCTGCGACACCGTCGGCGTCGGCGTGGCCGTTTCGTCGGCGGCCGAAGCCGCGGGTATGTCGGCGAGGCGCGGCGCTTCGGGTGTGGCGTCGGCCCGCACTTCGGGAACCGGCGGCATGCCGCCGGTTGCGCGCAGCCGGTCGAAATTCCCCTGCATGTTGTCGAAACTGTGCAGCAGCCCTTCGAGGTCGGCGTCGGTCGCGCCGCCGGAGCCAAGGTGCTCGATCTCCGACTCCATGCGGTGCGTCAGCTCGCCCAGCCGCAGGGCGCCGGCCAGCCGCGCGCTGCCCTTGAGCGTGTGCAGGGCCCGCAGCACTTCGTCGCGCGCGCTGCGATTCTCCGGACGTGCTGCCCACTGCCGCAGGGCGCCACCCAGTTGCGGCATGAGTTCGATCGCCTCTTCCTCGAAGATCGGGAACAGGTCGGGGTCGATCGCGTCGACGATGTCGATGTCGTCCTGGTCGTCGCCGAAGTCGGTGACGATGCGGCTGACCACCGGCGCCACGGGCGCAGGGGCTGCAACGGGCATGAGCACGGGCACAGGCGGCGCGATGGAAACGGGTACGACAAAGACCGGCGCGGGCGCGGAAATGGCCACCGGTGCCGGCGCAGCGACAGGCGGTTGCACGACAGGCGGCTCAGGCTCGGGCGCCTGCGCGGCAACGGGCTCGAGTGCGGCGAAGTCCGAGAACGGATCCTCTTCCTGCATGTCGGCCCGCTGCGGGATATCCAGGTCCTTCAAGGCCACGAGAGCGCGGATCAGGCCGGCGTCCGGGTCCTTCAGGAAGCCCGCGGCGAACTGGTGCAACAGGCGCCGGATCTCTTCGGCCGCTTCGGTGAAAGCCTTGCCGTGCTGCGGCGTGCCGTAGGCGAGCGATTGGGTCTGCAGCAGCGCGCTTTCCAGCGCGCGGGCGATGTCGGACAGCGCGTGGAAGCCCACCGTGGCGGAACTGCCGGCCAGCGCGTGCGCCAGGCCCACGGTTGAATCGGGCACCTGCTGGTTCAGCTCCAGCGCCCACTCCGCCACTTCCGTGGCGAGGCGGCGAGACCACTCGTCGGCTTCGTTCAGGTAAACGTTGTACAGCGGGATGCCGATGCGCAGCGTGCTGCCGATGACCTTGACCTGATCGTCGATCGCTTCGGCGGGCTCGGCGGCCTCGGCCACTTCAACAACGGCCGGGGCTTCCGGCGGCAGCAGGTCGAAAGCTGCGAGGTCGATTGCGGCTGCGTCCTCGGAGAAGGAAATTTCCAGGCCCGCGTCGGCAGGCGCTTGAACTGCTGGCGTTTCGGGCACCGGCTCCGCCGGCGTGCCGCCGAGAGCGGCCAGGCTCTCGAAGTCGATGCCCTGGATTTCAACGGGCATCTCCACGGCCGGCCGGTCTTGCGCCGGCGCCTCGGGCGCGAGCTCGAAATCGAAGTCGGGTGGCAACTCGTCGAGGGGGATCTCCGCCGCCTCGGGCGCTTCGCCACGGATCACCTGCGTCATGTCGAACGACGCAGGCTTGGCGGGAGCAACGGGCGCGGGTGCGGATACTTCAGGTTCCGGCGTGGCAACAGCCGCTGCTTCCGGTTTGGCGACCAGCCCCAGGTCGAGCTCGAAGGAGATCGGTTCGGGCTCGGACGGCGCGGACTCCACCTGCACCGGTTCCAGCTTCTGGGTCTTGCTCAGCTGGAGATCGAATTCCGCCACCTGCAGGGCCGATGGAAGCGCCACGACCGCGGGGGCGGGTGGCTCGGGCATCTCGAACACCCCGGGAATCTCCACGATCACCGGTTCCACCGCGACCGCTTCCGCGGCCGCAACTTCGAGAACCTCGGCTGCGGGCGTCTCGGGCGGCAGTGCCAGCGGCAGCAGTTTGTGTTCGGTGCGCAGCGCATCGGCCGGGCCGCGGAACATGCCCGCCCTCCACTTGCCGTCGCTGTTGGCAGCGATGTCATCGGTCCAGCGCGAGAAGCCGCGCATCGCATTTCCCGCCAAAGTCCGCAGGTCTTCGGTAGCGGCCTTCTGGTCAGCCAGCCAGGTGTTGAGCACCTGCTCGAGCGACCAGGCCGCCTCGCCGAACTCGGTGAGGCCGACCATCCGGGAGCTGCCCTTGAGAGTATGGAAGGCGCGGCGCAGCGTCGTCAGCTCGGACACGTCGCCTGGATTCGCCGCCAATGCGCTGATGGCCGTCAAGCCGTTCTGCACGACTTCGCGCGCCTCTTCCAGGAAGATGTCGCGCAGGTCGTCTTCTTCGATGTCCGGTTCGGACGCCGACTCGGACGCCGGGGCCACCGGCGTCGCCACGGCCGCTGCCAGGTTGCCCAGCGCCGTCGCGGCGGCGCCAGAGTTGTGCGCGGACACCGCCGCCGCCATCTCGCGCGCGGCGTGGGCCACGCCCTTGTTCTCGGCCAGCGTGGCCTGGGCTTCGATCGTCCCCAGTTCGCTGCTGAGCTCGCTGAACCCCGATTCGGCAGCCTTGCTCACGACCGACATCACTTGCTGCGACAGGTTGTCGGCCGGCTCGTCGTTTTCCGGCACGGAGTGCCCGGTGCGTCCCATCAGCGGCCGCAGCTCGCCCGTGCTGTCGTCATAGACGAACAGCTTCTTGGCCAGCGACGGCTGGTAATTGAGCATGTCGATGAGGAAACCCAGCGCGCCCAGGTTGTTGCCCAACTTGTCGAACGTGCCGGCCGTACGGGCGCGCTCGTCGTCGATCTCGGTGACGATGATTTCCTCGACGGCCTCGCGCATGCGCAACACGGCCTGCGCGGCCTGGTCGAGGCCGAGCACGGAAAGCACACCGCGCATCTGGGCCAGATGGCCCGGCGCATCGCGCAGCGGCGCCTTGTCCTGGGTGTTGCGGAAGAACTGGTCGAGCAGCTTCTCGAGCTCGCCCAGCGTGCCGCGCAGCTCGCCCACGACGCTGCCCATGGTCTGGCGGTCGCTGACGCGGCGGTACAGCTCTTCCATCCAGGGTTCCAGCGCTTCCGGCTGGCCGCCCTGGCTGGCGGTATTCAGGCGCTCGGCCAGCCGCGCGGTGCGGACGGCCAGTTCGTTGTCGGCCGGATCCAGGTCTTCGAATGCCGCTTCGAGGTACAGCACGGCCGTCGCGACTTCCATCGCAAGTTCGGCGGCGGGCGCACGGCCCGAGCGCGCGACGGCATCGATCACGCTGGAAAGCGACGCGGCCAGCGGCGCGCTGGGCGGGTGCAGCTTGGTGAGCGAATCGCTAACCAGGTGGAACTGGTCCGTGAGGCCCTTGAGCTTGCTCACGTCCCCACCCGAAAGGCCCGACCATGTTTCCTTGGCGGCGACGATGCGCTTGCGCGCCTGCGCCAGCAGCACCGGGTCGAACCGGCCGTACTGCGCCGTCTGGTAGTCGACCGGCGTGAACCGCGCGAGCGTCCAGGCCTCGCGCACGGCGGCCAGGGACGGCGCATCCGAGCCCTGCGCCGGAACGGCTTGCGAACAGAAGAAGACCAGGTCCTGGGCCAGGCGGTCGGACACGCCCAGCTCGCCCTTGGCGAGCGCGGCGTATTGCAGCAGCACGCGCGAACCGGCGCGCTTCACATAGAGATCGAGCGGCAGCAGGCCAAGGCCCACGGCCTCGAAATAGCCCGCGCAAATCTTCCAGAAAATCTTCGGCTGGCGCGCCGACTGCGTGGCCGCGAGCGACAGGCTCACCTTGACCATCTCGCGGGCGGCATCGGGGTCGCCCGACTTCATGACTTTCAGCACCGCCTGGTCCATGCGCGCGCGAACGGCCGGATCGTAGACGCGCGCTTCGCCGACCGCTGGCGTGGCCGGGTCGTTCCAGCGCCACTCCATGCCCCACAGGTCGGCGGGATGGATGCGGTCCGCGCCGGCGAGCTCCTGCACGTCGCGGTACTGCGGGAACAGCGCCACGGCGGACGCGGCCTTGCCCATCAGCACGCCTTCGAGGTATTCGGTCAGCGCGAAGCCCGCGCGCTCCACTTTGGCGGACGCGGCCTCATTGCACAGCTCCGGCTTCTCGACGAATTTCTGGACGGCCGCTTCCATGCAGCGCAGCATGTGCGCCGGGGCGCCCAGCCCCACCATCTCGAGCGCGCCGACCGCCTGGTGCAGCTGCTGCCGCGCGATGCGCAGGTGCCCGCCATCGACCGAGGCCATGTCCGTGCCCCGCGCGAGGGCGGTGTCGCGCACGAAGCGGCGAAGCGCGGCAGACGCGGAGTCGAGCGACTTGCGCAGTTCGTCCAGCACCCAGGCCAACGGGCCCAGGTCTGTGGTGGCGACATCGATTTCGGTTGCTGCTTCCATCACACACCCGTGCTATGTAGTACGGGGGCCACCGCGGAACCGGCTTTGCCGGGCCGCTGGTGGCGCCCCATTGAGGGGGCTGAGAGGCCGCGGCTCCAGACCTGCCTGCGCAGGTCTGGACGGCATCGAAGAGTCACAGCCTCTGGCTGTGACTTCACGCCGAAGGCGCCTCGGGGGGGAGCCATCATTCAGGCGATTTTGAATCGCGACACCGACTGGCGGAGTTCCTCGGCCATGCGGGAGAGTTCGCGCACCTGCTGGGCCGTCGAGCGGGTACCTTCTCCGGTCTGTTCCGTCACCGCGAAAATGTGCTGGATGTTGCCGGCCACGACGTTGGCGGACTCGGCTTCTTTCGACGCGGAGTTCGAAATCTGCTCAATCAGGTCAGCGAGTTTGCGCGACACCTGGTCGATCTCGGTCAGCGCCGTGCCTGCGTTGTCCGACAGCTTGGCCCCTTCCACCACACCCTGCGTGGAGCGTTCCATGGCGGCCACGGCATCCTGCGTGTCGGTCTGAATGGCCTTCACCAGCGCCGAGATCTGGCGCGTGGCGTCCGCGGAGCGTTCGGCCAGTCGCTGCACTTCTTCGGCCACCACCGAGAAGCCTCGTCCGGCTTCACCGGCTGACGCCGCTTGAATGGCCGCGTTAAGAGCCAGCACGTTCGTCTGTTCGGTAATGTCCGAGATCAGCTCCGTGATTTCACCAATCTCCTGCGACGATTCACCCAGCCGCTTGATCCGCTTGGAAGTTTCCTGGATCTGGTCGCGAATCGAGTTCATGCCGCCGATGGCGTTCTGCACGGCCGAGAGACCAGACTCGGCGGCCAGCAGCGATTGCCGGGCCACCTGGGCTGACTCTTGCGCCTGGCCCGACACCTGGTTGATTCGGCCTGCCATGTCGAGCACCGACTGGCCGGTTTCGCGAATTTCGCGCAGCTGCTCCGTGGACGCCGCCAGCAGCTCGGTCGACGTGCTTTCCACCTGCGCCGTCGTCTGGGCCACCTTCGTCGCCGTGTTCTGCACGTTACCCACCAGCTGCCGCAACTCTTCCACCGTGTAGTTCACCGAGTCGGCGATGGCGCCCGTGATGTCTTCCGTCACCGTGGCTTCCTGCGTCAGGTCGCCTTCGGCCACTGTCTGCAGTTCGTTCATCAGTCGCAAAATGGCCGCCTGGTTGGCGTCGTTCACGCGCTTGGCTTCCTGCTCCTGCTGCTCGGCTTCCAGCCGCTGCGCTTCGGCCACCGTCTGGCGCTTGCGGCTGTCCTGCAGCTGCACGTAGGCCAAGCCGACGGAGCACATGATCGCGAACAAGGCCGCGATGCCCAGGGCGACCAAGGCGCCGACGCCCAGGCCGGTCTGTGCGGACAGCTTGCCCTGCAGGTCTTCCATCGAGCGGCGCAGCGGCTCGCTGTCGGCAATGATCGCCGCCTGCGCTTCACGGGCGGACACCAGGCCCTGCAGGTTGCCCAGAATGGCGCCGGCTTGCGTGCGGGTCTGTTCGTAGAGCTTCATCAGCGCTTCCAGGCGCTCGCGGGTCTGCGGGTCTTTCGAGCCGGCCAGCCGCAGCTCGGGGCTGCCATCGAGCAGGCCTTGCGCGATTTCCTTGAACGAGTTCAAGTCCTTGCCCAGCAGGAACACGGCCTCGGGCGACACGCCTTCCATCGTCAGGAATTCGTTGGCCGACTTACCGATACGCTGCGTCAACATCACCAGCTGGCCGGCGGCGGAGATTTCGGCGGGGGGGGCGTTCTGCTGCAGCTTCAGCGACGACACCGTTTCCGCGATTTCCAGCAGGTCGGAAGACTGGCGGTTAATCGTGCGCAGGGCGTTGCCCACCTGCGTCAGGATCTTCTCCTGGCTCATGACGGTGCCGGCGTTCTTTTCAGCGCGCTCCATCATGGGAAGGATCTTTTCGACGTCTTCCTGGAGTTCAGTGCCCACCGGCTGCAGGCGCAGCGACTCGTCGCCGCCCTTCAGGCCGCGCACCGTCTTGGCCAGCACGCCGGCGCTTTCCTTCACGTCGGGGAAGGCCTGTGCGCTACCCACCAGGGCCTGCGACACCGATTTGGCGAGGCGCTGCGACTGCATCAGCGACTGGCCGGTACCGGCCACCTGCTGGGCGACCGTGTCGGCCTGCCGCACCGCGAACACAGCCACCGAGCCCAACACCACCAGCGACAGGGCCAGCAAGGTGAACAGGATCCGCTGGTGCGTAATGATGGTGCGCCGCCCGAGCAGCGGCACGGAAATCAGTTCGGCTTCCTGGATCGCGTCGAGCGGCGAGGCAGCGGACTCGTCCTGGCCGATGCTGTCCGGGTCGGCCGGTGTCATCGCGACGGCCTGGCTGCTCTCCATGGCGCCCGTCGCCATCATCGGGTCGATGGACGCATCGGGCATGCCGAGGCTCAGGTCGCCGGTGGTTTCGGCGACCGGGTCGGCTCTCTTTTTCGAAAACAGGCTGGACAGTTTCTCAACGACGGACATGGTGAAGGCCTTCCGGGGAACTAGGGCTTAAGCGCTGATGCTCAGGAACTGGGGTTGTTGCGATAGCGCCTGGAGGTTGATCTCCTGCCAGTACGCACCATTGGCATCGGTGTAGCCGCTGCCGAAATATCCAGGCGCACCTTCGGGCGGTTCGCTGGAAGAAGAAAAGGCATCCAGGTTGCGCAGGCCCGCCAGCCGGTCGATGAGCAGGGCGCAATTGACTTCAAGCATCGCGTTGAGCGCAACGAGCCGGGATTCGGCCCGCGTGGCATCGGAACGCATGGCGGGGGCGCGGCCGGCCATGAAGCTGGCCAGGTCCACGACCCCGTAGAGGCCGCCGCGCAGGTTGGCCACGCCCAGGAACCAGTCCTGCGTGTAGGGCACCGGCTGCGCGTTGGCAAAAGGGAAAATCTCGCCCGACTGGGCGAGCGGGAACAGGTACTTGGCACCTGCGGATTCAACGGCCAGCCACGACGCCTGCACACCTTCCGTGCGGGCGGCCTGGAGCCGGCTTGCCAGCCGGCTTTGGAGTTCTCGAAGCGCTTCGCGATTGGCCATGTCTCGAGTTTCGTTAAGAGATCAACTAAGGGCCTTGATCTTGGCCATCAACTCATCGGCATCCACAGGTTTCGTGATGTAATCCCGCGCCCCTTGCCGCATGCCCCAGACCCGGTCGGTCTCCTGGTTCTTCGACGTGCACATGATGATCGGCACGTCGGCATAGAGCGGGTCACGCGTGATGGCACGCGTCAGCTGGAAGCCGTTCTGGCCCGGCATCACCACATCCATCAAGATCAAGTCCGGCTTCTCTTCGGCCAGGCGCCGGAAGGCGTCTTCGGCGTTCTCGGCCGTCTTCACGGCGAAGCCGTTCTTCTGCAGCAAATCCGTCATGAACATCAACTCGGTCTTGGAATCGTCCACGACGAGGACTTTTTTAATCGCCATCACATCACTCCTTCTTTTGCGGCCCCGAACTGCTGCACGGTCTGCAACAGCTGGTCCTTGGTAAACGGTTTGGTCAGGTAGTCTTGCGACCCGACCATGCGGCCCCGCGCCTTGTCGAAGACGCCGTCCTTGGAAGACAGCATCACCACGGGCACCGAGGCGAATTTGGCGTTGCGCTTGATGATCGCGCAGGTCTGGTAACCATCGAGGCGGGGCATGAGGATGTCGCAGAAGATCAGGTTGGGCTGGTAATCGTTGACCTTCGCCAACGCGTCAAAACCATCCTCGGCCAGCAATACATCGTGGCCACCCTGCTTCAGGAAAATCTCTGCACTGCGCCGGATCGTGTTGCTGTCGTCGATCACCAGCACCTTGAACCCAGTCGTGCTCACTTGACGCTGCTCCTCATTTGTAACTGCTGTGGGTGCGGCATCATCCGAAGATGTAACAACGCCGCCCTTTAGATCTGCACCATTTCAAAATCTTCCTTGCGGGCACCACACTCGGGGCAAGTCCAGTTCATCGGAACCTGAGACCACAAGGTCCCGGGTGCGATGCCATGATCGGGGGCTCCGGCTGCTTCGTCGTAAATCCACCCGCAAATCAGACACATCCAGGTTTTCGTTTCAGTCACAGCTTAAAGGGCCTTCGAATAGAATGCAACGATTGTATCGAGGCCCTTCGCCGCACCACCGCACAGCGTGCCAACGGCTGGAAGATTCAGGCCTATGACAAACCCCAACATCCCCATCGACACCGAAGCCTCGCCTGAAGGCGACGACGACGATTCGAACCCCGCGTGCGTGATGGTGTTCAACGCCAGCGACCCCAGCGGCGCGGCCGGACTCGCGGCAGATGTAACCGCGATTGCGTCGGTCGGCGCGCACGCCTTGCCAGTTGTAACAGGCGCCTATGCACGCGACACGGCCGAGGTATTCGACCATTTCGCCTTCGAGGAAGAAGCCGTCGCCGAACAGGCACGCGCCATCCTCGAAGATGTTTCGGTGCAGGTTTTCAAGGTCGGCTTCGTCGGCAGCCCCGAGGCGATCAGCACCATCGCCGAGATCGCAGCCGACTACGCGGAAGTGCCGCTCATTGCCTACATGCCGAACCTCTCCTGGTGGGACGAAACACAGATCGACCTGTACCTCGACGCCTTCCGCGAGCTGATGCTGCCGCAGACCACCGTGTTGGTGGGAAACCACAGCACGCTGTGGCGCTGGCTCTTGCCCGACTGGAACAGCGACCGCAGCCCCACCGCCCGCGACATCGCGAAGGCCGCCTCCGAGATGGGCGTGCCCTATACATTGGTCACCGGCATCCCGCTGCCCGAGCAATACATCGACAACGTGCTGGCGACGCCGCAGGCCGTGATCGGCAGCGAGAAGTTCGAGCGCTTCGAAGCGATCTTTTCCGGCGCGGGCGATACGCTGTCGGCGGCGTTGGCCGCGCTGGTTGCAAGCGGGACCGATCTCGCGGCAGCGGCCACCGAAGCCCTCAGCTACCTCGACCGCTGCCTCGATGCGGGCTTTCGCCCCGGCATGGGCAACGTCGTTCCCGACCGCCTGTTCTGGGCCCAGCCCGAAGGCGAAACGCAACAACTCACCGACGAAGAAGCGCAGGCCCTGCAAGTCTTCGACATGCCAGCGCGCGATACGAAACACTGACCCTCATGGACAAGAACGAAATGTTGTTCGAGCGCGCGAAAGCGCTCATCCCCGGCGGCGTGAACTCGCCCGTGCGCGCCTTCAAGGCCGTCGGCGGCACGCCCCGTTTTGTCGCCCGCGCACAGGGCGCGTATTTCTGGGACGCTAACGACAAGCGCTACATCGATTACATCGGCTCGTGGGGGCCGATGATCCTCGGCCACGGCCACCCGGCCGTGGTGGAAGCGGTGCAGAAGGCCGCACTGGAGGGCTTCTCTTTCGGTGCCCCGACCGAGCGCGAAGTGGAGCTCGCCGAAGAGATCGTGAAGCTGGTGCCGTCCATCGAAATGGTGCGCCTGGTGAGCTCGGGCACCGAAGCGGCGATGAGCGCGATCCGGCTTGCGCGCGGCGCGACGGGCCGCAGCAAACTGATCAAGTTCGAAGGCTGTTACCACGGCCACGCGGACGCCCTGCTCGTGAAGGCCGGGTCGGGCCTCGCGACCTTCGGCAACCCCACCAGTGCGGGCGTGCCGCCGGAAGTGGTGCAGCACACGCTGGTCCTCGAATACAACAACGTCGCCCAGCTCGAAGAAGCCTTTGCGCTGCATGGCAAGGACCTCGCATGCCTGGTGATCGAACCGATCGCGGGCAACATGAATTTCGTGCGGGCCAGCGTGCCTTTCATGACGCGCTGCCGCGAGCTGTGTACCCAGCACGGCGCGTTGCTGGTGTTCGACGAAGTGATGACCGGTTTCCGCGTCGCGCTGGGCGGCGCGCAGAGCGTCTATGCGAAGGCGATCCCCGGCTTCAAGCCCGACATCTCGGTGATGGGCAAGGTGATCGGCGGCGGCATGCCGCTCGCCGCGTTCGGCGGGCCGAGGGCCGTGATGGAGCATCTGGCGCCGCTCGGGCCGGTGTACCAGGCGGGCACTTTGTCGGGCAATCCGGTGGCCACGGCCTGTGGCCTCGCCACTTTGAAAGAAATACAGAAACCGGGATTTTTTGATGGTCTCGCGGCCGCAACCCGGTCGCTGGTCGATGGTCTCAGCCAAGCCGCTGCGGCAGAAAGTGTTGCTTTCAGCGCCGACTGCGAAGGCGGGATGTTCGGATTCTTTCTGCTGCCCGAACTGCCGCAGAACTATCCGGCCGTCATGAAGACCGACAGTCCGCGCTTCAACCAGCTTTTCCACGGGCTGCTGGACCGCGGCATCTACATCGCACCAGCCCTGTACGAAGCCGGATTTGTAAGCGCGGCCCACACGCCCTCGGACCTCGCTGAAACAATTTCAGCGGCGAAAGCGGTCTTTGCCAGCCTCAATGCCTGAAATGCCTGACGCCTGAGAACACCATCGCCACGCCGCGTTCGTCGGCGGCGGCGATGACTTCGGCATCGCGCATGCTGCCGCCCGGCTGGATCACGCAGCTGGCACCCTGGTCGATGATCACATCGAGGCCGTCGCGGAAGGGGAAGAATGCATCGCTGGCCGCCGCGGTGCCCTGCAGGGACAAGCCCGCATTCGCTGCCTTGATGCTCGCGATCTTGGCCGAGTCGATCCGGCTCATCTGGCCCGCGCCCACGCCCATGGTCATGCCGTCCTTGCAAAAGACGATGGCGTTGGATTTGACGTATTTCGCGACCTTCCAGGCGAAAAGCAGATCCTGCAATTGCTCGGGCGTCGGCTGCTTCTGCGTGACGACTTTCAGTTCGCCCAGCGTCATTTCGCGGTTGTCGGCCGTCTGCATCAGCAGGCCCGATCCCACGCGCTTGACGTCCATCGCATTGCGGCCGTTGTCCCAATCCGCCGGGCCGCCCGGAGGCAGGGCAATCTGGAGCACGCGGACGTTGGCCTTGGCCTTGAATACTTCCAACGCTTCGGCCGTGAATTCCGGCGCCATCAGCACTTCGACAAATTGCTTGGCAACCGCCTGCGCGGCGCCGGCGTCCACGACGCGGTTGAACGCGATGATGCCGCCGAAGGCCGAGGTCGGATCGGTCTTGAGCGCCTTGGTGTAGCCCTCGAGCGCGTCCTTGCCCACGGCCACGCCGCACGGGTTGGCGTGCTTGACGATCACGCAGGCCGGCACGTCGAAGCCCTTCACGCATTCCCACGCGGCATCGGCATCGGCGATGTTGTTGTACGACAGCTCCTTGCCCTGCAGCTGGCGCGCCGTGACGAGTGAGCCGGGAGCGGGGTGGAGATCGCGGTAGAACGCGGCGTGCTGATGCGGGTTCTCGCCATAACGCAGGTCCTGCAGCTTCACGAAGCGGCCGTTGGCTTGCGAAGGGAACAGGCTGCGGCCGCCCTCTTCCAGGATGCTGGAGAGGTAGTCGCTGATGGCCCCGTCATAGTTGCTGATGCGGTTGAACGCGGCGACCGACAGGGCAAAGCGCGTCTTGTCCGAGAGCTTGCCCGCCGTCTTGAGTTCGTCCAGCACGAGCGCATATTGCGACGCGTCGGTCAGCACGCCCACGTCTTTCCAGTTCTTGGCCGCGGACCGGACCATCGCCGGGCCGCCGATGTCGATGTTCTCGATCGCATCTTCCAGCGTGCAGCCGGGCTTGGCGACCGTGGCCTCGAACGGGTACAGGTTGACCACCAGCAGGTCAATCTCGTCGATACCATGCGCCTTCAATGCCGCCATGTGCTCAGGCAGTTCTCGCCGCGCCAGCAGCCCGCCATGCACCTTCGGATGCAGCGTCTTCACGCGGCCGTCCAGCATCTCCGGGAAATCCGTCACCTGGGCCACTTCGGTGACCGGCAAGCCGGCGTCAGCCAGCAGCTTGGCGGTGCCGCCGGTGGAGATGAGCCGTATGCCCAGCGCGTGCAGCGCCTGGGCGAATTCGACGATGCCGGTCTTGTCGGAGACGGAAATGAGTGCTTGCATGGATGCGTCTTGGTTGTCTTGTTACTTAAGCAAGCGGTGTTCGACCAGCTTCTTGCGCAGGGTGTTGCGGTTCAGCCCGAGCCATTCCGCGGCCTTGGACTGGTTCTGGTCGGCTTTCGCCATCACGACTTCGAGCAGCGGCTTTTCAACCACCTTGACCAGCATCTCGTACATGCCGTCGGGCTCGGTGCCGCGCAGGTCCCGGAAGTAGCCTTCCAGGCTCGCGCGCACACACTCTTCTATGTGCTTTTTGCTCATCGAGCCCCCACGTCTGCCGCCAAGGCGGCAGCACTGCCCCCCAAGGGGGCGCGAGCTTGCTCGAAGCGGTTCATCGCAGCGCTCATGCGTTGACTTCCTCTGCTTCTTGTTCGTTATCGTCTTGCATCGCCAACCCTGCGTTGGGCATGCGGTCCGCGCCGCTGCCCAATTCATCAAAAAATTCCGCTACCGCGTGCAACTGGGCCACGCAGTCCTCGATTGTGTTCATGCGCGCACGGAACTCGGCGCCACCCGGCAGCGACTTCACGTACCAGGCAATGTGCTTGCGCGCGCTGCGCACGCCGGTGAACTCGCCATAGAGCGCGTAGTGGTCCTGCAAATGCTCCAGCAACAAGCGCCGCACTTCGCCGACCAGCGGCGCGGCCAGGTGCGTGCCCGTCGCGAGGAAATGCGCGATCTCACGGAAGATCCACGGCCGGCCTTGCGCCGCGCGCCCGATCATGACCGCGTCGGCCTGGGTGAAGGCGAGCACTTCGCGTGCCTTCTCCGGTGTCGTGATGTCGCCATTGGCCACGACCGGCACACGCACGGCAGCCTTCACCGCGGCGATGGTGTCGTACTCCGCCTGGCCGCCGTAGCCTTGCTCGCGCGTTCGGCCGTGAACCGTGAGCATCTGCACGCCCACGCCCTCGAAGAGGCGCGCGAGGCGCACCGCATTCTTTTCGGCTTGGCACCAGCCCGTGCGCATCTTCAGCGTGACCGGCACACCGTGCGGCGCGGCCGCTTCCACCACCGCCTGCGCGATCGCGACGGCCAACGTTTCGTCCTGCATCAGCGCGGAACCCGCCCACTTGTTGCAGACCTTCTTGGCCGGGCAACCCATGTTGATGTCGATGATCTGCGCGCCGCGGTCGATGTTGTAGACGGCGGCTTCGGCCATCATCGCCGCGTCTGTGCCGGCGATCTGCACCGCGATCGGGCCGGGCTCGCCCTCGTGGTTGGCGCGCCGCGACGTCTTGAGCGTGTTCCAGAGGTCGCGGCGCGACGTGACCATCTCGCTCACCGCATAGCCCGCACCCAGCCTGCGGCACAACTGCCGGAACGGCCGGTCCGTCACGCCCGCCATCGGCGCCGCGAACAGGTTGTTCGCAAGTTGGTGGGGGCCGATGTTCATGGGAGAGGAGAGGCGGGGCTGCTGAAAAATGAGGCACGATTGTATGCCCGCCGCATTTCAGCCATTGAAATAAAGGAACTGCGTATGCGCCTACAGGTTCACGGTGCCGCGCATCACCATAATCCGGCATGACCTGGCTCGAACCCATCCTGGCGCTGCTCGCGTTGCCGCGCTATGGGTTGACGACGCTGTTCGTCGCGGCCTTCATCTCCGCGACACTGTTGCCCGTGGGTTCGGAGCCAGCCCTGGTCGGCCTGCTCATGCTCAATCCCGAGCTGTTCTGGAGCGCTGTCTTCGTGGCCACCGCCGGGAACACCTTGGGTGGCATCGTCGACTGGTGGATGGGATACGGCGCGCACCAGGTGGCCGACAAATACGGCAAGTCCAAGTCGCACCTGAAGGCAATCGAATGGCTCGAACGGCTGGGACCCAAGGCCTGCCTGCTGGCCTGGCTGCCGCTTGTCGGTGATCCGTTGTGCGCCGTGGCGGGGTGGCTCAGGCTTTCGTTCTGGCCATGCGTTGGTTACATGCTGGTCGGCAAGTTCCTGCGCTACGCAATCATGACGCCGATCTTGCTGCGGATGTTGCCGAATTAGCGCTTGCGAAAGGTGTCGCGGGGAGTTGGGCGAAAATGAGCCAACGCCGTCCAAAGCAAGCGACCCATGAGCCAAGTACCCCCGCAGTCAACCGAGTTCGCGCACGTCGTCAAGCCGGTTGGCAACGCAATGACATTCCAGGGCTACGCGTGGGGTGTGCGGCAGCCGTCGCTGCAATATGCGGTGCACGCGGACAAAGCAAACGAACACGGGCTGCTCGAACTTGACTCCATCCTCTCGGGCCTTGTCGGGCCGGATGCCACCGCCCTCGCCGCCGAGCGCAGCAGCGACCCCGTGGTGACGCGCCTCCTGATGTGGCCGACAGCCCTTCTTCGGGCCGGATCGCACTCGGTGTTCCAGCCCGCACGCGCGTCCGTGGTGCAGCGGCCCGGTGGCACCCTGCACCTGATCCAGCAGCCGTGCATGCAGCATGGAGCGGCGACGAGCGCGGTGAACTTCGTTATCGGCGCAATCAACCTGTTCGGAATCGACGCGAAGTCCGCGGACGCCCGTCAAGGTCTCAACACCAACTTTTCGCAGCTCCTCAAAAGCCTGAAGCACACCGGCATGCGCGGGTTCAACCCGGCCTGGTTCCTCGCGGCGGCCGACGAACTGCGCGTGCCCTGGGCGCACCTGAGAGGCGACATCTTCCTTTTCGGTTGGGGCGCCAAGGGGCGCTGGCTTCAAAGCTCCTTCACCGACCAGACCTCCAAGATCGGCACGAACCTGGCGCGCAACAAGGTCGACGGCGCGGCGGTGCTGCGGACCAACGGCGTCCCGGTCCCGGAACATGTCGCAGTTCACAATGAACGGGAAGCTGTGGCCGCGGCTGAAAAAATGGGCTACCCGGTCGTCGTCAAGCCCATCGACCTCGACGGCGGGAAAGGCGTTTGGGTCAACATCCGTACCGCCGCGGCAGTGCGCGAGGCCTACGCCAACGCGGTTGCGCTCTCGAAACAGGTCCTCGTCGAAAGGCACGTCAACGGCCGCGACTTTCGCATCCAGGTGGTGCACGGCGAAGTCCACGGCGTGCTGGAGCGCGTGCCCGGCGGCGTGACGGGGAACGGCGTCGACTCGGTGAAAGGGCTGCTCGAACGGCAGAACCTGGATCGAAAACACGCGGCGGACGATCGGCGGTTTCTGCACGGGATTGCGGACGACAAGGAGGCGCTTGGGCTCCTCGTCGAACAAGACCTCGACTGGGAATCTGTCCCCGGCGCGGGCCGGTTCGTCCGGCTGCGAAGCGCTTCGAACGTCGCGTCGGGAGGCGTGCCCACACCCGTGCCCCTGGACCACGTGCACCCGGACAATCTCTCCCTCGCGGTACGGGCGACGCGCCTTTTGCGGCTCGACGTTGCCGGTGTCGACCTGCTCATTCCGGACATTGGTCGTTCATGGCTGGAAGGCGGCGCCTCCATCTGCGAGGTCAACGCGCAGCCCCAGATGTTCACGACCATGCACAAGCCCATGCTGGCCAGCCTGCTTGGCGGCACGGACGGGCGCATACCGGTGGCGGTCGTCGTGGGCGCGCAAGCGGCCACGGATGGTGCGGGGCCGGCCTTGCATCGCGATTTGCTCGCCAAAGGAGTGAACGCCGGCCTGGTTTGCGGAAACCAGGTTCATGTGGGCCGGGAGCTCGTGTGCAATGACGCCGCCGGCGCGTTTGCCGGCGCAAGAATGCTCTGCAACGACCAGAGCGTCGAAGCCATGGTGATCTGCGTGAGCGACAAGGGCATCTTGAATCGAGGCTGGCCGGTGGACCACTGCGATGTGCTGGTGCTGGACACACGGCCGCCCGAGGCCCGCGACCCGGCGTCCTCGCGCATGGACGGCGCAGCCTGGCTCGGTTTCAGTGCGCACCTGTCTCCCCACCGGGTCATCGTCGATGTGTCGGATCCGGCGCTGCTTGCGAAGGCGAAGGCGGTGTTTGGCGCGGGGGCCACCGTGGAAAGCGCGGCGCTGGGCAAAGGGCTGCTGCTGGACGCGAGCGTCGCCGATGCGTTGGTGCCGATCCGATAAAAGTTCGGTCCCATGCCGGACCTCACCGCGCTTCGCGCCTATCCGAAGGCCTTGCCGAAAGCGGAATTGCACGTGCACCTGGAAGGGTCGCTCAGGCCTCGAACCCTGTTGCGCCTGGCGGACCGGAACAAGGTTCGCCTGCCGTTTTCCACGCCCGAGCAATCCCAGCCCTATTACCGCTATCGCACCTTTAACGACTTTGCGAACATGCTTCGACTCGGAGTCCAATGCCTGCAGCGGCCGGAAGACTTCCACATGGCAGTCGCCGACCTATCGGCGGCGCTGGCGGAGCAGAACGTGCGCTATGCCGAAGTGACCTGGACTCCGCAGTTCTATCTGAATCGCGGGCTTCCGCTGGCTAGGGGTGTATCCCTCCTACGAAGCGCACCCCGCCAAGCGCCTGTTCGATGCCGGTTGCGTCGTCACCCTGAACACAGACGATCCGGCGCTGTTTCGGACCACGCTCACCGACGAGTGCCTGCACGCCATCCTGGGTGTCGGATTCACGCCGTCCGACATCCGGCAAGTCATCCTCAACGCGGTCCGTTCGAGCTACACGGGAGATGCGGAAAAAGCCGCCATGCTGAGGACGTTCGAAGATGAATTTGAGCGCGTCGGTCCGGCGCCAGCAGGGTTCGCGCCGTTCAGACGTTGAACAGGAAATTCATGACGTCGCCATCCTTGACGACGTACTCTTTGCCTTCGCTGCGCATCTTGCCCGCGTCTTTCGCGCCCTGCTCGCCTTTGAACGCGATGAAGTCGTCGAACGCGATGGTCTGCGCGCGAATGTAGCCGCGCTCGAAGTCGGTGTGGATCACGCCGGCCGCCTGCGGGCCGGTGTCGCCGACGTGGATGGTCCAGGCGCGCACTTCCTTCACGCCCGCGGTGAAGTAGGTCTGCAGGCCCAGCAGCGTGAACGCCGCGCGGATCAGGCGGTTCAATCCCGGCTCGTCCTGCCCGATCTCGGCCAGGAACATCTGCTTGTCCTCGTCGCTCATGTCGGCCATTTCGGCTTCCATCTTGGCGCAGATCGCCACGACAGGCGCGTTCTGCGCCGCAGCGTATTCGCGCAGGCGATCCAGGTAGGGGTTGTTGTCGAAGCCCTTCTCGTCGACGTTGCCGACGAACATGGCGGGCTTGGCGGTGATGAGGCACAGCGGCTTGACCAGCGGCAGTTCTTCCTTGCTGAAGGCGATGGTGCGAACGGCCTTGCCCTGGTTCAGCGCGGCCTCGCACTTTTCCAGCACAGCGACGATCTTGGCGGCTTCCTTGTCGCCCGAGCGCGCCGTCTTGTTGTGGCGGTGCAGCGCCTTTTCGACGGTGCCCATGTCGGCCAGGCACAACTCGGTCTGGATCACCTCGATGTCGGAGATCGGGTCGACCTTGCCGTTGACGTGGATGACGTTGTCGTCGTCGAAACAGCGCACCACGTTCAGCGTGGCGTCAGTCTCGCGGATGTGGGCCAGGAACTGGTTGCCGAGCCCCTCGCCCTTGCTGGCGCCCGCCACCAGGCCGGCGATATCGACAAACTCGACAATGGCTGGCACGATGCGTTCAGGCTTGACGATTTCAGCCAGTTTCGCCAGGCGCGGGTCAGGGAGTTCCACGATGCCCACGTTGGGCTCGATCGTGCAAAAAGGGTAGTTTTCCGCGGCGATGCCCGCTTTGGTCAACGCATTGAACAAGGTGGATTTCCCCACATTGGGTAGACCGACGATCCCGCACTTCAAACTCATGGCTGTTCCAGAAAACCGAGCCCGGAAGTGTATGCCATGCGACTGGCGCGAGGCCGGGGACCGGCTGGCCGGGCTCTTGGCGAGCCGCCTGCGTGAACTATTCGCCCTGGCGCTCTGCGCTTTCTGGCTCGGGAGCGCGGCCGCCGCCGTGCCCACCGCCCTCCCGCTGGGCGACGCGCAGTCGGCCTTCAATGCGCTGGAGATCGGCCAGGTTTGGGTCGACCCCGCCGGCACCGTCACGCTCGAGCAGGTGCTGCTGCACGGAAAGGCCCTTTTCCTGCCCAATCGCGCCGACAACATCTATGCCCTGGGCGAGCACGGCACGCTCTGGTATCACTTGCGGCTGGTGCGGGGCCGCAGCGAGCGCCATGGCTGGGTGCTGGCGTTTCCGATGCCGGCGCTCGACGCCGTGACGGTCTACCAGCAGGACGCCGGCGGGCGGTGGCTCGCCGAGACCGCCGGGGACACCGTCGCCGTTGCCGCATGGCCGGAGCCGGGCCGCTACCCGCACTTCCGGCTCGACCTGCCACCGGGCCAGCCACGCGATGTCTATGTGCGCATCCGCCACCTCACCAGCGCCAATTTCCCGGTCCAGCTGATGTCGGAGGTCGCTTATGACCAGCGCATCCAGATCGAGTACCTCGCGCTCGGGTTGACCTTCGGCGCACTGATGCTGCTGATCGCGGTCTGCCTGGCGCAAAGCGTGATCTACCGCGACGCCGCCTACGCCTGGTACGCCATGTACGCCCTCACCACGATGCTCGGGGTCGGCGCATACACCGGTGTGGCGGCCCACCTGTTGTGGCCGGGATTCGGCGCGCTGCGCGACGCCCCGCCGGCCGCCCTCGCGATCCTGGCGGTGGCGGCGGCACTGCTCTTCGTGCGCGGCCTTACCGGCATTTCTGCCCGGCATGCGGTGATGGACCGCGTGGTGTACGCAACCGGGCTGGCGGGGATCGGCATGGCCGCCCTGTACCCGTTCCTGGACAAGCCGGTGGCGCTGGCGATGCTTGCGGCCTACATCCTGGCGAGTTCGGCCATGAGCGTGGCCATCGCCGTGGCGGGATGGCGCAGGGGTGACGTGGTCGGTGCCTGGGTACTGGCCGCGTCGCTGCCCTACGCCCTGACGCTGACCATGCCCCTGGCGCGGCTGTTCGGCCTCCTGCCGGTGTCGTTCGCCACGCAGTACGCGATCGTCGTCGCGATGGCCGTGCAGGTGCCGCTCCTGCTGGTGGCGCTGAATATCCGGTCGCGTGAACGCCACGGCGCGGAAATTCGCGAGCAGGCCCTCTCCAGCCAGGACGCGCTCACCGGGCTGCTGGCGCCGCACCTGTTCCATGACCGCCTGAGGCAAGTGGTGGCGCGCTACAAGCGCGACAAGGAAAATTCGGCACTGGTATTCATAGACCTCGTGAACTACCCGCGCATCAAGGACTACTATGGCTCGGCGGTTGCCGAACAAAGCCTGCTGCGAAGCGTCATCAAGTTGCGGCGCCTGCTGCGCGACGTGGACACCGTGAGCCGCATCGGCGAGGCCCGCTTCGGCCTGATCCTCGAAGGTGTCTCTTCCCGCATCGCGGTCACCGACCGCGCCGCGCGCCTGATCGCCGCCGGCCTCATGCCGCTGCAGGGACTCAAGCCCGACGTCACGCTCCAGTTCCATATCGCGGCCGTGCTGCTGGAAGAACGCGCGGCTGAAGCGCCCGAGCTGGTGGAAGCGCTCGACGGGCTGCTGCGTGGCATGTCGCCGCGCACCCGCCGTCCGATCCGTTTTCTGGAGCCGCAGAACACGGAGCCCGCGCCGCTCAGTTCGGACTCGTCGCTGCTGGAATCCGACAGCGTGCCGCCGCGCGCCGGCCCGGTCGGGCTCGTGTCGCCTTCGCCCTTTACTCGAAGCGCCAATCGGCAGTGACGGACTGGCCGACCCTGAGGGTCTGGTCCAACCCCTGCAGCACGATGGCGTTCATGCCGAAAGTCACGGCGCCGCCCACCACGTCGTTCTTGCGATAGGCCTGCAGTGTGTCGCTGACCTCGGGGCTGCTCTGGGCGGTGGCCGGGTCGATGTTCGGGATGGGGCAGCGCGGGCAGGGCTTGACCGGCCGCAGATGCACTTCCTCGTCGGCACGGATGCGCATCGTGTCCAGCCGGTCCTCGTCATGCGCATCCACGCCGGCCAGGACAATGTTGGGCCGGAAGCGCTCGATGCCCACCTCGGCGTGGCCCGCGGCCGCCAGCCGCCGATTGAGCTCGGCCAGCGAAGCCTCGCTCGCCACCAGGACGGGGAAGCCGTCACTGAACTGGTTGAGGGCTTCGACGTCGCCGGTCCACTTGCGGTTGGAGACACGGCGCTGCTCGGGATCGAAACGCACCAGCCGCAGCTTCTTGCCCAGGAAATCGCTGAACCACTGGGCCGCGGTGTCGCCCATGTCGTAGGCATTCACCTCGTCGTCCCACACCCGCACGCGCGCCGGGGCTTCCACGGCGTCGATCTGCAGGTGCAGCGCGAGCATGCCGGGTGCGCGCAGCACGACTTCATAGTGCTTGAGCTGGGGCTTGACCAGCGCCATGCGCGGCAATTCGCGCTGGCTCACGAACTCGCCCTCCTCGTCCACCAGCATCCAGGCCCGGTCCAGGTCGAGCCCGGTTTCGGTCAGCACCGCCTCACTCACTTCAACGCCCGCGCAGGACTTGACGGGGTAGATGAACAGGCGGGCGATGCGGGCGGTGACGTCGGGGGTGGAGTTCATGAAGGAATTGTGCCTCCTACAATCCCCTCTATGCCGCAAGCCCTCGATGTCTGTATCCGCGGTGCCGGTATTGTCGGCCGCACCCTGGCTCTTTTGCTGGCGCGCGAGCGCCTGCGCGTAGGCCTCGTGCGCGGCCCCGACTTTCCCGGCGGTGCGGCCAGCGACGTACGCGCCTACGCACTCAACACCGCGTCCAGGGAACTGCTGGAAACCGTGCGGGCATGGCCCGACGAACAACATGCCACCGCGGTGCGCGCCATGGAAGTCCATGGCGACGACGGTGGCCACGTGCAGTTCAGCGCCGCGGGCGAAGGGGCACCGGCCCTGGCGTGGATCGTCGAGGTCCAGGCATTGCAGGAGCGCCTGGCCGATGCCTTGCGCTACCAGCCGCTGGTCGAATGGCTGGACACCGCCCAGCCCGCGCCGCTCACCGCGGTGTGCGAGGGCAAGGCCAGCATCACGCGGGCGGAGTTCGGCGTCCAGTACAACGTCACGCCCTACTCGCAGCGGGCCATCGCGGCGCGCATGCACTGTGAAAAACCCCATGGGCAGGTGGCGCGCCAGTGGTTCGCCGAAGGCGAAATCCTGGCATTCCTGCCTTTGGGCGGCGCGGCCGGGAACTCGGTGGCCGTTGTCTGGTCAGTTCAAGAGCAACGCGCTCCGGCGCTGCAGGCATTGGACGCCGCGGCATTCGCGGCGCAGGTCGAGGCGGCCAGCCAGGGTGCCCTGGGCAAGATGGTCTTGGCCAGCGAGCGCGCCGTGTGGCCGCTGCAGCTGGCGCAGGCCGACCGATGGTGCGGGCAAGCGGGGTCCCCGGGAAGCTTGCTTCCCGGGGTGCACTCGGGCTGGGTGCTGGCGGGCGACGCGGCCCACACGGTGCACCCCCTGGCCGGACAGGGGCTGAACCTGGGGCTGGCGGATGCGAGGGAATTGGCGAAGGTCCTGCATGAGCGCGAATACTGGCGCGGCGCCGGCGACTTGCGGCTGCTGCGGCGGTATGAGCGCTCACGCAAGGCCGACGTGCTGGCAATGAGCGCCACCACCGACGGCCTGCAGCAGCTGTTTGCGCAGCAGGCCGAGCCGTGGCGGGGCCTGCGCAATTGGGGCATGACGGGATTCGACCGCAGCGGGCCACTCAAGGCCTGGGTCGCGCGCCGGGCCATGGGGCAGATTTTGAAGTGATGGACAAAGAATGAAATCGATCAAGAACATTGTGTTGGCAACGCTGTTGGCCGTCGGGCTCGTTGCCGCGGCAACGCAAGTGCATGCGCAGGGCCAGGAAGCGGCGATCCGCAAGAACCTGGCCGACCGGCTGCCGCAAATGGGCAAGATCGACGAGGTGACCCGCACGCCGATGCCGGGGCTGTACGAGATCCGCATCGGGATGGACGTGTACTACACCGACGCCGAGGGCAACTTCGTCATCCATGGCCAGCTCATCGACGCCAAGGCGCAGCGCAACCTGACCGAGGAGCGCACCGAAAAACTCATGGCGATCGACTTCGCGGCGCTGCCGCTGAAGGACGCGTTCCCCATCGTGCGCGGCAACGGCAAGCGCAAGGTCGCGCTGTTCGAAGACCCGAACTGCGGCTACTGCAAACGTTTCGAGCGCGACCTGCAGAAGGTGGACAACGTCACCATCTACATGTTCCTCTACCCCATCCTGGGCCCCGATTCCGACGCCAAGTCGCGCAACCTCTGGTGCGCCAAGGACAAGGGCAAGGCCTGGCTCGATTACATGGTGCGCGACCAGGGCATCGCCGCCGCGAGTTGCGACACCGCGGCCGTGAGCCGCAACGTCGAGTTCGGCCGCAAGTACAAGATCACCGGCACGCCGACCATGATCTTCACCAACGGCACCCGCGTCCCGGGCGCGATCGCCGCGGCGGACGTCGAGAAGCTGTTGGCCGACATCAAGCAGTGACCTCCTCTTCGCCCCGCGGCGCAAGCGTGCATTACCGCGTCGAAGCGGCCGACCTGCACGCGCACCTGTTCCGCGTCACCCTCAGCATCGACCAGCCCGCCGCGCAGCAGCGCGTGTCGCTCCCGGTGTGGATCCCCGGCAGCTACCTGGTGCGCGAGTTCTCCAAGAACCTGCAGCGCCTGGCCGCCCGGCAAGCGGGCCGCGCCGTCGCGGTACAGCAGGTCGACAAACACAACTGGCAAATCGAGTGCGTGCCCAGCAGCCCGCTGGTGCTGACGTACGAGGTCTACGCCTTCGACAACTCGGTGCGCACGGCCTGGCTCGACACCCAGCGCGGCTTCTTCAACGGCACCAGCCTGTGCCTGAAGGTGCACGGCCAGGAGAGCGTCGTGCACTCGCTCGAGCTGGTGGCCGGCAAGGGCATCGCACATTGGGAAGCCGCCACCGGCCTGGCCCCGCACAAGGTCGGCAAGCGCGGCTTCGGCACTTATCTGGCGGCCGACTACGACGAACTGGTCGACTGTCCGGTGGAGATGGGCACCTTCTGGAGCGCCGATTTCAAGGCCGGCGGCGTGCCGCACCGGCTGGTGGTGGCCGGGGCGGTCGAATCCTTCGACAGCGCGCGCCTGCTGGCCGACGTGCACAAGATTTGCGAGACCGAGATCCGCTTCTGGCACGACCGGAAGCGCCCGCCGCACAAGAGCTACCTGTTCATGCTCAACGCCGTCGACGACGGCTACGGCGGGCTGGAGCACCGCAACTCCACGGCGCTGATCGCCTCGCGCCGCGACCTGCCGCGCCTGGGTGAGGCGCGCATGACCGACGGCTACGTCACCTTGCTGGGCCTCATCAGCCACGAGTACTTCCACACCTGGAACGTGAAGCACCTGCGGCCCGCGGAATTCACGCACTACGACTACGGCCGGGAAAACTACACCCAGCTGCTGTGGTTTTTCGAGGGGTTCACGAGCTACTACGACGACCTGCTGCTGCGCCGCGGCGGGCTGATCGACGACGCGACTTACCTGAAGCTGCTGAACAAGACCATCAACCAGGTGCTGCAGACACCCGGACGCGAAGTGCAGGCGGTGGCACAGGCCAGCTTCGACGCCTGGGTCAAGTACTACCGGCAGGACGAGAACACGGCCAATGCCACCGTGAGCTACTACACCAAGGGCGCGCTGGTGGCGCTGTGCTTCGATTTGACGCTGCGCGCCGAGGGCCACACCAACCTGGACGAGGTGATGCGTGCGCTGTGGGTGCGTTGCAAGGCCGGCCCGATGACCGAAGCCGACTTCGCGGCCGTGCTCAAGGAGCTGGGCGGACGCGCCTTCACCCGTGAGATCGCCGCCTGGGTGCACGGCACGCGCGAGCTCCCGCTGGAGGACGTGCTGCAGCCGCACGGCATCGGCGTGCTGGAAGAGCCGTCGCAACTGCAGCAGCGCCTGGGCGTGCGCGTCACCGAGGCGTCCGGGATCCAGGTCAAGACCGTGCTGCGAGGCGGCGCCGCCGAACAGGCAGGCATCGCCGCCAACGACGAGTGGCTGGGCGTCGAGGTCGCCGGTACAGGGTGGCGCCTGACCAAGCTGGACGACCTGCTGTTCTATGCGGGCGCCCATAAGAAAGTCACCGCGCTGGTCGCGCGTGACCGGCGGATGCTGCGCCTGGAACTGAACCTGCCGCCGGCTGTCACGACATGGCGCCTGGTCTTGCGCGACGCGGCCCGGGCCCAGCCATGGCTGGCCTCGCACGCCTGAGCCACACCGGCCGCCGGCTGCTGGCGCTGCTGGTGGCCGTGCTGGTGTTTCACGGGCTGGTGCTGCAATGGCTGGCGCGCGAGCTGGAGTCGCCGCCTCGGCTGCGGCCGCTGGCCGCGCCGATGTTCACCCGATTGCTGCGCCCCGAAACGGTGACCGTTCCACCCCAGGCTGTGGTTCATGTCGCCCCGCGTCCGAAGCCGCGGCGCGTGGCGGTCGCGGCGATCGACAACAAGCCCGCTCCCGTGCCTGCGGCGCCTTCAGCGTCTGCGCCGGCACCGCCCGCCTCGTCCCCCGTAACGCCGCCGCCCCCCGAGCCTGTGCCGCCTGCCGCGCAGGAAACCGTTGCCGCCGCCAATGCGCCTGGATCACCCGCCTCCGCCGCTGTTGGTGCACTGGACAGCTGGCCCGCCGATACGCGCTTGAACTACCGCCTGGGCGGCTACTGGCGCGGCGATCTTCATGGGAACGCGCGCGTCCAATGGCAGCGCCAGGAGGGCAACTATCAAACGCGGGTGGAGATCGACCTCACTGTGCTGTCCGTCAGCATGACGAGCCAGGGCGAAGTCACCCCCCAGGGCCTGGCACCGAAGGCGTACGAAGAATCGCAACCGAATCGCACCCGCGGCGTGCGATTGGGCGCCGAAGCCATCGTGCTGCACGACGGCCGCAATGTGCCCCGGCCGGCGGGTGTGCAGGACACGGCCAGCCAATTCGTCGAGCTCAGCCACCGCTTCTCGAGCGGGCAGGAGACGCTGGAGGTGGGCCGCAGCGTGAGCTTCTGGATGGCGCGGCCGGGGGCGGTGGACCTGTGGACCTACGACGTGGTCGCGCGCGAAACGCTCCAGCTGCCCGAGCTCGGCCCGATCGAGGCGTTTCACCTCAAGCCCCGTCCCATCGCCAACCCGCGCGGCAACATCACCGCCGAGATGTGGTTCGCGCCCAGCCTGCAGTATTTGCCGGTGCGCATCCGCGTGAAGATGGGCGACGAGGCCCATCTCGATTTGATGGTGTTGAAGATCGAGCAGCGCTAGAGACCCTTGCGTTGGTCGAGGACTCGCTTCGCCTTGCCCCCGCTGCGCTCGATCCCGCCCGCCGCGCGCACTTCGATCTTCGCGGACGTCCCGATGAAGGTCTTGATATCGTGCGCCAGTTGCTGCGCCGCCGCCTGGGCTTGTTCGGAATCCTGCGCCACATCATGGCGCGCTTCGACGGCGACCGTCAGTGCGTCGAGCGGCCCCTCACGCGTGAGGATGCACAGGTAGTGCGGCGCGAGTTCCGCGCGCTTCAGAATCAGCTCCTCGATCTGCGTCGGAAAGACATTGACGCCCCGCACGATCATCATGTCGTCGCTGCGGCCGGTGATCTTTTCCATGCGGCGCATGGTGCGCGCCGTGCCGGGCAACAGGCGCGTCAGGTCGCGCGTGCGGTAGCGGATGATGGGCAGCGCCTCTTTGGTGAGGCTGGTGAAGACCAGTTCGCCGAATTCGCCGTCCGGCAGCACCGCGCCCGTGTCCGGGTCGATGATCTCGGGATAGAAGTGGTCTTCCCAGATCGTGGGGCCGTCCTTGGTCTCGACGCATTCGTTAGCGACGCCCGGGCCCATCACTTCCGAAAGCCCGTAGATGTCCACGGCTTCGATGTTCATGCGTTGCTGGATAGCCATGCGCATGTCGTTGGTCCAGGGCTCCGCGCCAAAGATGCCGAGGCGCAGGCTGGCCTTCGCCGGGTCCAGCCCCTGCCGCTCGAATTCATCGGCGATGGCCAGCATGTAGCTTGGCGTCACCATGATGATGTCGGGGCGGAAGTCGTTGATCAGTTGCACCTGGCGCTCGGTCTGCCCGCCGCCGAATGGAACCACTGTCAGACCCAGTTTTTCTGCGCCATAGTGCGCGCCCAGCCCGCCGGTGAAGAGCCCGTAGCCGTAGCTCACGTGCACCAGGTCGCCCGGCCGCGCGCCCGACGCGCGGATGCTGCGCGCCATCACATGGGCCCACGTGTCGATGTCGTTCTTGGTGTAGCCCACCACGGTGGGTTTGCCGGTGGTGCCGCTCGAGGCATGGATGCGTGCGCATTGCTCGCGCGGCACCGCGAACATGCCGAATGGGTAACTGTCCCGCAGGTCGCTCTTGGTGGTGAAGGGAAACTTCGCCAGGTCCGCCAGCGTGCGGCAATCGTCCGGGTGGACCCCCGCCGCGTCGAACTTCGCGCGGTAGACCGGCGAATTGTCGTAGGCATGGCGCAGGGTCGCCTTCAGGCGCTTTTGCTGCAGCCCGCGCAGCTCGTCGACGCCGGCTTTCTCGATGGGCTCCAGCGGGAATGTGTTCATGCCAACCCCGCGACGACGTTGCCTTTGATCTGCGTGCTCTTGCCGCGAAACATCGCGACCGTTTCACCGGCCTGGTTGGTGACCGTCATGTCGTAGATGCCGTGCCGGCCCTGCAGAGTCTTCTCGATGCCCTCGCAAGTGAGCACGTCGCCCCGTTGCACGGGTTTGAGGAATTCGATGCTGCAACCCGCCGCCACCGTCACGTTGTTGCGGCTGTTGCAGGCGAAGGCAAAGGTCGAATCGGCCAGGGTGAAGATGAGGCCGCCATGGCAGATGTCGTGCCCGTTGAGCATGGACTCGCGCACGGTCATGCGCAGCACTGCGCGGCCCGGTTCGCAGCTCACCAGTTCCATGCCCATGAAGTCGCGGCTGGCGCGGTCGGCCGCGAACATCGTCTCGCCCACGCGCGCGGCCAGATCACGTTCGTTCATGTCAGTGATCCCATTCGGGGGCCACCGCGGAACCGGCTTTGCCGGGCCGCTGGTGGCGCCCCCTTGAGGGGGAGGCGCTGAAGGCGCTTCGGGGGTGGGTCATTTTTATTCGCCCTTGAAGTTGGCTGGACGCTTCTCGCGGAAGGCCATCACGCCTTCGATGTAGTCGTGCGTCTTGCCCAACGCCGACTGCGTGTCGCGCTCGGCATCCAGTTGCTGGTCGAGCTCGTTGCTCGCGGCGGCCCGCAGCAGCTTGCGTGTTTCGACCAGGGCCTTGGTGGGCATGGTGGCCAAGCGCTGCGCCAGTTTCATCGCTGCGTCCACACAGTCCTCACCCTCGGCCGCCACGTCCCAGATCATCCCCCACTCCTTAGCGTCTTTGGCGCTGACCTTGTCGCCCAGCATCGCCGTGCCCATGGCGCGGGCGAGCCCCAGCTTCTTGATGAGGAACCAGGTGCCGCCGGCGTCCGGCACCAGCCCGATCTTGCTGAAGGCCTGGATGAAGGTGGCGTTGGAAGCGGCCACAGCCAGGTCGCAGGTCATAGCCAGCGAGGCGCCCGCCCCGGCCGCCACGCCGTTCACCGCCGCGATCGTCGGCACGCGCAAGGCCTGGAGCTTGCGAACCGTTGGGTTGAAGCACTGGTCGATCACCGGGCCCGGGTCGGCGCGCTTGACCAGGTCCGGCCCCGGCTCGAAGTCGAACTCGGCCAGGTCGGCGCCGGCGCAAAAGCCGCGGCCCGCGCCCGTGATCACCAGTGCGCGGATGGCCTTGTCGGCTTCGATCCTGTCGAACGCATCCCACAGCGCCTGGTGCATGCGGCGGGTGAAGCTGTTCAGGGCCTGCGGGCGGTTGAGCGTCACCAGGGCCACGGCGCCGCGGGTTTCGTAGAGGACGTTCTGTTCTGTCATGTCATGTCTCCAAGGGCTGGCGTGCAGTCTCGCGACGCTACTCTATCATTGCCCGACCAAGCGGTCGGCTAATGCGCGTCTCGGTATAGTCGAAAGATCAAGACAAGGAGAAAGATCCATGGCCTACGAACTCATCGAAGTGCGCACCGAAGGCGGCAAGGTCGGCGTCATCACGCTGAACCGCCCCAAGCAGCTCAACGCCCTCAACAACCAGCTCATGGATGAACTGGGCGCCGCGCTCAAGGCCTTCGATGCCGACGGAGCCATCGGCTGCATGATCATCACCGGCAGCGAGAAGGCCTTCGCCGCCGGCGCCGACATCGCCGCGATGGCCAAGTACGAATTCGCCGACGTCTACAAGGGCGACTACATCACGCGCAACTGGGAGACCATCCGTTCGGTCCGCAAGCCGGTGATCGCTGCGGTGAGCGGCTTTGCGCTGGGCGGCGGCTGCGAGCTGGCGATGATGTGCGACTTCATCATCGCCGCCGACAACGCGAAGTTCGGCCAGCCCGAGATCAAGATCGGCATCATCCCCGGCGCCGGGGGCACGCAGCGCCTGCCGCGCGCGGTGGGCAAGGCCAAGGCGATGGACATGGCGCTCACGGCGCGCATGATGGACGCGGCTGAGGCCGAGCGCGCGGGCCTCGTCAGCCGCGTGGTGCCGCTGGACAAGCTGATGGACGAAACGCTGGCCGCGGCGCTGGTGATCTGCGACTTCTCGCAGATCGCGGTGATGGCGGCCAAGGAGTCGGTCAACCGGTCGTTCGAAGGCGGCCTGGCCGACGGCATCATGTTCGAACGCCGCATGTTCCACGCGCTCTTCGCCACCAGCGACCAGAAGGAAGGCATGGACGCCTTCGTGAACAAGCGCAAGGCGCAGTTCAAGCATCAATAGAAGCGCACGCGTGCCATGCCGAATTTGATCCGGCATCCATGCTGCCGCGCCGGCCCTATCGACCGGCCAGACGGTTGACCTCTGCCTGCAGCGCCTGCAGCTGCGCGGGCTCCGGCTTTGCGACGAAACTCGAGCGCTGCCCTGCGCGCAGCCGGGCCCACCGCACTTGCGCGCCCACCACCTCCAGAACATCGACGGGCGCGCCCTGCTCGCTGAGCTCGATCTTCAAGATGACAGGGCCTTCCAGCGGGTCCTCGCCCCGAGGCCCGCGCTCTATCGCGCCGAGCAACGCGGCCAGCCGGCCGGCCTGGCTTCTTTCGACTTCCACCTCACGGCCGCCGACCGACACTTTCGCGTGGGTCCAGCCGCTCGCCATGGCATCGCGTTGCGGCGCGATCACCGGCGCCGGTGCGGGCGCGGCCGGTGCTGCTTGCACAGGCGCCGCCGGTCTCGCCATGGGGGCGGCCCTGGGTGCGGCAGCGGTCCCGGCTGCAGCGCCTATGGATTCCTGCAGCGGCGCGGTCGCGGGCGCCGCTGCTTCCGCTTGCGGTTGGGCGCTCTTGGCCAACGCGCGCGTGTCCTCGTCACGCAAGGATTTCGTGTCTGCACGACGCTCACGTGCCGGCTCGCCGCCACCTGCCGCTACTTGCGCAGGGCCGCTTTGCCGCGCCGACAGCGCGGGCTCGCTCTTGCGTGCTTGCGCCATTTCCGCAGGCGGCGTTGGAGCCACACGCGTTGCAGCATCCACCGCCGGCTTTGCCGGTTTGACCTGCGCCGGTGCAGGTGCCGGTGCCGTGGGGGCTGCAGGTGCCGTTGCGGGAGCAGGCGCCGCTGCCGGGACTGGAGGCGCAGGAGCGGCTGCAGATGGCACGCGCCCATCGGCCTGCGTTGTTTCCGGCTGCGGCCCCGGCACCTCTCGATCGAACCACAGCACTGTCACAAAGCCGGCGATCACCAGCGTGGCGAACGCGGCGTTCCAGGGCGAATTGCGGCGCCCCGCGCTTTCCCACAAGGCCTTCCACCAGGGCACCGCCGACGCGGGGGCGACGGCTTGATGAGCCTTCGCGAGAATCTCGCGGCGCACTCGCTCGGCCGGCCGCAAATCGCCGTCCGGCGCCGACTCCAGAGCCTTGTGCAGGCGAGCGTCGCGCAAGCCCGTCATGCCGGGGTCTCCAACACTTCAAGGTAGCGGCGCATGCAGCCGCGCAGTTTCTGCAGCGCGTAACGCAGCCGGCTCTTGGCGGTTTCGAATTGCAGGCCCAACCGCTGCGCGAGGTCCTCGACGCTCGCGCCGTCTTCGTGGTGCAGCAGGAACGCGGCACGCTGCGCCTCGGGCAACTCGTCCAGGCACTGCAGCAATTGCCTGCCGGCGGCGCGCCAGAAGGCCGTGTCCTCGCTGGACGGGTGCGTCATGTCCAGCGTTGCCGCCAGCCACTCCAGCGGATCCGAGCCGTCGTCCTGTGCTTCGAGGCCGACTTCGCGCCCACTGGTGCGCAGCCGGTCCATCGCCACGTTATGCGCGATCGTGAAAGCCCAGGTCCGCCAGGCAGCTCCCTGCGGCGCGAAGCTGGCGCGGGCGGCGACGATGCGCAACCAAGTGTCCTGGAACACCTCGTCGGCCTGCGCCGCCATGGGCGCGCCCAGCAGGCGCCGCACGAAGCGGTACAGCGCGCCCTCATGGCGCGCGTAGAGCTCGTCGAAAGCGGCGGCATCGCCCTGGGCATAGGCCAGCATCAGTTGCTCGTCGGGCATGTTGCTGCGGGGGCGGGACATGAATAGATTTTCACACCACGTGATACGGGCCAACCCGGGCCTCGGGGTTAAACCTTCCGAAATCTTTCACCCCGCCCGGTCCCACCGGTCGTATCAGCCTTCACCACAACCTGGAGGCCTTCCATGAACAACCGCCGCCCCCCGCGCAAACTCGTCCTGCTGCTGGTCGCCCAGCTGGTGCTCGCTGCCTGCAATGCGACGGCCCATTCGCCGCTGCCACCCGGCAGCTGGCCCGAGCCCAAGCCGACACAGTGGCCGGCGCCCGTGCCCATGCCAGTTGCGCGCACGGTCCCGAACTTCCAGGCACCGTCGGCCCCGCACTGCGCGCGGCCGCTACAGACGCGCGAAGTCCCGGGCATGTATGCCGAACAGGCGACGAGCCGGCGCGACCTGCGCGACCGGATGGCGAAGTCGGCACCGGCGATCGCGGAAGACGCCGGCACTGGCGCCCGTGCGTGGGCGCCCGCGGCCCCCGCAGCGCGCGCGGAAAGCGGCCGTGGCATGGCCGACGCCGCGCGCGAGTCGCTCGCTTCCTCGGCACATCCCATGCCGCCGCCCATGTATCCCTCGCCACAACCGCAGCAGCAGCAGCAGGCGCCCACGCACGGCCCCGTCACTGCCGGCGTGGTCGACGACAACGCCGACTTCACGTCCTACCTGGGGTTTCGCAACCGCACCCGCGTGCAACACCGCGCGCGCGACATCCGTGAGCGCTATTTGCTGGAGGTGAAGGACGCACGCGGCCGCGGCATTGCCGACGCCGAGGTGGCGGTGCAAGGCTCGAGCGGCCACGCGATGTGGGCACGCACCGACGCCGCCGGCCAGGTCTGGCTGCATCCCAACGCATTCGATCCCTCGCGTTCGCAGCAATACGACGTGGCCGTGCGCAAGGATGGCCGGCAGTCGTTCGGGCGCCTCACACGTGGCCAGAAGAGTGCTGTCGAAGTCGTGCTGGACGCCCGCGCCGCCGAGCCGCGAGCCCGGCTGGACCTGGTGTTCCTGGTCGACGCCACGGGGTCGATGGCCGACGAGATCGACAAGCTCAAGACGACGCTGCGCAGCATTTCGGCCGAAGTTTCCCGTCTGCCGAGCCAGCCCGACCTGTGCTTCGGCCTGGTGGCGTACCGCGACAAGACCGATGCCTTCCTGCTGCGCAGCCACGACCTGACCAACGACCTGGACGGATTCCTGCGTGGAGCGCTGGGCCCGCTCCAGGCGGCCGGCGGCGGCGACTACCCGGAAGCGATGAACGAGGCTTTGCACGACACGGTGCACAACATCAGCTGGCGAGGCGACGGCGCCACCCGCATGGTGGTGCTGCTCGCCGATGCGCCGCCCCACCTGGACTATGGCGGGCCTCAATACGACGACGACATGGTGGCGGCGCTGGGCAAGGGCATCAAGGTGTTCGGCGTGGGCGCGAGCGGCCTGGACAAGCAAGGAGAGTTCATCCAGCGCCAGATCGCCCAGTACACGGGCGGCCAGTTCGTCTTCCTGACCTATGCCAACGCGCACGATCCGGCCAGCGGCCCGGGCCGCGAAACCGTGCACGATGTGAAAAATTACTCGGTGGACACGCTCGACCGGCTGATCGTGCGGTTGGTGGCGCAGGAGTTGGGGAAATTGGCCCGGGGGAGCTGACGCGGGCCGGTTTGGCTATAATCGTGGGCTCGGCGAATTCAAAAGAAGCGCCGTGATTGGCGCTTTAGAAAAAAAGCGCCTTGAATGGCGCTTTAGCTCAGTCGGTTAGAGCGATGGAATCATAATCCACAGGTCCGCGGTTCGAATCCGTGAAGCGCCACCAGACTCCAAAGGGATAGCCGGCCGGCTATCCCTTTTCTTTTTGCCCACCGCCGGCGCCGGCTTCACGCCGGGTCGAGCCGATACCACATGTCGGTTTCCTTGATCGGGAACATGCGGCTGTACCAGGTGGCAAGGTGCCCGGCATCCGCAGCCCGGTCGTACAGCGGGTCGCAGACCACGGCCTGATAACTCCACGTCGCGAAGTCGGTGATGGGAACGCTGGCGTCGCGGTTCAGCACCACGAAGGCATGGTTCCATGCGCCCCGCAGCACACCGAAGTATTCGATGGGCGCGATGCCCTTTGCTTTCAGGTACAGAAAGGCGATGGCGGACAACTCGGAGCAGTTGCCCGTACCCGACTCAAGACCCAGCTTCGCGACCTCGTCAATGTAGAGCTCCGCGTCGAAACTGCCGCCATACGCAGCGCTTCTGGAGGCCCCCATGATCTTCGAGCTGATGCGAGCCACGAATTTCCCCGGGACCTCGTCCGGGTGCCGGATCCAGCCTCCCGCCGTGTTGAGGCCGCGATAACGCACCTTGCTTTTCACATGAGCGACAGCATCCTGGGCTGCTTTGAGGTATTCGGAATGAATCATTGGCGCACCTTGCGAAGGGTTGGCGGAGAACGACACCGGCCTCTTGCTTTGGCGCGGAGAAGCCAGGGCGTACTCTGCCCGCGTTGGGATGCGCTGTCTACTGGTTGATAAACTCGGGCCTGCCCTGCACTCGCGCAGGGCATTTTGTGCGGCATGCGCCGCCGTGAGGGATTCGTTGCCCGATGCCCATCCCCAAGATCCTGTTCCAAACCTGGAAGTCAAAGACGGACTTTCCCGAGAACTTTGCGTACTGGGCGGCGACGTTTCGCAGCGAGAACCCCACGTATGACTATCGCCTATGGGACGATGACGACAACCGCGCTTTCATCGCGGAGCACTACCCGTGGTTCCTCGACACCTACAACGCCTACCCCGCCGAGATCTACCGGGCGGATGTGGTGCGTTACTTCTTTCTCTATCACCACGGCGGCGTCTACGTCGACTTGGATACCGAATGCCTGCGGCCCCTCGACTCCATGCTGAACATCGCCGACGTCGTCCTCGGGCGGATGGGCACCAACCCGCACTTCGAGCACTCGCTGCCCAATGCCCTGATGCTGTCGGCACCGCGGCAGGAGTTCTGGCTGCTGGCGATGTCGCTGTTGCTTGAACCCGTGCCGGTGAAGGAGCAGCGGCCGGATTTCATCACCGGCCCGGTGCTGCTCAAGCGTGTCCACGAGCTGTACACACGACGCGATGTCGATGCCGAAGTCCCGCGGCGCATCGCGGACATCCGCAACCGCTTGCCGTCGGCCCTGGCGCCGGAACCACGCCCCACACGCGTGGCCGCGGTGCCAGGCCACGTCTTCTTTCCGCTCGACTGGAACGACCGCATCCACGATCGCCTGTTTCGAAAGCCGATGATGCGCGACGGACGATGGCTGGACCGCAAGAGCGTCTTGTCGCTTTTCCCGCAATCCCTCACGGTGAGTTACTGGGCCCACTCATGGGAGCCGCCGCCGGAGCTGCGGACCGCAAGCCGGTAAAATCGCCATTCCCTCCCCTCCACAGCCTCTGGATGTACACCATGAATCGCTGCACGAAGAGCCGGGCAAGAAGCGCGTTTTCCGCGTTCCTGGCCGGCCTGTTCCTCACGTTTGCCGTCACGGCCTCGGCCCAGGGCATCCAGCGCGACGCGCCCAAGGACGTCGTCCTGGGCAAGCTCGTCGTCACCGCACCGCCCGAGATCACGCTCGACGGCAAGCCCGACCGGCTCTCGCCCGGCTCTCGCATCCGCGACCTGAACAACATGCTGGTGCTGTCCGGCGGCATCGTCGGCAAGACCTTGCCCGTGGTGTATCGCCGCGACGCGGCGGGCCTGATCCATGAAGTCTGGATCCTGACCGACGACGAATACACCAAGCTGGGCGGTGCGGGCTCGGGCGCCAATGGCGCGCAGCGTTTCATCGAACTGCTGGCGCTGATCTTCGGCGCGCGGCGTTGAGGCGGCATTTGTCATGAGCGACGCGCAGAACCGCTTCAAGCTAGCGAACGCCCCTGAGGGGCTGAGCCCCGCGGCTCCCAGCCTGCCTGCGCAGGCTGGGACGGGGCGAAGAGCCGCCGACTCTGACGGCGGCACGTCCAGAGCAGCCGCCCCGGCGGCAAACGTGGGGGCTCCATTGCCAAAAAAGGTCTTTATCAAGACGTTCGGCTGCCAGATGAACGAGTACGACTCGGACAAGATGGTGGACGTGATGCATGCGGCGCAGGGCTATGAGGCCACCCAGGATGTGGAAGAAGCCGACCTGATCCTCTTCAACACCTGCTCGGTGCGCGAGAAGGCGCAAGAGAAGGTGTTCAGCGACCTGGGCCGCGTCAAGCATCTCAAGAAAAAGGGCGTGCTGATCGGCGTGGGCGGTTGCGTCGCCAGCCAGGAAGGCGCGGCCATCATCGAGCGGGCGCCTTATGTGGACGTGGTGTTCGGCCCGCAGACGCTGCACCGCCTGCCCGAGCTGCTGCGCCAGCGCACCGAGCAGAAGCGCGCGCAGGTGGACATCAGCTTCCCGGAGATCGAGAAGTTCGACAACCTGCCCCCGGCCCGCGTGGACGGCGCCACCGCCTTCGTCAGCATCATGGAAGGCTGCTCCAAATACTGCAGCTACTGCGTGGTGCCGTACACGCGCGGCGAGGAAGTCTCGCGGCCGTTCGAGGACGTGCTGGTCGAAGTGGCGGGCCTGGCTGACCAGGGCGTGAAGGAAGTGACGCTGCTGGGCCAGAACGTCAACGCCTACCGCGGCAAGATGGGCGATTCAGCCGAGATCGCCGACTTCGCCCTGCTGATCGAATACGTCGCCGAGATTCCCGGCATCGAGCGCATCCGATACACCACCAGCCACCCGAACGAGTTCACCCAGCGCCTGATCGAGGTGTACGCCAAGGTGCCCAAGCTGGTGAGCCACCTGCACCTGCCGGTGCAGCACGGCAGCGACCGCATCCTGATGGCGATGAAGCGCGGCTACACGGCGATGGAATACAAGAGCACGGTGCGCAAGCTGAGGGCGATCCGCCCCGAGATGGCCTTGTCCAGCGACTTCATCGTCGGCTTCCCCGGCGAGACCGACGAAGACCACGCCAAGCTGATGAAGCTGCTCGATGACGTGGGCTACGACAACAGCTTCAGCTTCATCTTCAGTCCGCGTCCGGGCACGCCCGCCGCCACGCTGCACGACGACACACCGCACGAAGTCAAACTCAAGCGGCTGCAGCAGGTGCAGGCGGTGATCGAAGGCAACATGCGCGCGATCAGCGAGAGCCGCGTCGGCACGGTGCAGCGCATCCTTGTGGAAGGCCCGTCGCGGAAGAACCCGAGCGAACTGGCGGGCCGCACCGAGTGCAACCGCATGGTCAACTTCAAGGGCCCGAAGCGGCTGGTCGGGCAGATGATCGATGTGACAGTCACGGAAGCGAATTCGCATTCGCTGCGGGGCGAAGTCGTGCTGAAGGAAAAACTCGCCGCCTGATGTTGCGGTGGTCCGGACCGGGACGGGGGACATTCGCTCCACAGAGCATCCCCCAACCCGCCCCCGGCAAGAAAGCAAAAGGCTCAGCGCGGCATGCCGGGCATCCCGCCCTTCATCCCGCCCATGCGCTTCATCATCTTCATGAGGCCGCCGCCCTTCATCTTCTTCATCATCCCCTGCATCTGCTCGAACTCGTTGAGCAGGCGGTTCACTTCCTGAACCTGCACGCCGGCGCCGGCGGCGATGCGGCGCTTGCGGGTGGCCTTGATCAGCTCGGGCTTGCGCCGCTCCAGCGGCGTCATGCTCTGGATGATGCCCTCCTTGCGCTTGATGTCCTTCTCGGCCTTGCCCATGTCGACCTGGCCGGCCTTGGCCTGCATCGCCGCGGGCATCTTGTCCATCAGGCTGGTGAGGCCGCCCATCTGCTTCATCTGCTGGATCTGCGCCAGGAAATCGCTCAGGTCGAAGCCGCCGCTCTTGACCTTGGCGGCGAGCTTCTGCGCCGCCTCCATGTCGACGCCGGCCGTGACCTGCTCGACCAGCGCGACGATGTCGCCCATGCCCAGGATGCGGCCGGCATGGCGCTCGGCGTCGAACACCTCCAGCCCGTCGATCTTCTCGCTGACGCCGGCGAACTTGATCGGCGCGCCCGTCACCTGCCGCACCGACAGCGCCGCGCCGCCGCGCGAGTCGCCGTCCATCTTGGTCAGGATGATGCCGGTGAGCGGCAGCGCTTCCTTGAAGGCCTTGGCGGTGTTGATCGCGTCCTGGCCCTGCATCGCGTCGACCACGAACAGCGTTTCCACCGGGTTCAGTGCCGCGTGCAGTTCCTTGATCTCGCGCATCAGGTTTTCGTCGATGGCGAGGCGGCCGGCCGTGTCGACCAGCAGCACGTCGAAGTAGCCGCGCTTCGCGAAGTCGAGCGCGGCCTTGGCGATGTCGACCGGCTTCTGGTCCGGCGACGAGGGGAACCATTCGGCACCGGCTTGTGCCGTCACCGTTTTCAACTGCTCGATGGCCGCAGGGCGGTAAACGTCGCCAGATACGGTGAGAACCTTCTTCTTGCGCTTTTCGATCAGGTGCTTGGCCAGCTTGGCGGTCGTGGTGGTCTTGCCCGCGCCTTGCAGGCCCGCCATCAGGATCACCGCCGGCGGCTGCGCGGCGAGGTTGATGTCGGAAACGCCCTGGCCCATGGTGGCGGCCAGCTCGCGGTTGACGATGCCCACCAGCGCCTGGCCGGGCGAGAGCGAACCCAGCACTTCCTGGCCGAGCGCCTTTTCCTTGACCCGCGCGATGAAGTCGCGCACCACCGGCAGCGCCACGTCGGCTTCGAGCAGCGCCATGCGGACCTCGCGCAGCATGTCCTGCACGTTGGCTTCGGTGATGCGGGCCTGGCCGCGGATTTCCTTGGCCAGGCGTGAGAGCTTGTCGGTGAGTGTGGAGGCCATGAGGCAGTGCGCCGGTGCGAGCCGGATGGATGCGCTTCACCTTGGAAGCAAGGCTAAACTGTGACCCATGATTCTAAGGGCCCGTGAACTCTAGTCCATCCCCCGCGAGCCTGGTGCTGACGCTGGCGGCCGCCCTCGCCTACGCGGTGCCCGCCGCGGGCGCGGCTCGCCTGTCGGAGCGCGCAGCGCGTATGGCCCTGCTCGCCGCATGGCTCCTGCATGGCCTGGTGCTGGCCTGGGGCCTGCTGGGCGACCCGCCTCGCTTCGGCTTCGCGCCCGCGCTGTCGGTGACGGCCTGGCTCGTCCTCACGGTGTACGCCGTCGAGCGCCAGATGTTCCCGCAGTTGCAGGCGCGCTGGGCCCTTGCCGGCCTGGGCAGCCTGGCCGTGCTGCTGGCGCTGGCCTATCCGGGCGCGCCGTTGCACGTGAGCGCGTCGCCGTGGCTGCCGCTGCATTGGGCCCTCGGCATCTCTTCTTATGGCCTGTTCGCCGCCGCCGTTGTCCATGCCTGGCTGATGACGCGTGCCGAGCGGCACATCCGCCAGGCCGCCGATCCGCACGCCGGCCTGCCGCTGCTGACGCTGGAACGGCTGACGTTTCGCTTCGCAACCGCGGGCTTCATTCTGCTGTCAGCCACGCTGTTTGCCGGTTTGTTGTTCAGCGACGCGCTGTACGGCAAGAGCGGCGTGCGGTGGGACCACAAGACCGTGTTCTCGATCCTCGCGTGGGGCGTGTTCGCCTTTCTCCTGCTGGGCCGGCTGCGCTTCGGTTGGCGCGGGCGCAAAGCCGTGCGCGTGCTGTACGTCGGCTCGCTGCTCCTGCTCCTGGCCTACGCCGGTTCGCGCTTCGTGCTCGAAGTGGTGCTCAGGCGCCCCTCATGAAATACCTCATCCTCCTGCTGGTGGTGCTGGCCGCGGTCTGGTTCTGGCGCAAAGGTCGCGACGCCGGCGCGCCGCGCGCCAAACCGGCGAAGAAGGCGCCGCCTCCGCTGCCGCAAGACATGGTGCAATGCCCGGTGTGCCACGTGCACCTGCCGCGAGCCGATGCGCTGCCCGGGCCCGACGGCCAGCTGTATTGCTGCGTCGAACACCGTTCACGCAAGGACTGACGACGTGTCCGCTCCGCCCCTGGAGAGCAGCTTCAGCGCCATCCCCGCGCCGGGACTGAACGAGGGCTCGGCGTTCTCCCGCTTGTGGCGTGGCTTCATGACCGCGCGCGTGGCGATCGCGGTGCTGCTCCTGGTGCTGCTGTGTACGCTGTTCATCTTCGCCCCCGCGCTCAACATCAGCCGCTGGCTGATCGGGCTGTGCGTCACCTACCTGGCAGCCACGGGGGCCGTGCGCGTGTTCACCCGGCCGCTGCCCCCGGGCAAGACGTTCGATCCGCAGTGGGTGTCCACCATCGGCATCGACCTGCTCGCGTTCTCGACGCTGCAGTTCCTGCAGGCGGGCGGCATCAACTACTCGCCGCTGTTCGCGCTGCCCGTGTTGATGGGTTCGGTGCTGGGCTCCGCACTGCTGGCGTTGGGAACGGCCGCCGGCGTCGCGATCCTGCTGTTGACCGATGCCTGGGTGCAGTCGCTGCACGTTCCCGCCGAGAGCGCAGCGCGCTTCCTGCAGGCCGGCCTCACCGGCAGCGGCTTTTTTGCGCTGGCCTTCCTGTCCAACCAGCTGTCGGCACGCCTCGCACGCGAGGAACAGACCGCGCGCGAAAGCCAGCAGGCCGCACGCATGCAGGCCCAGGTCAATGCACTGGTGATCGAAAGCCTGTCCGATGGCGTGCTGGTGGTCGACGCCCGCGGCCAGGTGCACAACGCGAATCCGGCCGCGCGCACTTTGCTGGGCCTGGACGATTCCGGCCAGCCGGCCATCGAGTTGAGCGCGAATCCGCAGTGGCGGCCCATGCTCGCGCTGACCGAGCTCACGTTCAGCCAGCGCGAGGCGCAGCGCGCGGAAGTGGCGCTGGAGGAAGACGGCGCCAGCCCGCGCCGCTTCCACGTGCGCACGCGGCTCACATCCGACGAACACCAGGCCGAGAGCCTGTGCGTGATGTTCCTGGAAGACCTGCGCGAAATGGAGGCGCGGCTGCGCACGGAGAAACTGGCAGCCATGGGCCGCATGTCCGCGGCCGTCGCCCACGAGATCCGCAACCCGTTGGCGGCCATCGCCCAGGCCAACGCGCTCATGGAAGAAGACCTGCGCGAGCCCGCGCTGCGGCAGCTCAGCGCGCTCGTGCGCAAGAACGCGCAGCGCCTGGCCCAGATCGTCGACGAAATCCTCGACATATCGCGGGTGCAGCACCAGGGCATCAGCACGCCGCCGGCACTGGAGCTGGACGCCAGCGCCGCCGCGGCGTGCAGCGACTGGGCCATGCAGACGCGCAGCGGCGCACGGCTGCGCGTCGCGCTCTCGGCGCCCAAGGCGCAAGTCCCGTTCGATGCCGACCACCTGCGGCGCGTGCTGGTCAACCTGTTGGACAACGCACTGCGTTACGCCAGCCACGCGCCGGGCTCGATCCGCGTGGCCACGGGCGTGAAGGAAGGCCATGCCGGCCTTACGGTGTGGAGCGACGGCGCGCCGCTCGAACCGACGGTGCAGCGCCACCTGTTCGAACCTTTCTTTTCGTCCGAGAGCCGCTCGAGCGGCCTCGGCCTGTACATCTGCCGCGAGCTGTGCGAGCGCCACGGCGCCTCGATCGGCTACCGGCGTGTGGCCGACGGTGCGGGCGCCGATGCGCGAGACGGCAACGAGTTCTACGTCGTCTTTCGGGCGGCCGGCGCGCCGCTTGCCCGGGCCGCGTCATTTGACACAATCACCACCTGATGTCGACTCCCCCTTCCGCCCCCGCACAAGTCCTGGTCGTCGACGACGAGCCCGACCTTCGCACGCTGTACGAGCTCACGCTCCTGCGCGAAGGCTATCGTGTGGACGCGGCCGGTACGTTGGCCGAGGCCTGGGAACAGCTGCAGGCCAAGAAGTTCGACGCGGTGATCACCGACATGCGGCTGCCCGACGGCCTGGGGCTGGACTTGCTGCACCGCATGCTGGCGCAGCAGCGCGGCGAGCGCTGCATCGTGATGACGGCCTATGGCTCGGCCGAGAACGCGGTGGAAGCGCTCAAGGCCGGCGCGTTCGACTACCTCACCAAGCCCGTCGACCTGAAGCAGTTCCGCACCGTGGTGGCGTCCGCGATCCAGGACAGCGGGGTCCCGGTGCGCGCACGCAGTGCCATGCCTGCCGCGGCGCGCAGCAGCGGAAACGCCGAACGCCCGCCGAGCGGCCAGGCTGCGCTGCAGCGGCTGGTGGGCGAGTCGCAGGCCATGCGCGTCGTCAAGGAGCGCATCGCCAAGGTGGCGCGCAGCATGGCACCCGTGCTGGTACGCGGCGAGTCGGGCACCGGCAAGGAGCTGGTGGCGCGCGCGATCCACGCTTGCAGCCACCGCGCCGAGGGGCCCTTCGTCGCCGTCAACTGCAGCGCCATCCCCGAATCGCTGCTCGAAGCGGAATTCTTCGGGGCACGCAAGGGCTCGTACACGGGCGCCACCGCCGACCGCGAAGGCTATTTCCAGGCGGCGGGAGGCGGCACCCTGTTTCTCGACGAGATAGGCGACCTGCCGCTCGCGATGCAGTCCAAGCTGCTGCGCGCCATCCAGGAACGTCAGGTGCGTTCGCTGGGATCGACGCAGGAAGACGCCGTCGACGTGCGCGTCGTCAGCGCGACGCACAAGGACCTCGCGGCCGACGTGCATGCGGGCCGTTTCCGGCAAGACCTCTACTACCGCCTGAACGTCATCGAAATCCTGGTGCCGCCGCTGCGCGAACGCCGGGAAGATTTGCCGGCGTTGTGCGAGGCCCTGCTGGCACGCATCGCGCAGGAATCGGGGATGCCGCTGCCGGTGCTGTCGGCTTCCGTGGTCGAGCAATTGGCCGAACACCCGCTGAACGGCAATGTGCGGGAGCTGGAAAACCTGTTGCACCGGGCCGTCGCGCTGTCCGACGGCGAAGACCTGCAGGTCGATTTCGCGCCGACCCGGGCGCCAGGGCCACCGGCGCAGGACATGGCGACGCCCGTGAACGCGCCGGCCGCGCAGCCTGTGCGCGCGGCGACCACCGTGCCGCCCGACCTGCAGGCCTACCTCGACCAGCAGGAACGGGAAATCCTGGTGCAGGCGCTGCACGAAAGCGGCTTCAACCGCACGGCGGCGGCACAGCGGCTGGGCCTGTCGCTGCGCCAGATCCGCTACCGCATCGCGCGACTGGCCATCACCGCGCCGGGCGACGAACCGAATGACGGCACCGCCTGACAGCGCCTCGGGCCTCTGGCAGCGCGGCTGGTACCGCTTTGCGCGCCGGCTGGATTCCCCCAATTTCGGCGCACGGCCGGCGGGCGCCGCCATCGACCTGGTCGTCGTGCACTCGATCAGCCTGCCGCCCGGCCGTTACGGCGGCGACGAAGTGCAGCGCCTTTTCACCAACACCCTGGACTGGCATGCCCATCCGTACTTCAAGTCCATCGAGGGCATGCAGGTGTCGTCGCACTTCTACGTCCGCCGCAACGGTGAGTTGTGGCAGTTCGTGAGTTGCGACGACCGGGCCTGGCACGCGGGTGCTTCGCACTACCGCGGCCGCGACAACTGCAACGACGACTCCGTCGGCATCGAGCTGGAGGGGCTCGAAGGCGAGCCGTTCGAACCCGGGCAGTACGAGACGCTCGCGGGTGTGTGCGCCGCCATCGCGCAGCACTACCCGGTGCAGCACATCGCGGGCCACGAGCACATCGCACCAGGCCGCAAAGGCGATCCGGGCACGGGGTTCGACTGGGCCTTGCTGCAGCGCCACCTGGCATGGCCGGCGCGTTTTTTCCCGGGATAGCCGCGCGCAGGTCGCCGCGCGATTGTCATCGCAGGCTTGGTCACGAAAATTGGCAACAGCGTGTTACCCAACGCTGATGTGCAGTGTCCGCGCGGGCTCCAAAGCATTTCCCCTTGCAAGCCCGCGCCACACTTGGCGTGTGGATGATTTCTCGTGTCTCTGCAAGGTGCCGCGCTCAACGGCACACTGGGTTCAACAGCCTGTCCACAGCATATCGACATTCCTGGAAAACCACTACCTGTAGTGAGCTTGACACGTAGCGCACCCCATATATAGTGCTTGGGGTCGGTCTGAGGGTACACTTCGCCCTCGCAAAAATAATCACAGCTCGAGGAAGAATGCAGATGCAATCAGCCCTGAATATCACGACCCCGACGAGTGCTGCCGGCGTCCAGTCTCCGGCCACCAAAGCCCTCGAGGCGACCGCCAACCCCCTCGCCAACTACCAGATCATTCGCCGCAACGGCGCCGTGGTGCCGTTCGAGCCGAACAAGATCGCCATCGCGATGATGAAAGCCTTCCTGGCCGTGCACGGCACGCAAGGCGCGGCCTCGGCCAGCGTGCGCGAAACCGTGGACAGCCTGACGCAGGCGGTGATCCGCGCCATGGTGCGTTCGCGACCGGGCGGCGGCACCTTCCATATAGAAGACGTGCAGGACCAGGTCGAGCTCGGCTTGATGCGCGGCGGGCACCATGAGATCGCCCGCGCCTATGTGCTCTACCGTGAACGCCGCACCCAGGAGCGCGCCAAGCAGAACGTCCAGGACGTGCCGGCGGCGCCGACGCTGCACGCGCTCGACGGCGGCCAGCGCATCCCGCTGGACCTGGACAACCTGAAGGGCCTGATCGTTTCCGCCTGCCAGAACCTGGGCGCCGACATCAAGCCGGACCCGATCATGGCCGAGACCATGCGCAACCTGTACGACGGCGTCCCGATGGACGAGGTCTACAAGGCTTCCATCCTGGCCGCCCGCACCCTGATCGAAAAGGACCCGGACTACACCTACGCCACGGCGCGCCTGCTGCTGCACACCATCTTCAAGGAGGTGCTGGGCCGCGACCTGCCGCCGGCGGAAATGGCCGGCAGCTACGCCGACTACTTCCCCGGCTTCATCAAGAAGGGGGTCGACAACGACTTGCTCGACGAGAAGCTGCTGCAGTTCGACCTGAAGAAGCTCGGCGCCGCCCTCAAGGCCGACCGCGACCTGAAGTTCGACTACCTGGGCCTGCAGACGCTGTACGACCGCTACTTCCTGCACGTGCGCAAGACCCGCATCGAGCTGCCGCAGGCCTTCTTCATGCGCGTGGCCATGGGCCTGTCGCTCAACGAGATCGACCGCGAAGCCCGCGCCATCGAGTTCTACGAAGTGCTGTCGAGCTTCGACTTCATGTCCAGCACGCCCACGCTGTTCAACGCCGGCACGCTGCGCTCGCAGCTGTCGTCGTGCTACCTGACCACGGTGCCGGACGATCTGGACGGCATCTACGAGTCGATCAAGGAAAACGCCCTCCTGTCCAAGTTCGCCGGCGGCCTCGGCAACGACTGGACCCGCGTGCGCGCCCTGGGCTCCCATATCAAGGGCACCAACGGCGAGTCGCAAGGCGTCGTGCCGTTCCTGAAAGTGGTCAACGACACGGCCGTGGCCGTGAACCAGGGCGGCAAGCGCAAGGGCGCGGTCTGCACGTACCTGGAGTCCTGGCACCTGGACATCGAGGAGTTTCTCGAGCTGCGCAAGAACACCGGCGACGACAGACGCCGGACGCACGACATGAACACGGCCAACTGGATCCCCGACCTGTTCATGCGCCGCGTGATGGAAAAGGGTGAATGGACGCTGTTCTCGCCCTCTTCCGTGCCCGACCTGCACGACCTGTTCGGCATCGAGTTCGAGAAGGCCTACGTCAAGTACGAAGAGAAGGCCAAGCGCGGCGAGATCAAGCCCAGCAAGACGGTGCAGGCCACCGACATGTGGCGCAAGATGCTCTCGATGCTGTTCGAGACCGGCCATCCCTGGATCACCTTCAAGGACGCCTGCAACATCCGCTCGCCCCAGCAACACATCGGCGTCGTGCACTCGTCCAACCTGTGCACCGAGATCACGCTCAACACCAGCGACACCGAAACCGCCGTCTGCAACCTGGGTTCCGTGAACCTGCTGCAGCATTTGAAGGACGGCGGCAGCGATGGTGACGTCGCCTCACGGCTCGACCACGACAAGCTCAAGAAGACGATCACCACGGCGATGCGCATGCTCGACAACGTGATCGACATCAACTACTACGCCGTCAAGAAGGCCCGCGACTCCAACATGCGCCACCGCCCGGTCGGCCTGGGCATCATGGGCTTCCAGGACTCGTTGTACGAACTGCGGATCCCCTACGCGTCGGATGAAGCTGTCGCGTTCGCCGACACGTCGATGGAAGCCGTCTGCTACCACGCCTACTGGGCCTCGACCGAGCTCGCGAAAGAGCGCGGCAAGTACTCCAGCTACAAGGGCTCCTTGTGGGACAAGGGCATCCTGCCGCTGGACACGTTGGACCTGCTGGCCACGCAACGCGGCACGGGCCTGTCGAAAGACGGGGTCCCTTCCCCGTCTTATGTCGAGGTCGACCGTTCGGCCACGCTGGACTGGGATGCCCTGCGCAAGAAGATCGCCAAGGACGGCATGCGCAACTCCAACTGCGTGGCCATCGCGCCCACGGCCACCATCTCCAACATCATCGGCGTGGACGCCTCGATCGAGCCCTGCTTCGGCAACCTCTCGGTCAAGTCGAACCTGTCGGGCGAGTTCACCGTCATCAACCACTACCTGGTGCGCGACCTGAAGCGCCTGGGCCTGTGGGACGACGTGATGGTCATGGACCTGAAGCACTTCGACGGATCGCTGCGCCCCATCGACCGCGTGCCGCAGGAAGTGAAGGCGCTGTACGCCACCGCATTCGAAGTCGAGCCGGTGTGGCTGGTGGAAGCCGCGGCGCGCCGCCAGAAGTGGATCGACCAGGCGCAGTCGCTCAATATCTATATGGCGGGCGCGTCGGGCAAGAAGCTCGACGACACGTACAAGCTGGCGTGGCTGCGCGGGCTGAAGACGACCTACTACCTGCGCACGACGAGCGCGACGCACGCCGAAAAATCGACCGTGCAATCGGGCCGCCTGAACGCGGTGTCGTCGGGCACGGCGAGCGGCAACATGGGTGCACTCGAGAAGGCCGCCGCCACTGCAAAGGCGCAGATGGATGCGAGCGTGAACGCAACGTCTCCGGCCACCGACATCAAGTTCTGCGCGATCGACGACCCGGGCTGCGAAGCCTGCCAATGACGTGAGAGCGACCATGCGCATCGCGAAATTTTGTCGGTCTTCTCTGACACATCGCGATGCAATTGAGCAACACAATCGGGCAGTGATGTGAACGGACACTTTGCATTTCTCATCACTGCTCACATAATCCGAGCATTGGAAAACTTATGTTGACCTGGGACGAAGAAGTCAAGCCCACATCGCCAGCGCAGAACAGCGGTTCATTCACGAACCGCGAGGTGAGCCACTCCCTCCGCGAGGTGAACTCTTCACCTGTTTCGCAAGCCTCCCAGATTCCCCAACCTGCTTTGCGCACCCTCGACGATGCCGCATTGGCGCCGGCCGCAGCACCTTCGCGTGTTGCTGCCGCGGTGCAGTCGCACGTCGCGCAACCGGCCAGCCACCGCCGCGTCAACGCCGCCGACAAGCGCATCATCAACGGCCAGACCGACGTCAACCAGCTGGTGCCGTTCAAGTACAAGTGGGCCTGGGAAAAGTACCTCGCCACCTGCGCCAACCACTGGATGCCGCAGGAAGTGAACATGAACCGCGACATCGCCCTGTGGAAAGACCCGAACGGTCTGACCGAGGACGAGCGCCGCATCATCAAGCGCAACCTCGGCTTCTTCGTCACCGCCGATTCGCTGGCCGCCAACAACATCGTGCTGGGCACCTACCGCCACATCACGGCGCCCGAGTGCCGCCAGTTCCTGCTGCGCCAGGCGTTCGAAGAAGCGATCCACACCCACGCCTACCAGTACATCGTGGAGTCGCTGGGTCTGGACGAGGCGGAGATCTTCAACGCCTACAACGAAGTCCAGTCGATCCGCGACAAGGACCAGTTCCTGATCCCCTTCATCGAGGCGATCATGGACCCGAACTTCCACACCGGCACGCCGGAAAACGACCAGACGCTGCTCAAGAGCCTGATCGTTTTCGCCTGCCTGATGGAGGGCCTGTTCTTCTACGTCGGCTTCACCCAGATCCTGGCGCTGGGCCGGCAGAACAAGATGACCGGTGCCGCCGAGCAGTACCAGTACATCCTGCGCGACGAGTCGATGCACTGCAACTTCGGCATCGACCTGATCAACCAGCTCAAGCTCGAGAACCCGCACCTCTGGACTTCCGAGTTCAAGGCGGAGATCAAGACCCTGTTCCAGAAGGCCGTCGAGCTCGAATACCGTTATGCCGAAGACACCATGCCGCGTGGCGTGCTGGGCATGAACGCGTCCATGTTCAAGGGCTACCTGCGCTACATCGCGAATCGCCGCGCCACGCAGATTGGCCTCGAAGCGCTCTTCCCCAACGAGGAAAATCCTTTCCCGTGGATGAGCGAAATGATTGACCTGAAGAAAGAGCGCAATTTCTTCGAAACCCGCGTGATCGAATACCAGACGGGTGGCGCGCTTTCCTGGGATTGAACGAATAGGACGAGTTTGAGATTCGTCCGCGTTGGCGACCGGCCGCAAGAGCCAGGCGCCAGGGCGGGCAACGGTGTTCATGATGCTGGGCCTTGGCCCAACCTCATGAATCGCTTCATGCAATCCAACAAGCATGGAGTGCTTCTTTGGTTGATGTTGATCAACTTGAACAGGAGATAGAAATGGCAACTGCAAAGAAATCGGCCGCGAAGAAGGCCCCGGCAAAGAAGGCCGCAGCGAAGCGTCCGGCCGCAAAGAAGGCAACGGCAAAGAAGGCTCCGGCCAAGAAGGCCGCTGCGAAGAAGGCTCCGGCGAAGAAGGCCGCAGCGAAGCGCCCGGCAGCCAAGAAGGCGGCCGCTAAGCGCCCGGCGGCCAAGAAGGCCGCTGCGAAGAAGGCTCCGGCGAAGAAGGCCGCAGCCAAGAAGACGACCGCCAAAAAGGCGGCCGCCAAGAAGAAGCCGGCTGCGAAGAAAAAGCCTGCTGCCAAAAAGGCTGCGAAAAAGCCTGCTGCCAAGAAAGCAGCGAAAAAGCCTGCTGCCAAACCGGTAGCCAAAGCGGCCGCTGCCGCCCCGGCAGCGCCGGCGGCGCAGACCACGCTGAACCCGCAGGCAGCCTGGCCGTTCCCCACGGCCAGCAAGCCCTAAGGCGAAGTGGGCTTGCCGCAAGGCAAGCCAGCCCGCTAAGCCCGGCACCGCAAGGTGCCGGGCTTTTTTTATGGCGTTGTCGCCATCACCACGCGCGAGGCGATAGAGCTCGACTACACGCGCGGTCGCTTCATAGCGTTAACGGCCCTAGCTGGTCTTCTGCGCGTCGTGCTTGTTGCGGCGAATCTTGCGATTGGCCTTGTTTTGGCGATGCGTGAGCTCCGCGCGTTCCTTGGCGGTGACCTTGCCATCGCTCTTGGCCTCGGCTTCGGCCGCCTGGATGCGGCCCTGCTGGGCTTCGAGCTTCGCCGCTTCCTTGGGCGTCAACTCGCCCGATGCCTTGCCCTTTGCAATGCGTTTTTCCTGCCGCGCCTCGCGCCGGTCGACGCGCGGCGTCGCCGGGTCAACGGACGGGGTCTGCGCAACGGCCGCGCCGGCGGCGGCCAGCGCGAGGACGATGATCAAGCTTTGCTTCTTCATGAAAGGCTCCTGGTTGTCGAAGGTGGCGTGGGCCCACGTCTACAACAACGCGCGAGCTCCCCGGGCGGATATTGCCGCAAGGAAAACTTTCTGTAAATCCGCCGTGAACGGAACCGGTGTCAGCGCGTCGCCGGGCTCGCGTCGGTCACGTTGCGCATCTGCGAACCCACGAACGCGATGACCGCCAGCACCACCAAGGTCGCGCCGCAGCCGGCGAACAGCTGGCCGAGCGTGATGCCGCGCATGATCCAGCCCGTGATGGCCGCCGAGACCGGCGCGAGGCCCATGAAGATGAACATGAACAGGCTCATCGCGCGGCCCAGCAGCGCGGGCGGCACGCGGCGCTGGATCCAGGTGAAAACCGCCACCTGCATGAAGCCGCCGAGCAAGCCGATGGTGAGCATCAGGCCCGCGCCCTGCCATGCGGCACCGATCTGCCCCATCGGGATGAACAGCAGGCCGATGACGGCGTCGAACGCCAGGATGGTGGTGCCCAGGCTGCCGATGCGCAGGTTCGACTTGACGCCGGACGCGATCATGCCGGCCAGGGTGCCGGCGCCGTGGGCGCCGACCATGATGCCGAACGCCGCGGCGCCCAGGCCAGGTTGCGTGCTGGCGAGTACCGGCAGCGCGATGTGGATCGGGCCCATGATCAGCAGCGCGATCGCCGACCAGTAGATGAAGCAGGTGCGCAGTTCGACGTCGCGCCAGAAATGGCGCAGGCCTTCGGCGATGGAGGCCCACACCGCCGGGGTGGGCCCTGCCGTGCGTGGGGGCGTCGGCCGCGTCTTCACTTGGGCCAGCGTCCAGATCGTGATGCCGAAACTGAACGCGTCGAACGCGAAAGCCACGGCGATGCCCTGGGCGTTGGCCATGGCGCTGCCTGCACCTCCGGCGCCGTCACCGAACAGCGCGATCAGGAGGCCCGCGAGCAGCGGGCCGACGAACATCGACAACTGGCGCAGGCCGAGCTGGATGCTGTTCGCGGCCTGGAGCTGCGCGGGCTGCACCACATGCGGCATCATCGCCGTGCCCGACGGGATGCTGAACGCTGTTGCCAGCCCGATGCCCAGCGACAGAGCGTAGACCAGCGGCAGCGTCAACGTGCCGGTGAAGACGAGTGCTGCCAGTGCGCCCAGCAGCACGGTGTTGACGTACTTGGTGATCATCAGCACCTGCTTGGGCGAATAGCGGTCGACGATGGCGCCGCCCACCAGGATGAACAGCGCGCGCGGCACGCTGATGAGCGCCAGCACGGTGCCCAGCACCAGCGTGTCGCCGGTCATGGTCAGCACGAGCCACGGCAAGGCGATCAGCGTGAACTGGTCGCCCAGCAGCGAGAGACTGCCGCCGCCGATCAGCCACCGGAAATTGCGGTCGCGGAAAAGTTCGGCTCGCGCCGGGTTGTCATGGGTTGGCATGCGCCAGCACTCCTTGGATTTTTCGGGGATGGCGCTTGCCGTTCAGCAAGATGCTGACCGGCGTGAAGCGCACGAACAGGTGGTAGGTAGCCAGGCACAGCAGCGTGGTCGCGGCGATGTTCAGCCCCATCTTGCCCAACGCGGGGATCGGCACGCCGAAGAGCAGCGCGCCGAAGCCGATCGTGGCGGGCATGTGCACGAGATAGACCCAGTACGAGCTGTCGGCAAGGTAGCCCAGCACTGCGTTGCGGCGCGGCATGTACCGCAGCGCCAGGCCGATCAGCGCAAAACTCCAGAGCCACGTGGCGCAGTTGTAGGCCAGCGCGATCCAGAACGGCAGGTGCGCGATCGGCCGGTCCGGCTGGCGCAGCATCTCCATCAGTACCAGCGTACCGAAGAAGAACGGCAGGCCCGCCGCGGCGTACGCCCAGGCCCGGCGCGTGAACAGCGGCAGCAAGTGCTCGCGGCACGCGTAGACGGACAAGCCAAACGCGAAGAACAGGCCGTTGTGCACCCATTCCGCGAGCGGCGGCAGGAACGAGCCATTGGGTGTGACGATCCCGTTCGGATAGACCGCACCGGTCACGGCCAGCGGAAGCGCCAGCACCATGAAGCCCCCCCAGCTCGCGCCGATGAACCCCAATGCCGCCGCCAGGGCCGACCCGATGCGGCGCACCGGGGCGCCGCCGAAGCGATGCAGCGCCGCCGTGAGGACACAGAGCCACAGCAGCATCCACAGAAACCACATGTGCATGGTCGACGGCCCCTGGGGCACGTTCGGTGCCTGCCGCTGCAGCAATACTGGGTCGAGTCCCCAGGTGCCGCGCGCCATGCGATGAACGAACAGCAGCGCCAGCACCACGCACGCGCTGAAGATGGGCAGCCAGAACACGGCGAACGGCAGGCCGAGCCGTTTCGCGCGGTTCTTCAGCATGCCGCCCGCGCCGTGCTGATGCAGCAGCATCGCAACGAAGTAGCCCGCCAGGATGAAGAACACCGGCATGCGAAAGCTGTGGATGAACGCGCCCAGCAAATCCGCGACGATGGTGCGCTGCTCGTCGCGCCAAGGCAGCGGGGACGGGTTGACCCAATGGATCGCCGAGACGTGCAGCACGATGCCCAGCCACATGGCCAGCGCGCGCAGGTTGTCCAGCGCATGCAGGCGCTGCGGGGGCAGGTGTTCGGGAGTTGTTGTTGGAGTCGGTTCCGTCATGGAAGCCGACTCTAGACCCTCACGTCACGTGAGGGTCAAGCCCTGGGCCATGCATTGGCGCAGATAGGCCCGGGCCGGCGCGGGCAGCGTCGACCCGGCCTGCAGCAGCGGCTCGCTGGCCTGGGCCAGCAGCAGGCGAGCGCGCACGGCTTGGTCGTCCCCGACCAACCGGTCGAGCAGCGCCAGCCATTGACCGACCATCGCCTGCGCGGGGTCGCTGCCGGGGGCAACGCCGCGGTCCATCAGCTCCTTGACCCGGCACGCCATGGCCTGCCACTCTTCGTCCGGAATATGGCGAAACCGCCGGATCTCCGCGAGCGTCAGGTACTTGCACAGCAACGCCATGCGCAGGTCGATGGCGCGGCGGATGAACTCGATCATGTCCGACTGGGGCGCCCCATTGCGCCCTGCCGCGGAAGGCTCCTTTTCGTACATCTCGCCCCAGCGGTCGATGAGGTCGAAGTTGCCGTCCATCCAGCGCAGCATCAGCCGCATCCAGCGCTGCGCGAGTGGCTGCACTTCCGGCGCGTCGGCCGCAAACCCCTGGTTCATCACCTCGCGCACTGCGGCAACCAGCGGCTCCCAGTCGTTTTCGATCAGGTTCCAGTTCGCGAATATGGTCTTGAGCTCCGCAGCGCTGAAGTACTTGCCGTAGGTCTTCATCAGCCCCAGCGTGTCCAGCCAGTCCGCCATGCCCGGCTCGTTCCCCTTCGCCAGTTGGTGCTGCAACAAGCCCAGGTGGTCCCGCAGTTCGGTGGCGCGTGCGATCTCGCGATCCAGCGCCCGCATCTGCTGGTCGATGATCAGGCCCGGCGGCGTGCCGCCCTTCTCGAGCATGGCGCCGATATCCGCCAGCGCGAGGCCCAGCTGGCGCAGCGCCTGGATGCCGTGCAGGCGCGCGACGTCTTCGCGGCTGTACAGCCGGTAGCCGGACTCCGAGCGGCCCGAAGGCTTGAGCAGGCCGATCTCGTCGTAGTGGTGCAGCGTGCGCACCGTGAGGCCCGCGTGTTTCGCGAGTTCGCCTACTTTGAGCAGCACGGCTACTTTTCCCCCGCCACCAACGCCATACGCCGGCGCAGCCGCTGCGCTTCTTCGGTGGCGCCCGCTTGCTCCGCACGCTGCGCCTGCACGCCCAGCCAGGCCAGCAGCGGCCGGCGCCAGCCCTGGGCCGAGGCCGTGTCGCTGGCCAGCACCAGCACCGGCGGCGACGCCCTGCCACTGCGAAATAAAACACCGGCTGCGACCAGGCGTGAGAGCGGGTCCTCGATCGCGCCCAACGCCGCCGCGTCGCCCTGCCCTGCGGCCACGGCGCGGTGCTGTGCCGGCAGCAGCGGCACATCGGTGGGGGCGATGCGCCCGGCCAGGTAATCCGCATAGGCGCGCTCGGCCGCGGGCGCATCCGCACGCAGCCGCTCGAAGCCTTCGCAGGGTTCGACGGCCAGGCTGGCCACGCGCGCGGCACACCGCGTCAGCTCCGCACGCGCCACCAGCCCCGCTTGCCCCGTCGCCGACAGCGCGTTGCGTGCGCGCTCGAATTCCGCCGCCTCGACCCGGGCATTACCCGTCATGTACGCCGTGACGTAGCGCTCGAGGCTGTCGTGGGCGTTCATCTGCCAGTCGGGCGCGCGCGGCTTGTTGCCGCAGCCGGCCAGCAGCGCCGCGGCGACGGCCAAGGACAGGATCAACCTCATGGCAACTTGACCTCCGTCTCGCGAGCGAAGGGCCACTTCCGGTTCAGCTCGTTGATGAGGCCCTCGACCTTGTGAAGGTTGGCTTCGACGTCCGCACGCAGGCTTCCGAGGTCGTTGGTCGCGCCCTTCACGTTCGCGCTGATGCCCTGCGCCTCGACCAGCACCGCGTCCACTTTCTTGAGGCTCGTGCGGGTTTCGGCCAGGAGGCCATTGAGCTGCGACACCGTGGCCCGCGCTTCCTTCATCACACCGTCGGGGCCGAACACCTGGGTGTCCGCTTTCGCGGTGAGCGCATCGACTCGCGCCAACAACGCATTGGTGCGGTCCAGCGCGGCCACGAGCTTCTGCGCGTCGGCGTCGTTGCCGAACATCACGCCCAACGCGCCGCGCGGACCCTTGAGCTTGGCCGTCACTTCCTGCAGGTTCGCCAGCGACGCGCGCAACGCGGCGTCCTCCGCCGTCATCGCGCTCACGTTCTCCAGCACTTCCTTGGCGGACGCCAGCACGCGCGGCAGCTCCGCCGTGGCGTCGCCGCGCAGCGCCGGCCGTTCGGCACCATCGGGCAGCGGCGGATCCGTGAGCACGCCCGAATAGGCACGGATGTTGGTGCCGCCCACGAGGCCGCGCACCAGCGTGAAGACGCTGGATGTGCGCAACCAGTGCGCGTCTTTCTGGGCGACGTCGATGATGACGCGGACGTTGCCGGTCTGGGCGAGCTCGACGCGACGCACCCGCCCGATCGGGAAGCCCGCGAAGGTCATGTCCATGCCGACAACCACGCCTTCGGAGTCTTCCGTCACCAGCACCAAGGTCTGCGTCGCCTGGAACACGCCGCGCGCGTAGAGCAGGTACAGCACCGAGCCCACGATGAGCAGACCGGTGAACACCAGCAGCAGCGCCGCCTTGAGCTCGAGATTGCGCACCGGCCGCGAGGGCGCGGGTTCGGAATTGCTGACCGGTGTGTCGGGTTTTTCTTCCATGGGCGTCAGGTGTAGTTGCCTGCGAGCGACGCCGCCTCGAGCAGCAGCAGCACGGCGAACATGCGCACGAGCCCCTGCAACGCGGCGCTTTCGCGAGAGCCGTCGCCCTCGATGTCGTACAGGCCCGAGGCCATCGGAATGATGGACACGGCCAGGCTGAAGAAGACGGTCTTGAGCACGAAGATCAGCGCGACCGCCGGATTGAACACATGGCCGAACACATGCGTGTAGGCAGCCACACCCGCCAACGTCCAGCCGAAGACCGCGAGGTAGGCCAGCACCAGCGCCACCACGCAGCTGAGCGCCGCCAGCGTCAATGTGGCGAAGATGCCGGCCAGCGCGCGAGGCAGCACCTGCGTCACCACGGGGTCGACGCCGCGCGCGGCCAGCGCATCGAATTGGCCGGTTCGGCGCATCTCCGCCAGAGCGGCCCCGTTCGGGATCGTGCAGCGCAAGGCGACGAAGAGCGCCGCCGTGAGCGGGATCAATTCCAGCACCAGAACGCGGATCACCATCTCGAGGGCATAGCGAGACAAGCCGTAACTGATGGCCGTGACCACCACGATGCGTGTGATCACCAAAGTGAGCAAGGCACACAGGACAGTGAACCAGCCGAGGATGGGCGCCGTATCGACATAGATGTGGCGCATCAGGGCCTGGCGCGTTTCCCGCCCGTAACTGGAGGGCGACAGCGCCAGCACCAGCACCGATGCGCCGAAGAAGATGATGCGCCACCAGCCGGCGAGCCAGCGCAGCGGCGCCCGCCCGGCATGGCCAAGCTTTCGCGCGCTGTGAGACAGGACCGTCATTCGCAAATCATAGACGGTCGACTTCCAGGGCCGTCAGCGCCAGGAGCCCGTCGCCGCCAGTACCGGCGACATTTCCGCCTCGCCCCAGCGCAGCGGCAAGGCGCTTGGCCAGCGCAAGACGGACACAACTTGAAACCGCAGCAGCCGCTGCGCGCCTTCGAAAGCCAGCACCTCGGCGTCGTCGTGGATGATCTCGCCGCGCGCCGCGACCTGCAGCATGTCGCCATTGTCGAAATCGATGAACAGCAGGCCGCAGCGCGGGTTCACCGACAGGTTGCCGAGTGTGTTGAAGAAAAAGTTGCCGATGAAGTCCGGCACAGTCAGCGTGCCGTCGCGGTCGACCCGCACGAAGCCCGGCTTGCCGCCGCGATGCGACACGTCCACGCCGAAGGCCCGCGCGTCGCCCCGACCCGCCTGGGGATGGGCGGTCGCGATGAAGAAGGTGTCGGCGCGGGCGATCAGCGCGCGCGCCGCTTCGTCGAGTGCATCCAGCCGCTGTGCAGGCCCCGTTGAAGACGCGCTGGTGAACTCCGGACGCCGCGCCTGGATGTACTTGGGGCAGTTGCCGAAGCTCTGTTCAACGACAACGCTGAAGCCACTGTCGTCGAACCGCGAGACGTGCCCGTTCATCCGGTTGCGCCGCCGGGTGTGCGGCTCGATGCCGAGCAGGCCGATAGGCGCACCGGCCGCTAGGTTCTCCGACAAGGGTTCATGCGACAGCGGCTGGGCACGCACGTCCAGCCGCTTCGGATCGGGCGACGTCACGAAACCCGGCGCGCCGGCCAGCACTGAAGCCCAGGGCTGGCCTTGCGCATCGACCGTGCCCGCGACCAGGAAGGGCAACTGCGCGAAGAACTCGCGGTGCTGGTCCGGCATGTGGTCGCGGATCACGCGCGGGCCGGCGTCGGCGAGCCGCGCACGCACGCCCGTGCGTTCTTGCAGCGCCGTTTCGCCTTCGTGAAAAGTGTCGCCGCTCATGGCTTGCTCAGCCCGCCAGGCCGACTGCCGACTTCATCATCGGCACGAAGCGCGGTAAGGCTTCAATCCGTTGCAGCCAGGCGCGTACATGCGGGTAGGGCTCGAGCGACACATTGCCTTCCGGCGCGTGCGCGATGTAGCTGTAGTTGGCGATGTCGGCGATCGTCGGCTGATCGCTCGTGAGGAATGCGCGCGTAGCCAGTTCGGCATCCATCACCTTCAGCAGCGCATTGGCGCGCGCGATGGCGGCCGCAGGGTCGTCCGGCCGCCGGAACAGCTGGATCACGCGCGCAGCCGCCGCACCGAAGGCCAGCGGCCCGGCAGCGACCGACAGCCATCGCTGCACCTGCGCAGCGGCCAGCGGATCGCTCGGCAGCCATTGCCCGGGCGCGTAACGTCCTTGCAGATAGACCAGGATGGCGTTCGAATCGGCCAGGGTCACATCGCCGTCCTGGATCACCGGCACCTGGCCGAAAGGGTTCATGCGCAGGAACTCCGGAGACTTGTGCGCGCCGGCGGCGAGGTCGATCTCCACCAGTTCGTACGGCAGCCCGAGCAGGGAGAGGAACAGCTCGATGCGGTGGCAATGCCCCGACAAGGCCATGCGGTGCAGGCGGATCGGTCGGGCGGGCGAGGCGTTGTTCATGGAGGGCTCCTGGATGGGGAAGCCCGGATTCTGTTTGCTGCGCCCGTTTGAATAAATACCCCGGTCTGCACAGGACTCTTCCGATATATGGATTAATCAGGGCCTGATGGACAAATTCAAAGCCATGCAAACCTTCGTTCGGATCGCCGACGAAGGCAGCCTCACGGCCGCGGCGCGCAGCACCGGCGCCTCGCTTCCGGCGGTGGTGCGTTCGCTGGCTGCCTACGAGGCGGAATTGGGCGTGCGCCTGTTCAATCGCACGACGCGACGCATCTCGCTCACCGAAGAAGGCCGCCAGCACCTGGACAACTGCCGCCAGGTGCTGCTGGCGCTGGAGGAGTCGGAAGCGGCGCTCACGGCCGGCGCGACCGAGCCGGCCGGCCACCTCAGCATCACCGCCCCGGTCGCTTTCGGCCAGATGTGGGTGGCGCCGGCCGTCACGCGTTTCGTGCGGCAGTACGACCAGATGCGCTGCAGCGTGGTGCTGCTGGACCGGGTGGTGAACCTGCTGGAAGAAGGCATGGACCTGGGCGTCCGCATCGGCGCGCTCGAGGATTCGTCTCTGGTCGCCCTGCCATTGGGGCAGATCCGCCGTGTCGTCGTCGCCACCCCGGCCTACCTGCGCAAGCATGGCGTTCCGAAGCATCCGCGCGACCTGCAGCAGGCCAACTGCATCCGGATGATCGCGGGCAAGCCGACCTGGGGCGACTTCCAGGAGAACGGCCGCGCGTTCCGCGTGAACGTGTCCGGCAACCTCGATTTCAACCACGTGCTGCCCGCCGTGCAGGCCTGCGCCGACGGCGCGGGCTTCGGCATGTTCTTCTCCTACCAGGTGGCGCCTTTCATCGCGCAGAAGCGCCTGAAGATCGTGCTTGAAAGATTCGAGCGCCCGCCCCGACCGATCAGCGTGGTCTACCCGCATGCACGGCTGCTGCCGGCCCGCACGCGGTTGTTCATCGACTGGATCCGCAACGACATCACCGCTTTTCGAACTTGAAAAAGGGACACGATTCCATGGCTCACGACTACGACCTCTTCGTCATCGGCGGCGGCTCCGGCGGTGTGCGCGCCGCGCGCATGGCGGCGCAGCGCGGCGCGCGCGTCGGGCTTGCCGAGGCGGCCGCGTTGGGCGGCACTTGCGTCAACGTCGGCTGCATTCCCAAGAAGCTCTATAGCTACGCTGCGCATTTCGCCCACGACTTCCAGGACGCCGCCGGGTTCGGCTGGGACGTGAAGCCGCCGCAATTCGACTGGGCCCGGCTGAAAGCGAACCGCGCGAAAGAGATCACGCGGTTGAATGGCGTCTACCAGCAACTGCTGCAGGGCCCGGGTGTGGAGATCGTGCGCGGCTGGGCCCAGTTGGTGGACGGCCACACGGCGAAGGTTCGCACCGAAGAAGGCGAGAAAAATATCACGGCGCAGAACATCCTGGTCGCGACCGGTGGCACGCCGAGCGTGCCGAAGTTCCCGGGCTGCGAGCACGCCGTCACCTCCGACAGCATGTTCGATCTCGACCCTTTCCCCAAACGCCTGCTGGTGGTGGGCGGCGGCTATATCGCGTGCGAGTTCGCCTCCATCTTCAACGGCCTGGGCTCGAAGGTGACGCAGCTCTACCGGGGCGAGCAGATCCTGCGGGGCTTCGACGCCGACGTGCGCGCCTTCATCACGCAGGAGACGCGCAAGCACGGCATCGACCTGCGCACCGGCAGCGACGTCCGCGCAATCCGCAAGACATCGTCGGGGCTCGAAGTGACCTTGCTGGACGGCAGCACCGTCACCGCCGACACCGTGCTCTATGCGACCGGCCGCGTGCCGAACGTCGTAGGGTTGGGCCTCGACACAGCCGGCGTCGCGCAAAGCAAGGCCGGCGCGATCGTCGTCGATGCGCTCTATCGCACCTCCGTTCCCTCGATCTACGCACTGGGCGACGTCACCGCGCGGATACAGCTCACGCCGGTTGCGTTGGGCGAGGCGATGGTGGTGGTCGACCACCTGTTCGGCCAGGGCAAACGCACGATGGGTTACGACTTCATCCCGACCGCGGTGTTCACGCACCCGAACATCGCCACCGTCGGCTACACCGAAGGCGAAGCGCGCAAGACCTTTGAGAAAGTCACGGTATTCCGCAGCGAGTTCCGGGCCCTGAAGCACACCTTGAGCGGCAACGGCGAGCGCACCTTGATGAAGCTGCTGGTCGATGCGGCGACAGATCGCGTGATCGGCCTGCACATGGTCGGCCCCGACGCGGGCGAGGTCGTGCAGGGCTTCGCGGTGGCGATGAAGGCCGGCGCGACCAAGGCGGTGTTCGACAGCACCATCGGCATCCATCCCACCGCCGCTGAGGAATTTGTCACGATGCGCGAGCCCCTCGCCGGCTGACGCGCAGCGGCTTTACACAGCATTACAAAAAACGCGGGCGAGAGAGCCCGCCTTTACCTGGGCTTTGCGATCTTTTCGGGGGCGAAAGCGTTCTACTTCCTGGAGAGAATGCTCATGAGCCCTGCCCACCTTCTTCACGTTTTCTTTGCGCGCCTGTTACCTTTGGTGCTGCTGGCGCTGTTAGGCGCGCGCGCGATGGCGCAGGCCGATCCGCCGAGCCGCGTGGGACGCGTGAACCTGGCCGAAGGCGCGGTGGCTTTCTCGCAGGCGGGCGACAACGAATGGACCGACGCGATCCGCAATCGCCCGCTCACACGCGGCGACCGGGTGTGGACCGAGCGCCGCTCGCGCGCCGAGATGCAGGTGGGCTCGTCGGCCGTGCGCATGGCCCCCAGCACGCACGTGGAAATCCTGCAGCTCGACGACCGGGCCGCCCAGCTGAGCGTGACGCAGGGCTCGGTGTACGTGCGCATCCGCACGCTGCCCGAGGGCGAGAACTTCGAGATCGACACGCCGAACCTCGCGTACCGCGCCGCCTATCCGGGCGACTACCGCATCGACGTCGATCCGGTGCGCGGCATCACGCGCGTGACGATCCACTCGGGGACCGGCGCCGTTTACGGCGAGGCGGGGCAGGTCTTGCCACTGGGCGGCGGCCAGCAGATCACGTTCCGCGACCGCACGCTGGCGCAGGTGTCCGTGCAGGAGTCGCCGCCGCAAGACAATTTCGACCGCTGGGCCGCTGACCGCAACCGGCGTGAGGAGCAATCGGTCTCCGCGCGCTACGTGCCGCGCGAAGTCGTCGGCTACCAGGAGCTCGATTCCGCCGGCCAGTGGTCGCAGGACGCAACCCACGGGTCGGTGTGGTTCCCTCAGGGAATGCCTGCGAACTGGGCGCCCTACCGCAACGGCCACTGGGAGTGGATGTCGCCCTGGGGCTGGACCTGGATGGACGACGCGGCCTGGGGCTTCGCGCCCTTCCACTATGGGCGCTGGGCAATGATCGGCTCGCGTTGGGCCTGGGTGCCGGGGCGCCTGTCGTTGAAACCGGTGTATGCGCCGGCGCTGGTGGCGTTCGTCGGTGGCGGCAACGGCAGCGCCACCCAATGGAACCTTCCCGTCATTGCCGGCAAGCCCGGCGTGGCCTGGTTCCCGCTGGCACCCGGCGAAGTGTGGCAACCCGGCTACCGCGCGAGCCCGGTCTACATGAGCAACCTCAACCAGAACCTCAAGCTGGAAGCCAACCCAACGTACGCGAACCAGCGCAAGCCCGAAGCCCTCACGTCGATTCCCGCCGAGGAATTCCATCGCGGCAAGCCGGCCGGCGCGGGCTGGCTGCGCATCGCCGCCAACTCGCTGACCAACGCCCAGATCGTGCCGCCGCCTCCCATGCCCGAACGCGGCGGCACCATCGCGATGTCGCGCGTTGCTCCGGCGAAAGTGACGGTGCCCCAACCGGACACGCCGCCGGCACCGCGTCGCGTTGCCGCTCCAGCGACACAGGTCGCGGTTGCGCCGGCATCGCAACCCAAGCCCGCTTCGGAACCCAAGCCAGCGACGCAAGCCGCGGTGCAGGCTGCGGCGCTGGCACAAGCTGCAGCGCATGCCGCCCGCGTGCAAGCCGCCGCCCAGCAGCAAGCCGAAGTGCAGCGTGTTCTGCAAGCGGCGCAACAACAACGGGCAGAGGCCGAACGAGCGCGTCAACAGCAGGCCAAGGCAGCCGTGCCGGTTGTTGCGGCTGCGAAGGCACCGGCAGCGCCGCCCGTGGTTGCCGCCGCTGTGCCGGCCGTGCTGCCTGCGGTGCAGCCTCAGGCCGCGGCACCTGCCAAGCGCGCCGAAGCGGCGAAGGCAGAAGTGGTGAACTCCGAAATGGCGAAGGCTGAAGTGGCAAAGGCCGAGAAGGCCAAGGCGGAAATCGCGAAGGCCGCACGTGCCACTGCAGAGCGCGCCAAGGCCGAACGCGCCAAAGCGGCGGAGCAGGCCCGCATTGAGCAGGCGAAGCTGGAGCAGGACCGCGCGGAAGAACAAGCCCGGCGCGAGAAGCAGGCGCGCCGCGCCGAGCAGAGCAAGCGCGAACAGTTGGCTCGCCGCGCGGAAGCCAGGCGCGAGCAAATCGCAGAAACAAAACGTGAGCAGCTCGCCGCGGCGAAGCGGGAGCAAATCGCCGCGGCCAAACAGGCCAAGCTGGCGGAAGCACAGGCCAAACGTGAATTGGTCGCGAAGCGCGAGCGCGAACAGGCCGCCAAGCGAGAGCTGCTGGCCAGGCAAGCCGAGCAGGCGAAACGCGAGCAGTCGGCCAAGCGCGCGGAGCTGCAGCGCGAGCAGACCGCCAAGCGCGCCGAGCAGCTGAAGCGCGAGCAGTTGGCCAAACAAGCCGAGCAGGCCAAGCGCGAGGCCGTCGCCCGCCGCGAGGAACAGCAGCGCCGCGAACTGCATGCCCAGCACGTCGAGCAGGCCCGCCGTTCCGCCGAGCGCGACGCGCAGGCACTGCGCGAGCAACGCATGCAGCGCGAAGAGCAGCAGGCGAAGCGCGAGGCCCAGGAACGGCAAGAGCGCGAACTGGCGCAGCAGCAGGCCCAGCGCGCGGCGATTGCGCGCCAGCAGCAGGCGCTGGCCGAACAGTGGCGGCGTGACCAGCAGGCGTGGGAGCAGCAGCAACAGCAGTTGCGCCTGCGTGGCGGCCGGCCCGACCTGCGCGACGACCGCCGCTCGCGCGGCATCCCGATCCTCAACTCCGGGCCGATGAGCTGATGCGGGCCCCGCGCGTTCCAAACACAATGACAATGGAGACTGCCATGACCACTCGATCATTTGCCCGCTTCGCGATTGCACGCGCGTTGCCGCTGCTGCTGGCGTTCGGCTGGGGCGTCGCCCAGGCGCAGGCACAGGCGCCGGCACAAGTCGCCGCCGATCCGCCGGCGCGCGTTGCCACCCTCAGCCAGATCGAAGGCTCCGTGGTGTTCGCGCCCGCCGGCGAGACCGATTGGCTGGACGCCATCCCGAACCGCCCCATCACGCGCGGTGACCGGCTCTGGACGGACAAGGGCGCGCGCGCCGAACTGCACGTCGGCTCCGCGGCGCTGCACATGGACAGCCAGACTTTCCTGGATGTGGCCGCGCTGGACGCCGAGGCGCTGCAGGCCAGCCTGAACGCAGGCACCCTCAACGCCCGCGTGCGACAGGTGCAAAGTGGCGAGAACTTCGAGATCGACACGCCGCAGCTGGCATTCCGGGCGACCCAGCCGGGCGACTACCGCCTGGACGTCGATCCGGCGCAGGGCACAACGCGCGTGACGGTGCGCGACGGCGCCGCCTTGGTCTATGGCGCCAATGGCCAGGCGCAGGAACTCGTGGGTGGGCAGGTCGTGACGTTCACCGGCCGGGATCTTGAACGCGTCTCCGTGCGCGCCATGCCTGGCGAAGATGCTTTCGACCGCTGGGCCGCCGACCTCAACCGGGCCGAAGACCAATCGCTCACCGCGCGCTACGTTCCGCGCGAAGTCGTGGGCTATCAGCAGCTGGACAGCAACGGCACCTGGTCGCAAGACACCGACTATGGCCCCGTGTGGTACCCCCGCGTGACCGTCGCCGACTGGGCGCCCTATCGTTACGGCCATTGGGACTTCATCGCGCCGTGGGGCTGGACGTGGGTCGACGACGCGCCCTGGGGCTTCGCACCCTTCCACTACGGCCGTTGGGCCCTGATCGGCTCGCGCTGGGCCTGGGTGCCGGGCCGCATCGGTCCGCGCCCGGTCTATGCGCCAGCGCTGGTCGCATTCGTCGGCAGCGGCGGCAGTGCCACCTTTTCATTCGGCTCCGGCGTGGGTTGGTTCCCGCTCGGCCCGGGCGAGGTCTGGCGCCCCGCCTACCGCACGAGCCCGCGCTACATCAGCGGCGTCAACCGGTACATCGTCGTGGACCACCGCCATCGCGGCGATCATTACCTGTACCAGAACCGGCCCGGCGTCTGGACCTCCGTTCGCACGGAAGACTTCAGCCGCGGCCGTCCGGTGCACCGGCATTGGCAGCGCAACGGCGTCGCCGACGTGGGCCGCGTGCACGTGATGCCCCAGCCCGCCCTGCCGCAGCCGTACGCCAACCGCTATGCCGATATCCGCGCGTCGCGCCTGCGCGTGACGCCACCGCCACCGCTGGGCGTGAGTGCAGGTGTGGTCGCCAATCTCCCGCCACCGGTGTTCCAGAATCAGCTGCCGGGCCGTCAATGGCAGGAGCCGCGCCGGCAGCAGGAGCGGCAGGAAGATCAGCAGCGCCGCATCCAAATGCACCAGGAGCAGCGCGGGGCGCGTGAGCAGGAACGTGCCGTCCGTGAGCAGCAACGCGCGCAACGCGAACAGCAAATGCAGATGCAAGGCCAGCGCCAGCAGGACGAGCTGCGCCGCCAACAGCAAGCGCAGGAACACGCGATCCGCCAGCAGCAGATGCAGCAGGAGCGGGCGGTGCGTCAACAACAGGCGGCGCAGGACCACGCCGTGCGGCAACAGCAGCAACAGCTGCACCGCCAGCAGATGCAAGAGCAGCAAGTGCAGCAGCGCGCGATACGCCAGGCGCCGCCGCAAGGCGCATCGCCCGAAGCGCAGCAGCGCCGTGGGGGCGAAGGCAAGGGTGACGGACGCGGCGAAGGGCGTGGCGAAGGCCGTCAGGGCCGTGAGTCCCGCGACGAGGGCCGCGGGCAAGGCGGCGACGACGGCGGGCGCGGCCACGGCCGGGGCCGCAGCTAACTGCTAATGCGGGCTCTCATTGCGGGCTTGCCCCGCAATCCATGACCCCGAATTCGTTCTTTGGGTTCTGAGGCCGCGCGGCAAAGCTGTGCGTGGGCGGGTTTCGGCGCGCCGCCGCAGGCACGCCACCCGCCACTGCAACGCCGTGCACGGCCGGGCCGCGGCGCGAATAAAGCTCAGGCGCCCGCGGTGGACGGTCTTGCGGCCCAGCGTCGCTTGCGACGCGACCGTCTCATGCTCGCAAAACTTGTTTGAACGGAGCAAGGCGGAGTGAGTTGTTTTGCGCAGGGCCGCAAGACCGTTCAGCGCGGGGAATCCGGCTATAGGCGCGACAGCGCCGCAGCCGGACGCCGTAGCCATCGCGCCGCGGCCCGGCCATGCACGGCGTTGCCGCGAGGTCTCAGAGTGCGGGGTTTGGCACGTGCACGCGAGGCATGGATTTGCGGGGTCAAGCCCGCAATGACAAAGCGTCGCTCAGTTCACCGATTCGGGGTACGAAGAGCGCACCAGCGCGGTCGTCGACTTGTCTTCTTCGGGCGGCAGGTAGATGGTGGTGCGGTCGATCTTGGCGTCGTAGGCGGCCAGTTCGGCGCTGGCGCTACGAATCACGGCCTTGTCCAGCGGATGGCATTGCCGTTGGCTCAACCTTCTCAGAGATTCGGAGCTCTCGATCATCTGGCGCACCGTGCCCGGATCGGTCATCAGTGCAAAAGGATTGCCGGCCATTGCTTCTGTTCTCATTCGCTCAACTCCTGTGAGGTTCAAACCTTGTTGGTGTGGGGTGAACTTTGGCCGAGGCAGAGGTCTTGTAACGTCATCTGCCTTCGTTACAGCTTGTAGGACGCTTTCTCGCACACTCAGCAGTACGTCAGCGGTACATCAGCGGTACGAAGCAGGCGGCTTTCGTGCGTTGCACAATAGGCCCATATGCCCTATATGCCGCCGTTCATCGCACCTTCCCGCCACAGCGACCCGGTCAGCGCGCTGGATCAGGTCCGCACGATCTACACCCAGCAGATCGACCATTTGCGCAGCGCGATGCAGCGCTTCGTGGCCGGTGAAGCCATGCCCGGGCACGTGCGCGCCTGCTACCCGTTCGTGCGCATCCACACCGATACGGTGGTGCGCCAGGCCGCGCTGGAAGCCTCGGGGCTGTCGTATGGCTTCGTCGCCGGCGCCGGCCGGTTCGAAACCACGCTGACGCGGCCCGACCTGTACGGCAACTACTATCTGGAGCAGTTCCGGCTGCTGCTGCAAAACCACGGCGTCGAGCTGGAAGTCGGCACCAGCACGCAGCCCATCCCGATCCACTTCTCGTTTGCCGAGAACGACCACATCGAAGGCACGCTCAGCCCCGAGCGGCGGATGCTGATGCGCGACGTGTTCGACCTGCCCGATCTCGGCGCCATGGACGACGGCATCGCCAACGGCACCTGGGAGGCGCGCCCCGGCGAGGCGCAGCCGCTCGCCCTCTTCACAGCCGCGCGCGTGGACTATTCGCTGCACCGCCTGCGCCACTACACCGGCACCGCGCCCGACTGGTTCCAGAACTTCGTGCTGTTCACCAACTACCAGTTCTACATCGACGAGTTCGTGCGCCTGGGGCACGAGGAGATGGCCAAGGCGGACAGCGACTACACCGCGTTCATCGAACCGGGCAACGTGGTCACGCGGCGCGCGGGCATCACGAGGGAAGCCGCCGATGATTACGGCGCCGTGCCGCCGCGCCTGCCGCAGATGCCGGCCTACCACCTGACGCGCCCCAACCACGGCGGCATCACCATGATCAACATCGGTGTCGGCCCCGCCAACGCCAAGACCATCACCGACCACGTCGCGGTGCTGCGCCCACATGCCTGGATGATGCTGGGCCACTGCGCCGGCCTGCGCAACAGCCAGCAGCTGGGAGACTACGTGCTGGCCCACGCCTACGTGCGTGAAGACCACGTGCTGGATGAGGAACTGCCGCTGTGGGTGCCGATTCCCGCGCTGGCCGAAATCCAGCTCGCGCTGGAAAAGGCCGTGGCCGACGTGACCGGCTTCAACGGCGCGGACCTGAAGCGCATCATGCGCACCGGCACCGTCGCCTCCACCGACAACCGCAACTGGGAGTTGCTGCCCGGCAATGTGCCGCAGCGCCGCTTCAGCCAGAGCCGCGCCGTGGCGCTGGACATGGAAAGCGCCACCATCGCCGCGAACGGGTTCCGCTTCCGCGTGCCGTACGGCACGCTGCTGTGCGTCTCCGACAAGCCGCTGCACGGCGAAATCAAACTGCCCGGCATGGCCAACCATTTCTACCGCGAGCGTGTCGACCAGCACCTGCGCATCGGCATGCGCGCCATCGAGATCCTGCGCGACGAAGGCAGCCAGCGGCTTCACAGCCGCAAGCTGCGCAGCTTCGACGAGGTGGCTTTCCAGTAGGCGCCGTCTTTCGGCACCGAATATTCGTTCGCCTACACGGCTTTGAGGTAGTCGCGCAACTTCTGCTCGTCCTCCTGGAGCTGCTTGCGCATGAGCGAAAGAAACCGCTTCGCCGTGCCCGACAACACCTTGCCCGCCGGAATCGCGAGGTAGCACGAGAACGTCACGTCGATGCTCAATCGCCGGATCACCAGCCCACGCTCCGCGTAGTCCACCGCGGTGATGGGATTGATGATCCCTACGCCCAGCCCGCGCAGTGCCATCTCGCACACGCTCACCGCGTAGGGCGTATGAACGGCAACCGACAGCGAGACGCCGTGCTCGGCCAGCATGGCCTCCAGGCGCCGGCGGGACGCGTCTTCCGGATTCAGCGCGAGAAACGGCACTTCCGCCAATTGTTCGGGGCGGATGTGCTTGTGCCGCGCCAAAGGATGCCCCTTCTTCATCACGACGACACCGGCGAATCTGGCGAATGTCGTGGCTTCGAGTCCCTCCACCGACACTTCATCCGCCATCAGCCCGAAGTCGGCTTGCCCCGTCACAACGCGTTCACGAACCTCCTTGGAACTCAGGATCTGCAGCGACACCTGGGGCCGACCTTCAGCCTTGGTTGACGCGGCCAGCTTCTCCAGGCATCGGGGCATGAACCCCAGGCCAAAGGCCGGATAGCAAGCGACTTGCAGTTGGTCCAGCCCGAACTCGCGCAGGGTGCGGACCCGGTGTTCGATGGCGCTCAAGCCGACGAACATCCTCTCGACGTCGATCAGGAGGGCCTTGGCTTCTGGCGTGGGATGCAGCCGACCCCGCAGCCGCTGGAACAGCTCGAAGCCTGCCTCGGTTTCCAGCCGTTTGAGCGACTGGCTGACCGCGGGCTGCGTCACCCCGAGCAGCGCGGCCGCCTTGCGTGCGGAGCCGCTCGACATGAGCGCGCGGAAGGTCTCGATCTCGGTCACACGCATATAAATCCTGCTTATCAAGTGATAAGAACTCTATCAATCATCTTATCGCCTGCTTCCTAGACTGCCAATGCTCGATCACTACTCAGGAGAGAGAAAATGAACATTCGCATCGCACTGATTCCATCCCTGCTGCTGTTCGCCGCCGCGGCGCAGGCCCACGACTTCGGACCGGACATCGCCAGGTATCAGCAGCTGGCATCCGCCAAGAAGTTGGACAGCAAGGAAGCCATCCAGGCCCGGCTCGCGCTGGAGCGAGCCCAGGGCCAGATGGACCAGGCCGACATCAAGATGCTGCTGCGAATTCGCAGCCTGACCAACGCCGGCTTGCGCGAACTGGGCGAGCAGCCGGCCTTCCTGTCCAGCGAGTACAAGCGGCTCGAGGCGGCGCTGGCCAATCCCAAGGCGACCGATCCGGCCAAGATCGCCAAGGCGCGCGAGATCTTCGCGCAGCTCGCCCACGAGAGGCCGGTCTACGAGGCGCTGGAGACCGAGGCCGTCGAGAACATGAAGCAGGCCCTCAAGCTGATCGAAGCGGCCCCCTCCAAGTAGATCGATCCGCTCTCACGATCAGCTCACACACCTCCACACAATGAAAACAAAAAACCTGTTCAAGCCCGCGTTCGCCGCGGCGCTTGCGGCCGGCGCCTGCGGCGCTTGGGCGCAATCCTCCGTGACGCTTTACGGCATCGTCGACACCGCCGTCGAGCGCGCCTCCAACGGCGCCGGCGTTTCGGCCACTCGTCTGGTTTCCGGCCAAGGCTCGGCGTCGCGACTGGGTTTCCGTGGCACCGAAGACCTCGGTGGCGGCCTGCGTGCCATCTTCAGCCTGGAAGCCGCGGTGAACGCCGACAACGGCAGCGGCGCCGGCACCGGCGGCGGCCTGATGTTCAACCGCCAGAGCTGGGTCGGCCTGGGCGGCCACTGGGGCCAGGTCACCTTCGGGCGCCAGTTCCGGCCCGAGGCGCGCGCCGTCTTCGGCATGGACCCGTTCGATGCCGGCTCCGTCGCTTCGCCGCCCAACACCTATGCCAACACGGTGTTCCGCTCCGACAACGCCATCGTCTACGAGACGCCGCGCATGGCCGGTTTCGTCGGTCGCGTGATGTACGCGTTCGGCGAGCGCGCCGGTGGAGTCTCCGGCGCGCTGGATGATGTCGGCGCGTCGCTGCAGTACTACAACGGCCCGCTGTACCTCGCGTACGGCTATGACAGCCTGCGCAACGCTGCCGCGACGGATCGCCGCACCTGGCACTCCCTGGGCGGCTCCTACGATTTCGGTGCCGCCAAGCTCTATGGCGCCTACCGCATCCGCGAGGAAGGCGCGGCCAATCTGGACGAGGCCAACTACTGGATCGGCGTCGGCGTACCGATTGGGGCGCTGACGCTGCAGGCCACCGTCGGCCGCGTCAACGACAAGACCGCGCCGGACCGCGACGCCAAGGGCTACAGCATCGGCGCGGAGTACCTGCTGTCCAAGCGAACGGATCTGTATTTCCGCTACGCCAAGCTGCGCAACCAGAATGGCGCGACCTTCGGCCTGGACAACGGCCTCAACGGTCCGTCGCCGTCGTCGTTGGTCGCGGGTCTGCGGCACCGCTTCTGAATCTCCAGCCCTTCTTTTTTTACAACGCAGTAGTCAACGATGAACCCCCGCCGTTTCCAGCGCAACCCGCGCCTGTCCCACCTGCGTTGCATCAGCTGTTCGCACGTGCTGGACATCGGCGACTACCCCCGCGGCTGCCCGGTTTGTGAACGGACCCAAAAGCCCTCGAGCCTCGAAGCGGTCTACGCCGACCTGCCCACATCGCTGCAACCCTCCGGCTCCGGCTTTCGCTGGGGGGCGTGGTTGCCGTACCTCTCCGGCGTGTCGCTGGGCGAAGGCGAGACACCGTGCATGGAGTTGCCGCGCCTGGCCGCCGACCTTGGCGTGGCGCGGCTGAGCGTCAAGCACGAAGGCATGAACCCGACCGGCTCCCACAAGGACCGGATGTCGTCGCAAGGCGTCACGCGCGCACTGGATGCCGGCGCGCAGTCCGTGGTGCTCGCCTCCAGCGGCAACGCAGCCATCTCGGCGGCGGCGTACTGCGCCGCCGCGGGCCTGGCCTGCGAGGCGGCGACTTATCAGGCAATGCCTGAGACATTTGTGCGCGCCTTGCAGCGCCTGGGGGCGCGTCGCGTGGCCTTCGATCGCGGCGCCGACCGATGGGAGCATGTGCGCCGGCGAGTGGAGGATGACGGCGCGTTCGCTTTGACCAACTACTGCCTGCCGCCCGTCGGCAGTCCCGCCTTCGGTGTCGAGGGCTATCGCGCGATCGCACTGGAGTGCGTGGCCGACGGTTGCGTGCCTGATCACGTGCTCGTGCCCACGGCGCGCGGCGACCTGCTGTGGGGCATCTACAGCGGATTCCGGGACCTGCTCGCGGCCGGGCTCATCGAGAGGCTGCCACGGCTGTGGGTGGTCGAGCCGTTTGCGCGCCTGGCCAAGGTGCTGGAAGGCGCGCCGGCGCAAAACGAGTTTCCCGGCACGACGGCGCAGTTCTCGATCGCGGGCGGCACTGTGACGCTGCAGCAGCTGCACGCCGTGCGATCCAGCGGCGGTGGCGCGGCCGTGGTCGATGACGGCCAGGCTTTCCGCGGCGCGACCCGTCTCGCGCAGGAAGGCCTGTGGGTGGAACTCTGCGCCGGCTCCACCGTCGGCGCCTTGACGCAACTGCTGGCAGACCAGCGAATCGCCCCTTCCGAACACGCGTTGCTCATCCTGACCGCGAAGGGTGACCGCGATCCCTTCGAACCCGCTGCTTTATCCTGACTCGAAAGGCTTGACATGCTTCGCTCCCTCACTTCCCTGATCGTCGCGGCGGCCCTCACCGCCGCCACCACAATGGCGCACGCCGCCTATCCCGACAAGCCCGTGAAACTCATCGTGCCGTGGGCGCCCGGTGGCAGCACCGACGCCATCGCGCGGGCGATCGCGCAGCGCATGAGCGCCACGCTCGGCCAGAGCGTCATCGTCGACAACCGCTCCGGCGCATCCGGGCAGATCGGCACCGACGCCGCGGCCAAGGCCGCGCCCGACGGTTACACGCTCGCCATCGTGGAGTTGCCGCATGCCATCCAGCCGGCCGTGGTCGCCAAGCTGCCCTACGACCTGCTGCGCGACTTCACTCCGGTCAGCCTCGTCGGGACTTCGCCCCTTGTGCTGTTTGCGAATCCCGCCGAATTCAAGGCCGGCGATGCCAAGGCGTTCGTTCAGCGCGCCAGGAAGACGGCGGCGCCGTTGGCGATCGCGCACAGCGGTGCGGGCTCCAGCAGCCACTTGGCGGCGGAGGTGTTCGCATCGCGCGGCGCCTTCAAGTACGTCGCCGTACCCTATCGCGGCTCGGCGCCGGCCTTGACCGACGTGGCCGCGGGCATGGTGGCCGCGCATTTCGCTACGCTGGCGAGCGGCAGCTCCCTCTACGGCGCCGGCAAGCTGTCGCCGCTGGTGGTGACGGGCCAAGTCCGGCTGCCCGCCCTGCCCAATGTGCCCACCGCACGCGAAGCCGGTATCGATGGCATGGATTTCAACCAATGGTGGGCCGTTGTCGCGCCGGCGACCACGCCGATCGAGGTGGTCGAGCGGTTGCGCGCCGAGATCGCGGCCGCGCTGGCGCATCCTTCGACGCGCGAGCGGCTGAGCACGCTCGGTATCGACCTCAAGGCTTCATCCCGCGACGAACTGAGAACTTTCATGCGCGGCGAAGTGGCACGCTGGGGCGCGATCGCCCGCCAGGCCGGGGTGAAGCCGGAGTAGAGACCACTGCTGGGCTTTCGAGTTCGCTAGAATCAAAACGCGATGCCGTACCTTCGATTGTTCTTGGCCTGGATCGTCATGTTCGCGGTTCCCATTCAGGGATTCGCGGCTGCGTCCATGCTCTTCTGCGGGCAGGGGACGGCACACCACGCGCAAGTGCAAGTGCAAGTCGCCGCGGCAGAGCACAACCATGCGACCGGCACGCCTGGGCACGATCATGCGAAGCATCAGTCGGAGGCCAAGGCCCCGGCAGACAAAAGCATCGTCAAGACCAGCGTCGGCGCTTCCGCCTCGAACCTGATGCACAAGTGCAGCGCCTGCGCCACGTGTTGCCACGCAGTGGCCATTGCCCAGACTCCTTGGGTCGTGGCTCCGGACGTGCCCGGCCGCGCCGATCCGGGTGAGCCTCTGATGGCGGCGCACAGCCGGCCATTGCTCGTTCCCGACAAACCACCTCGCGCCTGAGCCCCCTGGCGCGTCGCGGCTGATGCCGCGGCGCCGGGATCACGCTCGTCCGTGCCGGCAATGCGACCCGGCACGCGCCATCCATTTCGCGCGAGGTTTACATGTTCCCCCTATCCCTTTTCTCCAGCCCAAGCTGGGCCGTCCTGCTCACTCTCAGTGGCGCACTGGCGGCCAACGCCCAGCAGACTGCGGCGCCGTCTGCGCCAGCGCCGGCGGCCCCGGCCGCTCGGCCCGCCGCATCGGCTGCGGTGGCCAACGGCCTGACGTACCGCTCCGCGCTGGAGGGCTACCAGCCATTCGCTGACCCAAAGCCGCTGGCGTGGCGCGAGGCGAACGACAACGTGGGCCGCATCGGCGGCTGGCGTGCCTACGCCAACGAAGCGCAAGGCACGGCCCCGGCCGGCCAGGGCCCGCACTCGGGCCACGCCAAGCCATGACGAGGACGGCCATGCCAAGAAAACTACGCTTCCCCGTTGCTGCCGCCGCCGTGCTGGTCCTTGCCGGCTGCGCCACCGTGAATATCGATGACGCCGTGCAGGAGACCAGCCGGGCCACGCCCGGCTTCACGAACGGCAAGCTCGAACTGTCACGCACGGACCTGCAGCGCCAGGCGCGCGAGCGGCTGTCTGTCGAACTGCTCGACAAGCCACTTTCCATGGACGATGCCGTGCAGCTCGCGCTGGCCAACAGCCCATCGGTGCAGGCATTGATCGCCCAAAGCTGGGCCGACATGGCGAACGCCAACCAGGCCGGCCGCATCGGTAATCCGATCTTCACCTTCGAGCGTGTGCGCGTCGGCCAGGAACTCGAGATCGGACGGCTGCTGTCGTTCGGGCTCTTGGATCTGCTCACGTTGCCGCAACGCCAGGTGATTGCGCGCAACCAGGTCGCTCAGGCCAAGACGCAGCTGAGTGCCAACGTCGTCGAACAGGTCAGCCAGGTCCGCCAAGCCTGGGTGCGCGCCGTGGCGGCGCGTCAACTGCTCGCATACGCCGAGCAGGTCAACCGAAGCGCGCAAGCCAGCGCCGAACTCGCCCGCCGCATGCAGCAGGTGGGCAACTTCACCCGATTGCAGCGCGCCCGGCAGCACGCTTTCTATGCGGATGCCACCTCGCAGCTGGCGTCCGCGAGGCACGCGGAAACCGCCGCGCGCGAGGAGCTGGTCCGCCAGTTGGGCCTGGCCACCGAACAGGCGCGCGGACTGAAGTTGCCCGACCGCCTGCCGGATCTGCCCAAGGAACCGAAGGCACCCGCCGACGTGAGCGCAGCCGCTTTGCAACAGCGTCTCGACGTGCAACTCGCCAAGCTGCAGCTTGAGGCGGCCGGGCGCTCGCAGGGCATTGCGTTACTTAATTCCTTGCTCGACCTGGAGGCCGGCGTGCGGCGCGACACCGTCTTCGACAATCGCGAAGGGACCCGGCAGACCGCGCGCGGCTTCGAACTCGAAGTCCGTTTGCCGCTGTTCGACTGGGGCGGACCGCAACGCGCGGCCATGAACGCGCAGTCTTTGCTCGCCGCCAACCGGTACGACGCGGTCGTTCGTTCGGCCTCGTCGCAGCTGCGCGAGAGCTACTCGGCCTACCGCACGGCGCTCGATCTGGCCAGGCATTACCGCGACGAGGTGGTCCCCCTGCGCGCCACGATCTCCGAAGAGAACGTGCTTCGCTACAACGGCATGCTGATCGGGGTTTTCGAGCTGCTGGCCGACAACCGCGACCAGATCGCGACCGTGATGGCCGCGATCCATGCCCAGCAGCAGTTCTGGCTTGCAGAGGCCGCCCTCGCCGCCGCGCTCATCGGCAAGCCCATCGCGATGGGCGCCACACCGGTTTCCACCCGAACTGGCAGCGCCGGCGAAGACGCGCACTGACCCCGACATGGATCACCCAATGAACGACAGACGAAATTTCCTCCGAGGCGCAGGCGCCATCACCGGCGCGGTGGCAGCCGCCTCGGTCAGCAAGGTCGCCATGGCCGCGTTGCCCGAGCCCACCCTCCGGACGAAGCCGGATACCGCCGCACCCTTGGCGCCGGACACCGGCCGCCCTTACAACCCGGTCGTCACGCTCAACGGCTGGACGCTGCCCTGGCGCATGAACAACGGCGTCAAGGAATTCCACCTGGTGGCCGAGCCCGTCGTGCGCGAGATGGCGCCGGGCTTCAAGGCCCACCTGTGGGGCTACAACGGCCAGTCGCCCGGCCCGACCATCGAGGTGGTGGAAGGCGACCGCGTCCGCATGTTCGTGACCAACAAGCTGCCCGAACACACCAGCGTTCACTGGCACGGCCAGCGCCTGCCCAACGGCATGGATGGCGTGGCCGGCCTCACCCAAAAGCACATCCCCCCGGGCAAGACCTTCGTGTACGAGTTCACCGCGCGGCGCCCAGGCACGTTCATGTACCACCCCCATGCCGACGAGATGGTGCAGATGGCGATGGGAATGATGGGCTTCTGGGTCACGCACCCGCGCGAACGCCATCCGCTGATCGACCCGGTCGACCGCGATTTCGTGTTCCTCATGCAGTCGTTCGACATCGAGCCCGGCTCCTTCACGCCAAAGATCATGACGATGCTGGACTTCAATCTCTTCGCGTTCAACACGCGGATTTTTCCAGGCATCGACTCGATGAACGTGCGCAAGGGAGACAAGGTGCGCATCCGCATGGGCAACCTCACGATGACGAACCATCCGATCCATCTGCACGGCCACGAGTTCGTCGTCACCGGCACCGACGGCGGGCCGACGCCGAAGAGCACCCGCTGGCACGAAGTCACGACCGATGTGGCCGTCGGCCAGATGCGGCAGGTCGAGTTCCTCGCCGACGAGGAAGGGGACTGGGCGTTCCACTGCCACAAGAGCCACCACACGATGAACGCCATGGGCCACGACGTGCCTACCATGATCGGTGTGGACCATAGGAAGGTGGTCAAGGAGATCACGAACCTCGTACCGGACTACATGGTGATGGGCGAGCGCGGCATGGCTGACATGGCCGAGATGACGATGCCGCTGCCGGACAACACGGCTCCCATGATGAGTGGCGATGGCCCGTTCGGCGCCTTGGAGATGGGCGGCATGTTCACCGTCCTCAAGGTGCGCCGCGACCAGAAGCCGGGTGACTACCGCAACCCGGAGTGGTTCAAGCACCCGCCCGGCACGGTGGCGTACGAGTTCACAGGCAACTTGCCCGCTGCGCCGCGCGCCAGCCATTCCGGATCCGGCTCCATGCCCGCCAGGACGGCACCGAACAACAGTTCCGCGCCGCGCAAGCCCGTGGAAGTCCAGATCCGCAAACCCCCATCCGGCCACTCGGGCCATTGACCCCTTTTGAAAGGACTCAAAAATGAAACGAATCAACGCACTGTGCGCCGTGGCCCTGATCGGCCTGTCGCTGGCGGCGGCCGCCCACGAAGGCGAGGACCACAACAAGAAGAAGGACGGCCCCGTCAAGAAGGAACAGAAAGACTGGGGCATCGCCGGTGATTCGAAGGCCGTGAAGCGGACCGTCGAAATCACCATGACAGACACCATGCGCTTCACCCCCGACAAGATCGAAGTAAAGCAAGGCGAGACGGTCAGGTTCGTTGTCAAGAACACCGGCAAGGTGATGCACGAGATGGTCATCGGCACCAAAAAAGAACTCGACGAACACGCCGCCCTGATGGCCAAGTTTCCGACCATGGAGCACGACGAGCCCTACCAGGCTCACGTCCCGGCCGGCAAGACCGGTGACCTGGTGTGGAGCTTCAACCGGGCCGGCGATTTCGATTTCGCGTGCCTGATCGCGGGCCACTACCAGGCCGGCATGGTGGGCAAGATCAAGGTCGTCGCCGATGCGAAGGCGCCGGCCCAAGCCAAGGGCCAGAAGAACTGATGCCCCACTGATCATTCATTGAAACGATGAAGGAAGTACATCATGAAAATCGCCCGATCGATTCTGGGAACGAGCCTGCTCGCAGTTGCCGCACTGGTGTCCACGCCTGCATTGACCCAGCCCGCGGATATGACCGACGCCGAGGTTCGCAAGGTGGACAAGGAGAACAGGAAGATCACGCTCAAGCACGGCCAGATCCGGAACCTGGACATGCCACCGATGACCATGGTCTTCAACGTCACGGACGACGCCATGCTGGACAAGGTTCAGCCCGGCGACAAGGTCCGCTTCCGGGCAGCCAATGACGGTGGGAAATTTACAGTCACCGAAATACAGCCGGTGAAGTAAGGCAGGCCAGCTGTGGTGAGCCTACTTGCACTTCTCGTGCATTGCCTGCGCGCGCTGACGCATTTCCGGCGCCATGGACTTCATGTGCTCCTGCATCATTGCCTGCTGTTCTGCCGGAGGTTTGCCGCTCATCATCTTCTTGTGCATCTCGCACATGGCCTGCATGTCCATCGAGCCGGTGTCCGAATGAGCATGAGCGTTGCTCTTTTGCGGTGCGGCACAGCCGGCCAGCCCCACTGCCAGGAGCGCGGATGAAACCAACGGAACTACTCGTGAAATCAGCTTCATGGAATTTCCTTCAAGGTTGACTGGGGGGAATGGAATGCTGGAACTCCACATTACGCGTGTCCCCCGCCCAGCCCATTGACATGGATCAACGTGCTTCGAACAGGACGAACTCAGCGGCGATTCTGGAAAAAAAGTTCTTGACCTTGACACCATGGGAGGGTTGATAGTTGCTTCATCACTTCAAAAGGACAAGCCATGGTTACCTTCCAAGTCAGCGATATCGCCTGCGGGCATTGCGCGAGCGCCATCGCCAAGGCGGTCTCCGCAGTGGATGAGTCCGCGCGCGTCGAGGTCGACGTCCCGCGAAAGCGGGTCCGCGTCAGCGGCGAAGCCGGATGCGGCTGTGGCTGTGGCTCCCGAAAGCCCGAGTCAGTTGAGGCAGGTCAAGCGTCTGCACCGGCCGCCGGCTCATGCTGCGGATAGTTCAGGAGCCGACCATGGACCAGCAGCACCCACGCCCTTCTTTCTGGAAGACGCCATTCGGCGTCGTCTCGACCATCGTCGCCGTGGTCGCGAGCGCCTACCTATGGGTTGCACACAAAGACCACGTGCTGGCGTTGCTTCCCTTTGCGTTTTTGGCCGCCTGTCCGTTGATGCACATCTTCATGCATCGCGGACATGATCACGGCGGCCATTCGCGTGGCGAGAGTCGGGACAACAATGGCCCGCGCAACAGCTAAGCATGGACACGATCATCGCGTGCACAGCGTAGCCACGCCGGCTTCGGCCGGTGAATACACCTGCCCGATGCATCCGCAGATCCGCCAAATGGGGCCGGGCAGTTGCCCGATCTGCGGCATGGCACTCGAGCCCGTCGTGGCAAGCGGTGACGCAGGCGACAGTCCCGAACTGAGGGACATGACCCGCAGGTTCTGGATCGGCTTGGTGCTCACCTTACCGGTGTTCGCGCTGGAAATGGGCAGCCACGTCCTCGACATCGGCCATTGGCTGCGGCCCCAGACTTCGAACTGGATACAGATGGCGCTTGGCACGCCTGCCGTGCTGTGGGCAGGATGGCCCTTCTTCGTACGGGCCTGGGCGTCCGTGCGCAACCGCAGTCTCAACATGTTCACCTTGATCGCACTCGGCACGGGCGCGGCCTGGATCTACTCGATGGTGGGCACGCTCGCCCCGGGACTGTTTCCCGCTGAACTGCGCGGCGATCACGGGGCGGTCGCCATCTACTTCGAAGCCGCCGCGGTGATCACTGTCCTGGTCCTTCTCGGCCAGGTGCTTGAGCTGCGCGCCCGTGAGAAGACTTCGGGCGCCATCAAGGCCCTTCTGGACCTGGCCCCCAAAACCGCGATCCGCGTCCGTGCCGACGGATCGGACGAAACGGTTCAGATCGACGCGATCCAGGCCGGTGAGCGGCTGCGGGTTCGCCCGGGCGAGAAGGTGCCGGTGGACGGCGAGCTCGTCGAGGGCAAAGGCACGGTGGACGAATCGATGGTGACCGGTGAACCCATGCCCGTATCCAAAGTGCCAGGTTCCAAAGTCACCGCCGGAACGATCAACCAGACCGGCGGCTTTGTGATGCGTGCGGAAAAGGTGGGCGCCGACACGCTGCTTTCTCAGATCGTGCACATGGTCGCGGCCGCACAGCGCAGCCGCGCGCCCATTCAACGCATGGCCGACCAGGTGGCCGGGTGGTTCGTTCCAGTCGTGATCGCCGTGGCCCTGGTCACTTTCGCCGTGTGGCTGCTGTGGGGGCCCAGCCCCGCGCTCTCTTATGCGCTGATCACCTCCGTGGCGGTGCTCATCATCGCGTGCCCTTGTGCGCTGGGTCTCGCGACGCCCATGTCCATCATGGTGGGGGTTGGGCGCGGTGCCCAGCATGGCGTGCTGATCCGCGATGCCGAGGCTTTGGAGCGCATGGAGAAGGTCGACACGCTGGTCGTCGACAAGACCGGAACGTTGACCGAAGGCCGGCCCAAGGTCGTGCACATTGAACCGGCGGTGGGGTTTGAGGCTGAAGACGTTCTTCAGAAGCTCGCGAGCGTGGAGCGCGCCAGCGAACACCCGCTGGCGATGGCCGTCGTGGCCGCGGCCCAGGATCGCAAGCTCCCTTTCACTGAAGTGACCGACTTCGACTCTCCGGTTGGCAAAGGCGTGGTCGGCAGCCTTGGCGGGGTCCAACTTGTGAGCGGGGCAGCCAAGTTCCTTGCCGAGCACCGCATCGATGTGTCGCCACTTCAGGCCGCCGCAGAGGAACAGAGGGCACGATCCGCGACGGTCATTTTTGTGGCTTGGGACCGCAGGCTTGCCGGATTCGTCGCCATCGCCGATCCGATCAAGCAGACCACGGCTGCAGCCCTCCACGCACTGCGCGAAGCGGGCGTCAGGATCGTGATGCTCACCGGCGACGGGAAGACCACTGCCCTGGCGGTGGGCGAGCAGCTCGGGATCGACGAAGTCGTCGCGGAAGTGTTCCCGGAAGACAAGGCGAAAATCGTCCAGCGACTGCGCAGCGAGGGACGGATCGTGGCGATGGCGGGGGACGGCGTGAACGACGCGCCCGCACTGGCCGCCGCGGAAGTCGGGATCGCCATGGGCACCGGCACCGACGTCGCGATGGAAAGCTCCGGGATCACGCTGCTGAAGGGCGACCTGCTGGGCATCGTGCGCGCGCGCCGGCTGTCGCGCGCCACCATGCGAAACATCCGTCAGAACCTTTTCCTGTCCTTCGTTTACAACGTGGCCGGCGTGCCGCTCGCTGCCGGGGTGCTCTACCCGTTCTTTGGCTGGCTGCTCTCACCGATCATCGCGGCCGCGGCCATGGCGCTGTCGTCCGTGAGCGTCATCGCCAACGCACTGCGGTTGAGGACCGTGCGAGTGGAAGAGGACTCGCTCAGGGCCGAAAAATGAGCGCCGGCTCTCAACTTGATCCAGCTCCCAAGGCCCGCCAACGGCCGGTTCCCTGAAGCCGCTGCGGACTGCGCTCATTTCAGCGTTGCCGTGTTCCACCGAAACACACGAGGAGCGGCCTCCCCTTCGCGCCTGATCCGAACCTCGACGAGGCCGGCTGCGCCTGCGGGCGCGGCAAAGGTGAGCAAGCCTTCACGGTGGTGACCTCCCGCGCCAGGACCCTGCCAGGCAATCGGCTGGATCTCCCGGCCGTCGACCACAAGCACCGCTGTCTTCTGGAGATCGTCTTTAAGGTCTTCGGCATGGGTGTCCAGGACGACTGCGAACTCCCATACTGCGCCGGAAAGGGTTTTGGGCGTCACCTTGACGGTGACGCCACGCTCGACCGTGGTCTGTGTCCCCGCAGCGTCGGTCTGCGCGAATGCCGGCAGGTGCAAGCCTGCAGCCGAGATTGCGAGTGCGGCGCCTGCGGCTGCCAGGAGTTTGCTGATGCGAAAAGATTTCATGATTGCTACCCCAAGAGTTGAAACAGGCTGAGCCAATGGGTCGAACGGCCCAAAGCTTTCGATGCGTTCGGACAAGCCCAGGTTATGGCAGCAGCTTCGACCCTGACTTGAGGCAGGTCAAAGAGGCTTTTCCTTGGTCGCCCGAATGCCGCCGCCAACCGGTTGAGGCCGCGGCCGGCGCGGCCATCGGGCTGACGGACGAGCAATACCAGGCGGCTAGCGGCCCACCCGTCCGGGCAATGAAAGGTCGCCCGACGCGACCTTGAACACGTTGACCACGCACAGCAGCGGCGCGTGCACGCTGGCATTCACGCGCAGCCCGGCGGTGACGCCATCGAAGCGCGCTTCCTGCACGGCCCCGATGTCGTCGAAGGGCACCCGCACTTGCAACGTGCCCTTCCTGAACGAGGGCTGCCAGCCCGGGCTGTCGATCAGGAGTGGCAGGCCGGGCCAGGTCTTCGGCACGCGCGGCTTGCTGCCTTCGGGGATGTCGACCACCTTCAGCGCGCGCGGCCCGCAGGCCTCGTCGGGCTGGAGCACCACCCAGTGCGAGTGCCACAGCTTGCCGTCGTTTCCCGGATTGCCATCGCCGTCCTCGTCGAACAACGGCGTGTCGTCGAAATCGGGATGCGCTGTCACGGCGAACGCGAGGATGCCGGACTTCGGTTCGAACCCGACCGTCGATGGGTCCAGGCTGGTCGGCCAGACATAAGAGAACACGCTGGCGCCCGCGAGCTTTCCGCTTTTTGAAGGCTTCAGCGCCCCGGCCTTTCCGGATACGGCCATGTGAAACACCGCGGTGTTGCCCTCGGTCGTGATCTTCGTGTGGACGATGTCGTACGGCGCCTTGACGGCGGGCGCGGCTTGGCTCGCCAGTCCCCCGGCGTGGTCGCTGCCGTGCGCCAGGCTGCCCTGCGCTGAGATTGCAAGGACCAAGGCCGCGGCGAGTGGGTGAAGGTGGATCCGGTGTGTCATGTGTTGTCTTTCGGTAATTGCGCGATGTGCTGCGACGCACCGCATCAGTGTCCGGCCTGGTCTCGTATGATTAGCGCCATTCAGTCCATGTTTCATACCAAATCATCCAAGTGAAGCCCCCGACCCTGCTCCCGCCCATCGACCGGCTGTCGGCGCTGCTGGAGCGCTTTCGCGTGCGCGCCCATCTCTTTCACAGCGGCGCGCTGTGCGGTGTCACCCACTTCGCCGCGGAGCCCGGCCGCGGCTTCCTGCACGTGCTGCGACGCGGCGAATTGGTCGTCACGCACCGCGGCCGTTCCGGCGTGCCAAGAAAAATCAAGGTGGCCGAGCCCACGCTGCTGTTCTACCCGCGTCCGCTCGAACATCACTTCCACAACGCGCCCTCCGAAGGCGCCGAATTCGTATGTGCCACGTTGGACTTCGAAGGCGGCGACCGGCATCCACTGGTTGTGGCGTTGCCGCCCGTCATCGTGCTGCCGCTGCGCTCGGCCGAAGGGCTGGAGCACACGCTGGCATTGCTCTTCGCCGAATCAGAACGGCTGCGCTGCGGTCACCGCCTCCTGGCAGACCGGCTGTTCGAAGTGCTGGTGCTGCAGCTGCTGCGCTGGCTGCTCGATCACCCGCAAGAGGCGGGCATCCCGCGCGGCTTGCTGACGGGGCTCGCCCATCCCAAATTGGCCCGCGCGTTGACGGCGTTGCACGAGCGGCCGGGCGAGCCCTGGTCGCTGGCGTCCATGGCCGAGGCGGCCGGCATGTCCCGGAGTGCGTTCGCCTCGGAATTCAAGGCGCTGCTCGGAATCGCGCCCGCCGACTACCTGCTGCGCTGGCGCGTCTCGATCGCGCAGACGATGCTGGCAGGCGGCGCATCTGTGAAGGAGGCCAGCAGCGAACTGGGCTACGCGAGCGCCGCCTCTTTCTCGCGCGCCTTCGCGCAGGCGTCGGGCTCGTCGCCGAGGGCTTGGCTGGCGAGCCGGCCGGTGCATTAGCCGCCCGAATACCGGCGCCAACCGGTTGAACCTGTTGGCTTATTGCCGCGCATCTCTCCAGAATGGTCGTCACAACGACAGGAGACAGCCATGCGCATCGGCGTGCCCAAGGAAATCAAGAACCATGAATACCGCGTCGGCCTGACGCCGGCCAGCGTGCGCGAGCTCTCCGCGCACGGGCATGAGGTGTGGGTGCAGGCCGGCGCCGGCGCGGCCATCGGGTTGGCCGACGAACAGTATCAGGCGGCGGGCGCACAGATCGCCGGGGCGGCGAACGACATCTTCGCCCACGCCGACATGATCGTGAAAGTGAAGGAGCCCCAGCCGCAGGAATGCCGCATGCTGCGGCCGGGCCAGATCCTCTACACCTACCTGCACCTCGCGCCCGATCCGGAGCAGACCCGGGCGCTGGTCGAATCGGGCGCCGTGTGCATCGCCTACGAAACCATCACCGGCCCCGGCGGCGGGCTCCCGCTGCTCGCGCCGATGAGTGAGGTTGCCGGCCGGATGTCGGTGCAGGCCGGCGCGCATTACCTGGAGATCGCGCACGGCGGTCGCGGGGTGCTGCTGGGCGGTGTGCCGGGCGTCGCGCCGGGCCATGTGGCCGTGATCGGCGCGGGCGTCGTCGGAACGCACGCGCTGCAAATGGCACTCGGCCTGGGTGCACGCGTGACGGTGCTGGACAAGAACGTTGACCGTCTGCGGCAGCTGGACCTGGTCTTTGGCAACCGCATCACCACGCTCTACTCCACCGCGCAGAGCATCGAGGACGCGGTACTCGATGCGGACCTGGTAATCGGCGGTGTGCTGGTGCCGGGCGCCGCGGCACCCAAGCTGGTGACGCGTTCCCACATCTCGCGCATGAAGAAGGGCGCGGTGGTGGTGGACGTGGCGATCGACCAGGGCGGCTGCTTCGAAACATCGCACGCGACGACGCATGCTGAGCCGGTGTACGGGGTCGACGGAGTAGTGCATTACTGCGTGGCCAACATGCCCGGCGCGGTGGCGCGCACGTCCACGTTCGCCTTGAACAACGCCACGATCGGCCATGCCCTCGCGCTGGCGGACAAGGGCTGGAAGGCGGCGCTCCAGGACGATGTGCACCTGCGCCGCGGGCTCAATGTGTGCCAGGGGAAAGTGACGTATGAGGCGGTGGCGCGCGACCTGGGGTATCCGTATGTGGATGCCGCGACGCTGTTAGGTTGACGCCGGCGCCGGCTGGATATACATTGTCTTTGTGTATATCCAGCCGAAAGGCGCGTCATGCAAGTTTCAAAGTGGGGCAATAGTCTTGCCATCCGGTTGCCCGCCGCGGTCGTGGACGTCCTGCAACTGCAGGAAGGTGACGACGTGGAAGTGGTGGTCGCCGGCGAACGGAGCTTCCAGGTCCGGAAGAAGCCGGGCAACGGCGCGCTGCTGGCGCGCCTGAGGCGTTTGCGCGGCAAGCTGCCTGCCGATTTCAAGTTCGACCGCGACGACGCCCATGCCCGCGGCTGAGGCGTTTGTCGACACCAACGTTCTGCTCTACCTGCTGTCCGCGGACAGCGCAAAGGCCGATCGGGCCGAAGCGCTGGTGGGCGGCGGCGCGCGGATCAGCGTGCAGGTTCTCAACGAACTGACCAACGTAGCGCGGCGCAAACTGGCCATGCGTTGGGAAGAAATCGACGAGTTGGCCCAAGCCATCCGCGCCTCTTGCCCCGTCGAGCCGCTGACGGTGGAGACGCACGACACAGGCAGGCGCCTGGCGGAGCGCTACAGCCTCAGTGTGTACGACGCCATGATCGTCGCGTCCGCGTTGGTTGCGAATTGCACCACGCTATTTTCGGAAGACATGCAGCACGGCTTGCTGATCGACCGCACGCTGCGCATTCGCAACCCTTTTCTGGATTGACGACCGAATCGCTCTCCTCAGAGCGCGCCGTCGCCCGCAGCCACCGTCGCCATCGCCTCCCCCAGCCGCACCGGTTTCGTGGGCGCCCAATCAGCGTGGAAGCTCACCACGTTCTTCGGGAACAGCATGACGACAGTGGAGCCGAGCAGGAAGCGACCCATCTCCGCGCCCTGGTGCAGGACGATGTTTTCCTTGTCGTAGCGCCATTCCCGGATGTCACGGGTGCGCGGCGGGTTCACCACGCCGTGCCAGACTGTCGCCACGCTGCCGACGATGGTGGCGCCGACCAGCACGTTGACGAACGGGCCATGAGCCGTCTCGAACACGCACACCACACGCTCGTTGCGCGCGAACAGGCTGGGCACGTGGCGCGCGGTGAGCGGATTGACCGAGAACAGGTCGCCCGGGATATAGATCATCCGCGTCAAGCGCCCGTCGCACGGCATGTGGATGCGGTGGTAATCCTTGGGCGCGAGGTACAGCGTGGCGAAATGGCCGTGGTCGAACTGGTGCGCGAGCTGCTGGTCACCGCCGACCAGCGCGCGCGTCGAATAGCTGTGGCCCTTGGCCTGGAAGATCTGGTCGTGCTCGATGGGCCCGTACTGGCTGATGGCCGCATCCACAGGGCAGATGAAAGGCGCATCGGCGATGGGCCGCGCGCCTTCGCGCAGCGCGCGCGTGAAGAAATCGTTGAAGGTGGCGTAGCTTTCGATGCGCGAATCGGCCGCCTCGGCCATGTTGACGCGGTACTTGGCGACGAACCTGCGGATGATGGCGCGGGTGATCGGCCCGCCGCGCATGTTCGCCACCTGGCCGGCGAACACGGTGAGCAGCCGCTTGGGCAGCAGGTATTGCGGCGTCACGGCCAGGCGGTTGGGCAATTCGATCACCGGTAGTTGCGAAAAGCGAAAATTCTATGCTGACGCCAACCGGCCCGGGCCGTGGGCCACAATAAAGGCATGACGGAGCATCTGTTGGAGGCGCGCGAGCTTAGCAAGCGCTATGGCGAGACCGAGGTCGTCAAAGGCCTGTCGTTCAAGATCGCCAAGGGCGAATGCCTGGGCGTGATCGGGCCGAACGGCGCGGGGAAGACCACCACGATCCGCATGTGCCTGGGCCTCACGCCGCCCGGCCAGGGCTGGATTTCCGCCCTGGGCCTGTCCATGCCGCAGGACGCATTGGCCATCAAGGCGCAGCTGGGCGTGGTGAGCCAGTTCGACACGCTCGATCCGGACTTCACCTGCGCCGAGAACCTGCTGGTGTACGGCCGCTACTTCGGCATGAAGGACGCTCAGATCCGCGAGCGCATTCCCCGCCTGCTGGAATTCGCCGCGCTGTCGCACAAGGCCGATGCCAAGCCCGGCGAGCTGTCGGGCGGCATGCGCCGGCGGCTGTCGCTGGCCCGGGCCCTGGTGAACGATCCGCGCCTGCTGATGCTGGACGAGCCGACCACGGGCCTGGACCCGCAGGCGCGCCACCTGATGTGGGAGCGGTTGCAACTGCTGCTGCAGCAGGGCAAGTCGATCCTGCTCACCACCCACTTCATGGACGAAGCCGAGCGGCTTTGCTCGCGCCTGTTGGTGCTGGACCACGGCCGGAAGATCGCCGAAGGGCGGCCGCGCGACCTGATCGCCCAATACCTGGAGCCTGACGTGGTCGAGGCTTATGGCAACGGCGCGTTGGCGCTGGTGGATTCGCCGCTGAAGGCGATGGCGGCGCGCGTCGAGGTGAGCGGCGAAACGGTTTTCTTCTATACGCTGGACGCGAAGCCGCTGCTCGATGGCCTTGCGGCGCATCCGGGGCTGCGCACCTTGCACCGGCCGGCGAACCTGGAGGATTTGTTCCTCAAACTCACGGGCCGGCAGATCAGGGAGGAGGCATGAACTCTACTGCTGCCATGAGCATCTGGCGCTTCCCTGATCTGTCGTTCCGCTGGTGGCCGGTGTTCCTGCGCAACCTGCTGGTCTGGCGCAAGCTGGCCATCCCCAGCCTGGTGGGCAACATCGCCGAGCCCCTGATGTGGCTGGTGGCCTTCGGCTACGGGATGGGCGCGCTCGTCGGGCAGGTGAACATCACCACCACGGCGGGCACCACGGCCGTGCCTTACATCCTGTTCCTCGCCAGCGGCTCGATCTGCATGAGCTCGATGAACGCCGCGTCCTTCGAGGCGCTCTACTCCGCTTTCTCGCGCATGCACGTGCAAAAGACGTGGGACGGCATCATGAATGCGCCGGTCAGCCTGGACAGCATCGTGCTGGCCGAGATGCTGTGGGCCGGCTTCAAGGCCATCTTCACCGTCACCGCCATCCTGTGCGTGATGCTGGGCCTGGGCATCAGCGCCAGCCCCAAGCTGGTGGCCGCCTGGTTCGTCCTGCTGGGCGCGGGCATCACCTTCTCGTGCATCGCGCTCATCTTCAACGCGCTGGCCAAGAGCTACGATTTCTTCACCTACTACTTCACCCTGTTCCTCACGCCCATGATGTTCCTGTCCGGCGTGTTCTTCCCGCGTGAGCAGTTGCCGGCGGGGGTGCGCGTGGTGTCGGACTGGCTGCCGCTTTCGAACGCGGTGGAACTGGTGCGCCCGATGTTCATGGACCAGTGGCCGGCACACCCGCTGCGCAACGCGCTCGTGCTTCTCGTGTATACGGTTGGTTCTTTCTGGGTCGCGCTGGCGCTGACCCGCAAACGATTCAAGGCCTGAAGCCATGAGTTCACCGAGCCTCCTGCCCCCGGACCTGGCCGCCATGATGGAGCGCGGCGTGTCCGTCAACGTGGCGTCGCGCGACGCCGCCATGCGGCCCAGCCTGATGCGCGCCGTGGGCAGCAGCGTGGCCGATGGAGGGCGCGCCATCACGGTCTACGTGTCGCGCCGGCAATCGCGCCAGCTGGTGCAGGACATCGCCGCCACCGGCCACATCGCGGTGGTGTTCAGCGAGCCGTCGACCCATCGCACCGTGCAGGTCAAGGCCACGCGCGCCACGCTGCGCGATGCCGAGGCGGCCGACGCGCCGGTGCTGGCGCGCTACCTCGCATCCATGGAACACGAAATCCAGCTGGTCGGCTATCCGCCGGAGGTGCCGCGCGCCATGCTGGCGCACCGCCTCGAAGACGTTGTGGCCGTCACCTTCGAGCCCGAGCTGGCCTATGACCAAACGCCCGGTCCCAGAGCCGGGACCCGGCTGTCTGGCGGTGGCGCATGAAGACCGCGCAGCTGGGCGACATTCGCCTGTGCCTGGAGGGCGCGATCCCGGCGGTGATGTCCACCTGCGGCGCGGACGGCATGCCGAACGTGGCCTACATCTCGCAGGTGTACTACGTCGACGAGCGGCACGTCGCACTGTCGTTCCAGTTCTTCAACAAGACCCGCCAGAACATACTGGCCAATCCGTACGCCACGGTGCTGCTGATCCACCCACACACCGCGGGGTACTTCCGCCTGAACATCCGCTACCTGCGCACCGAGACCGAAGGGCCGCTCTTCGAGGGCATGAAGGCGCAGCTCGCCGGCATCGCGTCGCACACCGGCATGCAGGGCGTGTTCCGCCTGCTCGGCTCCGATGTCTACGAGGTGGCGCTGATCGAGGCTGTCGAAGGCGATCCGATGCCCGCCCCGCCGCCGCGCAGCGGCATGCTCACGGCCGTGCGCCGCTGCAGCGAACGGCTGGCGCGCTGCACCTCGCTGGACGAAGCGCTCAGCGCCGTGCTGGCCACGCTGTCCGACTTCATGGGCGTGCAGCACGCCATGGTGCTGATGCACGACAGCGCGGCCGAACGGCTCTACACCGTGGCGAGTTGCGGTTATGCCACCTCCGGCGTCGGCTCGGAAGTCGGCATGGGTCAAGGCGTGATCGGCGTTGCCGCGCGCGAACGGACGCCGGTGCGCATCATGCACATGGCCAATGCCTACTTGTACAGCCAGGCCATCCGCAGCAGCTTCGAGGCCAACGTGCCCGACATCGAAGCCATTACCGAAATCCCCTACCCCGGTCTCGCGGAACCGCATAGCCAGCTTGCGGTGCCGGTGCTGTCCGCGGGGAAGTTGTTGGGTGTGCTTTTCGTCGAGAGCCCGCGCGATATGCAGTTCGGCTTCGAGGACGAGGACATGCTGGTTGCGATGGCGGGCCACCTGGGCGCGGCCATCGACCTGATGCACGCGGGCACCGAAGCGCCGGACGCGACTGCAGATGCCCCCGTTCGCCCTGAGCCGGTCCAGGAGCTTCAGCAAGCTCAGCCCGAACGGGCGCTGCAGGTGCGGCATTTCCCCATCAACGACAGCGTGTTCATCGGCGACGCCTACCTGATCAAGGGCGTGGCCGGGGCCATCTTGTGGAAGCTGCTCAAGGATTACGTGCAGCACGGCCGAACGGAATTCTCCAATCGCGAGCTGCGGCTGGATGCATCGATCCCGCTGCCGGACGTCGCCGACAATCTTGAAGCACGCCTGGTGTTGCTGCGCCGCCGGTTGGTAGAACATGGACCGCACATCCGGATCGAGAAGACCGGCCGCGGCCGGTTCCGCCTGGAAGTGCAGCGCCCGATCGAGCTTGCTGAAGCTCAGTGATTGGCTTGACTGTCAGTGCGGGCTTCGCTTGATCCGCAATCCATGACTTCTGTCTTTGTGTTCGTGGGCCGCGCCGGCGAATCTGTGCGTGGGCGGGCTGCGGCGCGATGGCTACGGCGTTCGGCATCGCTTGCTGTCGCAAGCTCCTGCCGAATTCCTTGCGCCGGGAGACCCCACGACCCGCGCGAAAAAACTCCCTGCGCTTCGCTGCGGTCAAACAGTTTTCGCGAGCATGAGACGGTCGCGGGGTCGCCCGCCGCAAGCGCCTGTGCTTTATTCGCGCCACAGCCCGCCCACGCACAGCTTCGCATCACCATCGAGGTGATCCACGAGTGGGTCCCGACGCTTCATGCTTCGTCACAAGACCGTGCATCACCGCGGCACTTGACGGCCTCATCACAACACCGCGCCTCACCGGCGGCACCCGACGGCCTCACCGCAACGCCGTGCATGGCCGGGTCGCGGCGCGAATAAAGCACAGGCGCCCGCGGTGAATGGTCTTGCGGCCCAGCGTCGCTTGCGACGCGACCGTTTCATGCTCGCAAAACTTGTTTGAACGGAGCAAAGCGAAGTGAGTTGTTTTGCGCAGGGCCGCAAGACCGTTCAGCGCGGGGACTCCGGCAGGAGCTTGCGACAGCAAGGGATGCCGGACGCCGTAGCCATCGCGCCGCGGCCCGGCCATGCACGGCGTTGCCGCGCGCGGCCTAACAGCACCGAGGGATTTCCGGGTGCATGGATGACAGACTCTCAGGCAACCAGGCCAGCCACCGCCGGCAGGTCCAGCGCCCGCGCCAACTTCACCCACTCTCGTTCCGTCAGGTGCGGCCGCACGGTGTCCAGCACGGCCTGAAATGCGGGCGCGGGCGCCTGCTGCTTCATGCCGCCCAGCATACCGGCTCGCTCGGCCGGGTTCATGAACGGGATCATCCAGCGCGCGATCTCCATCATTTCCGCGGGCGGGATCGAGGCGACAAGCCGATCGTGGATCTCCATCAATTCGGCATCGGTGTAGCGCGCCCACAGCACGGCGTTGTGCGCGGTCTCTTCGATGTGCATGTGCTGGTAGTTCTCGGCAATGAAGAGCGAGAGGGCGCGGTAGAGCTCCAGTGCGCTCATCGCACGTTGTTCGGCCGCGCACCCGCGCAATGCAACGACCGCGTCGGCCAATGAAGCGATGTGCTTTTCGTGCTCATCGTGCTCGTGCGCGATACGCTCGCTCGCGCCTGGAGCGCGCGCCTCGATGGCCGCGTGCACGAATTCGTTTTCATGCTTCAGGTGCGAAGCGCAGGAATCGAGCAGCGCGAGCACCCGCTCGGTGACTTGCGCGAGCTCGAGATCGTCCTCGGCGTCCATGCGGCCCACGGCGAGCAGCGTATCGGCCATCAGGGCGCGCAGCGCCTTGTGGATGCCGCCGTACATGTCGACGCGGGGGGCCTGCGCCGTGTTCTGCGGCTGCGTAGTGTGCTGCTCCGTCGTGTGTTGCGCCTGTACAGCGGCAACCTGTCGCACTTCGTTGGAATCGTTCTTCATTTGCGTTTCTTTCTTCGGATGAAGGCCGGTGCACCGTGCACCGAACCATGCAGCGAAGTCTAGAAACGCGAGGCGGCGCGCGCCGCTAAGAATTGCTTAAGCAATCCCTAAAGACTCCTTAAATTCCCCGGCGGCGGCGTCGGCGGGCGCGTAGTTGTGAACTGCTTCACGCTCACGCACGGCGGCGGCCTTGATCATGTCCGCGGCCTTCTCGGCGATCATGATGGTCGGCGCGTTGGTGTTGCCACCGACGATGCTGGGCATGATGGACGCGTCCACCACGCGCAGCCCGGCAATACCGTGCACTCGCAACTGTGCATCGACGACGGCGCCTTCGCCGCTGCCCATGCGGCAGCTGCCAACAGGGTGGTAGATCGTGTCGGCGCGGTCACGGACGAACTGCTCGATCTCAGCGTCGCTGCGCGCGTTTGCCGACGCGGGCAGCTCGCGCCCGCCGTAGCCTGCGAGTGCGGGCTGCTGAAGGATGTTGCGCATGATCTTGAAGCCGTCCACCAGGCGCTGTGCGTCGGCTTGTTCGCCCAGGAAATTCGGGTCGATGAGCGGCGCGGCCATCGGGTCGTTGCCGGCCAGCTGCACGCTGCCGCGACTGGCCGGTCGCAACAGGCACACGTGGCAAGAGTAGCCGTGCCCGAACACCGTCTTGCGGCCATGGTCTACCAGTTTGCCGATGACGAAGTGCAATTGCAGATCAGGCACCGGCTCGGCCGCGCTGCTCTTGATGAACCCGCCGGCTTCGGCGAAGTTGGTGGTGAGCATGCCGCTGCGGTGCTTCCGCCACTCGAAAATGCCTTTGACGACGCGCACGACGCCTGCCGCTGAGAGTCCGAACAAATCCTTCAGTGCGGGCGCGTCGACGACCTGCACCACGTCGACGTGGTCGTGCAGGTTGCGGCCGACCCCCGCCAGGTCGTGCAGCACCGAGACGCCCTTGCTCTGCAGGTGCGCAGCGGGGCCGATGCCCGAGTGCATGAGGATCTGCGGCGACATCAGCGCGCCGGCGGAGAGCAGCACTTCGCGTGCCGCCTTCACCTGCTTGACCTGGCCACCTTGGTGGTATTCAACGCCGGTGGCGCGCTTGCCGTCCATGAGGATGCGCGTGGTGTGGGCGCCGGTGATCACCTGCAGGTTGGGCCGTCCCAGATGGGGCGTGAGGTACGCCTTGGCCGCGGAAAAGCGCTCGCCGTTCTTGTGCGTCACCTGGTACATGCCGACGCCCTGTTGGTGCGCGCCGTTGAAGTCGTCGTTGCGTGGATAGCCGGCCTGCACGGCCGCTTCGATGAACAGCGGGCCGAAGCGGTTCGGGCTGCGCAGGTCCATCACGTTGAGCGGGCCGCCGGTGCCGTGGAAGTCGTCGGCACCACGCTCGTTGTGCTCGGCCCGCTTGAAGTACGGCAGCACGTCGCTCCACGCCCAGCCGGAGTTGCCTTCTGCCGCCCAGCTGTCGTAGTCGCTGCGGTGGCCGCGCGCGTAGATCATGGCATTGACCGAGCTCGATCCGCCCAGCACCTTGCCGCGCGGCTGGTAACCGCGTCTGCCGTTGAGGCCAGGCTGCGGCACGGTCTGGAAAGCCCAGTTGGCCTCGCCGTTCTTGGCGAGCACCGCCAGGCCCGCCGGGCAGTGGATCAGAACGTTGCGATCGGGCGGGCCGGCCTCCAGCAACGCCACCTTCACGCCCGGGTCCTCGCTGAGGCGCCCCGCCAGAACGCAGCCCGCGGAGCCGCCGCCCACGATGACGTAGTCGAATTGGTCTGCCATCTCACACCTCTAATCAATGCCGACACCTTACAACGAAAGTAGCGACGTGGGCAGGCTGCTTGTACCATTGCGGGCTGTCTTACGAAAGAGAAAAGCAATGGGTATTCAAACTGTGGGCATCATTGGCGCGGGCACCATGGGCAACGGCATCGCGCAGGTGTGCGCCGTGGCCGGGTTGCGGGCCGTGATGGTCGACATCAGCGACGCCGCGGTCGGCAAGGGTTTGGCCACCGTGTCCGGCAGCCTGGACCGGCTGGTCAAGAAAGACAAGCTGAGCGCGGCGGACAAGGACGCGGCGGTAGCGCGTATCAAAGGCAGCACGAATTACGACGACCTCAAGGCCGCACAGATCGTGATCGAAGCCGCGACCGAGAACCACGAGCTCAAGGTCAAGATCTTGAAGCAGGTCGATTCGATCCTGGCGCCTGATGTGATCCTCGCGTCCAACACCTCGTCGATCTCGATCACGCAACTGGCCGCGGCCACCTCGCGTCCAGAGCAGTTCATCGGCATGCACTTCTTCAACCCGGTGCCGATGATGGCGCTGGTGGAGATCATCCGCGGCCTGCAAACCAGCGACACCGCGCACGACGCCGTGAAGGCGTTGGCGCTGGCGCTGGGCAAGACGCCCATCACGGTGAAGAATGCGCCCGGCTTCGTCGTCAACCGCATCCTGGTGCCGATGATCAACGAGGCATTTTTCGTGTTGTCCGAAGGCCTCGCGACGGCCGAGGACATCGATGCCGGCATGAAGCTGGGATGCAACCAGCCGATCGGCCCGCTGGCGCTGGCCGACATGATCGGCCTCGATGTGTGCCTGGCGGTGATGCAGGTCTATCTCACCGAATACGGCGACTCCAAGTACCGCCCATGCCCGCTGCTCAAGGAAATGGTGGCCGCCGGCCACCTGGGCCGCAAGAGCGGGCGAGGCGTGTACACCTACTGAGCGGCGCTGCGGCGCCACGAGCCGATCGCAACCCTCATGACCACCACCGGCGTCACGTCAGTGGACCCCGTCGGCCTGCCGGAGGAAGGCGAGCCGCTGGCGCTGCGGCCCTCGCGTGAGCTGGCGTGGATACCGGTGCAGCAAGTGGACGGGCCGGCGCCAGCCGCATCGGCGGCCGCGGGCAAGCAGCCGCCGCCGAATGGCATGGTGACCAGGGGTACGGCGACATCGACCAGCAGCTGGTTGCTGTTCGGCGCAGCCGCCGCCGCGACGTTCGGATGGCTGGTCGAACGCAGGCGCCGGCGTCTGCTGGAGACCGAGAAGGACTCGGTGCTGTGGGCCGATGTTCAACCCCCCGGCGCATCCATCATGACGACCGCCGGGGGCCTCAGCCAGATCCTGCCCGACAGCCCGAACCCGGCGGAGGCCGCACGCGCCATTTATGTGACGGCAATCGGCGAAACGATCTCGCGGCGCGAGGCCACGTTGATCGACCTGCACCAGCTCGACGGCAAGCTGAAGCGGCGGCGCAAGCGCGGCGACTACGTCGCGGCGGTGCTGCTGCTGCAAGAGCACCTGGTCGATTTCCGCTACACGAGCCCCTGGGTCTTCCTGGAGTTGCTCGAGTTGTACAAACAGCTCGATCGCAAGAGCGAGTGGGACGTCGCGCGAGTGGCCTTCAGGCAGCGCTTCGGCCAGACAGCGCCGGTGTGGGAAGAGCCGTCGACAAGAAGCAGCGAGCTGCTGGCCGACCCGCACCTGTCCGCCGAGCTGGAGCAGATTTGGCCCTACCGCGAGTCACGCATGTTCGTGCTGCGCTGGATGCTGGGCGAGAACGACGTGCGCAAGGCCAGCAGCGGCCCGCCACTGCTTGGGCTGGGCGTCTACCGCGACCTGATGCTGCTGGACGAGGTGCTCGACGACGTGCTCGACCTGCGGACGGAGCCCGCCGAATCGGTGTTCTGACTCGCATTGATGAGTTCCCGGCTTTTGATTTAATGGAGCTCCCAAATCAGGGAGCACCCATGGACTACACCGAAACGCGCCGCCACGAGCTGCGCAAGCGCCGCATCCTCATGGTGGACGGCAACCTCACCCTCAACTCGCAGACCACCGAAGCAGGCGCCAGTGCGCGCACCTACCGCGCCGGCTATTGGGGCTTTGCGTCCACCAACGACACGAGCGGCGCCAGTGTCGAACGCATGAAGGCGCAGGCCGGCCAGAACGCCCAGACGATGGCCCGGTTCGGCGCAAAAGACACGCGGCCCCTGCCCGGCGGCACTTACCGCGGCGAGCATGTCTTTCGCGGCCGCCCGGCCCTCAGCCAGGCCGATTGCGTGGACCGCATGACGGCCATCCAGGTCTGGTGCAAGCAGCGCTATCCGGAACTCGTGTCCGTGCGCATCGGGATGCAGGACGAGCACCACAGCAAATGGGTGTCCACCAGCACCGGCAGCGACGTGCTCAACAGCATCCAGCGCGCTGCCTGCGCAGTGACGTTCACCGCCATCGGCGACAGCGGCACGCCGGTGGAGCTGTCCGAACCGATCTCGGCCAAGGGCAGCCTGGCGGACCTGGATCTCTCGGTCGAGGCGCTGGCCGGCTGGCTCGACGAACTGCACGGCCACCTGCAGGCCAAGCGTCACGCCGTCGCCGCACGCGGCGGCCAGCACACCATCGTGCTGGCCCCGGAGCTCGCGGGCATTCTTGCCCATGAGGCCATGGGCCATCCGTGCGAAGCCGACATCGTGCTGGGCGGCGCCGTGACGGGGGACCTCGTCGGGCAGCGCATCGCCAGCGAGCTGGTCAGCATGATCGATGTGGCGCACACCTTCAACGGGCAGGAAGCGATGATCCCGGTCTACTGCGACGACGAAGGCACGCCCGCGCGCGACGCGGTGCTGATCAAGGACGGCGTTCTCACCGACTTCATGAGCAGCCGCGAAACGGCGCAGCGCCTGGGCTTGCAGCCCACCGGCAGCGCGCGAGCCTACGCGCCGACCGACGAGCCCCTCGTGCGCATGCGCAACACCGTCATCCTGCCGGGCACGCGCAAGCTGGCCGAGATGATCTCCGAGGTCGACGACGGCTACTACCTGATGAAGACGGCCAACGGTCAGGCCGACTCCACCACCGAATTCATGTTCGGCATCCCGCTCGCCTACGAGATCAAGGGCGGCAAATTGGGCCGCGCCATCCGCGACACCACGATGTCGGGCTCCGCGATCAAGGTGCTGCAGTCCGCCGACGCTGTCTCCGACGACATGTCGTGGAACTGCTCCGGCTACTGCGGCAAGAAGCAGCCCATGGTCGTTTCCATGGGCGGCCCGGCGCTGCGCGTGCGCGCCCATCTGGGAGGCGAATGATGCAAGCCCCGTCCCTTCACGACGTCGCCGAGCAGGCGTTGGCGCAGATGCGCGCCGCCGGGTTCGAGCAGGCCCAGGTCACCGCGGGCCACACCCAGCTCAACGAGCTGAACGTCAACCACAACGAGCCCAGCCTCTTGCGCAGCACCGATTCGCGCAAGCTCTCGCTGATGGGCATCGTCCATGGTCGCATGGCGAGCACCGAAGTGGCCGACCTGGACCCGGAGGCAGTGCGCATACGCATCGCCGGGCTATTCGCCGATGCGGCCTCCGCGCCTCAGGACCCGGCAAACGCGGTCTCGTCCGGCCAGAGCAAGCGCATCGTCAAAGGCCCGCAGGAGCCGCAGCTGGACCTGCTGGCGGGCAAGATGAGCGAACTGCTCGAGTTTCGCGTGCGCGAAACGCCGAAGATGACGATCGAAGCGGCAGATGCCAAACACACGCTCTACCAGTGGCAGACGCTCACCACCGGCGGCAGCGCGCTGGGCGGCAGCGTGGGCTGGTACGGAATGATGGTGGAAGGCGGCGCCCGCGAAGGCAAAGCCGTGAGCTCGCTCAACTATGCCTATGGCGCGGCGGACGACCTGCAGATCGGGCCGGCCCACGCGCATTTCGGCATCGGCGAGATGATGCGCGAGACCGAGCACCAGATCCATGCGCGCCCGCTCGGTGAGAAGTTCGTGGGCGACGTCGTCCTGTCGCCGCACGCTGTCGCATCGCTGCTGGGCTGGCTGCAGGGACAGTTGGGCGACGTTCAGCTGATCGCGGGCAGTTCATTGTTCCGCGAAAGCGTCGGCCAGGCGATTGCAGCGCCCCTGCTTTCGCTGCGCAGCAGGTTCGACGCGCCCGGCGTGGCGCCGGTATCGCCAGACGGTTTCATCGCGCCGTCGGTCGACGTGGTGCGCAACGGCGTCCTTCAGACGCTGACGCCCAGCCTGTACGGCAGCAGAAAGACGGGTCTGCCTCACGTCGCGACGGCCGCCTCCGGCTGGGAGATCGCCGCCGGCGAGACACCGCGTGAGCAGCTGGTGGCCGGTGTTCATCGCGGCGCCGTGGTGGGTCAGTTCTCGATGGGGAACCCGGCCGCGAACGGTGACTTTTCCGGGGTGATCAAGAACAGCTTCGTCATCCGCGATGGCGCGGTCGGCGCGGCCCTGTCGGAGTGCATGGTCACGGGCAACATGGCGCGGATGCTGCGCGACATCGCCGGCGTGAGCCGCGAGCGCATCGACACCGGCGGCCTGTTGCTGCCCTGGATCCGCATTTCCAACCTGCACTTCTCCTGACGCCATGAACCCCGAGACCCCGCCGCCGGAAGGCACCATCACCACCGAGCGGCGCGGTACGCTGCTGCTGATCGGCATCAACCGCCCCGCCAAGTTGAACGGCTTCACCCCGCGCATGTTTCGCGAACTGGGTGAGGCGTACACACGGCTCGACGACGACGAGGAACTCCGTGTGGGCGTGCTGCACGCTTTCGGCAAGCATTTCACCGCGGGCCTGGACCTGCCGACCATCGCGCCGCTGATGCAGCGCGGCGAGAAGGCGATTCCATTGGGGTTGGTCGAGCCGACCGACCTGGGCACGCCCGGCTACCGGCGCCGCACCAAGCCCATGGTGGTGGCCGTCAAGGGCATCACGTACACGCTGGGCATCGAGCTGATGCTGGCGGCGGACATCGTGGTGGCCGCCGACGACTGCAGGTTCTCGCAGCTGGAGGTCAAGCGCGGGATCATGGCCACCGGCGGCGCGACGCTGCGCATGGCCGAGCGTGCCGGGCTGGGCAACGCGATGCTGCACTTGCTGACCGGCGACGAGTTCGGCAGCGGCGAGGCCCTGCGCCTGAACTTCGTGCAGCGCGTGGTGCCCGCCGGACACGAGCTGGATGAAGCGCTGCGCATTGCGCAGGCCATTGCAGAACAAGCGCCGCTGGCGGTGACGGCCACGCGGCTGAACGCACTCAAGGCGGTCGAACAAGGGCCGCTCGCGGCGATGGGCGATTTCATCGATGTCCAGCAGCGCCTCGCCAACAGCGAGGACGCGGCCGAGGGCGTCCGGTCGTTCGTGGAAAAACGGCCTGCGCGTTTCGCCGGTCGCTGACGACACAAAAGCCTCACCCTCCTCCCGCGACAAGCGGTGCCTGGCAATTAAATTGCACACAATTGAATTTGACGCTACAATTCAGCCATGCCGCAAAAATACGACCCCGACCAGGCCCTGCTGCTGGACAACCAGCTGTGCTTTGCCCTGTACTCCACGTCGTTGGCCATGACCAAGTTGTACAAGCCGCTGCTCGAAGAGTTGGGGCTGACGTACCCGCAGTACCTCGCCATGCTGGTGCTGTGGGAGCGTGACGGCGTGATGGTGTCCGAGCTGGGCGAGCGCCTGTTTCTCGACTCCGGCACGCTGACGCCGCTGCTCAAGCGCCTGGAGGCGATGGGCTTCGTGGCCCGCATCCGCGCCGTGGAAGACGAGCGGCGCGTGCACGTCACGCTCACGGCCCAGGGCCGCAAGCTCAAGGCGCGCGCAGAAAAGATCCCCGGCTGCATCCGTGCCGCGAGCCAATGTTCCATCGGCGAGCTGATGCAGCTCAAGGAGCGTCTGCGCGACTTGCGCACGCAGCTCGCCGGCTGATTCCCCTGTTTATCCCAACCCTTTTTCTCAACCTGAACTCAAGGAGCCACCATGACCACGCAACTCGACAAAGTCCTCTACACCGCCAAGGCCCACACGACCGGCGGCCGTGACGGCGCCTCGCGCACCGACGACGGCAAGCTTGACATCAAGCTCTCGCCCCCCGGCATGGGCGGCAGCGGTACCAACCCCGAGCAACTGTTCGCGGCCGGCTACTCCGCCTGTTTCATCGGCGCGATGAAGGCCGTCGCCGGCAAGATGAAGATCACGCTGCCGGCCGACCTGGCCGTCGACGCTGAAGTCGACCTGGGCCCGGTCGGCGCCGTCTACGGCATCGCCGCCCGCCTGAACGTCACGCTGCCCGGCATGGAGCGCGCCGCCGCGCAGGGCCTCATCGACGCCGCCCACAAGGTGTGCCCGTACTCCAACGCCACCCGCGGCAACATCGCCGTCGCTGTTACGCTCGTCTAACCCAGGCAGTCCCGTCACGGGCCACCGCGGAACCGGCTTCGCCGGGCCGCTGGTGGCGCCCCCTGAGGGGGAGGCGGCGCAGCCGCTTCGGGGGGGAGTCACATACGCGGCCCGCCGGTGTTGAACCGGCGGGCCGTTTCGTTTAGGGTTCGTCGATGAGCACCACCACCCTCCTCGTGCGCCAGGACCAGCTGGGCACCACACGCATCGACACGCGCGAGCCCGCACCCCTGACTGACGGCCAGATCCGTGTGCGCGTCGACTCCTTCGCGCTGACGTCCAACAACATCACCTATGCCGCGTTCGGCGACGCGATGAACTACTGGCAGTTCTTCCCCACGGGGGAGGCAGGCTGGGGCATCGTGCCGGTGTGGGGCTTCGGCACCGTGCTGCAATCGCTGCACCCGGGCGTGGCCGTGGGCGAGCGCCTCTACGGCTACTGGCCCATGGCGAACGAGGCGGTGCTGCAGCCCGGCCGGCTTTCAGCCGCCGGCTTCAGCGACGCGGCACCGCACCGCGCTGCCCTGCATGCCGTCTACAACCATTACCTGCGCACCACCGCCGACCCGTTCTACAACCCCGCCACGGAAGACGTGCAGGCCTTGCTGCGCCCGCTGTTCGTCACCTCCTGGCTGATCGACGATTTCTTCGCCGACAACGATTTCTTCGGTGCCGACATCGCGCTGCTGTCCAGCGCTTCGAGCAAGACGGCCTATGGCACAGCCTTCCAGCTCATCCAGCGCCCGGGCATCGAAGTCGTCGGCCTCACGTCGGCCGGCAACAAGGCCTTCTGCGAAAGCCTGGGCTGCTACAGCCACGTCCTGACCTACGAGGAACTCGACCAGGTGGCCGCCGACGCAGAGTGCGTGTACATCGACTTCGCAGGCAACGCCGACTTGCGCAAGCGAATCCACACCCGCTTCGCCAACCTGAAATACAGCTGCTCGATCGGCGGCACGCACGTGGAGCAGCTGGGTGGCGGGAAGGATTTGCCCGGCCCGCGCGCGACCTTGTTTTTCGCTCCGGCACAGATCAAGAAGCGCCAGGCCGACTGGGGCCCGGCGGAACTCGGCAAAAAACTGGTTACGGCCTGGCACGCGTTCAGCGCCCGCGCCACCGATGCGCAGCAACCCTGGCTGAGTGTGCAGCAGCATCGTGGCGCGGAGGAAGTGGCGCAAGCGTATGGCCAGGTACTGGCCGGTCGAGGCGACCCGCGTGTTGGGCACATCCTGTGCTTCGTTTGATCTTCATCAACCGGTAGCGCCCGCCGGCCGGTGCCCAGCGAGGCCGACGGCGGATGATGGGAAGCTCGACCGAATCGCTTTGTGAAACTCGCCCTCCTGTCCGACCTGCACGCGAACCGGCAAGCGCTCGACGCATGCCTGGCCGATGCACGGACTCGCGGCGCGGACCAGTACGCTTTTCTCGGGGACCTCGTGGGCTATGGCGGCGATCCGGGTCCGGTGATGAACACCGTGATGGAGATGGCGGCGCAAGGCGCATGGGTGGTGCGCGGAAACCATGACGACGCCGCGTTGGCACCGACCCCGGGCAGCGACCGCGCCGACCAAGCCGGTGCCGCTTGGACGGCGACGCAGCTCACCGCCGCACAACGCGATTTCCTCTCGGCGCTCCCGCTCACGCTGCGCCAGGACTTCATCCTGCTGGTACACGCCAGCACGCATGACCCGGCGAAGTGGACCTACGTGGTGGACGCCCGGCGCGCGGGCGACAGCCTCGACCACGCGGGGGGTGCGACCCACGTGTTCGGCGGCCACGTGCATGAACAGCGGCTTTTCTATCGCGGCGCCTCGGGCAAGGCCATGCCGTTCGAGCCGACGCCCGGCATCGCGATACCGGTGCAGCGCCATCGGCGCTGGCTGGCCACCGTGGGCTCGACCGGCCAGCCCCGCGACGGCCGCAGCGACGCGATGTATGCGCTGTTCGACGCCGCGGCGCTGACGCTCACTTTCCTGCGAGTGCCTTACGACCACGCGGCCGCCGCGCGCGCCATCCGTGCCGCCGGCCTGCCCGAGGCCGATGCGGCGCGGCTGGCCGAGGGAACCTGACACGATGAAGCTGCTGGAACCCAGCACCCGCATCGACGGATTCCTCGTTGGCGACTGCCTGCATGCCGGGGGGATGGCGCATATCTATGCAGTGACTTACGCCGATCCCGCGCGCGCGGCCGCGTTCCCGATGGTGATGAAGGTGCCGCGCATGACGCCCGGCGACGGCGCCGAAAACATCGTGAGCTTCGAAGTCGAGTACCAGTTGCTGCAGGTACTCGCCGGGCCGCACGTGCCCAGATTCGTCGCCGCGGGCGATCTCGCGCGGCTGCCCTACCTCGTGATGGAGCACATCGATGGCGAGCCTTTGCAGCATCGGCTCGACCGCGCGACGTTGGAACGGCGGCGTCCCGATGCGCGGGAGATCGCACGGCTCGGAGCGGCCATGGCCACGGCCGCGCACAGCCTGCACGAGCAGGACGCCGTGCACCTGGACTTGAAGCCCGGCAACGTGATGATCCGGCCCGACGGCAGCGCGGTGCTGCTGGACTTCGGCCTGAGCTGGCATGCCCACTATCCGGACCTGCTGGCCGAAGAGATGCGGGTCGCCATCGGCTCGCCGCCGTGGATCGCGCCGGAGCAGGTGGTGGGCGTGCGCGGCGACCCGCGCAGCGACGTGTTCGCCATCGGCGTGATGCTCTACGAGCTGGCGACCGGCGAGCTGCCCTTCGGCCATCCGGAAACGCGCGGTGGCCTGCGCCAGCGTCTGTGGATGGACCCGGCGCCGCCGCGCGCGCACGACCCGCAAATCCCTGCCTGGCTGCAGGAGGTCATCCTGCGCTGCCTGGAGCCCGAAGCCGGCCGGCGCTACGGTTCCGCCGCGCAGCTGGCGTTCGACCTCGCGTACCCGGACCAGGTGCTCGTGGGTGCGCGGGGCGAGCGCACCACTCGAACGTCCTGGCGAGTCCACCTCAAGCGCTGGTTCAGAGCCGCCGGTCTCCACTACCAGCCCAGCCCCCTGCCGTCCGCGCAAATCGAGCAGGCTCCGATCGTGATGGTGGCGGTGCCGTGGCGGGACGCGACCGACGCGACGCTGTTTTCCCTGCGCAGCGCCACCGGGCGTTCGCTGGGCCTGCGGCCGGGCGCGCGCCTGGCTTGCGTGACCGTCATCGCCCCCGGCGACACCGACGCCACCGATTCGCGCATCAGCGAGACGGAGGTGCACCGCTCCCAGCTGGATAGGCTCCGGCAGTGGGCGCAAGGCCTGGAGTTGCAGACCCATCCGGTCTCGTTCCACGTGCTCGAGTCCGGCGATGTCGCGGCCGCTTTGCTGAGCTATTCGCGCGCCAACGACGTCAGTCTGATGATCCTCGGCGCGGCGACGCATGGGCTGAAGTTGCAGCGGCTCATTACCACCGTGCCCGTGCGCGTTGCCATGGATGCGCCCTGCAGCGTGATGCTGGTCAAGCAGCGCCTGCCGTTCGACCGGCTGGGAAGCGGCGCCGCGGATGTAACCGTGCAGCCAGAGGCGACAATGCCGAATGTCGACGGCCCACCCCTATCAAACACTCACGCCTGACGCGGTCATGGACGCGCTGGCCTCGGTCGGCCTGCACGGCGACGGCCGCCTGCTGGCGCTGAGCTCCTACGAAAACCGTGTCTACCAGGCGCACCTGGAAGAACCCGTCGAAGGCCACAGCGCGGTGGTCGCCAAGTTCTACCGGCCCGGCCGCTGGAGCGAAGCCCAGATCCTCGAAGAGCATGCCTTCTCCGCCGAGCTGGCGGCGGCCGAAGTACCCGCCGTCGCGCCGCTGGTATTGAATGGCGCGACGCTGCACCATCACGAGGGCTTCGCCTTCAGCGTGAGCCCGCGCCGCGGCGGCCGCGCGCCGGAACTGGACGACACGGAAGTGCTGGAATGGATCGGCCGCTTCCTGGCGCGCATCCACATGGTGGGCAGAACGAAGCCATTCGAAACGCGCCCGGCGCTCGACCTCAAGACCTTCGGCGTCGAGCCGCGCGACTGGCTCCTGCAACACCACATGATTCCGCTCGACGTGCAATCGGCATGGGAAAGGCAGTGTGAAAAGGCGCTGGGCATGATCGCCGACACCGTGCTGGGCAACCGCGTGGACCGCGACATCAAGATGATCCGCCTGCACGGGGACTGCCACCCCGGCAACATCTTGTGGACGCCCGATGCGGGGCCGCACTTCGTCGACCTCGACGACGCGCGCACCGGGCCGGCGGTGCAGGACCTGTGGATGCTGCTGTCCGGCGACCGGGCGCAACGACAACGGCAACTCGGCGCGCTGGTCGACGGCTACGAACAGATGCGCGAGTTCGACCGCGCGGAACTCGCGCTGATCGAACCGCTGCGTACGCTGCGTCTGATCCACTACAGCGCATGGCTCGCGCGGCGTTGGGACGACCCGATCTTTCCGATCAACTTCCCGTGGTTCGGCAGCAGCGACTACTGGCAGGGCCAGGTGCTGATGCTGGAGGAGCAGATCGAGGCGATGGAAGAGCCGGCGCTGGTGGTGTAGGGCTTGGTGGACTTTTTACAGAATGGGTATGACCAGCAGGATTTCGCAAGCCCAGGCTCGAGAAGCCAGTGCACGCGGGCGACGCAGGGATTCAGACACGCCATTGGCGATTGCGGCCAAGTTCAACGCCCGCAGTCACAAGATCGTCGTGGAGTTCGACAACCATTGCGAATTTTCTTTCCCGCCGGAGGCTGTGCAGGGGCTGACGGACTGACTGTAGCTATCCAGGGTGAGAGAGGGAGCTATGACATTGGTTGGAGAGAGAACCCGCCAACCAATGTCAGCACTATCGCGCGTCAGAGGCAGATTTTCCGGTCTGGCTGAATGGCCGGAGGAGGGTCGACAACCAAGCGCCAGCTACCGGTATCGCGCATTTTCATTGTCTAGCGAAGATATGCGAAGCCCGGCCACGCTCAACGCCACCGACTCCAATACCCCGGTCGGCGCCGCTGGTGCGCGACGGCCAGGATGCTGAGCGTTTCGCCATGAAGCCGATAAATCAACCAGTATGGAAATCGGCGAAGCGGCAACTTGCGCAATCGAGCCGATACCGGAGTGCCAAGGGCAGGATGCATACGCAGAAGATTTACAGCGCGCTCGAATTGCTCCAGGAACGCTCTCGCGATATTCGCGGATGCGTGCTCAAGATAGTAGTCTCGCGCGTCGTTGAGCTCGGCCTGCGCCTGCGCTTCAACGACAAGGTTCACGGGCGCAGGCCCGCGCGAGCCTGAGCGATGGCCTCATCGATCGGAATAGCGACGGACTGCCCGCTTTCCAGCGCATCGGCTCGCAGTTCGGCCTGTTCCACCCACGCAGCGAGAACCTCGTCATCCTCGTCCAGGCTCGCAAGCAACCGCTCGGCCAATTGGGCGCGCTGAGGCTGCGGCAACTGCAACGCGGCAGATTCAAGTTCTTCGATACTGGAGTGGGTCATTGCGAGCCTCCGGCGTACAACGTAACTCGTCACATCTTAGCAGTTGCCCAGTGCGGGAGCCACATCGAACCGACGCCCCAGCATGTCAGCGAACCGGGCTCTCCAGCACCCCGATCCCGTCGATCTCCACCCGCACCACATCTCCCGCCTTCATGTACTTCGGCGGTTTGAAGCCGATGCCAACACCGGCCGGCGTGCCGGTGGCGATGACGTCGCCGGGGTACAAGGTGATGCCGGCCGACAGCGTCTCGATCAGCGTCGGGATGTCGAAGATCAGGTCGGTGGTCGACGCGTTCTGCCGCTCCTCGCCGTTGACGTAGCAGCGCACGCTGGTCTTCGTGCCGTCGCACTCGTCCGCGCTGACCAGCCACGGGCCCATCGGGCAGAAGGTGTCGAACGACTTGCCCAGCACCCATTGCATGTGGCGGCTCTGCCAGTCGCGCGCCGTCACGTCGTTGATGATGGTGTAGCCCCACACGTGCTTCATCGCATCCGCGGCCTTGATACCCTTTCCTCCCGTGCCGATCACTACTGCGAGCTCTGCTTCGTAGTCGATCGCCGTGGACACTTCGGGCACGACGAGGATGGGTTCGTTCGGCCCGATCACCGACTCCGGCACCTTGGTGAAATAGATGGGTACGGTGGGGATGTCGCCGCCCGCCTTCGCGCTGCTGTCGAAGCCGCTGCCCGCAAACTCCTTCGCGTGCGCGTGATAGTTCTTTCCGACGCAGAAGATGTTGCGGCGCGGCCGAGGCAGCGGTGCGGTGAGTTGGATGTGCTCCAGCGCCACGGCCGGGCCCAGCGCCGGCATCGGCTCGCCACGGGCCAGCGCCTCGATCACAGGCAGCGCGCCAAACGCCCGCAGATGAGCAGGCAAGTCCAGCGGGCGGACTTCTTTCAGGTCGGCTGAAACCAGCCCCACAGCGGGCTGGCCCTGATGGGTGTAAGCGGCGATCTTCATAGGGAATACTTCATGGGGAAAACTCTCTCGCGATGGCGTAGCGAACGTAGCATGCTAACCAAAATTCGGGCCACTCGTCACAGGAGATTCGCGTCATGCATCGCCGCCTGCTCATCGCTTCCGCCTTGTTGTTCGCGGCCGGGCTCGCCGGTGCGCAAACGCCTTATCCGTCCAAGCCCATCACGATGATCGTGCCGTTCCCGGCGGGCGGCCTGGCGGACATCGTCGCGCGCCCTGTGGCTGAGGCGATGTCGCGTGAGCTCGGCCAGCCCGTGGTGATCGAAAACAAGGGCGGCGCCGGCGGCGGCATCGGCATGGCGCAAGCGGCGAAAGCGCCGGCCGACGGCTACACCGTCTTGATGGCGCTGTCGTCTTTCAGCGTGATCCCGGAGGCCGACGCGCTGCTCGGCCGTGCGCCCATGTACAGCTTCAACGCCCTGCGCCCGATTGCGCGCTTCACGGCCGACCCGACGGTGCTGGCGGTGCGTGCCGATGCGCCGTGGAAAACCGTCAAGGACTTCGTGGAAGACGTGAAGAAGCGCCCGGGCGCCATCAACTACGGCTCGTCCGGCAACTACGGCACGATGCACGTCCCGATGGAAATCCTCGCGCAGAACGCCGGCATCAAGATGACGCACGTGCCCTTCACCGGCGCGGCGCCCGCCATCGTCGCGCTGCTCGGCGGCCAGATCGACGCGGTCTCCACCGGTCCGGCCACGGTGCTGCAGCATGTGAAGGCAGGCAAGGTGCGGGTGCTGGCGCACTGGGGTAACGGCCGGCTCGACGCGCTGCCCGACGTGCCTTCCCTCAAGGACGCGGGCTACGACGCCGAGTACGCGCAGTGGTCCGGTTTGTTCATCCCCGCGGCCACGCCCGAGCCCGTCGCGCAGCGCCTTCGCGCCGCCGCGCGCGCAGCGGCGAACGACGCCAAGGTCAAGGACGTGATCCTGAACGCCGGCAGCCCGGTGCTGTACCAGGACACGCCGGATTTCGAGAAGTACGTGCAGGCCGACGTCCGCCGCATGGTGGACGTGGTCAAGAAGATCGGCAAGGTCGAATAAAGGTACCGAACAACATGGATACGCTTCACGTTCTCAGCGGCGGCGCCGCGCAAGGCCTCGTCGTGCAACTGCAGGAGCAGTTCGCGGCCCGGCACGGTTGCAAGATCGAGGGCACGTTCGGTCCCGTCGGCCTCATGCGCGAGAAGCTGCTGGCCGGCGAGCCTTGCGACGTGATGATCCTCACCGGCGAGCAGATTTCCCAACTGGCGTCCAAGGGCCAAATGCGCCCCAACAGCGCCCGGGCGCTGGGACGCGTGAAAACCGGTGTGGCGGTGAAGGCGAGCGCGCCGTTGCCGCCGGTGGAAACGTCCAAGGCACTCGAAGCCCTGTTGCGCAAGGCCGAGGGCATCTACTTCCCCGATCCGCAAAAGGCCACTGCGGGCATCCACTTCATGAAGGTTCTGCGCACGCTGGGCCTCGACCAGGAGCGGGCGGCCCACCTGCGGCCCTTCCCGAACGGCGTGACCGCGATGCGCGAGATGGCGGCGGCGCCGGGCGACAGCCTGGTGGGCTGCACCCAGGTCACTGAAATCCTCTACACGCCGGGCGTGAAGCTGGCCGGCGTGCTGCCCGACAAGTTCGAGCTGGCGACCATCTACACAGCCGCGGTGTGCAGCCGCAGCGCACAGCCGGCGGCAGCCGCGGCGCTGATCGAATTGCTGGCAGGCAACGAGAGCGCCACGCTGCGCCGCCAGGGCGGGTTCGACGCCGCTTGAGTGCCCCGGCCCAGGGCGACGCGGCTTTTGCCATGCCGCCCTTGCCTTTATCAATTGCATCGCCATCTGCACCACAAGATGCAGAAAGATTTATCATTGCGGTCCATGCAAGCAGGCCAGCATGACGTTGCCCAGATCCGGCGGGACAACGCACTGGCGTTATTCGACGAATTCGTCCGCAATACCGTCAAAGACCCCGACACCGCCACCCTGCGCGGGCTGGAGGGGCGCTTCGCCGAAAGACTGCAGATCCAGCCCAGCTACTGGAGCCAGATCAAGAGCCGCTCCCGCCAGATCGGCGAACGGCTGGCGCGCCAGTTCGAGGTGCTGTGCCACAAGCCTTCCGGCTGGATGGACGTGTCCCACGGCGCGGCCGCAGGCGGGCAAGTCGCGCAGCGTACGGCCGCGCCGCCTGCCGGCGAGAGCCCCGTGCCCCAGGACGACGACGAGCGTTTCATCGTCGGGCTGGTGCTCACCTACTACCGGCGCCATCCGCAACGCGCCCGCACCCGCCTGCTGGACCTGCTGGGCGAGGTGCTGATGCCGGCTGCCACCGGCGCCCCACCGGCAGCGCCCGCTCCCGCCACACGCAGCCCCGCCCCCAGCGCCGAGGACGACGCCCACGCCGTGTGGCAGCGCTCCCAGGCCGGCGTCGCCCCCCTCAAACGCAAGCGCTGACCGCGCGCGCCCTGTCGCCTGGACGCGACAGGCGCAGCCGCGTCCAGGTCTAGTGATAAATATCACTTGCGCAAAAAGTACATTTCTTTATCATTTGCGCAAGTCGACGGTTTTGGCAGTCGACGAGGCCCATCCCCTCAACCCAGCCCGCAGTACATGCTCTTCATCGCCCCTTCGATCACCCTGGTTGCCGCCCGCCTCTCGTGCGTGGCAGGCGCACCGCGTATCCGTAGCGGCAATGAGTCCTTTGTATCGCGAGCCGACAACCCCCCGGGGCATCGCACCCCAGCCTGCTGATTTTTGCAGGCGGTGCGAACGGCCCGGTGGCATTGCCCCCGGGCCGTTTTGCTTTTTGCGGCCCCTTTCCTGGAGAACGTTCGATGAATACCAACGCCTTGACCCTCAGTTCCCGCAAGCCACGCAACCCGCTGGTCGCAGCGGCGCGCATGCGCCAGGCGGGCCGACACGAAACCGCCGGCCACGGCGTCCGCCAGCAAGCCGCCCAGGCCCTGCGACGCGAGCTCGGCCGATTGAGAAACCACAGCCCCTGAAACCCGGGCCGCCACAGCACACACTGCGCGGGGCGGCCCTCCTGGAGAAGAGAAATGACCAAGACCTTGAGCTGGGCCGACACCGATACGACCCGCCCCTTGAGCGCCACGTTGCTTCACCTCGTGGCCGACGCCTTGCAGGCCGCCAGCAAGCTGCTCACGCAGTTGGCCCTCAGGCAAAGTGCCGCGCGCGCCGCACGTGCGCTGCCGCTGGGCACCGTCGAGTTCCACGCCTTGTATGGCGACAGCGGCGCCCCGGAAGGCGCGCTGTATGTCGATGGCAAGCTGGTGGGAACGATCCTCGGCGTTACGCGCCTGTGATGTGCGCCTGTGATCCCCGCAGTTGTAAGAAGGGCCCCGACGGGGCCCTTCTTTTTTTAAGCGAGCAGCGAATTCACGCGCCGGACGTAGGCAGCGGGGTCTTCCGGCAGGCCACCCTCCGCCAGCAGGGCCTGGTCGAACAGGATGTGCGCCAGGTCGTCGAAGCGATCGGACCCTTCGAGCTTCTTCACGAGGGCGTGCTCGGGGTTCACCTCCAGCACCGGTTTGACCTCAGGGGCCTTCTGCCCCGCCTGCTTCAGCATCCGCGCCAGTTGCATGCTCATGCCCTGGTCCGACACCACCAGGCAAGCGGGTGAATCGACCAGGCGCGTGGTGATGCGCACGTCCTGCGCCTTGTCCTTGAGCGCTTCCTTCAACCTGTCCAGCACCGGCTTGAAGGCTTCGGCCGCCTCTTCCGCGGCCTTCTTCTCGGCTTCGTCCTGCAGCTTGCCCAGGTCGACCGCGCCCTTGGCCACCGATTGCAGCGGCGTGCCGTCGAATTCGTTCAGGTAGTTCAGCGCCCACTCGTCCACGCGATCGGTCATCAGCAGGACTTCGATGCCTTTCTTGCGGAACACCTCCAGCTGCGGGCTGTTCTTCGCCGCGGCGAGCGTGTCGGCCGTGATGTAGTAGATGGCCTCCTGGCCTTCCTTCATGCGCGCCTTGTAGTCCGCCAGCGAAACGCTCGTCGTGTCGGAACTGGTCGAGGCAAAGCGCAGCAGGCTAGCCAAACGGTCGCGGTTGGTGAAGTCTTCACCCAGGCCTTCCTTGAGCACCGCGCCGAACTCGGCGTAGAACTTCGCGTACTTGCTCTTGTCTTCCTCCGACGCGCCGTCCTGCTTCTCGGCTTTGGCCATCTCTTCGAGCATGCCCAGCACGCGCTTGGTCGAGCCTTCGCGAATCGCTTTCACGTCGCGGCTTTCCTGCAGCAGTTCGCGGCTCACGTTCAGGGGCAGATCCGAAGAATCGATCACGCCCTTGACGAAACGCAGGTACGCGGGCAGCAGCGATTCGGCCTCGTCCATGATGAAGACGCGCTTGACGTACAGCTTGACGCCCGCCACCTTGTCACGGTTGAAGAGGTCGAAAGGCGCGTGCGACGGGATGTAGAGCAGCTGGATGTACTCGGTCGAGCCCTCGACGCGGTTGTGCGCCCAGGCCAGCGGCGCTTCGTGGTCGTGGCTGATCTGCTTGTAGAACTCCTGGTACTGCTCGGCGGTGATGTCCTTGCGGGGCCGCGTCCACAGCGCGCTGGCCTGGTTGACCGTCTCCCACTCGTCGGTGACGACCATGGAGCCGCCCGTCGTGGCCCCGGCGGGGCCTCCTGATGCTTCCTCGCCCTCTTTCCATTCTTCCTTCTGCATGAGGATGGGCAGCGAGATGTGGTCGGAGTACTTGCCGACAATCGATTTGAGCTTCCAGGTGGAAAGGTAGTCCGACGCGTCTTCGCGCAGGTGCAACGTCACGCTGGTGCCGCGTGCGGGACGGGCGATGCTTTCGACTTCGAAGTCGCCGGCGCCGGTGCTGACCCAAAGCACGCCTTCTTCGGGCGGCAGGCCGGCGCGGCGCGACTCGACCGTGATTTTGTCGGCCACGATGAAGCCTGAATAGAAGCCCACGCCGAACTGGCCGATGAGCTGCGCGTCGGCCTTCTGGTCGCCTGAGAGGCGGTTCATGAATTCACGGGTGCCGCTCTTGGCGATGGTTCCCAGGTTGTCGATCGCCTCCTGCTGCGACAGGCCGATGCCGTTGTCGGCGATCGTGAGCGTCTTTGCGTCTTTGTCGAAGCTGATTCGCACTTCCAGGTTGGGCGCGTCTTCATACAGCCCGGTGTTGTTCAGCGCCTCGAAGCGGAGCTTGTCGCAGGCGTCGGAGGCATTGGAAATCAACTCCCGCAGGAAGATCTCCTTGTTCGAATAGAGCGAATGGGTGACAAGGTGCAGCAGCTGGGCCACTTCGGCCTGGAAGGAGAGGGTTTGTTTCTGGCTCATGGCAATTTTTCTCGGACGAAAAGGAAAGCTTTGACCGCCCCTGACCTTGGGGCCGGCGCCGCGGTTTTCAAGACCGCCTCGGGCGCAGGGAAATGTACGCGAGAGACGAGCCCGGACGCCTTCTCGTGAAAAAGTCGACGCGAGCCCAACTTTGAACGGCCGGAAAGGCGCAAGATGCTTGGCGAAGGGTAAACAGCTCGTTACATTACCTCAACGCACCCAGCCCTAAGAATATCGCCTACCGCGCCCCTGCTGGTTCCCTAAACATCGCCCGAATCGCCCCAAGCCCATGAACATCGACCTGCTGCCGTTTTCCGCCTTCGTGCTGGAGTCTTCCGGCACTGCGGCGCAGGCTATCCGGGACGCCCACACGCTGACCTTGCCGCTGGAGCTGGTGCCTGTGCATGCGGCGTTCGAGCCTGCCATGAGCGGTACCGTCAGCATCGACCTGGCGGCGCGTGAGGCCGCAGAGCCGCTGCACGCCGCCGTGGTTCCCGCCCGCGGCGCGGTGCTCACGATCACCTTCTAGCTTCGTTGCGCCCTCAAAACAAAAAAACGCCCCGAAGGGCGTTTTTTGTTTCTCTGGAGGAATGCGGCGCTGTTTACAGCGGGCGGGCTTCGCCGAAAGATATCTGGCCCAGGCGCACGGCCTCTGCGGCTTGAGCGCGCACGACCTTCACGTCGGTGCCGGACTTCAGCGGAGCGGCAACGCGCGAACCAGCCGGCTCGGTGCTGCGGGTGGCCGACACGGTGGAGGCTTCGGCGATCACTTCAGCGCGGGTGCGGTTGCCTTCGAACTTGACGGCGAACTGCGACGAGTCGGCTTCGTCGGCGTAAGCACCGGTGGAAGCGATGGCGGCGAAAGCGGCGACGGCGAGGATGGACTTGGTGTTCATGATGGAACCTTTCAAAGTGAGTGAAGAGAGACTGGGTTAAAAAATTTGCGGTTGGTGTCTTTGTTTGTCTTCAGCATCAACCGTGAATGAACTGTAGGCGCCGCTATTTAGGCGAGGCTTAGCGTTGGCTTAGCTGAGAGTTAGCACGATGCGATACGCGCGCTTTGCACGCTCTCGCCGCCATGCTGGGCCGCGGGGCCACCCACCCCAGTCGCCTGGGCTTTACTCGCGCCGCAGCCCGCTCACGCACAGCTTCGCACCACCCTCTGAGCGCGCCACTGGTCGCTTGCCCATGCTTAGTCGGCCGCCGGGATTTCAGCACGCCACCGCTGGCATGCCACCATCTCACTGCAACGCCGCGCACGGCTGGGCCGCGGCGCGAGTAAAGCCCAGACGCCCGCGGTGGACGGTCTTGCGGCCCCTTGTTTCATGCTCGCGGCATCTGTCTGACCGGAGCGAAGCGCAGGGAGTTATGCCGCGCGGGCCGCAAGACCGTTCAGCGCGGGGTATCCGGCAGGAGCCTGCGAAGCAGGCGATGCCGGACGTCGTAGCCATCGCGCCGCGGCCCAGCCGTGTGCGGCGTTGCCGCGAGGTCTCAGAACGCAAAGTGCAGCGCTCCGAGCACAGGGCCAAAGAAAAACCGCCTCAAGAGGCGGTTTTTCTTTGATGCGGGACGAGCCCGCGTTTGTTGCGCTCATTGGCCGTTGACGGGCGTGCCGGCCAGCGTGGTGCCCACTTGGCGCGAAGCTGCGACTTGCGTCAGGTAGGCGGAACCGCTGTCTTCAGCCGTCAGCGCTGCGACCTGGTTGCGCTCGGTGACGTATTCGGCCTGCACTTGTGCGCGGCTCTTGGTCGACTGGAAGCCGGCGAGCTGGTTGTAGCGGATCGACCAGGGGTTGACGCCGGACTTCTGGAACTGCGTCAGTTCGGCTTGCACTTCAGCGCGGGTCTTCACCGAATTGAAGGGCGTGTTGTCGACGGTGATGTCGTCGGCGCGAGCGGCGGTGCCGGCAAGAGCTGCGAAAGCGGCGATGGCGAGGATGGCTTTGGAATTCATGATGGAGACCTTTCAGTGTGTAGAGATGAACATTTCGGTTGGTGTCTTGTTGTCTGCATCAACCGTGAATGAACTGTAGGCGCCGGTCTTTAGGTGGGGCTTAGCGTTTGCTTAGCTGCGGGTTAGCAAGAAGATGTGTCTTGCCCGAGTCGATGAACTTGCCGTCATTCCCGCGCAGGCGGGAATTCAGGGCATCCGGGCGCCCTGGGTCCTCGCCTGCGCGGGGATGACGTGTTTACGCGGGCTCGATGCGCGCGACGAGGCCGCTGCGATCGTCGCGGTTGCGCAGGCTGATGCGCAGGCCGCAGCGCTGCGCGGCCGATTGCGCGATCGACAGGCCCAGGCCGCTGCCGCGAGCATTGCTGCCGGGCACACGGAAGAAGCGGTCGAACACACGCGGCAGCAGGTCGGGCGGGATGCCCGGGCCGGTGTCGATCACTTCGATCGCGGGCTTCGCGCCGTCGGTCACGAGCCGCACGTCCACCACGCCGCCTTCGGGCGTGTAGCGCAACGCGTTCTCGATCAGGTTGTCGATCACGCTGCGCAGGTCGTGCGCGGAACAGGGCCAGCAGGGTGCAGGCCCTTGAAGCTCCGGCCCCACCAGGCCGAGATCGATGTTGCGCTGGTCCGCCAGTGCGATCAGGGCGTTCATGCTTTCATGCAGCTGCGCGTGCAGGTCAACGCTCGCCACCGTTTCCACCATCGGCGCTTCCTGGCGCGACAGCTTGAGCAATTGGTCGATCAGGCGCTGGGCACGGCTCACACCGGCTTCGAGCTGGCCAAAGCTTTGCTGGCAGGCACCGGCGGGCATGTCGGCGCGCACGTTCTCCAGCTGCAGCGCCACCGCGGTGATCGGTGTGCGCAACTCGTGCGCGGCGTCCTGCACGAAGCGGCGCTGCGCGGCGAAGGCATCGCGCAGCCGCGCGAGCAGGCTGTTGAAAGACACCACCATCGGCCTGAGCTCGTAGGGCACGCGGTCCAGCGGCAGTTCGGCGATGGTGTGCTCGTCCTGCTGGGCGGCTTGGCGGCCGATGTCCTGCACGGCACGCGACATCGCCCCGGAAACACCCCACAGGATCAGGATGGCGAGCGGCAGCAGGATCAGCACCGGTGCGATCGCCGCGCCGGCCCGCTCTGCCGCGAGGTGCGCGCGGAACATGCCGCTCTGGAACACCTGGATGCGGCGGCCGCCATGGGCCGCGGGGTCGGTGGAATACACGCGCCAGGAGCCGCCGTCGATGCGAATGTCGGCAAAACCGGCGGCGGCCTGCGGGCCGGCGACCAGGCGGGGCCAGGACGAAACCTCGAGCTTCCCGTCGGTGCCGTACACCTCCACGACGTATGCACCCCATTTGTGGATCCGCTCAGCGGAGGGCACGGTCGGCACCAGGTGTTCGTCCTGCATGGCGATGGATTCGCCCAGCAGCGACATCTGGCTGTCCATGAACTCCCGCACCATCGTGCTGTAGCTCCAATACGAGAACGCGGCCGAAGCGGCGCCCACGATCAGGAACAGCGGCACCAGCCACATCAGCAACACGCGCCGGAGCGAGCACATGCGCCCTTCCGGGAACACATGGAAACGCTTTCCGGCGTTCGAACCGCCCTGTGGAAAGCCCTGCACCGTCGCGGCGCCGGCGCTGTGGAATTTCATCATGGCGTGCTCCCGGCGGGTGCAGTCGTGGTGGCTGCCGCCGGCATCGGCCCGGAAGCCGCGATGCGCCAGCCCAGGCCGCGCACGTTGCGGATGGTGTCGGCCCCCAGCTTGCGCCGCATGCCGTGGATCAGGACGTCGACCGCGTTGCTACTCACCTCTTCGCCCCAGCCATAGATGCGGCTTTCGAGCTGGTCGCGCGACAGGATGGCGCCGGGCCGCTCCAGCAGCGCATGGAGCAGCGCAAATTCACGCGCCGACAGTTGGGAACGCTCGCCCTGAACCAGCACTTCACGCGTGGTGAGGTCCAGCTGAACATCGGCGCCGCCGATGACCGAATGGGCGCTGCCGTCGCGGCGGCGGATCACCGCACGCATGCGCGCCAGCAGCTCGCGGAATTCGTAGGGTTTGACCAGGTAGTCGTCTGCGCCCACGTCCAGGCCGGTGATGCGTTCGTCGATGCCGTCCCGCGCGGTGAGCACCAGCACGGGCGTGTGGTCGCCGACGCTGCGCGCCTTGCGCAGCACTTCGATGCCGTCCCGCTTGGGCAGGCCCAGGTCCAGCAGCACGCAGGCGTAGCCGCCGTCGGCCATCGCGCTTTGCGCGAGCAGCCCTTCCTTGACCCAATCGACCGACCAGCCGTTGGCGCCCAGGGCCTGCTTCAGGCTCTGGCCGATCATCTCGTCGTCTTCCACCAGCAGGACACGCATCTTGGCTTCCTATCGCAGCGTCTGGCCCGCATCCCAGCGGGCCTCGCGCCATGCTTCATAGAGTTTCACGGCGCCGGCCACCAGCATCGCCGAAAGCAGCAGGGCAACGCAAGCCAGCCAGGCAGTCAGGCCGAAAACCCAGGCGGCGGCCGCCGCGACGGCGGTGCCGGCCACGCCGAAAAACAGGAGCAAAGCCAGTGCCAGGTGTTGGAGCGGATGGGTGTGCATGGTGCTTCCTTGATTGGAATAGCCACAGCTTATGCCCGGATATTTAGCCCCGAATTAGCCTGGACAGGGGCCTCTAGGGCTTCTTAACGCGGCTGAGACTCCACTTCCTTGACCCAACGGTCGAGCAGACGGCGCCGTTCGGCGGCCTTTCCGTACTTCTCGAAGTCGTATTTGACCAGCCGGACATTGTCCAGGGCGGGGATCCGCGGGTCGGGCTTGAAGGTCTTGTTGGCCGGCACCTGCAGGCTGTTGGCCCGGGCACCCACCTGCTGGCCCTCGGGGCTCATCAGCCAGTCGTAGTAGCGCTTCGCAGCTTCCCGGTTGCGCGAACCCTTGACCAGCGCGATGCCGCCGACCTCGTAGCCCGTGCCCTCGCAAGGCGCGGCCGAGTAGACCGGGAACTTGTTGGTCACCCGCTCGTTGTCGAATCCGAAGATGAAGCTCACACCGATCGCCACTTCCCCCTTGGCGACGTTGCGCGCCTGGGCCTGGCCACTGCGGGTGTACTGCGTGACGTTCTTGTGCAGCTTCTTGAGGTAGTCGAAAGCCTGGTCTTCGCCCATCAGCTGCACGAGTCCCGCGACGATGGTGTAGCCCGTGCCGCTGGAGCCGGGGTGCGAGGTTTCGATCTCGCCCTTGTAGCGCGGGTCCAGCAGGTCCTTCCAGCACCGGGGCGCGGGAAGCTTCTTCTTTTTCAGCAACTCCTCGTTCCAGCCGAAGCCGATGGCGCTGGTGTAGAAGCCGCCCACGTGGTTCTGGCTCATCGCGTACTGCCGGACGGACCAGCCGTGCAGGTCGCCCAGGTAGTCGGGCCGGTACGCGTCGAGCAGGCCGACTTCGGCCGCCTGATAGTACGGATCGCCCGTGCCGCCCCACCAGATGTCGGTCTTGGGGTTGGCAGCCTCCGCCCGCAACTGCGCCTGGGCTTCGCCGGTCGGCTTGTGGGACTGGTTGACCCGGATGCCGGTGGCCCGCGTGAACTCCTTCGCCGCCAGTTCACACCAGGGCTGGTCGGTGCTGCAGATCGCGTTGACGGTGCCGGTCTGGGCCTGCGCGCCCGCCAGGAAGCCCAGCGCCAACGTGAATGCAGTGATTGCCGTTTTCATGTGAGGTCCTAGAAGCGCTCGTGCGGAGCGAGATAACGCCATTGTCCAACGGGCAATGAACCCAGTACCACCTTGCCGATGCGGATCCGCTTCAAGCCCACCACCTTCAGGCCGACCTGCTCGCACATGCGGCGGATCTGCCGCTTCTTGCCTTCCGTCAGCACGAAACGCAGCTGCTCAGGGTTCTGCCACTCCACCTGGGCCGGCTTGAGCGGCTGGCCGTCCAGCGACAGGCCGTGCCGCAGGCGGGCCAGCTGCGCCGGGGGAAATGCCTTCTGCACGTCGGCGGCCACCTCGCCGAACGTCACACGCACCAGGTATTCCTTCTCCATGCCGCTGTCTTCGCCGATCAGCTGGCGCGCCACGCGGCCGTCCTGCGTGAGCACGAGGAGGCCGATGGAGTCGATGTCCAGCCGCCCCGCGGGTGCGAGGCCGCGCAGCTGCGACGATGCGAACCGCACTTTCGAGGCGTCGCCCTTCCAGTGATTGCGCTCGTGCACCAGCACCACCGCCGGCTCGTGGCCGTCCTCGGCCTGGCCGCTGACATAGCCCATCGGCTTGTTCAACAGGATGGTGACCTGCTGCTGTTGCTGGCCACGCGCCTTGGGATCGACCTCGATCCTGGCCTGGGGCCCCACCTGCAGCCCCATCGGCGCGACCGCACCGTCCACGCGCACCCAGCCTTTCGAGATCCAGTCGTCGGCCTCCCGTCGCGAGCACAGGCCCAATTCGGCCATGCGTTTGTTGAGGCGGGAGGTCGGTTGCGTTGGTTCCATGGCAGACCCGATTGTGCCGCCTCGGACGCCTTAAACTGATGAGCATGGACGGCCCCCGCCTGCTGCTGGTGTTGACCGAAGCGCCCCCGTCGGTGGGCGGCATGCAGACGCACGCGCGTCACTTGGCTTCGCACCTCGCGCGCACCAGCGCCGCCATCGAAGTGCTGACGTACCGCGTGGCCGATCCGGCCTTGGCCGCGCAGGCCCAAGCCTTCGATGCCGAGTGCGGCTATCCGGTTCGCCGCATCCTGTCACGGCTGGGGTATTGGCACAACATCGCGCTGATCCTGCAGCGGATCCGCGAATTCGCACCCGACGCCGTCTACGCGTCCACGGTGTTCTACGGATTGCTGCGGACGCGCACTGCGGTCCCGCTCTTGTGCCGATCGGTCGGCAACGACATCCTTCGGCCCTGGCTGGGCTATCCCTACCCGCTTTGCAGCCGCGCCATCGGGTCGCAGGCGGTGCAGCGCGGGCTGCGCTGGTGGCTGGAGCATGGCCAGCACCCCGACTGGGTCGACCGCGTCTTTCGCCGCGCCCGAGAGCAGCTGATGCGTGACGCGGCGGCCGGGCACTGCGGCATCCTGGCCAATAGCGAATTCACCGCCGGCCTGCTGATGGGCATCGGCATCGCGCGCGAGCGCATCGACGTGGTCTCCGGCGGCGTCGACAGCCGGCGCTTCGCGCCAAGCCCCGGAGGGCGTGAATCGTCACGCGCGGCACTGGGCCTGGCGCCCGACGACGTTGTTCTGCTCACCGTCTGCCGGCTCGTCACCAAGAAGGGCGTGGAGGTGCTGCTCGACGCGTTGACCCTGCTGCAGTCCGCGTTTCCACGGCTGAAGCTCATCGTCGTCGGCGACGGCCGCAGGCGCAAGACCTACGAGGCGCGGGCGAAGGCGCTCGGGCTCGAAGGCATGGTGCGATTCGCGGGCCGCGTGCCGCATGACGACGTGCCGCCCTACTTCTGGGCCAGCGACCTGTTCGTGCTGGCGAGCTACGAAAGCCGCCACGCCGGCGGCGCCGTGCGCGACGTCGAAACCATGGGCCGCGTGCTGTGCGAAGCCAACGCGGCCGGCCTGCCACTGGTGGCCACCGCCAGCGGCGGCACGCCCAGCGTGGTGCGCGATGGCGTCAACGGCGTTCTGGTTCCGCCCGCCGACGCAGGGGCCCTGGCCGACGCCATTGCGCGGGTGCTGCACACACCAGCACTCGCCGCCCAGTTGGCCAACGCGGGACGCGCACGCGCGCGGGACGAATTCGATTGGAGCGCGGTGATGGCACGGCACGAAGACGCGATTGCGCGGGCGTTGCGGCTGCCGACGCTGGCGGTGCCCGCAGCTTTGGCGCAGTCGTCGCGTGCTTGACCTCAGGCTGTGATTGCGGACTTGATTCGCAATCCATGCCTCGCGTGCGCGCAAAACCCCACACTGGGACCTCGCGGCAACGCCGTGCATGGCCGGGCCGCGGCGCGATGGCTACGGCGTCCGGCATCGCTCGCTTTCGCAAGCTCCTGCCGGAGTCCCCGCGCTGAGCTTTATTCGCGCCGCGGCCCGGCCATGCACGGCGTTGCAGTGAGCGCGTGGCGGGCCTGCGGTGGCGTGCCGAAACCCGGGCGGACAGCGAAGCGGTGGCACCCCACCGGTTGCGCGCCTCAATGGTTTGCGAAGCTGTGCGTGGGCGGGCTGCGGCGCGAATAGAGCCCAGGCGCTTGCGGCGGGTGACCCCGCGACCCAGCACGGCTTCAGCCGTGCGACCGTTTCATGCTCGCGAAAATTGTTTGAACGGAGCAAAGCGGAGAGAGTTTTTTCGCGCGGGTCGCGGGGTCTCCCGGCGCAAGGGATTCGGCAGGAGCTTGCGAAGCAGGCGATGCCGAACGCCGTAGCCATCGCGCCGCAGCCCGCCCACGCACAGCTTTGCCGCGAGGTCTACGAGCGCCAAACGTGAGACGCGAGTCTAAGTCTCGGGAAGCGCAGAACCGCGCGCGAACGCGCTCGAACGCAGCGCCTCCAGGCGCAGGATGCGCAGGCCGCCATATTCGACGCGGATAGTTCCCTGTGCCTCGAGCGCCGTCAGCGCCTCATTCACCCGCTGACGCGACAGGCCGACGAGGTAGGCCAGCTCCTGCTGCGTGATGCGCAAGACATCGCCGACGCCGGGGAAGAGCACCGGGTTGAACAGCGCTGCCAAGCTACGGGCTACACGCAGATCCGGGTTGTGCATGCGATCGATCTCGCGCGCGGCGATGAACTGCGCCAGCCGCTCGTTGAGCTGGTTCATCACGAAGCGGTTGAAGCCGATGGAGTGATCCAGCAGCCAATGGAAGCTGTCGACCGGCAAGCCGGCGACCACGCTCTTGCGCAGCGCCGAGACGTTGTAGCGGTACGTCTCGCGCTTGAGCACGGTGCCCTCGCCGAACCAGCCGCCGGGCGGCAGGCCGCTGAAGGTCATGGTCTGGCCCTGCTCGTTGTCGCTGCTCATCTTGAGCAGGCCTTCGACCACACCGAACCAGTAGGTCACCGGCCGCCCCATGCGGCACACATGGTCGCCCGGCATCGCGTCGCCCACCCTCACCTGGCCGGCGGCGCGCGCGTATTCGTCGGGCTTGAGGACCTTCAGCCACGGGATGCCCTCCAGCTCTTCGGCGGTCGGGTCGCGGCGCCGCTGGTGCAAAGTCAGATCGGTGGTCATGGCGAAGGAATTGTCGTTCCAAAGGCGAATGATTCCAATTGGGGGCGACATCCGCGTTTTGTTGACGCGAATCAAGCTCCGGACAGCCCCTACTAGGACATTCCCTAGGAATGTCGTCGCAAAGACAACGGAACGTCAAAGTGACTTCTAGCATTCGCCCATCTCACCCGAGCTTCGAATAAGGACACGCAAATGGAGACGACGTTCCCGCGGCTGCTGCTTCAGCACGCAGCCCAGCGCCCCGCCGATCCGGCCATGCGCGAGAAGGAATACGGCATCTGGCAGACGCACACCTGGGCCGACATGGCGCAGCTGGTGCGTCACCTCGCCTGCGGGCTGCACGCCGCAGGCCTCGCTGCCGGCGAACACATGGTGGTGGTCGGTGCCAACCGGCCGCGCTTGTACGCCACGATGCTCGCCGTGCAATCGCTGGGCGCGATCCCGATCCCGCTGTACCAGGACGCGGTGGCCGCCGAGTGCGTATTCCCGATCAACAACGCCGAGGTGCGCTTCGCGTTCGCCGAAGACCAGGAGCAGGTCGACAAGCTGCTGGAAGTGCGCGAGCAGTGCCCTCAGCTCGCTGCCATCTATTACGACGACCCGCGTGGCCTGCGCAAGTACGCGGAGCCGGGCCTGCAGTCGCTGGACGCGCTGATCGCGGCGGGCGAAGCCTTTGCGCAGAAGAACCCGGGGTTCTTCCAGGACGTGGTTGCGAACGCGAAGCCCGACGACGTCGCGGCGATGTTCTACACCTCGGGCACCACCGGTAACCCGAAGGGCGTGGTGCACTCGCACCGCACGCTGCTCGACCGCGCGCACGCTGGCGCGCAGTTCGACAAACTCACCCACCGCGAGGAAGTGCTGGCCTACCTGCCACCCGCGTGGATCGGCCAGAACATCTTCAGCTACGCGCAGTGGCTGTGCTGCGGCTACGTCGTGAACTGCCCCGAGTCGTCGGGCACCGTGATGATCGACCTGAAAGAGATCGGGCCGACTTATTACTTTGCACCGCCGCGTGTGTTCGAGGGCCTGCTCACCACCGTGATGATCCGCATGGAAGACGCCGGTTGGCTCAAGCGGAAGATGTTCCATGCGTTCATGGATCTCGCGAAACGTGTCGGCCCGGCGCTGATGGACCACAAGCCCGTGGGCTTGCTCGATCGCGTCATGTACAAGCTCGGCGACGCGATGGTTTACGGGCCGCTGCGCAACAACCTGGGCTTCTCGCGCGTGCGCGTCGGCTACACGGCGGGCGAGGCGATCGGGCCCGACCTGTTCACCTTCTACCGATCCATCGGCATCAACCTGAAGCAGCTGTACGGCTCGACCGAGACGGCCGTGTTCGTGTGCCTGCAGCCGGACGACCAGGCCAAGGCCGACACGGTCGGCATTCCGATCAGCGGCGTCGAGATCAAGGTGGCCGACAACGGCGAAATCCTGGTTCGCTCGGGTGGCCTGCTCAAGGGCTACTACAAGAACCCGGCGGCCACGGCCGAGGTGCTCACCGCCGACGGCTGGTACCACACCAGCGACGCGGGCTTCCTCGATGCGCAGGGCCACCTAAAGATCATCGACCGTGTGAAGGACGTTGGCCGCATCGCCGGCGGCGCGAACGACGGCGCGATGTTCGCCCCGAAGTACGTCGAGAACAAGCTGAAGTTCTTCCCCTACATCAAGGAAGCGGTGGCCTATGGCGACGGCCGCGAGCGCGTCTGCGCCATGATCAACATCGACTTCGACGCGGTGGGCAACTGGGCCGAACGCCGCAACCTGCCTTACGCGGGCTACACCGATCTCGCGCAAAAACCCGAGGTCTACGAACTCATCAAGGACTGCGTGGAGAAGGTCAACGCCGACCTGGCGGCCGACGCTTTGCTGGCCGGATCGCAGGTCAGCCGCTTCCTGGTGCTGCACAAGGAGCTGGACGCGGACGACGGGGAGCTCACGCGCACCAACAAGGTCCGGCGCGGCTTTATCGCCGAAAAGTACCAGGTTCTGGTCGATGCGCTGTACGGTGGCAAGAGCGAGCAGTACATCGAAACGCAGGTGAAGTTCGAGGACGGCCGCACCGGCAGCGTCAGCGCCACCTTGAAGATCGTCGACACCAAGACATTCGCTCCGGTGAAGGTGGCAGCATGAACATGATGACCGAAGCCGAACACCTGGCCGCGAGTGGCGCCCGCAAGACGGGCGATGTGATCCTCGACGTGAACAACATCTCGCTGTCGTTCGGCGGCGTGAAAGCGCTCACCGACATCTCCTTCAATGTGAAGGAGCACGAGATCCGCGCCATCATCGGCCCCAACGGCGCCGGCAAGAGCTCGATGCTCAACTGCATCAACGGCGTGTACCAGCCGCAGCAGGGATCGATCACCTTTCGCGGCCAGACCTTCAAGCACATGAACAGCCACCAGGTGGCGGTGATGGGCGTCGCCCGCACCTTCCAGAACCTGGCGCTCTTCAAGGGCATGAGCGTGCTCGACAACATCATGACGGGGCGCAACCTGCGCATCAAGAGCAACCTCTTCATGCAGGCACTGCGCATCGGGCCGGCCGAGCGCGAAGAGATCCGCCACCGCGAGTTCGTCGAACACATCGTCGACTTCCTGGAGATCCAGGCCTTCCGTAAGACGCCGGTCGGGCAACTTCCCTACGGACTGCAAAAGCGCGTCGACCTGGGCCGGGCGCTCGCGATGGAGCCGCAGGTGCTGCTGCTGGACGAACCCATGGCCGGCATGAACGTCGAAGAAAAGCAGGACATGTGCCGCTTCGTGCTGGACGTGAACGACGAGTTCGGAACCACCGTCGTCCTCATCGAGCACGACATGGGCGTGGTGATGGACATCAGCGACCGGGTGGTGGTGCTCGACTACGGCAAGAAGATCGGCGACGGCACGCCCGACGAAGTACGCAACAACCCGGAGGTCATCAAGGCCTACCTGGGCACCTCCGAATAAGGCTGGCAAATGGGTCCCTATCTCGAAACAATCATCGGCGGCCTGATGTCGGGCATGCTGTATTCGCTGGTGGCGCTCGGCTTCGTGCTGATCTTCAAGGCATCCGGCGTCTTCAACTTCGCGCAGGGCGCGATGGTGCTGTTCGCGGCGCTGGCCATGGCGCGCTTTGCCGAATGGATTCCGCAGTGGACCGGGCTGGAGAGCAAGTGGCTCGCCAACTCGCTGGCCTTCGTCTGCGCAATGGTGGTCATGGTCATCATGGCCTGGCTGATCGAGAAGCTGGTGCTGGGCAAGCTGGTCAACCAGGAAGGCGTCGCGCTGCTGATGGCGACGTTGGGCGTCTCGTACTTTCTCGATGGTTTCGGTCAGACCATCTTCGGCTCGTCGATCTACAAGATCGACATCGGCATGCCCAAGGACCCGATCTTCCTCTTGGAGAGCACCTTCCAGGGCGGCCTGCTGATCAACAAGGAAGACGTGGCGGCCGCGGTGATCGCTGCCGCACTGGTCGCGGCGCTGGCCGCGTTCTTCCAGTACACGGGCACGGGCCGCGCCCTGCGCGCCGTGGCCGACGACCACCAGGCGGCGCAGTCGATCGGCATCCCGCTCAACCGCATCTGGGTCATCGTCTGGAGCGTCGCCGGCTTCGTGGCGCTGGTGGCCGGGATGATCTGGGGCAGCAAGCTCGGCGTGCAGTTCTCGCTGTCGGTGCTGGCGCTGAAGGCGCTGCCGTTGGTGATCCTGGGCGGTCTCACCTCCGTGCCGGGGGCCATCGTCGGCGGCCTGATCCTGGGCGTGGGCGAGAAGATGGCCGAGGTGTTCCTTGGTCCCTATCTGGGCGGCGGCATCGAGATCTGGTTCGCGTATGTGTTGGCGCTGGGCTTCCTGCTGGTGAGGCCGCAAGGTCTCTTCGGCGAAAAGATTATTGATCGCGTATGAAATACGCGAGTAAAAAATCTTTCAGCGCAGACTTACTTTGCGAAGCAAAGTTAGTCGGAGCTAAAAGATCATCGATCGGAAATTAAACAATGATCTACCGCGAAAACGGTCAATTCAAAACCAGCTACCGCGCCGACCAGCAGATCTTCCCGATCTCGCAGGACCGGCTGGCGATTCTGCTGATCCTCGCAGTCGCGTTCATCGTCGTGCCGGCCTTTGCCAGCGACTACCTGTTTCGCGCCATCATCATCCCGTTCCTGATCATGTCGCTCGCGGCGTTGGGCGTGAACATCCTGGTGGGCTACTGCGGGCAGATCTCGCTCGGCTCGGGCGCGTTCATGGCCGTCGGCGCTTACGGCGCATACAACTTCTTTGTGCGGCTGCCGGGCCTGCCGCTCATCCCCGCGCTGATCCTGGGCGGTTTGTGCGCCACGGCGTTCGGCCTGCTGTTCGGCTTGCCCAGCCTGCGCGTGAAGGGGCTGTACCTGGCGGTGACGACTTTGGCGGCGCAGTTCTTTTCTGACTGGATGTTCCTGCGCATCAAGTGGTTCACGCTGGACACGCCTTCCGGATCGGTGGCGGTGTCGAACCTGCAGGTGTTCGGGATTCCGATCGAAAGCTCCACCAGCAAGTACCTGTTCTGCCTGGCCGTGCTGACCGTCATCGCGCTGATGGCCAAGAACCTGGTGCGCAGCGCCATCGGCCGCGAGTGGATGGCGATCCGCGACATGGACGTCGCAGCGGCCGTGATCGGCATTCGCCCGATGTACGCCAAGCTCACGGCGTTCGCGGTCAGCTCCTTCATCATCGGCGTGGCCGGCGCCCTGTGGGCCTTTGTCTACCTGGGCGCCTGGGAGCCGGCGGCGTTCTCGGTCGACATGTCGTTCCGCCTGCTGTTCATGGTGATCATCGGCGGCATGGGCTCGATCATGGGCAGCTTTTTCGGCGCGGCCTTCATCGTGGTGCTGCCGATCTTCCTGAACCAGTTCCTGCCCTGGCTCACCGGGTTGTTCGGCATCACGATGTCCACGGCCGGCGTCTCGCACGCGGAGCTGATGATCTTCGGTGGCCTGATCGTTTGGTTCCTCATCGTGGAGCCGCACGGCCTGGCCAAGCTTTGGTCCACCGGCAAGCAGAAGCTGCGGCTCTGGCCCTTCCCGCACTAGCGCCAACGATTTACTCGCAAGTACCGATGCCCTTCTTTCGCAATACCCGTTTACTGGCAACTCAGTTTTTTATGACAGGAGACAAACCATGAAGCTTCGAAACATCGCACTGGCCGTGGCGGCAGTTGCGGCCCTCGCGTCGGTCGCGACGACCAACGCATTGGCGCAAGCCAAGGAACAGTTCATCCCGATACTCTCGTACCGCACCGGCCCGTTCGCCCCCAACGGGACGCCATGGGCCAACGGTTATGTCGACTATTTCAAGCTGATGAACGCCAAGGGCGGCCTCAACGGGGTGAAGCTCAGCTGGGAAGAGTGCGAAACCGGCTATGACACGGCCCGCAGCGTCGAGTGCTATGAGCGCCTGAAGGGCAAGAACGGCGGCGCGTCGTTGATCCAGCCGCTGTCCACCGGCGCGACCTTCGCGATCACCGAGAAGGCACCGGTCGATAAGATCCCGGTGGTGAGCATCGGCTATGGCCGCAGCGAAAGCGCTGACGGCACCGTGTTCAAGTGGAACTTCCCGATCGCCGGCACCTACTGGGTCGCCGCCGACGCCATCATCCAGGCCATCGGCAAGAAGGAAGGCGGGCTCGACAAGCTGAAGGGCAAGAAGATCGCGCTGGTTTACCACGACAGCCCCTATGGCAAGGAGCCGATCGCGCTGCTGCAGGAACGCAGCCGCATGCACGGCTTCGATCTGCAGCTGCTGCCGGTCGCATCACCGGGTGTGGAACAGAAGGCCACCTGGCTGCAGATTCGCCAGGCCCGCCCGGATTACACCTTGCTGTGGGGCTGGGGCGTGATGAACTCCACCGCCATCAAGGAAGCGCAGGCCACCGGCTATCCGCGCGAGAAGATGTATGGCGTGTGGTGGTCCGGTGCCGAGCCGGACGTGAAGGACGTGGGCGATGGCGCCAAGGGCTACAACGCGGTGACCATGCAGCACGGCGCCGAGCCGGAGTCGAAGGTGGTCAAGGACATCCTGGCGATGGTGCACGGCAAGGGCCAGGGCACCGGCCCGAAGGACGAAGTCGGTCAGGTGCTGTACATGCGCGGCGCCATGAGCGCGATGCTGGCGCTGGAAGGCATCCGCGCGGCGCAAGAGCGCTTCGGCAAGGGCAAGGTCATGACCGGTGAGCAGGTGCGCTATGGCCTGGAGAACCTGAACCTCACGCAGGCCAAGCTGGACGGCCTGGGCTTCGCCGGCGTGATGCGGCCGATCAGCACTTCGTGTGTGGATCACATGGGCGCCGCGTGGGCCCGCATTCACACCTGGGACGGCAAGGCCTGGAAGTTCACCTCCGACTGGCTGCAAGGCGACGAGCAGATCATCAAGCCGCTGGTGAAGAGCACGGCAGCGAAATACGCGGCCGACAAGAAGCTGACTCCGCGGACGCCTGCGGATTGCCAGTCTTGATCGGCTAGCGCCGATCACCCTGGCAGGGTTGTACTGACGGCACCCTCCCCCAACCCCTCCCGCCAAGCGGGAGGGACAGCGGCTCCAAGGAGCCGCCAATCGAAAGGGACGCGCGATGCGCTCCTTTCGATTGGTAAAGGCAAGCAATGGAAAAACCCAACATCGTCTTGAACGTCAACGGCATCGAGGTCATCTACAACCATGTGATCCTCGTGCTCAAGGGCGTCTCGCTGCAGGTGCCCGAAGGCGGCATCGTGGCCATCCTGGGCGGCAACGGCGCGGGAAAGACCACGACGCTGCGCGCCGTTTCCAACCTGCTCAAGGGCGAGCGCGGCGCCGTGACCAAGGGCTCGATCGAGCTGCGCGGCGAGCGCATCGAGAACCTTTCGCCCGCCGACCTGGTGCAGCGCGGCGTGGTGCAGGTGATGGAAGGCCGGCACTGCTTCGCCCACCTGACGATCGAAGAGAACCTGCTGACCGGCGCGTACACGCGCAAAGGCAAGGGTGAAGTCGCGGCCAGCCTCGACAAGGTCTACGCCTACTTCCCACGCCTCAAGCAGCGACGCACGTCGCAGGCCGCGTACACCTCGGGCGGCGAGCAGCAGATGTGCGCCATTGGCCGCGCGCTGATGGCCAACCCCACGATGGTGTTGCTGGACGAACCCTCGATGGGCCTGGCACCGCAGATCGTGCAAGAGGTGTTCGAGATCGTGAAGGACCTGAACACCAAGGAGAAAGTCACCTTCCTCCTCGCCGAGCAGAACACCAACATGGCGCTGAAGTATTCCGACTACGGCTACATCATGGAGAGCGGCCGTGTGGTGATGGACGGCCCGGCGGCCGAGCTGGCCACCAATGAAGACGTCAAGGAGTTCTACCTGGGCGTGGGCGGCGGCGAGCGCAAGAGCTTCCGCGACGTCAAAAGCTACAAGCGTCGCAAGCGTTGGCTGGCGTGATGACCCACCCCCGAAGCGCCTTCGGCGCCTCCCCCTCAAGGGGGCGCCTCCAGCGGCCCGGCGAAGCCGGTTCCGCGGTGGCCCCCGATCAAACCCGGAACCTTCGATGATGGACTATTTCGACGCGCTGGAAGGCCGCGATCCCGCCGCGCGGGAAGCCGCGCTGATGGCGGCGCTGCCGCAGCAGGTTGCGCACGCGCAGACCAATGCCCCCGCGTTCACGCAGATCCTGGCGGGCGTGGATGCCGACAGCATCACGTCGCGCGAGGCATTGGCGCGGCTGCCGGTGACGCGCAAGCATGAACTGCTGGAGCGCCAGAAGGCGGTGCGGGCGAGCGACCCGTTCGGCGGCTTCTCGGCGCTGGTGCGCGGGCCCAAGATGCCGCGGGTCTACGCCTCGCCCGGGCCGATCTACGAACCCGAGGGCAGCGGCAAAGACTACTGGCGCATGGGACGGGCGATGTACGCGGCGGGTTTCCGCAGTGGCGAGCTGGTGCACAACGCCTTCAGCTACCACATGACGCCTGGCGCCTTCCTGATGGAATCGGGTGCGTGGGCCGTGGGCTGCACGGTCTTTCCTGCCGGCACCGGGCAGACCGAACAACAGCTGCAGGCGATGGCCGAGCTGAAGCCCGACGCTTACGTGGGCACGCCGAGCTTCCTGCGCATCCTGCTGGAAAAAGCCCAGGAGGCCAGCACCGATGTCGCGAGCATGCGCAAGGCCATGACCGGCGGCGAGGCGCTGCCGCCCAGCCTGCGAGCATGGTTCGGCGAGCGCGGCGTCACTGTGTACCAGAGCTACGCCACGGCCGACCTCGGCTTGATCGCGTACGAAACCGCGAGCCTGGAGGGCATGGTGCTGGACGAAGGCATCATCGTGGAAATCGTGCGGCCCGGCACCGGCGATCCGGTGCCTGAAGGCGAGGTCGGCGAGGTTGTTGTCACCACGCTCAGCCCTGGCTACCCGCTTGTCCGCTTCGGCACCGGCGACCTGTCTGCACTGCTGCCGGGCCGGTGCCCGACGGGCCGCACCAACACCCGCATCAAGGGCTGGCTCGGCCGCGCCGACCAGACCACCAAGATCCGCGGCATGTTCGTGCACCCGGCCCAGGTGGCCGACATCGCACGGCGCTTCCCTGAAGTCATCAAGGCGCGGCTGGTGGTCAGCGGCGAGATGGCCAACGACGTGATGACGCTCAAGGTCGAGGCCGCATCCGCGCCGCAAGACCTGCACGCGCGCATCGGTGAAGCCATCCGCGACGTGACCAAGCTGCGCGGCGACGTGCAACTGCTGCAGCCGGGCTCCCTGCCTAACGACGGCAAGGTGATCGAGGACGCGCGCAGCTACAAATAGTTGACCCGGGTCAAATTCCGCTCAGCTAGGGCTTCCCCGAGGGCGGCGGTACGTATTTCCCGTGATGGCAAGCGCACGGGCCGCGCCTACGATTCAGGGGTTCCACCAAGGAGACCCTACCCATGAAACAAATCCTCAAGACCCTCACGCCCGTCGCCCTGCTCGCGCTGGCGGCCTTCGGCGCCCACGCGCAGGGCTACCCTGCCGCAGGCAAAGTCGTCACCATCGTCGTGCCGTTCTCGGCCGGCGGCCCCACCGACCGCGTGGCGCGCGACCTCGCCGAAGCCATGCGCAAGCCTATGGGCGGTGCGACGATCGTGGTCGACAATGCTGCGGGCGCCGGCGGTTCCATCGGCGCCAACAAGGTCGCCAAGGCCAACCCGGACGGCTACACGCTGCTGATGCATCACATCGGCATGGCCACCATGCCCACGCTGGTCCGCAACATCCCGTTCAAGGTCGACAGCGACTTCGAATACCTGGGCCTCGTCAATGAAGTGCCGATGACCCTCATCGGCCGTCCCACGCTGGAAGCCGGCAACTACAAGTCGCTCATGTCCTGGATCGACAAGAACAAGGGCAAGATCAACCTGGGCAACGCGGGCGTGGGCTCGGCCTCGCATCTGTGCGGCCTCCTGTTCCAAAACGCGCTCAAGGTCGACATGACCCCGGTGCCGTACAAGGGCACCGGCCCGGCCATGACCGACCTGATCGGTGGCCAGATCGACCTGATGTGCGACCAGACCACCAACACCACCAGCCAGATCGAGGCCAAGAAGGTGCAGGCCTATGCCGTGACCACCTCCAAACGCCTGCCGACGCCGGCCCTGAAAGACCTGCCGACGCTGCAGGAGTCGGGCCTGGCGAATTTCCAGGTCACCATCTGGCACGGCCTGTACGCACCGAAGGGCACGCCCGCCGACGTGCAGAAGAAGCTGAACGACGCCCTCAAGGCGGCCCTGAAGGATCCGGACTTCATCAAGAAGCAGGAAGGCCTGGGCGCCATCGTCGTGGCCGACAAACGCGTCGACGCAGCTGAACACAAGAAGTTCGTCGCGGCCGAGATCACCAAGTGGAGCCCCATCATCAAGGCCGCCGGCGTCTACGCCGATTAACTGGCTCCCCCCCGAAGCGGCCTGCGGCCGCCTCCCCCTCAGGGGGCGCCACCAGCGGCCCGGCAAAGCCGGTTCCGCGGTGACCCCCCACATGGCACCTGTTTTCGTTCGATTGATGGCATCATCAATCGGGTCGATGAAGCACCAAAACAGGAGACTTGCTGTGACTAGTTTTTCCCAACCCAATCGTCGTCTCGTCCTCGAGGCGCTCGCATCGGCCGCAGGGCTCGCTGTGCTGCCGGTCCGCGCACAAAGCGGCTGGCCCAACAAGCCCGTGCGCATCGTCGTTCCGTTCGCGGCCGGCGGCACCACCGACATCCTGGCGCGCGCGATCGCGCCCGAGTTGTCGAAGGCATTCGGCCAGCAGTTCATCGTCGACAACCGCGCCGGCGCGGGCGGCAACGTCGGCGCCGAGATCGTGGCCAAGTCGCCCGCCGACGGCTACACGCTGCTGATGGGAACGGTGGGCACGCACGGTATCAACCGCGCGCTATACGAGAAGATGCCCTACGACCCGATCAAGGACTTCGCGCCCGTCACCCTGGTGGCCGGCGTGCCCAACGTGATGGTGATGCAGACCGAGAAAGCGCGCACCCTGGGCATCAACAACGTGGCCGACTTCGTCAAGTACGCCAAGGCGCACCCGGGCAAAGTCAACATGGCCTCGAGCGGCAACGGCACGTCGATCCACCTGGCCGGCGAGCTGTTCAAGAGCATGACCGGCACCTACATGGTCCACTTTCCGTACCGCGGCTCCGGCCCGGCGCTGCTGGACATGGTGGGCGGCACCATGGACGTGATGTTCGACAACCTGCCCTCGTCGATGCCGCAGATCAAGGCAGGCAAACTCAAGGCGCTGGCCGTCACCAGCCGCCAGCGATCGGCGGCCATGCCCGACGTCCCGACAATCGAGGAGGCCGCGAGCATCAAGGGCTTTGACGCCACCTCATGGTTCGGCCTGCTGGCGCCCGCCGGCACGCCCGCCGACATCGTCAACCGCATCCAGCAGGAAGTCGCGAAGTCGCTGAACACGCCGGCCATCAAGGAAAAGATGCTTGCGCAAGGCGCAATCCCCAGCGGCAACACCCCCGCCGAGTTCGCGCGCCACATTGACGCGGAACACAAGAAGTGGGCGCAGGTGGTGAAAGTGTCGGGCGCGAAGGTGGACTGAGATCGCATCCCCGCAGGGGAACCTGCCGTACGAAACAACGTGCAGGGCGGCTCCCTATCAAAAAACGCGGCTTTGCCGCGTTTTTTGCATCTGATCAAACCACATTGAAAACGCGCAGCATTTTCAATGTGAATGGTTATACGCCCCAGACGATCTCGGCGTTGGCCTGCTGGCAGCGGCGCAGCATGTCGACGAAAGGCACGGCGCGCTGGCGCAATGACACGCCCTCGAACTTGGGCGGCACTTCGCCCTTGGCCTTGGCTTCGTCTGTCATGGCCTTCTGATCCGCCTCCTCCTTCGCGATGGCTGCTTCCAGCGCTGAGATGGCGGCCGGCATTTCCCCGGGCTGGATGATGCCTTTGGGACCGGCATCCTTGCCGACGATCTCCAGCACGCGGCGGCCGTTGGGCTCGAGCATGATGACGTCGCCGGCGGCCTTGGACTTGAATTTGTAGAGCATCTAGGACGGGCTGTACATATAGCCCCGGTTGAAGGGATAGGGCGATTGTGCTCCCGGCAGCTCGCCCGCGTGCAGCTCGCCGGTCGGCCGCGTCGCCAGAATCTGGTGCAGGCCGATCCAGCCTTGCTCGAACGTCATGGCGCAGCCCGCGAGATAGAGCCGGTAGGCGCGCAACACCTTCTGCGCGTCCGGCGCATTGCCGGTGGTCTCGAGCACCCGCTGCGCTTCATCCAGCCGCGACTCCAGCGCGTCCGACCAGGCCCACAGCGTGCGCCCGTAATGCGGCCGCAGGTTTTCGGTGTCGACCATCTCCAGCCCCGCCGCGGCCAGGTCGCGCAGCAAGTGGCTGATGTGCAGCAACTCGCCGCCCGGGAAGATGTACTTTTCGATGAAGTCGCCCATGCCCGCGCCCAATTGGCTGGGCACGATGCTGTCGGCCGTGATGCCGTGGTTCATCACGAGGCCGCCGGGCTTGAGCAGCCGGTGGATCTTGGCGAAATACGTGGGCATGTTGGCCTGTCCCACGTGTTCGAACATCCCCACCGACGCGATCTTGTCGAAGCCTTCGTCTTCGCGCAGCTCGCGGTAATCGCGCAGCTCCATCTTCACGCGGCCGGCCAGGCCTTTGCTTTCGATCAACCGCTGCACGTGCGCATGCTGGTTCTTCGACAGCGTGATGCCCGTCGCGTCGACGCCGTAGTTCTCGGCCGCCCACATCAAGAGCCCGCCCCAGCCGGCACCGATGTCCAGGAAGCGCTCGCCGGGCTCGAGCATCAGCTTGCGGCAGATGTGGTCGAGCTTGGCCTCTTGCGCCTGCGCGAGCGACATGCCTGTCTCGCGGAAGTAGGCGCACGAATAGACGCGCCGGGGATCGAGCCAGAGCGCGTAGAAATCGTCCGAGACGTCGTAGTGGAACTGGATCTGCCGCGCGTCCTTCTGCGGCGAGTGCAGCGACAGCGACTTCGCGCGGCGCAGCAACTGCGTCCACCACCCCGTGTCGCTGGCCACGGGCGTGCCGGGCAGCAGGCGCGCCGCGACAGCCATCAGGTCGCGCATGCGCCCATCGAGCTGCACCCGGCTTTCGACGAAGTCCTCGGCCATGCGGCCGATCTGGCCAGCCGCCATGCTCGCGAGGGCCGACCAGTCCCTGAAGGACAGCGTGACGGCCGCAGCCGGCGGGCCGACACGCTGGCCCTTCGGCAGCTGCACCGCAGTCGGCACCGGCAAGCCGGCGAGCTGTGACTCGATCTTGCGCAGGAGTGTGTCCATCCGCAAATTCTTGCCAAGTTTTGGCTCTTCCGTCAACGCCTGGGCCTGTAGGACAGGGGCCCTTTCATCTCGGCGGTGGGCTTCCGGCGCGATCGGCCTTGCGGGGCAACACAGCGGGGCAACACGGGTTGACACCGTTTCGTTTAGGCTTAAACTATTTAGACGATGATGCCTAGGATCCCGGCCATGGACATGGAAGCCCGCGCCCACAGCGAACACCCGGAGGCGCTGCGCCTCTGGCTGCGCCTGCTCACCTGCACCCAGATCGTGGAGAAACAGGTGCGCAGCCAGTTGCGCGAGCGCTTCGACACCACCCTGCCCCGCTTCGACCTGATGGCGCAGCTCGAGCGGGCCCCCGACGGGCTGAAGATGAACGAGCTGTCGCGCCGCATGATGGTCACCGGCGGCAACGTGACCGGCATCACCGACCAGCTGGTGGCCGAAGGCCTGGTGGACCGTGTCGACGTCGAGGGCGACCGGCGTGCCTACCGCGTGCGGCTGACGCCGAAAGGCCGCAAACTGTTTCACGACATGGCGCACCAGCATGAGAGCTGGATCGTGGACGCGTTCGCCGGCCTTTCCGAGAAGGACATCGCCACCCTGCACAAGCTGCTCGGCAAAGTGAAGGACCACGCGCAGTCGCGGGCCGATGCGGCGGCGTGAACGCGGGGGAGAAGCACGCGATGTCCGCCCAGCAAGACCGCTTCGTCCATGACCGGCTGCCACCGCGCGAGGCCTGGCCCCAACTGCGCTACGACTTTCCCGAACTTCAGTTTTCAGGACGCCTGAACCTGGTCGAGGAGCTGCTGGACAAGGCGCCGGCCAAGGGTTGGGGTGACCGGCCGCTGCTGCGATCGAGCAGGATCACCCTGAGCTATGCCGAGGTACGCGAGCGGGTCGACCGCATCTGCCGCGTCTTGACCGAAGACCTCGGCCTGGTGCCCGGCAACCGGGTGCTGCTGCGCGGCGGCAACTCGGTGGCGATGGCGCTGGCCTGGCTGGCCGTCACCAAGGCCGGGCTGGTCGCGGTGGCCACCATGCCCTTGCTGCGCGCGCTCGAGCTCGGCGACATCATCGACAAGGCGCAGCCCGTGGCGGCGCTGTGCGACATCAAGCTGCTGGACGAGCTCGAGGTGGCGCGGCGCGATCACACCGCCCTGCGTACGGTCGTGCCGTTCAACACGCTGGACGCGCCGGGATCTCTCGCCGTGCTGTCCGCGCAGAAGAAAGGCGGCTTCGCGCCCTGCCCCACGGACGCCGACGACATCGCGATGATGGCCTTCACCTCGGGCACCACGGGCAAGCCCAAGGCGGCCGTGCACACGCACCGCGACGTGATGGCAGCCTGCGAAGCCTGGCCGCGCCACACGCTGCGTGCAACACCCGACGACATCGTGGTGGGCTCGCCGCCGCTGGCGTTCACCTTCGGGCTGGGCGGCCTGCTCGTGTTCCCGATGTGGGCCGGCGCCAGCGTCTACTTCCCCGACGCACCTTACTCGCCCGAGAGCCTGGTGCGTACGATCAATGAAGTGGGTGCGACGATCTGCTACACCGCGCCGACGTTCTATCGCCAGATGGCGCCGTTCGCGCGCGAGCACGGCGTCGGCAAGCTGCGCATCAGCGTGAGCGCCGGCGAAGGCCTGCCCGACGCGACGCGTCAGCTGTGGAAGCAGGCCAGCGGCATCGAGATGCTGGACGGCATTGGCGCCACCGAGATGTTCCACATCTTCATCTCGTCGGCCGGCGCGGACATCCGGCCCGGTGCGATCGGCAAGGTGGTGCCCGGCTACACGGCGAAGGTGGTGGATGACGACGGCAACGAAGTGCCGCGCGGCACCATCGGCAAACTCGCCGTGATCGGGCCCACGGGCTGCAAATACATGGACGACCCCCGCCAGGCCAACTACGTGAAGGGCGGCTGGAACTATCCCGGCGATGCCTTCATGCAGGATGATGACGGCTACTTTTTCTACCAGGCCCGTGCCGACGACATGATCATCACGGCGGGTTACAACGTCGGCGGCCCCGAGGTGGAAGACGCCCTGCTGCGCCACCCGGCGGTGGCCGAATGCGGCGTGATTGGCAAACCGGATGAAGAACGCGGCATGATCGTCAAGGCCTTCTGCGTGCTCAAGCCCGGCCACACCGGCGACGCCGCGATGGCCAAGGCGCTGCAGGACCACGTGAAAGCCAGCATCGCACCGTTCAAGTACCCGCGCGAGATCGAGTTCGTCGCCAGCCTGCCGCGGACAGAGACGGGCAAACTGCAGCGGTTCAAGTTGCGGCAGTCGTGAATGCCGTAAGCGAGGCCGCACGCAATAACATGGAGTGCGGCCCCCTTTGAAAAAGGCCGGGTTTCCCGGCCTTTTTCAACTGATCGGCCACCAGCAAATCGCGCAGCGATTTGCTGGTGAATAATCCCCCGATGCCCGCTTATTCCTTCGAAGCCCTCGACGCACAGGGCGACACCCGCCGCGGCGTGATGGAAGCCGACACCGCCAAGGCGGTGCGCAGCCTGCTGCGGGCCCAGGCGCTGGTGCCGTTGGAAGTGGTACCGGTCAGCTCGGGCGTGGCCGCCAATGAGCAGAGCTTCGGCTGGAGCGATCGCGCATTCAGCCGCGCTGTCTTCAATTCGACGGGCCTTGCGATCTGGACGCGGCAACTCGCCGGGCTGGTCGGGTCCGGCCTGCCGCTCGAGCGCGCGCTCACGGCCCTGACGGACGAAACCGAGAACGAACGCGAACGCCATCTGGTCGCGGCACTGCGTGCTGAAGTCAACGCGGGCTCGTCGTTCGCGAAGGCCCTGGCGCGCTTCCCGCGCGAATTCCCCGACATCTTCATCGCCGTCGTCGGCGCCGGCGAGGCCAGCGGCAACCTGGGCCTGGTGCTGGACCGGCTGGCCGACGACCTGGAAGAGCGCCAGGCGCTGCAGGCCAAGCTGCTGGGCGCGGCGCTCTACCCGGCCATCGTCACCGTCATCGCGTTCGCGATTGTCATGTTCCTGGTGGCCTACGTCGTGCCGCAGGTCGCCAATGTTTTCGCGGGAACCAAGCGTTCGTTGCCTTTCCTCACCGTCGCGATGCTGGCCGTCAGCGCCGGGGTGCGCAACTGGTGGTGGCTGGCCGCCACGGTGGCCATAGCGGGTACCGTGACCTTGCGGCTGGCCCTGCGAAACAGCGCCACGCGCGAGCGCTTCGACGCCGCCTGGCTCAAATTGCCGCTGGTGGGCCGGCTCTCGCGCGGCTACAACGCAGCGCGCTTCGCCAGCACGCTGGCCATGCTCGCCGGTGCGGGCGTGCCCATCCTCAAGGCGCTGCAAGCCGCCGCCGAAACATTGAGCAACCGCGCGATGCGGGCCGACGCGATGGACGCTCTCGTGCTGGTGCGCGAAGGCGCGCCACTCGCATCCGCCATCGCGCAGAAGAAGCGCTTCCCCGGCCTGCTGCCGATGTTCGCTCGGCTGGGCGAGCAGACGGGCCAATTGCCGGTGATGCTGCAACGCGCCGCCAACCAGCTCGGCGCCGAAGTGCAGCGCCGCGCGGTGCAGCTGGCCACGATCTTGGAGCCGCTGTTGATCGTGGCGATGGGTTTGGTTGTGATGTTGATCGTGCTGGCGGTGCTCCTGCCGATCATCCAGCTGAATCAATTCGTGAAGTAGCAAGATGGCTGTCTCGCTCGACGACAAGCTGGTGGTCGCGATCTCTTCGCGGGCCTTGTTCAACCTCGAAGAGGAGAACAAGGTCTACGAATCCGGCGACCCCCAGGCCTACATGAAGCTGCAGTTCGAGCGCATGGACCTCCCGGCCGGGCCGGGCATCGCGTTCTCGCTCATCAAGAAGCTGCTGGCGTTCAACGACACGGCGACGCAACGCGTCGAGGTGGTGATCCTTTCGCGCAATGACCCGGTGTCGGGCATGCGCATCTTCCGCTCGGGGCTGGCCAACGAGATCCGTCTGCAGCGCGGCGTGTTCACGCAAGGCCGCTCGCCCTTCCGCTACCTGCGTCCGCTGGGCGCGCACCTGTTTCTTTCGGCCAATGCGGAAGACGTGAAGGAAGCATTGGCGGCGGGCTTTCCGGCCGCGCGAGTGCTCACCGAATCCGTGCTCGCCGGCAACAACTATCCGAACGAAGTGCGCATTGCGTTCGACGGCGACGCGGTGCTGTTCTCGGACGAAGCCGAGCGCGTGTTCCAGTCCGAAGGACTGGACGCGTTCCAGCAGCATGAATCGAGCAAGGCCACGCAGCCGTTGCCCGAGGGCCCGTTCAAGCCGCTGCTGGTGGCGCTGCACCGCATGCAGCAGGCGGGCACGCCCAAGATGCGGCTGCGCACCGCACTCGTCACGGCGCGCAGTGCACCGGCGCACGAACGCGCCATTCGCACCTTGATGAACTGGGACATCCGCGTGGACGAGGCGATGTTCCTGGGCGGCCTGCCCAAGGGCGAATTCCTGCGTGAGTTCGAGCCCGATTTCTTCTTCGACGACCAGACCGGCCACGTCGACCACGCCGCGCGCCATGTGCCGTCGGGGCATGTGGCGAGCGGCATCTCGAACGTGCCGCGGTAGCGCCGGGGCGCCCCAACGTGGGGGCTTAAATTCTGCCGCGCTACGATGGGCCTCCATTGCGAAGGACCCGTCCGGATGAACGCATCAGAAAAATTGGCGCTGGTGAAGTCCACCTCCAGGAAGATCTGGGACCTGACCACTCCCTACTTCAATTCGGAAGAAAAGTGGAAGGCGCGCGGCCTGTTGCTGGCCATTGTTCTGCTCAACTTCGCCTACGTCTACAACGCCGTTCTCTTCAATGACTGGCAGCGCACGTTCTTCGACGCGATAGAGAAACGCGATGCGGCGGAGTTCGGCGTGCAGCTGCTGCGCTGGCTCTACCTGGGCTTCGCATTCATCGTCATCGCTGTCTACAAGTTTTACCTGACCCAACTGCTCGAGTTGCGCTGGCGCACCTGGCTGACCAAGTACTACCTGCAGCGGTGGCTGTCGGACCAGGCCTTCTACCGGATGGAACTCGGACGATTTTCGAATCAAACCGGCGTGCCCGACAACCCCGACCAGCGCATCCAGGAAGATCTCGCCCAGTTCACCGACTTCACTTTGACGCTGACCATGGGCGCGCTCAATGCGCTGATCACGCTGTTCAGTTTTGTCGGCGTGTTGTGGGGCCTGTCCGGCGGCTTCGCTTTCAGTTTCGCCGGCTATGACATGCAACTGCACGGGTACATGGTCTGGGCCGCGGTGGGGTATTGTGTGATCGGCAGCGTCATTACTCACTACATCGGCCGCCCGCAAATCGCGCTGAACTTCCGGCAACAGCGGTATGAGGCCGACTTCCGCCACCACATGGTGCGTGTGCGCGAATACTGCGAGGCCATCGCACTCGACAAGGGCGAGAACGTCGAGCGCTTCCATCTGGACCGGCGGTTTCTCGCCGTGGCCACCAACTATCTGCAGTTGATCCGGGCGCGCAAGAACCTGGTCTGGTTCGCCAGCTTCTTCGGCCAGGCTGCGCTGGTGTTTCCCTATTTGGTGGCTGCACCGCGGTTTTTCGCGAACGCCATCACTTTCGGCCAACTGCAGCAGATCGCATCGGCGTTCGGCGAGGTCAACGACTCGCTGTCCTGATTCATCGACAATTACAACCGTCTGGCGATCTGGCGCGCCACCGCCGACCGCCTCACCAGCTTCGAGGAAAACGTCGTCGCGCAAACGCAGGCACAGCGGCCGGAAGTTGAAGCGAACGCAAGCGGGCTCGCGGCTCATGACCTCACGCTGCAATTGCCCACCGGCGCGACACTGCTGTCCGGTCTCTCGCTACGGGTCGCGTCCGGCGACTCCGTGTTGATCAAGGGCCCGTCCGGCAGTGGCAAGTCCACCCTGTTCCGCGCCTTCGCCGGCATCTGGCCTTTCGCGCAAGGCAAAGTGTCCCTGCCTGCCGACACGATGGCGATCCCGCAGAACCCGTATTTCCCGGACGGGCCCTTGCGTGATGCGCTGGCGTATCCCGAGCCCGCTGCGCGTTACAGCGATGAAGCGTTGCGCCAGGCGCTGGAAGAAGCGCTGCTTCCTCAGCTCGCGACGCGGCTGGACGACCAGGATGCGTGGAGCCAGAAGCTGTCAGGAGGGGAACGGCAGCGGCTGGCGCTCGCTCGCGTGTTTCTCAAGCAACCGGCTTGGGTTCTCGCCGACGAAGCGACCAGCGCACTGGATGAACCGGCGGAGCGCACGCTCTACCAGCGGCTCGCGGCGATGGTGAAGCGAAAAGGGGGCGCGATGGTGTCGATCGCACACCGGCCGGCGCTCGATGAATTTCATGCAAGGCGATGGGAGCTGGAGGCGGCGCGGGATGGTGGTGGCGCCGTCTATCGGCTTCGCGAAGGATAGACGGGCTGTCATGCCCGGACTCGATCCGGCACCCGTGTCTCGAGAGTGAACCGTGTGCGCCGCCATGGACGCCGGGTGGCGCGCGACGGTCGAATACCAGCAACGTCTCCCGGATCGGGGTGGTGGGGCGCTCTGCGCTGCGAAATAAAGGAGGAGGGAGCGGCTTGCCGCGACGGGGGACATTCGCAGCGCAGAGTGCCCCGCCGCCCCGATCCCGCACCGCCATGTCGACATAGCCGCAATGACAGCCCTGCTACGCCCGCCAGCGCTCCCAACCGCGCTGCCGCAGTTCGCACGCAGGGCACGTGCCGCAGCCGTAGCCCCATTCGTGGCGCTGCCCACGCTCGCCGAGGTAGCACGTGTGCGTGTGCTCGACGATGAGGCCGACCAGCGCATCGCCGCCCAACTTCAGGGCAAGCTCCCACGTGGCCGCCTTGTCGATCCACATCAGCGGCGTCTCGATCAGGAAGCGGCGGTCCATGCCGAGCGAGAGCGCGAGCTGCATCGCCTTCATGGTGTCGTCGCGGCAGTCCGGGTAGCCGGAGAAATCCGTCTCGCACACACCCGTCACCAGCACCTGCAGCCCGCGCCGGTACGCCAGCGCCGCGGCCAGCGTGAGGAACATCAGGTTGCGCCCGGGCACGAAGGTATTGGGCAGCCCCGACTGCTCCATGCTGAACGCCATGTCCCGCGTGAGCGAGGTTTCGCTGACTTGCCCCAGCACCGCAAGGTCCAGCAGATGGTCCTCCCCCAGGCGCATCGCCCACTGCGGGAACTGCTGCCGCAACTGCTCCAGCACCGTCAAACGCGCCTGCAGTTCGATGCGATGGCGCTGGCCGTAGTCGAACGCAATGGTTTCGACGCGCTCGTACTTCTCGAGCGCCCAGGCCAGGCAGGTGGTGGAGTCCTGGCCTCCGGAAAAAAGGACGAGTGCTGTGGTGTGCATGATGTTCAGGGCCGCACGGTACCACGCGCTTCGCGCCGCGCGATCCACAAGGTCGACGCGCAGATGATCACACCGCCGATCAGCGTCGAGCGGTTCGGGATGTCCGCGAACACGAGCCATCCCGCGATCGAGGCCCACACCAAATCCAGGAACTTCACGGACTGGGTGGCCGAAATGTCGGCAACGGTGAACGACCGCGTGAGGCAGTAGTGCGCCGTGCTGCCCAGCACGCCGCAGACCATGAAGGCGAGCCATTGCATTGCGCTGGGCCACTGCCACACAGGCACGGCCAGGGGCAGGCTGAACAAGGTGATGGTGATCGATTGCCAGATGACGATCACCGTCGGGCGCTCGGACCGGGTCAAGGCCTTGGTCATCAGGAAGGAGGCGGCGAACACCGGAGCCGACGCGAGCATGAGCAGCGTGTAGGGACCGCCGCTGGCGTTCATCTTCGGCGCCACAACGATCAGCACGCCGACGAAGCCGATCACCGCGCCGACCCACCGGTCCCAGCGCATGCGCTCGCCGAAGAACCATGCGGCGCCCAGCATGATGAAGATCGGGCCGGTGAAGCCGATGGCGGTGGTGTCGGCCACCGATATCCATGGCAGCGCGGTGAACCACATCACGAGGCCCACCGTATGGACGGCGCCGCGCGAGAACTGGCTGGGGATGTTGTTGGGACGGAATGCCGCGAGTCCGGCACTCGCCACCAGCGGCAGCATGACCAGCAGGCTGCACAGGTAGCGCAGGAACTGGGTTTCCAGCGGATGCAGCTCCTGGGCGAGCACGCGCATGGTCGTGTTCAGGACGGTGAAGAGCAACCCGGCGGCGCCCGACCACAGCAAGCCGCGAACCACCGGGTCCAGGCGCGAAGCGCGCCGCTGCGCCAGCGCCGCGCGCCGCAGCACGAAGTGGCGCTTGATGCGCCCACCGTTCTCAACTGCCACGGCATGTCTCCATTGACGGAGACTATACGCGGATGGGGCGTTCCTAGCTCGGCGGTGCCTGCTCCTGGTCGTCTGCCACGGGCAAATCAGCCCGCTCGCGGCCGGCTTCGGCGCGGTCATCATCGAGCAGCCGGACGATGGTGACAGGCACGGGCGATGCGTGCGACAACGCATGCGAGACCGATCCGAGCAAGGCACTCGCCAGCGCGCCCTTCCCATGCGCCCCGACGACGATGGCCGCGCAGCCATGTTCTTCCGCGAGGTCGCACAGCGCGGGAACCGGGTCGCCGGACACGACCTCGCACTCGAAGGCGACGCCCGCCGCGCGGCACAGCGCCTGCGCCGGCTCCAGCAAGTGGGCGCCCGCACCCGCGCTGGCGCCGTGGATCAGCTCGGCGTCGCGCACGACGACGATCTCATACAAGGAAGCCGGTGCCTGCACGTTGGCCAGCACCAGGTCGGCCCGCAGGCCTTCCTTGACCAGGGCCAGCGCGTACCGCACCGCCTCGAGGGAAAGCGGCGAACCATCCACCGGGACCAGGATCTTCATGGCAGCTCCTTCGTTGAAGGGTGAACACACGGTAGCACTGCACAGGCCTGGCCGCAAGCGAGCAACTCTGTCGGTGATGGCCTACATGAATACAGGCGCCGTCTGATACACGTTTTGTGCTGCATTTCCTACGATGAGGTTTCCCTTCGAGACGGTCAGAAAGAACCATGCTCCGCCTGCAACCCAATAACCACTCCGTCCCGTTCAACGACTTCGTCGCCAGCGACTTTCTTGCCTTGCAATCGCACATGAGCGTGTGCCAGCGCGCCGGCGGCAGGCTGTTTCGCGTGCGCTTCCTGCTGGAGGCGCTGCATGGGCTTGCCGCGCCCCGCATCGTGACCAGTGGAGCGGTGGTGCTGGCGTGCGGCATCGCGCTGTCCATACTCGTATGACGGAGTGAGCGCCGCCGTCGCAAGCAAGCTCGGAGCGCTTTCAGCCTTTGCCCGCCGCTTCCTGACCCAAGGTCCGCAGCTTGCCGAGCCGCCGGTGCGGTCCGAGATCTTCGGACTGCAGAGGTTCGAGCAGCACGGCCGCAGCCTGGCCCAGGCCCAACACATCGATGAGGAAGGCGGCACCCGTGCCAAGGGCCCTTCGTTCTTCCCCCGCGTCGAGGACAACATCCATGCCCTGCGCCGCGCCTACGACTACGTCGCCCTCACCTCGCTGACGGGCCACTACGTAACCCCGGCCGCCGAGTGGCTGCTGGACAATTTCCACCTGGTCGAGGCGCAGCTGCAGCAGATCCGCGAGGGCGTGCCACGGCGTTACTACGCCGAGTTGCCCAAGCTCAGCGTGCCGTACCTGCACGGCCTGCCGCGCGTCTACGGCATTGCCTGGGCCTATGTGGCGCACACCGACAGTGTGCTCAACCCGAACATCCTCGCGGCTTTCCTCAACGCCTACCAGGATGTGAGCGAGCTGCGATTGTCCGAGCTGTGGGCGTTGCCCACGACGCTGCGCGTGGTCCTGCTCGAAAACCTGCGCCGGGTGGCCGACGACATCGCTTTCAGCAAGGTCGCCCGGGAAGTGGCGCACGCGGCATGGGACGAGGCCGATGCCCTGACGCTCGAAGACCTGGACGCGCTTCACGCCCTGATGCAGGAACGCGGCATGGAGCGCGGCTTCCTCACGCAACTGTGGCAGCGCCTGCCGGCCGAGCGCCTGGACAACGCACCGCCGATGGTCGGCTGGGTGGAGTCGCATTGCCCGAACGGCCACGCGTTGATGACCGAAAGCCAGATTGCGCAGGTGGCGTCCAACCTCACCGTCAGCAACGTCATCACCACACTGCGGTTGATCGGGCAGGTGAGGTGGGTCGATCTGATCGAGCCGCTCAGCCGCCCGCTCCAGTTGCTGCACGAGCTGCCGAGCTTTGCCCGCGAAAGCGAATCCACCCGCAAGCAAATCACCTATTCCATGGAGCGCGTGGCGCGCCGCAGCGGCAAGACCGAGTGCGAAGTCGCGGCCGCTGTGGTGCGGGCCGCGCGCGCGGCCGCCGCAGACGACCCCGCGCGGCAGACCGCCGGCTGGCACCTGTTCGGCCCGGGCCAATCGCAGCTGGCAGCCGAGCTGGGCATGCCGATGCGCGTGCGTCCTTCGCGCAGCCGAAGCTGGCGGCTGGCGGCCTATATCGGCGCCATCGCCGCGGGCACCACCGCGATGGTCTGGGCGGCGGCGCATTTCGCTCCCTCGCAGGGCTGGCCCACGCTCGTCGCATTGCTGCTGCTGGCGTTGCCGGCATCGGAAGCCGCCGCGTCGTTCCTGCATCGGCTGTTGTCCGAGTCGATCAAGATCGACATCCTGCCGCGCCTGGATTTCCCGGAAGGCATCCCGCCCGAGCACCGCGTCCTCGTCGTGATCCCGTCGATTCTCGGGTCGCCGGCATCGATCGAGGCGTTGGTGCAGCGGCTGCGGCTGCACTGGCTGGCCAATTCCGAGGACAACGCGCAGTTCGCGCTGCTGACCGACTGGGCGGATGCCGACGAGGCCACCATCCCCACCGATGCCGAGCGGCTCGAGGACGCGACGCGACAGGTGGCCCAGCTGAACATCTGCCACCCCGCACCCGCCGGGCAGCCGCCGCGCTTCGTCCTGCTGCACCGGCCACGCGCCTGGTGCGCAACCCAACGCCGCTGGCTGGGCTGGGAACGCAAACGCGGCAAGCTGGAGATGCTGGTTCGCCTGTTGGCCACGGGAGATGCCACGGGCTTCCTGCCGATGGCACCGGGGATGCGGTTGCTGCCCGGCATCAAGTACGTCGTCACGCTCGACAGCGACACGGGGCTACCACCGGGAACGCTGCGCGAACTGGTAGCTGTGGCCGCGCACCCCCTCACCGCCCCCAAGGTCGACCCGCACACCCGCCGCGTGACCGCGGGCTACGGCATCCTGCAGCCGCGCGTCGTGGCGCCCATCCCGTCCGGGCCGGAGCGCACGCCCTACCACGTGCTTTTCGCCGGGCGTTGCGGCATGGACCCGTATGGCAACGTGTCGTCGGACGTCTACCAGGATCTGTTCGGCCGAGGCAGCTTCACCGGCAAGGGCCTGCTCCACGTCGAGGCGGTTCACGCGGTACTGACGGATCGCCTGCCTGGCGAGGCCGTGCTCAGCCACGACCTGCTCGAAGGCACGATTGCGCGCTGCGGCTATGTGAGCGACGTGGCTTTGCTGGAGGACCATCCCCACCTCACCGCCGTGGCCAACTCGCGCGTGCACCGGTGGACACGCGGCGACTGGCAGCTGCTGCCGCTGATGCTCCGTCCAGGCCACTACGGGCTGGACGCACTGGGCCAGTGGAAGATGTGGGACAACCTCCGCCGGTCACTGGTGATACCGGCTTCCTTCGCCATGCTGGCCTGGGTGCTGCTGAGCGGCGCGTTGCCGTTGAAGACCTGCCTGCTGGTCGTAGGCGCCGCGCTGCTGGCGGGGCCGTTGATGGGCGCCGTCGCCGGACTCGTCCCCACGCGCCGTGGCATCACGCTGCCGCACTTCTTTGCCGGCGGCGGCGCCGAACTCGCCAGGGTCCTCGTCGCGGCGGCGTGGCAGTTCGGGCAACTCGGGGCTGCCGCCTGCCGCCTCGCCGACGCCGTGCTGCGCTCGCTCTGGCGCATGGCCTTCAGCCGCCGCAAGCTGCTGGAATGGATGACGGCCGAGCAAGCCCATGCGCAGGCGCACACCGAGCTGGCCGCGTTCGTGCGCAAGGACGCTTTCGTCGTAGTGCTGTCCGCAGGCCTGGCCGCTGCCGCGGCCTCCGGCCCGCACCCCATCGCGGGCCCGCTGGTGTTCCTGTGTTGGACGCTGGCGCCGGTCTACAGCTGGTGGGCCAGCCGCCCCCTCGCCGCGCCGGACGCGCTGGAAGACGACGACGCCGCCTACCTGCGGACCGTGGCGCGGGACACCTGGTCGTTCTTCGAGCGCTGCGTGACGGCCGAGGACAACCACCTGCCGCCGGACAACCTGCAGATGGTGCCGGAGCCGACGATCGCCCACCGCACATCGCCGACCAACATCGGCCTGTACCTACTGGCGGCTTGCTGCGCGCGGGAGTTCGGATGGATCGGCACACCCGAACTGGTGTCGCGCCTGCAGGCCACGCTGGACAGCATCGAGCGCCTGGGGCGGCACCACGGCCACCTGTTCAACTGGTACGACACGCGCTCGCTGGCTGTGCTGCCGCCGGCCTATGTCTCGACGGTGGACAGCGGCAACCTGGCCTGCCTGCTTTTGACGGTGGGCGAGGCTTGCCGGGCCCTGGCCGCTCGCGATGAAGAATCACATACGCGCGACGACCTGATCGCATTGGCCGGGCGAGTGCAGGCCCTCTCGGACGCGATGGACTTCCGCCCGCTTTACAGCTCGCGCCGCCATCTGTTCCACATCGGCCTGCGGGTGGAGGAAGACGAGCTGGACGCCGGCTACTACGACCTGCTGGCATCGGAAGCACGGCTCACCAGCTTCCTGGCCATCGGCACCGGCCAGGTACCGCGCCGGCACTGGCTGGCGCTGGGCCGGCCTTACCTGACGGTGGGCGCGCAGCCGGGCCTCAAGTCCTGGTCGGGGTCCATGTTCGAGTACCTCATGCCGTCGCTGCTGATGCCGGAGCCGCGCGGCGGGCTGCTCGACGTCGCCGCGCGCTCCGCCGTGCGCGAACACCAGGCGTTCGGGCGCCAGCGCGGCCTGCCCTGGGGTGTGTCCGAGTCGGCCTACTTCGCGCAGGACCACACGCTCGCCTACCAATACGGGCCGTTCGGCGTGCCGCGCCTGGCGCTGCGCCGCACGCCGCCGACGGACCAGGTGATCGCGCCTTACGCCACCTTGATGGCCGCCATGTTCGCGCCGGCTGAAGCGGTGGAAAACCTGAAGGCGCTCGAGCGCCTGGGCGGCCGCGGCGAGCTGGGCATGTACGAGTCGCTCGATTTCACCGTCTCGCGCCAGCCGTTGGAGCAGTCGCACAGCGTGGTGGAAACCTACATGGCCCACCACCACGGCATGTCGCTCGCGTCGCTTTGCAACCTGCTGTGCGCGCGCGGCCCCCGGGAGTGGTTCGCTTCGGCACCCATCGTGCACGCGCACGATGCGCTGCTGCAGGAGGCGACTCCGCGGCAGATCGTGCGCACGCCCGACCCGCGGCCCCCGCCCGCGGCCGCGCACGGCGACCCGGCACCGGCCTTCCAGTCGCGCGAGCTCACGCCGCTGGTGCCCGGCTGGAACCCCACCCAGCTGCTGTCCAACGGCAACTACAGCGTCGCGCTGCGCGCCAATGGCGCCGGCGCTTCCCGGTGGCGCGGGCAGGCCGTCTCGCGCTGGCGCGACGACCTGCTGCGCGACCAGTACGGCACGTTCTTCTATCTGCGCCGGCAGGGCGAGGAAGACGGCGTGTCGCTCACCGCCAATCCCGCGCCGGGCGCGCGATGGCGCTACGGAGCGCGCTTCATGGCCGACCGGGTGCAGTTCGACGCGCAGGGAGACGACATCACCAGCACGGTGACGGTGCTGGTGAGCCCCGAGGACGACACCGAGCTGCGCATGGTCACGCTGCACAACACCGGCGACACCGAGCTGCGCTGCGAGCTCGTGTCGTATTTCGAAGCCGTGCTGGCGCCCGCCCGCGCCGATGAGGCCCACCCCGCTTTCTCGGGCTTGTTCGCACAGGCCGCATGGCAACCCGAGTGGCGTGCGCTGACGCTGTGGCGCAACCCACGGCTGCAGGGAGAAGCGGTGATGGCGGTGGCTCACATGCTTGCATCTGCCACAGCCGACGCCGTCGCGGTGGGCTGCGTGGCCGACCGGCACACATTCCTCGGCCGCAACCCGCGAATGGTGGCGCCGGCTTTCCCGCTGCACGCGCAATCCGGTGAAGGCCCGGTGCCCACGGGCTTGGACCCGATTGCGTGCCTGCGCGTGCAACTGCGCATTGCGCCGGGCGCGACCGCGCGGCTGAGTTTTGCCACGCTCGCGGCGGCCACGCGGGAAGAGCTGCCCGCCCGCATCGACCAGTACCTGCAGCCGATGCAGCTGCAGCGCGCCATGCGCATGGCTGCCACGCTCGCGCAGGTGCGGCTGCGCGACCTGGGCCTGTCGCCCGACGACAACGCCGCGCTGCAGGACCTGACCACGTCGCTGATGTACAGCGCGCCGCGGCTGGGTTCGGAGCACACGGCGGTGGACCAGCGGCAACTCTGGCGCCTGAGCATCTCGGGCGACAAGCCGATCGTGCTGGTGCGCATTCACTCTGCGAACGGCATGCGGCTGGTGAGCTCGTTGCTGCGGGCCCAGCCCTGGTGGACCTTCGGCGGCCTGGCCGTGGACATCGTGGTGCTCAACAGCGAGGCGCAGGCATACCTGATGCCGCTGCAGCGCGACATCCTGGCGCTGCGCGACCGCCTGCTCCAAACGGTGCAGCACAGCTTCGGCCAGCAGCAAGGCGGCGGCTTCTTCCTGCTCCGCGAGCAGGAACTGTCGGCGGCCGAGAAGTCGACGCTGGCCGGGCTGGCACGAGCGGTCTTCAACGCCGACGGGCGCCCGCTGGACGTGCAGGTCGATGCCCTGCGTGACGCGTGGGCCAAGGCGCGCGCGGGCGGCTCGCTGCCGCGCGGCTGGGAGCGCAACGCGGCCGACATTCCCGCCGCGGGCGCAACGGTTTCGGCACCGGTCACCGGCGCGTTCGACCCGTCGACCGGCGAGTTCTGCTTCGAGTTGCGCCCCGGGCAATCCACGCCGCGACCCTGGGTCAACGTCATCTCCAATCCGCGATTCGGCTTCCAGGTGTCCGAGCGCGGCAGCGGCTACACGTGGGCCGTCAACAGCCGCATGCATCAGGTGACGCCGTGGTCGAACGACGTGGTGCGCGACCCGGCCTGCGAGCACTGGCTGCTGCAGGACCAGGACAGCCGGCGGTTGCACCCGCTCGCGCCCAGCGCGCTGTCCCCGGCGCGGGTGACCTATTCCGTGCGGCACGGCCAGGGCTATTCGGTGATCGAGTCCAGCGGCGCCGGCCTGCACACAGAGACGACATGGTTCGCGGCCATCGACGAATCGGTGAAGCTGGTACGCATCGTCGTCCGCAACGAAGGCGCGGGCAAGCGGCGGTTGCGTGTGTTCGCCATGGTGGAGTGGCAGCTGGGCGACAGCTACGCACAACGGCGCACGGTGCGCACCTGGCGCGGCGACAGCGGCCAGGCGCTCTTTGCCGAGCAGCGCGAACACCGCGGCGGTTTCGGCGGGGCCACGGCTTTCCTGGCGCTCGCGGGCAACGCGCCGGTCTCGCAGTGGACCTGCGACCGGTCGGAGTTTTTCGATACGACGGGCCGCATGGAACTGCCCGGTGCAATGGCGGGCCGCAGCGGCACGGTCGATCCGGCCGCGGCGCTGGCGACCGACATCGAACTGGGTGCGCACGAAGAAGTAACGATCACCTTCTTGCTGGGCCACGCCGACACGCCCGACGGCGCATGGCAACTCGCGGCCGATTGGTCCGCAAGGATCAGCACGGCCGAACTGGCGAAAGCCCAAGGATGGTGGTCGCGTTTGCTCGGGCAGGTGCAGGTGCGCACGCCCGATGCCGCCTTCGACATGCTCGCCAACCGCTGGCTGCTGTACCAGACGGTGAGCTGCCGCTTATGGGCCAAGGCAGGCTTCTACCAGGCCGGCGGCGCCTTCGGGTTTCGCGACCAGCTGCAGGACGCGATGGCGCTGGCCCTGGCCGATCCGCTGCGGCTGCGCGAGCAGATCCTGCTCAATGCGTCGCGCCAGTTTCCCGAAGGCGACGTGCAGCACTGGTGGCACGCGCCCGGCGGCGCGGGCGTGCGCACCCATTTCTCCGACGATTTGCTGTGGCTGCCCTATGCGATGGCCCATTACATCGACATCACCGGCGATGCCGGCGTGTTGGACGAGCAGGTCGAATTCATCGACGGACCGGCCATCCCCGATGGCGCCGAAGATGCGTATTACACGCCCAACCCTTCGGGCCACAGCGCGAGCGCGTACGAACATGCGGCACGCACCATCGACCGCAGCCTCAGGACCGGCGCACACGGCCTGCCGCTGATGGGGACGGGTGACTGGAACGACGGCATGAACCGCGTCGGCCACGAAGGCAAGGGCGAGTCGGTGTGGCTGGCCTGGTTCCTGTGCACAGTGGTCGAACGGTTTGCGCCGATCGCGCAGGCGCGTGGCGACCAGGAGCGCGCGCAACGATGGAAGGATGCCCGCACCGGCTGGATCGCGGCGCTGCATTCGCACGGGTGGGACGGCGCGTGGTTCCGCCGCGCGTTCTTCGACAACGGCGCGCCGCTGGGATCGAGCGCCAACGCGGAGTGCCGCATCGACCTGATCGCGCAGGCCTGGTCGGTGCTGTCGGGCGCATCCACCGACGCTTTCACGCAGCCCTCGATGCAGGCTCTGGACCAGCAGCTGATCGACCGTGAGGCCGGCCTGTTGCGGCTGCTGCATCCACCGCTGCAGCACTCGATGGACAACCCCGGCTACATCCAGGCGTATCCGCCCGGTGTGCGCGAGAACGGCGGCCAGTACTCGCACGGCGCGGTGTGGGCGATGATGGCGCAGGCCATGACGGGCGACACCGAGGGCGCGTGGAAAAGTTTTCAGTCGCTCAGCCCGGCGCATCGCGCGGCCGACCCGAAGCGTGCCGCCGCGTACGAACTGGAGCCCTATGTGATGGCCGGCGACATCTACAGCGCGCCGCCCTATGTGGGGCGCGGCGGATGGAGCTGGTACACGGGTTCGGCGGCCTGGCTCTATCGCGCGTCGATCGAGACCTTGTTGGGCCTCACGGTGCGGCCGGACGGCTTCTCGCTGGCCCCGCGCGTGCCGGGCCACTGGTCGTGGTTCCGGATCAAGCTGAACCTGCGCGGGCACAGCATGACGATCTACTGGCAACGCGGCAAGGGCGAGGTGCTGCCGGTCAAGCCGCACCTCGTGGCCGGCTGGGGCGAATGGATCGCGCTGGACACGCTGCCGGAGGAGGCGGTGTGCCTGGTGCGTGGCGCGCAGGGCGATGATGCGTCGCCGGCGCCGCCGGAAGAAGTCGCGCAGGCCGCCTACAGGCGCGCCGAGACGAGGTGAGCCACCTGTGCACCAACTTCGTAGTACGCCTCCCGTACCGGCCGCAGCGAAACCGGTTCGGCGTGGGTCGCCGGCAGCGGTAGATCCTCCTCCTTGGTCTGCCCCAACACCAGCTTGGCGAGCTGCTGCCCGAATGTTGTTCCCGTCGCGATGCCGCGGCCGTTGTAGCCGCTGAAGGAAACGGTGTTGCGGGCGAGTTTGTGAAAGCGGGGCAGTGCATTGGGCGTCATCCCGATCCATCCGTACCACTCGTGCTCGAACTCGACGCCCCCGAGCACGGGGAACAACTTGGCCAGGGCCCGCCGGCCCCAGGACCGGTGAATGGCCAGACCCGTCCCGCGCAGCGCACCGACACTGCCGAAGATCAGCCGGCCGGCTTTGTCGAGGCGGAACGACGAGAGCACGTCCCGCGTGTCCCAGGCTCCCTGCAGGCCCGGCAATATCAGCTCCCGGGTCTTTGCACTCAAGGGCCGCGTGGCCATGTTGAAGTAGGGCAGGCGAACCAATTCCGCGCCCAGCTCGGGCCAAACGCCGTTGGGGCCCGTGTAGGCATTGGTCGCGACGATGACCCATTGGGCTTGGACTTCCCCGCCGGTGGAACTGCGTACGCGCCAATGCGTGCCGACATCCTCCAGCCCATCGACAGGACTGTGCGCGTGGAGGCGCGCACCGGCGGCAACCGCCGCGCGGGCGAGTCCGCGGACGTAGGCAAGCGGCTGGATGGTGCCGGCGCGCATGTCGAGCAGCGAGCCGCGATAAGCATGTGTTCCGGTTTTCTCCGCCGTCTCTCGGGCGTCCAGCAGCGTGACGGGCGCCCCAAGCGCTTGCCATTGCCGCGCCCGCTCGGTGATGTTGGCCAGCCCGGATGCCCCGACGGCGCAATGCAGCGTGCCGCGGCGCACCGCCTCGCAGTCGATGCCGTGACGTTCGACGATGTCGTAGACAAGAGAAGGCCCGTCGCCCAGCAGCTCCAGCAGCCGGCCGCCATGCAAGGGACCCAGTTCGCCCGGCAAGGCTTCCGGCATCACCCACATGCCGGCATTGACCAGGCCAACGTTGCGCCCGGATCCGCCGAACCCGATGTCGACCGTCTCCAACACGGCGACCGATGCGCCTCCTTCCGCCAGATGCAACGCGGCCGAGAGGCCGGTGAAACCGGCGCCGATGACGACCACGTCGGCGTGCGTGTGCCCTTGCAGCACGGGCGTGGCAGGCCCGGCTGACGCTGAAGCCTCCCACAGACCGTGCGAACGAGAGTCACCCTTCATTGGATATCGACGGTCAGCGTTTCATCGCTGATACGGAGACGATGTGGTGACGTATTCCGGTGTTTGCAAACCGGGGCGCACGATAGCCACGGTCGACGCAATGAGGTTGTGGAAGGGATCGCCGGGCTTGTGGTTCCAGAACTCAATGGCATTGGCAGAGGTGATCTTGATGGTGAAGCACCTGTCGCTTGCATGGTCCGCCCTGTCGTTGATGCACAAGACGTCTTGGCTGACCCGCCAACGGCCAACCGCCTGGTACTGAATTGTTCGGCGTGAATAGGTGTCGCGCGCGATATAGGCCCCATCAGGGCTGAAGTACTCATAGGTGGTGAAGTAGGGCTTGGCGTCTGCCACCTGTTTGCGGTATTCATTCACCAGCGTATTGCCGGCGAGCAAGCGCACAAGGGCATCGCCGCCTACCGGTCGTGCCGCCACCGCCTGGTTGGTCGCCACCTTCGCCGCGGCCAGGGCCTCTTTGTTGGCCCGCGCGCTTTGGTGCTGCGCATTCGCGTTGTCTGAACGAAGCATCTCGGCGCAGCCGGTCGCCGCGATCACCACCAAAACGGCCGCCACGATCGTTGGCAGGACGGCAGATACGGACAAGGTTCTCATGGGCTTCCTCAGTTGCTGATGAATGTACCTCTTGAGCAGTGGCCAGCACGTCGAGGTCATGCCTCACTTGAAGAGACGCCACAAGGCCGACTCCGACCCCGTCCATCGGCGACCTGGCACAACGCCAGGGCTTGAATCCCCGCCAAATGGCCTTATCATTAGCACTCGCGGGAGATGAGTGCTAACAGCAGAGCCATCCTCCAAAGTTACTGAGCGCTAACTTCGTTGGCGCTTTTTATCGTTCCTCAGTTTCAAGTCAAGGAGATGCAATGAAACTTCGCCCCCTCGCCGATCGCGTGATCGTCAAGCGTATCGACAGCGAAACCAAGACCGCCTCGGGCATCGTGATCCCCGACGCCGCCGCTGAAAAGCCGGACCAAGGTGAAGTGCTGGCCGTCGGCCCCGGCAAGAAGTCCGACAAGGGCGAGCTGGTTGCCATGAACGTCAAGGTGGGCGACCGCGTCCTGTTCGGCAAGTACAGCGGCCAGACCGTCAAGGTCGATGGCGACGAGTTGCTCGTCATGAAGGAAGACGACCTCTTTGCAGTCGTCGAATCCAAGTAATACCCGAACACATTCAAGGAGCTATTCAACATGGCAGCTAAAGACGTAATTTTCGGCGGTGAAGCCCGCGCGCGCATGGTCGAGGGTGTGAACATCCTGGCCAACGCAGTCAAGGTGACCCTGGGCCCGAAGGGCCGCAACGTGGTGCTCGAGCGCTCTTTCGGCGCCCCCACCGTGACCAAGGACGGTGTGTCCGTGGCCAAGGAAATCGAGCTGAAGGACAAGCTGCAGAACATGGGCGCGCAGATGGTCAAGGAAGTCGCTTCCAAGACCTCCGACATCGCCGGTGACGGCACGACGACGGCAACCGTCCTCGCCCAAGCCATCGTTCGCGAAGGCATGAAGTACGTGGCCGCCGGCATGAACCCGATGGACCTGAAGCGCGGCATCGACAAGGCCGTGACGGCCCTGGTCGCCGAGCTGAAGAAGGCTTCGAAGGCCACCACGACGTCGAAGGAAATCGCGCAAGTCGGCTCCATCTCGGCCAACAGCGACGAAACCATCGGCAAGATCATCGCTGACGCGATGGACAAGGTCGGCAAGGAAGGCGTGATCACCGTTGAAGACGGCAAGTCGCTCGACAGCGAACTCGAAGTCGTCGAAGGCATGCAGTTCGACCGCGGCTACCTGTCGCCCTACTTCATCAACAACCCGGAAAAGCAATCCGCGCTGCTCGACAACCCGTTCGTGCTGCTGTACGACAAGAAGGTCAGCAACATCCGTGACCTGCTGCCGATCCTGGAACAAGTCGCCAAGGCCGGCCGTCCGCTGCTGGTCATCGCTGAAGAAGTCGAAGGCGAAGCGCTGGCTACGCTGGTGGTCAACACCATCCGCGGCATCCTGAAGGTCGTGGCCGTCAAGGCACCGGGCTTCGGCGACCGCCGCAAGGCCATGCTGGAAGACATCGCCATCCTGACGGGCGGCAAGGTCATCGCTGAAGAAGTGGGCCTGACGCTCGAGAAGGTCACGCTGGCCGACCTCGGCCAAGCCAAGCGCATCGAAGTGGGCAAGGAAAACACGACGATCATCGACGGCGCCGGCGCCGGCGCGGACATCGAAGCGCGCGTCAAGCAGATTCGCGTCCAGATCGAAGAAGCCACCAGCGACTACGACCGTGAAAAGCTGCAAGAGCGCGTGGCCAAGCTGGCCGGCGGTGTTGCCGTGATCAAGGTTGGCGCTGCCACCGAAGTCGAGATGAAGGAAAAGAAGGCCCGCGTCGAAGATGCGCTGCACGCAACCCGTGCCGCCGTTGAAGAAGGCATCGTGGCCGGTGGCGGCGTCGCGCTGCTGCGCGCCAAGCAGACCGCTGGCGAGATCAAGGGCGACAACGCTGACCAGGAAGCCGGCATCAAGCTGGTGCTCAAGGCCATCGAATCGCCCCTGCGCGAAATCGTCTACAACGCCGGCGGCGAGCCGAGCGTGGTGGTCAATGCCGTGCTGCAAGGCAAGGGCAACTACGGCTTCAACGCCGCCAACGACACCTATGGCGACATGATCGAAATGGGTATCCTGGACCCGACCAAGGTGACGCGCACGGCCCTGCAGAACGCAGCCTCCGTCTCTTCCCTGATGCTCACGACCGAAGCCATGGTCGCCGAAGCGCCGAAGGAAGAGTCCGGCGCCGGCGGTGCTGGCATGGGTGGTATGGGCGGCATGGGTGGCATGGGCGGTATGGATATGTAAAGTCCTTCACTCCGAAATCGCTGCTGCGATTTCGGAGTGGTCTGAACAGATAAAAAAACCGGGCTTAGCCCGGTTTTTTTATTGAGGGATCGCCCTGCGCGTTGCTTCGCGCGATCCTTGTGCCCCTGCGGGGGGTGGGGCGTTGCGCCCTTTGTTTCTCTTACTGCTGGCCGGGCGCCAGGATGATGGTTGGCGCGCCTTCGAAGATGTCCTTGTAAGAGACGTAGATGCCGAGCATCGTCAGCGGCGCCAGCAACAGCCAGCCCAGCATGAACGGAATGGAAGCGACGACTGCAGCGACGATCCAGATGAGGCCATAGACCAGGAAGGGGATGACGTTCGCCAGAGAAGCAGACCAACTCGTCTTCAACGCATCCACCGGAGTGAGCCCGCGGAAAGTCACGAGCGCGGCGGCGAACCAGAGCGCCATTCCCAGAACGAAACCCATCGCCAGGCCGACCAGGACGGCGAGCATCCCCAGCACCGCGCCGGCCATCATGCCGCCCGTGCTGCGCACGCCGGCACCAGCCATCAGCCCGAACAGGGCGCCGCCGCCCATGACGGCAACCACGACACCGATGACCAGGCTGCCCACTGCCGCGAGCACGCCCAGCACCAGCAAAGGTGTGAGCTTTTCCTTGTCCTTGAAAATGTCCAGCAAATTGTTGACGTCGATCGACTCTCCGCCATCGAGCTTGCGCGCGCAGAGCACCCAGCCGCCGACGACGACTTGAGCGAGCACCGCGGCCGCGAGCCCGCCGATGAGGGGGACGAAGTTGAGCACGATGAAGCCCACGAGGACGATCAGCCCGAACACGAGCCACATCCCCGGATTCTTCATGAACAGCGTCCACGATTCCGACCACCAGGCCACGCCGCGCCCGGAATCCACCGTCCGCCGAGAACCACCTGCCATCTCTGCTTCTTCCATACGTCCCTCCAGATTGTGTCCAACTGAAACCGAAAAGCGCCCACCTGGGCGCTTTTTGCTATCTGCTATGTGCTGTACTTTGCGCTATTGCTGGCCGGGCGGAATGACAGCCGGCGCGTCCGGCGAGCCGGCGCCGCCGCCGTATGCGTTGGCGGGACCGGTGGGTTGCGCGAGCAAGTACAGCAGGTAAAGACCGACGAGGGGAATGAGGCCGATCAGCAGCCACCAGCCACTCTTGCCGATGTCGTGCAGGCGCCTGGCACCCACGGCCAGCCCGGGCAGCAACATCGCGAGCGCGGCAAGGCCATACACAATGTTACTCACCATCCCAGTGACGATCAGCACCACGAGCTGGAACAGGAAGAACCACCAGAACTCCGGTCGCGTAGCGCGGCCCGAGAAATCCACGTACTTCTGAAAGCAGGTTTTCACTGCTGAAATAATGTCATCCATCGCTTCTCCTTCTCCGGGCCAATTGCCCGCGCCATGATAGGCGTTTGGCGCGTGCGACGCTACTGTTGTCGCATCGATTCCCGCAGGCGTCCAAGCAGGCCGGCAGACGACCCGTCGAGCCCTGAAACGTCTCCGCTGGCCAGGCGCGCGGCCACATCCAGCGCCAGCACCTTGCCCAGTTCCACGCCCCACTGGTCGAAGCTGTTGATGCCCCAGATCGAGCCGCTCACGAACACGCGGTGCTCGTGCAGCGCCAGCAACGCGCCCAGGCTCTTCGGCGTGAGCGAGTCCAAGAGAAAGAACGTGCTGGGCCGGTTGCCGGGAAAATTGCGATGGCCGCCGGCGTCGGCCTTGCCCTGCATCAGTGCCTGCGCCTGCGCCACGGCATTGGCCAGCAGCAAGTCATGGTGCGTCGGCAACTTGTGCGTGGGCCGGGCGACGGCGATGAATTCCACGGGCACCACGTCGGTGCCCTGGTGCAGCATCTGGAAGTAAGCGTGCTGCCCGTTGGTGCCGGGCTCGCCCCAGAGCACCGGTGAAGTTTCGAAAGCGAGTGCACGGCCCTGCTCATCCACGCGCTTGCCATTGCTCTCCATCTCCAGCTGCTGCAGGAAGGCGGGCACACGCCGCAACGCACTGTGATACGGCGCGATGCTGCGGCTGGTGAAGCCGTGAAAGTTGCGGTTCCACACATCCAGCAACCCCAGGCGCACCGGCAAATTGCGCTCCAGCGGCTGCGTGACGAAGTGCCGGTCCATGTCGTGCGCGCCTGACAACAGATCGCGAAAGCCCTGCGCGCCGACGGCGATGGCGATCGGCAGCCCGATGGCCGACCACATCGAATAGCGCCCGCCGACCCAGTCCCAGAAGCCGAAGGTGGTGTCGATGCCGAACTCGCGCGCGGCGGCGACGTTGGTGGTCAGCGCCGCGAAGTGCCGCGCGATATCGCTGCCACCCTGCGCTTCGAACCACGCCTTCGCGGAACGCGCGTTGGTCATCGTCTCCAGCGTGGTGAAGGTCTTGGACGCAATGAGGAAGAGCGTGCTCTGCGGACGCACGGTGGCCAACACCGCGTCGAGCTCGTGGCCGTCGATGTTGGAGACGAAGTGCAAGCGCTTGCCTTGAGCAGCGAACGCTTGCAGCGCCGTCACGGCCATCTGCGGCCCCAGGTCGGAGCCGCCGATGCCGATGTTCACCACGTCGGTAATCGCACTGTCGGCCCGCACCCGGTCGGCATAGGCCAGCATCGCATCGAGCGTCTCGTGGACCAATGCAAGATCCGGGTCGACACTGGCACCCTTCGGCACGCGCAACAGCCAATGTTTCACGGCACGCTGCTCTGTGTTGTTCACAGGTTCACCGCCGAACATCGCATCGCGGTGCCGCTCCAGGCCGCACGCGCGCGCGAGCTCGAACAGGCGCATCTGCGCAGTGGCGTCGATCCGATTTTTCGACAGGTCGGCGAAGACATGCGGTGCGTCCTGGCTGAACGTCTCGAAGCGCTTGCCGTCGCTTTGGAAAGCATCCCGCAGATCGAACTTGCTGCCGACCTTGTCGTAGTGGTCTTCCAGGGCGGCCCAGGCCGCTGTCTGGTGGCAAGGCTGCCTTTCGCTCATGACTGCAACTCCTTCATCAGCTGCTCGAGCTCCACCGCGTCGGCCGCGAAGGCGCGGATGCCTTCGGCGAGCTTCTCGGTCGCCATCGCGTCCTGGTTCATGCAGAAGCGGAACTCCGCCTCGGTGTACGGCCGAGTCTCGATGTCCTGCGCTGGCTGCGGCTCGAGCACGCGCGGCACCGGCCCAGGGGCCGCGGCCAGTTGTGCCAGCAGCTCGGGGCTGATGGTGAGCAGGTCGCAGCCCGCCAGCGCGAGGATCTGCCCGGGGTTGCGGAAGCTCGCCCCCATCACCTCGGTCTTGATGCCCATGAGCTTGTAGTTTTCATAGATCCAGCGCACCGCCATCACGCCGGGATCGTTGGCGCCGGCATTCGCGGCCTCGTCCCAGTCCTTGCCCGCCGATTTCTTGTACCAGTCGTAGATGCGGCCGACGAAGGGCGAGATCAGCTTCACCTTCGCCTCGGCGCAGGCCATGGCCTGGTGCGCCGAAAACAGCAGCGTGAGGTTGGTGTGGATGCCTCGCTGTTCCAGCGCGCGGGCGGCCTGGATGCCTTCCCAGGTGGCGGCCACCTTGATGAGCACACGGTCGCTTTGAATACCTTCGGCGCGATAGAGCTCGATGAGGCGCTCGCCGCGTGCGATGGTCGCCGCCTTGTCGAAACTCAGCTGCGCATCCACTTCGGTGGAGACGCGGCCAGGGATGAGCGAGAGGATTTCGCAGCCGAAGCGCACCAGCAGCCGGTCCATCACCTCATCCAATGGCTCCCACCTGAACTTCGAAACGATCTCCGACACCAGCGGCGCGTACTCGGGCTTCTTGACGGCCTTGAGGATGAGCGACGGATTGGTGGTGGCGTCCCGCGGGCGGAACTGCGCGATCTGCTTGAAGTCGCCGGTGTCGGCGACCACGGTGGTGAACTGCTTGAGCGCTTCGAGTTGATTCATGCGGGGGATTATCGGGCGCCCCGCGCCGGCCGTGGCGTCGTCGGCGTTACGAAACCTGGACCACCGAGACGCCATGGTCGGCCAGCCCCAGCCCGACGTCGCTGCCCACCTCGAGCACCCGGCCCAGGTCCGACGAGACCACGAAGATCGGGCCCAGCTCTGTGTCGAAGGTGTATTCGTAGTTGCTTCCGAGGTAGGCCAGCTTGGCCAGGCGCGCGCCCAGGCCGGTGCCTGGCGGGCCGATGTTCCAGGCTTCGGGACGCACCGCGACCTTCACCGCGCCCTCGACCATGCCCTGCCTCGGCTTGATGCGCAGCGGCCCGAGCGACACGGTGCCGCCCGTGTCGGCCTTGGCAGGGAACAGCATCGCCTCGCCCATGAAGCCGGCCACGAATTCGGTGGACGGGAATTCGTACAGCGCCTGCGGCGTGCCGCGCTGCGCGATGATGCCGTGGTCCATGACGATGATCTGGTCGCTCACGGCCAAAGCCTCGCTCTGGTCGTGCGTGACATACGCCACCGTGAGCTTGAGCCGCTGCTGCAGCGAGCGTATCTCCTCGCGCATCTCGCGGCGCAGGCGCGCGTCGAGATTGGAGAGCGGTTCGTCGAACAGCAGCACGGCCGGCTCCAGCACCAGGGCGCGCGCGAGCGCGACGCGCTGCTGCTGGCCGCCGGACAGCTCGCTCGGCAGCCGCAGGTCGAAGCCCACCAGCCCGACATTGCGCAACGCGTCCACCGCCCGCGCGCGCGCCGTCGCCTTGGGCACGCCCGACATGCGCAGGCCATACATGACGTTCTCCACCACGTCCATGTGCGGGAACAGCGCGTAGCTCTGGAACATCATGCTCACGTTGCGGTCGGCCGGCCCGAGCGTGGTGACGTCCTTGCCATCCACCAGGATGGTGCCGGAAGTGGGCGCCTCCAGGCCCGCGATCATGCGCAGCGTCGTGGTCTTGCCGCATCCCGACGGTCCCAGGATGGTGGTGAGCGTGCCGCGCTGCACCTGGAAGCTGATGCCCTTGACGGCGAGCGGCGCTGACGGATCCGCGCTGTAGCGCTTGGTGACATCGCGGAATTCGATGCCTGCGTCCGATGAGCTCATGTCATTCCCTGGGTCGAAGTGAGTGCGGGTGCGGTCGCCGCCTTGCGCCGCCCGAGTTTGCGCTCGCCCACCAGCAACTGGATCAGCGCGGTGGCAGCACTCATCAGGACGATCAGCACGGTGCAGTAGGCGAGCGCCACGCCGTAGTCGCCGTTGCCGACGCGGCCGATGATGTAGGTGGTCGCCAGTTCATTCTCGGCGGTGACGAGGAAGATGACCGCCGACACCGTGGTGATGGCGCGCACGAAGCTGTAGACCAGCGCGGCCACAAGGGCCGGCTTGAGCAGGGGCAGCACCACGTAGCGCAGCGTCTGGATGCTCGATGCGCGCAGCATGATCGACGCCTCGTCCAGCGAGCGGTCCAGCTGCTTGAACGCCGCCGTGCCCGCGCGCACACCGACCGGCAGGTTGCGGAACAGGAAGCACAGCACGATGATGAGGCCGGTGCCGGTCAGCTCGAACGGCGGCACGTTGAACGCGAGGATGTAGCTCACGCCGAGCACCGTGCCGGGAATCGCGAAGGCCAGCAGCGCCGAAAACTCGAACAGGCCCTGGCCCTTGAACTCGGTGCGTGCGAGAAGATAGGCGATGAGCAAGCCGAGGCCCGCCGTCAACGGCGCCGAGATCGCAGCCAGCTTGATCGTCGTGAAGAACGAATTCCAGGCCGTGCCGGCCCACACCATCCCGAACTGGCCCCACTCCAGCGCGAACGCCGTGTTGAAGTGGTTCAGCGTGAGCGTGTAGTCGCGCCCCCAGGTCTGCACGAAGCCGCCGGCGAACGCGAACAGGTAGACCAGCAGCGTGAACGCGATCCATGGCAGCGCCACGCTGTTGACCACGAGCCGCACGCGCGGCGGCAACGCCATCGCCATGCCACCGTCGCCCTTGCCGCTGACGGTCGTGTAGTTCTGCTTGCCGAGCACGGCGCGCTGCAGCGCGAACACGGCCAGTGCGAACAGCGTGAGGATCCACGCCAGCGAAGCCGCTCGGCCCTGGTCGTACTGCGCACCGACGATGGCGAAGAAAATTTCCGTCGACAACACGGAGAACTGGCCGCCGACCACGATGGGGTTGCCGAAGTCGGCCATGCTTTCGATGAAACCGACGAGGAACGCGTTGGCCAGGCCTGGCGTGAGCAGGGGCAGCGTCACCGTCATGAAGGTGCGCTGCGGACTCGCGCGCAACGTCTGCGCCGCCTCTTCCAGGCTGGGCGCGACGCCTTGCACCACGCCCCGCATGATCATGAACGCAATCGGCGTGAACGCGAAGGTCTGCGCCACCCACACGCCGAACCAGCCGTAGAACCAGCGCGAAGGCGCGAGGCCGAACACCGATTCGAGCAACTGGTTCACGATGCCGGCGCGGCCGAACAGCAGGATCAGGCCGAGGCCCACGACGAACGGCGGTGTGATGATGGGCAGCATGGCCAGCACATTGAGCGCACGGCCGTACCGCTTGCCGGACCGCTCGGACATCAGGGCCATCAACGTGCCGAGCAGCGTTGTGGTGGTGGCCGTGAGCAGGCCGAGGAACAGCGTGTTCCAGGCCACGCCGCATCGCACGCCGCCGACCAGGCAGCTGAGGCCGAAGTTGCGTTCGCTCGCCACGCGCTCCCACAATGCGCCGGCAGCGAACTGCCCGTCCTCGGTCAACAGCGCGCTGGACAGCGCCTTGAGCACGGGGAACAGGATGAACACGGCCATCAGCGTTCCGCTGGCAACGACCGCCGCGGCAACGAACAGGTCGCCCTTGAAGTAGCCGCGCCGAGCGATGCCGAATGCCATGAGCACGACCAGCGACGCCAGCACGACGAAGCCGCCCCAGCCCATGCCGAACTGGTTGCGCGACAACTCTCCGAAAAGGCCAGTCAACGCTGCACTGCTCCAGCCCTTCGCGCCGATGAGAAAGCCCGAGAGGCCCAGCCCGCCGGCGCCGAGCAAGCCACCGGCGACGAGCAGCGCGCCTTGTGCGCGGCCGGGCGTGCGCATCGCCGCCAGCGCGCACAGCGCGAGCCCCACCAGGCCCAGCCAGAGCCACGGCCGGCCGTGAACGGCCGCCTGCACGATGCCGCTGGCGGCGTCGTCGCCGCCGAACACGCGCGGGATCGCAAGCAGCCCATTGCCGTCTTGCAGCGCATACCAGGGCAGTGCCACCAAACCAATCACGCCCAGGGCCAACCACAGCCACAACGCGGTGTTGGCCGAAGGCCGGCGGGCGGAGAAGAGGTCAAGCCCCGCCGGTGCGAGTTCGCCGCCCTGCGCAGACGAAGTCATGGACGCCTGCGCCTCGTCAACGCGGCAGGGAGTTGACGTCCTTTTCCCAACGCGAGATCAGGCGACGCCGCTCCGCGCTGGCGCCGTACTTCGCATAGTCGTAGTTGATGAACTTGATCTTCTTGAAATCGGGCACCCGCGCATCGACCTTGGCGGCCTTGTTGCTCGGCAGCTGGAACTGCTTGGCAGCGGCGGCCATTTCCTGCGCGCCCGGCGTCAGCGCCCATTCGTAGAACTTCTTGCTGGCCTCCAGGTTGCGGGAGCCCTTGATGATGCTCATGGAACCGATCTCGGCGCCTGTGCCGTCGGCCGGTGTGATGGTTTCAACCGGAAAGCCTTGCATCTTTTCGCCGGGGCCGTCGTGCACGAAGCTGATCGATACCGCCGTCTCGCCGCGCGCCACGGCCTTGATCGGCCCGGTGCCGGACCGCGAATAGGCACTCACGTTCTTGTGCAGGCTCTTGAGGTAGTCGAAGGCTTTCTCTTCGCCCATCAACTGCACCAGCGTCGCGATCATGGTGTACGCCGTGCCGCTGGACGCGGGGTTGGCCACCTGGATGTCGCCCTTGTACTCGGGCCGCGTCAGGTCGGCCCAGGTCTTGGGCACGGCCAGCTTCTTCTTGGCCAGCAGCTCCGGGTTATAGCCGAAGCCCAGCGGGCCGGAATAGATGCCCACGGTCTTGTAATTCGATTGCCTGGCCTGCTGCTGAGCCCATTCGTGCAGTTGCGGCAGCGAAGGTGACTTGTACTCGAGCGTCAGCCCCTGTTCGGCCGCCTGCAAGTGCGGGTCTCCCGTGCCGCCGAACCAGATGTCGGTCTTGGGGTTTTCTTTCTCGGCGATGAGCTGGGCCAGTGCTTCGCCCGAGCCCTTCATCGACACGTTGACCTTGACCCCGGTGGTGCGCGCATACACCGTGGACAGCATGTTGCACCACTCGGCCTGCACCGAGCAGATGATGTTGACTTGGCCCTGCGCGGCGGCGCCAAGCGAGAAGCCGGCCAGTGCGGCGGCAGCGAAATATTTCTTCATGATCGTCCCTCGGTCGTAACTGGATTACGTCTCAAGCATAGCGAGCGGCGCGGCCCCTCCATCTTGGGGGAAACACGCTGGGGAAATCCCGGATGCCGTCACCAGCAGGGGCCTGTTTTTCGTGTTTTCGTGAAACTAAGTTACATTACGCCTTCGTCCTTTCGTTTGACCTACCTCGACCATGAGCTTTGACCTCGTCTTGTTCGGCGGCACCGGCGACCTCGCCTGGCGCAAGCTGATGCCCGCCCTGTTCCAGGCCTTCCGCCACGGCACGCTGCCCGCCGGCGGCCGCATCATCGGCGTCGCCCGCGACGACCTGAGCGACGAGCAGTACCGCGCTTTGATTCGCGCGCGTTTCGACGAGGTCGATCTGGCCAAGCGACCCTCGCCCGAGGAGTTCGACCGCTTCGCCGCCCTGCTGCATTTCCTGCGCGTCGATCTATCGAAACCGCAGGACTACCAGCGCCTTGCCGCCGACCTGCGCGAACGCAACGCAGACACGGTGGTGATGTACCTGGCCACGGCGCCATCGCTCTTTACCGCCGCGTGCGAGCAGTTGGCCGCCGCGGGGCTCAACACGCCCAACACGCGCATCGTGCTGGAAAAACCGCTGGGCCACGACCTCGCTTCGAACCGCGCGATCAACGAAACGGTGAGACGCGTGTTCAGTGAGAAGCAGATCTTCCGCATCGACCACTACCTGGGCAAGCCCTCGGTACAGAACCTGTTCGCGCTGCGCTTCGGCAATTCGCTGTTCGAGCCGCTGTGGCGGCGCGAGACGATCGCCAACATCCAGATCACCATCGCCGAAGACCTCGGCGTCGAAAAGCGCGGCGCGTTCTACGACCAGACCGGTGCGCTGCGCGACATGGTGCAGAACCACGCGCTGCAGCTGCTCTGCGCCCTGGCGATGGAACCGCCCATCAACGCGCATGCCGACGCGATCCGCGACGAGAAGCTCAAGGTGCTGCGCTCGCTCAAGGCCTGGACGCCGCAGGCCCTGGCGCAGGATGTGATCCGCGGGCAGTACAGCGCCGGCAACGTCGCGGGTGAGCAAGTACCCGGTTACCGCAGCGAGCCGGGCGTGAACCCCGACAGCATGACCGAGACCTTCGTCGCGCTGCGTGCCGAGATCGCCAACTGGCGCTGGGCCGGCGTGCCGTTCTACATTCGCACCGGCAAGCGGCTGGCCGGGCGCGATGCGCGCATCGTCGTCAATTTCCGCCCCGCGCCGCATGCCATCTTCAACTCACCGCCCGGCGCGGCCAATCGCCTGGTGATCCACCTGCAGCCCAAGGACGGGCTGGAGCTGCACCTGCTGGCCCAGGGCCAGGACAACCGGCAGCAGAAGAACGCGGGCCAGTCGCTGTCGCCGGTGCACCTCGACCTGGACTTCGACAAGCGTTTCGGCTCCGGCCGCGTGGGTGCTTACGAGCGGCTACTGCTGGACGTGATCGATGGCCGCCTGAACCTGTTCGTGCGCAGCGACGAGCAGGAAGAAGCCTGGCGCTGGGTCGAGCCGATCATGGAGTTCTGGCGCAACGACAACACCGGCCCGCGCCCCTACGCGGCGGGCACCTGGGGGCCCAGCGCCGCCAGCGCGATGATCGCGCGCGACGCTTACTGCTGGAGTGAAGAATGTTAGCCCCCACGCTTCTCACTTCGTGTAGTGCGCTGCCCCCCGAGGGGGCTGTGCCGCCTAGGGGCGGCCCGTCGGCGGCACGATCATGTTAGACCGCATCAAGGCGTCCCTGCCCTCCCTCGCCCCCGCCGAACAGCGCGTGGGCAAGCTGGTGCTGAGCGATCCGCGCTCCTTCGCCAACCTGCCGGTGAGTGAACTGGCCGACCGCGCGCACGTAAGCAAGCCGACCGTCGTGCGCTTTTGCCGCAGCATCGGCTACGACGGCCTGTCGGATTTCAAGCTCAAGCTGGCCGGCACGGTGAGCGAGGGCGTGCCCTTCATCCACCGCAGCGTCGACGTCGACGACAAGACCGGCGACGTGCTGGTCAAGGTGATCGACAACACGGTGGCGGCGTTCCTCAAGTATCGCAACGACGCCTCGACCTTCGCGATCGAAAAGGCGGTGGAGGCGCTGGCCGCCACTTACAAGACGGGCCGCCGCATCGAGTTCTACGGCGTCGGCAACTCCGGCATCGTCGCGCAGGACGCGCAGCACAAGTTCTTCCGGTTGGGCGTCAACACCATTGCGTACAGCGACGGCCACATGCAGGTGATGAGCGCATCGATGCTAGGCCCCGGCGACTGCGTGGTGGTGATCTCCAATTCGGGCCGCACGCGGGACCTGATGGATGCCTGCGACATCGCCCGCAAGAACGGCGCGACCACGATCGTGATGACGGCCACCGGTTCGCCGCTCGCGTCGGCCGGGCATATCCACCTGGCGGCGGACCACCCGGAAGGCTACGACCGCTACAGCCCGATGGTGTCGCGGCTGCTGCACCTGATGATCATCGACGTGCTCGCAACGACCGTTGCGCTGCGCATCGGGCCGCGCTTGCAGCCGCTGTTGCGTGAGATGAAGAACAATTTGCGGAACAAGCGGTACGCCTGACGCGGGCGCTAAATCCGCCCTTCTTCCACCGCATGGCATGCGATGCGGATCCCTTCAATCTCCAGCAGCGCCGGCCGCTCGACGCGGCAACGCTCATTGGCGTGCGGACAACGCGGGTTGAACGCGCAGCCGCTCGGCGGGTTCAGTGGGTTCGGCACCTCGCCTTGCACCGGCGTGCGCGCGCGGCCCGTGTCGTGCATCTTCGGGATCGCATCCAGCAGCATGCGCGTGTACGGATGTCGCGGGTTGCCGAACAGCTGGTGCTTGCCTGACAGCTCCACCAAGCGCCCAAGGTACATCACGCCGACCTGGTCGCTCACGTGCCGCACGACGGCGAGGTTGTGCGAGATGAAGAGATACGTGAGGCCGCGCTCGCGCTGCAGGTCCTTCATGATGTTGAGCACCTGCGCCTGCACGCTCACGTCGAGCGCGCTGGTGGGTTCGTCGCACACCAGGAATTCAGGCTCGGTCGCCAGCGCACGGGCGATCGAGATCCGCTGGCGCTGCCCGCCGGAGAACTGGTGCGGGTACTTCACCATGTCGAGCGGCGACAGGCCCACCGACTTCAGCAGCTCGCCCACCTTGTCTTCCAGCCGCGCCGCATCGGTGATGATCTGGTGCTCCTTGAGCGGCTCACCGACGATGTCTTCCACCGTCCAGCGCGGGTTCAGGCTGGCGTACGGGTCCTGGAAGATCATCTGGATGCGACGGCGCAGCTGGCGGCCTTGCGGCGTCTTGAAAGTGGCGTGCGCGTCTTCACCGGCAAAGGTCAAGCCACCGCGCGTGGGTTCGTAGAGCCCGACGAGCAGCTTGGCGACCGTGCTCTTGCCGCAGCCGGACTCCCCGACGAGGGCCAGCGTCTGGCCCTTCGCGATCTCGAAGCTCACGCCATCGACGGCATGGAGTAGCTGGCGCGGCTTGCCTTCGAGCACGCGATTGAGCCATGGCGGCGAGACGTCGAAGGTCTTGGCCAGATCGGTAGCTTGAACCAGGGGATTCATCAGGCAGCCACCTTGACGTCATGCAGCCAGCAAGCCGCACGCGTCGCACCGGCTTCAATCAAATCCGGCCGTTCCACCAGGCAACGATCGAAAACGCGAGGGCAGCGCGGGTTGTACGCGCAGCCCTTCGGAATGGCGTTCAGCCGGGGCATGGCACCATCGATCTGGTTCAAGCGCTCGCGCTCGATGGCGATGTCGGGAATCGCCGCCATCAAGCCCATGCTATAGGGGTGCGCCGACTGGTTGATGACTTCGTGCACCGGGCCGACTTCCGCGATGCGGCCCGCATACATCACGGCGACGCGGTCGCAGGTTTCGGCGATCACGCCCATGTCGTGCGTGATCAGCATCACCGCGGCGCCCCGGTCCTTGCAGACGCGCTTGAGCAACTGGATGATCTGCGCCTGGATCGAAACGTCGAGTGCCGTCGTCGGCTCATCGGCCACGATCAGCTTGGGCTCGGCCGCCAGGGCCAGCGCAATCACGACGCGCTGCCGCATGCCGCCGGAAAACTGGTGCGGGTAGTGTTCGATGCGCTCGGCGGCAGCAGGAATGCCCGTGTCTTCCAGCAAGCTGATCGCGCGCCGCCGCGCTTCGGCGTTGCTCACCGGCAGATGGGCCTGGATGGTTTCCGTGAGCTGGCGCCCGACGGTGTAGAGCGGGTTGAGCGAAGTGAGCGGGTCCTGGAAGATCGCGCCGATCTTGCGCCCGCGGATGTGGCGCATCTGCTCGTGCGACAGGTTGTCGACACGCTGCCCCTCCAGCAGGATCTGCCCGGACGCAACGCGCCCCGGCGGCTCCAGCAGGCCGATGATGGCGGCACCCGTGAGCGACTTGCCCGCGCCGGATTCGCCAACGACGCCCAGGATTTCGCCCGGCGCGATGTCGAAGCTGATGTCGTCGAGCGCCCGCAGCGTGCCGTGGCGGCTGGGGAATTCGACGACGAGGTTCTGGACCTGGAGCAGTGTCATTAGCGGAGCCTTGGATTTAAGGCGTCGCGCAGCCAATCGCCCAGCAGGTTCACGCTCAAGGCGATCATCACCAGCATCAGGCCGGGGAACACCGTGATCCACCAGTTGCCCGAGAACAGGAACTTGTTGCCCACCTGGATCAGCGTGCCGAGCGAGGGCGAATTGGGCGGTGCGCCGACGCCGAGGAAGGACAGCGTCGCCTCGGTGATGATGGCCGTCGCCACCTGGATGGTCGCCAGCACCATGACCGGCCCGAGGATGTTGGGCAGCACGTGCTTGCGCATGATGCGAAGCGGCGTCACGCCGGTGACGCGCGCTGCCTGCACATACTCGCGGTTGCGCTCCACCAGTGTGGAGCCGCGCACCGTGCGCGCGTACTGCACCCAGCCTCCGCCGCCGGCGAGCGAGATCGACAGCACGAGCACCACGAACGCCACCAGCGTGCTCGCATTGGGGAACATCGCACGGCCCACGCCGGCGATCAGCAGCGCCACCAGGATCGCGGGGAAGGACAGGATGACGTCGCACACACGCATGATGATCGCGTCGAGGCGGCCACCGATGAAGCCGGCCAGGAGCCCGAGGCTGACGCCGATCAGCACGGACAGCACGACCGAGGCCAGCCCCACCAGCAGCGAGATGCGCGCGCCATACATGATGGCCGACAGGATGTCTCGGCCCTGATCGTCGGTGCCCAGCAGGTATTTGGCGCGACCGTCCTGCGCCCACGCGGGCGGCAGGAACGCGTCGCCCAGCTCCAGCGTCGCCAGGTCGAACGGCTGGTGCGGCGCGACGACGTTGGCGAAGACAGCGCAGAAGATGCACACGAACGCGACGACGGCCGCGCCCACCGCGACCGGTGAGGTGCGGAAGCTGTAGCCGACGTCGCTGTGCCAAACCCTGTGGAACCAGCCTCCTGTGGCGCCCGTCATCACTTGACCGTGATGTACTTCCACGGCATGCCGTTGTCCGGCCACTGAACGGCCTGCACACTCTTCTTGGCACCCCAGTTCAGCGCCTGCTGGTGCAGCGGGATGTGGCCGATGTCGTCCTGGTGCAGCTTGACGGCTTCACGGATCATCTCGTTACGCTTCTTCTGGTCGGTCTCGGAGGCGACCTTCACCGTCAGCTCGTCAACCTTGGGATTGCTGTAGGCGCCCAGGTTGAACTGGCCGCGTCCGCCTTCGCCCGGCGTGGACATGATCGGTGCCATCACGTTGTGCGCATCGACGGTGCTGGCCGTCCAGCCGAGCATGTAGAAGCTGGTGTCACGGCGCAGGATCTTCGGGAAGTACGTGCCCTTGGTCTCGGCGAGCAGGTTGATCTTCACGCCCACACGCGCGAGATTGGCCGACACTGCCTGACAGATGCCGGCGTCGTTGACGTAGCGGTCGTTGGGGCAGTTCATCGTCACTTCGAAGCCGCTCGGATAACCGGCCTCGGCCAGGAGCTTCTTCGACGCTTCGGGGTCATAGGGGAAGCGCTTGTCCAGCTCGGGCACGTAGCCGTTCACCTGCTTGGGGAACATCACCGCGATGGGCGTCGCCGCGCCGCGCATCACGGTGCGCTTGATGCCTTCGACGTCGATGGCCTGGTAGAAGGCCTGACGCACGCGCTTGTCCTTGAATGGGTTCTTGCCCTTCACGCTGGAAAAGAGCAGCTCGTCGCGCTTCTGGTCCATGCCCAGGAAGATCACGCGCAGCTCGGGGCCTTGCAGCACCTGCAGCTTGGAATCGGACTTGATGCGCTCGATGTCCTGCACCGGCACCGGCTCCATGATGTCGACTTCGCCGGTGACCAATGCGGCGACGCGCGTGGCGTCGTTGCCGATGACGTTGAACACCACCTCGTCGACGTTGCCTTCGACCTTGCCCCAGTAATTGCCGTTGCGCACGAAAGTGGTCCGCACGTTCGGCTGGCGCTCGCGCAGGCGGTACGGGCCGGTGCCGTTGGCGCGGAACGAGGCGGCGTTCTCGATGCCCTTGCGGCGGTCCACCGGCTTGGTGGCCTGGTTGGTCTCGCACCACTTCTTGCTCATGATGTTGAAGTGGGTGAACAGCTCGGGCAGGATCGGGAACGGCGACTTGGTCTCGATGTCGATCGTGTGGTCGTTGACCTTCCTGATCTCCTTGATGATGCCGACGTAGGTCTGCACGTCGCTGCCCGGGTCCATCGCACGGGTGTAGCTGAAGATCACGTCGTCGGCCGTGAACGGCGTGCCGTCATGGAATTGCACGCCCTTACGCAGTTCGAAACGCCACACCGTCGGCGCGGTCTGCTTCCATGACGTGGCGAGTGCGGGCGCGAGCTTGAAGTTGCGGTCGCGCATCACCAGCGGTTCGTAGATGTTCTCCGTCACCGTCAGCTGCAGCGACTCGTTGAGAGACTGCGGGTCCATCGACAACGCGTCGCCCTGGTTACCGATCTTGAGCGTGACGGCGCCGGCGCCGAAGCTGGCCGTGGCCAGTGCGGCCATGAGCAGGGTGGGATTGAATTTCATCGTGAACTCCTCTGGAAGAAATACGTTTGAATCAGGCGGTGAGTGGCATGCCCTGCTCGATGAGGCTCGCGTGCAACGCGGAGCCGAGCGGCAGAATGTCGTCGTTGAAGTCGTAGCGGGCGTTGTGCAGGAAGCAGTTGCCTTCGCCACCCTGCCCGATGCGCAGGTACGCGCCGGGCTTGGTCTGCAGCATGAAGGAGAAGTCCTCGGCGCCCATGCTGGGCTCCATGTCACGGTCCACGTGTTCGGGGCCGACCAGGCCCTCGGCCACATCGCCCGCAAATTTCGCTTCAGCGGCGGAGTTGGTGGTGGCCGGATAGATGCGCTCGTATTGCACCGTTGCCGTGGCACCCATGCCCAGGGCCACGGCGCTGCACAGCTCGCTCAGGCGCCGCTCGACCAGTGCCTGCACCTCCGGATTGAAGGTACGGACGGTGCCGACGATGGTGGCCTTGCCGGGGATGACGCTCATCGCGTGCAGGTCGCCGGCCTGCACGGCGCACAAGCTGATCACGGCTCCGTCGATCGGCCGCACATTGCGCGAGACGATGCTCTGCACCGCCGTGATGATGTGCGCCGCGACCAGCACCGGATCGATCGCCAGGTAAGCATGCGCGCCATGGCCGCCCTTGCCGGTGATCTCGATGGTGACCTTGTCGGCCGCGGCCATCATCGGGCCGGGATTGAGGCCCACGGTGCCGGGCTTCATCTGCGGCCAGTTGTGCATGGCATAAATGGCCTGGACCGGAAAGCGCTGGAACAGGCCGTCCTCGATCATCTGCTTGGCGCCCGCGAAGCCTTCTTCGCCGGGCTGGAACACGAGCACCGCAGTGCCATCGAAATTGCGGGTCTCGGCCAGATAGCGCGCGGCCCCCACCAGCATCGCCGTGTGGCCGTCGTGGCCACAGCCGTGCATCATTCCCTGCTTCGTCGACTTCCAGGAGAAGTCGTTCTGCTCGACCATCGTCAGCGCGTCCATGTCGGCACGCAGGCCGGTCATGCGGCCGCTCGCCGTGCTTTTGCCCTTGATCACCGCGACCACGCCGGTCTTGCCGATGCCTGTGTGGATCTCGTCGACGCCGCACAGCTTCAGCGCTTCGTTGACGCGGGCCGAGGTGTACACCTCCTCGAAGCCGAGTTCGGGGTGGGCGTGCAGGTCGCGCCGCAGCGCCGTGAGCTCCGGGTGGAACTGCGCGATGTGCGCGAAGGCGCGGCCGTTGGCCCTGAGTCGAGGAGCGAGCATCAATGTCCTTTCGCGCTGGCAACTCGCAGGCGCGGATCGACCGCGAAGTACAGCAGGTCCACCACCAGGTTGATGATGACGAAGATCAGCGCAATGAGGCACAGGTACGCGGCCATCACCGGAATGTCGGCGAAGGTCACGGCCTGGATGAACAGCAGGCCCATGCCGGGCCACTGGAACACCGTCTCCGTGATGATGGAAAAAGCGATCAGCGTTCCCAGTTGCAGCCCGATGATGGTCATCACCGGCACCAGCGTGTTCTTGAGCGCGTGGCCGAAGTGGATGGCGCGGTCGGGCAGGCCGCGCGCCCGCGCGAACTTGATGTAGTCGGTGCGCAGCACTTCGAGCATCTCGGCACGCACCAGGCGCATGATGAGCGTGAGCTGGAAGATCGCGAGCGTGATGGCCGGCAGCACGATGTGGTGCCAGCCGTCGATGGTGAGCAGCCCGGTGTTCCACCAGCCGACCGACACGACCTCGCCGCGGCCGAAGCTCGGAAACCAGCCCAGCACCACGGCAAACACCAGGATCAGCAAAATTCCGATCAGGAAAGTGGGCAGCGAAACGCCAAGCAAGGACAGGGTGAGGAACACCTGGCTCATGAAGGTGCCGCGGCGCAGCGCCGCGTAAACGCCCATCGGGATGCCGACCAGCACCGCGACGAAGGCTGCCACCAGCGCCAGCTCCAGCGTGGCCGGGAAGCGCTCGCTGATCAAGCGCGAAACCTTGGCGCCCTGGCGCAGGCTCAAGCCGAACTCTCCCTGCGCAGCGTTGACGAGGAAGTGCCAGAACTGCACGAAGAAGGGCTGGTCGAGCCCCAGATCGGAGCGCAGCTGCGCGATCTGGTCGGGTTTGGCGTCCTGGCCCAGCAGGAAAACGATCGGGTCGCCGACGTACTGGAACAGCATGAAGGCGATGAACGCCACTGCGACCATGACGATCACAGCCTGGAACAGGCGGCGCAGGACGAAGGCGAACATCGTGTGATATTGAGAGTCAGATCTTCAGCTCTGACTCCTACTGTTTGAAGGCAGTAAAGCGACAGGCGATGCTAGCAGAGCAAGGCCCGCGCCGACACAGGGATTTCCTTCAGGCTTAAAGAATCGGACACGGCCGCATCGCGCGGGCCGTCACTGTCGCAGATGCGTCAGCGGGTCAGCGTGGGCTGGCCATCCAGCCGCACCGGCCCGTACCAGGCCTGGGTGGTGCTGCGCGTGTTGTCACTGTCGGACATGATGCCGATGCCCACCAGTGCGCCGGGCGCTTCGCCGAACGCGCGCTCGTAGTCGGCGCGGATGTCGCGCTCGTAATCGAGCCACTGGTTCAACTTGCGGGCGCCGGATTCAACGACCACCGTGCGCACACGCGCGGTGCGCGGGCTCGTGATAACGGTGCCGGGCTCGCGCTTGTTGCACCACACGTACATCAGCGTCGCGTAGGGCATTTCCTCGCCGGTGATGCTGCGAAGGAGTTCGGACATCATGGAATCGCGCGCGGAGAAACGCGAGCGATCGCCTTCGAAGAACAGCACCACGCGCACCGGCGAATCATCGGCATCCCGCGAAGCCAGGTCCGCGCCCGCAATGAGCTGGGGCACTTTCCATGAAAAGCGGACACCCGCCAGTTGCGTGGGTTCGATTCGCACTTTGGTGCGAAGCATGCTCGCGGAAGAGGCGGCCAGCACGGCGAGGGCATCACGGCCGTCCTTACGCGCATAGTTGAAGCGTGTCGGCGATTTGCCGGGAAAGGCCTGGTGCTGCCACCCGGCATCGGGGGCATGGTTTGGCAATGCCGGCGCATGCCCCGTCGACTGCGCCGCCCACGGGCTCCCGCGGAACGTAACGCCTTCACCTTGTTGGGGATATGACGCACATCCAGCCAGCGCCGACGCAACGAGTGCGCACAGCCCGGCCTGTCCAATCCAGCGGCAAATCATCGAATGAGTCCCAACGTTCTCTTAGCCCGACTCGACCATAGCGGAAATGCCCCGATCTGGGCAGGGAGCATTCCCCATAAAAAAAGCCGCCCGAGGGCGGCTTTTTGAGCTTGTTCATCCGAAGCTGGCACAAGGCCAGCTGTGGGATTAGAACGAGTGACGCAGGCCCAGGTCGAAACCGCTGGACGAGGTGTTCGGGCCGGTCGAGGCGCCGTTCAGGGCTTGGGTTGCGCCGCCGCTGTTCTTCACGCGAGCGACCGTGGTGTACAGGGCCGTGCGCTTGGACAGGTTGTGGACGTAGCCCAGAGCCAGCTTGTTGGTCTTGGCATCGGACGGGCTGAACTTGTAGGTCGAAGCAGCGACGCGGATTTCGCCAGCGCCAACCGGCACCAGAGCACCGATGACGCCACCCTTGCCGGTCACGGTGGAAGCGGATTCCACGCGGTCACGGCTGTACTGACCCATCAGCTTGGCAACGCCGAAGTCCCATTGGCCGCCGACGTTGACCGTCTTCAGGTCGCCAGCGGCGTACTTGGTGCGAGCCAGGGCCAGAGCCACGTTGAACGGGCCGTTGGCGAAGCCGACGCGAGCGCCCATGCCGGTGCCGTCGTCTTCCGTTGCGGCGCCGTTTTGTGCGTTTTCACCCATGTAGTACTGGACTTGGCCGTAGAAGCCGCCCAGCTTACCCGGCAGGAAGTAGCCGATGCTGTTGGAAGAACGAACGTTGACCGCGCCGGTGAGGGCCGAATTCGAGTTCAGGACCTGGCTGGTACCCACGCCGTTGGTGCCGAACGGATCGAACACGGTCAGGTTCCAGAATTGCGGGTTGTAGTCACGACCCAGGCGCAGTTCGCCCCAGCCGCCGGCCAGGCTGACCGTCGAACGACGATTGAACGTCAGGCCTTGACGACCGGCAACAGCAGCGCCGGCGCCAGAAGCTTGGTTGTTCGAGTTCGTGCCAGCGCCTTGGCCGTCGTCGTTCGACAGGCCGGCTTCCAGCCAGAACGAAGCGGACATGCCGCCGCCCAGGTCTTCCGTGCCACGGAAGCCCAGACGCGAGCTGTTGTAGCCCGAGTTGGTCAGCTGGGTCTTGTCGGCGATGGAGCCCGAACCGTGGGCGATGGTGGCGTCAACGATACCGAACAGCGTGACGGAAGATTGGGCAGAGGCGAAGCCGGCGAACGATGCCAGCGCGGCCAGAGCAATCAGGGACTTTTTCATGCAAGTTTCTCCAAGGTTAAACATAGGGCTCCGGTGCGAAGGGGTCACGTAATGCAGGCACTCTTGTGCTCCCGCCGGATCCCCGGGCCAACCTCCTTTTGGAAGGTTGTCGTTATTGCACCAGAGGGGCATTCCTTTCGCAAAGGATTTAGCCGTCGAACTGGCGTTTCGTTGCACCCCGACAACACAAACGAACTGCTCAGTGGAATGCACACAACAACGCCGGGCGATCTTTCGGATGGCGAAAAAACGCGGGCAAACCCTGAACGGGCAGTACAACGCAGGAATTACAGCCTCTTTGCGGTGCGAGGTCCTCTAAACTCTGTGCATGGACCGACTCCTGGGCGCCGCAGACAGCGCATTGAAGACCCTTTTCGCAAAGCCCCGTGCCGCGCGGCCTTGTCCGGTGGTGCCGGGCGACGAAACGCGGCTCGCGGAAAACGAGAAGCGCCACGCAGCAGCGCTGATGCGGGTCAATCACGTGGGCGAAGTCTGTGCGCAGGCGCTGTACACCGCGCAGGCGCTCGCCACCAGCGATCCGACCTTGCGCCGGCACTTCCAAAAAGCGGCGGCGGAAGAAACCGATCATCTCGCGTGGACGGCGGACCGCTTGGCAGAACTCGACGCCCGCCCTTCCCTGCTCAACCCACTCTGGTATGCGGGCGCATTCGGCCTGGGCCTGGTGGCCGGGCGACTGGGCGACCGCATCAGCCTGGGCTTCGTGGTCGAGACCGAAAAGCAGGTGGAGGCGCACCTGCAAGGCCACCTGGATCGCCTGCCGGCCGGTGACCATGCCTCCCGCGCCATCGTGGTGCAGATGAAGGAAGACGAAGCGGAGCATGCCGCGCAGGCGCTTCAGGCCGGTGCCATCGAGCTGCCCGCGCCCGCCAAGGCGCTGATGCGGGCCGCGGCCAAGGTCATGACGACCACGGCCCACTACATCTGACTCATGACAAATGACTGCCGGGCGCCCGCTGTGTCATTTGTCATGCCCGGCGTAGCCGGCGTCATTTGTCATCCGGCGAGAGCAAGTCGAAGCTGGTCGTGATCTCCGCGGTCTTGCCCAGCATGATCGTCCCCGAGCAGTACTTGTCGTGACTGAGGGCGATAGCGCGCTCCACCGCTTTGTCCGTCAGATCCTTGCCCGTCACGGTGAAATGCATGTGGATCTTCGTGAACACCTTGGGATCCGTGGGCGCGCGCTCCGACGTGAGCTTCACCGAGCAGCCGCGCACGTCGAGGCGGCTGCGCTTCAAGATCAGCACGACGTCATACGCCGTGCATCCGCCGGCGCCGGCCAGCATCGTTTCCATGGGGCGGGGCGCGAGGTTCTGCCCACCGTTTTCCGGCTTGGCCTCGTCGGGCGCGCCGTCCATCACCAGCACATGGCCGCTGCCGGTTTCCGCCAGGAAACCCATCCCCGACCGGGCCCCGGTGGCCCCCGTCCAACTGACTGTGCATTCCATCGTGTCGTCCTATCAAAGCAGCTTCGTGAAGTTTGTCTCACCTTGAGGCAAACCATCGTGCTGCAACGCAACAAATATCAGGCTATACTGATTTCACAGCATAACGAAATCGTCATGCTACCGATTGTCTCCTCCACCTCTCCTTTGGTGGATTCAGCCCCCGGATCGCAAGGCCCGGGGGCTTTTTTCTTGGCTTAACCCGACCCTTATGATTCCCGGGTCATGAAAAAGCATCTAACTCCGGCCGATTACCTCAAGAAAATCCTCAACGCGAAGGTCTATGACGTGGCAGTGGAGTCGGCCCTGGAGCCGGCAAAGAACCTCAGCCGCCGGCTGCACAACAAGATTCTGCTCAAGCGCGAAGACCAGCAAGCGGTGTTCAGCTTCAAGCTGCGCGGCGCCTACAACAAGATGGCGCACATCGCGCCCGAACAGCTCAAGCGCGGCGTGATCTGCGCCTCGGCCGGCAACCATGCCCAGGGCGTCGCGATGTCGGCGCACCGGATGGGGGTGCGCGCCGTGATCGTCATGCCTGTCACCACGCCGCAATTGAAGGTCGACAGCGTCAAGACCCTGGGCGGCGAGGTCGTGCTGCACGGTGAAAGCTACTCCGACGCCTATCTGCATGCAGTGGAGCTGGAAAAAAAGAATGGGCTGACGTTCGTCCATCCGTTCGATGACCCCGATGTCATCGCGGGCCAGGGCACCATCGCCATGGAAATCCTGCGGCAACACCAGGGGCCGCTCGATGCGGTCTTCGTCGCCATCGGCGGCGGCGGGCTGATCTCGGGCGTGGCCAACTACATCAAGGCGGTGCGTCCCGAGGTCAAGGTGATCGGCGTTCAGATGAACGACTCCGACGCGATGATGCAGTCGGTGGCGGCGAAGAAGCGCGTCACGCTCGCCGACGTGGGCCTGTTCGCCGACGGCACCGCGGTGAAGCTGGTCGGCGAGGAAACCTTCCGCGTGGCCCGCGAGCTGGTGGATGAATTCATCACCGTCGACACGGATGCCGTCTGCGCCGCGATCAAGGACATCTTCGTGGATACGCGCAGCATCGTCGAGCCTTCGGGCGCGATGGCGGTTGCGGCGATCAAGCAGTACGTGTCGCAGAAGAAGTCGCGCGGCGAAACCTACGCGGCCATCTTGTGCGGCGCCAACATGAACTTCGACCGCTTGCGCTTCGTCGCCGAGCGGGCCGAAGTGGGCGAAGAGCGCGAGGCACTGTTCGCGGTGACCATTCCCGAGGAGCGCGGCAGTTTCCGGCGCTTCTGCGAGCTGATCGGCACGCTGCCCGGCGGCACGCGCAACGTGACGGAGTTCAACTACCGCATCAGCGATTCCGCGCAGGCCCATGTGTTCGTCGGCCTGACGACGCACGGCAAGGGCGAGTCCGCGAAGATCGCGGCCAACTTCACGCGCCACGGCTTCGAGACGCTTGACCTCACGCACGACGACCTGGCGAAAGAACACATCCGCCACATGGTAGGTGGGCATTCGTCCCTCGCGCGTGATGAGCGCCTGCTGCGTTTCGTCTTCCCCGAGCGGCCCGGTAGCCTGATGAAGTTCCTCTCGCTGATGCGCCCCAACTGGAACATCTCGCTCTTTCACTACCGCAACCAGGGCGCCGACTACGGCCGCATCCTCGTGGGGCTGCAGGTGCCCAAGGCCGACAGCAAGGCGTTCAAGGAATTCCTGGAGACCTTGGGTTATCCCTATGTGGAAGAGACGGACAACCCGGTTTACCGATTGTTTCTTCAGACGTAGCATGTAACAGTTACCCGGCGGCGCCTTGCCGCCAGGGGCCGAAGTACAAGAGACGTCCGGAGGCAGGCTGATGCTCAGACTCGGAATCGTGATCGACTCCGCGGCGGAAGTGCCGCCGCATGTGGTCGAGAACCCGCACGTGCGGCTGCTGCCGGTGGGCATCCGCATCGGCGACAAGACCTACATCGACGAGCGCAAGCCCGCCGCCACGCGGGACTTCAACTCGCGCCTTCTCGACATGCGCACGGCCGAAGTGTCCAAATCGATGCCGCCGGGCGAAGTGGAGATCCGCAAGTTCCTGCTGGAACAGGTCTCCACGGAGTTCGATCATGTGTTCGGCCTGTTCGTCATGTCCACGCGGTCGCCGATCTTCAAGAGCGCCTTCGAGGCGGCGTCGCGCGTCATCACCGATTCGATGCCGGTGCGCATGCGCGCGGGCATCAAGGGGCCGCTGCTGGTGGAGTGCTACGACAGCATGAACCTGTTCTCGGGCTACGGCGTCCAGGTGATGGAAGCGCTGCGCGAATTCGAGGCCGAACCGATGGCGGCCAGCATCCGGAGCAACATGCAGGCATTCAGCAAGTCGGCCTACGGCTATCTGGCGCCTTCCAACCTCGACTACCTGCTGGCCCGCGCCCGCGCGCGCGGCGACAACAGCGTGGGCATGCTGGGCCAAGCCGCCGCCAAGATGCTGGGCATCATGCCCATCCTGCGCGGGTGGCAGGGCAAGACCGAAGCCGTGGCCAAGGTGCGAGGCACCGCGGCGGCGCGCCAGCACGTGCTCAACCTGGCGCGGCGCGAGCTGGGGCGCGGGCTGCTCGCGCCTTTCGTGTGCCTGAGCTATTCGGGCGATACGGCCGATGTCGAGGCGCTGCCCGAGTACCGCTCACTCGCGCAGGAAGCCAGCGCGAAAAACGTGACCGTCACCTTGCAAGAGATGGCGCCAACGAACTCGGTGAACGCCGGCGCCAACGCCTTGTCGGTCGGTTTCATCGGCCAGCCGCACGACGCGGGCCTTTAGCTGTTTTTCCGGTCTACCATCGGCGCGTGAACTTCATGCGCCACTACCTCGCCGCCGTCCACTCCTTCACGCGCGTTCCCGTCACCGGGGCGCTCGCTCAGTGGATAGGTGCCGCTGGCCCGGACGATGCCCGGGCCAGCGCCGCGCACTTCCCGGGCGTCGGCTGGCTGGTGGGCATCGTGGCGTGCGCCGCCTTCGCGCTGGTGGGCCTTCTGTTGCCCGGCAGCCCTTTCGCCCCGTTGGCCGCGGCCGTCGGCTGCACGGTTGCGACGTTGATATTGACGGGAGGCGCGCATGAAAATGGCCTGGCTCGCGTCGCTGACGCATTGGGCGGGCCGGCGAACGTGGCGCGTGCGCTCGAGATCATGGCGGATTCGCGCATTGGGGCCTTCGGCGTGCTGGCGCTGGTCCTCACGCTGTTGGCCAAAGTCTCGCTCCTGGCCGTCCTGGCGGCGCAGTCACCTGTGGCAGTGTTGGTGGCGCTGCTCGCGGGCCACGTGGTGTCGCGCTTCTGGCCCCTCCTGCTGGCGCGCGGGCTGCCCGGCCTGCCGGGACTGGCCTATCTGGGTGACGCGGCCCCAGCCGGGAAGCCCTTGGCAGAACGCGTCACAAACCGGTCACTGGGCATCGCCGGCGCGTGGTCCGCGGTGGCGCTGGCGCTGGCATGGGTGGCGCAGGGCCCGGGGTTCGCCATCCTGCCGGTCATGGCCGGCGGTTTGGCCTTGCTGTGGATGCGACGGATGTTGGCGCGGCGGCTGCAAGGCTTCACCCACGACAGCCTGGGCGCGACGCAGCAGCTGGGAGAGATCGCCTTCTATTTCGGGGCCGCGATCGGGGTACAGGTCACCTGACGCTCAGGCGCGGGCGATCCAGCGGTGGCGCGCCGCGAGCCGCTCGACGTCGCGCCAGTTGCCGCACTCCGCCGCTAACCGCGGCCAGATGCGCAGCAGCAGTTCGCACTCCGCCAGCGTGTCGGCAGCCGCCTGGTGCCGTAACGCACAGCGAACGCCGAAGTGCGCCATCCACTCGTCGAGCGACCGGGCCGCAACGCCCTCATGCGTGGCCGCGCAAAGCTGCTCGATATCCACCCATGCCGGCGACCATTCGGTGCCGAGCGCGGGATGCATATGTCGCTCGATCATCCTGCGGTCGAACGCCGCGTGGAACGCCACCAGCGGCGAGCGTCCCGCGTAATCGCGAAGCGAACGCAGGGCTTCGCTCGCCGGGACGCCGCTGCGCTGGCGCTGGGCGCCGATCCCGTGCAGCAGGATGTTGTCCGGTTCCGAGGCCTCGTGCTGGCGCAGCACGACCTCGAAACTATCGCCCGGGACGATCGCCAACCTTTTCCTTCCCCAGTCCACGCGCATCGCGATCGCGGCCACGGCCAGCAGTCTGTCGCGCCCGGCGTCGAGCCCGCTCGTTTCCACGTCCAGCACGACCCAGCGCGTTTCGTCGACCGCAGGCCGGGACTTTCGGAACCGGCCGAGCCAGTTCATGCTAGCGCTCGTAATCCAGCTGGAGGCGCTGCTGCAGCGAACGGGCGACGCGAAGCGACTCCTTCAGGATACGGCGGTCGATGTGGTTCAGGGCGGCGACTGCCAGCCGATTCGGCTCGGGTGCCGACGGAGACTCCAGCTGCACGCGCAGGCGCAGCATCTGGAGGAACTCGAAGCCGGCCGCCCAAGCTTCGTATTCCGCGGGCGCGAGGCCCAGGCGCGCGCCCGCGCCCGACAACCTCTCCCTTGTCGAAGTTGCGGGCAGGCCATGGGCCAGGCCGAACAGGCGCGCGGCGTCGACGAAGACGGCCGTGCCCTGCAGCTTGAGGTCGATCGTGCCGCGCTCGTCCGCGTCGACGCCGCCCAACCAGGTCAACGGCACTGTGCGGGCCAGCGTGTTCTGTGCCATCTGCTTCAAGAACCGGGGCGTGCGGCGTGCAGCTTCCAGCACCTCGGCCTGCAGCTGGTGCGAAAGCCGCTCGTCGCCCGCCAGCCCGCGCAGGTCGAAGTAGATGCCGGCATTGAGAAGGTCCTGTGGCGACCCATGCTCGATCCAGTGCGCGAACCGCTCGCGCCATTCGCCCAGCGTCAAACAGCAGGACGGCTCGCCGGCCATGATGCCGCCCCGGCACAGGGGGTAGCCGCAGGCATCCAGCGCGAGGTTGACGTCCTTGGCGAACGCGAGTGTTTCCGCGCGGAGGTTGTCGCTGGTTCCGTCCGCCAGGATGAGGGCGTTGTCCTGGTCGGTCGCGATGGTCTGTTCCTCGCGGCCTTCCGAGCCCAGTGCCAGCCAGCAGATCTTCGCGAGGTCGATGCCGTGCTCGGCCGCCTTCAGCTGCAGCAGCCGCTGCGTCAGCGCGTCGTTCAGGTGGCTGATCAACGCGGTGATCTGCCGCGCCTGCATCCCCTGGCCCAGCAGGTTGCGCGCGAACTGGCGAACGTCCTGCGCCATCACTCGCAGTGCCGCCAGGCTGGGCGCCGTGCGGATTGACGTACTGACCTGCTTGAGCGAGAGCCGCTGCATCGCGAACAGGTCGCGTTCGGACACCAGGCCGATCGCGGCTGCGCCCCGGGTGACCGCGACGTGCCGGATGCCGTGCATCGACATCAGCAACGCGGCGTCGAGCGCCGTGTGCGCAGCCGTCAGCGCGTGGACGGGCTGCGTCATCACGCGAGCGACCGGCGCATCCAGGGGGACCTGTGCCAATGTGATGCGCCCGATCACGTCATGGCGGGTGAATATGCCGAGCGGCGCGCCATGTGCGTCGACCACCAGCATCGAGCCGACGCGGCCGGTGTGCATGCGCTCAAGCACTTCGTGCAATGGCGCGTCCGGACCGCAAGCGACGGGCGCGCGTTTCACCAGCTCGCCCAGCGGCGTTTCCAGCGATTGCTCCGCCAGTGCCTGCGACGCATATGCCACTTGCAGTGCCCGGCTGGACAACTCCAGGAAGCCGGCGACACGCCGTTGCAGGAAGTCGGCGAACACGGGGCTGGCCGACGACAACTCACTCATCTCGGCGCAAGGCAGTGCCAGGACGAACGTATCGGCGGTGGCGGTGTAAGTGACCGTTACGGCGCGCCGCGCCACGGCCGCACCGAGCGGAAACAGCTCGCCGGCATCGAATTGGAACGCACCGCCGGCGGCATCGCCCGGGCCGTGCGCGCGCGTCACCGAGCCCTCGCGGATGAAAAAGATGTGGGTGACTTCGCCTTGGGCCGGCTCGGCGAGCACCTGGCCCGGAGCGTAGTACCGCTGCTCGCAATGCACCAGGAAGAAGTCGACCGCGGCAGCATCCATTTGCTGAAACGGCGAGTAGCGCGACAGCTCCTGCCGGAAGTTGGCCAGCAGGCTGGGTGAGGGCATCTGCGCGGCCAAGGGCGCGGATGCGGCAGGCGCCATGGCTACTTGCGCAGCGCCGGTAACTCCAGCGTGAGGACCGCCGGGCCGCCACCACTCGCACTCAGCACGGCGCGGCGCGCATCGACCGATTGCAGCACGAGGCCTTCTTCCACTGCGGCGCCAACACGGAACGGCTTGGCCGGTCGGCCATCGATCGCAATCAGTGCGGCGCCCTGGTGCGAGCGGTCGGCCACGACACCGACCAGCGCGAAACGGCTCGACAGGCTGGCGACCGGCGCTGCCGCGGCCACGGTCGGGCTGGCGCCCAGCAGCCGCGCGACCGCCACCGGGTCTACGGCCACCGGCGCGCGAACAACGGGTGCACCGAGGCCGGTGCTGGAGGGTGTGGAGAACTTCATCCCCCAATACACCGCGCTGGCCGCGACCAGGGCCCATAGCGCGAAGGTCGCGCCGGCCACGGTCCACCTGCTTTGCATATTGCTCACCATGCGGCGATTATCATTGAACCGAATCGCCAATCCATCCAAATGAAGCCCTACTCCACCATCTTGCGCCTGCGCCGTGCCGTCCAGGCCGGCTTCACCCTCATCGAACTGATGGTCGTGCTCGTCATCATCGGCGTGCTGGCCGCGCTGATCGTGCCCAATGTGCTCGACCGCGCCGAGGACGCGCGGGCCACCGCGGCCAAGACCGACGTCAACAACCTGATGCAGGCGCTGAAGCTCTACAAGCTCGACAACCAGCGCTATCCCACCACTGAGCAGGGCTTGCAGGCGCTGCTGGCCAAACCGGGCACAGGACCGATCCCACCCAACTGGAAGCCCTACGTCGAGAAGCTGCCGCAGGACCCGTGGAATCATCCCTACCAGTACCTCAACCCGGGGGTGAAAGGCGAGATCGACGTGATGTCCTTCGGCGCCGACGGCCAGGCCGGCGGGGAGGGCAAGAATGCGGACATCGGCTCCTGGCAGTGACATAACCTCATCGCGCGCGGCCGGAGGGTTCACGATCCTCGAGTTGCTGGTCGTCATCGCGATCATCGCGATCGCGACGGCCGGCGTGAGCTTCGCACTGCGCGACTCGCAGGCCACCCAGCTCGAACGCGAAGCACAGCGCCTCGCCGCCTTGTTCGAATCCGCACGCGCGCAGTCGCGCAGCAGCGGTGTGCCGGTGCGCTGGTACACGACGCCCGGGGGCTTCCGCTTCGATGGTGTGCCGCCCAACGCATTGCCGGATCACTGGCTTTCCGACACCACGCAGGTGCGGGGCACGGCCACGCTGCAGCTCGGCCCGGAGCCCATCATCGGGCGCCAGGAAGTCGTCATCGGGTCCTCGGCCGCGCCCGAGCGCAGCCTGCGCATCGCCACCGACGGCCTGCGGCCTTTCGCCGTCGTGGCCGGAGATGCTCCATGAGGACGCATACGCGCGGCTTCACTTTGATCGAAGTGCTGGTCGCGCTGGCGATTGTGGCCATCGCGTTGGCGGCGGGCCTGCGCGCCACGAGTGCGCTCACCACCAATGCCCTGCGCCAGACCAGCGTGCTGCTCGCGCACATCTGCGCAGAGAACGAACTGGTCCGCGTGCGGCTGGCGCGGCAAATGCCGGGCATTGGCGATACGGCCGTCGCCTGCGACCAGGCCGGGCGCAGCTTCGAAGTGAGGATGATCGTGCGGCCCACGCCCAACCCGAGCTTCCAGCGCGTGGACGCGCAAGTCTTCGACGAAGGCGCGCCGGTGCTACGCCTGTCGACGGTGGTCGGAAGGTTCTGATGAACTCGCGCGCGGCCCGGGGCTTCACACTGGTCGAGCTGCTGGTGGCGCTGTTCGTGCTGGCGTTGCTGGCCGTCCTGAGCTGGCGCGGCCTGGACGGCATGGCGCGGGCGCAGGCGCAGACCGAGTCTCGCGCGGATGAAACCCTGACTTTGCAAGTCGGGTTGGCGCAATGGGGGGCCGACCTCGACGCGATGGTCCAGCTGCCGCAGGCCAGCGCGATCGAATGGAACGGGCGCGTGCTGCGCCTGACGCGCCGCAGCACGGCGGCCGCAACCGACGGCGTGCTGGTGGTGGCCTGGACGCGGCGCGTGGTCAATGGTGTGGGCACCTGGCTGCGCTGGCAATCACCTCTAGCGGTGACGCGCGGCGAACTCGATACCGCCTGGCAACAGGCCGACGTCTGGTCGCAGAGTCCTGGCGTCGAGCAAATGCGGCGCGAGGTTTCCGTTGTTCCGCTGCAGGAGTGGCAGATTTTCTTCTATCGCGAGAATGCGTGGACCAACCCGTTGTCGAGCGACATCCAGGGCGCGCCGCCGGCCCCACCGGCGGGCGGCGCGCCTGCAGGCGGAGCGCCGGCCAGGGCATTGACCCCCGTCATTCCCGACGGCGTCCGGCTGGTGCTGACGCTGCCGCCCGGCCCCTCGATCACCGGCACGCTGACGCGCGACTGGGTGCGGCCCACGTTGGGAGGCGGCAAGGGATGAAACGGCAACGCGGCGCCGCGCTGCTCGCGGCCATGCTCACGGTCACTCTGGTGGCGACGTTCGCCGCGGCGGCGCTGTGGCAGCAATGGCGCAGCACCGAAGTCGAGGCGGCGGAGCGCACGCGGGTGCAATCGGCGTGGATCCTCACGGGCGCTCTCGACTGGGCGCGGCTGCTGTTGCGCGAGGACGGCCGCCCGTCCGGCCCAGTCGTGGACCATCTCGGCGAGCCCTGGGCCGTTCCCTTAAAGGATGCGCGGCTTTCGAGCTTTCTGGCGGCCGACAGCAATACAACGGCCGAGACCGGCCCGGAGGTCCTGGAGGCGTTCCTCTCGGGACAGATCATCGACATGCATTCGCTGCTGAACATCAACCGATTGGTGGACGATCAATTGAAGGTGTCGCCAAAAGATCTCAAGAACTTCCAGCGGCTGTTCGAGCTGCTCGGCTTGCCGCCCTCACAGCTGGATACGCTGGTGGAAAACCTGCGCTTCGCCATCGATACCAGCACGGAAAACCGCTCGGGGTCAGCCGCTCCCCTGCTGCCGCAAAAGGTGGGAGAGCTGGTGTGGCTGGGCCTGCCCGTCGGCACTGTGGCAGCGCTGCAGCCATACGTCTCCGTGCTGCCGAGGTTAGGCAAGCAAACCTCCGTCAACCTGAACACGGCGTCGCCCGAGGTCATTTACGCGAGTGTCGAAGGCTTGAGCATGGCGGATGCCCAGCGGCTGGTGGCTTTGCGCGAGCGCACGCCGTTCAAGAGCGTGGCCGAGGCACTGCAGGCCATCGGCTTCTCCGGGGACATGGGGGAGCTCCCCGTCGGGGTCGCGTCCAACTACTTTGAGGTGCGTGCAAGGCTCCGGCTGGACCAGCTGGTGGTCGAGGAGCGGTCGCTGCTGCTGCGCGAAGGCACGACAGTGACCACGCTCCAGCGCGAGCGCGGCATCGCCGACCCGACGGCGCTCGCGCAAGCCGCTTCGGCGAAGCGATAGCGCAGCCGCCTCCCACGCGCCCCGCGACCTTTCTACAATCCCCCATCCCATGAGCGCACTCATCGTCTACCTCCCATCGCAGCCCGCCGGCGCCCAGGCGGAGTTCGAGTACGCCCTGACGATCGACGGCAGCCAGCTGGAAAGCCACGGCATTGCCCAGGCGCAGTTGCTGCCCGCGCCGCCCCGCGCAGGCGCCGAGGTGGTGGCCGTGATCCCCGCCGAGAAGCTGTCCTGGCACCGCGTCGAGCTGCCCAAGGGCACGTCCGCCAGTTCGCCGCGCCTGCGCGCGGTGCTGGAGGGCCTGCTGGAAGACCAGCTGCTCGACGATCCCGAAGACCTGCATTTCGCCCTGCAGCCGCAGGTGCGGCCGGGTGCGCCGGTGTGGGTTGCGGCCTGCGACCGTGCCTGGTTGCGCGCCGGCGTACAGACGCTCGAAGCGGCGGGCCGGCCGGCGTCGCGCATCGTGCCGGAATTCGCACCCGAGGGCGAACCGGTGCTGTATGCGCTCGGCGATCCGCAAGCGCCGCTGTTGGTGGCGGCCGGGCCGGACGGCGTCAGCGTGCTCCCGTTGTCGACGCAATCGCTGGCCCTCTTGCCCGCGTTGCCCGAAGACGTGCCGTGCCTCGCCGAGCCGCTGGTTGCGAGCCTGGCGGAACAGGTGCTGCAGCGCCCGCCCGGCCTGCAACAGGCACCGCAGCGCTGGCTGCAGTCGGCCCGCTCCGCGTGGGACCTGGCGCAATTCGAATTTTCCAGCTCCGGCCGGGCCCGTGCCTTCAAGAAACTGGGCACGGCCTGGGCCGACCTGCTGGCCGCGCCGCAATGGCGCCCGGCACGCTGGGGCGCATTGCTGCTGGTAGCCGTCAACCTGGTCGGGCTAAACGCCTGGGCCTGGCGCGAACGCTCGGCACTGGACGACAAACGTCAGGCGGTGCGCAACACGCTCACGCAGACCTTCCCGCAGGTGAAGGTGGTGGTGGACGCGCCGGTCCAGATGGAGCGGGAAGTGGCCGCGCTGCGCCAGCTCACAGGCGCGACTTCGGGCCGGGACCTGGAGGCTATGCTGGGCGCGCTCAGCACCGCGTCGCCGCCGCAGCGCCCGGTGAGCGGCCTCGAATTCGTCAACGGCGAGCTGCGCATCAAGGGCCTCGCCTATTCGGCCGAAGAGGCGCGCAACGTGGCCGCCGCCCTTCGCAGCCAAGGCTATTCCGCGACGATGCAGGGCGAGACGCTGCTCGTCACGCAAGGGGCAGGTCAATGAGCACCACGCAAGTGTTGAGAACCCACTGGGAAGGCTTGCGCCCCCGCGAACAGGCGATGGTGGCGGTGGCCGCCCTCGTCGTCGTCGCCGCGCTGGTGTGGCTGGTGGCGCTGGGCCCGGCGCTGTCGACACTGCGGACGGCGGAAGTGCAGCGCCGCAGCCTCGACGCGCAGCTGCAGCACATGCGCGCCCTGCAACAACAAGCGCAGGCACTGCAATCGCAGCCCAAGCAAGGGTACGACGAGGCACTGCGCGCGCTCGAAGCGTCGATCAAGCAACGCCTTGGCACCACGGCACGCACGGTCATCGCCGGTGAACGGGTCACCGTCACGCTCGCGGGCACGGCCCCCGATGCGTTGGCTCAGTGGCTAACGCAGGCGCGCGTCAACGCTCGGGCCCTGCCCGGCGAAGCCCGCCTTTACCGCAATTCGGCCGGCCTCTGGGAAGGCACGCTGGTGCTGACCTTGCCGCCGCGCTGACGGCGCGCTCACGATCCGTGGCACGCGCGGCCCCCTCGCTCGCTCCCCGCGCCCCCTGGGCCTGGGCATTCGCTGGCATCGCCATCGGGCTGCTGCTCGCCTGCCTTCTGTTCGCTCCCGCGCGATGGCTGGCCGGCCCGCTCGAGCGCGCAAGCAGCGGGCGGCTCTTGCTCGCCGATGCACGCGGCACGGTGTGGCGCGGTTCGGCGCAGTTGACGCTGTCCGGCGGCGCCGGCAGCACCGACTCGGCGGCCCTGCCCACGCGCGTCGACTGGAAGCTGCGCCCGCGCTGGGACGGCCTGTTGGCGCAAGTGGAGTCAGCTTGCTGCACCACCGCACCGGTCGAGCTGCGCGTGCTGCCGCGCTGGGGCGGAGCGCACGTGCGGGTTGCCAACGCCGAAACCGAATGGCCTGCGGCCCTGCTGGCGGGCCTGGGCACGCCCTGGAACACTTTGCAATTCGACGGGCAATTGCGGCTTGCAACCGAAGGGCTTTCAGTAGAATGGGTCCAAGGCCGGCTGTCCATTGCCGGACGGGCCGAACTCACGGCGCAGCGGCTGTCGTCGCGCCTGTCTACCTTGAGGCCCATGGGCAGCTACCGCATCACAGTCCTTGGCGGCGCCACGCCGACCCTGCAACTGGCCACGCTGGAAGGCAGCCTGCAGCTTGATGGCACCGGCCAGTGGGTCGGTTCACGCCTGCGTTTTGCCGGCACCGCGAGCGCGGCACCCGAGAGCGAAGGTGCCCTGTCCAATTTGCTCAACATCATCGGGCGCCGAACCGGCCCGCGCTCCATCATCACAATAGGATGAACAAGGCTCCCCCCCGAAGCGCCTTCGGCGCCTCCCCCTCAAGGGGGCGCCACCAGCGGCCCGGCAAAGCCGGTTCCGCGGTGGCCCCCGAATGGAATGCCTCGTCGCTGAGCGCAACTGGATTATGAAAATGCTGATGAGAGTTTCCCCGACACTGAAGCGACTGGCGGTCCTGTGCATGGCGGGCGCGATGGCGGCCACGCTCCCGGGCCTGTCCTTGGCGCAGCGCGCGAGCCGCGAACCGGTCACGCTGAACTTCGTCAACGCGGAAATCGAAGCCGTCGCGCGAACCATGGCGGCGATCAGCGGGCGCAACATCGTGGTCGACCCGCGCGTGAAGGGCACCATCACCCTCAGCACCGAGAAGCCCGTTTCGCCGGCGGTCGCCTATAACCAGTTCCTGGCCACGCTGCGGCTGTCCGGCTTCACCGTCGTGGAATCCGGCGGACTGTTGAAGGTCGTGCCCGAAGCCGACGCCAAGCTGCAGGGCGGCGCGGTATCGGTGGGCCAGCCCACGGGTGGCGGCCAGATCGTGACGCAGATCTTCCGCCTCAACTTCGAGCCCGCGGGCAACCTGGTGCCCATCCTGCGGCCGCTGATCAGCCCCAACAACACGATCAACGTCGATCCCAACACAAACGCATTGGTCATCACCGACTACGCGGACAACCTGCAGCGCCTCGCGCGCATCATCGCCGCGCTCGACGTGTCCAACGCGACCGACGTCGAGGTGATCCCGCTGCGGAACGCCCTGGCGGCGGACCTGGCGCCCATCGTGCAGCGGCTGTCCGACACGGGCGGCGGCGGTGCCGCGGCCACACCAGGCCAGCCCGTGCAGGGCCAGGCCGACGGCTCGTTCCGCACCACCGTCATCGCCGAAAACCGCAGCAACTCGCTCATCGTGCGCGCCTCCAATGCGGCGCGAATGAACCTGGTGCGTTCCTTGGTGAGCCGGCTGGACCAGCCCGGCGCGCAAAGCGCCAGCGGCAACATCTACGTCGTCTACCTGAAGAACGCCGACGCGACCAAGCTCGCGATCACGCTGCGCGCTGCGTTGGCGGCGACGGGCACGGGTGGCAGCGCGGCCGGCGGTGGGGGCGGCGCGGCGGGCACAACGAGCCTCACCAACACCGCCGCCGGCGCCAGCCCGGCGACCACGCCCGTGGCGGCGTCCGCGCAGCCTTCCACCGGCGGGCAGATCCAGGCCGATCCGGCCACCAACTCGCTGATCATCACCGCGGCCGAACCGCAGTACCGCCAGCTGCGCGCCGTCATCGACCGGCTCGACGCGCGACGCGCGCAGGTGTATGTCGAGAGTCTTATCGCCGAGGTCAATGCCGACAAGGCGGCCGAGTTCGGCATCCAGTGGCAAGGCCCGATCGGCAACAAGGGCGACAAGAACATAGGCCTCCTGGGCACCAACTTCAGCATAGGCGGCACCAACATCGTCGACCTGGCGCTCAACGCGGCTTCGGGCACCACGCTGCCGGCCACGGGGCTGAACTTCGGCGTGGCGCGCAACATCAACGGTGTCTACGTGCTGGGCTTCCTCGCGCGCTTCCTCGAAGCGAACGGCGACGGCAACATCCTGTCCACGCCCAACCTGCTGACGCTGGACAACGAGGAGGCCAAGATCGTGATCGGCCAGAACGTGCCCTTCGTCACCGGCCAGTACACCAACTCCAACTCGGGCTCCAACGGCTCGGTCAACCCGTTCCAGACCATCGAGCGCAAGGACGTCGGCCTGACGCTGCGCGTGAAGCCGCAGATCAGCGAGAACGGCACCGTCAAGATGCAGATCTTCCAGGAGGTCTCGAACGTGCAGGCCTCGTCGATCAATTCGTCCACCGGCCTCATCACCAACAAGCGCTCGATCGAATCGAGCATCCTGGTGGAAGACGGCGCCATCGTCGTGCTGGGCGGGCTGCTGCAGGACGAGTACTCGGGCAACCAGGAAAAGGTGCCAGTGCTGGGCGACGTGCCGCTGATCGGCAACCTGTTCAAGACCGAAACGCGCAGCCGCAAGAAGACCAACCTGATGGTCTTCCTGCGGCCGGTCGTGATCCGTGACGCTGCCGACAGCGACGCGCTGTCGCTGGACCGCTACGACCTGATGCGCGGCAAGCAGGGCCAGGCGCAGCCGCAGTCCAGCGTCGTCGTGCCGGTGAACCAGGGGCCGGCGCTGCCGCCGTTGCGCCGCGTCGAAGTGCCGGCCAACCCGCCGCCGCCGGGCACCGGTCCGGGTGGCGCGTCGGCCACGCCGGTGCCCGCGTCCAAAGTTGTTCCCACGCCGCTCGGCCAGTAGTCCTGTGGCGATGCGCTACCCGCTGCCGTATGCGTTCGCGCGCGGCCATCAACTGCTGCTGGAGGACGATGGCTCGCAGCTCGTGCTGTGGCACGCCGCCGCGCCCGCGACCCAGGCGCTGACCGAGGTGGTGCGCAAGTTCGGCGTGCGTTCGCTGCAGGTGCTGGACCCGTCGGCGCTGGCGCAGCGCATCAGCGCGGCATACGCGCAAGGCGAGTCGAGCGCCGCCACGGTGGTGAGCGAGGTGCAGAACGACGCCGACCTCTCGCGCATGATGCAGGAGCTGCCCGCGGTGGAAGACCTGCTGGAAACCAGCGACGACGCGCCCATCATCCGCATGCTCAACGCGCTCTTGACGCAGGCCGCGCGCGACGGCGCGAGCGACATCCACATCGAACCCTACGAGCGCCATTCGAGCGTGCGTTTCCGCGTCGACGGCACGCTGCGCGAGGTGGTGCAGCCCAATCGCGCGCTGCACGCGGCATTGATCTCGCGCTTGAAGATCATGGCCGAGCTCGACATCGCCGAGAAGCGCCTGCCGCAGGACGGCCGCATCTCGCTGCGCATCGGCACCCGCGCCGTGGACGTGCGCGTGTCCACATTGCCCAGCGCGCACGGCGAACGCGCGGTGCTGCGCCTGCTGGACAAGAGCGAGAGCAAGCTCAGTCTCGAATCGGTCGGCATGACAGGCGACACGCTCCGGCGCTTCCTGGAGTTGATCGTGCAGCCGCACGGCATCATCCTGGTCACCGGCCCCACGGGCTCGGGCAAGACCACGACGCTGTACGCGGCGTTGCAGCGGCTGGACGCCGGCAGCAGCAACATCATGACGGTGGAAGACCCCATCGAATACGAATTGCCCGGCATCGGCCAGACGCAGGTCAACGCCAAGATCGACCTGGACTTCGCCAAGGCCCTGCGCGCGATCCTGCGGCAAGACCCGGACATCATCATGATCGGTGAAATCCGCGACTACGAAACCGCGCAGATCGCCATCCAGGCTTCACTCACGGGCCACCTGGTGCTGGCAACGCTGCACACCAACGACGCGGCCAGCGCGGTGAACCGCTTGATCGACATGGGCGTGGAGCCCTTCCTGCTCAGCTCGTCGATCCTCGGCGTGCTGGCGCAGCGGCTGGTGCGCAAGCTGTGTGCGCACTGCGGGGGCCCGGGCTGCGGCGAATGCGGTCACACCGGCTATCAGGGCCGCACGGGCATCTTCGAACTGATGGTGGCGAACGACGCCATCCGCGCGCAGATCCACAACCGCGCCTCCGAAGCCGACATCCGCCAGGCCGCGCTCGCATCCGGCATGACGCTGATGCGCGACGACGGCGAGCGGCTGGTACGCGAAGGCCTCACGTCGCGCGAAGAGCTGGTGCGCGTCACGCGCGAATGACGGCAGCGAGCCTGGCGGGCGTCAGATCCCGCGCCAGCCCTGCATCGCCGTGAGCGCTGCGCCAAAGATCAGCATGGCCCCGGCAGCGCGCACGATCAGCACCTGAAGCCGCGGCCGCCCATCGAGCCCCGCCCCCGCGCCGCCCGCCGCGACGGCGACCGTGCCGTACACCGCAGCCTGCGTAAGCGAGATGATCACGCCCAGCACCAGCGCCTGCGTCCACACCGACCCCAGTTGCGGCCGAAAGAATTGCGGGAACACCGCGAACATGAACAGGTAGGCTTTGGGATTGAGCAGGCTGGTCAACATGCCTTGCCGGAACGTGGCCATCGGTGTGCTCGCGCCGTAGGCCTTCGGCAACGCTCCGGCGGCCGACGCGCTGCGAAGCAGCGAGATCCCGATCCATGCGATGTAGGCAGCGCCGGCCAGCAGCACCGCGTTGAAGAGCCCCGGCACCACCTGCAGCAGCAACCCGATGCCCAGTGCCGACGCGCCCACGTGGCACACGCCGCCCGCGATGATGCCCGCCACGGCGAGCAGACCGGAATGACGTCCACCGCGCAACGAACTGGCGAGCACGAACGCCATGTCCATGCCCGGCAGAACGATGATGCCGAACACCATCAGGAAGAAAAGCCACAAGTGGGCCAGCGAATCCATCTCGTCGTGCTCCGTTGCCAGCAGGCACTGTAGCCGCGCGAGCACGTGGGACTGTCAGCAGGAGCGAGCGACGAGTCAGGCACGGTCAAACGCGTTCGGGCGCGTGCGGTTGGCCGGGCAGTTCCACGGGCACGACGCGCCGGCCTTCGTCGTCTTCCGCAGGCGGCGCCTTCGGCCTGGGATCGTTCGGCTGGGGATCCGGGTTATTCACCGGAGGCACGGATTCCGGCGCGGGAACATCGGGCACGTTCAGCCTCGGGACTTGTCGAGCTTGCCGGGACCGTCGGCGATGCCGGGGCCGGTGTCGATCACCGGATCGGCCTCTTCATCTTCGATGTCGGCTGCCATGCGCTCGGGGCGATCGGGCAGCGGCGGGCGGCGGCTGATGTCCTGCGCAGCTGAGCTTTCTTCCGATGCGGCGCCAGCACGACCGCGGTCGGGCTTGGGCTGCGGGAATTTCCGGTCGGGCAGACGCTCGACCATTTCGTCGCCGAGCGGCGTCGGGTCTTGAGGCATGGCAACTCCTTTTTACCGGATTGTGGAGTTGAGGCGCGGGTGCAGCACTCGGCGGTGCGCCCGTCTCCATGTCAGCCGGCGCTTACCGTCCGGCAGGGGACAGCCTAGTTCTCGCGGCGGTTCATGCCCCACCAGCTCAGCACCAAGCACAAGGCCGAGAACCCCAGCAGTAGGGCCGCACGTGGCAGCACATGTGCGGCGGTGGGGTTGCCCAGGAACACCGACTGCATGCCATCCAGCGCCCAGCCCATGGGCGACCACTCCGAGATTTTCTGCAGGCCGGGCGGCATCAGCATGCGCGGAACCATCACGCCGGCAATCGCAGCCAGCACCACATTCAGGCCGCCACCCAGCGCCGCGGCGTGATCGAAGGTCGCCGTGTGCGCGGCGATCAGTAGCGCCAATCCCACGGCGGCGGCGCTGGTCGCCACCACCATCAACATGAACCACGGCACTGAAACGCCGAGGTTCAACGCATCGCCGCCCAGCGCGGGAACCACCCACCGGCCCACCAGCAGCATGAACGCGAGCTGCACCCAATTGAGCAGCATGAAGGCCACCAACTTACCGCCGAGCACGGCTTGCATCGGCACCTGCAGGGTCGCCAGGCGCACCAGCGTTCCGTCATTGCGTTCCTGGATCAGCACACCGGCAATCGGGATCACGACGAAGAACATGCCGAAGATGAGCCATGCGGGCACGCTCTGCTGCACGGCCGTCATCGGCCGGCCGGATTCGATTTCGTAGAGATAGCGCACCGGCGGCGCGGCTTGCGAAGAGAGCAGGTCACCACTGCCTGCACTGCCCAGCAGCACGCTGGCGAAGGGCCCGGCCTGCGCGGCCGCCATCTTCATCTGCACCTGCAGCAAAGAGAAGCTCAGTTCGGCGCGAAGCCGCGCTGCCGCTGCCGGCTGCACCAGGTTGCCCAGCCACATCTCGAGCTGCTCGCTGCGCGGTCGACCGTCCGGGCCCAGCAGCGGCGCGCGCACCACGACGCCCGCGTCGACCCGGCGCGCCTTGAGCGCGGCCTGCAACTCTTCGCGCGACGAGAAGCGCTGGCCACCCTGACGCGCGATCCATTCTCGGACCCACTGCGCGGCGACGGTGCCGGTGTCTTCCAAGACCCAGCCGGTGGCCGGCAGTTCGATCTTGGCGATCAACGTGTTCTTCAAGGTGAACGACATCACCAGCACGAAGATCGCGGGCATCAGGAACAGCACGGCCAAGCCGTGCGGGTTGCGCAGCAGCAGCCGCCATTCCTTGATGGCGATGCGCATGACCTGTCTTGAGCGATGAACGAAGCTGGCCACGCTAATCCCTCAACGGCCGGTGGGTGTAGTGCATGAACAAGGCTTCCAAATGCTCGAACGGCGCGCTGCCCTCCGGCCCGCGCAGCAGCGTGGCGAGATCACCGCTGGCCAGCACCTGGCCGTGATCGAGCAGCAGGATGTGCGAGCACACGGCGCTCACTTCTTCCATGTAGTGCGTGGCATACAGCACCGCGGTGCCGCCCGCCACCATGTCGCGCACGCGGTCCAGCAGGAACGCGCGCGACTGCGGATCGACGCCGACCGTCGGCTCGTCCAGCAGCAACACCTCGGGCTGCTGCAGCAATGCGATACCCAGGTTCAGGCGCCGGCGCACGCCGCCGGAACACTGCCGCGCGCGGCGTTGTGCGAACTCCTGCAGCATGCACGTCTCGATGGCCTTGTCGACACGTTGCGCCGCTTCTGCCGCCGGCACGTCGAGCATGCCCGCGAAGAACTGAAGATTCTCGCGGCAGGTCAGCTCCGGGTAGAAGGCGTATTCCTGCGGCACCCAGGCAATCGACGGTGCGGCGGCGCCCGGGTGGCGAATGCTGCCGCCCTGCGGCGTGCGCAGCCCCGCGAGGAGGTTGATGAGCGTCGACTTGCCGGACCCGTTGGGGCCTAGCAAGCCCACGGCCTGCCCCCGCGCCAGGCGCAGGTCGACACCGCGCAGCGCGGGTTCGGCTTGCCCGGCGTAACGGTAGACCAGCTGCTGCGCTTCGAGGACGGTGCCGCCGGCGCTCATTGCACCGATGCGTCCGGCGAGTGATGCACCTGTGGCGCGCCGAGCGGCGTGGTGGCCAGCGGCACGCTGCGGCCCGGCAGCACGGTGGCCGCCTGCAGGCTGCGCCACAGGCCGAGCGGTGCCATGCCCTTTTGCAACAGGCGCTTCGCCACCATCACCACGATCTTCGCGATGTCGATGACGGGTCGGAAATGGCTGGCGCGTGCGTGTACCGGGTAGCGCCCCGGGATCGCCACGGCGAGCGTCCGGTGGCCGCGGCCCGCGGCCTCGATCAATATTTCGCTTTCGAACGTGAAGCGGCTGCCGCGCCCCTTGCCGCTCAATGCGATGCGCATCACCTCGCGTGAGTAGACGCGAAAGCCCGATTGCGAATCGGCAATGGGATGGCCCGCGGCCCACGAAATCCAGAAACACGCGAAACGGTTGGCGCGATAGCGCGCCGGCGGGAATTGCGCGCGATCATGCAGACGGGAGCCGATGATGATGCGCTCCGGGTGGCGGCGCCACGCCGCCAGCAGGCCCGGCACGTCAGCGGGATCGTGCTGGCCGTCGCCGTCGAGCGCGATCACGCATTGCGCCTCCTGCGACAGCGCGTACTCGAACGCGGTGCACAGGCTCGCCGCCTTGCCCTGATTCCGGGCGTGCACCAGCAGCGTGACGGGCAAGCCTTCGAGCTGCGCCCGTGAGCCGTCGCTGGAGCCGTCATCCACCACGATGACGCGTGGGCAACGCGCCAGCGCCTCTTGCGCCAGCGCGCGAATCGTGCGCTCTTCCTGGTACGCGGGAATCACGATCCACACGCCGTCCCACGAAGGGGCTTCGGCTTCTGTTGGGGTTTGCATACTTCTCATACTCAGTAAAGGCCGCCGTTGACCCCGATCACCTGGCCCGTGACGTAGCTGGCCGCATCGGACGCGAGGAAGGCCACCACGGCGGCCACTTCCTGCGGGGTGCCCGCGCGGCCGGCCGGCACCATGGCCTTGATTTTCTCGGGCGGGAAAGCAGCCTGCGCCATGCCGGTATCGATCACGCCCGGCGCGACGGCGTTCACGGTGATGCCACGTCCTGCCAGTTCCATCGCGAGCGACTTGGTGGCGCCGTGCAGGCCGGCCTTGGCCGCCGCGTAGTTGGCCTGGCCGCGGTTGCCGGCCTGGCCCGCGACCGAGCTGATGTTGACGATGCGGCCCCAGCGCGTGCGCACCATCGGCAGCAGAAGCGGCTGGGTCACGCGGAAAAAGCCGTTCAGGTTGGTGTCGATGACTTCATCCCAGACTTCCGCCGACATGCCGGCCATCAGCGCATCGCGATGGAGCCCCGCGTTGTTGACGAGGATCTGGATCGGGCCGGGCGCCAGCAGCGCTTCGACAGCGGCTTGCACCTGCGACGCGTCGGACAAGTCGAACGCGACGGCGACCGCCTGGCCGCCACTCGCCACGATTTCGTCGACCACGGCCTGCGCGCGCTCGATGCCGCGGTTCGCGTGCACGATGACATGCGCGCCTTGCACCGCGAGTGCGCGGCAGATGGCGGCGCCGATCTCGCCGCTGCCACCGGTCACGAGAGCGCGTCGCGCTGTCAGGGAAGGAGGCTGCGTCATGGCACTTCGGGCGTTGTGAACGCCACGATCAGGCGGCCGCTGGCGATGGCCTGCCCGGTGCTGGCCACGTCGAACGCATAGAGGCAACCAGTCGCCAGGCGTCCCAGCAACTCGGCTCGCACGGTCACGTTCTCGGCGTCCGAAGGAAAGAAGGACATGCGCAGTTCAACGTCCGAGAGTTTGGCGAGCATGCCGTCGCGCGCACCCTGCACACCATCGAGCAAGGCGCCATGCACCGCCACCGCCTGCGCGGCGTACTCGCAAGCTGCGATCGCGGGAACGCGGCCTTCGCGCGCAAGCGGGTGTTGCGCAACAGGCGCCGCACTGCTGCAGGCGATGTGCGACGCGTCCCACGCCGTGACCGCATCGAGCAGGCACATCGCCCCCGCGTGCGGCACGAGCCTTTCGATCTGCGCGCGGCCTGGCATCATGCGGCACCGCTTTCCACGCGGCGCAGCGTGAGCAGTTGCGCGCCCAGCGTGAGCCAGCAAGGCGTTCCGGCTTCGGCGTCGAGCAGGCCGAGCGCAGCCAGCCCGCGCGCGCTGCTGTGACCGGCCCATGACGCGGGCAGCCACGCCGGCAGCGGCTCCGGCAATCGCAGTTCCGGCTCCACCTCCAGCGTGAACGACGCCAACACCGGCACTCCTTCGGCAGGCGGGCGGCAGTTGATGATCCAGGCGCTGGCCGTCGCTTCTTCGACAGTCAGCACTTCGTTCATCGGTGACGGCATGGCCGGATCGTAGGCCACCAACATGACAGGCTCGCCGGAGGCCATGGATTCGGTCACCGCGCACAGCAGACCGGCAGCGAAACTCTCCAGCCCCATGCTCAGGGCCGTGGTGGGCTGGCGATTGCGCCACGCGATCGAAAAATAGCCCGAGGGCGCGTTCAACACCGAGTTGGGAAACAAGAGCGGCGACACCTGGCGCGTGGTGCCCAGCGTTTCCAGCATCTGCTGGCAGACCTCGCCGGTGCCTTCGTCGGTCGCGAACACCGAACGCAGCGTTTCCACCGGAAAAGGACTGGCTTCCAGTGCCTGCGCAATGCAGGCCAAGGCCAGGCGCACCGCCTGGCTCGCGCGCCGCCGCTCGTGACTCGGCAGCATCGCCGGGCTGGGCAGTTGCAGCGGCGTGGCGGCATATTGCTCGGCGCCGCTGGAGACCGCGCGCAATTGCGCGAGCGACGCCAACCCCGGCGCCAGAACGCCCGCGGCATGAAGGTGGAATCGGAGTTCGCTCATGTCACGCCGAGAGGCTGAAGACCAGCGTGCAGTTGCTGCCGCCGAACCCGAAGCTGTTGCTGATCGCGTGGCGCATGCGCACGGCGGCAGGCTGCGTCACCAGGTTCACGTCGAGCGCGGGGTCGGGTGTGGACCAATTGGCGCTGGGTGGCAGGGCCTGGTGCTCGATCGCCTGTGCGGTGACGATGGCTTCGACGATGCCGGCCGCGCCGAGCGTGTGGCCGGTCACGCCTTTCGTGGAAGAGACCGGCACGCGATGCGCACCGAACACGGCGGCGATGGCGGCGGCTTCGGAGCGGTCGTTGATGGGCGTGGCCGTGCCATGGGCGTTGAGATAGCCGACGTCTGCCGGGGCCAGGCCAGCGGCTTGCAGTGCCATCCGCATCGAGGCTTGCGCGCCCTCGCCTTCCGGGTGCGGTGTCGACATGTGCCAAGCGTCGCTGGATTCACCACCACCGCTGTACAGCACCGGCGCCGGTGTGCGCTCCAGCAATGCAAAGCCGGCGGCTTCACCGATCGAAATGCCTTTGCGCTCGAGGTCGTACGGGCGGCAAACCTCGTTCGACAACAGCTGCAGCGAATCGAAGCCGTGCAGCGTCGACAGGCACAGGCTGTCCGCGCCGCCCACGACGGCTGCGTCGATCAGGCCCGCGTCGAGCCAGCGCTGCGCGGTGAGGAACACTTTCGCGCTGGAGGAACAGGCGGTGGAGATCGCCGTCATCGGCCCCAACAGGCCGAGCACCTCCTCGGTGAACCGGCAGAGCGCATCGACCGAGTGCGTGCGGCGGTAGTCGAAGGCGGGCGGCCACTGGCCTGTGGCGCGGCGCTCTGCGTAGGCAGCCTCGGTGCTCTGGATGCCCGAGGTGCTGGTGCCCAACACCACGCCGACGCGATGCGCGCCGTGTTTCGTCACCGCGGCGGCGACTGCGCGCCGAAACGTTGCATCCTGCAATGCCAGCCAGGCCAGCCGATGGCTTCGGCAGTCCCAGGCGCCCAGGTGCGCGGCAAGGCTCGCGTCGTCCACGCCGGGAACCGTGCCGATCCAGCATGGCAATTCGCACCACGACAGATCGTTGGGATGCAGCCCCGTGCGCCCCTGCGACACGGCATCCCACAGCGCGGGTGTGCCGTGCCCCGCGGGGTGCACGACGGCGGTTGCGGTGATTCCGAGAGCGGGCCTGCGATTCATAGACACACGGGTCAGGCCGCGACGCGGCACTCCAGCAGGGTGTGGTAGCCGCCGACACCGTCGGTCACGGCGGAGATCTCCAGTCCGGCACGCTCGACGAGGGCAAGGAACACCGAAGAATCGTACATCTGGCTATTGCCGTTGGCAACGCAGGTGAAGTAAAGCGACGTTTGTTGCAGGCTGAACGCCGCAGCCTCGAAGCGCTGTCGGTCCCAGAACAGCTCCAGGATCCAGACCCGCCCGCCCGGCACCAGCGCTTCGCGCACCTTGCGCAGGATGGCGACGATCTCGTCGTCTGAGAAGCAATCCAGGAACTGGCTCATCCAGGCCATGTCGTGGCCGCCGGGCAACGGGGCTTCGTCATCGAGCAGATTCACTGCGTGGTAGGTGGCGCGTTCGCCGAGCCCGGCCTGTTCCAGGTGCGCGCGGGCACGCTGCAACTGCGGCTCCAGGTCCACCAACCCCACTTCAAGGGACGGCAGGCGCTTCAGGCACATCCGCGCCCACTTGCCGGTGTTGCAGCCGATGTCCATCAGGCGCAGCGGCGGTTGCGCCGCCAGCCGCTCGCAGACCACCGGGAAGGCGCCGTCGGAATAGAAATGGTCGAACGCGTGCCAACTGGTCAACGCCGGCTCGGGCATCACCGACAAACCTTCATAGAGTGTGGCCCAGGGCCCCAGCTCTTTCAAACCCGCGGGGCGTCCTTCTTCGAGCGACTCCCCGAGGTGGGCCGCAGCCTGGTAGCAGACGTCGCGCGTGAAGTCGAAGTTGACGCGGGTCATCTCGTCGTCCAGCAAAAAGCGCCCCAGCTTGCCCAGAAAGTAGTGGCCGCCCCGGCGCCAGACGATGTGCAGACCCAGGCCGGCCTCCAGCAACACGCGCACCGCGTAGGCCGACAACCCGGTCGCCGCGCAGACCTCGTCGATCGTGCTGCCTTCGGTATGCGCCGTCTTCGCCAGGGCCGCGAGCACGCCCCGGTCGCGCAGGGCGGCCGTGGCCTGGAAAGCCAACGGCCCGAAAGCCAGCCGCTGGGCGGCGGTCACGGCTTCCAGCGCGGTAAGCGGGTCTTTGTCGTACATCGATACCTTTGTTGAAGTGAAGGGGCTCAGGGATTGAGCCGGGTGGTGGTGCGCTCGCCCTGGCGCTCGACCACGATGATGACCTGCAATTGCCCGCCTGTGCCTTGCAGCTCCACTTGTTCCAGATGGCGGCCCACCTCCGCGCTGCGCGGCTGCAACTGGGCGCGCCACACTCGCTCGTCGCCGGACAGCTGGATGCGGAAGTCGCGCTCCAGCGCCACGATGTCGCCGGCGACCACGCGCCGCATCACGTCCGACAGCGCAGCGAGCGCCGGCGCCTGGCTGAAGAGGATCTGCTTGGTGCCGCCGGCCCCCACCCACTCGATGCGATCGGGCAGCAGGCGCCACGTTTCCTGGCGCGGCGACTCGACTCGCTTTTCGAGCGCGTCCGGCTTCGAATGCATGGTGCCGCTCGAAGTGACGGGCGCCGACAGCCATGGGGACTCGCGCACTTCCTGAAAACGGACCGCCGGCTTCGCAGACGACTGAATCAGCCGCTGCAGTTCGGCGACGCTGAGCGCGCCGGCCGCGCTCGCGCCCAGCGAGAGCAGCGCCACGGCCAGCGCCACGAAGCGAAGAAGTTGTTTGATCATGCGGGGCCTTCGCTGGCCGCCCAATAGGGGTAGAAGTTGAACCAGTTCAGAGGATAGCGCCGCGCGTACTGTTCCAGAAGCGAGGCGTAGCGGTCGACCACGGGCTGCAGCGCGGCGCCGCGGGCGCTGCCGGGAGCCGCCGGCCCGAATTCGGCGAACTCGATCCGATAGCGGTTGCCGCCTTCATAGAGGCCGAAGCACATGACGACGGGTGCCTGCGCACGCGCCGCCAGCACGTGCGGTGCCACAGGCAGCAACGCCCGCTTCCCGAAGAACTGCGCGGGCAGGCTCGCGCCGGCGCCATCCACCCTGTCCGCCAGCAGGCCCACAATCTCGCCGCGCTCCAATGCTTCATGGGCGCGCAGGTAGCTCTCGGGCCGGCCCAGGGCAATGACGTTGAGCGCGTGTTCGTCAATGCCGGCGATGCGCCGCAGGCGAGCTCGCGGATCGAACTGCATCATCACACTCACCGGCCGGCCGTCCATCGCACGGTGCGCCAGCATCAGCAGGTCGAAGCTGCCCAGGTGCGAGCCGAGCAGCACGCAGCCGCGGCCACCCTCCGTCAAGCGGTCCACGAGCGGCAACCCTTCGATGGTGACCTCGAAGCGGTCGAACTCGCCCGCCGCCATGTACACACGGTCCAACAAGGTCGCGGCGAAACTGTAGATGTGCGCAAAGATGTCTCGCAGGCGCGCCGGCCGGCCGTTCACCGTGGCAAGGAACTCCGCCGAGGCGCGCCGCGCGGTTGCATCCGTGGCGACGAAATAGAAAACGATGGGGTACAGCAGGCCGCGGCACAGCGGGCGACCCGCGACGCGTGCCAGCCAGACGATCAGCGCGATCAGCCAGGCGCTGCCGCGCTCGGCCTTGTCGCTCCAGCGCTTCATGCGCCCACCCGCGCGATCAAGCTGGCCGCGCCCTCGGCCACCACGACGTCGGCGCCCTGCCGGCGGGTCAGAACGCGAAACGAAGCACGAAGTCCGTCCACTTCGCATGAAGCGTGCGCGTGCTCGCCCGGCAGCAGCGCAGACATGAACTTCACCTGGCGCAGTCCGCCGACATCCTGTCCGGTGAACCGCGAGATGGCTTGCAGAACATGATCGAGCAACAGCACGCCCGGCACCACGGGGCGCCCGGGAAAATGCCCGGGCAGCGAGGGGTGGTCCATCGCAACCTGGAAGTCGAATTCCAGGCTGTTCATGAGCGCGGCCCGCTCGACTGGCGCTGCGCGTAGAGCTGGTCCAGCGCAGCGCGGGGCAGCTTGCCGGTGTCTGCGCGAGGCAAGCGTTCGACGTGGATGAAAGTGCGCGGCAGGAACACCGGGTCCATCCGCTCGCGCAGCCAGGCCAGCGCGGCGGCCCGGTCCAGCGGTGCGCCCGCGTGGATCAGGACCAGGCGTTCGGTGGGTGCGCCGGTGGCGGGCAGGTAGAACACGCCATCGGCGAGGCCCGGCAGGTCCTGCAGCAACAGATTGAGTCCGGCCAGCGACGCGCGCCGGCCCGCGATCTTGACCAGGTCGCCTTGGCGGCCCAGCAGGACGAACCGGCCTTGTGCATCGATTTCAACCTCATCGGCCAGCAGTTGCGGCGACGGGAAATGTGCGCCCCAGGCCCGCGTGCCCGCTTCGGTGGATTCGATCCGAACGCCGTCGACAGGCCGCCACTGAGTGTCGCGGGCCGTGCGCCGCATGGCCACGACCCCTGTTTCCGTGGAACCATAGATTTCCATCGTGGGCGCTGCGGCCAGTGCTTCGGCCTGTGCGGCGAGGGCAGGCGCCAGCGGCATCGTTGACGCAAGCACGAGGCGGCAACGGACCAAGGCATCGCCCGCCTGCGCCAGCGCGCGCAGGTGCAAGGGCGTTGCAATCCACGCGGCATCCTGCTCACCTTGTTCGAAAGCGGCGCGCACGTCGCCGGGCAGCAAAGGCCGGCCTTCCAGCACCGGGATGCCGGCCACCAGCGGTAGCATCACCGATGTCTCCAGCCCGAACATGTGCTGCGGCGGCACGCTCGAGACGATTCGCCGCAAAGCCGCGACGCCGCCCTGCACTTCTTCGTCGAGCCGGGCGTGCAGCGCCTGCGCGCCACGCACCAGGTGACCCAGCGCCTTGACCTGCGGTTCGGGCGTTCCCGTGCTGCCGGACGTGTAGAGGCGGATGAGCGGTGCGTCCCAATTCGGGATCCACGCGAGCGAAGCATTCGGCATCGCGGTGGACGATGCTTCCGGCACGTGGACCAGGCACCGCGCATGCTCGGCCCAGTGCGGCTGCAGCAGCTTCGGGTCGTCGACGACGATCACGGCATGGGCCGCGGCCTTGAGGATGGCCACCAGGTCGGCGTGGCCACCGGAGGGCGGCAGCAGTTGCACGCAGCCGCGCCGCAGTGCCGCCAGCCAGGCAACGAAAAAGCCGACGCGCGAGCCGCACAGGTTGCAGACGGTGGCGCCGGCATCGAGTCGCGCCGCCAGCGCGATGGACGCGGCGTGGACTTCGCCCCAGGTCCAATGACGGGCGCCGCCGATCACGGCGTGTTCCTTCAACTGCCGTCCGGCAGCCACCAGTGGAAGCTCGGTCAGTCGCTGCATGAATGGGACTGCCTAGTCGGCGGGGTGTTTGCCAGGATGCCAGACGCTCCAGGTGTCGCGCACCTGCTGCACCAGTCCAGGAAAGGTGTGGTCCGGAAACAGCCGGGGCCGAAGCCAGTGCTCACCAGCGAAGAGGATCACCGTGCCGCCCCAGACCCAGGCGCCGCTGCTGAAAGACACGGAACCCGCGGTCATCGTGAGCAAGGCGGCGAGGACGAAATAGGCGCACCAGATGGCCGTGAGCCAGCGCGTGTACCGCTGCAGCGGTGGCGGCAGCGCCGGGTCACTGACCCGGGCGATGCGCTCGATCAGCGGGACTTCGGGCGCACGCAGCGTGCGGCCGAAGAAGAAGGCCAGCCAGCCGAGCACCAGCACGGAGAGAATCCGCCACCAGCCCGCGCCGCCCAGGGACTGCATCCATTCCACACGCGGATCAGCGCTGCGCGGCCAGGGTGGCGATGTGGTCCGCCAGGCTCTGGAGTGAAGCGAAGATGGTCTCGTTGTTCGGGTCGTCCGCCTTCAGCTTCACGCCGTAGCGCTGCTGCACCAGCAGCGAGATTTCCAGCACGTCGAGAGAGTCCAGGTCGAGCCCGCCGCCGAACAGGGGCGCGAGAAGGTCGACCTCGGCCGGATTCACATCCTCCAGGTTCAACCCTTCGACCACCAGCGTGGCCAATTCCCTTGCCGATACTTGCGCTGCGGGCGCACCCAGACCGAGGCTCATGATGCGGACAGCTGCGCGTTGATGCCGCGCGTCAGGTTCTGGACCCAGCCGTTGTAGTTCTTGTGGATGGTGCCGCCCTTTTCGTCCAGGCCGGTGCTGGCGCGGTACTTGATGCTGTAGCTGTTGGCGTTGTAGGGGATGGCCACCACGGCGGTATGGTTGCGCAGCTGGATATTGGCCACGATCATGTTGGGACCTTCGTCCTTCATCTGCCAGCCCAGGGCGGCGCCCGCACGCACGATGGCACCACGCACCTGTTCGCGGTTCAACGGCTTGCCGGAAGCGCTGATGGCGGGCGCCTGGTCGATGTTTTGGATGGGCACGCTGTTGCAGCCCGTCACGGCAAGGGCGATGGCCAGGGTGGCGAGAACGGTATGAATGCGCATGGGAAACTCCTCCGGAAGTTTGAGTGGAGGCGGATGGATTGTTTTTGGCTTTGCTCCAGCCGCCGTGGTGCACACGTCGACTTTCGTTTCCAGCCGGGCCGTGGGCAAGGGAATTCTACTCAACAGGCGCCCGGCACCGAGAAAAGGGTCACGGTGCGGCGCAGATAAACAACGCCTGCCTCGCGCCGCTCGCTACGGCGAGCCCGTCTCGATCTTCTTGCCGATCATGCGCGATCCGCCCCCGTCCAGCTCTTCCTCGATCCAGACGGCCGAATAGCGCTCGCCCAGTTCGCCCTTGACGACGTAGGTTCGGTGGTTTTCCGGCGCGAACGTGACCGTGCCCACCACGTCCAGCAGACGCTCTCCCGAAGTCAATTCGATGATGGGAGCGGCGTACCGTGTGCGTCCTTCGATCGTGAAAGTCGCCATCCGTGCGGGAACGTTGCGCTCAACCAGCGTCGGTGTCATTTGTAGACCTCGACCTTGGTTGCGCACCGCCGTGCGCAAATAGCTGTCTTCGATTCTCGCGTCCCCGATTTTCGACACGACGAAGAACTGCGCCTTCCTCGTACTCGCGATCTTGATGGAGTCACGGAGCACCGCGACTGCTGCGGTGGGCGCGGCCACGGCATCCGGGCAAGTGACAATTCCGGCGAGCGTGTAAGCGCCGGGAACCGAAGGACCGAAAGCGGGACTGCGGTGAACGAGCGGACCAACGTATTCCGGTTCCCCGGCAACCCCGCGTCCGTCACACATTTGCGCGGCCCGGGACGCATAGGCGCGTTCAACCTGCGCCTTGGTCTGCTGAAAGCCGGCCAGCGTGACCTTGTACTTGCCCGGGCTCAGTTCCACCGTTTCCTCCTTCAGTGACCTGCCCTCGAACTCGACCTGCTTCGTGTTGTCGGGGATGGTGGCACATGCACCAAGAAAGCCGCACAGGGTCGCGAGGAGGAGGACGCGGATGTTCATGGTGAGTGTCGTGGGGCCGGTGTGCGACCGGCCCTGGCATGTTGATCGGCAGTTGATAGAACACCTCCGAGCCCGATCGGGGCTGGAGGTGCGCGGGGGACGGCCGGATCTTATGCCAACTGGATCTGCACACCTTCAGGCGAGATTCCCCTGGCACAGGTACTTCGTCTGCAGGTATTCGTCCAGGCCCCAGTGCGAGCCCTCGCGGCCATAGCCTGATTCCTTGACGCCGCCGAAAGGCGCGGCCTGCGCGGCGATGGCGCCTTCGTTGATGCCCACCATGCCGGTCTCCAGCGCCGAAGCCACGCGCCAGATGCGCTTGATGTCGTTGGAGAAGAAGTAGCCGGCCAGGCCGAAGGGCGTGTCGTTCGCCTGCGCGATGACCTCGGCTTCGGTGGCGAAGCGGAACACGGGCACGACCGGGCCGAATGTTTCTTCGCACGACAGCTCCATGCCGGGGTTGGCGTTGGTCAGCACGGTGGGCGCGTAGTAGTTCGGGCCATTGGCGATGCCGGTTCGCACGCGGTGTCCACCCACGACGGCCTTCGCGCCTTTGGCGACGGCGTCGTTCACGTGCCTTTCGATCTTGTCCACGGCACGCGCGTTGATCATCGGGCCGATCTCCGCCTCTGGCCAATCGGCCGGGCCGACCCGCAACGCGCCCACGCGGGCCGCGAGTTTGTCGACGAAGCGGTCATGCACCGCCTCGTGCACGAACACGCGGTTGGGGCTCACGCAGGTCTGTCCGCCGTTGCGGAACTTCGCGGCCATCAAGCCCTCGACCGCGGCATCGAGATCCGCATCCTCGAACACGATGAAGGGCGCATTTCCGCCGAGCTCGAGCGAGAGCTTCTTGAGCGTGTGGGCCGATTCGCGCGCGAGCAGCTTGCCCACTGCGGTGCTGCCGGTGAAACTGATCTTGCGCACGCGACCGTCGCGCAGCCACTCGCCCACCACCTCGGGCGTGCGCTCGCGCGACGCGGGCACGATGTTCAGCACACCCGGCGGCACGCCCGCTTCTTCGGCGAGCTTGACGAGTGCCAATGAAGTCAGCGGTGTGTCCTCCGCCGGCTTGGCGACCACCGTGCAGCCCGCCGCCAGCGCGGGCGCGATCTTGCGCGCGATCATCGCCGCGGGAAAATTCCAGGGCGTGACCACGGCGACGACGCCAACGGCCTCCCTCAGCACCAGGTAGCGCTTGCTCGCCACCGGCGCGGCGATGATCTCGCCGTTGGCGCGCACGCCCTCTTCCGCGAACCACTCCACATAGCCCGCGCTGTAGGCGATTTCCCCGCGCGACTCGGCGAGCGGCTTGCCCTGCTCGCGCGAAATCAGTTGGGCCAGCGGCTCCACGTCGCGCTCGATCAGTGCCTGCCATTTCTTGAGGATGAGGCAGCGCTCGCGTGCAGAGCGTGCCTTCCAGGCGGGAAGCGCCTGGGCCGCCGCATCAGCGGCCAGCCGGGCATCGGCCCCGCCGCCGTCGGCCGCGAGGGTGATCAGGCTGTCGTCGGCTGGGTTGCGCACCTCGAATTGTCGGCCGTCCTGGGATGCTTGCCAGTTGCCTGCGATGTAGTTCAGTGTTTGCATGTTTCCATCCATTGCCTTGTCATGCCGGCATGAGCCCGCAACGACAACGAGTTAAATAAAACGGTTCTCGATGGCGCCGATGCCATCCACTTCGACGCGCACCACGTCCCCGGTGCGCAGCCAGCGCGGTGGCTGCATGCCCATGCCGACGCCGGCGGGCGTGCCCGTGGCGATCACGTCGCCCGGATACAAGGTGATGCCGCGCGACATCGTCTCGATCAGTGCGGGAATGTCGAAGATCATGTCGGCCGTGTGGCCATCCTGGCGCAGCTCGCCGTTGACCCAGCAGCGCACGCGGGTGTTGCAGCCGTCCATCTCGTCGGCCGTCACGACCCACGGGCCCATCGGACAGAAGCCGTCCAGGTTCTTGCCCAGGTCCCATTGCCCATGGCGCATCTGCACATCGCGGGCCGTGACGTCGTTGACGATGGTGTAGCCGAACACATGCTTCATCGCGTCGGCACGGGCAATGTTGCAGCCACCGCGGCCGATCACCACCGCCAGTTCGGCTTCGTAATCGATCTGCTCGGACACCTCGGTGGGCAGGCGCACCTCGGCATGCGGGCCGACCACCGCCTCGGGCACCTTGGTGAAGACCATCGGCCAGCCGTCTTCCTGTTCTTTCTGGAACACAGAGCCGGCGAGCTCTTTGGCGTGGGCGCGGTAGTTTCGGCCCACGCACCACAGATTGCGGCGGAAGCTGCGAAACGGCGCGAGCAGTCCCACCTGCGCCAGCGGCAGCGCATCGCCGACAGCCGGCAGTTCCCCGCCGCTCTCCAGCCATGCGATCAGGCACAACAGGCCGACCGGGCGCTTGTCGCTGGAAAGCATGAAGGGCCGCACATGGCTACCATCCTGGCTGACCAGCCCGACCTGATATTCCCCGGCATGCTCGAACGCGGCGATCTTCATGCGCTGCGCCCGATGCGTTCGCGTGCCCGTTGCGCCACGGCCTGCAGCACTGCGCGCGCCACGTTCTGGACCGCATCGAAGCCATCGTTTTTCTTGAACGTCTTGACGTCCATGAAGGTCCGCTTGTTGATCTCGACCATGATGCTTTCGCGCGTGCCATCGGCATTGCCGTAGCGCCGGTTCAACTCGCCACCCGTATAGGGCGTGTTGACCGAGCAGGTGAAGCCCTGGCCGCGGATGACTTCGGCGACGAACTCGATGAAATCGGCGGTGCTGGACGTGCCGCGCAGATTGCCCAGGCAGAAGTCCATGCGCTCCTTGCCGGCGTCGGCATGCGTCGGCGCACCGACGGCCGACATGCAATGGCAGCTGAAGTTGTAGTAGAAACCGTGCGCCGTCAGCATGCGGTCCATCGCCGAAGCGAGTGCGCGGTGGTAGGGATGGAAGTAGCGGTCCAGCCGGTGCTGCACTTCGGCAACCGTGAGCTTGCGCTCCTGCAGCGGTTCACCGTATCGTGACACGGTCTTGAGCAACCCCAACCCGCTCTTGGAGACGAACTGAACAGGCACCGGCCACTCGCCCTCGATGAGGCTCGGGTCGATGTCCAGCTCATGCCGGTTGGCGTCGATGTAGGTGTTGGGAAACAGCGCCTGCAGCATCGTCGCGCCGTGGGCCGGAGCGTCCTTCCAGATCTCGTCGACATACATCGACACGTTGTCGTGCAGCGCCGTGAATGGGATGGGCGAGCGAAAGTCGATGGGGTAGAAGCGTCCGCTGCGCGAGACGTCCACGACCACAGGCGCCGGGGACGCTGCGGGGTCGAAGCGATAAAAGACTTCGGGTTCGATATGCATGGTCAATCCGATTGGGGTCAGGCCGCGACCTCGTGGGCGGGCTGGCGTGTTTTCTGCAGCGCAAGCAGCTCGCCGGCACTGCGATGGCAGAACACCTCGACACCGCCTTCGAGCTCGCGCCGCGGCGGTATCTTGCTGTCGCACACACCGGCCACGCGCAGCGGGCAACGATCCAGGAAGCTGCAAATGCCCGTGCGGTCCACCGGCGCCTGCACCAATGGCAGCGCGGCGCGTTGGGCGGCGCCCACCTCGTCGAGCCAGCCCGGACGCAGCTCGGGCACCGAGGTGGCCAGCAGGTGAAAGTAAGGATGGCGCGGCGCGTGGTTGAAGGCCGCACGCCCCATCGCCTCGACCTTCTGGCCGGCGTACAGCACCACGATGTCGTCGCACACGGCGCGCACCGTGTTCAGGTCGTGGCTGATGAACATGTACGACACGCCCAGTTCCTTCCGCAGTTGCGCGAGCAAGTCGAGGATGGCCGCACCGACGACCGTGTCCAGCGCCGACGTCACTTCGTCGCACAGGATCAGGTCGGGCTCCGCGGCCAACGCGCGCGCCAGGTTCACGCGCTGCTTCTGGCCGCCGGACAGGCCGCCCGGCAGCCGCTTTGCGCAGGTCTGCGGCAGTTGAACCAGGTCGAGCAACTTGGCCACGCGTTTTTCCAGCGCATCGCCCTTGAGGCCCAGGTACAGCTGCAGGGGCCGCGCCAGGATTTCTCCCACGGTGTGGCGCGGGTTCAACGCCGTGTCCGCCATCTGGAAGACGATCTGGATGCGGCGCAACTCGTCGCGCGACCGCCCTTCGACCAGGCGCGGCAGCGGTTTGCCGTCGAACAGGATCTGCCCGCCGGCCGGCGCCACCAGTCCCGCCACGACGCGCGCGAGCGTTGTCTTGCCCGAGCCCGACTCGCCGATCACGCCCACGGCCTGGCCGCGGAACAGGCGCACGCTCACGTCGTCGAGCACCGGCACAGCCGGCCGCCCATGCTTGTCGAGTTCGCCGTAGCCCGCGAGGAGATTGCGGATCTCCAGCAACGGCTGCGTGCCCGCCGCCAGCGCCTCGGTGGCGCGCGGCTTGGGATCGGCGGCGTCGATCAGCATGCGCGTGTAGTCGTCCTTCGGCTGGCTGATGATCTGCGGCGTGGTCCCGATCTCGCGCTGCGCGCCGTCGCGCAGCACCAGGATGCGGTCGGCCATCTGCGCCACCACCGCCAAGTCGTGGGTCACGTAGACGCCGGTCGTTTTGCGCTCGCGCACCACGCGCCGGAAGGCATGCAACACCTCGATCTGCGTCGTGACGTCCAGAGCTGTGGTGGGCTCGTCGAAGATCACCAGGTCGGGATCGCTCATGAGCGCCATCGCGGCCATCAGCCGTTGCAACTGGCCGCCCGACACCTGGTGCGGATAGCGGTCGCCGATGGTTTCGGGTTGCGGCAGCGCCAGCTGGCGGAACAGCCCGACGGCCTTCTTCTGCGCCTGCTCGCGAGGCATCAGGTTGTGGATGCGGGACGTTTCCACCACCTGGTCCATGATCGTGCGCGACGGGTTGAACGACGCCGCGGCGCTTTGCGCGACGTACGAAACGCGCCGCCCGCGTAGCGCACGCCGCTCGGCGTCCGACAGGCCCAGCACGTCGGTTTCGCCGATGCGCACGCTGCCGCCCGCGATGCGGCAGCCGTGCCGTGCGTAACCCATCAGGGCCAGGCCGATGGTGGTCTTGCCCGAGCCGGACTCACCGATCAGCGCCAGCACTTCGCCGGGCTCGATGCGGAAGGAAACGTCCTTGACGATGGCGGTTTCACCGCCGGCGGCCTGCACCACGACGCGCAGATCGTTCACGAGAACAGTGGCACCCATCAGTGTGTCTCCCGGTCGGCGTCGGTGTGGCCCGGCAGGTTGTCGATCACCAGGTTCACGGCAATGGTCAGGGTCGCGATGGCCAGCGCGGGCGCCAGCACCGAAACACCGCCGACCGGCAGCGCGCCGAGGTTCTCGCGCACCAGCGAGCCCCAGTCCGCCATCGGCGGCTGTACGCCCAGGCCCAGGAAGCTCAGGCTGGCCAAGAGGCGCAGCGCGTAGACGAAGCGCAGGCCCATGTCCGCCAGCAGCGGCCCCGTGATGTTCGGCAAGACTTCGCGCCGCATGATGTAGGCGCGGCCTTCGCCGCGGGCCCGCGCGACGGTCACATAGTCCATCGCGTTGATGTTGACGGCCAACGAACGGATGATGCGGTAGCAACCCGGCGTGTAGACAATCGCGGCCATTCCGATCAGCAACGGAACCGACGAGCCGAACCCGGCGATCACCACCAGCGCGAACATCTTGCTGGGAATGGAAACCAACGTGTCCAGCAAGCGGCTGAGGGCTGCGTCGATCCAGCCCCCCGTGACCGCGGCCAGCAGGCCGAGCAGCGCGCCCGCACCGCAGGCCAGCAGCGTGGCCACGAGCGCGACGCCGATCGTATAGGGTGTGCCCGCGATGATTCGAATGAGCATGTCGCGGCCCAGATAGTCGGTGCCGAGCCAGTGCTGCGCGCTCATGGCCTGGAAGACGCCAGCGTCGGACATCTCGCCCAGCGAGTGCGCATCCAGGAAAGGCGCGAACAGCGCGACGGCGATCCAGAAGGCCAGCACGGCCAGGCCCAGCTTGCCCGTGCGCGACCAGCCCGCGAGCAGCCCGCGCTTGCGCGTCGCCGCGGTGGGGGGAACGAGGGTAGCGACAGTCATTGGTGCCTCAATCTCGGGTTGGAAACGATGCCGCACACGTCGGCCAGCATCACCAGGATCAGATAGCCCGCGCAGAAGATCATGGCGCAGGCCTGCACCAGCGGCATGTCGCGCTGGACGACGCCGTCGACCATGAGCTTGGCGATGCCGGGGTAGTTGAAGATCACCTCGATGATGATCACGCCGCCCAGCAGGTACGACAGGCTGAGGGCCACGGCGTTGGCGATCGGCCCGATCGCATTGGGCAGCGCGTGGAACAGCACGGTGCGGGCGGCAGTGGCGCCCTTCAGCCGCACCATCTCGATGTAGGCCGCGGCCAGCTGGTCGATCACGGCGGCGCGGGTCATGCGCATCATCTGGGCCATGATCACACTGCCCAGGCTGAGCACCGGCAGCGCGAACGAATGCAGCATCTTGCCGGGCGAGGACAGGTTGACTTCGTACGAGAGCGCCGGTAACCACTTCAGCTGGACGGCGAACAGCAGCACGGCCAGCGTGGCGACCAGGAACTCCGGCACGGAAACCACCGCCACCGCGGTCATGCTGGTGAAGCGGTCGAACGCCGAGCCGCGCCACAAGGCGCACAGGATGCCGAGTCCGAGGGCGAGCGGCACGGCGAAGGCTGCCGTCACGGCGGCCAGCAGCAGTGAGTTGGGCAAGCGGCTGGCGACAGCCTCGGCCACGGGCACGCCCGTGACCACCGACTTGCCCGGGTCGCCGGTGGCCACGCCGCCCAGCCAGTCGAAGTAGCGCAGCACCGGGCTTCGGTCCAGGCCCATCTCCTTGCGCAAGGCCTTCACAGCATCGGGCGTGGCGTCCTGGCCGAGCCGCTCCTCCGCCGCGTCACCGGGCAGCACGGCGGTGATGGCGAACACCACCGCCGATACCGCCAGCAGCGAGCCCAGACCCGCCAGGATGCGGCCCGCCACCAGTTTCAAGATGGTGAGGTTCATGTCAGGTCAGGCTTCAAGCCAAACGTGCTCAGCGAAGTTCGAGCCCATCAGGCCGCCCAGCGGGATGGGGCTGAGGCCCTTCACCTTCTTGTTGTGCCCGTCCAGGCTGGAGAGGAACATCGGAATGCCGATGCCGCCCTCGTTGTGGACCATCACCTGCATGTCGGCGTACATCTGGGTGCGCTTGGCCGCGTCGGTTTCGGCGCGTGCGGCCACCAGCAGCTGGTCGAACTTCTCGTTCTTCCAGCCCGCCTCGTTCCAGGGCGCGTCGGACTTGAAGAACAGCGTCAACGCCAAGTCGGCGCTGGGGCGGGTGTTGACGTTGCCGAAGCTCACCGGGTGCTTCGCCCAGTGCTGCGACCAGTAGCCGTCGGCCGGCATGTTGCGCACCTCAAGGTTGACGCCGGCCTGCCGGGCCGCGTGCTGCAGCACCAGGGCCATCTCGACCGAGCTGGTCGCGGCGGACGAGGCGACCATCGGGATGGCGGCGCTGCCCAGGTTGGCCTTTTGCAGGTGCCACTTGGCCTTCTCGGGATCGTATGCGCGCTGCTTGAGGCCCTTGAAGTAGAAGGGGTTGGCCGGCCCGATGGGCTGGTCGTTTGCCACTACGCCACGGCCCAGCTGGATCGACTTGAGCATCTGCTCGCGGTTGAACAGCAGCTTCATGCCCGCCACGAAGTCCGGGTTGCCGCCGGGGCCGCCGTCGCGCTTCATGATCAGGTTGGTGTAGGACACGCCCTTGGTCTCGAAAACCGCGTGCTTGCCGGTCGCGTTCACGCGGTCGATGGAGCGCGGGTTGACCTGCACGATCAGGTCCAGCTCGCCGGCCAGCAGCGCGTTCACGCGCGCGGTCTCGTCGCTGATGCCCACGTACTCGATCTCGTCCAGGTAAGGGCGGCCCGTTTTCCAGTAGCTCTCGTTGCGCACGGCAATGGAGCGCACGCCCGGCTTGAACTCCTTGACCTTGTAGGGGCCGGTACCGATGCCGGCGCTGAAGTCGGTCGTGCCGTCCTTGACGATGTGGAAGTGATAGGTGCCCAGAATCGCGGGCAGGTCGGCGTTGGGCGCAACCAAGCGGATGGTGACCTCGTTCGGCCCGGTGGCGCTCACTTCCTCGAACTGCTCGGCCAGCACCTTGGCGCGCGAGCCGGTCGCAGGGTTCTTGTGGCGCATCAGCGAGAACGCCACGTCGGCCGGTGTGAGCGGCTTGCCATCGTGGAAGGTGACGCCGCGGCGTAGCTTGAACACCCAGGTTTTGGCATCCTTGGTCGTGAACTCCTCGGCCAGTTGCGGTTGCGCCCGCAGGTTGCCGTCCAGGTAGGTCAGCCCGTTGTAGAAGGTGAAGCCGCGGATGTAGTCCGTGTGATTGGCCTGCTTGGCCGGATCCAATGTGTCACCCACGCCGGAGGCCGCTCCTGCAACCTTGATGCGGCCGCCCTTGCGCGGCGTTTGCGCATGCGCGCTGGTGGCGACGCCCGCGATGCTGCCGGCCAGCACAGCCTGCATGCCGCCGGCCGTCAACATGGCCAGAACATCGCGCCGGCTCGCGCCGCGCTGCAAGGCGCCGAGGATTCGCGTGCTCTCTTCGGGGCCGACGAGGCCGTTGAGCTTTGTTTGGTGTTCCATGCTTTTCTCCTGTGGGAATGTGGCTGGCTAATTTGCTGGGAAGATTGCTGGCTAAGCGATGCCTTGAATGCTATGCCGCGTTCGCCGCAGATGCTGCGGTTGTGCGCCCGGCGGCCACAGCAAAAACCGGAAGTGGCGCGGCGCGCGGTGTGTTTGTGCCGTCCGCGCGCGACGCCAAATTCGTACTAGCGCGGCGCCGCCACCAGTCCCAAGATGGCCATCCAAAGAAAACACCGAATGGAGATTGCAACCATGGGCGCTGACGCCACCCTCCTCCTTGCGGACAAGAACGCCGTGGAGCAACTGCTCACGCCCGCCGAAGTCACGCAGGCCGTCCGCGAAGCCTTCCTGCTGCATGGCAGGCGGGAAGGCCGGGTCTTCCCGGTGGTGCGCGAGAAGCTGCCCACCGGCGGTGTCTTCGGCATCAAGTCGGGCGACGTTCCATCGCAGGGCCTGTTGGGGTTCAAGGCCGCGGGCTTCTGGCCGCGCAACCGCGATGCGGGAGGCGAGCCGCACCAGGCGACGATCCTGCTGTTCGATCCGCTCACCGGGCGGCCCCTGTGCGTGATCGACGGCAATGCCATCACGACGGTGCGCACGGGCGCAGCGGGCGGCCTCGGCCTGGAATTGCTTGCCCGGCAGGACAGCACCTGCCTCACCGTCTTCGGCACCGGCGTGCAGGCGCGATCGCAATTGCGCTTCGCGTTGCGAACGCTGCCGAAGCTCTCGCGCGTGCAGTACGTTTCGTCGAAGCGCGGTGCCGACCCGGCATTCGAGTCGGCGTTCGCGGGCCTGTGCGACATCCGGTGCGCGCCTGATGCGAACGAGGCCGTGTCGGAGAGTGACGTCGTGATCACCGCCACGCCGGGCGGCGGCCCGCTCTTCGATGCCAAGGCCGTGCGCGCCGGCACGCACCTCAACTGTGTGGGCGCCGACACCGCCGGCAAGCGTGAACTGCCCGCCGGATTGCTGGAGCGGGCACGGCTGGTGGTGGACGATCGCGATCAGGCACTGCAGCTGGGCGAACTGCAATGGGCGCGTGAGACGCCGTGCGTCGAGCTTGGGAACATGCTGCTGGGCGAGACCGAGTTCACGCGCGCGGCGGGTGACATCACTGTCTTCGACATGACCGGCTTGGCCTTGCAGGACCTGACCGTCGCTCGGCTGATCTACGAGCGCGCGTCGGCGCAGGGGCTCGGCACCCGGATCGGCTGGGCCTGGTAAGTGTCAGCACAGCCACACTTCACTCACCGAAATTTCCACTCGCGTGCTTCACCAGTCCCCAAGCTGCCGGCAGATCCCCCCGCTCCACCCACTTGTGAAAGCTGCTGTGCGGCCAGTCCTTCACTTGTGCGACTAACGGGGGCAGGCGCCATCCCCCGCGAAAATCTTCGCTTGATGAGTTGCCAGCGCAAGGGAAAATCGCTGTCACCTTCCGGCAGCCGCCAGATGGCATGCAAGTGTTCTGGCATCACGCAAATTGCGAGCGTCTCGAATGGGTGGCCTGCGGCAGTAGTCGCATACGCTTGGCGAAGGGCGTCGATCTGACGGATCAGGAGGTCGCTTGTGCGGTCTTCAAGGACCACTGTCAAGAAATAAGTCGCGCCAGGAACGAGTGCGCGACGGTAGTTCGACATCGCGGCAGTCTAGCGCGCGGGAAATGGTGGGCAACAAGTTGCCCACCCTACGGGGTCTCGTTGTGCATCACTCGTGGAACATCGACACTCCGTCCAGTCTCACGCCGGCAGGGCGCCCTTCACCCGGAAGTAAAGGAGGAGGCGCCTCCCGCGCCGGGGGACATGGAGGGTGAAGGGTGCCCTGCCGGCGTGAGACCGCCACCGAAGCCAAAGCCAAAGCCAAAGCCAAAGCAGATTCTCCTTTCCACACGCGAACAACAGCATCGTCCGTCGCGCGCCACCCGCCATCCGGCAGCACACGCTGCGCACGCGCACCTACGATTGATCGCATGACTCCTACCGCCCAACTCTCCTTGAACGAATCGCTGGTGGCGCTCGACCGGGCCCACCTGGTGCACCCTGTCGCCAACTGGCGCGGCCACGAGCAGCGCGGTGCGACCGTGCTGCAAAGTGGCAAAGGCGCCTGGCTGCGCGACGCCGAAGGCCGCGAGCTGCTCGACGCCTTCGCGGGCCTCTGGTGCGTGAACATCGGCTATGGCCACGAGAGCGTCGTGGAAGCCGCGGCGCGCCAGATGCGCGAGCTGCCCTACGCCACCGGCTACTTCAGTTACGCCAGCGAGCCGGCAATCCGCCTGGCCGCCAAGCTGGTGGAGATCGCGCCGGCCGGGTTGAACCATGTGTACCTCACGCTCGGCGGCTCCGAGGCAGTGGATGCCGCGGTGCGCCTGATCGTGCAGTACTACAACAGCACGGGCCGGCCGAACAAAAAGCAGTTCATCGCGCTGGAGCGCGGCTACCACGGCTCGTCGTCGACGGGCGCGGGCCTCACCGCGCTGCCGGCCTTCCACCGCGGCTTCGACCTGCCGCGGCCGGAGCAGCACTACATCCCCTCGCCCTACCCTTACCGCAGCCCCGTGGGCAACGACCCGCAAGCCGTCATCGACGCGTCGGTCGCGGCGCTGCGCGCCAAAGTCCATGCACTCGGCGCCGAGAACGTGGCGGCCTTTTTCTGCGAACCCATCCAGGGCTCCGGTGGCGTGATCGTGCCGCCCGTGGGATGGCTCAAAGCCATGCGCGAGGCCTGCCGTGAGTTGGACATCCTGTTCGTGGTCGACGAGGTGATCACCGGCTTCGGGCGCACCGGCCCGATGTTCGCGTGCGAAGCCGAAGGCGTGTCGCCCGACCTGATGACCGTGGCCAAGGGCCTCACGGCCGGCTACGTGCCCCTAGGCGCGCTGCTGATTTCCGAGCGCGTGTACACCGGCATCGCCGACGGTACGCCCGCCGGCGCCCTGGTGGGCCATGGCGCCACGTACTCCGCCCACCCGGTCGGCGCCGCCGTGGCGCTGGAGGTGATCCGCCTCTATGAAGAAGGCGGCATCCTCGCCAACGGCCGCAAGGTGGCGCGCCACTTCGAAGCCGGGCTGCAGGCGATGCTGCGGCATCCGCTGGTGGGCGATGCGCGCTCGCGCGGCCTGCTGGGCGCACTGGAGCTGGTGAGCGACAAGTACACCAAAGCGAGTTTCGATCCGGCGCTGCAGTTGCCTGACCGCATCGCCAAGGCCGCCTACAAGAACGGCTTGATCTTCCGCGCGTTCGGTGACTGCATTCTCGGGTTCGCGCCGGCGCTTTGCTACACGGCATCGGAGTTCGAGCAGATGTTCGAGCGCCTGAACCGCACGCTGGATGAAGTGCTGGACCAGCCGGAAGTGCGGCGGGCGGTGGCATGAAAGACTCTGTCGTCCAGCACTTCAAAAGCTCGGGGCACCTGGACCGCATCTTCGTCGATGGTGAGTGGGTCTTGCCCGCCGGGCAAGACCGCGCCAGCGTCATCGACCCTTCGACCGAAGAGCCTGTCGCGCAGATCGCGCTGGGCAACGCGCAAGACGTCGCAGCCGCGGTGGATGCCGCCAGGCGCGCCTTCGCGACCTGGTCCGTCAGTTCTCCAAAAAGCCGGGCGGAGCTTCTGGGTCGCGTGCACAGCCTGATCCTCGAGCGGGCTGAATTGTTTGCGGAGACGATCTCGCTCGAAATGGGCGCTGCCATCGGCTTTGCGCGTAGCACTCAAGTGCCGGTCGCGGCGGAGCACATCCGCGTCGCCCGCGACATCGTGGGCAGCTATGCCTTCCTCACCCATCGCGGCGACACTGCCATCGTGCGCGAAGCCATCGGCGTGTGCGCGCTGATCACGCCCTGGAACTGGCCGCTCTACCAGATCACCGCCAAGGTCGGCCCCGCGCTGGCGGCGGGATGCACCGTCGTCCTGAAGCCCAGCGAACTGTCGCCCCTCTCCGCCCTGCTCTTCGCGCAGGTCATGCGCGATGCCGGCGTTCCCGCGGGTGTGTTCAACCTCGTCAACGGCAACGGGCCGGAGGTGGGCGCTGCGATGGCCGCGCACGCCGACGTGGACATGATCTCGATCACCGGTTCGACCCGGGCCGGCGTCCTGGTGGCACAAGCCGCGGCGCCCACGGTCAAGCGCGTGGCGCAGGAACTCGGCGGCAAGTCGCCCAACGTCATCCTGCCGGATGCGGACTTCGCACGCGCCGTTGCGACCGGTGTGGCGGCGGGCATGCGCAACGTCGGCCAGTCGTGCAGCGCGCCAACCCGCATGATCGTCCCGCGCGAACGCCTGCAAGAGGTCGAGCGGCTCGCGTGCGAAGCAGCATCCAAATTCGTCGTCGGCGACCCGCGTTCACCGCAGACGACGCACGGCCCCGTGGCGAATCGCGCGCAGTTCAACCGCGTGCAGGAAATGATCGAAGCCGGCATCGCCGAAGGCGCGCGGCTCATCCACGGTGGCCCCGGCCGGCCGCAGGGCCTGGAGCGCGGCTTCTACGTGCGGCCCACCATCTTCTCGGGCGTGGATTCTCAGATGCGCATCGCGCAGGAAGAAATCTTCGGGCCGGTGCTTTCGATCATCGCGTACGACAGCGTGGACGCAGCAGTGCAGATCGCCAACGACACCATCTACGGCCTGGGCGCACACGTCCAGGGCCAGGACCTGGCGGCGGCGCGCGCGGTCGCGGCGCGGATCCGTTCCGGGCAGGTGCACATCAACAACCCGGCCTGGGATGGGCATGCGCCCTTTGGCGGCTACAAGCGTTCGGGCAACGGACGCGAATACGGGCTGGAAGGTTTCCAGGAATACCTGGAGACGAAAGCGATCTTGGGGTACGGGCAGGAGGAGACAGCATGACCGGGACCTTGGTTCAAAGAGCGCGGACAATGAACAACGATAGCAATCCGTCCATGTCCCAGCCCTTGCGCCTCCTCGAGACTTCACCGGACCTGCCGGCCAGTGCCGACGTCGTCGTGATCGGCGGCGGCATCATCGGAGTCTTCACCGCCTATTACCTGGCCCAGCGCGGCATGTCGGTCGCCGTCGTCGAAAAGGGCCGCATCGGCGCCGAGCAATCGAGCCGCAACTGGGGCTGGTGCCGCCAGCAGAACCGCGACGCGCGCGAACTGCCCATGGCCACCAGGAGCCTCGAGCTCTGGGACCAGTTTGCCGCCGACACCGGCGAAGACACGGGCTTCACGCGCTGCGGCTTGCTGTACCTGAGCGATGACGAAGCCCAGATCGACGGCTGGGCCAAGTGGCGCGAATTCGCGACGACGGCTGGCGTGACGACGCACATGCTCAGCGGCCGTGAAGCCTCGGAGCGAGGCCTCGCGACCGGCCGCACGTGGAAGGGCGGCGTCTTCTCACCCAGCGACGGCACGGCCGATCCGGCCAAGGCGGCGCCGGCTGTGGCAGCCGCAATCATGAAACTCGGCGGGACCGTCCACCAGAATTGCGCCGCGCGCGGCATCGAGATGGAAGGTGGGCGGGTCAGCGGCGTCATCACAGAAGCCGGCGTCATCAAGACCAAGACCGCGGTGATGGCGGGCGGTGCGTGGGCGTCGTCGTTCTGCAACCAGCTCGGCATTCGGTTTCCGCTGGCCACGATTCGCCAATCCATCGTGCGCTTGTCGCCGGTGGAACAGCAACTGCCGGCCGCGCTGACCAGCCCACGCGTCGCCATCACCCGGCGCCCAGACGGCCACTACGTCCTGGCCATCAGCGGCCGTGGGCGCGCCGACCCCACGCCGCAGCTGCTGCGCTTCGCGCCGCAGTTCATCCCGATGTTCGCCAAGCGCTGGCGCAACGTCTTCCCCGGCGGCCTGGAAGGCATCCGCTGGGGCCACGAAACCCGCGCGCGATGGAAGCTGGACGCGCCCACGCCCATGGAGCGGGCGCGCATCCTCGACCCGAAGCCCGATCCCGCAGGCGTGCGCGAAATCCACCGCCGTGCCGTCGACTTGTTGCCTCCGCTGCGCGAGGCCCGCATCGCCAACACCTGGGCCGGCTACATCGACAGCACGCCCGACGGCGTGCCGGGTATCGGAGAGATTCCGCAGGTGCCTGGGTTCATCCTGGCGGCGGGCTTCTCCGGGCATGGGTTCGGCATCGGCCCTGGGGCGGGGCACCTGATTGCCGACTTGGTGTCGGGTGCGAAGCCGATCTTCGATCCGGAGCCTTTCAACCCTGCCCGGTTCAATGCGTCGGCGTGGGGCAAGGTCGCTGATTTCTAGCGATCATGCCGCGAACGCGGACTCAATGCGCTCATGCTGCGGCCGCCCGGAATGCCGCCTGGACGGCTCGTACCAGCGACGGGTGCAAGGTGCCGAGCTTCGGGATCTGGCCATGGGGTGCCGCCGGCGGCACCGAGAACCACTCCGTCGTGTACGGCAGGTCAAGGGCTTGCTTCAGGTCGAACTTGGTGTCGTAACTCAGGCCGGCGGCCTCGTAGGCCGCCGGGTTGCGGTCCCGCAGGATGGAGAACTCGCCGCGGTGCAAAGTGGTGGTTCGCTGGCTGGTGCCGTAGGCAACGCGCACCGTGAACTCCGGTGCATCGTCATCGAAAACGGCCAGGATCAATGCAGGCCGGGGCTTTGGGCGAGGATGGATGTCGTCGGGAAAATGGCACCAGACAATCTCGCCGGCGGTGGGCTCGGCCCACCACTGCGATGTCATGCGGGCTCTACCTCGAAGAGGCTGGAGCGTACGGACTTCTTCTTGCCTTGCGGGACGCGCTTCTTGATCTGTCGCATCTGAGCCGCTGTCAGCGGGCCCTCGTCGGCCTCGTACTGTGGCAGCAGCTTGACCGCCATGTCGTGCAGGGCCAGATGGATCGCCTGGGTTTCATCGACGCCCAGGCGTTCGGCCAGACGCTTGGCGGTGTCGCGGGTGACACCGGTCGTGCTGTCGGCCGGGCGGTAGCGGAATGCGATCTGGTCAGCTGTGCTGCGAGTTGCCATGAGAGGGGCTCCCTGAAACTGGATATCTTGAAGATATCCAATGCAATACCCTCTGTCAAGCCTCGCCGCTGGGGCAAGGTGGCTGATTTCCAGGTTTTTCACTGGCAGACGAAGGAGCTCGCACTTTCAAGATCGGTAGCCCCGGCCTTCAGCATGGCCTGCTTGGGGTAGGCGCACAGCGGACGGGTGCGAGCGGCCGGCCATCCCTTGGCCACAACGTCCGGGTCGGCGGGATTGACCTTCGCCACGACGGACTCCGGCGCGGTTCCGTGTTCGACCCAGTTCTCCAGGGCCGTCAGCATGTTGAACCGGTCCGTTGCCGGGCCACCGCTGCAATGGTTCATGCCCGGCACGAGGAACATGCGCGCGTAGGCCGGCGCCGTGCTGTCGCCGGCATTGACGGCGTCGTACCAGGCGATGGTGTCGTTGGGCGAGAAGACCGGGTCCGCGGTGCCGTGATAGACGATCAGCTTGCCGCCGCGGTTCTTCAATGCCGACAACTGGGTGACATTCACCGGCGTCATGAAGTCCATCGCCGATTCCTTGAACACGGCGTTCTTCGCGAAGATCTTCGGCGCGTCGGTGTCCATGTTGAAGCCAAGCTGGTAGCCCAGGCCCGCATCGGCCAGGTTGGGCGCATCGGGCGGCGAGCTGAAGATGTAGCCCATCGCGCCCGCGCCGATCAAGGTGTTGAACGGCAGCGGCGCGAAGCCCGCGTCCAGCTTCCAGAAGCGCCAGTTGGCGCCGGAGACGCCGGCGTCCCACGGGAACGAGGCATACAGGGCCTGGCCGGCGCCGTTCTTCGCCCCGCCGAAGACATTCTTCAGCGCCGCTTTCTGGGCCGCGGTCACGCAGGTACCATCGGGCGCGCCGGTGCAGGTGGGCACGTCGGTGTCGAGGTTGAACGCGGCCTGGCAGGCACTGCGGTTGTTGACCATGCCATCGACCGCGCCGTCGAGCGCATCGCACTTCGCGAGGATGCGATTCGACACCGCGTTCATCACCGACGGCGGAAAGGCGTCCTTCGGCAACTGGCCTGCGCCCGCGGCCATGAACTGCTGCGTGTCCCATTGCTGGGCGATGGCCGCCTTGGGCAGGTTGAAGCCCGGGTTGGCTGCCACCATGCCGTCGAACTGGTCGGCGAAACGCGTCGCGGCGACCATCGCATCGCGTCCGCCATTGGAGCAGCCCATGAGGTACGAGCGATCCGGCGCGCGGCCGTATCGCCGCGAAATTATCTGCTTGGCGGCGGGTGTCAAGGTGCCGACCGCGTTGTAGCCGTAGTCTGACCGTGCTTGCGGGTCGAGGCCGAAGCTCACGTCCGCCTGCCCGCCGTTGTGCCCGCCGTCGGTGCTGGCGACCGCATAGCCCTGGCTGAGCGCGTTGGACTCGGTGGAGTTGAGCAGGTCGCCCACGGCTGGCACCAGAAAACCGTTGGTGCCGCCGCCACCCTGGAAGAAGAACTTGCCGTTCCACGACTCTGGCAAGCGGACTTCGTAGCCGATGGCGTAGGGCTTTCCGTCAGCGCCCGTGCGTTCGTTGATGCTGCCTTGCACGCGGCAGTGCGCGGGATAGTTCTGTGCGGCCATCGCGCCGTCGGACTTCGCGGCCACGCTCACGGCCGATGCGACCTTCAGCCCGGCGATGTTGAGTGAGGCGCTGGTTATGGTGTCGCAGGTCAACGCTGCGACGCCGCTTCCGCCGCCGCACCCGGCGACCGTGATGGCGAGCGCCATTGCAGCGGCCGTTCGAAAACTGATTCTGGACTTCATGGATTTTGTCTCCGGCGATTCGATTCGATGCGGTCCGGGCGGGATGCCCGGCCGGACCCCAATCTAGGCGTCGACGTGTTTGGGGTCTTGGCGCTTCAGGCCAGGGTGGCCGAATCCGGCCATGGCCGGATGGGCGGGCAGGCGGGCAGCTAACAGCCGGCGCGGTAGCCGGCGGGCGTGATGCCCATCTGCTTGCGGAACGTGCGCGTCAACTGGCTCTGGTCGGCGAACCCCGACGCCTGCGCGACATCGCACAGCGCCATTTCACGCGTGGCGATCAACGACTTGGCGCGCTCGACTCGCTGCCGCAGAAGGTACTGGTGGGGCGAACAGCCCATGCTCGCGCGAAAGGCCCGGCAGAAGTGCCGCACGCTCATGCGGGCGAGTTCCGCGAGCTCCGCGAGGCTCACCGGCGTCTCCAGCCGCTCTTCGATGTAGCCGAGCACGCGCTTGCATGCGGCAGCCGGCAGGCCACTCCCTGGACGCCGGTCCGAACCGGGCCCCCACAGATGGACCACCAGCGCGACGATCAGGCTGTCGCCCACGAGTGTTCCCCCGGGGCTGCCATCTTGCAGGTCGTGCACCAGCGCCTGCAACAGCGTCGCCGCAAGAGGAGAGGCAATCACCTCCGCGGGCCCGCGGCGCGAGGTTCGCGGGGCTGCCGGGCAGTCCAGAACCTGTTCGACCATGGCCGGGTCGATAAAGAGAAACTGCCGGTTTCCACCGCCCCGCCACTCGAAGCGCTGTTCGTCACCCGGGCGCCAGACGCCCACGCCCGGCGTCGCGGTGGTCCATGCGGCGCCGGCGCGCAGCTCGCGAATTTGAATCGGCACGGCGGACTGTTGCACGCTGAACCGCGCATGGCCGTGATCGACCGTGCCGTGCGGCGCGGCTTGGAGATCCGTGAAAAACGCGCCGCGCCAGCCCACGGCACTGCTGTCGACACCGAAGCGCGGTGGCACCGTGACGGTGAACAGGCCGTCGGGTCCTGGCAGGGGGGCGTGGGCCATGGCGGGTCGAAACAGGTGTCCGGATGGATGCCAATATAGTTGTATTAAATAACTAAATCAATCGCCACAAACCCAGGGCCACGCAAAGTTCCGGCAAGCGCCGGGATTGAAACGGATTCCACTTGCGCCGCAGGTGAATGCGGCATTTCCGTGAGGCGGGGGATTCATAGACTCATATCCACCCCAACACGTGGATGCCCCATGACGTTCAAACCCAAATTCATCAGCTTCGACTGTTACGGCACGCTCATCAACTTCGAGATGGGGCCGACTGCCAAGCGCCTGTTCGAGGACCGCGTCCCTGCAGCGCGCATGGCTGCCTTTCTGGACAGCTTTCGCGCCTATCGCCTCGACGAAGTCCTGGGCGAATGGAAGCCATTCTTCGATGTTGTCGAGAACTCCATCCAGCGCGCATGCAAGGCGCACGGCGTCGAGTGCAAGCGGTCGGACGCCGTCGCGCTCTACGACGCCATCCCAACGTGGCAGCCGCATCCAAACGTTGTCGAGGTGCTTGAAGCGATCGCGCCGCACATCCCGCTGGTGATCCTCTCGAATTCGATGGTCGACCTGATTCCCGCAAGCGTCGCGCATCTCAAGGCAAAGTTCCACGCCGTCTACACCGCCGAAGAGGCGCGTGCGTACAAGCCTCGCATTCAGACCTTCGAGTACATGTTCGACAAGCTCGGATGCGCGCCCGACCAGATGATGCATGTCTCATCGAGCTTCCGGTACGACCTGATGACGGCTTCGGACCTGGGCTTCATGGCGAAGGCATTCATCGATCGCGGCCACGAACCGACGTCCACTGACTATGGCGTCAGCAGGTTGACCGACGTCCGCCAGCTTCCTGGACTGCTCGGCCTATGAGCGCGTTGAGCACCACCGCGCCGGACCTCGGGCCGGCAGAGGTGGAAGCTTTGGTCCGCCGCATCTACGGCATCGAGGGTTCCACCCGCCCGCTGGCGGGGGAGCGTGACCAGAACTGCCTGGTGCAGGCGACCGATGGCAGCCGCTATGTCTTCAAGATCAGCAATCCATCAGAGCCGGCCGCAGTCGTCGACTTCCAGATTGCGGCGCTCGACCACATCGCCCGCGTGTCGCCGGGCGAGCCGGTGCCGCGCGTCGTGCGCACACTGGAAGGACGCACGCACAGCACGATCGCGCTCGCCGATGGCGTGCAGACGCGCGTGCGCATGCTGACCTACCTGGACGGCATCCAGATCCGCGAAACAGTGCGCACCGCCGCACAGCGACGCGCCATGGGAAGCGGCCTCGCCGCGTTGAACAGCGCGCTGTGCGATTTCGCGCATCCGGGCGGCGCGCATGACCTGCTGTGGAACGTCGCCACGGCGCATCGGCTGTCCGAGCAGCTCGACAGCCTCGTGGACGCCCAGCGCCGCGCGCTGGCCCAAGCCTTCATGACGCGCTTCACCACGCACGTGCTGCCGCACCTGGCCTCGCTGCGGTCGCAGGTGATCCACAACGACTACCACCTCTACAACGTGCTGGTCGCACCCGACGACCAGGCGCGCATCGTGGGCATCATCGATTTCGGCGACATGGTGCATGCACCGCTCGTCGGCGAAGTCGCGACGGCCGCCGCCTTCCACATGACCGGCAACGCAGATCCTTTCGAAGGGCCGGCCCAGTTCGTGGCCTCTTACCAGGCGGTGCTGCCGCTCACCGCCGCCGAACAGGAAGTCGTCGCCGATCTCATGGCGACGCGCCACCTCATCACGGCGCTGATTTCCGAATGGCGCGCCGCGCGCTACCCCGAGAACCGCGCCTACATCATGCGACACAACCCCGCGGCCTGGGAGGCCCTCTCCCAGATGGCGGACCTCTCACGCGATACCGCACGCGACCGGCTGCTCGCCGGCACATCTATTGGAGCCACTCAATGAAAAGCACGACCGACCTGAACATGGTCAATGCCTATATCCCCGGCCGCGCCGACGTGGGCGCGGCCACCGAGAAGATGATCGCGCGCCGCGATGCCCTGCTCGGCCCGGCCTACCGCTTGATGTACGAGCGCCCGCTTCACATCGTGCGGGGCGAAGGCGCCTGGCTGATCGACCTGGAGGGTCGCCGCTACCTCGACGCCTACAACAACGTCACGTCGCTCGGACATTGCCACCCGGCGGTGACCGAGGCGATCTGCAAGCAGGTGCAGACGCTGGCAACCAACACGCGCTATCTGCACAACACGATTCTCGAGCTGGCCGAACGCCTGCTCGCGAGCGTGCCCGGAACCGACCTGGCCCACCTGATGCTGACCTGCACGGGCAGCGAGGCCAACGACCTCGCCTATCGCATCGCGAAGGTCCGTACCGGTGGCACCGGCGTGATCGTGACCGACACCGCCTATCACGGCATCACCGACGCCGTGTCGAAGTTCTCACCCTCGCTGGGTGTGACCGTCGATCTCGGCGCGCATGTGCGCCTGGTTCCGGCGCCGCGCCTGTATCACGCCGAAGGCGCTGATCTGTCCGAGCGCTTCACCCGCGACGTCGAAGCAGCGATCGCCGATCTGCGGCGCCACGGCATCAAACCGGCCGCGCTGATCGTCGATTCGCTGTTCACCAGCGACGGCATCCTCCCCGGGCCGGCGGGCTTCCTGAGGGGCGCGGTCGACGCGATCAAGCGGGCCGGCGGCATCTTCATTGCCGACGAAGTGCAGCCCGGCTTCGGCCGGACCGGCGAACACCTCTGGGGCTTCCAGCGTCACGATGTCGTGCCGGACATCGTCACTATGGGCAAACCGATGGGCAACGGCCAACCGATCGCGGGACTGCTCGCAACCGCCGACGTGCTGGCGGAATTCGGGAAGAGCTCGCGCTACTTCAACACCTTCGCGGGCAACACCGTCTCCTGCGCGGCGGCGCTGGCGGTGCTGGACACCATCGAGCGGGAGCAGCTGGTGCAGCACGCCGCCAAAGTTGGCAAGGTCTTGCACGACGGCATCGCCGCTCTTGCCGGCCGGCACGAAGCCATCGGCGATGTGCGCGGTGCAGGGCTTTTCGTCGGGGTCGAGCTCGTCTCCGACCGGGTATCGCGGGCGCCCGATCGCGTCCTGACGAGCCAGGTGGTGAATCGGATGCGCGACAAGGGTGTGCTGATCAGCGCCTGTGCAATGAGGCACAACGTGCTCAAGATCCGGCCGCCGCTGGTACTGTCGGCAGACCAGGCCGGCCTCGTCATCCAGGCGCTCGACGAATCGCTCGTCGAAGCGCGGGCGGCCGGCGCGCACTAGCTGCGCGCGATATCCAGCGCTACCATCCGGCCATGGGCCCAGCAGTTCCCCTCGACCGGTTCGACCTGAAGATTCTTGCGCACCTCGAGCGCGAGGGCCGCTGCTCGAACGTCGAGTTGGCCGACGCCGTGGGCCTGAGCCAAAGCCCATGCCTCGTGCGGACGAAGCGGTTGCAGGAGACCGGCGTGATCCGCGGCTATGGCGCCGACATCGCGCTGGAGAAGCTGGGCAATTGCGTCACGGTTTTCTCGGAGGTGACGATCAGCAGTCATCGGCCTTTCGACTTCCGCAAGTTCGAAGGGGCCGTTGATCGGCACCCCGAAATTGTGGAGTGGCACAACGTGAGTGGCGGCTACGACTACCTCTTGAAAATCGTCGCGCCGAATGTCGCGCATTTTCAGGCGCTGATGGAGCGGCTGCTGGAAGACGACATCGGCATCGAGAAGTTCACGAGCCGGATTGTCCTGCGCCAGTCGTCCGGCAAGCGGACGCATCCGCTCAATCTCATTGCAGGGCCGGTGGATCGCATCTGACGCGAACCGCTTCCGAACGCCGAAGTTGACCCGGAGGCACTTTGTGCTCGCGCACAAAAGCCGTCGTCAGATGGCTTTGGCTTGCAAACCCGGTTTCCACTGCGATGGCCGCGATCGGAAGGTCGCTCGCCAGCAGCAGTTGCCGCGCGCGTTCGAGCCGGATGTTGAGCACGTGACGGTATGGCGCGCAGCCCAGGGAATTCTTGAAGAGGCGAACGAAATGGGCCGGGCTGAATCCGGCGATCCGCGCGAGCTGTGCAAGGGAAATGTCCTCCGCCAGATGGACGCCAATCCACTCTTCCAGGCGTTCGACCTGAACTGCAGTGAGCTTGCCGCGCTCACAAGATACGCGCGCCCGGTTCGCGGCCCGCTGCTGTAGTCGCAGCGCTACGCCGAGAGAGAGGGACTCCGCATACAGCTGCCCGTTGACAGACCCGCTCGCGGCCTCGGCGACCATGCTTCGAAGCATCGCGGCCAAACCTTCGTCGCGGAACTCGACCTGAGTTTCCTGCGGCAGCTGTCGCACACACTCGCGCCAGACGGGATCGGACAGGCGAGCCAGGTCGACCTCGACGATGATGCGGCGCACATCCTGGCACTTCCAGCGAATGCGATTCATGTGAGTGCCCTGGGCAAACAGGCCGATTGCACCGGCAGTCAGGTCGCAGTCGAAGGATTTTCTTCCGTATGCGAACTCGGCTTGCGCGCAGCCGCTGTCCAGCATCGCGAGCCGGGTGGTTATTACCTCGGAGTCGCCGACCTCGACATGGGGGCTCGCCTCCAGCCATGCCATAGCGAAGCCGCGCCAATGCGCGGCCGCCTCCGCGCTGAGCAGGTTGCGCTCGCCGAGCGGATTTGCCTCTTCCTGCTGGCCGGGGATTCTGCCCATGGGAATCGATTTCCGAATTGAGGCTGAGAAATCAATTCTGGCACCGAACCCGCCCTTGGAGACATATCGATTCGACATAGCTGCTAGATGCACAAGCTCCTGCGCATTTACCCTCGACGCTGCGCCGCCGATGGAAATCTGATCGGATCTTGCAAGACACCTGAACCGATGCGCAGTGCAATCACGCCTTCAACTTGCAGGAGACAGCTTTGAAAACAAATCGATGCCCATGGGTGGCGCGTGCCGCAATGGCGGCTCTTGCGGCCGCTGCACTCGGTGGTTGCGGGGGCGGCAGCGGCAACGCGGCCACCTTGCCACTGGTTGCCGACAACATTTCGATCAACCCCACCAGCGCCTGCACCATGCAAGGCATTGGAGCCACGCTGCTGACCGCCGATGCGCCCGCCACCATTCTGGAAGTGGCCACCGGCAGCACAGGCACGGCCGCATCGGACAAGCCGTACTGCATGGTTAAGGTGAAGGTCGATCCGCAGGTCAACATCTGGGTTTCCTTGCCTACTGCCGCCTGGAACGGCAGATTCCGGGCCGAAGGAAACGGCGTCTACGCCGGGTCCGCGCAGCTGGCGCCGGCCGTCGATTCCATTCGCCAGGGCTTTGCCGGCGCGACGACGGACACAGGCCACACGGGCTTCTTTCTCTCCGGCGCGTTCGGCATGGAATCGCCCGGCAAGCCGAATACGCAACTGCAGACCGACTTCGCGCACAGGTCGGAACACCTCATGGCGGTCATCGGCAAACAGTTGGTAAAGGCCTTCTATGGGCAGGACCCGGTTCGCTCGTACTGGTACGGCTGCTCGACTGGCGGGCGCCAGGGCCTGATGATGGCCCAGCGATACCCAGCGGACTATGACGCCATCCTCGCGGGCGCGCCCGCCATCCACTGGGACCGGTTCCAGGTCTACCAGATCTGGCCGCAATTGGTCATGAAAGCGGACGCCGGCGGCCCGCTCTCCGCGGCAAAACGCGAGCTCGCGACCCGTCGCGCTGTCGCTGCGTGCGACGCAGCGGACGGTGTCACGGATGGCGTGATCGGAGATCCGCGCTCGTGCACCTACGATCCCACGAAGGACACGCAGATCACGCGGGCCGACTGCTCTTCGGCCGACGGAACCTGCCTTGCTCCTGGCGAAGCCACCGCGCTGCAGAAAATCTGGGGCGGCGCGCGCAACACCGCGGGGCAGTTGCTCTGGCCTGGCGTGGAGCGCGGCGCCGACCTCGGCGCGTTGGCCGGAGCCGATCCGTTCCCCATCCCTATCGAGCAAGCCAGGTACTGGGTGTACTTCGACCCCAACTGGGACTGGAAGACGCTGAACCTGACCAACTTCGAGGCCTTCTTCAACAAGAACGCCGAGATGGTAGGCCCGATGATGGCGACCGACAACCCCGACATCTCCGCGTTCAAGCAGCGGGGCGGCAAGGTCATCATGTACCACGGGTGGAGCGACAACCTCATCATGCCGCAAGGCACCGTGAAGTATTACGACCGTGTCAAGCAGACCGTCAGCGCCCCGGACGAGTTCTCCCGGCTGTACATGGTGCCCGGCATGGGCCATTGCGCCGGCGGCACCGGTGTCAGCGAGTTCGGGCAAAGGGCGAGCGGCGCGGTTCCGATGGAGCCCAAGACGGACATCTTCCGCGCGCTCATGGCCTGGTCCGAGAAGGGGCAAGCCCCAGCCGACATCACCGCCTCGAGCATCGTGAACGGCGCCGTGACGCAAACCCGTCCGCTCTGCCCTTACCCGCAAGTGGCCAAGTACAAGGGAAGCGGCAGCACGGATGACGCCGCGAACTTCACTTGCTCAGCCCCTTGACGCGCCGAGCACATATCTCCATGACTCACCTTCGCATCGAAATGAACAGCAGCACTCCCGTTTTGCGCCGCAGCGCGCTCCTTCTCACCGCGGCCATGATGCTGCCCACCCTGGCCCACGCCCAGGAGTTCCCGACCAAGCCGGTGCGCATCATCACGCCGTTTCCGGTGGGCAGCGGCCCCGAGGGCGTGGTGCGGCTGGTGGCTGAAAAACTGTCGCGCGCCTGGGGCCAGCCGGTCGTCGTGGAGAACAAGCCAGGCGGCAACGGCTTCATTGCCATCGACACCTTCAAGCGCGGCGCCACGGACGGCCACGATCTCATTCAGCTGGACAACGTTCATCTCTCGGCCTACCCGCACCTGTTCAAGAAATTGCCCTACAACCCGCAGAAGGACTTCGAGCCGCTGCTTCCGTTGTTCAAGGCCTACTTCTTCTTCACCGTCGCGGCTGACAGCAAGTACAAGAACGTGGCCGAGCTGATTGCCGATGCCAAGGCCAAGCCCGGCAAGCTCAACTACGGCTCCTGGTCGGTGGGCAACCCGGTGCACCTGGGCTCTGCGCTGTTCGATACCGTGGCAGGTATCGAAACGCAGCACATCGTCTACAAGGAAACCAGCCAGCTGTACACGGGTGTGGCCACCGGCGAACTGACCTATGCGCTCGGCACCAGCGCGACCGCGGGTCCGCTGTACCGCGCGGGCAAGCTGAAATTCCTGGCGGCAGCCGCGCCGCGGCGCATTCCCGCGTTCAAGGACGTGCCAACAGTGGCGGAGGCCGGAGGCCCCGCCGGTTTCGAAGTCAGCGGCTGGACTGCCATCGCGGCGCCCAAGGGTTTGCCAAAAGCCGTGACGGACAAAATCCAGAGGGACATCGAAAAAGCCCTGGCCGAACCCGATGTGCGTGAGAAGTTCCTTTCCTTCGGCTATGAGACCTTCACGCCCACGCGCGATCAGTTCAACCAATACATCCAGTCCGAGTCCGTGCGCCTCGCGGGCATCATCAAGAAGGCCAACGCATCGCTGGATTGAGCCAGGAGCCGGTCTGCCTTCATGCGCTCTGGATTGCGTAGAACTTCGCCACGCGGTCGCTGCTCTCCCATCCAACCGACACGCCCAGGGGCACGAAGAGCGCGTCGCCGGCGCCCGCCGTCAGCACACTGCCATCGGGGGCTGCGAATCGCACGCTGCCGGCGAGCAGATGCATGAACTCATTCACGCGATGCGGGCGCACGATGCGGTGATACGGCGTCGAGTCCCAGGTGCCCGCGCGGTACTCAGCGGCATCATCGGTGAAGACGTTGTCGCTGCGGCATTGCGGGGCCGGGCCCAGGAGAACTTCCGCCGGCAGCGTCGCGGACGGCTTGAAGTCGGCGTCGGCGTGCAGCGGAAAGAGCCCGCGCTTCGTCGGCTTGTCGCAAGCGGCTGCGCAGAACGAAAACCGCACGCGCGATCCGGCGAGGATGCGCAGCGCCGTGCCGCATGCGATGACTGCACCGGCGCCTGGACCGAGCACCAGCGGGGCCGCGCCATGCGCCGTCAGCGTCAGCTCGCCTTCCGCCACGACGATGGTTTCGATATGGGGGAAGCTTGCGACTTCCAGCTCACCGATGAAGCTGGTTCGGCCCGCGACCATCGAGTCGGGTCCTTCCCAGGCAATTTCGCGATGCCGCGCAAACGGGTCGTCCTTCCCGAACGCCGCCCTGCGGAAAGAGGTTGAAACGGGCGCGCCATCGGCGCGGTGCAGCACGATGGCCACGGTCATGATTTGCTCCTGCATGTTCACACCATGGAGCGTACGCATCCCTCGCAGTACATGCCGCTGCGTACGCCTGCGCGAGCAGCAGCAAACGCCGAATCCAGCTCCGGCTCGCGCCCTATCTGCGGCGACATCCGTACAGAATGGACCGCATACATGTTGACCTGCGATGTGATTGTGATTGGCGGCGGCCTGGTCGGGACCGCTGTGGCCTATGGACTGGCGCAGCCCGGCAAGAACATCACGGTATTGGATGAAGGCGACGATGCGTTTCGCGCTTCACGCGGAAACTTCGGTCTGATCTGGGTCCACGGCAAGGGCCGCGGCTTTCCCCAATATGCCCGCTGGACTCGGGAGTCCGCCCGGCAATGGCCCCTGTTGGCCGCACGCCTTCAGGACGAAACCGGCATCGACGTCCAGGCCAAACAGGCGGGCGCTTTTACGCTGTGCTTTTCCGAGGCCGAACTCGAAGCGCGCAGCGAGCGGCTGGCCGCCGTGCGCGATGAAGCAGGCGGCGACTACCCCTACGAGATCCTGGATCGCGCGGCCCTGCTGCAGCGATTGCCCCACATCGGACCAACAGTGTTCGGGGGCAGCTACTCGCCGATGGATGGTCACGTCAATCCGCTCAAGCTGCTGCGCGCGCTGCACAGTGCGTGCACGCAGCAAGACGTGACGCTCAAGACGGGCCACGGCGTGCAACGCATCACCTATGCAGACGGCCTGTTCACGGCGCACAGCGGCGGCCGGCAGTTTCGCGCGCCCAAGCTGGTGCTGGCCGCGGGGTTGGGCAACGCAGTCCTGGCCGGGCAAGTGGGCCTGCATGCGCCGGTGCGGCCGAACCGCGGGCAACTGATCATCACCGAGCGATGCAAGAAGATCCTCGACTACCCCACGGGCCACATCCGCCAGACCGACGAGGGCGGCATCCAGATCGGTGAGTCCATGGAAGACGCAGGGTTCGACGACGGCACGACCAACAAGACGCTGGCGGAGCTCTCGCGTCGGGCCATCGCGAGCTTTCCCGCGATCGGCCAGCTCAATGTGGTTCGGGTGTGGGGCGCATTGCGGGTGATGACGCCTGACGGTTATCCGATCTACCAGGAATCGAAATCCTGCCCGGGTGCGTACGTGGTCACGTGTCACAGCGGCGTGACGCTGGCCGCGGCCCATGCCTTTCGCATTGCACCGTGGATCAACGGCGCAGGCGCGCCCGAGGAGCTTGACGCCTTCACGGGCGACCGCTTCCCCATCGCCGACGCGTCGGCGCAGGTCCTGGATCATCACCATGCCCACTGAATCGCTCTTTCGCCCGATCTCCGTCGCCGATGCATTCATCGAAGTCGAGTTCGACGGTCGCCCCCTGAAGGTGCCGGGCCAATGCTCGGTGGCTGCCGCCTTGTTGGCAGCGGGCGTGACGCGCTTTCGCTCCACGCCCGTGTCGGCTGCGCCGCGGGCGCCCTACTGCATGATGGGCGTCTGCTTTGAATGCCTGCTGGAAATCGACGGCATTGCCAACGCCCAAGCTTGTCTCGTGACAGTGCAACCCGGCATGAAGATCCGCCCGCAGGAAGGCGCCCGCCGTGCATCTTGACGAGGACGATGCTGTGGTGGACGTGGCGGTGGTCGGCGCGGGCCCAGCGGGTCTCGCAGCTGCGGCCACCGCGGCCGAACTCGGGCTGTCGGTCGTGCTGCTCGACGAGCAGACGCAGCCCGGCGGGCAGATCTACCGCGATGTCGCACGCGCCGGGGTGGATCGGCTGCAGGTGCTCGGCAACGACTACGCCGCAGGCCGCGCGCTGGTCGAGCGCTTCACGCAATCAACGGCGCGGCACGTCGGAGGCGCGGCTGTCTGGAATGTCACCCCCGAGCGCGTGATTCACTATTTGAAGGATGGTCGATCGCAGTCCATCACGGCCGGCCAGGTCATCCTGTGCACCGGTGCGCTAGAGCGGCCGTTTCCGATTCCGGGCTGGACGTTGCCTGGTGTGATGACCGCCGGCGCGGCGCAGATCCTTCTCAAGAGCGCCGGACTCGCGCCCTCACAACCCGTCGTGCTGGCGGGCTGCGGGCCCTTGCTCTACCTGCTGGCGTGGCAGTACTTGCGGGCCGGTGTGCGCATCGGCGCTATCGTCGACACCACGCAGCGCGGTGACTACCTGCGGGCGCTGCGCCACATCGGTGGCGCCGTGGCGGGATGGCGCGATGTGATGAAGCGCCTGGGCCTGATCCGCAGCATCAAGGGCGCCGGCATCCCCTTCTACCGCGGCGCAACCGATCTCGCGGTGGAAGGCGGCGAACGGGCCACGGCCTTGAGCTTTCGTGTGGGGACCACGTTGCGCCGCGTGCAGACCGACCTCGTGCTGCTGCACCAGGGCGTGGTGCCGAACATGCAGATCACTGCCTCGCTGCGCGTGGCGCACGAATGGAACGAACAACAGTTGTGCTGGGTGCCAAAAGCCGATGACTGGGGCCGCCTCGCGCTCGACGGCTTCCTGATCGCGGGCGACGGTCGTGGGATTTCCGGCGGCGCCGCAGCCGCCTTGCAAGGACAGCTCGCCGCGCTGGCCGCGGCCCATCGCGCGGGTAACTTGCCGGAATCCGAGCGAGACCGCGCAGCCGAGCCGCTGCGAGCGGCGCTGCGTCGGCACCTGCACATCCGGCCTTTCCTCGATGCGCTTTACCGCCCCAAGCTCCAGCACCGCGTGCCGGCCGACGACGTGATCGCCTGCCGCTGCGAGGAAGTCTCGGCCGGCGAGCTGCGCCGCATGGTCGCACTCGGCTGCACCGGTCCGAGCCAGACCAAGGCCTTCTCACGCTGCGGCATGGGCCCCTGCCAGGGCCGCCTTTGCGGCCTCACGGTCACGGAGGTCATCGCGCAGGCACGCGGTGTTTCGCCGGCGGAGGTCGGCCACTTCCGCATTCGCCCTCCCATCAAGCCGATCACGCTCGAAGAGCTGGCGGCTTGAACAACGAGCCGAGGAAGCGTCAGACCAGCTTGTCCTTCAACCGGTAGTACGCACCGACCAGCGGCAGGAACCACGGTGGGCCGAAGTGGCCGGGGATGGCCGGCCAGGTGAAATCTTTCCACGGATTCAAGTCCGTGCGCCCGTCCATCACCTCCGCCATGATCGTCCCCATCAGCGTCGACATCTGGGTGCCGTGGCCGCTGTAGCCCATGGAGTAGTAGATGCCGTTGCGCTCGCCGGCGCGCGGCAGCCGGTCGCGTGTCATGTCGACCATGCCGCCCCAGCAATAGTCGATGCGCGCTGCGCGCAGCTCGGGAAAGATTTCGTGCAGTGCATCGCGCAAGATCGCGCCGCTGATCTCGTCCGAAGCGGGATTGGAGACGGCAAATCGCGCGCGTCCGCCGAAGAGCAAGCGGTTGTCGGGTGTGGTGCGGAAGTAGTTGACCAGGTTCTTCGTATCGACGGCCATCCTGCGCTTGGGCACCAGCCGATCCAGCGTCGTCGTCGGCAGCGGCTCTGTGACGATCAGGAATGCGCCGACCGGCACGATCCTGCGGCGGATCCAACCCAGCGGCCCGATTCGCGAAGTGCCGCTCGCCAGGAAAACCTGCTTGGCGTGAAGCTTGCCCTTCGGCGTTTCGATGTCGTGGCCTCCCCCCGCTGCCGGCCGCAAGCCCGTCATGGGTGTGTGCTCGTGGATCAGCGCACCGCGCCGCGCCGCCGCTTCCGCCAGGCCGCGCACGAAGCGCCCGACATGCATGCCCGCGCCTTTGCGATAGATCAGCCCGCCGTGGTAACGGTCCGAGCCGACCTCATTCGCCAGATCCGCGCGGCTCACCATTTCGGTATCGGGGTCGACATTGGCGGCGAGCAATTCCTGGCTGCGCGCGAGCTTGGCGTAGTGCTCCGGCTTGGCGGCCAGCTTGATCTTGCCGACGCGCGCGAAGCTGCAGTCGATGTTCTCTTCGGCCACCAGGCGCTCGACCGTGTCGACTCCTGCGTCGAAGGCCCGGTAGAGCCGGTTGGCGACGTCCTTGCCGAGCTTGGCGGACATCATCCCGTAGTCCTGCGCGAAGCCGTTGTTGCACATGCCGCCGTTGCGGCCCGACGCCGCATTGCCGATCGTCTCTGCTTCCAGCAGCACGACGCGTGCGCCCTTCTTCGCAAGCGCCAGCGCTGCTGAAGAACCTGTGAGGCCGCCACCGATCACCGCGACGTCGTAGTTGCCTTGTATCGGCCCCGAGGCGGCGCTGCGAAAGGGCTCCGACGTGTCCAGCCAATAGGAGGTGAGCTTCATGGTCAGGGCTTGAACGTGTAGAGAGGATTGTTGGGCATGATCAGATTGAAGCACCGGTCGGTGAGGCGGTTGTCCCGGTTCGGCCGGAACGGTTGGCAAGAACTGCGGTATTGCGCAGCGGCGGCGGCATGGTGTGCGGCGTTCACCAGGGCCAGCCGATCCGGCGGCCAAGTGACTGGGCGCAGGCGCGCTCGTAGATGAACCTTGCCACGGTCAGGTCCTGCAACGCCAGGCCCGTCATGTCGAAAACCGTGATGTCGTCGGCCGCGCGCGGAAACGCGGCCTCGCTCAGCAGCAGGGCTCCCAGCTCGACGCACGGCGTCTCGCGGGCCCATTGCAGCTCTCCCAGCTGCAGCGCCTGTTCGCGATCGTCCACCACCAGCCGTGCCCGATCCAGCAGCCCCGGGGGCAGTTCGCGCTTGCCGGCGGTGTCGGCGCCCACGCAATTCAAATGCGTGCCGGCGCGCACCGCGCCCGCATCGAACAACGGCCCTGCCCCCGGCGTCGCGGTGATGACGACGTCGCTCTCGGCCACGGCCTGGTCGGCATCGCGTGCGCAGCGGATGTCGCATTGATCCGCGAACACCGCCTCGAAACCCGGGTCGGCGCGGCGGTCCACGGACACATAGTGCACGGATGAAAGTTGCGGCAGCGTGCGCAGGGCGAAGCGCAACTGCGAGCGCGCCTGCACCCCGGTGCCGAAGACGGTGAGACGGGTGCTGGCCGGCCGGGCGAGAAGCGCCAGCCCCAGGCCGCCGGCTGCGCCCGTTCGCACGGTGGTGATGGCATTGCCGTCGATCACGCACAGGGGCCGCCCGGTGGCCGGGTCGAACAGCAGGATGGTCGCCTGGTGCGGCTCGCCGCCCACGGCGCGGTTGCCCGGCCAGAAGCCCGCGGCCTTGAAGCCCAGCAGGCCCTGCGACGGCACATCGCCGGACTTGATGCCGAAGATGCCGCCGGTGGAAAGCTTCTCGCGAACCACCGGGAAGACACGGCCCTCGCGACGACCGTGCAGCAGGAAGGCCTCACGCACCGCTTCGGTGACTTCGGCGGGCGCAAGCAGTTGCTCCACTGCCTCCTTGTCTAACAGCAGCAGCGTCGCGTCAGCGGAAGCCTGCGTCATTGCCAGCCTCCGAACCGCGGCCACTCGGCCTCGACCTTGTCGGAGGTGCCGCGCACAACGTGATAGGCCCGATGCTGGGCGCCCGTCGCGCAAGCGTGGTTCGGCAGAATGCGCACGCGGTCCCCGATGGCGAGGTTTGGAAGTACGCCGCCCGAGCCCGGCCGCACCGTGATAATCCCGTGCTCCTGGTTGGCATCCGCGACGATCAAGTCGGCATACGGGACGCCGGCGGAATTGCACACCAGCCCGTAGCCTTGGTTGACCTCTTGCTTGGAGGTGCCTTTGTCTTGCGACATGGCCATCCAACCTGCGTCGATGAGGATCCACCCTTTCTCGCGCTGGTGCCCGATGACGGTCGCGAGCACCGACACGGCAATGTCGTCGATCTGGCAGACGCCGACACCGGCCATCACGAGATCGAAGAACATGAACACGCCCGCCCGCACTTCAGTCACGCCGCTGAGGTCTGTGGCGTTGTGCGCGGTGGGCGTCGAGCCGACGCTGAGCACCGGGCAGGCCAAACCGGCCTCGCGCACGATCGCGGCGGCGTCAACGACGCTGCGGCGCTCGCCCTCCGCGCATTGCTGCAAGGCTTCGGCGCCGCGTGCGGTGTAGCTCCCGCCGGCATGGGTCAGCACGCCGCGCAGTTCCGCGCCGTTTGCCAGGGCGCGGCCGATCTCGACAAGACGCTGCTTGTCGGTGGGCAGCACGCCCGATCGGTGGCCGTCGCAATCGATCTCGATAAGGGCCGGGATTCGCGTTCCTGCCGTGCGCGAAGCAAGCGCGACGGCTTGCGCCTGTTCCACCGTGTCCAGCACCACCGCAACGTCGGCGCCCTTTGCGCGTAACGCGAGAACCTGCGGCAGCTTCGAGGGCACGATGCCGACGGCGTAGATGATGTCTCGCACGCCGGCCGCAACGAACTGCTCGGCCTCCTTGAGTGTGGAGACTGTGGCGGGGCCCGCCGGTGATGTCATCACACGCCGCGCGACGTCGACCGATTTGGCGGTCTTGAGGTGCGGACGCAGCGCGACGCCCAGGCCATCCAGCCGGGTGCGCAGACGTGCAATGTTCCGCTCCATGCGGTCAGCGTCGAGGACGAGGCAAGGCGTCGGCAGTTCGGCCAACGTGGTGGCGGTCTTCTCGGCTTGCTTCCGGTCCATGGTTTGTGCAGCGTCCACTGACTGTTCTCCGTTGTTGCTTGACGTGGCTGCAATGTTGCGCGCGATGGATGCAGATTACAATTAATCGATCATGCATTGACGGTTAAGGCGGCGCTTAATGATCAGCTCGGACGATCTGCGCTTTTTCAACGTGCTGGCCAAGTCCGCGACACTCGCGGAATGCGCCAGGAAGCTGGATGTGACGCCGCCCGCCGTCACCCAGCGCCTGCGCGCGCTGGAAGAGCGCATCGGCATCCGGCTCGTCGACCGTTCCGGCCGCAAGATCAGCCTGACCGACGAGGGCGCGCTCGTCGCATCGCACGGCACGATCGTGGCCGATGCGATGGAGGCGCTGTCCGAGGCGTTGGCGGATCGCAAGAATGCCGTCGGCGGGCACCTGCGCATAGCAGCACCCCACGGCTTCGGCCGGCTCCATGTGGCGCCTGTGGCGGACGCGTTTGCGCGCGCGCATCCCGCCGTGACCGTCACCCTCGATCTTTCCGACCACCCGGGTGCGCAACTGGTCGCAACCTGCGATGTCGTCATCCACATCGGCCCCTCGGCGCACCTGAACCAGATCGTGACGACGCTCGCGCCGAACCGGCGCATCCTCTGCGCCAGCCCCGACTACATCGCCAACGCCGAGCCGATCAAATCTCCGGCGGACTTGATGCGGCATCGATGCCTGGTGGTGAGGGAGAACGACGAGGACGTCACGCTGTGGCGCTTCCTGCATCCTTCAAAAGAGCCGGAGACCGTGCGAATCCATCCCACGATGTGCAGCAATGATGGCGCGGTGGTGCGAGAGTGGGCGATCACGGGACAAGGTGTCGCGATCCGCTCGGAGTGGAATGTTGCCGGCGACCTCGCGGCCGGCCGGCTCAAGCGGGTGCTGCCGGCATGGGAGGTTCCTGCGGCGGATGTGGTCGCGATGCTGGGGACGCGATTTGGGCGGAGCGCGCGCACGACGGCTTTTTTGGCGATGCTGCGGCAATCGCTTTCACCGGTGCCTTGGCGGCGGAAGGTGGGGCGCTGAGTTCGTTGATCAGCGAGTCAGTCGTCGGTCATCGCAGAATCCGACACCAACTCCTAAGGGTGGCACTTTTAGCCATGCATGCGTAGCTAAAAGGGAATATCGTCGTCGTCATTCGACACGGTTGCTGGCATCCAAGGATATGTTGTGGTGGACGCGACAAATCCGGTTCCGAAGTGATAGCGCTGCCCCCAATACTCGACGTCATCAACCAACCCCACCGGCGGATCGAGCTTGCCAGTGTTGAAGCTCCACCTAGCGTCTTCGTCTTTGCGAGATCCAGTGAGCGATTGCGAATCAACCAGATCGCCTCTGGCAAGATTGTCGGTCTGAAGTAGCTGCGTCTCGCTTTCAACTTGGAGGGCGATCTGGCGAAGTATCCCGACGATTGCATCGAGGGATTCGACTAAGTCTGAGCGGGCAAACACTAGGCTAACCGCCTTGACCGCAGACATGCCCGTCCCTTGTATTTCAGGATGAGGCTTGCTCTCACTGAGATAGATAACCCAATCTTTCAAGTCTGGCCATTTGAGCAGAATTCGATGCGCTCGCAAGTTGGCGACAGTTGCATTCAAGTAGGTGTCTCGCATGCTCATTCGAAGGGTCGGCATCTCGTATCGCAACGAAGCGCGAATCCAATTCTCGTCTTTGCTTGACATGAGTACTGTGCTCGCAAAGCCGGCCCCGATGGACTTAAGCTCTGAGTACCATCGTTCCGCGCTATTGGTGGGCACAATGTCCGTGATCGACGTTAGCTGAACGAGGCAGTCCTCGATGGAGAGCAGGATATGGCGCGTGTTCTGCTTTATCAGGTCAATGTCATCTTCTTTTACGGGACGGAAATGCGCGAGCGCGTTTCGGACCGTACCGATTTCGAGAAGTTTCGAAAGAACGATTTCTTTGGATGCCTTGAAGTACCGCGCGAAGTACTTCCAGTAAGCGTCGTGGCCAATGAGAGCGGTCAACTCGCCCCCGCTGAGGAACAACATCGGCGAGGACACCTCGTAGCCGAGATATCCGTACTTTTTAGCGTCATTAATTCGCTTGCGAGTCTCGCTGCGAATGGAGCCCTCCCCCAAGCTCGCAAGATCCCAATCCTTGCCGAGGTGTTGTTTCAAAATCACGTAGACAAACAATCGTAGAGCATTCTCAAATCGAAAGAGTATTGAGAGTGCCTCGTAGTAATGCAGGTGCAGCCAAGTACTCGGCACCTTCACCCTACCGTCAAGTATTTCGGCGCTTTTCCATTCCATGTGGGCAACCCCTAGTTTAAGAACTGATCTTGCTGAAGCGTGCCAAGCCGCGGCAGTCTGCTTCCTTGTTGCTTCGTGAACGTTATCGCAAGATCGACGCACCAGCTCGACAAGACTTCACAGGTTAACTGAAGTCAGGTGGCGACAGTAGTAGCTGCTGCAATTCTCTGCAGTTGCAAGCACTGCAATAAACGGCAGATCTAGATTGGCAAGCCTGCCAACGCGAAAGCACGTCGAGATTCAGCCCTCTATGGCGCGGAGTGCTGCACGACCAAGTCCAACCCGACCGACCGTCGTCTACCCGTTCAGTACAAGCGCCCCCTCCGGATACTGCTCGCACATGAAATCCACAAACGCCCGAACCTTCGGCGCGGGAAGTCGTCGCGAGGTATGCAGCACCCAGAGCGCGACCTCCACGCCCGAAACCGTGCCCCACTGAACCAGCTCGCCGCGGGTCAGCTGGTTCCACGCGATGGACTGCGGTATCAGCGCCGCGCCGGCGCCCGCCATCGCGGCGTCGCGAATCATCAGGAACGAGGAAAGTCTCAACCTCGGGATCGGTTCCAGGACAAGGCGTCCGTCGTCGAGCGTCCAGTTCGTGGGTTGAAACGTTGACGACACGACGGCGGGAACGGGCCTGACCTTCCCTCGCTTTGGCACAGGCACGGAAGGGGCGGCCACCACCACCAGCCGGTCCTTGGCGAAGCAACGGCCCACCAAGCTGCTGTCCGGGCTCGGGTTGATGCGGATCGCGGCGTCGAACTGCTCTTCGACGAGATCGACCACACGGTCCTCGGCTACCGCCTCGAACGTGACCTCGGGGTAAGCCGCGCAGAACCTGGCGGAGATGCCGCCCATCGCCAGCTGCGAGAACAGCACCGGGGCAGCGACACGCAAGCGCCCGCGCGGTGCCGCCAAGCCCTCGCGCGCGGCGGTCATGGCTTCGGCCACCTCGTGCATCGGCCCTTCGGTACGGTCCATCAGCATCTGGCCGGCTTCCGTCACTTTGAGCCCGCGCGCGCTGCGCTCGATGAGCCGCACGCCGAGTTGCTCTTCCAGGTCCGCGATGCGCCGGGACAGGGTCGCTTTCGATTTACCGCTCGCGCGGCTTGCCTTTCCCAGCCCGCCATTCGCCGCGACGAGCGCGAAGTCGGTCAATGCGTTCAGGTCCATGTGTTCCGGATTTGAGACAGGCTGTCTTCATTTTCGCATCTTCGTTTTACGGGTGCAACAGCCTATCTTCTCGTCATCGCAACTTTTTTTGAAGGAAATTGAAATGACCATCCTCGTTACCGGTGCCACTGGCACCATCGGCTCCCTCGTTGTCCAAGGCCTGGCCGCCGCCGGCGCCGAAGTCAGCGCGTTCGTTCGCACCGCCGGGAAGCAGCGCTTCCCCACAGGCGTCAAGGAAGTCGTTGGCGACCTGACCGACATTTCCTCATTGCGCGCGGCGCTGTCGTCCGTGCGCACGCTGTTTCTGCTGAACGCCGTCACGCCCGACGAAGTGACGCAAGCCCTCGTCGTGCTGAACCTGGCGCGCGAGGCCGGCATTGAGCGCGTCGTCTACCTGTCGGTCATCCACGCGGACAAGTTCACCAACGTGCCGCACTTCACCGGCAAGCACACGGTCGAGCGAATGATCGAAAGCTTCGACATTCCGGCCACCATCCTGCGGCCGGCTTACTTCATGCAGAACGAGCGCATGGTGCAGCAGGTGATCCAGGGCTACGGCGTCTACCCGATGCCGATCGGCTCGGCGGGCGTTGCGATGGTCGATGCGCGAGACATCGCGGACGTCGCCGTCGCCGAACTGCTACGCCGCGACCGCGCGGTCGCACCTTCCCCGCGCGTGACACTGGAGCTGGTCGGGCCCGAGCTGTTGACTGGAGAGTCTGTGGCCAAGATCTGGAGTGCCGCGCTCGGGCGCGACGTGAACTACGGCGGCGACGACGTGGCGGCCTTCGAAGGACAGATGGCATCGTCGGCGCCGTCCTGGCTTGCCTATGACATGCGCCTGATGATGGCCGGGATCCAAAAGTTCGGCATGCACGGTGCGGACGGCGCGACAGACCGCCTGCAGGCCATCCTCGGCCGTCCTCTGCGCAAGTACACCGACTTCGTCAACGAGACCGTTGCCGCATCTTCAGAATTGCAGGCATAGCCCTTGGTGCGGCGCTTCGTGGCCGCCGCCCAGGAGGCGCTGCGATCGATTCGGCCTCACAGGGCCTCTTGCCTCGCAAACCGAACAACCGTCACCCCAGCGCGCAGTTGCCGCAAGGAAGGCATGACCAGCACGCAGTCATCGTAGGGCGTGCTGACGATGTCACCGTCGTTGTCGCCAATCGGCGCTCCTGCTTTCTTGATGACCTCCAAACCACGGTAGTCGCCCAGAAAACGGAACTTGTCGTTGCGCGCCGCAACGCCCCCGGTGACACGCAGAACCCACTGTTGCGCCGCATCCGGGCCGCGCCAACCGGGAAGCAATTCGGCCACGGTTTCCACGTCAACGGTTTGAGCCTCCACCAAGAAACGCGCTGACAGATCTTGCGCGACATCCCGGCTCGACGTATCTCCGTGAAAGCCGCATTCGACGAGCAGTGAACGCGTGCCGCCGCCCTCTTCGTCATCAAGGCCGAAGCGGCCGAAGTCGCGCATTCGGGTTCCGTCTTGATGGCCCTCGTCGACGACGACGTGCTCGGGGGCCCGCAACCGTCGCGCCAATTCGAGGTTGCGCGTACGCGGGCCGACCAACAACAGCGGCTCGCCCGGCTCATGCATGGAGTGCAAATCGAGCAACCAATCCGCACCTTCGACGAAGGGAAGCAGTTCGCCCGCGCGGCGCCGCTCGACCGTCGTTGCATCGGCGATTCTCTCGGCGGACCACTGGCGATTCATGTCTTCATCGACGAAGCGCGACGCATCGAACGCGGCCGCATCGAAGCGATCGAACGCCGCGAGATTGCAGAAAGCCAGGGTGAGGCTTCCTCGCTGCGGCCGCACGCCCGCTTCGAGAAGCCCCTTCAGGGCCCACGCGCCGCAAAGCTCATTGCCATGCACAAGCGCCGTGATCATCACCCGGCGGCCGGGCACGCCCGACTCGAAATGCCAGACCCCTTCCGTTCCCGTGTTGCCCGCGCGCAAGGCGCTGATGTCCGGCTTTGGCAGCTCAAATTGCAGGCCAGGCAAGTCTGCCAAGCCGGTCATTCCTTGATCCTCGCGAAATCGACGATCTTTTGATACTTGGCCGTCTCGTCCGCCAGGAACCGGGGCATATCCACATTCAGCGGCGCGATGGTCGAGCCCGACTCTTCGAGCTTCTTGCGGAAATCCGCCGTCTGCAAGGTCTCGTTGAGCGCGGTGCGCAGCTTGGCCAACACGGGCGCCGGCAGGTTGGGTGGCGCCATCAATGCAAACCAGACGCCGATGTCCATGTTCTTCAGGTTGGGTGATTCGGCCAGCGCGGGAATGTCCGGTGCCGTGGGCGACCGTTTCTTCTCCGTCACGCCCAGCGCAACCATCTTGCCGCTGCGGATGTGCGGCAGCGCGCTGGACAGCACGAACACGCCGTACTCGAGCGAGCCGCCCAGCAGGTCCGTGGTCAGCGGCGCAACGCCCCGGTAAGGGATGTGCGTCATGAACAATCCGCCTTGCTCCTTGACCATCTCCCCCGCGAGGTGCAGCGCCGTGCCCATGCCGCTGCTGCCGTAGCTGAACTTGCCTGGCTTGGCTTTGACCGCGCTCAGGAACTGGCTGGCGTTCTTCACCCCGGTGCCGGTCGAAGTGACCAGCACCATGGGCTGGGAAGCCACCAGGCCGATGGGCGTGAAGTCCTTGTAGCTGTACTTCACGGTTGCCGGTGTGATCAGCCGGTTGATCGCGATCTCGTTGTTTGCGCCCAGCAGCAGGGTGTAGCCGTCGGGCTGGGCCTTCGAAGCCTTCATCGCCGCGAGCGCGCCACCAGCGCCGCTGGCGTTCTCGACGACGATGGGAACACCCAGCTTCTTGCCGAGCTGGTCGGCCACCGCGCGACCCGTGAGGTCGGTACTGCCCCCAGGCGGATAGCCGACCAGCACTGTGATCGGCCTGTTCGGATAGGCGGCGTCCTGCGCCAACGCCTGGCTCAAAGGCAACGAAAGAAGCGAGCACGCTGCGATCCGGAGGGCAAGCGAACGTTTCATGGGTTTGTCTCCTGTAGTGCCCCTGATTCTGGTTTCAGGAAAAGCCGCGAGCGTGCCGTTTCGGCACATTGACGTGCCAAAACGTACCGGCTAGCCCGGGTCCACCGTCTGCCAGAACGACTCTGCCGCTGGCGAGAGCTTGCGTTTGGCGCGCACGATGCGCACTTCGAACCCGATCTCCAGGGCTTTGCTGCCTACCGGCGCCAACTGCCTCGCCTTGCAAGCGCCCGCGGCCAGGGACCAAGGCAACCATGCGACGCCAAGCCCCTTGAGTGCGTATTCAAGCAACGCGTCCGCCGAATCGCACTCGATGGTTTCCGCGAGACGGGGCGCCTTCGGATGGTTGCTCAGGTGGTCGCGCACGAGTTGCCCCAACGCGAGCGTCTGTGCATACGCAAGGTAAGGCACAGCGTCTGCTTGGTCGAAGCTGAACGACGCCTGACCCCGTGCGTTGATCTTGCCCACCGGCACCAGGCGGTCACTTGCCACCCTTCGCTGTAGGTATTGGTGCGAACTGAGCCGCATGGCAATCTGGGGGTGGTGATAGCTCAGCATGAAGTCTGCTTCACCGCGCTCGAATCGCTGCAGCGTCTCGTTCATTTGGCCGGTGAGCACCACCACCTTGACGCCCTTGCGTTCTTGCCTGATCTTCGAAAGCCAATCGGCAGCCACCGTCCGGGCCAACGTGCGCCCCGTAACCAGCGTCACCGTGGCAGCACGGCCTTCCCCATCGGCCCCGGCGATTTCGCCCCTCGCCTGGGCCATCGCCGGAACGACTTGCAGCGCGAACCCGAGCAGCTTTTCGCCCTGGCTTGTCAATTTGACGGATGTCCCGCGCCGTTCGATGAGGGGTGCGCCGGCCCACGCTTCAAGCGCGCGGATCCGGCGGCCGAACGCCGGGTGCGTGACATGCCGCCGCTCCGCGGCCCGCGTGAGGCTTCCGGTGTGAGACAGCGCAATCAGGTCTTCAAGCCACTTGATCTGCATGACGCAGACTGTAGCCTTCTCGAAGATCAGAAGCGATGCCGAACCCCAACCTCGAACCCCTTCGACGATCCACCCGCCACCGGCGCCGGCCCATCGACCAGGAAGCGGGCAGCTCCGTCGTTCGAGAGCTTCGCGAACGTCGTGTAGACCGCAGTGCGCTTCGAGAAGTTGTAGACGTACCCGATGCCCAGTTGGTCCGCATCGTTCGCATCGATGGCGGTGGCGCCAACGCGTCCGGCAAGGTTTGCGCGCACCCATGAGGCCTTCACCTCGTGCGGGCCCCAAACGGCGGTTGCGCCCAGCAGGGCCAGCGTCTGCTTCGCCTGGTCGTATTTGAACTGGCGCACCGCGGCCGAGACCTTCACGTTCGCGATGTCCACTTGCCCGCCGACGACGGAATCCCGGAACTTCGACGCGGTGGTCTGGCTGTTCTCGGAAAGGGTCGTGGCGGCAGAGACCGCAAAGGCTTTCGCGGTATAGCCGACCCGCACGCCGGTGAGGCTGGCGCGTCCTGTGGTGACGTCCCGGCCTTCCCCGGGGGCAATCATCAATGCACCTTCAAAGCCGCCGAGCCCGGCCGGCAGGATGTACTGGCCCGCGTTGTCCGATCGAACGGTGGTGTTCAGGTTCGTTCCGAAAGCAGAGCGGATGGGGCCCACGGGCGTCGCCGAGACCATGTTCGCCGAGCGCGCAACGCCGACGTATGCGAAAGGGTCGTGGCGGGACCACACCGTATAGGAGGGAACGAAGTCGCGTCCCAACCGGGCCTCGCCCCACGTGGTGCTCGCCAGGCTCACGGTCGAGCGGCGATCGAAGAACTTCTCGGCGCTTGCCGGTGAGCCGCTGTCGGCCAGCAGGCCGTGTTCCAGATGGAAGCCTGCGCTCAAGCCGCTGCCCAGGTCTTCGCGTCCGTTGAAGATGAGCCGGCTCGTCGAGTTGGAGCCGCTGACGACGGACGAGAGCTTGCTGGCGCCTTCACCCTCCCCCCGGCGGACGGCAACGTCGACGATGCCTGAGAGCGTCACGCTCGACTGGGCGAATACGGAGCCGACGCAGGCACAGGCTGCACAGGCGGTGATGAGTTTGCGGTACATGCGATCTGTCTCCTCGGGGTTGGAAGTGCTGACCCCGGATGATCGCGATGGATGGGCTTGCTGAGAATTGCGCAATTGGAAACGATTGATCCAATCGCTGCATCAATCCCCCACCGCTGCGTCAAGTGCGCTTGCGGCCCTTGCGGCTCTTCTTGACTTCGCCGAACAGGTCGAAGAGCTGTTGGGCTGCCGGCGAGAGCGAGCGGCCGCGCCGGCGGATCAGGCCCACCTTGCGCGTGACCACCGGGTCTACGAGGGGAACACTGACCAAGAGCGGGTGATCGGGGCCTGGCATTGCCATCGAGGGCACGGCTGCCAACCCCAGCCCCGCTTCGACCAACCCCAAGGTTGTCGTGACGTGCTGAGCCTCATAGATCGCCTGCGGCCGGTTGGCGACGCCGGCCAGCGCCTGGTCGAGCAGCACGCGGTTGCCCGATGTGCGACCGATCGAGATGTAGTCGAACTGGCCGAGCTGCTCCCAGGTGATCTGCCGCATGCTGGCTACCGGGTGGTCACGCCGGCAGGCGGCCACGAACCGCTCTTCGACCAGCGGGGTGAACTCCAGCTCGCCCTCTTGCGAGCCGATGAAGTTGATCCCGAAGTCGGCTTCGCCACGGGCCACGGATGCCAGCACCTCGTTGGCACCGGCGTCCAGCAACTTCACCCGCACCTTCGGGCAGCGCTCGTGATAGCGGCGGATCACCTCTGAAAGGTAGTAGTAGACGGTCGACGGCACGCAGGCGACCGTCACTTCGCCCATCCGCGTTGCCGCGACGCCGCGGATGCCGAGCAAGGTGTTGTCGAGTTCGTCGAGCAGGTCTCGCACCTTACGTTCGAAGTCTCGGCCCACGGCCGTCAATGTGACCCGCCGCGTGGTGCGCTCGAGCAGGCGCACGCCCAGCGCTTCCTCGAGCTTGTTGATGCGCCGGCTGAAGGCGGGCTGCGACAAGTGGACGGACTCCGCCGCCTTGCGGAAGTTGGTCTGCTCCGCGACAGCCCGGAAGGCGAGCAGGTCGTTCAGGTCGAAATTGATGGCCATGGGAACCCTCCTGGCGATTGATGTGCATTTTGGATCAGTTGATCCCAAAGATGCAATTCACTTTTGCAATGACCTGGCCGAAGATTCAACCCATGACAAGAACCCTCCCCTGCGTCCTGATGCGAGCCGGCACATCGCGTGGCCCGTTCTTCCTGCGCAGCTGGCTGCCGGATGACGAAGCGGCGCGCGACGAGCTGCTGATCGGTGCGATCGGCGCCTCGGACTTGCTGCAGGTCGACGGTGTGGGCGGCGGCAGCTCGCTCACGAGCAAGGTCGCCATCGTCTCCAAGTCATCGGAGCCCGGTTGCGACGTCGACTACCTGTTCGCACAGGTGGGTGTCGGGCAGAAGTCTGTCGACACCCGGCCGAACTGCGGAAACATGCTGTCGGGCGTCGGCCCGTTCGCGATCGAGCAAGGACTGGTCGAGGCCAAGGACGGTGAAACGACGATCCGGGTCTTCAACGTGAACACGCGCTCGCGCATCGACGTGACCGTGCAGACGCCCGGCGGCCAGGTCACCTATGCCGGCGAGACCGGCATCGACGGCGTGGCCGGGACGGCTGCGCCCATTCGCCTCAACTTCCTGGACGCATGGGGCGCCGTGACCGGGTCCATGTTCCCCACCGGCCATCGGCGGGACGTGGTCAATGGCATCGAAGTCACCTGCATCGACGCCGCCATGCCGCTCGTGATCATCCGTGCGGGCGATCTCGGCCTCTCAGGCCGCGAAGCGCCGAGCGTGCTCGATGCAGACTTGCATCTCATGGCCCGCATCGAGGCCCTGCGCTGTGCCGCGGGTGAGGCCATGGGTCTGGGCGATGTGTCGGGCAGCGTCATCCCCAAGCCGGTCGTCGCCAGTGAAGGCGACAGCGAGGGCAGCGTCACCTCCCGCTACTTCACGCCGCGCCGGTGCCATGCCTCCCATGCGGTCACTGGCGCCATCGGTGTCGCGACCGCATTTGCGCTGCCCGGCACCGTCATCAGCGGCCCGTCCCGAAGCGGGGTGCGAACCATTTCCGTCCTGCACCCGCAGGGCCGCATCGACGTCGAGGTTGCCATCGAAGGCACCGGAGAAGAAGCCCGAATCCAGCGCGCCGCGCTCGTGCGCACCGCACGAAAAATTCTGCAAGGCGAGCTGCACATCCCACCGTACGTGTTTTCCAAACCCATCGAAGGAGACAAACCCATGAAAAGCCTGATCGCACCGGCCGTCGCCGCGGCCCTCATCGCCGCCACCCCCGCCATGGCGGCCTACCCTGAAAAGGTCATCACCATCGTCGTGCCGACCGCGGCCGGCGGCGGCAACGACGCCATGGCTCGGACCATCGCGCAGAAGCTCGGCCCCCTGCTGGGCCAGCAGATCATCATCGACAACCGTGCCGGCGCCAACGGCGCCATCGCGAGCGAATTCGTCGCACGCGCTCCGGCCGACGGGCACACGCTGATGTTCGGCTACATCGCGACGCATGCGATGAACCCGGCGCTGCAGAAGCTGCGCTATGACCCCGTCGCGGATTTCGCGCCCATCGGCCTGGTGGCGAACTCGCCGACCCTCATGGTCGCCAACGCCACGGTTGCGGTGAAGGACGTCAAGGATCTGGTCGGCCAGCTGAAGGCGAAGCCCGACAAGTACACCTACGCCTCCGCAGGCAGCGGCACCGCGCCGCACTTCGCCGCCGAGCTCTTCAAGCTGAACGCCGGCGTCGTGATGCTGGGCGCCCCTTACCGCGGATCCGCTCCGGCGATCACCGACACCATCGGCGGGCAGACACAGTTCATGTTTCCCAGCCTGTTCACCGCATTGCCGTACGTGAAGTCCGGCAAGTTGAAGGCGATGGCCGTGGCGGGGCCGAAGCGCTCGCCGCTGCTGCCCGATGTACCGACCCTGAAGGAAGCCGGCGTGGAAGGCGTGGAAGTGCAGCAGTGGTATGGCTTCTTCGCACCGGCGAAGACGCCGAAGGCCGTGATCGACCAGATCAACAAGGCCCTGAACCAAGTGCTCGCCGACAAGGAGATCATCAAGCGCATGCAGGATCACGGCGCGGATGTCGAGACCAGCACGCCGGAACGCTTTGGCGAGCTCGTGAAGAGCGAACTGGTGAAGTGGAAGGCCGTTGTCCAGCGCGCCAAGCTGACCGCGGAGTGAGCGAGATGAGCGCAGCTTCCAACGACCTGCAAGCCTGGGTCGGCCGCAGCGAATCCGTGCGGGACCGGATCGGCGCAACGCCCGTGAATGCGCTGAACGCCACGCTGGATCACAAGCCTGTGCCGGCCGCCGACGGCACCGAGCTGCCGCCTTTGTGGCACTGGCTGTACTTTTTGCCTTTGCATCGCCAGAGCGACATCGGTGCGGATGGCCACGCGAAACGCGGCGGGTTCATGCCCCCGGTGCCGCTGCCTCGCAGGATGTGGGCGGGCAGCCAGTTCGAGTTCCGCTCGCCGGTTCGCGTGGGCGATGCGGTGGAGCGGACATCGACGATCGCGGACGTGACGCAAAAGGACGGAAGAACGGGCAAGCTCGTCTTCGTCAAGGTGCGTCACGAAGTCCGCTGCAACGGCGCCGCCGAACCGGCGATCGTGGAATTCCATGACATCGTGTATCGCGAACCCAAGCGCGCCGACGACGTCGACCCGCCGCCGCAACCGGCGCCGACCGGAGCAGCCTGGCAGCGCGAGATCGTTCCGGACGACGTGCTCCTGTTCCGCTATTCCGCCCTCACGTTCAACGGCCACCGCATCCACTACGACCGCAAGTACGTGACCGAGGTCGAAGGCTACCCCGGCCTCATCGTGCACGGCCCGCTGATCGCGACCCTGCTCATGGACCTGGTGCGCAGGAATGCGCCCGAAGCCGACGTTGCGAGCTTCAGCTTTCGCGCCGTGCGGCCCACGTTCGATCTGCACGCCTTCCGTGTCAACGGGCAGCTGCAACCGGACGGAAAGACCATCAAGCTGTGGGCGCAAGACCATGAGGGCTGGCTCACGATGGACGCAGTCGCCACGCTTCGCTAGGACCTGTCAACACCAAACCCCGGAACTCATCATGCAACCCCTGAAGGGCCTCACTGTCGTCACGCTGGAACACGCCATCGCCGCGCCGTTCGCCACGCGGCAACTCGCGGATCTCGGCGCCCGCGTCATCAAGATCGAGCGCCCCGGCACCGGCGACTTCGCCCGCGGCTACGACTCGCGCGTGCGCGGCTTGGCGTCGCACTTCGTGTGGACCAACCGCTCGAAGGAAAGCCTCACGCTCGACGTCAAGCATCCGGACGCCGCGAAGGTGCTGCAACGGCTGGTGATCGAGAAGGCCGACGTGGTCGTCCAGAACCTGGCGCCGGGCGCCGCCGCGCGGCTCGGCCTGGGATACGAGACGCTGGCTGCGAAAAAGCCGTCCCTCATCGTGTGCGACATCTCGGGCTACGGCGCGGATGGGCCGTACCGGGACAAGAAGGCCTACGACCTGCTGATCCAGAGCGAAGCGGGCTTCGTGTCCGTGACGGGCACCGCCGACGAGCCGTGCAAGGCGGGCCCCTCCATTGCCGACATCGCGGCCGGCATGTACGCCTACACGAACATCCTCGCGGCGTTGCTGCAGCGCGCCCAGACCGGCCGTGGGCAACACATCGACATCTCGATGCTCGAATCGCTGGCCGAGTGGACGAGCTATCCGCTGTACTACGCGTTCGAAGGCGCACCTCCGCCGCCTCGCACGGGCGCGGCACACGCGACGATCTATCCCTATGGCCCGTTCCCGACCGGCGCGGACAACGGCAGTGTGATGCTGGGACTGCAGAACGAGCGCGAGTGGGTCAACTTCTGCGAGAAGGTGCTGCTGCGTCCCGAGTTGGCGCGCGACCCGCGCTTCACCGGCAACGCGAAGCGCGTCGCCGAGCGGACTGCGCTTCGCCAGATCATCGTGGACACCTTCGCTCCTTTGAGTGCTGCGCAGGTGGTGGAACGCCTGGAGGCCGCACAGATCGCGAATGCGCGCGTGAACACGATGCATGACGTTTGGGAGCATCCTCAGCTGAAGGCGCGCCAACGCTGGAGAGAAGTCGGGACCTCCTCGGGCATGGTCCCGGCCCTGCTGCCCCCGGGCTCGTGGGCCGAGGAGCCGCGCATGGACCCGGTTCCCGCGCTGGGCGAGCACACCGAGGCGATCCTGCAGGAGTTGGGGATCGACGCCGATGGGGTGCGTGCCTTGCGCGCCGCGGAAGCGATCTGATGCAGCCGCGCACCTATCTCTTCGTTCCCGGCAACCGGCCGGAGCGGTTCTCCAAGGCTTTCACGAGCGGGGCCGACGCTGTGATCCTCGACCTGGAGGATGCGGTCGCCGCCGGGGAGAAGGCGGACGCTCGCAAGGCGATCGCGAACTGGTTCGCGACGGCGTCCGACTCCGATCGGGCGCGAACGGTCATTCGCATCAACGATGTGCAGAGCAGCGCGCTCGGCGACGACATCGCGCTGCTGCAGGAAATCCGCGCCGCAGCGGTCATGCTTCCGAAAGCCGAATCCGCCGACCAGGTCAGCACCCTTCGCAGTGCCATGCCGTCGTGCCGCGTGCTCGCCCTGATCGAGAGCGCGCGTGGGATCGCAATGGCCCACGAGGTCGCAAAGGCCGATGGTGTGGCGTGCCTCGTGTTCGGAACGCTGGACTACGCGCTCGATCTGGACATCGACATCGCGCAGGACTCGGAGGGCCTGGTCTATGCCGCCGGAGCCTTGGCTGTTGCCAGCCGCGCCGCCAATCTGCCGGCGCCCGTCGCGGGTGTGACGCCCCAGCTCGACGACGAGCAGCGGCTCCTCGCAGACCTCGTCTGGGCGCGGCGCCACGGTTTCGGCTCGAAGCTGTGCATCCATCCCCGGCAAATCGCTCCCCTCCACAAAGCGCTTGCGCCCGCGCCCGAAGCTATCGAGTGGGCTCAGCGCGTACTCGCCGCCGACGCCGCGAGCCCCGGCGCCGCCCAGCTCGACGGCCGCATGATCGACCGCCCTGTCGTGCTGCAGGCGCAGCGGACACTGCAACGCGCCGGCCAGACCCCCTTCACACATCAAAGGACATAACCATGGCCTCCACCATCATCGACTCCGCCATCTTTCAAGGCATCTTCTCGAGCGACGAGATGCGTCACGTCTGGTCCGACGAAAACCGGACGCAGAAATACCTCGACGTCGAATCGGCGCTCGCGAAGGTCCAGGGTCAGCTTGGACTGATCCCGCAAGACGCTGCCGACGAGATCATCAGCCACTGCCACCTCGACCAGATCGACATGGCGAAGCTGCGCCAGCAGACGGAGCGGATCGGCTACCCGATTCTCGGCGTCGTGTCGCAGCTCAACGCCCTGTGCCGCGACAAGCTCGGCGAGTATTGCCACTGGGGCGCCACGACCCAGGACATCACCGACACGGCCACCGTGCTGCAGATCCGCGAGGGCCTGGACATCGTCGATGGCGAGCTGAAGGCGATCTCGGCCGCCCTCGCCGGTCATGCGAGGAAGCACCGTGACACGCCGATGATCGGCCGCAGCAATCTTCAGCAGGCGATCCCCGTGACCTTCGGCTACAAGATGGCCGGCCTGCTCTCCGCCATCGAGCGGCATCGCGAGCGGCTCGCACAACTGCGCGAACGCGTGCTGGTCGGTGAGTTCGCCGGCGCTGCGGGCACCTTGGCGTCGCTCGAAACCGGCGCCATGGAAACGCAAGCGGGGCTCTGCGCGGAACTGGGGTTGAAGCAGCCGGTGATCGCCTGGCACACCATCCGCGACAACATCGCCGAAGTGGGCGCCTTCCTGGGCCTGGTGGGCGGCACGCTCGGCAAGCTCAGCATGGACGTCAAGCTCATGATGCAAACCGAAGTCGGCGAAGTCTACGAGCCCTACGCGCACGGCCGCGGAAGCAGCAGCACCATGCCTCAAAAGCGCAACCCGATCTCCAGCTGCTACATCCATGCCGCCATTTCCGTGGTTCGCCAGCACTCGGCCGCGCTGATGGACGCGATGGTGGCGGACCACGAGCGATCGACTGGCCCGTGGGAGATCGAGTGGATCGTGCTGCCGGAAGCGTTCTGCCTGATGGCGGGCGCGCTGAAGCAGTCGCGCTTCGTGCTCGAGGGCCTCGAAGTGGACGCCAAGGCGATGCGGCGCAACATCGACATGACCCATGGCCTCGTGATGAGCGAAGCGGTGATGATGGGTCTGGGCCGCCACATCGGCCGCGAGTACGCCCATGACCTGGTCTACGACATCTGCCGCGAAGCCGTGAAGCAGGAACGCCCTTTGCTCGACCTGCTCGCCGCGCACCCGGAGATCAACAAGCACCTGGGCCGCCCGGCGCTTGCCAAGCTGTGCGATCCGGCGAACTACCTGGGGCAGTCAGGCGTGATGGTTGACCGGGTGCTTGCTTCGCTGCGCTGAGGAGCCACACGGTTATCGCCTTTTCACAGACCCGGTGGGATCGGTTTCGGCGGAGGGTGGAAAGCTATACTGACCAGCCACTGCCGCGACGCCGATGCACACCCCCGCCCGCCAACCGGAGCCAGGATCTCCCACCGACCTGAGCGGCGCGCAAACCATGGCCATCATGCTGGCGACCTCGGTGGCGGTCGTCATGCTCAACGTGGCGCCGCTCGTCGAGGCGTCCCTGCAGCACGATGCCCATTTGTCCGCGAGCGAAGCCGGCGCTGCCTTCAGCGTTGAACTTGCAGCGATGGGCCTCGCTTCGCTTCCGGCGGCCGCCTGGATTGGCCGCGCCGATGCCGAGCGCGTGGCCCGCTGGGCCTATGCGCTGTTCATCGCCGGCAGCCTGTTGTCGTGCGTGGCACAGGCCTCCTTCGCCCAATACGTCGGCGCGCGCGGCATCGCCGGCATCGGTGCGGGAATGCTGATGGTGCTGGGCATGAGCCTGGCCGCCCGGGCGCGCAACCCGGATCGGCTGTATGCCCTGGTCACCTTTGTCCAACTGGCCAGCGGAGCCGCGCTGCTCGTCGGCCTGGCCGCGCTGCCCGACTCCGAACACGGCGTGCGCGGCGTTTTCCTCGTGAGCACGGCGCTCGGGGTGGTGGGCATTTTGACGGCGCGCCTGTTCTCCCGCGTTGGCCCTGCGCGGATGCCGCCGGCACAGCCCGGGGCCGCGGCGGCCCCGGCGGCCGACCGAAACGGGGTCGCCTTGCCGCTGGCTTTCGCGCTGATGTTCAACCTGGTGGTGGGTGCCGTGTGGCCCTTTGCCGCCGCATATGCGGTCGACACAGCGCCAGTCCGGGTGGCCCAGATCCTGGCCGGCGCCACCGTCGCCGGGCTGGTCGGTGCGGCGTTGGCTTTTCTCGTCGGCAACCGGTTGCCGCACCGCCCGCTGCTGGTCGCGGGTTACCTGGGCATATTGCTGGGCGCCGGGCTGCTTCATGGTGCGCGCAACCCGATCGGTTTCGCGGCCGGGTGCTGCGTGCTGTCGCTGGCCTGGAACTTCAGCGTCCCGTACGTCTTCGCGGCGGTTGCAGGTCGTGACAAGACCGGCCGACTGATGGGCATCGCCAGCCTTGCCTTCGCCGCCGGTCTCGCGTCCGGCCCTCTGCTGGCGGGCATGGTGCTGGATTCGCTGGGGTTGGAAGCGCTCTTCCCGACCGTGCTGGCGGGCGTGGCCATCGGCATGGCGCTGACGCTGCGCATGACCCGGCAACTTCCACGGTCGCGCCAAGCCGTCCATAGACACTGAAGAATGGGCGTGTGCATGCGTGAACCGGATAGCACGTCGAACTACGTCGGGGGGAGCAGCCGTTTTGGCGTGGAGGAAGCCCCGATGGACGCACCCCTGCGTGCGCTCAGTGCCAGCCTGCTGCAACTGACAGGTCTGGTACAGAGGGCGAAGCCCCAGACTCTGCTGCACGATGCGCTATTGATCCTGCGCACTCTGGTGCCGTTCGACACTGCATGGTGGGGCGAGGTGTCGGGGGGCAGCTCGAAAGCCGCACCGCGCAACTGGATGCACGGCAGCATAGGACTCAGCAAGGGGTTTGCGCAGGAGTGGAACCAGCTCTCCACAGCCGACGATTTCGCGCGGCAGTCCATGCGCCGGTTGGGCATGGTCCTCATGGAAAACGGGCCTCCGGAGCCCGGCGCGGCATCGCCTGAGATCGAGGCATTCGCCAGGAAGCATGGCCTGTTTCATTGCATAGCGATCACGGTCGACCTGCCGGAAAGCGGGCTGATGTTTTTTGTCTCGGTGTACCGCATGTCATCGTCTGCTCCGTTTTCCGCGCAGGAAGCGGTGCTGTTTGGCGAGTTCGTCTCGCATTTGCGGCTCCACTGGAGGCGTGTCCTCGAGGGGCTGCAACAGCCCCATGCAGGCCTGCCCTGGAACAGCTATGCCCTGGCAGACCAAGATGGCAAGTTGCTGTTCATGGGCCTGCGCGTGGGCATGGCGCTGGATGCGGCCTTTCCGCAGTGGTCCGGCACGGCACTGCCGCCCGACCTGATGGACTCGATCGGCAGGAAGCTGCCCCGCACGGTGGCGATTGGCATGGCCTGCCGCCTGCGACTGGAGCCCTGCGGTCCGCTGGTTGCGATCACCATCCCTTCACGCCACCACAACTCCCCCTTGGCCCCTCGGGAACTGGGCGCGGCCATGCTCTATGCACAGGGCCATTCGTACAAGGACATTGCCGCCACACTCGGCCTCACTCCGGCCACCGTGCGCACTTACTTGCGCAACGCCTATGCCCTGCTCGGTGTGCAGAACAAGGTGGAATTGGTGGCCGCGCTCCGCAGGGAGTGATGAGCAGACGGTGTGGATGGGGCGCGGCAGTCCCTCTCGCCATCGTCGCCAGTACACCGGTTCGGTAGTTTCCCTACCGTCTGCATTTGCAGAGGGTTCCCGGGCGGGCTTCTCTCCTACCGTACCGGCAGGAGCTCGCGAGGCCACGCCGGGCTCCTGACACACCATCTCAAGACCGCAGGAGACCTGACGCATGTTCCCCAAGAAATCGACCGCTGGCGCGCCGCGAAACCAGCTTAGTCCGAAACCCGCCCATCGCCTTTGGCTGCGCTGGGCCTCATGGAGTGCGCTGGCGGCTCTGGGCCTGACAGCCTGCGGAGGGGACGGCGGCAGCGCCGATCTGATGGCCAGGCCATTGGCCGAAGCCTGCACCTCTTACCGCGCCAGCGCCTTGCCGCACAACGCCAAAGTCACGAGCACCGAGATCCGCAAGCCGGAGAGCACTTTGCCCGAGGTTTGCATCGTGCGCGGCGAAATCGTTTCGTCGCCCGAGTCCACCATCCGCTGGGCCGTGGAGTTGCCGCAGGGAAGGCAGTGGAATGGGAAGACTCTCACCATCGGCGGCGGAGCCTTTGACGGGTTCATTCCCACGGACGATCCCTGGTACCAGATGCTGGTGGGTCCATCCGCCAACCCTTACGTCAAGATCAGCTCGGACTCGGGGCACCAGGTCCAGTCCTTTGCCTGGGGCAACAGCGATGTCGCACTGCGCAACCACGCCTTCGATGCCAACCACTACGTGCTGGAGGTCGGCACCGCCATTGCCGCGGAGTTCTACGGCAAGCGCCCGACCCGGCGCTATCACATGGGCCAATCCAATGGCGGACGCTCGGGCCTGGCCTCCACGCAGAAGTATCCCAAGGACTATGACGGCGTGATCGTGATGGAGCCCGCCATCAGCCAGCAAGCCCACCAGGTCAACCTCGGCCCTACGGTGCTCAGGCACATCTTCTCCAAACCCGAGAACTGGCTGAGTGCCGAAAAGATTGCGCTCTACGCCCGGGCTGAAACGGCCGCGTGCGACTCGCTCGACGGCCTCAAGGACGGCATCATCGGAAATGTGGAGGCCTGCCACTACGTGCCAACCGATCTGCTGTGCACCGGGGCGGAGAACGCATCGTGCCTCACCCCCGGCCAGATCGAATCCATCCGCCTGATCTATACCTCGCATGACACGCCGGTCACGCTGGCAAACGGTGCCCGTGGTTATCCGCGCTACGGGCGTGGGGGCGCGGCCACCTCGGATTGGCAGGCATACATGTTCGGCACCAGCTTCGAGGCACGCGATTCCTTCAACTTCATGGCGGCACAGGAAGCCGCGCGGCTGGTGGAACGGAACGCCAACCTCAGCCTCCTCGACCACGACCCCACCAAGTTCCAGGCCGAGTACTTTCGCCTCGCGCAGATGATCGACGCCACCGATCCCGATCTCTCGGCCTTTGCCGGCAACGGCGGCAAGCTGCTGATCTGGTACGGCGTGTCCGACGCTTGCGTTTCGATGTACCGCACGGTCGAGTATCTTGATTCGGTCAGGCAGCGACTGGGGGCGACCATGGTGCAAGGCTTTGCGCGCATGCTCACCTCGCCGTCGGTGGGCCACAACCTGGACGGCGCGACCGAACCACGGGCGATCGACCTCTTGGCGGCCATGGACACGTGGGTGGAGAAGAGCGCCGCCCCCGACAAACTGATCGACACCCAGTTCGCGCCCGGCGGCAGCACGCCCGTACTGCAGCGCCCCGTGTGCGAGTATCCGAAGTTTCCCCGCTACAACGGAACCGGGGATCCAAGCAAGGCGGAGAGCTTCACCTGCTCAGCCACTTGATGGCGTGGACTCCGACCTCAGGCGAACTTGTTCTTCACCTGGTAGTACAGGCCGACGGCCGGCAGGAACCACGGCGGGCCGAAGTGCCCGGGGATGGCCGGCCAGGGGTTATTTCGCCAGGGGTTTGCCCCGAGGTCGCCCGCGAGCACGCGGGCCATGCACTCGCCCATATGCACCGACATCTGCGTGCCGTGGCCGCTGTAGCCCATCGAATAGAACAGGCCGTCCTTCTCGCCGGCATGCGGCAGGCGGTCTTGCGTCATGTCGACGATGCCGCCCCAGCAGTAGTCGATGCGCACGTCGCGCAGCTGCGGGAACATCGCCACCAATTGCTCGCGCAGCACGTGGCCGCTCTTGGCGTCCGAGCGCGGGCTCGACAAGGCGAAGCGCGCGCGCCCGCCGAACACCAGCCGGTTGTCGGGCGTGGTGCGGAAGTAGTTGTGCAGCGTGTCCGTCGTGGTGTAGGTGCGGCGCTTCGGCAGCAGCGACGTCAGGGCATTGGCGTCGAGCGGCTCGGTCACGATGATGAAGCTGCCGATCGGCACGATCCGGCGCCGCCAGAACGAGAAGCTCGAATAAGCACCCAGGCGCGTCGCGCCCGTAGCCAGCAGCACCTGGCTTGCGTCGATGGAACCGCGTTCGGTGTGCACGCGGTGCGCATGGCCGTTCAGTCGCTGCAGCCGCTGAACCTGCGTGTGGTCGTAGATCTGCGCGCCGCGCTTTGCCGCCGCTTCCGCGAGCCCATGGCCGAACTGGCCCATGTGCATCTGCGCGCTCTTCTTGAACAGCAGCCCGCCCGCGAAACGGTCGCAGCCGACTTCATTCATGATGCGCTCCGGCGCCACCAGCTCGACCTGCGCGTCGGCTTCCCGGCGCAGCCGCTCGAAGCCCATCACCAAAGCGTCGTAGTGCGCGGGCTTGGAGGCGAGCTTGAGCTTGCCGCCGCGACGGAAATCGCATTGGATCGCCTCGTCGCGCACGATGCGCTCCACGGTGTCGACGGCGTTGTCGTACGCGCGGTACCAGGCCGCCGCGCGCTCGGTGCCCACGCGCGCCGCGACCGTGGCGTAGTCCACCGCCAGGCCATTGTTCACGTGGCCGCCATTGCGCCCGGACGCTTCGGCAGCGACCGATCCCGCATCCACCACCACGACGCTCGCGCCGCGCAGCGCCAGCGCGCGGGCGGCCGACAGGCCGGTGAAGCCGCCACCGACCACCACCACGTCGGCCTTGGCGGGCAACGCGTCTTTGCGGCCTTCGAAGGCGGGGGTGGTGTCCGTCCAGAACGATTCGAGCTTCATGGGGTCACGCGCTGCCGTAGATGATCCAGATCTTGCGCGTGGTCTCGATGCAGCGCCACTTGCCCACGTAGTCTGGCTTCATCACGAAGTTGTCGCCGGCCTGGATGCGGATGGGCTCTTTGCCGTCTTCGATCAGCTCCGACACGCCGGAGAGGATGTGGCAATACTCCCAGACGCCGCCCTTGATGGAGCGGATCGTGCCGGGCGTCACTTCCCACACACCGGTGCGCAACTTGCCGTCAGCCGTCTGTTCCACGTCCCAGTTCAAGAAGCGCGGATCGCCCTCGATCAACCGTTCCGGCAGGGGTGCGCCTTCGCGGCCCGGGCCGAGGTTGTCCAGCTTGAAGAATGTGAGGTTGCTCATTTCAAAGCCCCACCAGCGCCGGCAAGCCGTTGATGTCGCGGATCTCCACGTGCGAGTAGAACGCGTTCGGCGTCGGCTCGTGCCCGCGATTGACGAACACCTTGTTCTTGATGCCCATGTCGTGCGCCGACATCAGGTCGTAGCGCGGGCTGGAGGAAACATGAAGGATGTCGTCGGGCGAGCAGCCCAGCTGATCGAACATGTATTCGAAGGCCTGCAGGCGCGGCTTGTAGGCGCCGGCGTCCTGCGCCGTGTAGACCTTGTGGAAGGGCGCCTCCAGCTTGCGGACGTTGGAGTCGATCTGCTCGTTCATCGCGTTGGAAAGGATCACCAGCGGGATCTTGTTGCCCACGCGCGTGAGCGAAAACGGCACGTCGGTGTGCGGGCCCCAGGTGGGCACGGCGTCGTAGAACTTCTGCCCGTCTTCGTCGCGGTACGCGACGCCGTGGCGCTTGCAGACGCGCGCCCAGGCGGACTTGAGCACCTGGTCGTAAGGCTTCCAGTCGCCCATCACTTCGTCCATGCGCAAGGCGCTGAAGTCCTGGATGAACTGCTGCATGCGCTCGGGCGGCAACTGCTCGCCCACAATGGCGTACGCCACTTCGTGCATGCGAAAGTAGATGAGGGTTCCGTAGCAATCGAAGCTGATGTACTTGGGTTTGAAGATCATGGTGGTCTCGCGGGTGGATAGAGTGGCAAGTGAACCAATGCTAGGCAAGCGGCACCGCAGATGTTGCGGTTCTGCGGCGCGGGTGCGCAGCATTTTCCGGATGTGAGGGGCCGCGCTGGCGCTTTGTGCCGTTCTGCACCGGGGCAGCGTCCACGCCAAATTCGTACAAGCCGCCGTCCCACCGGGCCGCGCATCATCACGAGCAATGTGTCAAACAATGAAGTATTGAAGGGATAACGCCATGTCCGAACACGTGCTCATTCCTCAGGCCGCGCTTGCCGCGGTGGGCCGCGCACTGCCCGACGGCGTGACGCTTCGCCGGCTGAGGGAAGACGACCTGGAGGCGGCACAGGCGCTGTCGCGCGAGTTCCAGTGGCCTCACCGCGTGGAAGACTGGCGCTTCAGCTTCGCGCATGGCCTGGGCGTGGCGGCACTGCGCGATGGCCAACTGGTGGGCACCGCGCTGCACTGGCCCTTTGGCAAGCAGCACGCATCGGTGGGCCATGTGATGGTGTCGCCTCGGATGCAGGGGCAGCGCATCGGCCAGCACCTCATGCACGCGGTGATGGCGGGCATCGAAGATCGCACGGTGCTGCTGCACGCCACCGCCGAAGGTCGCGGTTTGTATGAACGGATGGGCTTCGACATCGTGGGCGAGGTGCGGCAGCACCAGGGCCTGGCCGCGCCAGCGCAACTGGTGGCACTGGCCCCCGGCGACCGGCTGCGCCCGTTGGGACGCAACGACGCCAAGACACTCGTCGCCCTGGATGCCCGTGCCGCGGGTATGCCGCGCGAAGCCGCGTTGCATCAGCTGCTGGCCGAAGGCGAGACGGTGGTGCTCGCACGCGGCGGCGAAGCCGTGGGTTTCTCCATCGTGCGGCGCTTTGGGCGCGGCCATCTGATCGGTCCCGTCGTGGCGCCCGATCTCACCAGCGCGCAGGCGCTGGTCGGCCACTGGTGCAGCCGCTATGCCGGCAAGTTCGTGCGCATCGACGTGGACGCCTCCAGCGGCTTGCCCGAATGGCTCGAAGCGCAGGGTCTGCCCCGGGTGGACACGGTCACGACCATGGTGCGCAACGGCCCGCTGGAGCGCGGCCCCGCCGTTGACGGCTGGGCGCTCCTCAGCCAATCCATGGGCTGACGATGACTTTTCTCTACAAAGGCCCCGCGCAGCGGGGCGCCATCTGGGCCGAACAATTCGCGCGCAAGATGCCGCAGTTGCCCTTTTGCTTCTGGCCCGATGTCGGCGATGCCGCGCAGGTGCGCTTCCTCGCTGCCTGGGAGCCGCCGGCGCGGCTCGAGGAAACTTTTCCCAACCTGGAGATCCTGTTTTCGGTGGGCGCGGGCGTGGACCAGTTCGACCTCTCCGCGCTCCCGCCTGGGCTGCAGGTCGTGCGCATGGTGGAGCCCGGCCTCACGGCCTGCATGTGCGAATATGTGAGCTGGGCGGTGCTGTCGCTGCATCGCGGCATCCCGCAATACCGCGAGCAGCAGCAACGCGGCGAGTGGAAGGAACATCCCGTGCGCCCGGCGTCCTCGCGCCGCGTGGGCGTGATGGGAATGGGCACTCTCGGGCGGGCGGCGCTCGCGCAACTACGCCAGCTCGGCTTCGACTGCGCCGGCTGGAGCCGCTCGCGCCGCAACGATCCGGGCATTCGCACCTTTGCGGGCGAGGCGGAGCTGGGTGACTTTCTGGCCCGAACCGACATCCTGGTGTGCCTGCTGCCGTTGACGCCCGAAACGCGGGGCATCCTCGACCGGCGCATTTTCGACGCCCTACCGCCGGGCGCCTCGCTGGTCAACGCGGCACGCGGCGGCCACCTGGTGCAGCCCGACCTGCTGGCGGCCCTGGAGCGTGGCCAGCTTTCGGCCGCCATCCTCGACGTGTGTGAACCCGAGCCGCTGCCGCAGGGCCACCCGTTCTGGAACCATCCGCGCATCTGGCTCACGCCGCACGTCGCCAGCGCCACCCAGGCGGAGACGGCCGCGGAGGCACTGCTCGACAATCTGCGCCGCCATGACGCGGGCTTGCCGCTCGAAGGCGTGGTGGATCGCTCGCAGGGCTATTGAAGCTGCGACAGCGTCAATCGACCCGATAGCTTGACTCTGGCTTGGATGTTGCATAAAAGAGGAACAGATGAATACCTCCACCGGCAACCCCAAACTCGACCGTCTCGACCTGCGGATCCTGTGCCACCTGCAGAAGAACGGCCGGGCCACCAACGTCGAGATCGCCGACGCTGTGGGCCTTTCCCCCAGCCCATGCCTGGTTCGCGTGAAGCGCCTGGAACAGGCGGGCTACATCGCCGGCTACGGCGCGCAGATCCGGCTCGAAAAACTCGGCGACACGCTGCTGGTGTTCACCGAGGTCACGCTGCAGGACCACAAGCGCGATGACTTCGTCAAGTTCGAGACCAGCATCCGGCCGATCGACGAGATCGTGGAGTGCCACCTGGTTTCCGGCGGCTACGACTACCTCCTGAAGTTCATCACGCGCGGCGTGAACCACTACCAGGAGATCATCGAAGGGCTGCTGGAAGCGAACATCGGCATCGAGAAGTACTTCAGCTACATCGTCATCAAGACGCCGTTCATCAAGAACTACTACCCGATCGAGCGGCTGATCCAGCCACCGCACGCGTAGAGCCCAGGCCGGCAAGCCCGGCATGACATGCCCGCGCGGCATTCCGATTCGACATTTGCTGCTGCCTTGCTGCATGCATGCGGTGCCATGTTCGGCGCGAGCGGCCTACGCTTGCAGCATGAGCCCTCCGCCCCGCACCCCTGCATCCGCCCGCTCCGCCGCCGCGATCCAAGGCGTGCTGCACCACATCGGCGAGAACCTGAACCAGCCGCTCACGCTGTCGGAGCTCGCCGCGTTGACGGGCCTGAGCATGTGGCGCTTCGCGACGGTGTTCCGCCAGCAGGTGGGGGTGGCGCCGCACCGTTACATCTGCCGGCTGCGCCTCGAGCGCGCGCAAGCCCTGATGCGCGATGGCATGCCGGCGGCCACCGCGGCCAGCGAAGCGGGCTTCTATGACCAGAGCCACCTCTCGCGCCATTTCAAGAACGTGTTCGGCATGACGCCCGGGCAGTACATGGTGACGGCCACGCGCCAGCCGCAAGCCGCATGCTGAGCGCCGCGCGATCGCAGGAGATCGCGGACCTGATCCCCGACCTGGTCGCGCTGCGGCGCGATCTGCATGCCCACCCGGAACTCGCCTTTGAGGAACACCGCACCGCCGAAATCGTCGCCGCCGCCCTGCACGAGCTGGGCCTGGAAGTGCACGAGGGCATCGGCAGCACCGGTGTGGTGGGCGTCCTGCGTTCGGGCAACGGAGGCCGCAGCGTCGGACTGCGTGCCGACATGGACGCGCTGCCCATCGTCGAGCAAGGCGTGCGGCCCCACATCAGCCGCTACCCCGGCGTGCACCACGGTTGCGGGCACGACGGGCACACGGCCATGCTGCTCGGCGCGGCACGTCACCTGGCACGCACGCGGGACTTCGATGGAACGGTGAACTTCATTTTCCAACCGGCCGAGGAAGGCCGCGGCGGCGCGCGCGCCATGGTGCAGGACGGCCTCTTCGAGCGCTTTCCTTGCGATGCGGTCTACGCGCTGCACAACTGGCCGGAGCTGCCCGCCGGCACGGCCCAGACACGCCCAGGCGCGATCATGGCGGCGGCAGACCGCTTCGACATCGTCGTTCGCGGAAGGGGCGGCCACGCGGCGCAGCCCCATCGCACCCCTGATGCAGTGCTGGCCGCCAGCGAGCTGGTCACGCAGTTGCACACCATCACCTCGCGCCGCATCCCCCCGACGGAAAACGCGGTGCTGTCGGTCACGCGCATCAGCGGCGGGCAGTCGCACAACGTTTTGCCTTCCGCGGTCGAGCTCACGGGCACCGTGCGCAGTTTCGATGCGGGGGTGCAGGACACGATCGAGGCGGCGCTGCGGCAGGTGGCGCAAGGCGTGGCGCATGCCACCGGCACGGAGATCGAAGTGGAGTACGTCCGCTACTACCCGGCCACGCTGAACACGCCAGACGAGGCTGCTCTTGCATTGCGCGCGGCGCAGAGCGTGGGCCTGGAGGCTGGCGTGGCGCCCGCCCCTGCGTTCACGTCCGAGGATTTCGCCTTCATGCTCCAAGCCAGGCCCGGCGCCTATCTCTGGTTGGGCCAGGGCCGCCGTCGTGGCGAGCCCGCCGCGCCGTCACTGCATCACCCGAGCTACGACTTCAACGACGACGTGCTGCCGCTGGGCGTGGCATGGTTCGTCGAAATGGCCCATCTCGCCACGTCGGGCTGATCTTCTCGCGTCCGGCGCGGCGGATGGGCATCGCCTATCGGGGCCATTGAAGCGTTTGCGTTGTGGTTCGGCCGGCCGGCCCCTAGACTGGCGTTGCTATCAATAGCAAGCAATCAATAGGAGCCATCTATGTCCGAGTCCAAGTGCCCGTTTCACAGCCCCACCCCTTCGCCGAAGGCCGCGCACCCGGGCAATCGCGGCTGGTGGCCAGAGCAGTTGAACCTGTCCGTGCTGCACCAGCATTCCTCGTCGTCCAATCCGATGGACCCGGCATTCGACTATGCCGAGGCGTTCAAGGGGCTGGACCTGGCCGCCGTTATCCGTGACCTGAACGCGCTGATGACCGACTCGCAGCCCTGGTGGCCGGCGGACTACGGCCACTACGGGCCCCTCTTCATTCGCATGGCCTGGCACTCCGCTGGCACGTATCGCACGTTGGACGGGCGCGGTGGCGCGGGCAGCGGCACGCAGCGCTTCGCGCCCCTCAACAGCTGGCCCGACAACGGCAACCTCGACAAGGCGCGCCGGCTGTTGTGGCCGATCAAGCAGAAGTACGGCCGGCAGATTTCATGGGCCGACCTGATGATCCTCGCCGGCAACGTGGCACTGGAATCCATGGGCTTCAAGACATTCGGCTTCGCCGGCGGCCGCGCCGATGTTTGGGAGCCGGGCGAAGACATCTTCTGGGGCCCGGAAGGCAAGTGGCTCGCCGATGAGCGCTACAGCGGCGAGCGCGAACTGGCCAACCCATTGGCCGCGGTGCAGATGGGCCTGATCTACGTGAACCCCGAGGGCCCGAACGGCAAAGCGGACCCGTTGGCCTCGGCACGCGACATCCGCGACACTTTCGCCCGCATGGCGATGGACGACGAGGAGACGGTGGCATTGATCGCCGGCGGCCACACCTTCGGCAAGGCGCACGGCGCGGGCGACCCCGGCCTGGTCGGGCGCGAGCCGGAGGGCGCTGACATCGAGGATCAGGGGTTCGGTTGGAAGAACGGCTTCGGCGGCGGCCACGGCGTGCACACCACCACCAGCGGCCTTGAAGGTGCGTGGACGCCGAACCCGATCCGCTGGGACCATGGGTACTTCGAAACGTTGTTCGCCTACGAGTGGGAGCTGACGCACAGCCCCGCGGGCGCGCAGCAATGGACGCCCAAGGGCGGCGCTGGGGCAGGCACGGTGCCCGACGCGCATGACCCCGCGACGCGTCACGCGCCCATGATGTCCACCGCCGACCTGGCGCTGCGCGCGGACGCTGCATACGAGAAGATCTCGCGCCGCTTCCTCGAAGACCCGCAAGCCTTCGCCGACGCTTTCGCCCGCGCCTGGTTCAAGCTGACCCACCGCGACATGGGACCGCGTGCGCGCTACCTGGGCCCGCTGGTGCCGCAGGAAGAATTGATCTGGCAGGACCCGATCCCCGCGGTCGATCACGCGTTGGTCGACGCGCAGGACATCGCGGCGCTGAAGGAACGCATCCTTGCGAGCGGTCTTTCGGTGGCGAGCCTTGTCAGCACCGCCTGGGCGTCGGCCGCCACCTTCCGCGGCGGCGACAAGCGCGGCGGCGCGAACGGCGCGCGCATTCGCCTGGCGCCGCAGAAAGACTGGGAGGTGAACCAGCCATCGCAGTTGGCCGAGGTGCTCGTCGTGTTGGAGAAAGTGCAACAGGACTTCAATGCTGCGCGGACGGGTGGCAAGAAAGTGTCCCTGGCCGACCTGATCGTGCTGGGCGGCAGCGCCGCGGTGGAAGCTGCGGCGAAGAAGGCCGGCCAGGACGTGACCGTGCCCTTCACCGCGGGACGAATGGATGCCGCGCAGGAGCAGACGGACGTCGCCTCGTTCGACGTACTCGAACCGCTGACCGACGGCTTTCGCAACTACGCGCGCAAAGGCATGGCGGGCAGCGCGGCCGAACTGCTGATCGACAGGGCCCAACTGCTCACGCTGAGCGCGCCGGAGACGACAGTGCTCGTCGGCGGGCTGCGCGTGCTGGGGGCCAACTTCGACGGGTCGCAGCACGGCGTGTTCACCCAGCGCCCGGGCACGCTGACGAACGACTTCTTCGTCAACCTGCTCGACATGGGCACACAGTGGCGCAAAGCGCCGCAGATCGACGGCGTGCTCGAGGGAGTCGACCGGGCCACGGGCGAGTTGCGTTGGACGGCCACGGTGGCGGATCTCGTCTTCGGCTCGAACTCGCAACTGCGGGCTCTGGCCGAGGTTTACGCCGGCCGCGACGCACAGGAGCACTTCGTTCGTGACTTCATCGCTGCGTGGGTGAAGGTGATGGAGCTGGACCGCTTCGATCTTGCGTAAGGCTTGGCAGTCAGGCCGCTGAAACAGGGACGGCAGCCCCACCACCGGCCCGGTCCGGCGGCGCCGACACGATCGACGTCAACGCGGGTTCGACCGCCCGCAGCTCGCCCAGCACCGGACGCGGCCGGCGCAGTTCATCGGAGCCGGCAAAGGCCTGTTCGAGCGCCGCTGCCGTGCCGAGCAAGCGATGGTCCGCGCGGAAATGGCCGACGACTTGCAGGCCGAACGGCATCCCCGCATGGTCGACCCCGCAAGGCAGGCTCAATGCGGGCAGCGTGGCCAGGGTCACGATGTAGGTCAGCGCGAGCCAGCGGTAGTAGTTGGCCTGCGGCTCGCCGGCGATCGTGTCCGCATGCAACGTCGTCCACGGAAAAGGCGTCACGGGCGTGGTGGGCGAGAGGATCACGTCGTAGCTCGACATCGCGGCGTTGAAGCGGGCGAGGATGCGGGTCTGCTCGGCCTGCGCCCAGGCGCTGTCGAGCAGGCTCATCGCGGCGCCGATCTCGTAGTTGGCGCGGGTGTTGGGTCCCAGGCTGCCAGGGTCGCGCGCATAGGCGTCGCGCGTGGCCGCAACGAACGCTTCCGCGCGCAGCACGTCGAAGCAGCGGTGCACGTCGCCGAGATCGAAGCGCACCTCTTCGCAACTGCGAAACAGGTGCTTCATCGCGCTGATCTTGCGGCGGAACGCCTGCCGGATGCCGGGGTCGACGTCGCAGGCGCCGAAGTCTTCGGTCCATCCGACGCGCAAGGCCCCGAGGTCCACTTCCGGCGGCTGCAGGAAGCCGGCGGGATCCAGCGGATAGCTGAGCGGGTCCCCCACGGAAACCCCGGCCGAGGCCGCCAGTTGCAGGCAGGTGTCGGCGACCGTGCGGCCCATGGGGCCGACCACGGAGATCGGCGTCCAGCCGAGCAGCTTGCGCGAACTCGGCACGATTCCGGGCGACGGCCGAAAGCCCACCACGCCGCACAACGCGGCGGGGATGCGCAGCGAGCCGCCGGTATCGGAGCCGGTGCACACGGGCAGCATGTCGCACGCCAATGCCGCCGCCGAACCGCCCGATGACCCACCCGCGTTGAGCCGCGGGTTGAACGGATTGCCGGTAGCGCCCCAGACGTCGTTGCGCGTGTTCGCGCCCGCACCCAGCTCGGGCACGTTGGTCTTCCCGACCACGATCGCGCCGGCGGCGCGCAGCCGCGCGACGAGTACGTTGTCGGCGGCCGGCACATGGTCACGGTACAAGTGGGAACCCAATGTAGTCAGTAAACCTTGAGTCGCCTCCAGGTCCTTGACGCCGATGGGCAGCCCGTGCAGCAGGCCCAGCGGACGGCCCTTCAGCACCGCACGCTCGGCGGCCTTGGCCTCACTACGCGCACGCTCGAAGCAGGTGGCAGTGATGGCATTGACGAACGGGTTCACCGCCTCGATGCGCGCGATGCAGGCTTCGAGCAGTTCCACGGGGGAGATCTGCAGGTCCTCGATCATGCGCCGCAGTTCGACTGCGGAAGTGGTCACCAACGCATCGCCGACTATGCTCATGTTCATTCAGCTCGGATGTTGGCGCGCAACGCGATCGCACGCATGCGCGGGAGCTCGTCTTCAATGCGCGCCGCGACGGCCGCGGCCGGCTCATAGGCGGGCTCGAGCCCACTTGCGATGAGCTTGTCGCGGACTTCGGCGTCCTTCATCGTGTCGGCCAGTGCCTTTTGCAGCCTGGCCCTCACATCCGCCGCGAGGCCCTTCGGCGCGGCAATGGCCAGCCAGGAGTCGGCCGAGAAGCCGGGAAAGCCGCTCTCCGCCACGGTCGGCACATTGGGCAACTGGGTCGCGCGGCGCGCACCGGTGGCGGCGATGGCCTTTACCTTCCCCGCGTTCAGATGCGGCAACGCTGCCGCGACGGTGTCGACCGTGAAAGGGATCTGGCCGGCGAGCAGGTCGTTCATTGCCGGCGCGCTGCCCTTGTAGGCAACGTGCGTCAGCTTGATGCCGGCCGCGCCCCACAGCAATTCACCGGTGAAGTGCGCCGTGGTGCCGTTGCCGAACGATCCGAAGACGTACTTGTCCGGCGTGCGCTGCACTGCCGCGACCAACTGCTTCAAGTCATTGACCGGAACACCGGGATGGGCCAGGACCAGCAGAGGCACCCGCGCCACCTGGCCGATCGGCTCGAAGCTCTTGATCGGGTCGTAGGGCAGCTTGGCGTTGAGCGCCGGATTGACGGTGAAGGTGGAGCCGGAACTGATGAGAAGCGTGTAGCCATCAGCCGGCGCCTTGGCAACGAACGCGGCGCCAATGATGGTGCCGGCACCGGCGCGATTCTCGATCACCACCGGCTGGCCCAGACGCTCGCCCAGCTTCTTGCCCACCAGCCGGCCGACGATGTCGGTGGCGCCGCCTGGAGGGAAGGGAATGACCAGCTGGATCGGCTTGGCCGGATAGGCTTGCGCATGGGCGCTGGCCCAGGGCGCCAGCAAGGCCAGCGCCATGGCCATCATCGCGCCGCTCGAGAGCGTTGATTTCATCATCGTGCCTTCTCCTTTTCGATGCGGCGCCGGGCCGCGTTGTCCAGGGCCCGCCAGGCCCTAGCCGTTGCGGAAAATGAAGCTGTAGGCGTTGAGCGCCGGTACACCGCCGAGGTGGGCGTACAGCACGCGCGAGCCGGCGGGGAATTCGCCTTTGCGGACCATGTCGATCATTCCGTGCGCGGACTTCCCCTCGTACACCGGGTCGGTCAGCATGGCTTCTTGCCGCGCGCACAGCCGGATGGCTTCCAGCGTGCCTTCGTTCGGCAGGCCGTATTCCGGGCCGCCGTAGCGTTCGTCCAGCACGATGTCGTTGTCGGTGATCGGGCGGCCCAGTTCGACCAGTTCGGCGGTGTTCTGGGCGATGCGCAGGATCTGCGCCCGCGTCTGGGCCGGCTTGGCCGACGCATCGATGCCGATCACGCGATCGGCCCGGCCGTCGGCCGCGAAGCCCACGACCATGCCGGCTTGCGTGCTGCCGGTCACGGAGCACACGACGATGTAGTCGAACTTGAAGCCGAGTTCGGCCTCTTGCTGCCGCACTTCCTCGGCGAAGGCAACGAAGCCCAGGCCGCCCAGCGGGTGCTCCGAACATCCCGCCGGGATGGGGTACGGCTTGCCCCCGGCACGGCGCACGTCTTCCATCGCCTGCTCCCAGCTGGGCCGGATGCCGATGTCGAAGCCGGCCGCATCCAGCCGCACGTCCGCGCCCATGATGCGCGACATCTCGATGTTGCCCACGCGGTCATACACCGCGTCGGAGTAGTTGACCCAGTTCTCCTGCACCAGCACGCACTTCAGGCCCAGGTGCGCGGCCACCGCGGCCACCTGCCGCGTCTGGTTGGACTGGATGCCGCCGATCGACACCAGCGTGTCGTAACCGCCTTTCAGCGCTTCGGGGATGAGGTACTCCAGCTTGCGCGTCTTGTTGCCGCCGAAGGCCAGGGCGCTGTTGCAGTCTTCCCGCTTGGCATAGAGCTCCACCTTGCCGCCCAGGTGGGCGCTAAGCCGTTTCAAGGGCTGGATGGGCGTGGGGCCGAAGGTGAGCGGGTGGCGAGGAAACTTGTCGAGGTTCATGGCAGTCGTGTGGTCGGTTGGAGAGATCCAGGAATCCCAGCTGGCGAAGATGGAAGGCATGCCGGCGAGTTGCTTGAGGTAGTGAATGAAATGCTATCTGGGCAGCCGCGCAACAGGGTTGCAATGTGATCGGTTCTCTGCGATTAATATTGAGACGCTGACCTCGATAACTTCCAGGAGTTGTGCCATGGCGACCCAATCCAGAATAAAAGTGCGTCCACCGAAGGAGGCCGCCGCCGCGCCTTCGCAGCTGGATCGCGTCGACCGCACGATCCTGCGATTGCTCCAGCGCGACGCATCGGTTTCCAACGTGGCCCTGGCGGCCAAGGTGCATCTCAGCCCGGCCGCCTGCCTGCGCCGCGTGGAGCGGCTCAAGTCGCTGGGCTTCGTGCAGCGCATCGTCGCCCTGCTGAACCCCGCGCCGCTGAACCTGGGGATGATGGTGGTGATCGGCGTGGTGCTCGACCGCTCCACGCCGCAGTCCTTCGCCGACTTCGAGAAGGCTGTGCAGAAGGTGCCCGGCTGCCTGGAATGCGTCGTGGTGACGGGCGAGTTCGATTACTTCGTGACGGTCCGCACGCAGGACAACGAGTCATTCAATCGCCTGCATGCGGCGGAACTGCTCTTTCTTCCTGGGGTGCGGCAGATCCGCACCTTCGTCGTCTTGAAGCAGGTGCTTTCGACGACCGAACTGCCGATCGCTTAGGTCACAGATCGCGTTCATTCACCAGCAGCGATAGCAACCACAGCTTCGCGCGCAACCACAGGCCGTTGTCCGGTTCATCGGTGGTCGCGCGAACCTGGCCTTGCTCGTCGGTGTGCGTCCACTCGATTGTCTTCTGGTCGGGCAACAGGCGCAGTTTGTACACGCTGGAGAAACGGTCGCTGGCCATCCTGGCGGTCAACTCGCCTGCCAGCGCCGGGCTGTCGATCACGACGCTTAGCTCGGTGTTGCCCACCGCCGAGCGGACGTCGAGATTTGCGGAGCCGACAAGCAGGCGTTGGCCATCGACAATCGCCGCCTTGGCATGCAACCTCGGAATCGAGCGGCCAAAGTCGCCGAAGCGGCGGGATTGACGGGCCTGCGTCGGGCTGACTTCATACAGCTCCATGCCGATGCGCAACATTTCCACGCGATGGATCGAGTAGCCGTTGTGTACCACCGGCTCGTCGGTGGAACCCAACGAGTTGGTGATCAGCACGACGTGGATGCCGTTCTCGCGCGCAGTGCGCAGCAGCGGCATGCCGACCATCGCGTTCGGCACGAAATACGGCGACACGAGCACCACCTCTTCCCGGGCGGCGGAAAAGGCGTCCAGCAACCCGCGTACGGCCTGCGTCGGCTCCAGGATCAGCTCACGGCTTTCCGCTTTTTCGGGCGGGTCGGCATGCACCTGCGCCGTGGCATAGGCCATCACCAAGCGCCCCTCCTGCAGCTGGTTTTCGATCGTCGCATGGCCCATTGGGTCCGCCGGGATTTCGGGTGGGTCGATCTGCGCATCGGCCACCGCACTATCGAACCTCTGCCGAGCGCTCGCCGCGTCGGCGGGTTTGCCCATGACCGCCTGCACCGGCCATGCCAGTTCGCTGTTCCAGTAGCGGTCGAACCCGTCCGACAGATCGGCCACCACGCGGCCGGTGGAGAGAACGTCCAGGTCGATGAAGTTCGCCTCGTGGTTCCTCATGAAGTATTCGTCGGCCACGTTGCGGCCGCCGTAGATGGCAACGGCGTTGTCGGCCACGAACAGCTTGTTGTGCATCCGTCGGTTGTGCCGCTGGAATTCGCCCTTCGACAATAGAAGGCGGAACAACGCCGTGCCGCGGCGCAGCGGCATCGGGTTGAAGAGGCGGACTTCGACGTTGGGATGCGCGGCAAGCCCGGCCAGCAGGTCGTCCACGTCGGCGGCGTGCAAGTCGTCCACCAGCAGGCGCACCCGCACGCCACGCTGCGCGGCGTCGCGGAGTTCACGCAGCAACGCGTGGCCCGCTTCGTCGCGGCCGATGTAGTAGCACTGGAGGTCCAACGAGCGCTCGGCCCGGCGCGCCAAAGCCACGCGCGCGTCGAAGGCGAACTCGCCCAAAGGCAGCAACTGGAATCCGGACGGCGCGGCCTCGATGGGCCGGCTCGATTCGGCGACCCGCGCCAAAGGGGTGTCGGCGGTATGGGCGATGGCCCGTGACACGGGCACATCGCCGCGCGGGGGCAAGGAGCCGCAGGCCGCGACCAGTGTCGCGAGGGCCAGCAGCAGAAAGCGCCATGGAAGCGGCATGGCGACCCTCATCGGCCTCGCTCTTCCCAAGCCTTCGAGCCCCGCACGCTTTTTCAGGCTTTACTTTTCGCCGGAAGTGGTCTGGCCGGCCTTGACGGCCTTGACCGTCTCCGCTTTCACATCGCTGCGCTTGGCCGTCGGGCCCGCAGACTTGGCCTTTCCGTCGGCCGGATTTGCTTCGCCGCCGCTGTTGACTTCGCCCTTCGCCTTCGCCGCCTTGGTTTCGGCCTTGCGGTCGGCACGTGTCTTGGTGGACTTCAAGGCCGGTTGCTGGTTGGGCGTCTCGCTTGCGGGGATGGCTCCAGCCTTGACGGCAGCCTTCGTTTCGGCCTTGACCTGCTCGCGCGATTCAGTTTGCGCGTTGACAGAGGTGGCGCAGATCACCGCGAGTACGGCGGCGCCGAGCAGGGTGCGGGTTGCTTTCATGAGAGAAGTCCTTGGTGGTTGGAAGTAGAGGGTGAGCAATCAATGAAGAGGGAACAGCGCGGCTGCGCACGGCGCGGAGACAACTCCGCGAGCTTCCTTCTTGCAGCGGGAAGTTTCGCTTCCCATTCGCGCAACCGCACCATGCGTTCGCTGTGGGTTGCTCCCTGTCTTTGGATAGGGCAGTTGGCCCATCCTCAGTCCAGTTTGATGAGTCCGCGCTTCAGGCCGAGGGCAACGGCTTCGGTCCGCGAAGCGCACTGCAGCTTGGTGAGAATGTTGTTGACGTGAAACTTCACCGTGCCTTCCGTGATACCCGCCATGCGGCCGACGCCCTTGTTGCTCAGCCCATCGGCCATGAACTTGAGGATGGCCAGCTCGCGCTCCGACAGCTGGATGAAGTTCAAGTGATCGGCCAGCTTCGCACCAACGCCTTGGGCCAGATACCGTTGCCCGTCCATCGTCAGGAGGGTGGCCTTGATGACCTCTTCATCCGTCGCATCCTTCAAAAGGTAGCTCTTGGCACCGGCGCGCAGGGCCCGGTAGATGTCGTCATCACCGTCGGCAGCGGTCATGATGATGACCTTGGCTTTCGCGTCGAACGCGCGGATGGCCTCGATGGCCTGGATGCCGTCCATCTCCGGCATGGACAGATCGATGATGACGACATCCGGGCGGCTGCTCTTGTAACGCTCGACGGCCTCTAGCCCGTTCGTGGCTTCGCCGGCCACTTCCAGTCGTGCATCGGAATTGAGCATCTCCACCAAGCCCTTGCGCACCACCGGATGGTCATCGGCGACCAGGACTCTTATCTTTTTCGGGGCCATGGGTTTCAAGTGCCTGTGATCAGGCTCAAGCGCAAGCCAGACGGATTAGGACCTGAGTACCGGATCCGGGGGCGCTCACCAGCTGGAAGAACCCGTCGATCGCGTCCATTCTGTGGCGCATGTTCGCAAGGCCAACGCCGGTTGCCCCGCCACGAACGTCGAAGCCACACCCGTTGTCCTGGATGAGGATGCTCACCTCGCCAGGCGCCGATGAAACTTCGAGGTTCAACCGTGTGGCGGACGAATGCTTCGCGACGTTGTTGAATGCTTCCTGGACCACGCGGAACAAGTTGCTTTCCCGTTCGGGCGGAAGCGCCGGCCATGTTCCTGTCGAGGAAAGCAGGAACTCGATCTGCTGCGGAATGACTTTCCGGGCGACTTCTTGAACCGCGTCGAGGAACGTCATGTTGCTGAGTTGGTGAGGCCCGAGCGCCTTCATCGTGCGACGTGCCTCGGCGAGGCCGTCCTTTGCCAGTTCGATGGCGCTGGCAACCGCCGGGCAGTCGGTATGCGCCAAGGCACCGTGCAAGTGCCGGTTGATCCCGATGAGTGTCTGGGCGATTCCGTCGTGGATCTCGCGGGCGATCCTTGCGCGCTCTTTCAACACGGCCGCGGCTTCACGTTCGGTCGACAGGAAGTCGAGCCGCAGCGCCAGGGTGGCCTGGTGGGCCAGCGCCTGAACCCACGCAATCTCGGCAACAGACGGTTGCCCGGTTTGCGCCAACAGCGCTGAGATGCCGCCGAGATGGTCGTCTCCGATCAAGAGCGGCAGGTGAAGCATCGTGGCGTGAACGGCCGGAAGCTCGCCGGGATCAAGCCGCTCGACGACCGCCAGCATCGCGTCCATTGTGTCGGGCGCCAGCAGGTCGTCAGCGCTGCCGGGGCCGCACGCCTCCGACCAGGCCAGCCTCGGCACCGCAGTGCCCGACTTGCCGTCCATGAGCCACATCAAGATGTGCGGCGCATCGAGTCGACTCCCGATGTCGCAGAGCACACGGCCAAGGAATCCGTCCAGGTCCGACTCGTTCGCCAGCAGGTCGAGCGAGCGTTTGAGTGCGGCGTTGGCGTGCGCAAGACCGAACTCTCGGTCTTGAACCGCGCTGTCAGGCGTTGACATCGATGGCTATCGGGCCGCGGCGTCGAGCCGAAGGTCTTTGCGAATCCCGGCGTCCATCAGGCCGACTGGGGCGTAAGTGCGAAGCAGCCGCAGGCGGCCTGCAAGCACACCGGCCGTGTAGCGAAGTTTCGGGCTTGCCGCACGGGCGGCCTTCAGCACGACCTCGGCGACAACGCCGGGCGCGTCCGCGGTGGCCATTACTTCCTTGACCCTCTGGTTCACGGCGACCCGGGCGTCGCGATAGGCGTCGAGTTTGGTGTCGGGCTCGAGGAAGTTCGCGTCGAACGGCGTCTTGGTATACGCCGGTTCGACCACGCTCACGCGGATGCCCCTGGTGCGCAACTCGTGGTCGAGCGATTCGGAATAGCCTTCGACCGCATGTTTGGTGGCGGCGTACAGCGCGCCGTACGGCATGGGCAGGAAGCCGAGCACCGAGCTCATGTTGATGATGCGGCCACTGCCCTGCTGTCGCATATGAGGCAAGACAGCGCGCGTCATGCGGATCAGGCCGAAGAAGTTGGTGTCAAAAATGGCTTGCGCCTGTTCGATCGAGCTTTCCTCCGCTCCGCCCGGCGCGACGCCGAAACCGGCGTTGTTCACGAGCAGATCGATGCGGCCTTCGCTGCGCACCACTTCCTTGACGAGCGCTTCGACCGATGTGTCGCTGGTCACGTCCAGGGGCAGCATCTCGAAGGGTTGTCCGCTCGATTGCGTTCCCCGCCGGCTGGTGCCGTAAACCTTGTAGCCGGCCACGGCAAGGCGATGCGCGGTGGCTTCGCCGATGCCCGACGAGGCGCCCGTAACGATGGCGACAGTACTCTTGGATTTCATGGGAATCTCCTGTTTCAATTTTTGACCTGAATGACGACCTTGCCTTTGGCGCGGCCGCCTTCGACATAGGCAAGGGCTTCGTTGGTCGACTCGAAGGGAAACACGCGATCGATCACCGGGCTGATGGCGCCGGCATCGATGAGGCGAGTGATCTCGCGCAGTTGGGTGCCGCTCGCCTTCATGAAGAGGAAGGAGTAGGCGACGCCCCGGCTTTCTGCCTTGCGTCTCGCGCCCGCGCTCAGCAAACGCGAGACCAGTTTCACCAGCCATGACGCCCCGATCGCCTTGGCGAACGCGGGATCGGGCGGCCCGGAGATGGAGACCAGCTTGCCCCCGGCCTTGAGCACGCGCAAGGATTTTTCGAGCGTCTTGGCGTCCTGGCTGTGCAGAACGACGTCGTAGTCTTTGAGGACCTCCTCGAAGTCCTGCGTCTTGTAGTCGATGACGACATCGGCGCCCAGGCTCTTCACCATCGCGACATTGCTCGTGCCCGTTGTCGTGGCAACGGTTGCGCCCAGGTGCTTGGCCAGCTGAATGGCGAACGTACCCACGCCGCCCGAGCCCGCCTGGATGAAGACCTTCTGCCCCTTCTTCACTTTGGCGATCTCGACCAGCGCTTGCCACGCGGTCAGCGCCACCAGGGGAACGGAAGCGGCTTGTTCCATCGTGAGGGCCTTGGGCTTGTGCGCCAGTGATGCCTCCTTCACGGGGACGAGCTCGGCGAACGTTCCGATCCGAAAGTCGTCGGGCCGCGCGTAGACCTCATCGCCGACCTTGAACTGCCGCACGCGCGAGCCGATCTTGACGACCTCCCCGGCCACGTCGTGGCCGAGGATGAGCGGCAATTGATAAGGCAGGATGAGCTTGAACTCACCGTTGCGGATCTTGGCGTCCAGCAGGTTCACGCCGGCGGCATGCACCTGGACCAGCACCTCATCGTCGCGAAGTTCCGGCGCCGGCATCGTTGCCAGGCGCAACTCGCGCTTTTTGCCGTAGCGTTCCAGGACAAATGCCCTCATGGTTTTTCCTTGTTGATTGGCGTTTTGCATGATGATCGTCATATATTGGGGCGAGCGAAAAAGGCGAATGGTCCTGGTGATTCAGGCAGGCACCAGGTGCTTCAGCGTGGCTTCGCGCAGACTGTTCGACAGCGCGGGTTCGTCGACGGCGCGGGCCAGCAGCAGCGTGCCCACCATGGCCGCGACGGTGAAGAGTGCGCGTTCGTGGGCGCCGGCCTGCCCCCAGTCGGGCGACTGGCGGGCGACCAGATCGACCATCGCCTTGACGTAGCGGGTCGTTGCGCGCCGCACTGCCGGTGCCTGGCGCGGCGTTTCGGAGCCCAGCGCCGGCAGGGGGCAGCCCGACTCGACGTTGGCGAGGCTCTGCGGCGAGAGATAGGCGTGAACCATCGCTGCCAACGCCTTTTCGGCGGGCACCGTTGCGACGAAATTGGCCACCGTGGCGGCCACGTCGGTGCAGGCCCGGTCCGCCGCTTCGGCCAGCATGGCCTCGCGGGACGGGAAGTGGGCGTAGAACGCGCCATGGGTGAGGCCTGCCTCTTTCATGATGTCGGCAACGCCCGTGCCGTCGTAGCCGCTACGCCGGATCGCCCGCGCCGCGACCGACACGATGCGTTCGTGCGAGGCTTCCTTGGCAGCTGTTCGGGCGCTGTGTTTTTCGTTTCGCATGACACGCATCATACATGATTTCGGAAAACATGCCGGGTTTTTCTTCGCAGCGAACCGAGCGCCATAATTGAATGATGACGATTGAAGCTCATTCGCAGATAGCCGATTTCTACAAGTGGCGGCCTGCTTACGCACCGAGTTTCTTCGCCACCGCCGCGCAGAAGCTGGGGCTGACCGCGGATTCTTGCCTCTTGGATCTGTGCTGCGGGCGCGGCGAATTGGCCTCGGGCTTTTCACGGTTCTGCGGGGGCGTGTACGCGGTCGATGGCTCCCAGCGGATGTTGGACAACAGCATTGCCATGCCGGGCATCACCTATCTGCTGCACGACGTCAACAACGAAGACATTTCTCTGGCGAAACCTGTTGACCACATCGTGATCGGTTCCGCTATCCACTGGGTCGAGCCGCAAAGCCTGGAAAGACTCGTGAAGCGCAACCTGAAGCCGCAGGGCAAGGTTTTGGTCACGCACACCCTGATGACAATCCAGAATCAGCCCTGGTACCGGGGGCTCGCCAACTTGAACGCCACCTATGGCAAGGTTGGGGCCAGCAGGAGCGTAAAGGAGCTCGGAGGCGCCGATCGTTTAGCGGCCTGCGGCTTCAGCAATGTGGATGGATTGCGGCTTGGTGGGCCGGCCACTTTTGATGTCGAGTACTTGTACCGGAGTCAGCTGTCGTACCTGTACGGCGGCTTTTACGACCGGGTCTCCGCCGACTTGGAGGGCTATCGCAAACGGCTCGCAGACACGGTTTCGGCGCACTGCAATGCCGACGGCAAGCTTTCAGGAACGCTCGTCAACTGGGGAATTGTGTACGGGCGGGTAGCTTGAAGGGCTAACGCAAGGGCGTACCGCCCAGGCGCAGGCGGCAGGTTTCGGCCACTGCAAGGGCGTTGACGAGGCATGCCATCAGATACAGACGCCACCAGGAGCGATCCCCGCCTGCCTTGATTGCGAGGATCTTGGCCACATAACGCCTGGGGTAGAACGCATCCATCAACGTACGGCAGGCCCCGGGGGCGAGGCTGAGATGGAACTCCCTCTGCAGAGTGAGCATTCCGCCTTGCACGCGAAGCGCCTTTTGAACGATCGCCCGCCACCGGGTCCGGGTGGGATGGCAAACAACCGCCTCGGCACAGTAAACGATGGGATGACCGGACCGCGAAGCGCGCAAACACCATTCCCAGTCCCCCGCGGACCGCAAGGATGCAGCAAAGGGACCGACGCTGTCGAACGTGGCCTTCGAGACGATCAGGTTGGCGGTGGCCGCGAAGCCGCTCTTCTCCACGTACGATTCTTGGTTGAGCCCGAAGGCCGTATCGTATTTTTCGGCCAGGGAGCGCGGGTCCGTGGTCACGAGCTGGATGTGGCCGCCCAGCGGATTCTGCCGAGCCGCGTGATGCAGGCCGGCTTCCAGCCACCGTTCGTCGGGCGCGCAGTCGGCATCGGTGAACGCCAGCCAGCGTCCACGGGCGAGCTGGGCACCACGATTGCGCGCGGCGTAGGAGCCGGGGCGCTCCTCGTCGACGACGGCGATGTTCGGATGCGAGTGGCGGCCATCGAGCGTGAGCTTGCGATCAGGCCGGTTGTTGACGACGATGACTTCGAACGCTTCCCTGTCCAGCGTCTGCCGCCCCAGCGACTGCAGGCAGCGCTCCAGTGCGGCACGCTCGCCGTAGTAGGGAATGACCACGGAGACCGTGATCACGAACGGGGGCCCAGAACCAGAGGCTCCCTCGCGAAGTTCCTGTGCACGGTGCCACAGCCAAATTTGTCGGGCGCGCAGACCACGTGGCCGCATGCCTTTTTCTCGAGCCAGATTTCGTAGTTGTCCTTGCAGCTTCCGAAAGCCCGCCCCGTGTTGCGGCCGGTCACCTTGTTGCTGAAGTAGCGCGTGCGAAGCTCATCGCCATGATCGATGCATGACAGGTACTCGTCGTCGATGAGGCGTCCCGCGAGGCCGAGCGCCATCATTCGTTCGGACAGGTTGCTGTCTTCGTATCCCCAGTTGCTGAAGTGCTCGTCGAACCCGCCCAGCGCCCAGAAGAGCTCGCGCGGCACGACATTGCGACCTTCGACGCCGCGCACGTTCGTCGCGATGATCCGGTCGTTCACGATGGTCCCGCCGGAAAGAAAGTCGAGGGTCTGCAACTGCCGGCGCACATAGGCGGCAAAGCCCGGCCCGGTGAAGTTGTCCGCGTCCAGGTTGCACAGAATCGCGCCGCGCGCCAGCCGAAAGGCCTGGTTCTTGGCGTGGCTGGCCCGGAACACGGCAGGCTCGGGATTGAAGAAGTGGACGACCCGGCCGCTCTCGAGGTCCGGGCCGTACTTGTCCTTGATCCACTCTTGCAGCTCGTCGCCGGAGTTGTAGTTGACGATGACGAACTCGACGTCCGGGTCGCCCTCATGCCAGGCCAGGTTGCGCGCCAGCGTCTCGCGAAGATGGATCAGGCGGTCCTTGCAGGTGATGCAAAAGGAGACCAGGGGCCGCGCCTCCTGCCGGCAGCGGTACTGCGGAATGCGGACCTGCTCTAGCATCGCAGCTTCCACGCGTCGCTTCGGGCAGGCAATGGGCGTTTCATAGGATATGGATGAGTTCGCTAGCCTGTGAAATGTAACGCCGTTACCGGGCACGGTTCAACAGTAGATTGACGCAGTGTTTTCGTCCAGGCCGGGGCATCGCCATCCTTCACGTTCGCCACTAGGGAAATGACTGTCCCGAGCGTCGCGCAGTGTGTTGGAATGCATCTTTGTGGCGCCACGGCGTCGGTCCGCTTTTGTGAGCGGGCGACGGAAATCATCAATGCAGCCTGAAGCATCATGACGGACCCCGCGAATCCTGGACTGGTGAACTCCGTAGCTGGCGCCGCCCAGAGCGAAGGGGACGAGCGGTACAGGTCGATCGTCCAGTCGGCCCTTGACGCGATCATTTCGATCAGCGCTGACAACCAGATCACCGAGTTCAATCCAGCCGCCGAGTCCCTCTTCGGGCATCGGCGACAGGATGTCATTGGCCTGGATTTGGCAGACCTGATCGTGCCGCCGGAGATGCGTACGGCGCACCGCGAGGGGCTGCGGCGCCATCGGAATTCCTTGACCGCGCCGCGGATTGGACGGCGAATCGAGCTGGACGCGATGAAGTCCGACGGTAGCCGCATTCCGATTGAGCTCACGGTCACGAGGGAGAGTGGCGCGGGTGTCGCCCAGTTCACCGCCTTTATTCGGGACCTCTCGGAGCGACGGCTGGCTGAAGCACGAGCGCGTCAACTGGGTGAGGAGTTGAACGCCTCTGAACGGCTGCTGGCGGGCGTCCTGTCCAATTTGCCGGGAATGGCATTCCAGTGCCTGCTCGAAGATGACCCGACATTCACTTTCATCAGCGATGGCGCCGTTCAACTGTGCGGATACACACCAGACGAGTTCTCGTCGCAGCGGGTGAAATGGAGCGGCTTGGTTCGCAAAGGGGATCGCTCAAGCCTTGTGGCGGCGAGGCGGGCCGCGTCGTCCAATGAAGGGCGATATGAAATTACATACGGCATCCGCGACAGAAATGGCCACGAAAAATGGGTGTTGGAACGAGGCACGGTCACGCCTGATGGTGCCGTGATGTGGATCGCGGGCTTGATTGTCGATGTGACATCGGACACGAATGATCGTCATCAGATCTCTCTGCTGAATGCGGAGTTGGAGGCGCGAGTCATGCGACGTACTGCGGAGCTCGAGTTTGCAAATGCGGAACTGGAGACTTTTTCCTATTCCATCGCACACGATCTGCGCGGGCCCTTGACGTCGATAGCGGGCTTCGCGCGCATCATTGAAGAGAAAGTCGGCTCGCGCGCCGAACTGGCGCACTTTTTCAAGCGCATCCGCGCGGGAATCAGCCACATGGACGACCTGATCGACGCCATGTTGTCATTGGCGAGAATCAAACGAAGCGCTTTGGCCCCCAAGCACGTGGATTTGGCCGAGTTGGCTCGAGAGATTGTCGGAAGGTTGATCCAGGGTGAACCCGACCGGCAGGTGACACTCGACATTCCGCCCCATTTGTGGGTTCTGGGGGAGCCGCTGCTCCTGCGCCAGCTGATGGAAAACCTCATTCGCAATGCGTGGAAGTTTTCCGGAAAATGCGCGACCACCTCCATTCGGATCTTCAGCACATCCAGCGAACCAGGGCGGCGGACCGTCAGTGTCGAAGACAAGGGGGCTGGTTTCGATACGGAAAGCGCTGACCGCCTCTTCAAGCCGTTTGTTCGTTTGCATACCCCGACGGAATTCGAAGGCACCGGCATCGGCCTCGCCATTGTGCAAAGAATCATCACGCACCACGGGGGGAGGATCTGGGCAACCGGGCGGGCGGGAGAAGGCGCATGCTTCAGCTTCACATTGGAGGCGCCCGACGAAGGTCTGATTTGTTGAAAATGCGGCCCGGCAAACAGAAACGCCTCAGCACCGTGAAGTACTGAGGCGTTCAAAATCTGGTGGCCTGGGGCGGAATCGAAAAACCCGGCCCGAACCGCGCCAATCCTTGCTCTCCTTGCCGTCCACCTTCGTGGGGTACACGCTGGGGTACACCAAACTGACCATTGATTCGACGGCAAAAGTGGCTTCGAACCACTGACCATCCGACCAACCCACAGCATTATGCAACCACCACGCTGCTCCGCGCAGCACCTGGATCGGCCCTCCCCAACACTAGTTGATCGGGTTTCGGCCGGTTCCTCGCTAGGCACGTCTGCTTTCGCCCCCCCAAGCAGCCGTCACACAGCAAAGCGGGCACCGCTAACTCCGCCTCAACACACTAGCTGTGCTGATAAGTGTCTGTCCACATTGACGGCGCTCATGCGTGCTCCACGCTCATGCAGCTCGCGCCGCCCATGAGAGCCAGCACGCGATGCCAGGATGGCTTGTAAGGGCGCCAGCTACTTGCTGCGCTCTCCCGGGACCGGCGAGGGGAATTTGGTCCCGTTCAGTCTCAGCCACCACGATCCGCTTGGGCTTGAGATCGAACTTCTTATCCACGCGCTCGATCATGTCCTTCGAACTGCCTACTTCTTCTGTTATGCCTGCGCGCGTTGTCGGCACACCGCCGATGGCTCAGCGCAGCACTTGGACCGGCCACGCCCCATACTCTAGTCCTGCGGGCTTAGGCGGTAGGCACGGCTGCTGTCGACCGAAAGCCAGATCAATCGAGGATGCCCCAAACAGAAGTTGCATTGCTGTGGCGGGCGATCCCCGCTTCTGGCCCAAGTTGGACGTGGGTGCAGTATTCACGTCGTATGCGCTCGAGCTTAATTACTGAAGCGGCTTGCTACGAACTTCGTCCGGCGCCTTGCCGTCTACATGTTCCGACTCACCTTTCTACTAAACCGCGCATCGCACGCCAAACGGAACCAAACGTACGTCCCGGCCTATGTGGATTTACTATGTTTGACTTCACCAGTCGCATCGCTTGGCCTGAACCCGCGAGCATTCCCGTTTCGGTGACCCGACAAATTGCAGACACAATGCGCAAGGCCACTTTCGTCGTGCTCGAGGGCGCATCCCATTTTGGCGCGTACGAATCGCCTGAAGTTTTCATCCCCCTGTTCGAAGAATTTATCGACTCATGGTCGCCGTGCAGGCCTCGCCAAACCCTAACTCTAGCTGCCCTACGGCTCGAGAACCAGTGAGCGGTGCGCAGCGGCGCCCGCTATTGATCCGTCGCCGACTGCGACTGCAATGTTGCCGGCTGCGCGGGCGACGTCCCCGCAAGCGAACACGCCGCTGACGGTAGTCTCTTGTTGCGCATTGGTCTTGACGAACGGGCCCAGTGGGCCGTGGTCGAACTCGCAACCAAGCTGCTCGGCCAGCGGGCTGGCGGGTTGCGTGCGACTGACTGTGAAAATGCCGTCCAGCTCGATCTCGCGTTGGCCAACGAGTTGTATTACGGCACGCCCGCTCACGCGAACCACCCGTGCATGCTCGATCCTTACGCCGCGCGACACCAATGCCTGCTCCTGATCTGAGTCCAGCGTCAGGGTATCGTTCAAGAACAGGGTGACCGCTCCCCAGTCGGGCAGCAGCATTGCCTGATGGATGGACACCGGCCCCACCGCCAGGACACCGATATGGCCGTTTCGGAGTTCATAGCCGTGGCAATAGGGACAATGAAACACCGACTTTCCCCAGCGTTCGCTCAGTCCCGGCACGTCCGGCAGTTGATCGACCACGCCCGTGGCAAGAACGATGCGCTTCGACCGCTGCGCGCCCTTGTCGGTGACCACCTCGAACGTTTCTCCGCTCCTGTGGATGGAGTGCGCCGCACCGTCCAGCCACCGCACGGCCGGGTAACTCAGCAGCTGCCGCTTCGCTTCCGCATGGATCTCGTCCGGAGGCCGGCCATCCTGGGCCAGAAAGCCATACGAGACTCGCGCAAAACGGTTCCTGCGCTGGCCATTGTCGATCACGGCAATCTGCCTTCTGGCCCGCGCCAGCTGCAACGCTGCGGACAGCCCGGCGAAACTGCCGCCGACGACGACTGCGTCAAGTTCCATGCGATATCTCCTCGAGGGAATGGTGGCCGCTGTCCATGCGATGGTGGAAGTCCCCGCACAGCGCCGCGAGGGTGACTGTGCCGAGGCGGGTCAGGAGGAGCGCTTCCGCCTGGCGATAAGCGTCGTGCAGCGCGGCATTCACCGCCTGTTCGACCAGGCAGGTGGGGTTCTGCTCACGATGGCCCACGGCCAGCAGACCGGGCGAGCCCACGGCCTCGTGGATGTCCCACAGCGTGACGTGCTCCAGCGGACAGGAAAGCACCCAGCCACCCCCCGTGGCCCTTCGCCGACGCCACAAAGCCGGCATCACGCAGCCCCGCCATCAGCCGCCGCACCACCACGGGATTGGTGTGCATGGCCGCGGCCAGGGACTCGGAGGTTGCCGGGCCATCCATTTCGGCCATGTGCAGGAGGCAATGCAGCACGCCAGATAATCGACGATCTCGTTTCATGCAACAACTGTAGTTTCGTGACCGAAACATTTCGAGTGTAGGGCGATTTCCAAACGAGATCAGATTGCCGGCACGTCCATTCGGAAGTTGTCCGTGATACGCGTGTACATGCCAGGGCTCGAAAGCCGGCCGATGGGATTGAGCCGCAACAAGTCAATGCGGTGGCGCTCGTCGATTGCATCTCGACGAATGTGTGCAGCGACCACCTCCAGCAGCACAAGATGGCAAGGCGGCGAACCCAGCGGCTGGATGCTGTGGACCCTGCATTCGTACTGCACCGGCAGTTCTGCGATGCGTGGCGGCTGCACCATAGTGGAGGCGATGGTGGTGAACCCCGCAAGTGCGATTTCGTTGACCCCGATCGGGTACTCGGGCGCACAGCGGTTCATGCGCTCCTTATTCGCATCGTCCACGATGTGCACGACACATTCTCCGTTGGCCCGAAGGTTGGTCAGGGTATGCTTTTCTCCCTCGCCGCCCGCGGGCGAACCAATGGAAATCATCAGCATCGGTGGGCAAAACGCCACCGCATTGAAGAAGCTGAAGGGCGCCGCATTGGTACCCGCCGGGCCGGCCGTGGAGACGAGCGCAATCGGCCGGGGTATCACGGTGCTGGACAGGATTTTGTATTGATCTGCCCAGGCTAGGCTAGGCAGGTCGATTTCGACCGTCGCTGGGGTGGCCGCGGGCGTCGCCCGTGATGTGCTTGGTTCCATGTCCAACCTTAGAGCCCCAGGTAGGCCTTGCGTATGTGGTCCGATGCCGCAAGTACGGCCGACTCGCCTTGTTGCACCACCTCACCCTGCGCGAGCACATAGGCCCGGTTCGATACGCCCAAAGACATTCGAGCGTTCTGCTCGGCCAACAGGATGGACTGACCCTGGGCGCGCAGCGAGGAGAGCAATGCGGCAACGTCGGCCACGATCAATGGCGCCAGGCCCAGAGTCGGCTCGTCGAGCATCAGCAGACGGGGCGCGGACATCAGCGCGCGCCCAATGGCCAGCATCTGCTGCTCGCCGCCCGACAGCGTGCCGGCCGCCTGCTGGCGGCGCTCCCTCAACTTCGGAAACAACGCGTACATCTGCTCGATCCGACGCGGCTTGTCGTGACGGGTGCCGCGGTTGAAACCCAACTCCAAGTTCTCCAGCACGGTCAGCGTGGGAAACACGTGGCGCCCTTCGGGTACCAGCGCTATTCCCAACGCCACCTTGCGCTCGGCCGACAGCTCAGTCACGTCTTCGCCTCCGAAGGAGATGCGCCCCTGGAGACTGCCGCCAACGCTCAGAATTGCCTTCAGCAGCGATGACTTGCCCGCGCCGTTGGCACCCACCAGGGCGACTACTTCGCCTTCGTTGACTTGAAATTCGACACCGCGCGTGGCCACGGTCTTGCCGTAACTTACAGTGGCCGCCTGCACGTCCAGGATGGGGTTTGTGCCCGCTTGCTTATCCAAGATAGGCCTCCCGGACCTGAGGGTTGTCCGAAACCTGTTTCGGTGTGCCCACCGTGATCGGGACTCCGTGATTGACGACCAGCATTCGGTCGCATACAGACATCATCAGCTTCAGGTTGTGATCCACCAGAACGATGGTCAGGCCCTCGTCGCGCAGGCGCTGCAGCGTGCACTGCAACTGGTCTGCCTCCGAGTGGTTCAAGCCGGCAGCCGGTTCATCTAGCAGCAGCAGTCGCGGGCCAGCCGCCAGGGCCAAGGCAATCGACAACAGCTTCTGCTCACCGTACGACAACTCGTCAGCCCGTGTGTTCTGCTTATCGAGCAAACCCACTAAGTGCATGGCGTGGCGCGCCACCGAGGACCGCTCCGCCTCCGAACGACGGAACTCCGCACCACCGACCAGTGCGCGCCACAGCGACACCTTCCCGACCAGGTAGGTGCCGGTCATGACGTTCTCGGCCACAGTGAGGCCCCTGTACAACTCCGTGTGTTGAAACGTGCGCACCACACCTAGTGCCGCCAGTCGGTGCGGCGCGAGGGCTGCGACCGGACGGCCAAAGGCGTGAATCTCACCCGCTGTAGGCAGCTCGAAGCCACTCACCAGCTTCAGCAGTGTTGTCTTGCCGGCGCCGTTGGGGCCAATGACCCCGAAGATTTCCCGGCGGTGCACATCGAAGTGGCTCCCATCGACCGCACGCACCCCGGCGTAGTGCTTCTGCAACTTGCGTACTTGCAGCACAGGTCCATCAGGCACAACTGCCGGTGAGGATCGGACGACCGTCGGGGTAGTTGGATGCGCCACATCCGAGCCATTTGGGATCGCCATCACTGCGGGGCGGCGTTTCCACAGCGGCTCCAGCAAATTCACGATGCCGTGCGATTGGGTGCGCACGGCCAAGAGAAGCAAGCCAGCGAAGACGATCATCCGGTACTCGTCGATGGTGCGCAATGTCTCCGGCAAGACGGCAAACACCACTCCACCGATGAGGGGGCCCACCAGCGTGCCCCGTCCTCCAAGGATCACGATCAGCAGACCGATGGCAGAGTACGAGGGATTGAACAGGTCGGGCGAAAGCACGAGCACCTTTGGCACGAGCAACACCCCGGCCAGCCCCGCCAGCCCGCCAGATAGCGCGATGTTGACCACCCGCACCCGCAACGTGGGAATGCCTACGGATTCCGCCAGCGCAATGGATTCGCGGATAGCCAACCAGGAGCGGCCAATCGGGCTAGCCATGAGCCGGCGCATGCCGAGGAGCACTGTAGATAGCAAGGCGATCGCTATCCACAGGTGATATTGATGGAATTGGAGGCCGAGACCGTCCAGCCAATCGATGCCGGGCAGCGGCACCACCACACCCAGCGGGCCACGGGTTAGCGAAACCCAACTCGTCGAGACCAAGCGCAGGATTTCCGCACTGGCTAGCGTGGCAATGGCGAAGTAGGCACCGCCCACTCGCAGTGAAGCAAAGCCGACGAGTGCACCCAGCACTACAGGCGGGAGCAGTGCCAACGGAGCAGCCACACTGAACGGGATGCCCAACTGCACGTACAGCAGCCCTGCGCCATACGCGCCCAGGCCCGAGAACGCGGCATGACCGAACGAGAGGTAACCCAGATAGCCGTAGACGAGATTGACGCTCAGGCCCAGGATGGCGAAAGCAATGGCAGTGAGCGCCAGACCGCTCAGGTAGGGCGTCAGCAACGTCGAGACCGCTGCAATAGCGATAACGCCGACAAGAAGAATTGCAGTCTTGCGCATGGCCTCAGCCCTTCTTTCCGAACAGGCCGGCAGGCTTGAACAACAGCACCAGCAACAGAAGTACATACACAAGCGCAAGGTTCACCGTGGCACTGAAATACATGCTGCCGAAGGTCTCGAGCACGCCCAGGGCCAAGCCACAGACAAGCGTGCCGCGCACACTTCCCATGCCGCCGATCACCACTACGGCAAATATCTTGGTCAACACGTTGTGGCCCATCACCGGCGAAAACGTCAGTACCGGCACCATCAGCGCGCCGGCCGCGCCGGCCAGCACACCGGCCAGAACGAAGGTCTGCGATCCAATCCGGCGCACGGGGATGCCCACTACAGCGGCGGCGAAGCGGTCTTCGGCGAGGGCACGGATCTGTTTGCCGAACAGGGTATGACGTAGGACCATGTGCACGCCGGCGACCATCAGCAGGCCGGCCACCAACACCAGCGTTCTCTGGTAGGTCAGCGTGATGCCTATGAAGTCCACGCTGCCGACAAGACCAGGGACCGCCTGTGGAGTAGGTCCCCAGACGGCGAGTACCGCCTCTGAGACAAGCAGACTCAACGCGTACGTGCTGAGGAGCGTATCGGCCGATCCCTGTTTGCGCGCGACCAGAGGGCGGACCGCCAGCCTGTCGATGACGATTGCCAGCAGCCCGGAGCAGCCAATGGCCAGCAGGACTGCCCAGCCATACGGCAACTGGTGCTGCGCCGCCGCAATGAAGGCAATCAGAGCGCCGACCATGTACAGGTCGCCATGAGCGAAGTTCATCACGTGGAGCACGCCGAACACCAGCGTGAGGCCCAGGGCCAGCACCACATAGGTCATGCCGGTGCTAAGCCCGTTGAGGACTTGTTGGAGAATGAAGGTATCCATCTTGCGAGCCAGGAACGTGTGGGGACCGCGCGCGCTTGGCGGCGGCGGTACGGGGGTCCGCCGGCAGGCGCCGGCAGGCATTGCCGCGGCGCCGGGGCGCCTTACTTGCTGACTGCTATGCGGCCGTCACGGACGGTGAGCAGGGCATACGCGCCATTGGCCTGGCCGTCTTGCGCGAAGCGCACCCCGCCCCGAGGTGTTTGCCAGGTGCCGGCCTTCAGCACTTCTGCAACCTTGCCTGGATCCTCCACGGTTTTGGCAGCGGTCATGGCGGCGGCCAGCAAGGTGATGCTCTCGTAGCCAATGGCCACGCTCTTGTCCGGCTCGTCGCCGTGAGCCTTCTTGTAGCCTTCGACAAAGGCCTTGTTGACCGGGTTGTCCAGCGAGGGCACGTAGATATCGGCGCTCACGGCACCCTCGGCCGCGGGGCCTGTGATCTTGAGCGCGCCCGGGTAAAGAATGCCCGGCATCAGGCAGATGGAGGGCTTGAAGCCGATCTCAGCTGCCATGCGGATCACGTTCCCGTAGTGCTCTGGATTGGTGCCGGTGATGCACAGCACGTCGGCCTTGCTGCGGCGCATGTTCGTCACGACCGCGTTGAAGTCGGACTGACTGATGTCGTACGTTTCATCGAAGACAATTTGCCCTGGTTCGTTGAAGATCGCCTTCAAGTGCTTGCGCCCATCCAGGCCGAAGTCCGTGTTCTCGTTGAACAACGCGACTTTCTTTCCGGGGAATCTGGCGATCAGCACCGGCTTGAGGGCCCGGGCATCCATTTCGGTGGTGGAGTTGAGGCGGAACAGCCTGTCGTAGCCCTTGGTGGTGACATCCGGATGCTTGGGGATGCCGGCCATGTACAGCACGCCGGCCCGCTTGAACGTGGGGATCATCGCGAAAGCCACCGTGCTGCTCACTTCACCAGCGACGAACTTCACCTTGTTCTCCGTGACCAGGCGCTGCGCCACGTTGGAACCTTCGGCCGGATTAAGCGCGGTGTCGTACACGACCAGCTCGACCTTTCGGCCCAGCACACCGCCGGCGGCGTTGAGCTGCGTCATCGCGTATTGCGCGCCCTTGAGCATTTGCGACCCCAGCAAGGTCTTGGTGGCTGAGGTGAATCCGATCTTGATGGGCTCGGCGTTGGATACGGCCTGTGCCGAGGCGGTGCCCGCAATCAGTGCCATCGTTACGGCGGCCGCCGTTCGGGCCAATTTGTAGAGAAGCGTCATTGTTGTCTCCGGTTGGTGTGCTTGAAGAAAGGTGGGGTCAGGCGAGCGCGGCCTTACCCCTCTGGATGGATTGACCCAGTCCCTCGCTGCGGCGCGCCTGGAAGGATTCGGAGAGGTGGCTGAGCTGGTGGGCGTCGAAGTGCGCGCTCATCGCGCTACGCATGCCCTGTATGTCGAGCCCACGGTTGATGGAGCGTTTGGCCAACATCATGGCGAAGCTGTCACCGCCGGCAATCTGCAGCGCCAGCGCGTCCACAGCGGCTCGAAGCTGGTCGCGAGGAACGACGCGATTCACCATTCCGACGGCAAGCGCCTGTTCGGCCGTCATGCGGCCACCGGTAAAAAGAAACTCCTTGGCCTTGCGCGCGCCCATCACCCAAGGGTGAACCAGCACTTCCACGGCCGCGGTACCCAGGCTCTGGCACACGGGGTCGGAGAAGAAGGCGTCGGGCGATGCCACCACCAGATCGCACATGTTGGCGACCATGAAGCCCCCCGCTACGCAGGCGCCGCTGACTTCGGCGATGGTCGGCTTGGGGCAGTCCCAGATGCGCATTGCATAGTCGAAGTAGTAGCGCGTCTCGTAGGCCCAGCGCTCTTCGACCGTGAAGTTCGAGCGCTTCTGCGCGGCTTCCTTGAGGTCGTGACCGGCAGAGAAGTGATCGCCCTCTCCGGTCAGGACGATTGTTCTGACGGCCGCGTCCTCGGCGGCGCGGCACAGGGCGTCGTCCATCTCGTCGAGGAGCGCCTGGCTTTCGGCATTGCGTGCGTCGGGCCGGTTGTGCGAGATCCGGGCCACTGGGCCGCAGACGCTATAGAGGATGCATTGGTAGTCCATGCGGATTCTTTCGAGGAAGGTGGTTTAGGAAACTCAGCCGAGGAACAGGCCGTCCGGGTCTAGCTGGCGGGCCAGCGCAAGTTCATCAGGCGCGGGCGAAGGCTCCAGGAGCACCGTTGGCGCGACAGAAACCTCCCAGGCACAGCGGTCCAATGCCTGTTCGATCAGCGTCTGCAGTGGCAGGCCATCCCTGGCGATCACCGCGGTCAATGTGAAAGGCTGATCGGCTTGCTCACGCTCGAACACGGCCAGCGGCGTAACCACGGCCTTCACAGCGCGGCCCGGCGTTGTGATGAAGTCGACCTGGCGCACCAGTCGGTCCGGCGAATGCGCAATGGTCACCATCACATCCGCCGCGGCGCTGCCGATGTCGTTGGCGCCGCCCGAGCCGGTGAGCAGCATCTTCGGCAACTGGCTGGTATTGAGGTTGCCCGCCGCGTCGACCTGGGCCGCACCTAGCACGCCGAGCGCACGATTCGATGAGCCGGCGGTCAGCAGTCCGAGGGTGACCAGTGCGTCGCTCAGCATCGCACTACCCGCCATGTTGCGGTAGTTGAAAAGAAACGGGTCGCCGGGCGAAGGCAGGTAGCCGTACATTCCGGACTCGACCATCAATGGCAAGTGCACACCGTCCTGCCCGCGCTGGATCGATGCCATCCAGGCCGCCAGTGAGGAGATGCCGAGGCCGGCGAGCATGGCTGAAGTCGCCCCCCGCTCGAGCCGGCGACGGATGACCCGCGCGGCCAGACATACATGGGTTTCGGCTTCATTGGCAGGGTGCCATGGTGTCGCTTCTAACGCGCAAGCTTCGAAGCGCCAACCGTCCGCCAGCGCCCTGCCGCGCAGCGCGTGAATGCGCTCACTACCCAGCTTGGTCAAATAGGCGTTGTGGTCCTTGCAATCCAGGATCCACTCCTGGGTCCAAGCCAACAGAGTCTCTTTTGACTTCCCGGCGTTGCGCAGGTCGAGCAAAAAGGCGTAGTCGTCGGGATACCCCGCCAGCTCGGGGACAGGTGCGCTCGGCAGGGAATTGGGGTGGCCGCCCAGCGGCACATGGCAGACGATGCCTACGGCGTGAGCCGGAATGCGCACGTGGTCCGCATGCCGGCGCATGGCCTCACGGCTAATCATGTGATCCACCGTCACCACGACCGTGCGCTTGGCGCAGAAGGCGGCCCAGATACCGTCATAGAGCGGTGGACAGATGAGGATGTTGCCGTCCTCGTCCGCTGCCAGACCATGAACGAAGGTCACATCCGGGACGAGCGGCGCCACCACTTGGGTTGGCGTGCCGTCGAACGGGCTGGCTACCTCTGCCGTGTCTCCAGTTTCTGTGGCAAGTGCTGTGGCCATATCGCTTCCCGCAAGAGAGCGGGTAGGAAGGAACGGCAATCCCATGGCAGCGGCCATCAGCCTTTGCGAGAGCGTGAGCAGCGACCAGTTTTCGAACACCACGCTGTGTTCGCGCGCCGCCTGGACATAGACCGGATGGGGAGCGGGCGTCGGATACGTCATCGCCTGGATGGAACTGATGACTCGGCTGACCAGACCACCTGCCACCATAGGCGCGTGCTGATTCGCCACTGCGGGCGCAACCAGCGTGAATGCAGGCGATCGGCCCCAGAACGCGCGGACGATCTCAAACATGGCGGCATTCGGTCGCGCCATGGAACCGCCAAAATACAACGTGTCCCCGTGGCGGACAGCCTCCCGCACAGCGTCCGCCAGTTCCATGAAGCGCGGGCCTTGCGCGCGGCCACCGGCCAGCGACTTCCAGCGTTCAGCGACGCTCGTGACAGTGTCAGCGCGCATCACTGAGGGTCCTCGCCAACAGGGACTTGCGCACCTTGCCGGCGCCTGTGCGGGGCACGACGCTGGGCGCAATGGTGCGCACGTGCTCCGGCCACTTGAATCGCGCCAACCGGCCTTCGCAAAAAGTCCGGACTTCCTCCATCGTGAACGTGCGTCGCGGATCCCGCGGGACGAGCGCGGCCAGCACGGTTTCGCCCAGAACGTCGTCGGGCTGCGGCAGGACTATCGCCTCCAGGACATCCGGATGTCGTGCCAGGCACTCCTCGACCTCGATGCTGGAAATGTTCTCCCCGCCGCGGCGGATGATGGCCTTGAGGCGGTCAACAAAGAAGTAGCGTCCCTCTTCGTCCTTGTAGGCCAGGTCGCCGGTGTGGAACCAGCCTTCACGCACTGCTTCGGTGAAAGCGGCGGGGTTGCCAAGATAGCCGGCAAAGCCTTGGCCGAAGCGCGTCACGATTTCTCCGATCTCCCGCGGTGCACATTCGACGCCCGAGTGGGGATCGACGATGCGCATGTCCACGCCCGCCACAGGTCGGCCGATACATGCGTGCGATCCGCCCAGCCCATGGCAGTCCGGCTCCGTCAAGGTGCCGAAAGTTTCAGTCATCCCGTAGCCATCAATGACCGGGCGCTGCCAGCGCTCGGTTAGCTGCCGCCAGCGGGTTGCAGAGCCAGCGCCGAAGATGAATTGCAGCTGCTGCGATACGCGCGCCTCCACTGCACTCGGTGGCTGCGCAAGCAGGATGAAAAGGATCGTTCCCATCGTCCACAAGACGCTGGGTCGGCCGCGGTCCGCTTGCTCCCAGAAGCGCGAGGCGCTGAACTTGCGCGCGAGCACCAGTGTGGCGCCGGACATGACCGCCAGGCTCACGCCCCAATTGAGAGCCGCGCTGTGGCTGAGGGGGGTGACCAGCATGATGCGGTCCTGCGTATCCAGCCTCAAGTGCTTGATGTAGTTGCCGATGGCAGCAACGACCGCTGCGCTTGTTTGGAGCGCGGCCTTCGGAGCCGCGCCAGTGGTGCCCGAAGTAAAAATGGCTGAGAGACCGTCTGCGTCCGAAAGCTCGGCGTCCCTACCTCGGTGTATGGCCCCGGCACCTTTTGCGAAGCCGAACAAAACTTGCAACTCAGGGAGGTGGCGGCCCGCCTCTTGCGCGAGGGCGGCGCAGTCAGCGCTGTAGACCAGGTGCCGGGTTCCCAGGCACCGCAGGGATTGCTCCAGCTCACCGTGGGTGAGCTGGGGATTCAGCCCGGCGCAGATGGCACCGATCTTCTGGCACGCGAAATACCACACCAGCCATTGCGGCGAGTTTTCCATGAGCAAGCCGACCACCGTACCCCTACCGGCACCCAAGTCGCGCAGCTGGGTAGCGCAGGCACTGGCCTCGAGATCGGCCGCCTCATAACTCAGCACAAGGTCCTGCGCCGGGTCATCGTCCACGTAGTGCACGAAGGGATGGTTGGGCCGCTTGCGGGCACTCTGCTCGAAGTAGTCGATCAATAGCATGTTGTGAGGCGGCATCGTCAGGCGGTGGGTGGACTCGAGGGAGTATCAGAGGTGGCGGAAGTCTCGGTCGCTGCTGATGGCGGAGTCCACCAGTCGCAGCGCTTCGGGCGACGCCAACGTGTCCACGAAGAGCGAGCGCTCGATGTCCAGTCCGTCATATAGCGAGGCTTCGATCGCATGGCGCACCAGCTTTTTCCCATGCGCCACAGCTGTCGGCGACAGTCCGGCGAGATCGCGCGCCCGTTCCAGCGCCACATCCAGCACCGGCACGTCTGCCTGCACCAGGTCGTGTATCAGACCCTGCGCCAGCGCCTGCGCGGGGGAGAGTCGGCGCCCGTGCAAAACCAGGTCCAGTGCACGGGCCATCCCCACGATCCGGGCCAGGCGCTGCGTGCCACCGGCTCCCGGGACAAGTCCCACCCTGATCTCCGGCTGTCCGATCGAAAAAGGGCCGTCCTGCATCACCCTGAAGTCACAGGCCAGTGCCAGCTCGCAACCGAATCCCATCGCATTGCCGTTGAGGGCCGCTATCACGGGCTTGCGCGAGTTCTCGATGCCGCGGAAAAGCAAGTCCATGTCACGTTCGGGCGTGTGGTCCGTGGCGCCATATCGCACGCCACGGTCGTTGAGCTTTCGGCACAACAGTTTCAACTCCTGCAAGTCGTAGTGCTGAATGAACACCCCTGCGCCGCCGCCAGTGAAGATGACGACACGCACTTCAGGTGCTCTCTCCACGGTGCGGAATGCCCTGTAGAGCTGGCCGACCAAGGTGTCGGTCATATACCCATGAGGCGGGTTGGAGACAGTGATGACCGCGGTGGCCTCTCGGGTCTGGGTGGTGACAGTGCTCATGGAAATAGTGAGGAGGTCGATTCGGATCAAATGTATGACAGAGCGCTCGCTCTGTCAACGAGAAAGGAGCGACCGCTCTGTAAAGACAGAGCGGTCGCTCTATAATCGCCTTGCTCACCAGTGCATATGCCCAAGAAGCCCGAATTCCCCCGCCGCGAAGAATTCCTTAACGCCGCTCTGGCGCGCTTCTCTCGCTCCGGCTACTCTGCGACGTCCACGCGTGAAATCTGCGCCGACTTGAACATCGTGCCCTCGGCGATGTACAACTACTTCCCCTCCAAGGAAGCCGTCATCCTGGCCATCGAGGAGCGCGAGATGACTCGAATGCTGGAGGTCTACAAGTCCGTGGTGCTTGCCACCGATGGCCAGCCTGGGGCCCGGCTGGCAGGGCTGGTGACCTGCACGTTTGAGCAGGCCATAGTCCGGCGCGCCTCCTGGCGCCTGATGGCGGACATGATCCGTTCGCTCCAACCGGAAAACCGCGCGCATGTCATCGAGCGCCGCGATGCCGTTGAGCACATGGTGCGCAACGCGTTGGAGCAGGCGATCCAGGCCGGGTTGATCCCATCACAGGACATCAAGTTGGCCTCACTTCAACTCTTCAGCATGGCCGAAGGAATGTCGGGCTGGTATCGAGGCGATGGGGCTTATACCCCAGCGCATATCACCTCGCATGCGACCCTGTTTTTCTTGCGGGCTATCGGCGCCTCGGAAGCCTTGCTGCAGCACGCTCCTTGAAAGTGGCTGCGTTCGGAGCGCCTTGCTCGGCTCGATATTCACTGGGGCTCATCCCCACGCCATCCCGAAATGACGTGCTGAAATGTGCAAAGTTCGAGAATCCGACACCAAGGGCGATCTCGCTGATACTGCGGGTCTTCCAGGAGTGCTCGCGCAGAAGGGTCTTCGCCCACTCGAGACGCGCTTGTCGCAGATAGGTGCGAGGTGTCGTACCCGTGGTCTTGAACAGGGTCTGAAGGTAACGGACAGAGATTCCACCCGCCGCCGCCATTGAGCCGACATCCAGCGACGGGTCGCCGAGGTTGCACCGGATGTAAGCCTTGATCCGGCGGAGCGTCGCCGCTTGCACCGCCGTCTCCGTGGATTGCACATCCACCTGGTCGTTCATCATCAGGACGTATAAGTCAAGCAGGTGATCGCTGGTGCGCAGGAAGGCCCCTTGGTCCAGATCAAGCAACGTATCGGATAACGCTGAGGTGTAAGCCATCGCACTGATAGCGAGCGAGTGACTGCCTGCGAACGCGAGACCGCATGCATTCTCCAAGCCGGGCATTCGGTTGTGCAGCGTGTGGCGGGGGCACGCAAGCGTCACGGCAGATAGCGGGTCACGATGCTCAAAGCGAAGTGGCTCCGACGCATCCACTAGTACGACCTGTCCGGCACGAACCGTTTCCCGGCGGCGTCGGTGACGGATGGAGACCTCGCCCGCGAGAACTGCAATGAATTCGTACTGGTCGATCAGATCGCGACGCACATGTTGCGAGGTTCGCTCGAGTGCGGCGCCATCGGCGTCGAAGCGGACCATCTGGATATCTCGCACGCGCTTGAAGGACAAGCGCGCTTTGTACCCGCCGGCAGGCAGGGGATCGAAGGAGAGTTGGCCGTGCAGCTGTCGTACCCACGTTTCCCATTGCTCGAGCTGAGTCGCAACAAACAACTCTGCAGTGCAAAAGCTGGCCTGCAGCGGGGCGGGATTCATGTGAAATTGTAGCCCGGCATGCACAAGACCAAGATGCGACGTTCGACCTGCCGATCGATAGCGTATTGCGCCTTTGGAGAAAAACTTGTGCGCATCCAGCAAAGTCATGTCGGGCAATCATGCCTAGAGTCGACCGCAGACGAGCTGCAATACTGAGCAATGACGCGAAGTGCAGATGTGGCCGCAGGAGACAAGACACATGAATTCAATCTCACCGGCGGGGTCGGTTGATCTCGCAGTTACCGTCGACGACCTGCTGATCTGGGATGGCGTTCCGCTTCCAACGGGCTACACGCGAGGCTCCATCGTCGAGTCCATGGTGAAGACGCTGGCCGAGCACCAGATCCGTGGCGTGTATGGCTTTGCTCACACATCGCCGCTGGAGGACGACCCCGGCCTTCGCGACACGCTGGAGCATTGGGTTGATCAGGGGCATCACCTGGGCAACCACACACATTGCCATGCGTCTCTCAACTGGGTGAGCGGCAAGTGCTATTGCGACGACATCCGTCGCGCCGAAGACGCCATCGGCGACCTGATCGAGCGGGCGCCCGAACGCTACTTCCGGTACACCATGGACATGTCCGGCGAGTCCGAGGCAAAGCGTGGAGAGGTCGAGGACTTTCTGCGCGTGAACGGGTACGTCAACGCGCCGATCACTGCATGGTTCGGTGACTTCGCATGGATCGCGCCCTACTACCGTGCGACGATGAACAAGGACATGGCCACGGTGGAGATGTTGCGCCAGAGTTATCTGCAGGCAGCGTTATTCCAACTACGGAGTCACGCCGCCGCGGCGCGCCAGATCTTCGGTCGTGACATCCCCTACATCTGGCTGATCCATGCGACGCCCATAGCACAGGACATGCTCGGTGCCATCCTGGCTGCATTTTCACAATCGGGCGTTCGCTTCACCAGTCTTGAGCACGCGATGAAGGATCCCGCGCACCTCGGAATGCCGCGCATCTCGCCGAAGTTCGTCAATCACCTGCAGCGCTACGCGTTGATGCAACAGGTCGAAATGGCCTCGCCACCGCAGGAACTAATCCAAACCATACTCGACGCGGCACCGGTGCCGGGAATGGAGAGCATCCCCTTGTACGAAAGGGTGCTGCGCAAGATGAACGACCGCGCAGGCGGAACCTACTCGTGGGACTGGAGCTGACGCATGAGTCTCGAAGTAAATCTCCAGGTTCGCCTGGCCAAACGGCCCGATGGCCTGCCCGACGACGACTGTTGGTCAATCGTTGAACACTTCGTGCCCGAGGTCGGCAACGGCCAGTTCGTTGTGCGCAACGAATTCATTTCGATCGATCCGGCAATGCGTGGCTGGGTGAGTGCGGGCGACTCGTATATCGCGCCAGTGGCGATCGGTGAAGTGATGAGAGCGCGAGCCGTTGGCGAGATTGTCGGCTCACGCCACGCGGCCTTCCCTGTTGGCACGAAGGTGATGGGCTTCTTTGGAGTGCAGAACTTCGGCCTGTCGAATGGTCAGGCGGTTACGCGCATCGACGAAGCGCTGGCACCGATGCCGCAGCATCTGGCGGCTCTCGGCAGCCCGGGAATGACGGCGTATTTTGGCCTGCTCCACGTGGGCGCCTGTCAGGCGGGAGAAACGGTCGTGGTCTCGGCTGCATCCGGTGCAGTGGGGCAGATCGTTGCGCAGATTGCGCGCCTCAAGGGATGCACCGTCATAGGCATTGCGGGCGGCTCGGATAAGTGCCGCTTCGTTGTCGAGCAGCTTGGCGCCCAAGCCTGTATCGACTACAAGAGCGTCAACGTGGCGTCGGATCTGCGATCACTCTGTCCACAGGGCATTGATGTCTTCTTCGACAACGTCGGGGGCGACATTCTCGATGCAGCGCTGGCGAACCTCGCTCAGCACGCGCGCGTGGTGATCTGCGGCGCCATCTCGCAATACAACAATCTCGATTCGGTCAAAGGCCCCAAGAACTATCTGTCCTTAATTTCCAAGCGCGCATCCATGAGGGGCATGCTGGTGACTGATTTCGCCGATCGAAACGCAATCGCCGTGTCAGAGTTGGCGGGATGGCTGCGCGACGGCTTGGTGCGCTCCACACTCGACGTCGAAGCGGGACTGACCCGGTTTCCGTCAGCGCTGCGCAAGCTGTTTGCGGGAGCCAACTTCGGCAAGCTGGTCATCGAGGTGTAGGGATGTCGAGCCGCGATGCCGCATGAAGCTTCGCGATCTCGGGCGCGGCTCTGGCGATCTCGGACTGGATCCGCTTGGACCCGCGCGCGTCGGCGTGGTCTTCAGAGGCGTTGCAAGCTTGGATCGACGATCCTGAGGGCTATCGCGTCGTGCGCAGTCAAGAGTGAGCGGCCAATGTCGTTTCGATCAACTGGGCGGACGGCACGGCGCGCTTCACATCCGATAGGGCGCTGACAAGAGCGGCTTCGGCCGAGGTCGCTTCCCGCGTGAAATCCAGGCTCAGACGGCCAACCCGACCGATGCCGACCAATGCGTCGCCGCAGCCGGTGGCGCCGAGTCGCTCCACCACATCGTCAACCGAGTCGCCGCCGTCTCGCAGTTGGTACTTCAACGTGAACGTGTATTCCACGGTGGGGCGCCAAGCGCGGATCGATGAACTGGAGATCGCCGCGTTGCGCAGCAAATTGGAGCGAAGAGCAGCTCCTTCAAATAGACGCTGTTAGCGCTAAAGTAGGTGGTGGCCTGGGGCGGAATCGAACCACCGACACGCGGATTTTCAAGTTCAGTGTGGACGAAGCCGCCAAGGTTGACAACTATTGATAAGTCACCGCATGATGCACTCCATGAGCAAGAGCACCATGAGCTTCGCCCTGCCCGAGCCCATGCGCGAATACGTCGACCAACGCGTTCGATCGGGCGAGTACGGGAACACGAGCGAGTACATCCGCGAGTTGATCCGCCGTGACCAGGAAGAGCAGGCGAAGAAGCGCCTGCGTGAGCTGATCCGGGAAGGCCTGGAGTCGGGTCCCGGCCGTGAACTCACCCCACGGGTCACGGCTGAACTCCGCAAGCGCGCTTTGGGCGGGAGACATTGAAGCCTGCACGCCTGCGGCCACAGGCCGAGATGGATTTGGTGCAGATGGCGAGCTACTACGCCAAAGAGGGCGGCAAGGATCTCGGAGAACGCGCGTTCAACGCGGCAGTCGGCGCACTTGACGCAGTGCAGCGGCGGCCGGGAATGGGGTCTCCACGCTTGGGGCAACTTTGCGGGATTCCTTCGCTGCGTGCGAGGCGCGTGCCGGGCTTCCCGATGCAATGGTTCTACTTCGAGCGCGAAGACCACCTCGACGTCGTGAGGCTGATCGGCGATCGCCGAGACATCATCGCCATCCTGGGAGACGGCATTTAACTGCTCGCTGTCGAATGCAAAACGCCCCGGAGCTACGAACCTTGTGGCTCGCCGGAAGCGTCCAACCGTATGTCGAGCAGCGCAACGAGGATGGCATCATGGAGGTTGCGAACTGATTGTTGCGTACCCGTCATGAATTCCCCCGTGCCTCCCGCCGACCTTGCCGGACCTTTGTGGGCCGTCACGAGTTACTTCAACCCCGCCGGCTACCGGCGCCGGAAGGCCAACTACCGCGTCTTTCGTGAGCGTTTGCCGCTGCCGCTTCTAACGGTCGAGTGGTCGCCGACCGGACAATTCGAGTTGCAGCCCGACGACGCCGACATCCTGATCCAGCTCACGGGCGGCGATGTCATGTGGCAGAAGGAGCGGTTGCTGAACATCGGTGTGGAACGCCTGCCCTCCCAATGCAAACACGTCGCATGGGTGGATTGCGACCTGGTCTTCGAACGCGAGGGCCTGCGCGAGGCAATACTGAACGCGCTCGACGCGGTGCCGGCCGTGCAACTGTACGACCGTGCCGCCTACGTCGACCGCACGCCGATCGAGGCATTGGCACGCTTCGGAAGGTGCGCAGATCGAACCATCACGATGGAGCGCACGGGCTCCGCCGCCGCGTACGTCGCCGCCGCACGCAGTGGAACGCCGATGCCGGTCGTTCCCGTGGCCACCGAGCGCATGGACGAGTACAAGCGCCTGCTCAGCGTCGGCTTCGCGTGGGCTGCCCACCGCGAATTGCTCGAGCGCTTTCCGCTGTTTGACGAGTGGGTCGTCGGCGGTGGCGACACGGCCTTCTTCCACGCCATCACCGGTACGCCAGAGCAGGTTGTGCTGAACCACGGGCTCGCGCCCGGTCAACGCGATCACTATCTGCCGCGCGCCCGCGCCCTTGCCAACGCGTTTGGCGGGCGGATCGGCTACGTTCCGGGCCGAGTCTTCACACTGTGGCACGGCGACTTTTCCGACAGGCACTATAGCTCGCGCCACTCGATCCTTCCGCGGCACGATTTCGATCCGCGCCGCTTTCTGCGGCACAGCTCCTCCGGCGTATGGGAATGGGCGGATGCCCCCTCGGGCCTGCCCGCCGAGATTCGCGCGTATTTCGAGCGGCGCCTCGAGGATGGCGCCGGTGGTGGTGCTCTTCCAAGCCATCGCCAAGTGAATTTGCCTTCTCTTTGAAGCGCTCCAAATATCCTTGCAACTGGGCAAGAGCATCCAGACTCGCGATGACGCCACAGGACGCGTGCGCGACCTGAATCCGCCACTCGGTCACTTCTTGAAGGAAATTGGTTTGCTTGTCGGTGCGATTGCTTGTCAATGCGCGCCGAGAATGGGCTCAGAAAAAAGCCCTTGATCCGTTACAGATCAAGGGCTTCCGATTCTGGTGGCCTGGGGCGGAATCGAACCACCGACACGCGGATTTTCAATCCGCTGCTCTACCAACTGAGCTACCGGGCCAGAGCCAGCGATTATAGCAGGGTCCGGGGCTGCGGTTCACTTCCGCCAACGGCACTCGAACTCCGGATGCATGACTTCGGTGCCGCAGATGGCGAATGCCTCAGCCTTGATGCCGCCGTACACCGTGCGAAAAGGGGCGAAGCACGCCAGGCTGCGGTAATACTCCTGGCGCCACATCCGGCAATCCTCCGCACTGGCACGAGGCGGCAGTGTCGGGTCTGATTCGTCCGCATATCCGCCTGATGCGGCGGCGCGCGGCTTCGATGCCGGCACGACAGCGTTGTCGCGCTCCGTTTCGGCGCTCTTCAGTTGGGCCTTGTCGCGAGCGGCCCGGTCTTCCGCCGCCTTGCGTTGTTCTGGCGTTATCTCACTCCTGGGCGCTTGCTGCTTGGTGACTTGGCCGGGCGCCTTTGGCGGCGGCCGATCCGACATCTGCACCCGGCCTTGCTCGTCCACCCAGCGATATATTTCGCCTGCTGTTCCGAGCCCGCTAACCGCCGCGCCCGCGAAGAAGCACGCAACGAATCGCCATTTCATCACCCGCCGCGCTTGCCCCGCGAAAGATCCACGCCCAGCTGCTTCAGCTTGCGGTAAAGGTGGGTGCGTTCCAGTCCCGTCTTTTCGGCCACGCGCGTCATCGAACCGCCTTCCTTGGCCAGGTGAAATTCGAAATACGATTTTTCAAACTCATCACGCGCGTCGCGCAAAGGCTTGTCCAACTCGAACACCTGGCGCGCCTGCGGGCCGAGCTCGACCACGGGCGGCAGGCTCTGGCCGCCCGTCATCGCGGCCTCGACGGTGAGCTCGACCACCGGTGCCGGCGCAGCACCTGCGACGCCCGGCTTGCGCGCGCCCGCGCCACTGGTGCGTGACAGGCCCGCTTCCACTGCCTTCAGCAGCTTCTGCATGGTGATCGGCTTTTCCAGGAACGACTGCGCGCCGATCTTGGTGGCTTCCACCGCGGTTTCGATCGTGGCGTGCCCGCTCATCATGATCACCGGCATGCTCAGCAGGCCGCCGGTGGACCATTCCTTGAGCAGGGTGACGCCGTCCGTGTCCGGCATCCAGATGTCCAGCAAGACGAGATCCGGCCGGGCGCGCGCGCGCGCGGCGCGGGCCTGTGCGGCGTTCTCCGCCAGTTCGACGTTGTGGCCCTCGTCATTGAGGATTTCGGACAGCAGGTCGCGGATGCCCAGTTCGTCGTCGACCACCAAAATATTTGCCATGTGTTCCAGAACTACCCTATGCGGGGTGGGTGTTGCTAAGCCGCAACTGCGAATGATAGCGATACTTGGGCGCCCTGGACGACTCCGCTTTCGACGCGGTTTTTCAGGTCCACACGGGCGCCGTGTTCGTCGGCGATTTTCTTGACCACGGCAAGGCCCAGGCCTGTGCCTTTAGCCTTCGTCGTGACGTAAGGTTCGAAGGCGCGCTTGAGGATATGCTCCGGAAAACCTGCGCCTGTGTCCTGCACGATCAGGCGGGCGCGGCGCGACGTGGGGTTCCATTGCGTCTTCACGGTGACCTCGCGCAGCGTGGCGCCTTCGGTGGCGTCCTGCGCGTTTTGCAGCAGGTTGTGGATCACCTGGCGCAGTTGCTGCGCGTCGCCCATCACTTTGGGGCAGTCCGGATCCAGGTCCATCAGCACCGGCACATGTGCGGACGCGTCACCGCGCTCGCCGCCTTCGCGCGCATAGAGCTGCAGCACGTCGGCCACCAGCGCGTTGAGGTCGACCGGCTTGAGTTCGGCGGCAGGCAGGCGCGCGTAGTCACGGAACTCATTGACCAGCCGCTTCATCGCATCGACCTGGTCGACGATGGTCTGGACCGACTTGGTCACGATGGCTTGTTCTGGTGGCGCCACCTTGCCGGCCAGTTTCATTTCCAGCCGTTCGGCCGACAGCTGGATGGGCGTCAGCGGGTTCTTGATCTCGTGCGCGAGACGACGTGCCACTTCGCCCCACGCCTGCGCGCGTTGGGCCGAGACGATCTCCGAGATGTCGTCGAACACCAGCAGGCGCGCACCCTTGCCCGGCGCATCGGCGGGCATCTCGGCACCGCGCGCCACCAGCGTGACTGCATGCTGGGGTGAGCCAGGCTGCGCCGTGTTGAGCTCGAACGATTGCTGCCAATGGTCCAGGCCATGCTGCTTGCGCTCGTTCATGTATTCGTCGAACTGCTGCTGCACGGCCGCGCCGAACGCTTCCAGCCCCTCGATGGCAGCAAGCGGTTGGCCCTGGTACACCGCCAGCGGAACGCGCAGGATGCGGGTCGCGCCCGGGTTGGACGACTGGATGCTGCCCTTGTCGTCGAGCACGATCACGCCCGCGGTCAGGTTGTCCAGGATGGTCTGCAGGTTGGCGCGCGCGGCGCTGACCTGGCCCATGCTCTTGTCGACGGCGGCACGCGCGTCCGCGAGCTGCTGCGTCATCTCGGCGAAAGACCGCGTGAGTCCGCCCAGTTCGTCTTTTCCCTGCAACGCAGGTTTGGGCGAGAGATCGCCTGCTGCCACTTCGCGTACACCGGCGGCCAGCAACAGCAGCGGGCGCGCCAGCTGGTTGCCCAGAATGATTGCGAGTAACACCGCGCCGAACACCGCGAGGAACAGGGCCAGCGTGAGCGTGCCGATGTACATGCGGCGCAACCCCTCGCGGCCGAGAGCGCGTTCCTGGTATTCGCGGTTGGCCTCCTGCACCGCGATGGCGTTGGCCACCAGTGTGGGCGGCAGCACCTGCGTCACCTGCAGGATGCGCGGCTCGCCCAGCAGGCCAACGCTCGACGCGGACACCACGGCCATCGCCTTGATGCGCGCGTTGGCCGCGCCGAGCCCCGGCTCGTCCAGCCCTTCGATGATGGAGATGGACCGTTGCGACCGCACGTTGCGCAGCTGTTGCGGTGTGGGCCGTTCCGGGTTCAGCTGGAAGCGCGACTGGCCCGCACTGGCGATCTGCTGGCCCGTGCCGCTCCAGAGGATGACGTCGTTGGCTGGCAATTGCTCGCGCAAACGCTCCAGCACAATCGGCGCCGAAGCGTCGGGCGTGTCCGCCAACTGCACGGCCGCTGCGCGCGTCTTGCTGGCCAAGTCGCTCGCCAATGCGTCGAGCGTGGAGCGGCCGAGATTCAGGCCCGCATCCAGCGCGCCTTCCACCTTCACGTCGAACCAGCTTTCGATCGAGCGCGACACGAACTGGTAAGACACCACGTAGATCAGCATGCCGGGCAGAAAGCCCACCAGCGCGAAGATCGCAGCCAGCTTGACGAGCAGCCGGCTGCCGAACTTGCCGCTGCGCAGGCGCGATATCAGGCGTACGGCCACCCACACGATCACCAGCAGCAGCACGCCCGCCACCACCATGTTGATGGCGAACAAGCGGCCGTAGTTGCGCTCGTACAGCTCGCGGTTGTTGGTGGCCTGGGTCAGCAGGAACAACAGCACGATGCCGATGGCGACGATCACAGAGACCGCGACACCCACGCCCCAGCGGAATGCCGCGGAACTGCGCAACGGAAAGCGCGACGAGGTTTCTTCGACCGGTCCGGTGCTCACCGCCCGCTCTCGATGGTGAGGCGCTGGTTGCGCAGCGCCGTGATGTTCCAGTCGGCATGGCCCACCGCGCCGATCTGGAACGGGCGCGGCAGCTGCGACACGTCGAGCCGGAAGCGGAAGTCGACGTTGTAGCGGGCCTCAGGATCCACGTCGCCCGCCTCGGCGATCTTCCAGTGCGAAATGTGTTGAACAGCCGCCAGGGCTTCTTCGCGCGTGTCGAAAGTCTGGCCCAGCGCCAAGCCGGAATTGCCGATGGGGTTGGGTGAGACCGTGAGGCGCCAGCGCCGCGTGAGCGGCTGGTAGGAAAGGCGCATGTGCCGGGCGGTGACGGCGGTTTGCTTGTCGTACCAGTACCAGCGATCGCGAAACAGCACCGCCTCCGCCACGAAGAACATGGGGATTCCCTTGGCCAGGGCGTCGTCGATCACCTGTGGCAGCTCGAACCTGACGGTGGCGGACAGCAGAACGCCCTCTTCGGTGCGCTCCAGCCGCAGTTGGCTGATCTCCGTCACCGGCGCTTCGGCGAGCACGGCCTGTGCCAGAGCCATTAAGACCAGGGCCATTAGCAGCCGAACGGCGCGTACGACGGCGCTACGCAGGATGAGGCCCTGCGCTTTTTTCCAGCAGCGCGTAATAGAAACCGTCGTGGTCACCCTTCAGATTGTCCGGGACGGCATCGGCCTTTGCCCCGCTTTGGGGCAGTAAATGGCCGGGCGCGGGCCGCAAAACGGCCGCTGTGTGGCGCGCAAGAAACGTTTGCACCTGGGCCTCGCCCTCGGCCCGGAAGACCGAGCAGGTGCAATACAGGAGGCGCCCGCCGGGCGCCAGCAGCGGCCATAGGACGGCCAGCAGGCGAGCCTGGATTGCCGCCAGCTGGGCAATGTCGCTCTCGCGGCGCAGCCATCGCACGTCCGGGTGCCTGCGCACGATGCCTGAGGCCGTGCAAGGCGCATCGAGCAGGATGGCGTCGAACGGTTCACCGTCCCACCATGCGGACGGCTCGGCCGCATCGCCCGCAACCACGCGCGCTTCCAGGCCGGTACGCGCCAGGGTTTCGCGGATGCGCTCGCATCGGGCCGGGTCCACGTCCAGCGCCGTGACCTGCGCATCGGCCAGCTCCAGGATATGGGCCGTCTTTCCGCCAGGGGCAGCGCAGGCGTCGAGGACGCGCGTTGGCTTCAACCCTGCCCTGCCTGCCAACTCCTTCAGGAGCAGCGGCGCTGCAAGCTGCGCGGCGGCGTCCTGCACGGACACCACGCCGGTGTCGAAACCGGGTATCTCGTGTACCGCCCGCGGACGCTCCAGCATCACGCCATATTCGCCGACCTCCGTGGCCGCGATGCCCGCATCGGCCAACAGCTGGAGGTATTGCGACGGCGTGGAGCGGCGTGCGTTGACGCGCAAGGTCATCGGCGCCTGCGCGTTGTTGGCGGCCAGGATCTGCTGCCACTGCTGCGGATGGTCTTGCTTCAGGCGCTGGGTCCACCAGCGCGGATGGTTCCATTGCGCTTCCGGATTGGTATCCGTCGCGGCGACCAGCGCGTCGCGCTCGCGCAGGAAGCGCCGCAGGCACGCGTTGATGAAGTTCGCCTGGGGCCGGGTTTCGGGGCCGCGCTTCGCCGCCTCAACCGCCTGGTCGACCAGCGTGAACACCGCGTAGGGTGCGCCCTCTTCGCGCCAGCACAAGGCCAGCGCGGTGCACAGCAGCGCATCGGCGGCAGCGGGCGGCGGGCGCTTGGCCAACAGGCGGCGCAGTGCCTCGGCGCGCCCGAGCTGGCGCATGGCCTGGAAGGCCAGCGCTTGAGCGCCGGGCCGCACGGGCGCCTCGACCTGCGCGATGGCGGCCGTGGCGGACTGGCCGGCGCGCACCGCCGCGACGACGCCGGCGGCGGCTTGCAGCAGCCGCCAGAGCGGCAGCGACGGCGCTTGACCGGTCGCTGCGCCGGCATGACGGGTGGAAGGCAGAGTCACCGCGTCACTCACCTGTTGCCATTCGCCGCCGGCACGAGGCCGATGCCACGGCCGCGCTTGAAGCCGAACAGCCAGGCCAACACGACTGCCGGAAATTGGGCAATCGCCTCGTTGTAGCGCACGACGGCCTGGTTGAACTGGTCCGTTGCCGCGTGCACCTGGATCACCATCTGCGCGCGGCGTGCAGTGAGCGTCTCGGGCAGGCGCGGGCCTGCGAGGTCGTGCGCGTCGTCGCGCTCTGCCCGTTCCCACGCCATGGCGAGCACGTCTTGCGCGGCCCCCAATGCGGCGATGCCCTCGGGCTCCAGCGGGCGAGCGCGCGCCGCCGCGAGCGATGCCGCGAACTGTGCGGCCGCGCCGTGCAGGCCCGCCCAGAACGATGTGGGCTCGCCGTCCAGCGGCGCGGGCTGGGTAGGGTCGGGTGGCGGCAGGCACTCGCGCACCAGCGCCACCTGCTTGGAGAGTTCTGTTTCCAACGCCGAGAAGGCCGTGTTGGCTTCGGAACGCAGCCGCATCAGGCGGTTGTAGGCCCCCACCGCCCAGAACAGCAGGACGGCGGCAACGCTCCAGAGAACAATGGAAGACGGCATCGGTGAGGGCAACTCGAAATGAAAAACGCCCCGGCCTGTACAGGACGGGGCGTTCAGTTTACGGTGAAACCGCGTGCTTACTCGGTGGCTGCGCCTTCGCTGGCCTCAGGCGCCGTGGCACCTTCGGTCACGGCCGCAAGCTCAGCGGCTTCGGAGTCGGCGATGGCGCGGCGCTCGGCGTCGTCCATCTCGTCCTTGGCCTTGCGTGCCTTGTGGTAGGCCATGCCGGTGCCCGCGGGGATCAGGCGGCCGACGATGACGTTTTCCTTCAGGCCGCGCAGCTCGTCGCGCTTGCCCATGATCGCCGCCTCAGTCAGCACGCGCGTGGTTTCCTGGAAGGAAGCCGCGGAGATGAACGAATCGGTCGACAGCGAGGCCTTGGTGATGCCCAGCAGCAGGTTGCTCCAGGTCGGCGCGATCTTGCCGTCGCCGCGCAGCGCGTCGGTCGTGTCCAGGATTTCCGAACGCTCGACTTGTTCACCGGCGATGTAGCTGGAGTCGCCGACGTTGTCGACCACGACCCGGCGCAGCATCTGGCGAACGATCACCTCGATGTGCTTGTCGTTGATCTTCACGCCCTGCAAGCGGTACACGTCCTGCACTTCGTCGACGATGTAGCGGGCCAGCTCTTCGGCACCCAGCAGGCGCAGGATGTCCTGCGGATCGGCCGGGCCGTCGACCACCGACTCGCCCTTGTTGACCACCTGGCCTTCGTGCACCAGGATGTTCTTTTCCTTGGGCACGAGCTCTTCGTGAACGGCGCCTTCTGGTCCGGTGATCTGCAGGCGGATCTTGCCCTTGGTCTCCTTGCCGAACGACACCGTGCCGGTGATCTCGGCCAGCACGCCCTTGTCCTTGGGCGAACGGGCTTCGAACAGCTCGGCCACACGCGGCAGACCGCCGGTAATGTCGCGCGTCTTCTGGCCTTCGATCGGGATACGGGCCAGCACCTCGCCGCCACCCACGTCCTGGCCGTCGCGCACCTGGATCAGCGAGCCGACCGGGAAGCCGATCGTCACCGAGTGGTCGGTGCCTGGGATCTTCACTTCGTTGCCGGAAGCGTCGATCAGCTTGACCTGCGGGCGGATCAGCTTGGCCGAACGCTTCGGGTCGAACTTGATGACCACCAGCGTCGACAGGCCGGTCACTTCGTCGACCTGCTTGGCGACCGTGAGGCCTTCTTCGACGTTCTCGAAGTGCGCCTTGCCGGCGAACTCGGTAATGATCGGTCGCGTCAGCGGATCCCAGTTGGCGAGGATCGTGCCGGCCTTGACCGACTGGTCGGCCTTGACGGCCAGGATGGCACCGTACGGCACCTTGTGGCGCTCGCGCTCGCGGCCGTGCTCGTCGTGAATGACGATCTCGCCGGAACGCGCGATCACCACCAGCTCGCCCTTGGAGTTGGTCACGTAGCGCATCGTGCTGTTGAAGCCGATCACGCCGTTGGACTTGGCATCCACGCTCGAAGCGATGGCGGCGCGCGAAGCGGCGCCACCGATGTGGAACGTACGCATCGTCAGCTGCGTGCCGGGCTCGCCGATCGACTGGGCGGCGATCACGCCGACAGCTTCACCGACGTTCACCAGGCCGCCGCGGCCGAGGTCGCGGCCGTAGCACTTGGCGCAGATGCCGAAGCGCGTGGCGCAGGTCAGCGCGGTGCGGACCTTGACTTCGTCGTTGCCGTCGGCTTCGAGCTTCTCGATCACGTCCTCGTCCAGCATCGCGCCGGCCGCGACCGTCACGTTGCGGGTTTCGGGGTGCAGCACGTCTTCGGCCGCGACACGGCCGAGGATTCGGTCGCGCAGCGATTCGATCACTTCACCGCCTTCGACGATGGCGCGCATCAGCGAACCGTCGGTGGTGCCGCAATCTTCTTCGATGACGACCAAGTCCTGCGTCACGTCGACCAGGCGGCGCGTCAGGTAGCCCGAGTTCGCGGTCTTCAGCGCCGTGTCCGCCAGGCCCTTACGAGCACCGTGGGTGGAGATGAAGTACTGCAGCACGTTCAGGCCTTCACGGAAGTTGGCCGTGATGGGCGTCTCGATGATCGAGCCGTCCGGCTTGGCCATCAGGCCCCGCATGCCCGCCAGCTGGCGGATCTGCGCGGCGGAACCGCGGGCACCGGAGTCGGCCATCATGTAGATGGAGTTGAACGACTCCTGGTCCACTTCGTTGCCGTGGCGGTCGATGGTCTTTTCCTTGGCCAGCTGGGCCATCATGACCTTCGACACTTCGTCGCCGGCCTTGCCCCAGATGTCCACCACCTTGTTGTAGCGCTCGCCGGAGGTGACCAGGCCCGAGGTGTACTGCTGCTCGATCTCTTTCACTTCCTTCTCGGCGCGGGCGATGATCTCGGGCTTTTGCGGCGGCACGAGCATGTCGTCCACGCAGATCGAGATACCGGCCTTGGTGGCCAGGCGGAAGCCGTTTTGCAGCAGCTTGTCTGCGAATACGACGGTTTCCTTCAGGCCGCACTTGCGGAACGAAGTGTTGATGAGCTTGGAGATTTCCTTCTTCTTCAGCGCCTTGTTCAGGTTGGCGAACGGCAGGCCCTTGGGCAGGATCTCGGACAGCAGCGCGCGGCCGACGGTCGTCTCGATGATCGAGGTCGAAGGCACGAACTCGTTGGAGTCCTTGTCCTTGTTCCACTCGGTCAGGCGCACGTTCACCTTGGCGGTGAGCTCGACCTGGTTCGCGTCCAGCGCGCGCTGCACTTCGCCGATGTCGGCGAAGATCATGCCCTCGCCCTTGGCGTTGGTGCGCTCACGCGTCGTGTAGTACAGGCCCAGCACCACGTCTTGCGACGGGACGATGGCGGGCTCGCCGTTGGCGGGGAACAGCACGTTGTTGGAAGCCAGCATCAGCGTGCGGCATTCCATCTGCGCTTCCACCGACAGCGGCACGTGGACGGCCATCTGGTCGCCGTCGAAGTCGGCGTTGAAGGCCGCGCAGACCAGCGGGTGCAGCTGGATCGCCTTGCCTTCGATCAGGATCGGCTCGAACGCCTGGATGCCCAGGCGGTGCAGCGTGGGAGCGCGGTTCAGCATGATCGGGTGCTCTTTGATCACCTCTTCGAGGATGTCCCAGACCACCGGCGTGCCGGATTCGACTTCCTTCTTCGCCGCCTTGATGGTGGTGGCGATGCCCATGGCTTCCAGGCGCGAGAAGATGAACGGCTTGAACAGTTCCAGCGCCATCAGCTTCGGCAGGCCGCACTGGTGCAGCTTGAGCGTCGGGCCCACGGTGATGACCGAACGGCCGGAGTAGTCGACGCGCTTGCCCAGCAAGTTCTGGCGGAAGCGGCCGCTCTTGCCCTTGATCATGTCGGCCAGGGACTTCAGGGCGCGCTTGTTGGCGCCCGTCATGGCCTTGCCGCGGCGGCCGTTGTCGAGGAGCGAGTCAACCGCCTCTTGAAGCATCCGCTTCTCGTTGCGCGCAATGATCTCGGGAGCCTTCAACTCCAGCAGACGGCGCAGACGCGAGTTGCGGTTGATCACACGCCTATACAGGTCGTTCAGGTCGGAGGTCGCGAAGCGGCCGCCGTCCAGCGGCACCAGCGGACGCAGGTCCGGCGGCAGCACGGGCAGCACGTCCATCACCATCCACTGGGGCTTGATGCCGGACTTCTTGAACGCTTCCAGAACCTTCAGGCGCTTGGCGTTCTTCTTGACCTTGACTTCGGAGCCGGTCAGGTCGCCGCGCAGCTTCTCGATCTCGAGGTCGATGTCGATGCCTTCGAGCAGGTCCTTGATGCCTTCGGCGCCCATCTTGGCGACGTATTCGTCACCGTATTCCTTGCGCTTGGCCTCGTAGTCGTCCTCGGACATGATGCTGAACTTCTTCAGCGGGGTCATGCCGGGGTCGGTGACGACATAGGCTTCGAAGTACAGCACGCGCTCGATGTCGCGCAGCGTCATGTCCAGCACCAGGCCCAGGCGCGAAGGCAGGGACTTCAGGAACCAGATGTGGGCGCAGGGCGCGGCCAGGTCGATGTGGCCCATGCGCTCGCGGCGCACCTTGGTCTGCGTGACTTCAACGCCGCACTTCTCGCAGATGACGCCGCGGTGCTTCAGGCGCTTGTACTTGCCGCACAGGCATTCGTAGTCCTTGATGGGGCCGAAGATCTTGGCGCAGAAGAGGCCATCGCGCGCCGGCTTGAACGTGCGGTAGTTGATCGTTTCCGGCTTCTTGACTTCGCCGAAGGACCACGAGCGGATCTTCTCGGGCGAAGCCATGCCGATGCGGATGGCATCGAAATGCTCGTCCGGCGTGAATTGCTTGAACAGGTCGAGTAGTGATTTCATGTGTTCTCTTCCTTTTCCTGATTACGAACGCTCGAGTTCCATGTCGATGCCCAAGGAACGGATTTCCTTGACCAGGACGTTGAACGATTCCGGCATGCCGGCTTCGATGGCGTGCTCGCCCTTGACGATGCTCTCGTACACCTTGGTACGGCCCTGCACGTCGTCGGACTTGACGGTGAGCATTTCCTGCAGCGTGTACGCCGCGCCGTAGGCTTCCAGCGCCCACACTTCCATTTCGCCGAAACGCTGGCCGCCGAACTGGGCCTTGCCGCCCAGCGGTTGCTGCGTGACCAGCGAGTACGGGCCGGTCGAACGGGCGTGCATCTTGTCGTCCACCAAGTGGTGCAGCTTCAGCACGTGCATGTAGCCGACAGTGACGGGACGCTCGAACTGGTCGCCCGTGCGGCCGTCGCACAGCATCGCCTGCGTGCGCGTGGCCGTGAGGCCCTTGCGCTTCGCGATGTCTTCCGGATAAGCGAGCCTCAACATGCCGCGGATTTCTTCTTCCGAGGCGCCGTCGAACACCGGCGTCGCGAAGGGCACGCCCTTGGCGAGTTCACCGGCCATCTCGACCACATCGGTGTCGGACAGCTTGGCCAGGTCTTCCTTGCGGCCGGACTGGTTGTACAGCTGGTCCATGAACTTGCGCAGCTCGGCTTCCTTCGCCTCGTGTTGCAGCAGGTCACCGATGCGCTGGCCGATGCCCTTGGCGGCCCAGCCCAGGTGAACTTCCAGCACCTGGCCCACGTTCATGCGCGAAGGCACGCCCAGCGGGTTCAGCACGATGTCGCACGGCGTGCCGTCGGCCATGTAGGGCATGTCTTCGACCGGAACGATCTTGGAAACCACACCCTTGTTGCCGTGGCGGCCGGCCATCTTGTCGCCGGGCTGCAGGCGGCGCTTGACGGCCAGGTAGACCTTGACCATCTTCAGCACGCCGGCCGGCAGCTCGTCGCCTTGCGTCAGCTTCTTGCGCTTCTCTTCAAAAGCCAGGTCGAAGCTGTGGCGCGTCTGCTCCAGCGAGTTCTTGATCGACTCGAGCTGGTTGGCGACTTCGTCTTCCGCCGGGCGGATGTCGAACCAGTGGAACTTCTCGACGGAAGCCAAGTAGGCCTTGTCGAGCTTCGTGCCCTTGGCCAGCTTCTGCGGGCCGCCGTTGGCGACCTTGCCGTTCAGGAGCTTCTCGATCCGGTCGAACGCGTCGGCTTCGACGATGCGCAGCTGGTCGTTCAGGTCGAGGCGGAAACGCTTCAGTTCATCGTCGATGATCTGTTGCGCGCGCTTGTCGCGCTGGATGCCTTCACGGGTGAAGACCTGCACGTCGATCACGGTGCCTTGCGAGCCCTGGTCCACACGCAGCGAGGTGTCCTTCACGTCGGAAGCCTTCTCGCCGAAGATGGCGCGCAGCAGCTTCTCTTCCGGCGTCAGCGTCGTCTCGCCCTTCGGCGTGACCTTGCCCACCAGCGTGTCGCCGGGCTGCACTTCAGCGCCGACGTAGATGATGCCGGACTCGTCCAGGCGGTTCAGCTGCTGTTCGCTCAGGTTCGGGATGTCGCGCGTGATTTCCTCGGCGCCCAGCTTCGTGTCGCGGGCCATGACGACCAGCTCTTCGATGTGGATCGAGGTGTAGCGGTCGTCAGCGACGACGCGCTCGGAGATCAGGATCGAGTCTTCGAAGTTGTAGCCGTTCCAGGGCATGAACGCGACCAGCATGTTCTGGCCCAGGGCCAGTTCGCCCAGGTCGGTCGATGCGCCGTCAGCCACCACGTCGCCCTTGGCGATCTTGTCGCCGCGCTTGACGATGGGGCGCTGGTGGATGTTGGTGTTCTGGTTGGAACGCTGATACTTGATCAGGTTGTAGATGTCCACGCCCACTTCGCCGGCTTGCGCCTCGGCGTCGTTCACGCGCACCACGATACGGGTGGCATCGACATAGTCGACCACGCCGCCGCGGGTGGCGGTGACGACGGTGCCGGAGTCGACCGCGGAGACGCGCTCGATGCCGGTACCGACGAAGGCCTTCTCGGGACGCAGCACCGGCACGGCCTGGCGCTGCATGTTGGCGCCCATCAGCGCGCGGTTCGCGTCGTCGTGCTCGAGGAACGGCACCAGCGAAGCAGCAACCGACACGATCTGCGCCGGCGACACGTCCATGTACTGGATGCGGTCGGCGCCGATCAGCACCGATTCGCCGGCTTGACGCGCGGAAACCAGGTCACCGGTCAGCGTGCCTTCCTTGTCCAGGATGGCGTTGGCCTGGGCGATGACGTACTTGCCTTCTTCGATGGCCGACAGGTAATCGATTTCCATCGTGACCTTGCTGTCGATCACCCGGCGGTACGGCGTTTCGATGAAGCCGTATTCGTTCAGGCGGGCGTACAGGGCCAGCGAGTTGATCAGGCCGATGTTCGGGCCTTCCGGCGTTTCGATCGGGCACACGCGGCCGTAATGGGTGACGTGCACGTCGCGCACTTCGAAGCCGGCGCGCTCGCGGGTCAAGCCGCCCGGGCCCAGGGCCGAGACGCGGCGCTTGTGCGTGATCTCGGACAGCGGGTTGGTCTGGTCCATGAACTGCGACAGCTGCGACGCGCCGAAGAACTCCTTCAGGGCCGCGGAAATCGGCTTGGAGTTGATCAGGTCGTGCGGCATCAGCGGCTCTTGTTCGGCTTGGCCCAGACGTTCCTTCACGGCCTTCTCGATACGGGCCAGGCCGGTGCGGTACTGGTTTTCCGCCAGCTCACCGACGCAGCGAACACGGCGATTGCCGAGGTGATCGATGTCGTCGACTTCACCGCGGCCATTGCGCAGGTCCACCAGGATCTTGACCACGGCCAAGATATCCTCATTCGTCAGGACCATCGGGCCGGTCGATTCGTTGCGGCCGACCTTGGCGTTGAACTTCATGCGGCCCACGCGCGACAGGTCGTACGTGTCCGGGTTGTAGAACAGGCGCTGGAACAGGGCCTGCACGGCGTCTTCCGTCGGCGGCTCGCCGGGGCGCATCATGCGGTAGATGGCGACGCGGGCGGCGAACTCGTCCACGGTTTCGTCGATGCGCAGGGTCTGCGACATGTACGCGCCCTGGTCGAGTTCGTTCGTGTAGATGACCTGCAGATCCTGCACGCCGGCCGTGCGCAGCTTCTTCAGCAGCGCTTCGGTCAGCTCGTCGTTGGCCTTGGCGATGATCTCGCCGGTGTCGGCGTCGACGATGTTGCGGGCGACCACACGGCCGACCAGATAGTCTTCCGGCACGCTGATGTGCGTGGTGCCGGAGGTTTCCAGGTCACGCGTGTGGCGAACCGTGACGCGCTTGTCCTTGGCGACCACGACCTTGCCGGAGCGGTCGGTGATGTCGAAACGGGCGACTTCGCCGCGCAGGCGCTCGGGAACGAATTCCATCTGCGCGCCGCTGTCCATCAGGCGGAAGTTGTCGTTGACGAAGAAGTTGGCCAGGATCGATTCCGGCGTCAGGCCGATGGCCTTGAGCAGGATGGTGACCGGCATTTTGCGGCGGCGGTCGACGCGGAAGTACAGGATGTCCTTCGGATCGAATTCGAAGTCGAGCCAGGAGCCGCGGTACGGGATGATCCGCGCCGAGAACAGCAGCTTGCCCGAGCTGTGGGTCTTGCCCTTGTCGTGCTCGAAGAACACGCCCGGCGAACGGTGCAGCTGCGAGACGATCACGCGCTCGGTGCCGTTGATGATGAACGAGCCCTTGTCGGTCATCAGGGGCACTTCGCCCATGTAGACCTCTTGCTCCTTCACTTCCTTCACGACCTTCGACTGCGGCGTCGACGATTCACGGTCGTAAATGATCAGCTGGACTTTGGCGCGCACGGCGGACGCGTACGTCAGGCCGCGGGTCTGGCATTCACGCACGTCGAACGCGGGCTTGGCCAGGTTGTATTCCAGGAACTTCATCTCCACAAAGCCGTTGTGCGAGACGATGGGGAAGGCGGCATCGAACGCGGCCTGCAGACCTTCGATGGTCCGGGCTTTGGGGCCGATGTCGGCTTGCAGGAACGCGGTGTACGCGTCCTTTTGCATCTGCAGCAGGTAGGGAATTTCAAGCACGCTGTCGCGGCTGCCGAAGCTTTTGCGGATGCGCTTGCGTTCGGTGTAAGAATACGTGGACGTCTGGGCCATGAGATCTCCGGGCTAACTCTTGCGCAACTGTCACCCGGGTCTCGAGGCGTCGAGGCCGGGTTTCTTGGTGGGTTGGCCACTACCAACCATGGCGGACGGCGATGCATTGCACATCGCCCGAACCAAGGCATCTTCTGCAGTCGGGGTCAGAAGACACTCAAAAAAACTGGGGAACCTTGTATTGGACCAGTTTTTTTGGGTGCGTTCTTGGGCGCTCCCTATAAGCACTAAAGGCTGGAGGCCCTTTCGAGCTCTCCAGCCTCCCATGGCGAGCCGAATTACTTCAGTTCGACCTTGGCGCCGGCGTCTTCCAGCTTCTTCTTGGCAGCGTCGGCGTCGGCCTTGTTCATGCCTTCCTTGACAGCCTTGGGGGCGCCGTCGACCAGGTCCTTGGCTTCCTTCAAGCCCAGGCCGGTGATTTCGCGCACGGCCTTGATGACGGAAACCTTCTGTGCACCGGCTTCCAGCAGCTGGACGGTGAACTCGGTCTTCTCTTCAACGACCGCTGCAGCAGCGCCGCCACCGGCTGCCGGCGCGGCCATGGCCGCGGCGGACACGCCGAACTTCTCTTCGATGGCTTTCACCAGGTCGTTGAGTTCCATGACCGTCATGCTGTCCAGCGCGGTCAAAAATTGGTCTTTATCGAATGCCATTTTGATTTCCTAAATAAGTTGGGTACGGGCTGCCGCGTCAAGCAGCTGCTGCCTCAGCGGGTGCTTCAGCCGTAGCTTCGGCGCCGCCGCCTTTTTTCGCTGCCAGCGCTGCGAGCACCACGGCGGTGCGCGACATCGGCGACATCAACAAGCCACAAAGCTGGGCCAGCAAGACTTCCTTGGAGGGAATGCTTGCAAGCGCCTTCACACCGTTGACATCCAGGGCCTTGCCACCGAAGGCGCCACCGCGAATGACCAACTTGTCGTTGGTCTTCGCGAAGTCGGCCACCACCTTGGCGGCGGCCGTTGCGTCCACGGAGAAGCCATAGATCAGCGGACCGGTCATCTGGTCACCGACGACTTCAAATGCGCTACCTGCGACAGCACGGCGAGCCAGCGTGTTCTTCAGAACACTCAGGTTCACGCCCTTGCTGCGTGCATCGTTGCGCAGTTTGGTCATGTCAGCGACCGTGATGCCGCGGTATTCCGCCATCACCAGCGTTTGAGCTTTAGCGGCGAGGCCGGTCACTTCTTCAATGACCGCTTCTTTCTCACTGCGATTCAGACTCAAGGTCTACTCCTTAAAGTGCCGTCGGGTCCGAAAACCCTTCAACACACCTAGTTGCAGCGACCAACTGTCTTCAGAAATCTTTCGTTTTCCTGTTCAGCGGGATCGCCATCTGCGTTGGCCAGAGCCTGGAGGCGAACCTCTTAGCTCTACTATTAAGGGCAAGTTTCCCTGCCCGCCAACGGTCTTGGATGGCCCGGAAGCCTCTTGCGAAGCTTCCGACCCACCACACCCGGCGGCACCTTCCCGTGCCGCCGGGCAATTCCTTGCGCGGTAATTCCTCTCGGTTACGCCGAGATGGTTTGCGTGTCGACGCGGACACCCAGGCCCATGGTCGACGACACCGCCACCTTGCGCAGGTACACACCCTTGCTCGAAGCCGGCTTGGACTTGTTCAGCGCGTCGATCAGCGCGACCAGGTTGCCTTGCAGCTTGTCCGAGTCGAACGAGCGGCGGCCGATGGTCGCGTGGATGATGCCGGCCTTGTCGGCGCGGTACTGGACCTGGCCGGCCTTGGCGTTCTTCACCGCGGTGGCCACGTCGGGCGTCACGGTGCCGACCTTCGGGTTGGGCATCAGGCCGCGTGGGCCGAGGATCTGGCCGAGCGTACCGACGATGCGCATCGCATCCGGAGCGGCGATCACCACGTCGAACGGCATGTCGCCGGCCTTCACGCGGGCAGCCAGGTCGTCCATGCCGACGATGTCGGCGCCGGCGGCCTTGGCTTCTTCAGCCTTGGCGCCTTGGGCGAACACGGCCACGCGCTTGGTCTTGCCGGTGCCGTTGGGCAGCACGACAGCGCCGCGAACCACTTGGTCCGACTTCTTCGGGTCGATGCCCAGCTGGACGGCCACGTCGATGGACTCATCGAACTTGGCGGTCGCGGCTTCCTTCACGAAGCCTAGGGCTTCGGCGAAAGCGTACAGCTTGGTCGAGTCGACCTTGCCTTGCAGGGCTTTTTGTTTCTTTGTGAGCTTAGCCATGATTTAGAGGCCCTCCACCGTGATGCCCATGGAACGGGCGGAGCCGGCCAGGGTGCGGATCGCGGCGTCCACGCTCGCGGCGTTCATGTCCTTCAGCTTGGTCTTGGCGATTTCTTCCAGCTGTGCGCGGGTGATCTTGCCGACCTTGTTGCTGTGGGGGGTCGCAGAACCCTTGTCCAGCTTGACGGCCTTCTTGATCAGGACCGTCGCGGGCGGGGTCTTGATGATGAAGGTGAAGCTCTTGTCCGCGTAGGCCGTGATCACGACCGGCAGCGGCAGACCGGGCTCAACGCCCTGGGTCTGGGCGTTGAACGCCTTGCAGAACTCCATGATGTTCAGGCCGCGTTGGCCCAGCGCCGGGCCGATCGGCGGCGACGGATTGGCTTTGCCTGCAGGAACCTGCAATTTGACAAAACCGACGATTTTCTTCGCCATGGTTTTACTCCTTACGGGTGCAAACGCCTTGGTCTCTAAGACCTCGGCTCCCCGGGGGTTAACAGCTCTTTGCCTTCAAAAATCCGCGCCGAGCTGGTTAGCGCAGATTCCTAATCAGATTCGTAGGGTGGGCACTCGTGCCCACCGCCTCAGGTCTTTTCGACCTGGCTGAATTCCAGTTCCACGGGCGTAGCGCGACCAAAGATCGTCACCGACACGCGGACCTTGTTCTTTTCGTAATTGACTTCTTCGACTGTGCCGTTGAAGTCGGTGAACGGGCCGTCCTTGACGCGCACGTACTCGCCGGTGATGAACTCGACCTTGTGGCGGGGCTTTTCGGTGCCCTCTTCCATCTGGCCGAGGATCTTGGCGACTTCGTCTTGCGAAATCGGAGCCGGGCGGTTCTTGGCGCCGCCGACAAAGCCGGTCACCTTGTTGGTGTGCTTCACCAGGTGCCAGGTGTCATCGTTCATGATCATCTGCACCAGCACATAGCCGGGGTAGAAGCGGCGCTCGGACGTCTTCTTCTGCCCATTCTTGATCTCGACCACTTCTTCCGTGGGCACCAGGATTTCGCCGAACATATCCTGCATGCCGGCGCGCATGATGCGCTCACGGATGTTGCGCTCGACGGCCTTTTCCATGCCCGAGTAAGCGTGCACGACATACCAGTGCATGTCCGGATGCACGGGCTTGGCCGGGACGGCTGGCTGCTCGGCGGACGCGTCGGCTGCGGTGTCGGTGATATCGCTCATTACTTCTTCCACCCCAGGATCAGGTCATAGAACACCCACTCGAGGGTCTTGTCGGTCAGCCACAGGAAGATGGCCATGATGGCGCAGAAGGCGATGACGTAAAGCGTCATCTGGATCGACTCCTTGCGGCTCGGCCAGACGACCTTCTTGACTTCCTTCCAGGAGTCGCGGCCGAAGGCCACGAATTCCTTGCCGGTCTCGGAGTTCACGAACACCACGAATGCGGCGACCAACCCGACGATGAGCGCACCCCATTGCGCGACTTGGCCCTGCTTGGCCAGCAGGTAGAAGCCGGCCAGCGCCGCGATCACCAAGGCGACGGCAGCGCCCAGCTTTGCCTTGTCGGCGCCGGTCGTGACGGTTTCAACTTGAGAAGTGGCCATTTGCGGCTTTATTCCTGCTTCGAATCAATGCGTGCCTTGAAGACACTAAGCCCGTCACGGCGTGACGGGCTTGTTTAGGTGCCACTCTCAGGTGGCAGGGGCAGTAGGAATCGAACCTACAACCTTCGGTTTTGGAGACCGACGCTCTGCCAATTGAGCTATACCCCTACGTATCCGCTACGCTCCAGACAAAACGTCCCTGCTTCCGCAGGGCCGTCCTTCTGATTTTTACTCCAGAATCTTGGCAACGACACCGGAACCGACCGTCTTGCCGCCTTCGCGGATGGCAAAGCGCAGGCCTTCTTGCATGGCGATGGGGTTGATCAGCTTGACGGTGATCGACACGTTGTCGCCGGGCATGACCATTTCCTTGTCCTTGGGCAGCTCGATGGCGCCCGTCACGTCCGTGGTGCGGAAGTAGAACTGGGGACGGTAGTTGTTGAAGAACGGCGTGTGACGGCCACCTTCGTCCTTGCTCAGCACGTACACCTCGGCGGTGAAGTGCGTGTGCGGCTTGATCGAGCCGGGCTTGCACAGCACCTGGCCGCGCTGCACGTCTTCGCGCTTGGTGCCGCGAAGCAGGATACCGACGTTGTCGCCGGCCTGGCCCTGGTCCAGCAGCTTCCTGAACATTTCCACGCCGGTGCAGGTGGTCTTCTGGGTGACGGCAATGCCGACGATCTCGATTTCTTCGCCGACCTTGACGATGCCGCGCTCGATACGGCCGGTCACCACAGTGCCGCGGCCGGAGATGGAGAACACGTCTTCGACGGGCATCAGGAAGGCGCCGTCAATGGCACGCTCGGGCTGGGGGATGTAGCTGTCCATGGCTTCAGCCAGTTTCATGATGGCCTGCTCGCCCAGTTCGCCCTTGTCGCCTTCCAGGGCCAGCTTGGCGCTGCCGTGGATGATGGGGGTGTCGTCGCCGGGGAAGTCGTACTTGGACAGGAGTTCGCGCAGCTCCATCTCGACGAGTTCGAGCAGCTCGGCGTCGTCGACCATGTCGCACTTGTTCAGGAACACCAGGATGTAGGGCACGCCGACCTGGCGGGCCAGCAGGATGTGCTCGCGGGTCTGGGGCATGGGGCCGTCAGCGGCCGAGCACACCAAAATCGCGCCGTCCATCTGGGCGGCGCCGGTGATCATGTTCTTGACGTAGTCGGCGTGGCCGGGGCAGTCGACGTGGGCGTAGTGGCGGTTGGCCGTTTCGTATTCCACGTGGGCGGTGTTGATGGTGATGCCGCGCGCTTTTTCTTCAGGAGCCGCGTCGATCTGGTCGTACGCCTTGGCTTCGCCGCCAAACTTCGATGCCAGCACCGAGGTGATCGCCGCCGTCAACGTGGTCTTGCCATGGTCCACGTGGCCAATCGTGCCTACGTTGACGTGCGGCTTGGTCCGCTCGAATTTTCCTTTTGCCATTTTTCGACTCCGAAAAAAGAAACTAACTCATCAATCAAAAAAACCTGGTGCAGCATTCCAAACGTGCACCCTGACCATGGTGCCCTTGGCGGGAATCGGACCCGCGACCTCTCCCTTACCAAGGGAGTGCTCTACCACTGAGCCACAAGGGCGAAATCTCTTCGCCGCACTCGCACTATTCGTACGCTTAACCAACAACCGCCGCAGTCTGTGGAGCGGGAGACGGGAATCGAACCCGCGTCATTAGCTTGGAAGGCTAGGGTTCTACCATTGAACTACTCCCGCCTGGGGTTCGACGTCCTGGACTCGACTTCATTCAACCCTTGCAGGCTTCCTTAAGCTCTACACAAACCGCATCGTCATTTCGTTTTGCCAACCTTCGAAAAGATTGGTGGAGGAGGCTGGATTCGAACCAGCGTAGGCGTAAGCCAACAGATTTACAGTCTGCCCCCTTTAGCCACTCGGGCACCCCTCCGGCGAACCTCGAAATATAGCACGGTTTGCCCGCCCTGTTCTCCACTTCTGCTCCCGCGCGCCCGGCAAATGCGTTTCCAACGATCCCGGAAGCCCTAGAACACCCCGGGATGGCCCCGAGCGGCCAGCCACTCCCGGGCGGCGGCGAAGTGGCCGCAACCAAGGAAGGGCACCGGTGGCCGGCGGGCGGACAGGGGCGACGGGTGGTTGGATTGCAGCACCAGCGCCTCGCGGCCGTGCAAGCGCGCGGCCTCCTCGATGAGGCCTGCCTTGGCCTGCGCGTGGGCGCCCCACAGCATATAGACGCACGGCGAGGCCTTTGCCGCCACCTCCGCCAAGAGGGCGTCGGTCAGCACCTCCCAACCCTTTTTGGCGTGGCTGCCCGGCGCTCCGTCCTCGACGGTGAGGCTGGTGTTGAGCAGCAGAATGCCGCGTTGAGCCCACTCGACCAACGAACCGTGCATCGGCGACGGCTCCTGCGGACCGCAGTGCAGCTCCTTGAAGATGTTGCGCAGCGACGGCGGCAGCTTGACACCCGGACGCACAGAAAACGCCAAACCCTCAGCTTGGCCCGGGCCATGGTAGGGGTCTTGCCCCAGGATCACCGCGCGCACGCTGTGCAGCGGTGTGAGCTCCAGCGCGCGAAACGGCCGGGGCGGATAGATCGTCGCACCGGCAGCAAGGCGCTCCTCGACGAACGCGCCCAGACGTTCGCCGGCGGCACTGGCCAGGAACGCGTCAACCACCGGTTTCCAGCCGGGCGCCAAAGGCCAATGCTCGGGGTCCCAGCTGAGCAGACGCCCCGACTCGGCCGGCTCCAGGCCCAGCTCAGCCTGGGCCGCCGGGTTGCGCGGCTGTTTCATCAAAAACGCTCGCTCAACCGCCGAACAGCGCCGCCAGGGCCGACCCCGGGTCGTCCGCCCGCATGAAGGCTTCGCCAACCAGGAAGGCATGAACGCCGGCATCGCGCATCTTCTTCACATCCGCGGCAGTCGCGATGCCGGACTCGGTCACCACCAGCCGATCGGCGGGCACATCCTTGAGCATGCCCAGCGTGGCGTCCAGCGACACCTCGAAACTGCGCAGGTTGCGATTGTTGATGCCCACCAGCGGCGTCTTGAGCTTGAGCGCGCGCTCCAGTTCGGCGCGGTCGTGCACTTCGACCAGCACGGCCATGTCCAGACTGCGCGCGATCGCTTCCAGCTCGGCCATTCGCGCGTCGTCCAGGCACGCAGCGATCAGCAGCACGCAGTCCGCGCCCATCGCGCGCGACTCGTAGATCTGGTACGGATCCACCATGAAGTCCTTGCGCAGCACCGGCAGGCCGCACGAGGCACGGGCTTGTTTCAAGTAGTCGGGCTGGCCCTGGAAGAACTGCCGGTCGGTCAGCACCGACAGGCAGGCCGCGCTGGTCTTGCCGTCGCCTTCGGCGTAGCTTTGCGCGATGTCCGCCGGGATGAAGTCGGCGCGCAGCACGCCCTTGCTGGGGCTGGCCTTCTTAATCTCGGCGATCACCGCGCTCTGGCCGGCGGCGATCTTGCGGCGCAGCGCGCCTTCGAAGTCGCGGGTCAACACGCGGCTTTCTGCATCGGTCCGCATCGCGGCCAGGGAAGTCTTGCGCTGGGCCGCCGCGATCTCTTCGCGCTTGACGGCAATGATCTGGTCGAGGATATCGGACATGTTCAAGCCGCCAGGGTTTTCGACAACGCCACCAGCTGTTCCAGCCGGGCCTTGGCCGCGCCGCTTTCGATCGCCGCGCGAGCCTTGTCGATGCCGGCCTTGATCGAGTCCGCCACGTTGGCCGCATACAGTGCCGCGCCGGCGTTGAGGATCACGATCTCCCGCGCCGCACCCGGCTGGTTGTCCAGCACGCTCATCAGCATCTGCCGCGACTGCTCTGGCGTTTCGACCTTGAGCGTGCGGTTGCTGGCCATCGCCAAGCCGAAGTCCTCTGGGTGGATTTCGTATTCGGAGATTTCGCCGTTCTTGAGCTCGCCAACCAGGGTGGCCGCGCCCAAGCTGACTTCGTCCATGCCGTCACGCCCATAGACCACCAGCGCGTGCTCGGCGCCCAGCCGCTGCAGCGCGCGCACCTGGATGCCGACCAGATCGGCGTGGAACACGCCCATCAGGATGTTGGGCGCGCTGGCCGGGTTGGTGAGCGGGCCCAGGATGTTGAAGATCGTGCGCACGCCCAGTTCCTTGCGGATCGGCGCGACATTCTTCATCGCCGGGTGGTGGTTGGGCGCGAACATGAAGCCGATGCCCACTTGCTCGATGCACTTGGCAATGGCCTCGGGCGACAGGTTGATGTTCAGCCCCAGGCTTTCCATCACGTCGGCGCTGCCGCTCTTGCTGGAGACGCTGCGCCCGCCGTGCTTGCTGACCTTGGCGCCCGCCGCGGCAGCGACGAACATGGAGCAAGTGGAGATGTTGAACGTGTGCGAACTGTCGCCGCCCGTTCCCACGATGTCGACCAGGTGCGTCTTGTCGGCGACATTCACCTTGGTCGAGAACTCGCGCATCACCTGCGCCGCGGCCGTGATCTCGCCAATGGTTTCCTTCTTGACGCGCAGGCCGGTGATCAGCGCCGCCATCATCACCGGCGACAGCTCGCCGCTCATGATCATGCGGACGACACTCAGCATTTCGTCGTGGAAGATTTCGCGGTGTTCGATGGTGCGCTGCAGCGCTTCTTGCGGGGTGATGGGCATATGGCCTCCTCTTATGGGGCAGTGGGATTGTCGGACAGGGCCAGTTTGAGGCCGAACCCGATGAACATGGCGGCTGCTGCGCGATCCAGCCAATGCATACCGCGCTGGACCGCATCGCGCCGCGCCAGCCAGGCAGCGGCCAGGGCCCAGCCCGAATTCACCGGGATCGCGTTGAGGTTGAAGATCACACCCAGCAGCACGAAGGCCAGCGCCTTGTTGCCGGCATCGGGCGCAATGAATTGCGGCACGAACGCCAGGAAGAAGATGGCGACCTTGGGGTTGAGCACGTTCGTGAGGAAGCCGCCGAAGAACACCGACTTCAAATCCCGCGGCGCGCCCTCGGCGGCCACGGCCATCAGGTCGGGCTCAGTTTGCGGCGCCTTCGCGAGCAGGATCTTGAACCCCACCCACAACAGGTAGGCCGCGCCCAGGTACTTGAGCACGGTGAACGCCACGGCCGAGGTCGCAAGCAACGCACCGACCCCCAGCGCTGCCGCGAAGATGTGGACGAAGCAGCCCGCCGTGATGCCCAGGCCCGCGACGATGCCCGACTTGGCGCCGGAACGCAGCGAGTTGGTGACGATATAGAGCACGTCCGGGCCCGGCGTGAGATTGAGCAGCCAACCCGCGGCGATGAACAGGAGCAGATGCTGGGTATCGGGCATCGCATCAGCTCCCGAAGAACCCGCGGATCGCCGCGACTGCGCGGTCGACGCCCGCTGCGTCTACGTCGAGGTGCGTCACGAACCGCAGCCGATACAAACCCGTCGACCGCACGCCCTGCTCCGCCAAGTGCTTAAGGAATGCAGCGGACCGGTCTCGCGCCGCACCCTTCAAATCCACGAACAGGATATTGGTCTGGGGCGCTTCGACCTGCAGGCCGTCTATTCCGGCCAACCCTTGCGCCAGCCGGCGCGCCAGCGCATGGTCGTCGGCAAGGCGATCGATGTGATGGTCAAGCGCATATGACGCAGCCGCGGCCAGCACGCCGGCCTGGCGCATGGCCCCACCGGCCATCTTGCGCACCCGCCGAGCCCGTGCGATGAATTCGCGCGAGCCGCACAGTGTCGAACCCACCGGCGCGCCCAGCCCTTTGCTGAAGCACACCGAAACGCTGTCGAAGCACTGCGCGATGCGCCGGGCCTCGGTCCGCGCATTCCCGCCGGTTGCGGCGGCTTGTGCCACCGCGGCGTTGAACAAGCGCGCGCCATCGAGGTGACGAGCCAGACCCTTGTCCTTGGCCATTGCGGTCGCCTGTTCGACGTAGGCGAACGGCAGCAGCTTGCCGCCCAGCGTGTTCTCCAGCGCCAGCAGGCGCGAACGGGCAAAGTGCGGATCGTCCGGCTTGATCGCCGCTTCGATGTCCGCCAGCGCCAGTGTGCCGTCGGGCTGGTGATCCAGCGGCTGCGGCTGCACACTGCCGAACACCGCCGCGCCGCCGCCTTCCCATCGATAGCTGTGCTGCATCTGGCCGACGATGTATTCATCGCCGCGCTGGCAGTGCGACAGAATGCCGCACAGGTTGCTCTGCGTTCCCGTCGGCACGAACAGCGCGGCCTCGAAGCCCAGCATCGAGGCGATCTTTTCCTGCAGCGCGTTTACGCTCGGGTCGTCGCCGAATACGTCGTCGCCCAGCGGCGCTGCGACCATCGCGGCGCGCATGCCTTCGGTCGGCTGGGTGACGGTATCGCTGCGCAGATCAACCGGGCCGCTCATCGCCTCTGCTCCAGGAAGTTCCTCAGCATGGCGTGCCCGTGCTCGGTGAGGATGGATTCCGGGTGGAACTGCACGCCTTCGATGGCGAGCTCCTTGTGGCGTACGCCCATGATCTCGCCGTCATCGGTCCACGCGGTCGTTGCCAGTTCAGCGGGGCAGGACGACTTCTCGATCGCCAGCGAGTGGTAGCGGTTCACCGTGAACTGCTCGGGCAGCCCGGCGAACACGCCTTCCTGCGTCGTGGTGATCACGCTGGTCTTGCCGTGCATCAGCTGCTGGGCACGGATGATCTTGCCGCCGAATGCCGCGCCAATGGCCTGGTGCCCCAGGCATACGCCCAGGATCGGCAGCTTGCCCGCGAAATGGCGGATGGCTTCGACCGAGATGCCCGCCTCGGCGGGCGAGCAGGGCCCCGGTGACACCACCAGCAAATCAGGAGCGCGCTCGGCGACTCCCGCCACCGTGATCTCGTCGTTGCGATGCACTTCCACCTGGGCACCCAGTTCGCCGAAGTACTGCACCAGGTTGTAGGTGAAGCTGTCGTAGTTGTCGATCATGAGCAGCTTCATGCCTGCGCTCCTTCGCGCAGCCGCGCGAATTCCTGGCGCTCGAAGGCGATGAAGGCGTCGATCATGGCGCGATAGGTCGCCTCCATCACCGCCTCGGGCGCGCCCTGCTTCGCCGCCATGTCTTTCACGCGGTCGACGATGAAGTCGATGCGCGCCTGGTCGTAGACGTGTGCGGCGTCCTGCTTGATGCGCGCGGCCTGGGCCACGTAGCCGCTGCGCTCGGCCAGCAAGGCGACGATGCGCGTATCGAGCTCGTCGATGTGCCGGCGCACGTCGGCCATGGTCTCGCAATGTTGGACGTTCTTCATTCCAATCCCTCCTCGACCAGCTCCGATGCGCGCAGCAAGGCGCGGGCCTTCGCCTCGGTCTCTCTCCACTCCAGCTCGGGCACGGAGTCGGCGACGACGCCGGCCGCGGCCTGCACATACAGCATCTGGTCCTTGATGATGCCGGTGCGGATCGCGATCGCGACGTCCATGTCGCCGGCATAACTCAGGTACCCGCAGGCACCGCCGTACAGGCCGCGTTTGGTGGGCTCCAACTGGTCGATCAGTTCCATCGCATGCACTTTGGGCGCGCCGGTCAGCGTGCCCGCCGGGAAGGTCGCCTTCAACACGTCGATGCTCGTCATGCCGTCGTTCAGGATGCCTTCCACGTTGCTCACGATGTGCATCACATGGCTGTAGCGCTCCACCGCAAAAGCCTCGGTCACCTTCACGGTGCCGGTCTTGGCGATGCGGCCGATGTCGTTGCGCGCCAGGTCAATCAGCATCACGTGCTCGGCGCGCTCCTTCGGGTCGTTGATCAGTTCCTGCTCGACGGCCTTGTCCTGTTCCACGTTGGCCGCGCGCGGGCGCGTGCCGGCCAGCGGCCGGATCGTGACCTTCTGGCCTTCCGGCATCTGCTCCTGCCGCACCAGGATTTCCGGCGAGGCGCCCACCACGTGGAAATCCCCGAAGTGGTAGTAGTACATGTAAGGGCTGGGGTTCAATGAACGCAGCGCGCGGTAGAGCGACAGCGGCGACTCGGTGTAGCGCTTCTTGATGCGCTGGCCCACCTGCACCTGCATGAAGTCGCCGGCAGCGATCAACTCCTTCGCGTGATCCACGGCCTTCAGGTAGTCGGCCTTCGAGAAGTCGCGCTCGGCCGGATAGCCCTGGGTCTGCTTGATGACGGGCGCGCTCACCGAGTATTTGAGCTGCTCGCGAAGTTCACGCAGGCGCTTCTTGCCGTTGGTGTAAGCCTCGGGCGCCGCCGGGTCGGCATAGACGATCAGATACAGCTTGCCCGACAGATTGTCGATCACCGCAAGCTCTTCGCATTGCAGCAGCAGGATGTCGGGGCAGTGCAGCGTGTCGGGCGGGCAGCTCTTTTCGAGCTTCTTCTCGATGTGGCGCACCGTGTCGTAGCCGAAGTAGCCGGCCAGGCCACCGCAAAAGCGCGGCAGGCCCGGACGCAGCGCCACCTTGAAACGCTTCTGGTAGGCCTCGATGAAGTCCAGCGGATTTCCGCGCGCGGTCTCCACGACCTTGCCGTCGGTGACGACCTCGGTCATGGCGTCGGCGCCAAAGCCGCTGGAGCGCAGCAACGTGCGCGCCGGCAGGCCGATGAAGCTGTAGCGCCCGAAGCGCTCGCCGCCGACGACGGACTCCAGCAGGAAGCTGTGCTTGCCGCCGTCCCGCGCATGGGCCAGCTTGAGGTACAGCGACAGCGGGGTTTCGAGGTCGGCGAACGCCTCGGCGATCAGGGGGATGCGGTTATAGCCCGCAACGCCCAGGCTTTTGAATTCGAGTTCGGTGATCAAGGGTGAGCCTCCACAAGCTCCGCGGCGATGAGCCGCGTTCAGATTTCAAGACGGTGCCTCGAGAGTGAGGCGCGGGGGCACGGGCTGCCCCGTGCAATCAGGAACGCACGAATTGCGGCTTCCGCCAGGGCCAGGCTCCCTGGCCCCTGAGACCTGCAACATTGGTGCGGTGGATGGACATGGGCGAAAGTGTAGCAAACCTTCGGGTGCCTGCCGCGCGGACGCTTGTAACCAGCGATGCTTCGGAAGCAACGCGCGAAAACCCTATTGCGACAAAAAGCGGTGGTACGCGAGAATTCCAAAATCGCACGAGCGTTCTTTTTCCGGAGGAGAAACGATGAAGATCAAGCAATGGGGGCTCGCCCTGTGCGCCCTCGTCCTGGCTGCGAGTGCGTTCGCGGAGGTCACTGTTTCGGGCGTCAAGTTCGAGGACACGGCGGACGTGCGGGGTGCCAAGGCGCAGTTGAATGGCGCGGGCGTCCGCTACAAGGCGGTGTTCAAGGTCTACGCGGCCGGGCTCTATCTGCCCAAGAAGGCCAGCACGCCCGAAGAAGTGCTGGCCATGCCGGGCGCCAAGCGCATGACCATCACGATGCTGCGCGACATCGACTCGTCGGAGCTGGGAAAGCTCTTTTCGCGCGGCGTGGAAGACAACATGGACAAGGCGGCGTTTTCCAAGCTGATCCCGGGCGTGATGCGCATGAGCCAGATCTTTTCCGATTGCAAGAAGCTCAACGCCGGCGACAGTTTCATGATCGACTGGGTGCCGGGAACAGGCACGGTGATCACGGTGAAATGCGCGAAAGACAGCGAGCCGTTCAAGGAACCCGAGTTCTTCAACGCCCTGCTCCGCATCTGGCTCGGCCCCAACCCCGCCGACTGGAAACTCAAGGACGCGCTGCTGGGCAAGGCCGCCTGATCACCTGATCGGCTTGATCATCGCCGCGACGTCGGCCAGCGAATCGGCATACCCGTCGGCGTCCACGCCGCGCACCGGCTCGCCGTGGTTGTAGCCGTAGGTGACCAGGATCACCGGGCATCCCGCAGCCCGCGCCGCTTGTGCGTCATTGCTCGAATCGCCCACCATCAGGGTGCGCGCGGGCGAGGTGCCGAGCGCTTCGCAGGTCTTCTGCAACGGGAGGGGATCGGGCTTCTTGCGCTCGAAGGCATCGCCGCCGAACACGAAATCGAAGTACGTGTCCAGGCCCTTGGCTGCGAGCAATGGCTTGGCGAAATTCGTGGGCTTGTTGGTGAGACACGCCAGGCGCAAACCCGCGGACTGGAGCGCCTGCAGGCCTTCTGCCACGCCGTCGTAGACCGCCGAGTGCTTGCCGTTGATCACGAGGTAGTGCTTCTGATAGGACTGCCACGCGCGTTCGTACAAGGACGCGTCGGCGCCCACGTGCGCGAGCACCGATCGGATCAAGTGTTCCGAGCCCTTGCCCACCATCTGTTCGATGGCCGAGGGCTCAATGCGCGGCAGCGCAAGCTCGCCCAGCATCTCGTTGAGGGCGACCGCAAAGTCGCCCATGGTGTCGACCATGGTGCCGTCGAGGTCGATGATGGCGGCTTGCAGGCCCGAAGGCAGTGGATGGATGAAGTGCATGAATTCGCGGAGTGACCGCGAATTCTGACTCACTCCTTGGGCTTGGCCGGCGTGAACCAGGCGTCGGTCGCCTTGCGCGCCCACTCGGCGATCTGGTTGTGGGCCTCTTCCTTGGCGACGCCGTAGCGTTCCTGGATCTTGCCCGCCATTTCCTCGCGGCGGCCGGCCACGATGTCCAGGTCGTCATCGGTCAGCTTGCCCCATTGCGCCTTGGCCTGGCCGGACACCTGTTTCCAATTGCCTTGAATGCGATCCCAGTTCATAGGACCTTCCGCCCGCTGATCACGCGCAGCAGCACGACCACGATCGCGATGACGAGCAGGATGTGGATCAAGCCGCCGGCGCTGACGGATGTGACCATCCCGAGCAGCCAGAGGATCACCAGAATGACGGCGATGGTGTAGAGCATGATGATTCCTTAATGTGTGATGGCGGGCGTTGCCGTGCCGCCGATGAGCATGATGCGGTCGCCGCTGCGCCAAGGGGAGGCGCTGGCGCTGCTGCTGGTGCGGGTCGTGCCATCACGCATCCGCACGGTGAATTCGAAACTGGCCGGCACGGTTCCCCCGTGCTCGACGCGACGGATGGCCTCCACCACCCCCCACCCTGACGGCAGCGACACGCGAACCACGGCTGGCGCCTGCGGCGGCGCGATCGGCCGGACGGCCGGTACGCTCGCCGTGGCGACCGAGCTGAAGACCACGGCGGCAGTGACAAAGGTGAGGTTCATGGAATTCTCGAATCAAGTGGTTATGGCTTGGCGACGGGGCGTTCGCTCTCGCGCAGGATGCCGCCTTGCTGTGCGCTGCCGCTCGTCTTGCCCTGCTCGATGCGCACGACGCAGTCTTCGCGGTCCTGGGCGGGCAAAGCGTTGCAGCGGTTCAGGCTGTTCTGCTTCTGCGTGGAATCGCCCGATGTGGCCAGGCCCTCGCGCCTGGCTTCTTGCAAGGCCGCGGCCGCTTCCTTGAGGCAAGTGGCGCGGTCCTGGTTGGAGGTGCCGTTGATGCACACCGCGCGCTCCTGCTGGTAGCGTGCCTGCGCTTCCGATACCTTCGCGGCCGAAGCCGCGCCGGCAACGAACAGGAGGGCGGCAGCGCCGCCCGCCACGCTCATCGAACGCAAGAGCCGGTTCATTACTTCACGCGCATGTCGTTGGCGACCGAGGTCACGCCCTTGACGGCTTGCGCCACGACAACGGCGCGATCGGCATTGGCACGGGTGCTGACGAAGCCGCTCAGCTGGACGCGGCCCTTGAAGGTCTCGACGTTGATCTCGGCGGACTTGAGGCCCGGCTCGTTGAAGATCGCGGCCTTCACCGAAGTGGTGATGGCGGTGTCGTCGATGTATTGGCCGGTGCTTTCGTGTTTTTGCGAAGAGGCACAGCCGGCCAGTGTGGTGAGGGCGATGGCGGCCAGCAGGACGGAGGTGCGTGCGAAATGGTTCATGTGATCTTTCGAGGTGTCTTGGGACTGCCCGGCGAAAAACTCACTGGGCGGGATGACGGCGTCAACCCATGTAGGTTGCGCGCAGCACTTCGCAAGGTCTGTGCGCTGCCGTACCGATGAGCCGCGCGGCGTGTAGGAGAGGACCGCTTGTTGAACTCGATGCGCGTTCGCGCTGAGCTATGTACGGGATCGCACAGACGTTGCCGGACAGCGCGCGCACCGTGCAGTCAAGGTCCGCTTCCGGGCCCGGCAAGCATCACACTGGAGACACACACATGAAGCTACACATCAAGACCGCTCTCGCGGCCGCCACCATGGTCCTGTCCGCGCAGGCCATGGCGCAAGTCACGTTCTACGAAGCCGAAGGCTATCGCGGCCGCGCATTTTCCACCAACACGCAAGTTGCCGACTTCACCCGCGGCGGCTTCAACGACCGCTCTTCGTCCGTGGTCGTCGAACGCGGCCGCTGGGAGATCTGCGAGCACGCCGCTTTCGGCGGACGCTGCGTCGTCCTGCGCCGCGGCAGCTACGACTCGCTGCGCGCGCTGGGAATGGAGAACACGATCTCGTCGGTGCGCCCCATCACCAACAACCGCCGCTATGAGAACGAGCCCGAGCCGATGGCCGCTGCCGATTACCAGTACCGCCGCCGCTACAACGAGCGCGTGTATGACGCGCAGGTGACCAACGTGCGGGCCGTGATGGGCGCTGCGACGGAACGCTGCTGGGTCGAGCGCCAGCAGGTGTCTGATTCAGGTGGCCGCAACGTCGCAGGCACCATCGCCGGCGCGTTGATCGGCGGCGTGCTGGGTCACCAGGTCGGCGGAGGTTCCGGCAAGGACATCGCCACCGTAGGCGGCGCAGTCGCCGGCGGCGTGATCGGCTCGAACATGAGCCAGGGCAACAACTACGGCAGCCGCGACGTGCGCCGCTGCGAGAACACCACCAGCGGAACGCCGGCCTATTGGGACGTGACCTACAACTTCCGCGGCCGCGATCACCAGCTGCAGATGTCGGCGGCCCCGGGCGCCACCATTGCAGTCAACGGCGACGGCGTGCCGAGGCAGTAACCCGCTGCGGAATGCGAAGCGGCCCACGGGGCCGTTTTTAACGGATTCAAAACCAGCTCAGGATCGCGGCCAGTCAGGCTGCGGACCCTGAAACGAGTGGAAATGTCACGACGAACCGGCTGCCTTGGGCCAGGCCCTTGCTCTCAGCCACCACGGTGCCGCCGTGCGCCTCGACCAGTTCGCGCACTACCGCCAGGCCGATGCCCAGGCCCGACTGGTTGAGCGCCACGGCGTGCTCGTCCTGGACGAACAGCTCGAAGACCCGGGGCAACGCCTCCGCGCTGATGCCGATGCCGTTGTCGGTGATGGAGACCGTCACGCCATCGCCCACGACCTTGACGTCGAGCACGATCTTGCCGTCTTCCGGCGTGTACTTGGCCGCGTTCTCCAGCAGGTTGGTGAACACCTGCACCAGGCGCACTCTGTCGCCGTTGATGATCAGGGGACCGAGCGACCCGACCCGGCGGAAATGGTGACGCCGCGCGTCCATGGCCGGCTGGCAGGTTTCGATCGACAGTTCGAGCACGCCGGACAGGTCGATCGCGGCGCGCTCCAGCCGGAACTTGCCCGTGCTGATGCGCGAGCCGTCCAGCAGGTCGCCGATCAGCCGCGCCATGTGGCTGACCTGGCCATTGATGGTGGCTTGCAGGCGCGTCAGCACCTGCTGGTCAGCGTTGCTACTTGTCAGCATCTGCGCCGCCAGCCGCAGCGGCAGCAGCGGATTGCGCAGCTCGTGCGCCGCCATCGCCAGGAACTTGATCTGCTTGGAATGCGCCTGCTTGGCGTCGGCCTCCAATTCCTGCCAGCTGAGCGCCGCGATCACCAGCTGCTCGTTGGCGTCGCGCAGATCGTCCACCCGCACCTGGTAGACGGCTTGACCGAGTTCACCGGACGCGGATGCGGATGCGGATGCGGATGCGGCGCGAACCGTAGCGGCGAGTGCGGGCGGCTGGCCTCGCGTCAATTCGGTCACGCGCCGCCGGGCCGAATCCGCGATGCTCTGCGCGCGCAGCGCCGCCAGCACCAGCTGTTCATTGGCTTCCAGCAGCTGGGCCGCCGGGATACCCGAGCCTTCGTGCTGGATTCGCGCAACGTCCACGCGCAACGCAGCCAGTTCCGCCCGAACGGTGTCGGCCTGCTGGTTCAGCAGCGCCAGTGTCCGGGTCGCGGCGGCGATCCGGGTGTCATCGTTCGGGGAAGCTACCACGTCGCACCTTGTCAGCGGTCGTCGTCGCCGCTGCCGGCCGCGCGCGGCGCCTGCCGGCGGGTCGGGCGGCCGCCCAGCAGGCCTTCGTAGCCTTCCAGCCGCTTGCCGATCTGGATGCCGTTGTCGTCGATCGAAAACAGCCGCAGCTCGTTGGAATGCGCGCTCGCGCGCAGCTTGGCCACGGCCATCACGCGCAGCAAGCGGCTGTCGACCTCGATGTAGCGCTGCACGACGATCGCATCGGTGAGGAAGGCCGTGCCGTACGGCGAGAAGCGCAGGTCGTCGTAGCGGTCTTCCAGCTCGGACGTCATGAGCACAGTGGCGCCGACGCCGGCCAGCGCCAGCACCAGGCGCGACAGCGATTCGCGGAAGTCCTCGCGGAATGTGGGCGCCAGCGCCAGCTCGAAGCCGGACAGCGAGTCGATCACCACCCGTGTCGCCTTGAGGCGGTGGATCTCGGCGATCAGCAGCGTGGCGATCTCATCGACCGACAAGCCCGGCGCGCGGGCGTCGATCACGCCGACCATGCCGGCGGCGATGAGGTCGGCCAACGCCTTGCCTCGCGACTTGTTGGGCCGCTGCTCGAACGCGGCGATCACGCCGGCTTGCCCGTGGCGCGCCCCTTCGACCAGGAAGGCCGAAGCCAGCAGGCTCTTGCCCGCGCCCGTGGGGCCGGCGACCAGCATCGAGTAGCCGCGGGGCAGGCCGCCGCCCATCATCTCGTCCAGGCCGGCAACCCCCATGCGCAGCCGCTCGCCCAGCGCAGGCGACTGCGCGTCCTCGCGCGCATCCGCTTTCGGCGGCGCGAACACATGCAGGCCCGTGGGGCCGATGCGGAAGGTGTGCAACCCGGGCAGCGTGGGCTGGCCGCGCATCTTCATGATCTCCATCTTGCGCACGACCGAGTTGCGCTGCACGCTCTGGTGCAGCCAGACTAGGCCATCGGCCACTGTGAACACGGGGCTGGGGTCGTTGTCGGTGAAGTATTCGCCGATCAGGAACGTGGTGGCCTGCCAGCTGGTCATCAGCATGCCCAGCTGCTGCACGAACTGCTGCAGCGTGATGAACGCCTTGCCGCCCTCCTGGGTCAGTACCACGGAACGGAACGAGTCGACGAACACCAGCGAAGGGTTGTGCGCTTCCACCTCCGCCATGATGCGGGCCAGGACACTCTGCAGGTCGCCCGACGCGGTTTCTTCCGACAGGTTGATGAAGTGGACGCACTCGTTGACCTTGCCAGCGTCGAAGAAGTCGAACTGCTGCTGGTAGCGCAGCATCTTCAGCGGCGGCTCGCCCAGCACCGTGAAGTAGATGGCGGGACGCTGCCTGGTCGCGAGCGCGAACATCATCTGGTGCGCCAGCGTGGTCTTGCCGCAGCCGGGGGCGCCCGCAATGACATTGAAGGAGAACTCGGGCAGGCCGCCGCCGAGCACCTCGTCCAGGCCCGGCACACCGGTCTGGAGACGATTGATGATTGCTTTGTCAGTGGTGGTCATTGGGGGGCGTCCTGCTTGCCGGCGGCGCTTGAAGGGGGTTCCCAGGCGGACTGGAGCAGCCGCTGCGTGAGGGAGCGGCCGATCAGGTCGGCCAGGAGGTCATTGAAGATGCGCAGCATCGCGTCGTGCGCGGCGGCGGCATCCGCCGGGGTCTGCTGCGACAGCACGGTGTGCAGGCCGCTGTAATCGCCGGGCTGGCTGGCGGCGTCGTAGGCGCTCCCCAGCAAGGGATGGATCGCGCGCGTCAGGTGCAAGCAGCGCTTGTAGAGCGCGGTACTGCCGCGGGGGCCGATCACGGGAGCCAGTGCGGCGTCGATCGCCGCCCAGATGGCAATCGACGCCTCGGCGATGCGGGGCGCGCTCGCGCCTTCTTCAGCCATCGTTGCCAGCGTCTTCACCGAACTGCTCCCTTCCATGACGGGCTCACAAGGGTGAGTCGAAAGCCGAAGAGCCCATTGTGGACCGCATTGGCGTCCACGGATGAGCACCGGCCGTAATAAATGCGGGAGGCTTCATGCCTGCTCGCCCAGGACGCGCAGGTCGTACTCGCGCAGCATCACCGGCTCGCGCGAGCCCTGGGCCACGCGCCGGCGCACGGCGGCCTCGATGTCCGTCAGGTTGTCGCGCCAGGTGTCCAGCGGATCGTCGGCCTGCGCGCCGGGCCGGTACCGGTGGTGCAAGGCCTCCCGCCCGACGCTGGCGCCGACGAGCTGGCCCTCCACCAGCACCCAGAACCGGACGGTCCCGGAAGCTTCGTGGAAGAACGGCGCGTCCGACATGTTGGGCTCAGCGTGTCGACGATGCGGCCGGCAGGATCACCAGCGTGTCGCCCGTGCGGCCGCGCTGGCCTGTGGCGCCGGTGTCACCCGTGCTGCCCGTCGAGCCGGTGCTGCCAGTCGCGCCGGTGTTGCCCATGGCCCCGGTCGAGCCGGTGGAGCCGGTAGATCCGGTGGAGCCCGTGTCTCCCACGGCACCTGCGGCACCCGTGGCGCCGGGAGCGCCGGCAGGGCCGGGCACCGGCACGTTCACGACCGTGGGCGGCACGACGACGTCGCGTTGGCAGGCGGTCAGCGACAAGGCGGCGGCAGCGATGGAAAAGGCGATTGCATATTTCATTTGAGAATCCAGTTGTTGACGAGAGGGACCGCTCCGCCGGACAGGCGTCTGACGTGGCGGATCGGCTTGGCTCAAGATACGCAGCTTGCGGCCGAGCCTCTGTTCGGTGGCGCGCTTACACCTTGCTGATTTTTTCGTAGGACCGCGCCTACGCCAGCACCGTTGCGCTATCGGTGCGTGATCTCCAACCCGATGCCGCGATAGCCAAGGAACTGGCAGGCCGGGCCGAACATGGGCTCGCCGCTGACCTGGAATTTCTGCTTCGATCCGTCGGGGTTGACGCGGCTGAAGACGAAATCGAGGAACGGCCGGCGTGCGGCGATCGCCGCCTGCAGCTCAAGACGCTCGGCCTCGTTCCAGCCGTCGACCGGCGCTGCCGGGCGCTCGACGGCCAGGCCGTCCACGCGGATGCCCAGCATCTCCAGCACCGGGCCGGAGACCCGCGTGAAATTGCCATTGGTGTCCTGCTCCCAGTACCAGTCGGATGCCAGTTCGGTCAGGCTGCGGTAGCGCGCTTCGCTTTCGCGCAGTTCGGCCGTGCGTTCCTCCACGGCGGCGGCGAGTTCCGCGGCGTGCCGCGCGAGGCGCTTGTACAGCAGCCGCACTTCCAGCATGTTGTGCACGCGCGTCTTCACTTCGACCAGCTCGAACGGCTTGCTGATGAAGTCCTTGGCACCGCACTGCAGCGCGCGCAGCTTGTGGCCCGGTTGCGCGGTGATGACCAGCACGGGCAGCCAGGCGTCGCGGTCGTTGGTCTTGAGGCTTTCGATCACCTGGAAGCCGTCCATGCCGGGCATCTGCAGGTCCAGCAGGATCAGGTCGTAGGCATTCTTGCGATGCAGCGCGAAAACTTCGCGCGGGTTGGTCGTCGACGACACATGCAGATAGCCGCCTTCCCGCAGCGTCTGCTCGAGCAAGCTGACGTTCGCGGCCTGGTCGTCGACGATCAGAATGCTGCCGGCCAGGATGTCGGCGTCGGTGATCTTCATCGCTGCTTGGCCGCGGCCTGCGCGGACACCAGGGCGGCGTCGAGAGCGTCGATGAAATCCGCGACCACGATGGGCTTGGTGATGTAGTTGAAGAAGCCCGCCTCCAGGCCCTTCTGGATGTCGCGCGGCACTGCATTGGCGCTGAGGGCGATGATCGGTATGTGAGCGGTGGACGCGTCTGCGTGCAGGATCTTCATCGCCTCGATGCCGCTGATGCCCGGCAGGTTGATGTCCATCAGGATCACCTCGGGCAGGCAGGCCCGCGCGTATTCGATGCCCATGCGGCCGTCGGCGGCGGAGAGCAGCCGCAAGTCGGGCCGGCGCGCCAGGATCTGCTCCACCAGCTCGAGGTTCGCCGGGTTGTCTTCGACATACAGGATGGTGCGCAGCGGCATGCCATCCGGCAAAGCCGGACGCACGGCGGCGGCCAGCTCGGCCTCGGCGAGCGCCAGGCGCGGCGCCTGCGTTAGTGGGAACTCGACCCAGAACATGCTGCCCTCGCCCACAGTGCTGCTCGCGCCGATGGTGCCGCCCATCAGCTCGACCAGCCGCTTGGTCACGACGAGGCCGATGCCGGTGCCTTCTTCGCTGCCGGATTCCTTGCCCAGGCGGTTGAAGGGCTGGAACAACTGGGCCAGCTGCTCCGAGGCCAGGCCGATGCCGGTGTCACGAACGCAGATGCGGATCGAACTCGGCGGCATCAGCTCGCATTCGACCGCGACTCTGCCCTGCGGGCGGTTGTACTTCACGGCGTTGAACAGCAGATTGATCAGGACCTGCTTGATGCGCGTGCGGTCGGCGTTGATGAAACGCGGAACGTCGAAGCGCGAGAAGGTCATGCCGATGCCGCGCTGGCGGGCCTGCGGCTCGATCATGGCGCGGCACTCGACCAGCACCTCGGCCAGCGACACCGGCTCGTTGGACAGCGTCAGCTTGCCCGACTCGATCAGCGCCAGGTCCAGTACTTCGTTGATCAGCTCCAGCAGGTACCACCCTGCCTTGAGGATCTGCTCGATGTTGCGCTTCTGGGTGGGTGTCGGCGCGGGTGCGCCGGACTCCATCAGCTGCGCGAAGCCGAGGATGGCGTTGAGCGGCGTGCGCAGCTCATGGCTCATGCTGGAGAGAAAGTCGGACTTGGCGTGGTTGGCCTTTTCCGCCGCGGCCATCGCCTCGTTCAGCTCCGACTCGACGCGCTTGCGCACCGAGTTGTCGGTGCCGATCAGCAGGTAGCCGATGATGGTGCCGTAGTCGTCGCGCAGCGCGGTGATGGAGACGATTGCCGGGAAGCGGCTGCCGTCCTTGCAGATGTACGTCAGCTCGTAGATGTCCTCGATTTCGCGCGAGGCCTTGAACGCCAGCGCCTCGAAGCCGGGCGCGATGGTCGTGCACAGCTCGATGGTCAGGGCTTCGGCCCGGTCCCGGACCTCCTGCGGGTCATGGATGTCGCTGGGGCTGATCTTGTTGACCACCTCCGCCGCGGAGTAGCCCAGCATGCGCTCGGCGCCCACGTTGAACAGCTGGATGATGCCCTTCTCATCGGTGGCGATGATGGAGAAATTGGCGCTGGTCAGGATCGCGTTCTGCAGCGCCCCGGCTTTCAGCAACGCGATCTGGCGGCTGATCTCGGTGCCGCCGGATCGCGCGGCGTCTTCGTCGGCGAGCACGACAATGTCACTTTTGGCTTGCATGGGCCAACGGTAGGCGGGTTGGGCAGGCCCGTCTGTGCGGCAGGGTACATAGCCGCGAAAGGATCAGGCCGTGCGCGGGATGTCCGAGAGCAGGCGGTCGAATTCGACTTTCACCACGCCGTAGCACTCGCAGACCGCCTGCTCGAGCCCAAGCCGGTCCAACACGTCGATATGGCCGCGGCTGTAGCGGATCAGGCCGGCGCGCTGCAGGTTGCCGGCCGCTTCCGTCACGCCTTCGCGCCGCACCCCGAGCATGTTGGCGATCAATTCCTGTGTCATCGTCAACGAATTGCAGGACAGGCGGTCCAGGCTGAGAAGCAGCGCGCGGCACAGCTGCTGCTCGACCGAATGGTGCCGGTTGCACACCGCCGTCTGCGTCATCTGCGTGATGAGGGCCTGGGTGTACCGCAGCAAGAGGCGCAAGACCGGCCCGGCGCGGTTGAATTCCTGCAGCAAGAGATGCGCCTTGAGGCGATAGGCATGGCCCGCGCTGCGCACCACGGCGCGGCTGGGCGTGGTGTCACCGCCCATGAAAAGCGAAATGCCCAGGATGCCTTCGTTGCCGACGACGGCGATCTCGGCCGAGGCGCCGTTCTCCAGCACGTACAGCAGCGACACGATGCAGGTCGTGGGAAAGTAGACGTGCTCCATCCGCCCGCCGGACTCGCTGAGGACTTCACCCAGCTTCATCGGGACCAGCTCCAGGTGCTCGGCCAGGCGCTCGTACTCGGCCAGCGGGAACGCCGCCAACAGATGGTTCTGGCGGGTGCTGTGTTCAATGGCCATTTGGGACGATTGTGCGCCTGGAGCCCCACCGGGCGGCTCGAAACATGGGTGCCGCGCGGCTCAGGCGGGCACCGCGTCGACGTTCGGCCGGGCCCAATGCCGGTGCTTCGCGATCGCGGCCATGAAGTCCTGCGCGAGCTGCGGGCGGCCCGGCGGATCGTTCTTGCCGATGATGACGCCGGGCACCGCAGGGCCGCCCTCGCCCGCGCCGACGCCCAGCGATCGCAGCAACTGCGCACCTTCGCCGATCACGCAAATGCTCTTGCAGTGCTTGTACGCCTCGAGCACGAAATGCACGGCCTCGCCATTGAGCACCAGGGCCTGGGCGCTCGCCGCGCCGCCGGGCACCAGCACGGCGTCGAACATCACCGAAGGCATGTTGGTGAACGTGTGGTCCACCGCCAGTTGCTGGCCCGATGACGTGGCAACAAAACCCAGGTGGGCGGCGACGACCTTGGTGGTGGCCCCGGCATCGGCCAGCGCCGACTGGAGAGCGCGCAACGCGCCCGTCTCCACGCCGTTCGACACCAGCACCGCCACCTTGCGGGTGGCGATCCCGTTGGTCAAGGGGCTGCTTTCCATGCTGAGTGCCGGTGAACTCTCCAGCGGCAGCTTCATCCGCACGTCGCGAAATCCTGCCCGGCCCGCCGCGGCCTTGGCGTCCGGAAGCGCGATCCCCAGCGGCTCGGCGACCTTGCGCGCCAGCTTGGCGTCGACGTGGGCCAGGTTGTCCACCACGCGCTGGCGGATCGCGGGCACCTCCACTTTCGACAGCTCGAACTGGAAGGCCGCGATGATGTGCTCCTTCTCGGCCGGGCTCTGGCTGTTCCAGAACAGCGTGGCCTGGCTGAAGTGATCGTCGAAGCTGGGGCTGCGGCGCCGCACCTTGGGCGACTCCATCTCTTCGGGAAAGCTCTGGAAGCCCTGCTGGCCGCCGTCGACGCGGAACTCCGCGCCGCTGGCCAGCGAGTTGGGCTCGTAATTCACTTGCCCCTTGTTCACCAGCACGCGGTGCATGCCGTCGCGCTGGAAATTGTGGAACGGGCACACGCCCTTGTTGATCGGCAGCTCGTGGAAGTTCGGGCCGCCCAGGCGCGACAGCTGCGTGTCGGTGTACGAGAACAACCGTCCCTGCAGCAGCGGGTCGTTGCTGAAATCGATGCCGGGCACCACGTGGCCCGGATGGAAGGCGACCTGCTCGGTCTCGGCGAAGAAGTTGTCGGGGTTGCGATTGAGCACCAGCCTGCCCACCACCGTTACCGGCACCAGTTCCTCGGGGATCAGCTTGGTGGGGTCGAGCAGGTCGAAGCCCAGGCTCTGCGCCTTCTGCTCCGACACCAGCTGCAGGCCCAGCTCCCACTCCGGGAAGTTGCCTTGCGCGATCGCTTCCCACAGGTCGCGCCGGTGGAAGTCCGCATCCTTGCCGGCGATCTTCTGCGCCTCGTCCCACACCAGCGCGTGCTTGCCGAGCTTGGGCTTCCAGTGGAACTTGACGAAGTGCGCCACGCCCTTGGCGTTGATGAAGCGGAAGGAGTGGACGCCAAAGCCCTCCATCATGCGGAAGCTGCGCGGGATGGCTCGGTCCGACATGACCCACATCAGCATGTGCGTGGTCTCCGGCATCAGCGAGGCGAAGTCCCAGAACGTGTCATGCGCGCTGGCGGCCTGCGGCATCTCGTTGTGCGGCTCTGGTTTCACGGCGTGGACCAGGTCCGGAAACTTCATCGCGTCCTGGATGAAGAAGACGGGGATGTTGTTGCCCACCAGGTCGTAGTTGCCTTCGCGGGTGTAGAACTTGACCGCGAAGCCGCGCGCGTCGCGCACCGTGTCGGAGGATCCGCGCGAACCGGCCACGGTGGAAAAGCGCACGAACACGGGCGTGCGCGAGCCGGCTTCCTGCAGGAAGTCGGCGCTCGTGTACTCGACCATCGACTTGGTCAGCTCGAAATACCCGTGCGCTCCGGCGCCGCGCGCATGGACCACGCGCTCGGGAATGCGCTCGTGGTCGAAGTGCGTGATCTTCTCGCGCAGGATGAAGTCTTCCAGCAGCGTCGGGCCGCGCACGCCGGCCTTGAGCGAGTTGTGGTTGTCGGGGATCACCACGCCCTGGTTGGTGGTGAGCAGGTTCTCGGGCCCCTGGCTGAATGTCTCCAGCTGCTTCGCCTTGGCGGCGGCGCCCTCGCCGGCCTTGGCCTTGCGCTGCGCCTCCTGTTTGGTCTGGGCCATGTAGCAGTTTCTCCTGTGGCGGTTTGTCGGCTGTAGTTGTCCGGGAAGCGCGAAAGGCGCCCGCCACGGGGCGCCCATCACGCAAGATCCTGTCTCTCAGCCCGCGTCCAGGTCGAATGCTTTGTCGAGGATGCTGGCCAGTGCGGCCAAGGCGTACACACCGGCTGCGCCGGCGAGGCACCACACGAGCCATTCAGGCATTCCGGCGAACAGGTCCATGTTCTTCTCCTGGCCAAGGCGAGCTGACAGACTGGCTCCCAGCTTAGGCAAGCTCATGCACAACGTTCGTAGTGGAGTGGCGGGCGCGGTTGTCGGCGAGGGCTGCATTCGGCGGTAGGACGCCTCCGACACCTGGCTGAGCCTCAGGGCCCGCAGGCCCTGCCGGCTCAGCCCTTGAGCGCGCCGCGCATCGCGTCGACGACGCTCTTGTAGTCGGGCTTGCCGAAGATCGCGCTGCCCGCCACGAAGGTATCGGCACCGGCAGCGGCGACACGTGCGATGTTGTCGGCCTTGATGCCCCCATCGACTTCGAGCCGAATGTCCTTGCCCGACGCATCGATGCGCTTGCGCGCTTGTTCGATCTTGCGCAGCGCCGAGTCGATGAAGCTCTGCCCGCCGAAGCCCGGGTTCACGCTCATGATCAGGATCAGGTCGAGGTCCTCGATGGTCCAGTCCAGCACGTCCAGCGACGCCGCCGGGTTGAACACCAGCCCCGCCTTGCAGCCGGCGGCCTTGATGGCCTGCACGCTGCGGTGCACGTGCGCCGACGCGTCGGGGTGGAAGCTGATGTAGTCGGCACCCGCTTGCGCGAACGCCTGCGCCAGCGCATCCACCGGCTGCACCATCAGGTGCACATCGACCGGTACCGCACGGCCGTCCGGCGTCACCGCCAGCGGCTTCAGCGCCGAGCAGATCATCGGCCCGAACGTGAGGTTGGGCACGTAGTGGTTGTCCATCACGTCGAAATGGATCCAGTCGGCGCCGGCAGCGATGACGTTCTTGACTTCGTCGCCCAGGCGGGTGAAATCGGCCGCCAGGATCGACGGGGCGATGCGGTAGGTGGTGCTCATCCCCCAATTCTCGCAAATCACCGGGAGCGTCGGCGAAGGAGGTACGATCACCGCCATGGGCAAGTACCAATTCCGCGTCGATGTCGAGCCGCAATACCTGCCTGAGCAATCGGCGCCGGCGCAGGATATCTACAGCTTCGCGTACACCATCACGATCACCAACACCGGCGAAGTGCCGGCGCAGTTGATCTCGCGCCACTGGATCATCGCCAACGCGCTGGGCGAACTGGAAGAGGTGAAGGGCCTCGGCGTGGTCGGCCACCAGCCGCTCCTCAAACCCGGCGAGGCATTCCAGTACACCAGCGGCTGCCGCCTGCGCACGCCTTCGGGCACCATGCATGGCAGCTATTTCTGCGTGGCCGAGGACGGCGAGCGTTTCGAGGTCGATATCCCCGCTTTCGCGCTCGACGACGGCTCCGTGCGCGTCCTTCACTGACCATTCGTTACCCTCGGGACCCAGTCCTACAGGGCTTATGGTTCAGTCGGGGGTACAGTCCGCGCCGGAGAACCGCACATGAACGAGATCATGGCCATATGGGCCGAATGGCTGAAGCCCTCGGCTGGCCTGCCCGCTGTCCAGTGGTCCATCCTGCTGGCTGTCGCCGCTGCCGCCGGCCACCTGCTGCAACGCCACACCGGCCTGCCGAAGGTCGTCGGTTATTCCATGACCGGCGCAATGGCGGGCCTGGCGGGCTTTTCGGCCGCGTGGCCGATGCAAGGCATCGCCCTGTTCCTTCTGGAACTGGGGGTGTCCGTCGTGCTGTTCGAAGCGGGCGGCCGCATCGCGCTGCGCTGGTTCCGCCACAACCCCATGGTGCTGCTGCAAAGCATGCTCGAGTCCACCCTCACGGCCGTCTGCGTTTACTACGCGCTGCGATGGATGGGCGTGCAGCCCATGGTCGCGGAAGCGGTGGGCCTGATCGCGATGGTGGCGTCGCCCGCGGTGCTCAGCCGGGTGATGATGGATGTCCGCGCGTCCGGCCCGGTCACCGAGCGGGCGATGGTGCTGTCCACGCTCAACACGCTCTATGCGTTGACGATCGTCAACGCCCGGGCGGGTGTCATGCACCGGCCCGACACCTCGCTGACTGAAACGCTGTTCCCGGTCGCGGTGGTGCTGGGCGTGTCGTTCATCGTCGGTGCGGCACTGGCCCTGGCGTTGCGCATGGCGCTGCGGGTGATGAGCCCGACCAGCGAGAACACGTCGATGATGCTGATCGCGCTGATCACCGCCGCCACGGCGCTCGCCGCCCACTTCGGCGGCTCGGCCCCACTCGCCGCGCTGCTGGGCGGCATGCTGCTCAAGCAGCTCAACCCGCGGCCGTGGGCCTGGCCGCGCCAGCTGGGCACCGCCGCGTCCATGCTGACCATGCTGACCTTCGTGCTGGTGGCGGTGGTGGCGGCAAAGGCCGACTGGAACCAGGAGGTCGCCGGCCTGGTGGTGGTGCTGGTGCTCGCGCGCGGCGCGGCCAAGGTGGTGGGCGTCGCTGCCGCCAACTGGGGCAGTGGCACGAGCTGGAAGCAGGCGTTCTGGACCGGCTGTGCAATGTCGCCCATGTCGTCAGTGGCCCTGTTGCTGGTGCAGCAGTTCATGCTGTCGTCGCTCACGCTCGGGCCGCGCATCGCCAACATCGCCCTGCCCGCGATCCTGCTGATGGAGGTGCTGGGCGCGATCATCGCAACGTTCGCCATCGACCGTGCGCGCGAGAGTTCCAGGCCGGCCCCAACCGAAGGCGTGCCCACCATCCAACCGGGAGAAGTGCGTGGATAGGCCCATTCCCGCGGCCACCGCGCCGCAAGAATCCGCGCCGGCGCTGGAAGCGTTCCAGCAATCGGCCGCGCTGTCGCTGGGCGTGGAACTGGAGCTGCAGCTGGTCAACACACACGACTACGACCTGGCCCCGTATTCCGACGAGATGCTGCGGCTGATGTCGAAGTACAAGCTGCCCGGCGCGGTGGTGCCGGAGATGACGTCCAGCATGATCGAGATTTCCACCGGCGTCTGCGACTCATCGTCGCAGGTGCTGGCAGAGCTTTCCGAGATCCGCGATGCGCTGGTGAAATGCGCCGACAAGCTCAACATCGCCATCGTGGGCGGCGGCACGCACCCGTTCCAGCAGTGGCATGAGCGGCGCATCTACGACAAGCCGCGATTCCGGGAATTGAGCGAGCTGTATGGTTACCTCAGCAAGCAGTTCACCATCTTCGGGCAGCACGTGCACGTCGGCTGCCCCGATGCCGACAGCGCGCTCCTGATGCTGCACCGCATGTCGCGCTACATCCCGCACTTCATCGCGCTGTCGGCGTCGTCGCCCTATGTGCAGGGGCAGGACACGCAGTTCGACTCGGCGCGCCTGAATTCGGTGTTCGCGTTTCCGATGTCGGGCCGCGCGCCCTTCACGCTGAGCTGGGATGAGTTCGGCAAGTTCTTCGCCAAGACCACGCGCACCGGCGTGGTGAAGAGCATGAAGGATTTTTACTGGGACATCCGGCCCAAGCCCGAATACGGCACCATCGAGATCCGCGTGTTCGACACGCCGCTCACGGTGACGCGCGCCGCGGCGCTGGCCGGCTTCGTGCAATCGCTCGCGTCGTGGTTCCTGCACGAGCAGCCGTTCATGCCGCAGGAAGACGACTACATGGTCTACACCTACAACCGCTTCCAGGCCTGCCGCTTCGGCCTCGAAGCCGTGTATGTCGATCCGGTCACCGGCCAGCACATGCCGCTGCGCGACCACATCCTGCTGACGCTGCGCCGCATCGGCGACCATGCGCGCAAGGTCGGCGCGGCATACGGCGTGCAATTGCTCGCCGAGGACGCCGAGCTGGGCACCAACGACGCGCGCCGACTGCGCGACACGCAGGCGCGCGAGCGGCTGCTGGCTGAAGTTGTGAGGCAGGGGGCGCTTAGGTTCCGCGGCAACGCCTGACGTATTCGCGGCGACAATTCATCCCATGGGTGAATTCGAGCTAATCGACCGCTTCTTCAAACGTCCCGTCACGCGCAGCCCGCTGGGCATCGGCGACGACTGCGCGCTGCTGGCGCCCGCTGCGGGCATGGAGCTGGCCGTGTCGTCGGACATGCTGGTGGAGGGCCGGCACTTCCTGTCCACGGTCGACCCGTTCAAGCTGGGCCACAAGGCGCTGGCCGTCAACCTCAGCGACCTCGCCGCCTGCGGCGCACGCCCGCTGGCCTTTACGCTGGCACTTGCCATGCCGCGGGCCGAAGAAGCCTGGCTAGAGCCTTTTTCCCGCGGCCTGCTGGCGCTTGCCGATGAACATGCGTGCGAGCTGGTGGGTGGCGACACCACGCGCGGGCCGCTCAACATCTGTATCACCGTGTTCGGCGAAGTGCCGCAGGGGCAGGCACTGCTGCGCTCCGGCGCGCGCGATGGCGACGACATCTATGCCAGCGGAACGCTGGGTGAAGCGCGGCTGGCGCTGGAAGCGTTTCGCGGGACCGTCTCGTTACCAGCGGATGTGTTCGAGGCTGCCCGCGCCCGCATGGAGCAGCCGACGCCGCGCGTGGCGTTGGGCCAGGCACTGCGGGGCATCGCGACCGCCGCGGTCGACGTCAGCGACGGCCTGCTGGGAGACCTGGGCCACATCCTGCGCCGCAGCGGTGTTGGCGCGCGCATCGACACCGCTGCGGCCGGCCGCCTGATGATGCCCTCATGCGCTGCCGCCGTGGACGAGGACCGTGCGTTGGAATACGCGCTGGCGGGCGGTGACGACTACGAGCTGGTGTTTACCGCGCCCGCCGCGAGCCGCGATGCGGTGGAGGCTGCCGCGCAGGGGGCCGGAACGCGCGTCACGCGCATCGGCGGCATAGAAGCCGGTTCCGGGCTGCGCCTGGTCGATGCCCGCGGTGAGCCGCTGCAGCGCCGCTTCGGCTCGTTCGACCATTTCGCCTGAGCCGGTGCTTCGCCGCTTCCTGTTGTTCGCCTTGCTGCCGGCGTTTGCCCTGGGCGCCGCATCCGCCCATGCGCGCACGCTGGCGGGCGTGGTGACGCACGTGACAGATGGCGACACGATCTGGGTTCGCTCCCCTGGCGCGGCTGACGGCGTGCAAGTTCGTTTGCAGGGCATCGACGCACCGGAAATCTGCCAGCCCTTCGGTGCGCAATCGCGGGCCGCACTGGCGGAGCACGTGCTGCATCGTCCGGTTCGAGTCACTGTTCGCGCTACCGACGTGTACGGTCGCACTGTGGGACGCGTGGATCTGCAGGGCGAGGATCTGGGGGCATGGCTGGTGGGCCGCGGCCATGCCTGGTCGGCGCACTATCAGCGGCGGGCCGGGCCGTATGCGCAGGAGGAAGCGGGGGCCCGCGATGCGCGGCGCGGGTTGTGGGCGAACGGATCGCCGATGGAGCCACGCGTTTTTCGCAAGCGCCACGGCTCCTGCCATTGAATCGACATGGCGGGGCGGGATCGGGGCGGCGGGGCACTCTGCGCTGCGAATGTCCCCCGTCGCGGCAAGCCGCTCCCTCCTCCTTTA
>NZ_RKMB01000019.1 GCF_003797765.1 Ramlibacter sp. WS9 | reverse complement strand
GATGAAAGGCGGCGGCGGGGCCTCCACCTTCGGCTGCTTGGGCTCGGGCGGCTTGATCTCCTTGGGAGGCGGTGGTGGCGGCGGCGGAATGATCACTTCCTGGATCACCGCGGCTTCCAGCGGCTTCTTGATGATCTCCAGGCCGCGGCGTGCAGTGCCGGTGACCAGCGCCCACAGCACGAACGCGTGAACCAGGACGACGACGCCCCAGCCCACCATGCGGCGCGTCGGGTCCTTGGCACCGTACTTCCGGTGGTGCATCGGGATGGCGTTATCGGCGGTCATTGGACGAACTGCTCATGGCCGATGACGGCCATTTTGGAGAGCCCCTTGCGTTTGGAGGTGGACAGCACGTTCGCGAACACGGCGTACTGGCAGTCCTTGTTCGGCCGGATGTGCACTTCCGGCTGCGGGTTCATCGCGGCCAGCTGCGTCATCTTCTCGTCGAGTTCGGCCGCGTTGACCGGCAGGCCCTGCCAGTACACCGTGCTCTTCTCGTCGATGTCGATCTGCACCTTCTCGGGCTTGATCTCGTTGGTGGGCGGCGTTCCCACCGGCATTTCCAGGTTCACCGCGTGAAGCTGGATCGGGATGGTGATGATGAGCATCACGAGCAGCACCAGCATCACGTCGATGAGCGGCGTGGTGTTGATGTCCATCATGACCTCCGCATCGGCGCTTTTACGCAAGCCGCGGGATTTGGGGCTCATAGACATTCCTTCAGCCGCCCAGGGGCGGTGGTTCGGTGATGAAGGCAACCTTGGTGATGCCTGCGCGCTGGCAGGCCAGCAGGATCTTGCCGACGCCTTCATAGCGCGAGGAGGTGTCTCCGCGGACCTGGACTTCAGGCTGAGGGTCCTTCTTGGACACTTCCTTCAGCTTGGCGACCAGCGCTTCCGTGTTGGGCATTCTGGCGTCGTACCAGTAGATGTTGCCCGAGGGATCCACCGAAATGATGACGTTCTCGGGTTTGGTTTCCCGCACTTCCACGCGCTCCTTGGGCAGGGACACGGGGATCGAGGTGGTCACGACCGGGATCGTGATCAGGAAGATGATCAGCAGCACCAGCATCACGTCCACGAGGGGCGTGGTGTTGATGGCGGAGATGACGTCGTCGTCGGACGACTCGCCGACAGCCATTGCCATGGCAGTGACTCCTGGGGGCTAGCCGGGGCCGCTTACGCGGCTTTCCCGGCCGAGCCCACGATCACGGCGTTGAGTTCGTCGGCGAACTCGCGCACTTCGTCCATCACCGCCTTGTTGCGGCGGGCCAGCCAGTTGTAGGCCAGCACGGCGGGGATCGCGACCGCCAGGCCGATGGCCGTCATGATCAGCGCTTCACCCACGGGGCCGGCGACCTTGTCGATGGATGCCTGGCCGGAGATGCCGATGGCCGTCAATGCGTGATAGATGCCCCACACGGTGCCGAACAGGCCGACGAAGGGGGAGGTGGAGCCGACGGTGGCCAGGAACGCCAGGCCGCCTTGGGTGGTGGCGTGAACGCGGTCCACGGCGGCGGTGATGCTCATGGGGATCCAGTCAGCCATGGGGATGTGGCTCTTGAGGCCGCCATGGTCGTTGGTGGCGGCCACGCCGGATTCGGCGATGAAGCGGTAGGCACTGTTCTTTTCCAGCGCATTGGCGCCGGCGGTGACGGTGTTGGCGGCCCAGAAGCTCTTGTCGACGGAGCGCGCGTGGCGGTTCATCTTCGACTGCTCGAGCAGCTTGGTGATCATGATGTACCAGCTGCCGATGGACATGATGGCCAGCAGCAGGAGCACGCCGCGCGCGATGTTGTCCGAGCCTTTCCACAGCGCTTCGATGCCATACGGGTTGTCGAGCGCTTCAGCGCCGTTCTTCTTCGCGGAGGCAGCGGGGGTGGCGGTTGCCGCCATCGGGGCCGCGGGCGCTGGGGCGCTGGCCGAAGCTACCGATGCGGGGGCCGGAGCCTGCGCCGCGGCCGGCGTGCCGGCGAGAGAGAGTGCAAGCAGCATGAAAGACGCTGCGAAGACACGGAGTGGGGCCAGGGATAAGGTCCGCAAGATAAGTCCTTTGTGGGTTTGTGATGCCAAAAGGCTCTGGGCGCTTGGTGCCGGGTAGGGCACGTGACGCCTCAAGCTTTGCCAAGCCCAGGAGTATAGGGGCGGGTACCCCTCGGTTCCCCTCGTCTGCCGGGTCGCGGCTTGATGGTTTTCCCTGTGAAAACAACTCATCCGTATCACCTTGGCGACTGGTGTTTAAAACAGTCCTGGATGACCCCCTCGGCGAAAACGCTATAATCGCGGGCTTGACTTAATGCCGGTGTAGCTCAGTCGGTAGAGCAGCTCATTCGTAATGAGAAGGTCGGGTGTTCGATTCATCTCTCCGGCACCACATAAAAGAAGGCCGCTAGCGCAACGCTAGCGGCCTTTGTTTTTTTGGCTCACGTAGCCACCGCGATATGGGTTGCGTTCACCCGAAGTCCGCGCGCTTGAAGCGCGCGATCTGCCGAACATGCTCGCGCTGGCGTAGGCATCTGGCCAGCACCCGTTCCTGGAAGCGATGCGCCACGGCCGTGGGAACGGACTGGCCGATCATGTCGGCGAGAAACGCATCCATCACGGCGATCACTTGGCCTGCCAGGCCGTCGAGCTCGTGCGCCACCAACCGGAAGGGCAGTTTGCAGAGACGCCCGAAGTGCGCCCACTCATATGGCGTCAACGCGTCTTCGCTGAATGCGTCGCCGATCGCCATCGCGTAGGTGTGCGAGAAGCTGGCATCGAGGGCGTCCATGCAAACCATGTCATAGGCGGGCGCCAGCCGGAGGCCTCGCCCGTCGCAGAAGAAGGACACGTTTTTCCCGTGGGCGTCGGTATTGCCGATCAGAACCTGGAAGATCGCCCAGCGCAGCAAACCGAGCCGGTCCACGGCGGGCAGCGGGCTTTGGTCCACGAGCGAGAACAGCTTCGGCAAGCTCGCGCCTTCGCGCAGGTGGGCGACTTCGGCGGTGTCGCCGTAGGCCCGTTCGTATTTCATGGAGACCGCCAGGCCCAGCGCCTGGCAACCGTCGACGATGTGCAATCGCCTGACACCGGCGTCGGTTTCAACGCGGTCGAAGCGGCGCACCAGCAGCACCGGCTCCGGCACGTGCACGAGTCGCGTCTGCGCTGCCTGGAGGCCGACGCGGCGCGCCAGCTGCATGCACAGATGCTCGTTGGCCGGCAGGGTGGCGAGCTGCTTGCGCATCGGCGCTGGCTTGACGATCTCCGTGGAGGCGAGCCGGCCACCTTCGACCAGGTACCACCTGCCCCCGCGGTCGTAGACCGCGATCTTGTCCTGGTGACCCGCGATCGAAAGCCGCACCTTGGCGTCCCAGACGGAGAAGGGGATGTCCTCGCGGCCGCGAATCCGCTCGGAGAGCTGGGCGGGCGTGATTTCCCGCAGGTGCTCGCCCCCGGCAGTTGCGGGAGCGGCGTGGTCGTCGACCAAGGTGACGCGCAAGGCACCGGCGGTTTCCTTGCCGATAGCGATCAGCAGGCCCACCAGGTTGGAGCGTGTCGTGCCTGCCGTCTGCGCCGCATGGTCCAGGGCTTCGCCTTCGGGCAGCAGGTTCTCGAAGAACTGCCGCACCTGCGCGCTGTGCTGCTCAGCGGTCTCGCCGGCCGGGCGCTGTAACGGAAGCAGCGGGCTCAGCGGAAATCGCTCGTCGGCCTGCCGCCACTCGGCGGAGTAGTCGAAGCTGAAGCGGTTGGCTTGCGGGTCATGGCCCAGCACGCCCATCAGATCATCACCTGCCCACACGTTCAGCGTCGCCATGGTCGGATCACCTGTCTGGCGACGGAGAACTCTTCGCGTCGGCGCCCGGCATCATGCCGACCAAGGCACGGCGAACGCCTTCCCGCTGTCCTCCGGGCACTGCCAGGATCGAGACGCCAAATTCACGGGCGGCACGCAAGGCGGTGTCCAAGCTGACGCTGCTCTTGGCCGTCTCGAGGTTCGTGAGCGTCTGCCGTGCCACCCCGAGCAAGAGCGACGCTTCCGTCAGTGTCATGTTGGCTGCACAGCGGGCGGCGCGGATCGACGCACCGAATGCCTTGCTGTCGGCCACGAACAGGTCCGCTGGAGGGGGAAGGGGCTTGACGCGTTTCATAAAGACTAGATTTCTAGATTTTATGCCTGAGCGCCGCTCAGCGACAGTAATTTGTCTAGAAAACTAGTCTTTTAATCTCCTCCAGGGGTAAGGCAATTGATTTGTCTAGAATTCTAGACAAATTCGCCTCCAGAACCGGTCAGCGCCAGTTCCCGCTGAAGACGCTGCCCCAAGTCGCATCGGGCGGCGTGTTCGCCGGGTTGAAGGCGTAAGGAAGATGTACTTCGTGCCTGGCCGCCTGCACTGTCTGCGCCGCCTCCATCGCCTCTTCGCGGAACAAGGTCGCGGCGCTCTCAACCGCCGATGGAGCCAGCATCGCCGCGGCCGCCGCGGCCAGCACGATGGCACTCGTCTTCAAGAACTTCATGGCGATGTCCTTTCACGAAAAACGAAAATGGAACGGCGACCCGTGTGGCGCGCCGGCGTCAGCTCATCTCCAACAGCGCGAAGTCGGCCTTGCCCGCGCCGCACTCCGGGCAGAACCAGTCATCGGGCACGTCTTCCCAGGCGGTGCCCGGCGCGATTCCGCTGTCCGGATCGCCCAGGGCTTCGTCGTACACATGCGCGCAGAAATAGCATTGCCACTGACGGCTCGCTGAAGAACTCATTTCACCTCCCAGACCAGGGGCAGCGAGTAGATCGTCGCGTTGACGCCGGCCCGCACGGCCGGTGTGGCACCGGGCTTGATCTGGAAATCGGGAATGCGCTTGAGCCATTCCTCCAAAAAGATCCTCAGCTCAGTGCGCGCCAGCAGCGAACCGGGGCAGCGGTGCACGCCGTTGCCGAAGGTCGAATGAATCGGCGTGGGCCGCGAGAAGTCGACGCGCAACGGGTCGTCGAACTGGCGGTCGTCCAGCCCGTGCAGCGTGGTCGGCATGATGATCTGGTCGCCGGCGCGCATGGCGACGCCCTTGTACTCCATGTCGCCGACCACCATGCGGCCCTGGTTCACCACGGGGAAGCGGCGCAGCAGTTCTTCCACCGCGTTGGGAATGCGCTCCGGATGCTCGATCAGCTCACGGCGATGCGCCGGGCTGGTGGCCAGGAAGCGCGCGGCAAAGCCCATCGCGGAAGCGACGGTGTCGAGCCCGCCCACCAGCAACAGGAAGATCATCGGCGCCAGTGCTTCGTCGGTGATGGGCGCGCCGTCGACCTGCGCGCGCGTCAACTGGCTGATGAGGTCGGTGCCCGGGTTGGCGCGCCGCTCTTTCACCTTTTGCGCGGCATAGCCGAACAGGCTGTGGAACGACTGCTCGCGCTCGTGCTCGCTGGTCGGCCGCACCTGCTGGTCGGCCCAGTGCAGCAGCTGGTCGCGGTCCGATGCCGGCACGTCGACCATGCGCATGAAGATGCCGATCGGCAGGTGCTGCGCGAACTCGCTCACGAACTCGCATTCGCCCCGGGCGTAGAAGCCCTCGATCAATTCAATGGCGAGTGCGCGCGCGCCCTCCCCCAGCGGCGCGACGGCCTTGGGTGAGAGCGCCGGCGCGAACAGCGAGCGGTACTTCGCCTGCTCGGGCGGGTCCATCATGATCGGCGCCAGCGGGAACGGCGCGTTCCGGTGGCGCGGCACGACCAGGTTGCGCGACGAGAAGTGGTCCGCGTCCTTGAAGATGTGATAGATGTCCTCGCCGCGCGTGGCCACCCAGTGGCCGCCGTTGCGCGGAGTCCAGAAGATGTCGGGCACGCCGGTGTCGTGCAGTCGCTTGAGCGCGGCGTGATAGTCGCCGTCGTCCACCGGCACGTTGTACAGATCGAAATCGTGCACGAGCGCGGCGGGCACGTGGTCCGGGATGCTGTCGGCGACAGGTGCGGTGGCTGTTGTCATATCTGAACTGCGTTCGTATAATAGAATACACGCTACTTTAGCGGAAACGAGACCGCCCTCAAAGCGCGTGAATCTAGGGGGTTTCCCCAGGGTCGGAGAAGTTGCAAGGCACGTGACTCGACGTTGACAACAATTCCTATCGAAATTCCGGTATAGGAATACTGTTCTTATATTTGTTTTCACATGAACTACGACTACGTCATCGTCGGTGCGGGCTCAGCCGGCTGTGTACTGGCCAACCGGCTGTCGGCGGACCCGGCGCGGCGCGTGCTGCTGATCGAAGCCGGACCCGAGGACAAGAGCCCGCTGATCGCCATGCCCAAGGGCTTCGGCAAGCTGCTCACCGATCCCCGACATGCCACCTACACGCCTGTCACGCCCCATGCGGGCAACGGCCATCGCCAGGAGGTGTGGGCACGCGGCAAGATGCTGGGCGGCTCCAGCGCCATCAACGGCATGGTCTACATGCGCGCGCACCCGGCCGACTACGACGAATGGGAAGCGGCGGGCGCCACGGGCTGGGGCTGGGATGAGATCGGCCGCAGCTTCAAGGCCATCGAGGACCACGTGCTGGGCGAGGACTCGCTCCGGGGCTCGGGCGGGCCGCTGCGGATCGGGCTGCACAGCCGGCGCAGCGAACTGGCCGACGCCGTGATCGCGGCCTGCGAACAACTCGGCCTCCCGCGCCACGAAGACATCAACCAGCTCGACCACGAAGGCGTCGCCTACCTGGCCTATACCCTGCGCGACGGTGTGCGCCAGAGCGCGGCCCGTGCTTTCCTGGCGGCGGTGCGCTCCCGTCCGAACCTGAGCGTGCTGACCGACGCGCAAGCCACCCGCGTCCTGTTCGAAGGCACGCGCGCCACCGGTGTCGAGGTGCGCGTCGGCGGCCAGTTGCGGCGCTTCACCGCGACGCGAGAGGTCATCCTGTCCGCCGGCGCCCTGCAGTCGCCACGCCTGCTGCAACTCTCCGGCGTGGGCGATGCCGCACACTTGCAATCACTCGGCATCGCGCCGGTCGCGCACAACCCCGGCGTGGGCCAGAACATGCGCGAGCACCTGCTGTACATGGCGCAGTGGCGGCTGAAGGAATGGCGCCACTCGGAAAATCGGCAGTACGCGGGCTGGCGCCTCGTGGCCAACGCCGCGCGCTACGTGCTGGCCAAGAGCGGCGTGCTGGCGGTCGGCCCCTACCCCGTCGGCGGCTTCTACAAGACGCACGTGCAAGCCAGCCGGGCCGATGCGCAACTGATGATGTGCCCTTTCACACTCGACTTCGCGAGCGGCAGCATGGCGATGGAAAAGATTCCCGGCATGCAGCTGTTCAGCTATGCGCTGCGCCCGGAGAGCCGTGGACACGTCCGCATCACGTCGCCCGACGCCGACGTACCGGCCGACGTGAACCCGAACTACCTGGCTGACGACGAAGACCGGCGCGTCGCCGTGGCGTCCATGCGCTTCATGCGCCGCCTGGTACGCGAGCCCAGCCTGGCCGCGCTCATCGCCGAAGAGACGCGGCCGGGTCCGGCGGTGGAGACCGACGAGGAGCTTTTGGACGCATACCGGCAAGGCGGCCAGAGCGGCTATCACGCCTGCGGCACCTGCCGCATGGGCGGCGACGAAGCGAGCGTGGTCGATGCGCGGCTGCGGGTGCGCGGCGTGCAAGGGCTGCGCGTGATGGATCTGTCGGTCGCGCCCACCATGCTGTCGGGCAACACGAACGGCCCGGTGATGGCCATGGCCTGGCGCGCGGCGGAACTCATCCTGGAGGACCAGCGGCGCCAGCCCGCCTGACTGTTACGGCTACTTCCTGTGCTTCGCCAGGAAGCGCCGCAATTCCATCGTCACGTCCATGTCGTCCGGCGTGCCACCGAAGCCGCCGTGCGGCATGGCCTCGAACACGTGCAGTTCGCTCTCGATGCCCGCCGAGCGCAGCTTGCGGTGCATCCGCACGGTGCTCGACAGCAGCAGGTCGCGCGTGCCCGATTGCAGCAAGGTGGGCGGGAAGCCGGGCTTGAAGTCGCCGAACAGGGGCGACACGTAAGGATGGTCCAGCGGCGTGGCGCCGGCGTACAACGCCATCATCTCGGGCATGGACGACGGAAGGATCGGGTCGATACCGCGCAGGGTTTCAAACGTGTCGCCGGCGCCCGTGATGTCGCTCGCGGGCGTCAGCATCACCACGGCGGCCGGCATCGGCAGGCCCTCCTCGCGCGCGCGCAGCGTGAGCGCGGCGGCCAGGTTACCGCCGGCGGAGACGCCGCCCACCACGATGTGTTCGGGGCGCGAAGTTTCCAGCAGGCTCCGGTACACCACCAGGCAGTCGTCCAGGCCTGCGGGGAAGGGATGGTCCGGCGGCATGCGGTAGTCCACCGACACCAACCGCATGCCCACACGCAAAGCCATGCCGATCGCCATCAGCCGGCAGCATTCGCCGCCACCGAAGACGAACCCGCCTCCGTGGATGTCGAGAAACACGTGCAGGTCATCCGCCGCAACGCCGGCCGGCGTGATCACATGGGTGGTGACACCCGCGATGGTGCGAGCCTCGTGCGTGTAGCCCTGCGTCGGCAAACGCGGTGCGATCATGCCGACCAAGGTGGCGTCCATCTGGCTGATCATTGCCTTCCACCGTGCCTTGTCATCGACGGGCGGAAGATCGGCGGACATCGCCACGCGCGAAGGGCCGGAAAGCACCTGGTGCGCTTGTTCGCTGATCGTCGTCGGCACGGGAATCACCCGCGCCCCCAAGGCAAGCCCTGCGGCCGCGTTTTGCGTCATTGGTCTAGTCCTGTTGTGGGGCGGGCCACACCAACGGCAGCCGCATGATCCCGTTGACCTGCCCCGAGCTGGTGCTGGCCCTGTCACCGGGCTTGATGCCGAATTCCGGGATGCGGCGCAACCACTCTTCCAGGAACACGCGAATCTCCATGCGCGCCAGCCCAGCGCCGGGGCAGCGGTGCGGCCCATCGCCGAACGCGGCATGGCGCGAAGGGGGGCGCGCGAAGTCAACCTTCAGCGGATGGGGGTAGCGCCGCGCGTCCAGCCCATGCAGGACCTTGGGCATCATGATCTGCTCGCCGGCCTTGAAGCGCACGCCGCCGTATTCGCAATCGTGCGCGATCACGCGCGCCGTGTTCGGGATGCCGAAGCGGCGCAGGAACTCCTCGATCGCCGCCGGAATGAGCGATGGGTCTTGCGCCAGCGCGCGCCGCGATTCCGGGTGCTCCGCCAGGTGCCGCGTCGCAAAGCCGATGCTCGCCGCCACCGTGTCGAGGCCGCCGAAGATCACGTTGACCAGCAGGCCGAAGGTCTCCAGAGGCGTGTACTCGCGCCCGTCCACCTTGGCGTTCACCATCGCGCTGAACAGGTCCGTCCCGGGGTTGGCGCGGCGCTCGGCGATCCACTTGCCGACGTACTGCTGCAGCTGGCCGGACGCCCAGGCGCGGCGCTCGGCGTCCCCACGCACCGACGCCTCGGTCATCTCCAGCAGGATGTCGCGGTCCGCAAGCGGCAGGTCGACCAGCCGCAGGAACACGACGATGGGCAGGCGCTTGGCGAAGGCATCGATGAATTCGCATTCCCCATCCCCGATGAACCCGTCGATCAGCTCGTTGGCCAGCGCACGCACGCCAGCTTCCAGCTCCGCGACGGGACGTGGGCCGAACCGGGGCGAGAGCAGCGCGCGAAACGGCGTGTGCTCGGGCGGGTCCATCTCCAGCGGGACCAGGCGAAAGGTCTGCGAACTCTGCGGCACCGTCACCGATGAATGCGAGAAGCGCGCGTGGTCGAGCTGCATCGCGTCGATGTCGTCGGCGCGGGTGGCGATCCAGTGGCCGCCGTAGTGCGGCGTCCAGACGATGGGCGGCACGCCCAGGTCGTGAAGGCGATGCCAGGCGCGGTGCACGTCGTCTTCATGCCCCGGCGGAGCGAGGTAGTCGAAGTCGACAACGCGTTCGGGGCTGACGTGGGCGGGGGCTTGTACGGCGGCCTTCACAGTTGTTCTGGCGCAGCCAGCACTTCATCGAGATGCCGCAGGAACCGCGCCGCGTCGGCGCCGTTGATCACGCGGTGGTCATAGCTCAGCGATAGCGGCACCTTCAGGCGCCACTGGACCGTGTCATCCGCCGCGCGGCGCGGCTTCCATTCGGCTTTGGTGATGCCCAGGATGGCCACTTCGGGCGCGTTGACGATGGGCGTGAAGCCGGTGCCGCCGATGCCGCCGAGGGAGCTGATCGACATGCAACCGCCTTCCATATCAGTCATCGGTAAGCCGCGGCCGCGAGCCTTTTCCGACAGGGCCGCGATGTCGCGCGCGATGCTGGCGACACTCTTGCTATCGCAATCACGCACCACGCCAACGACGAGGCCGCGCGGCGTGTCGATGGCGATGCCGATGTGAAAGTACCTCTTCAAAACCAGGTTCTTGCCCGTCGCGTCGAGCGAAGCGTTGAACTGGGGGAAGGCCTTCAGGCCCGACACCAGTGCCTTTGCGAAGAACGCCAGTGGCGACAGCCGCGGTTTCGCGGGGTTCTTGCGCCAGGCTTCCAGCGCCGTGATGTCGGCGTCGTCCTGATGGGTGACGTGCGGAATCGTGACCCAGTTGCGCGAGAGAAAGCCGGCGGTGAGACCTTGAATGCGCGACAGCGGTTTCACCTCGACTTCGCCGAAAGCGGCAAAGTCAATCGCTGGCCAGGCCGGCAGTGCCGCGGCAGCCGGCGCTTGCAGCACGGCGCTCAAGCTATTTCCGCCAGGACGGCGCCCACTTCATAGACCTCGCCCACCGTCGCGATGATCTTCAGGGTGCCGGTGGCGGGCGACTCGACCTCCTGCACCGACTTGTCACTTTCCAGCGCGTAGAGCGGCTGGCCTTCGGTCACCGAAGCGCCGTCGGCCGCCATCCATTCGGCCAGCGTCGCCTCGTTCATGGAAAAGCCGATCTTGGGGAGAAGAACCTGGGTGGCCACGATGAAATCCTTGTGAAATTGAAATGGGTGCTCTAGCCGAGTGCTTTACGGATCGCGGCTTCGATGGCGGGTTGTTGCGGGACGAACGCCATCTCGAGCGTCTTTGAAAAAGGCACCGGCGAATGATTCGCGCCGACGCGTTGCACCGGAGCCTTCAAGTCGCTGAACAAATGCTCTTGCAGCAGCGCCGCGATCTCCGCGCCCACGCCGAAGTTGCGAACGGCTTCGTGCACGACCACCGCTCGGCAGGTCTTGCCCACCGATTTGAGCAGCGTGGCTTCATCGAGCGGTGAGATTGTGCGGAGATCGATCAGCTCGACGTTGATGCCCTCGCCCGCCAGCTTCTGCGCGACGGCCGCGCAGTCCTGCAGGATGCGGCTGTAGCTGATGACCGTGACGTCGCTGCCTTCGCGCACGATGTTGGCCTTGCCCAGCGGAATTCGCTCGCCAAGCTGCGGCATCGCGCCGGGGTTCCAGTACGTCGGCAGATTCTCGATGAACAGGCACGGGTCGTCGTCGAAGATGCACGAGAGCATCAGGCCGTACGCGTCGGCCGGCGACGACGGCGCTACGACCTTCATGCCGGCCGTGTGCGCGAACCAGGCTTCGAGGTAGTCGGCGTGCTGGCCGCCCGTGCCGAACCCGGCTCCGGTCATTGTCCGGATGGTCAGCGGCACATGGGTCTGCCCACCCGACATGTAGCGCAGCTTGGCGGCGTGGTTGACGATCATGTCCATCGCCACCGTCGTGAAATTCATCAGCATGATCTCGGCGACCGGGCGCATGCCGACGATCGCGGCGCCGATGGCCGCGCCGATGATGGCCTGCTCGGAGATGGGCGTGGAGCGCACGCGCGACGTGCCGTACTTGCTCGACAGCCCCTTGGTCACGCCGACGATGCCGCCTTCCTGTGCGTCGGCGATGTCCTCGCCCAGCAGGATCACGTTCGGGTCCAGCCCCATCGCATCGTCCAGTGCGCGATTGACGGCCTGGATGGTGTTCATCGTGGGAACCTTGATTTTCTCGGGCGCGTTCATGCGGCCTCCTCGGCGAGCACGTCGCTGTGCAGTTCGGCAAGATCCGGCACGGGACTCTCGAGCGCGAAGGCCACGGCCTCTTCGATCTCGCGGTCGATGGCCGCTTCCAGCGCGGACAGCTCGCTTTCGGCGACACCGCCTTCGGTGAGCCAGCTGCGAAAACGCGGCACCGGGTCGCGCGCCATCGCGGCTTCCTTCTCGCCCTTTTCCATGTACGCGTCGGCGTCGCCGAACACGTGGCCGTGGAACCGGAAGGTCTTGGCCTCGATCAGCGTCGGGCCCTCTCCGGCGCGGGCGCGCGCCACGGCTTCGCGCGCGGCGGCGTAGACGGCCAGCGGGTCGTTGCCGTCGATGGTGACGCCCGGCATCTGGTAGCCGATGGCGCGGTCGGAAATGTTCTTGGCCGAAGTGGCCAGCTCGTAGCGTGTGTGTTCGCCGTAGCCATTGTTCTGGCAGACGAAAACCACAGGCAGCTTCCACACCGACGCCATGTTCAGCGATTCGTGAAAGGCGCCGATGTTGGAAGCGCCGTCGCCGAAGTAGGCGATGGCGACGCGCTTCTCGCCGCGGATCTGCGCGGCCAGCGCCAGGCCATTGGCGATCGGCATGCTGCTGCCGACGATGCCGGTGGTGACCATCACGCCCGTTTCGGGGTGCGTGATGTGCATGGGCCCGCCCTTGCCCTTGCACGTGCCCGTCGCCTTGCCGGCGATCTCGGCCCACAGCAGCTTCGACGGCACGCCCTTGGCCAGCATGTCGTGGATGCCGCGGTAGATGGTGCAGATGTAGTCGTCGTTCGTGAGGTTCACCGACACGGCGGCCGGAATCGCCTCCTGCCCGCGCGGCGAGTAGTACGGTGCGACGATCTTGCCGGACTTGATCACGGCGCGGAACTTGTCGTCGCTGCGCTGGATGAGCGCCATGCGCCGGTAGATGTCGACCAGCGTGGCCTTGTCGACGCGTGTTTCTGGGGTCATGGAAAGCTCCTGGGATTCAAGGCAGGGCCGCGCCGGCGGCGTGGTGCGCGGCGATGTAGCCGAAGGTGAAGGAAGCGCCGATGCTGGCGCCGGCGCCGGGGTAGCAGCGGCCGACCACGGAAGCGGTGCAGTTGCCCGTGGCGTAGAGCCCGGCGATGGCCGAGCCGTCCTCGCGCAGCACGCGGGCGTGCTCGTCGGTGACGACGCCGCCGGCCGTGCCGACGTCGCCGGGGTACATGCGTACGGCGTAGAACGGCGGCTTCTCGATGGCGCCGAGGTTCGGATTCGGCGTGACTGTCGGGTCGCCGTGGCAGCGGTCGAAGGCGCGGGAGCCCCGGCCGAAGTCGCTGTCGACGCCCGTCTTGCAGAACCCGTTGAAGCGCTCGAGCGTCTGGGCCAGGCCCGCCTTGTCGATGCCGGTCTTCTGGACGAGTTCCTCGATCGATTCGGCCTTGATCATGTAGCCGCTGTCCAGCCATTCCTTGGGAACCTGCCCCGGCGCGGCGGTGCCCCAGGGGTAGTAGGCGCGCTGGCGGCTGTCCATGACCACCCAGCTCGGCATCGCCTTGCCCGTCTCCTGCTGGCGCCGGTACATTCGCTGGCCGATTTCCATGTAGGCACCCGCTTCGTCGCAGAAGCGCTGCCCCAGCTGGTCGACCATGATGGAATACGGCAGCGACAGGTCGAGGTGGTGCATGAAGGGCAAGGGTTGTCCGTCGGCGGCGTAGCCACCCGGCTTGGGCGGCTTGCCATCGGGGCCGAGCGAGGTGACGACCCACCAGGACTCCTCCATGCAGTCCACCGCGGCGCCCAGCGCCATCGCCAGCTCGATCGCTTCGCCCGTGTCGCCCAGGTTGGCGTTGGTCCACTCGGCGGAGCTGGGTTGGGGCTGGAAGCGCTCGCGCATCGCGGCATTGCGAGAAAAGCCGCCGACGTTCATCAGCACGCCGTCCTTGGCTTCGATGCGTTTGACGCGGCCTTCGTGCTGCACGGACACGCCGGTGACGCGGCCGCCTTCCTGGATGAACTCCACGAGCGGCGTCTCTGTCCAGATCGGCAGCTGTTCGCGCAGCGCGATCTGCAGCATGCGCCCCTGGATCGCCGCGCCCTGCGCCGCCACGCGCGCGCCCTTCAGCTTGTTCTTGATGATGCGGCCCGCCAGGCCCAGCACCGTGCGCTTGCCGCGCCAGGTGCGCTTGGCCAGCATCAGGTCGGTGAACCGGTGCGTGGGCAGCGGCAGGCTCAAGCCTTTGTAGCGCGAGAGCTTGGGCTCCCATTCGCCCAGCTCGCGGGTGTCGAACATTTCGGCCAGCAGGGAGCGTCCGCGCGGCTCGCCGCCGGGACGCTCGTCGTAGTAATCCGCCCAGCCGTCGGCGTAGACGAACTTCATGCCGCTGTCTTCGAGGAACTTGATCATGCGCGGACCTTCGCGCAGGAATGCATCGCGCCGCGCGGGGGATGTGCCTGGCCCCTCGTAGGTGACCGTCGCGTCGAGGTACTGGCGCGCGCGCGCTTCGTTGTCATCGACGCCGTGGCGCTTCATGACGTGATTGTTCGGGATCCACCACACACCGCCCGAATAGCCCGTGGAGCCGCCCACCAGCGCCTGCTTCTCGATGATCAGCGCACGCTTGCCCAGCCGCTTGGCCGCCAACGCCGCGCACATCGAGCCGCCACCGCTGCCCACGACGACCAGGTCGAAGCTTTCGTCCCAGCTCATTTGGAACCCTCGTCGAACAGGTATTCGCGCAGCACGCGATGAAAGTTCGAGATCGACGACTCCTGCAATGGGTTGGTGCGCGAGCCGCGAAAACCGCTGGACTTCATGCCCTTCTGCACTTCGGTCATGTTGGCGAAGTCCTGCGCCAGGATGAGGCCGAAGTTCTCGACGGTGTTGGTCTTCCAGTCTTCCACGCCCCAGAAGAACTCACGCTTGATCGGCGGCTCGGTGCCCGGCGCGTAGCGTGCGATGGAGCAAATGTCGTAGAAGCAGGAATCGGGGTTGTCGCCGTCGGGCCGCGCGCGGTAGAACAGCATGCCGTCCGGCGACATCAGGAAGACCATGTTCGGGAACACGTGCCAGTCGGTGCCGGCCTTGTAGATTTGCTCCGGCGTAATCGCGGGGTAGCCGGCGCCGTCGGCCATCGCGGCCTCGTACTGGAACTGGCCGGCCTTCATCAGCAGTTCGAGGTGCGGCGTGTCGGGCGGGCACTCGGTGAGGATGCGTTTGGTGGCCTGCAGATCGCGGTCGGTGATGATGGCCTTGAGCTGGTCTTCCAGATCCTGGAAGAACTTGACGATGCCCGGACGCACGTCGTCGGGCACCGGGCGGCCGGTGCGTGGCGAAGGAGCGCCGGGCAGCCGTGCCGGGTTCGGGTAGCCGAACATGCCGTGCTTGCCGAACGTGAAGCTGCGCGTCACGTCGTCGCCCTGGGTGTCCAGCAACTGCGGGTGCGTGCCGAACACGTGGTAGCCCTCGTTGAAGGCTTCCAGCGCCACCTTCCAGTTGCAGGGCAGGCGCACCGACTTGTACCAGCGGTAGCGCATCTTCTCGAACTCGTAGCAATCGGTGTATTCGGGCACGGGGGCCAGAAACTTTGCGAGCGGCTCGCAGTTCGCATCGAAGTTGACGAAGACGAACCCGGCCCAGGTGTCCAGCTTGATCTCCGGCAGCTGGAAGTCTTCGTCCCCCATTTCGGGGCAGCCGTTCCAGTCCTCGCGGTCGACGATGCGGATCACCTTGCCGTCCAGGCCCCACTGCCAGCCGTGAAACTTGCAGTGCAGGCGCTGCGCCGTGCCGCAGCCCTCGGTGATGCGGCGGCCGCGATGCTGGCAGACGTTATGGAAGGCGCGGATGGTGCTCTCCGTCTGGCGCACCACGATGATCGACTCGTCGTTGATGTCGTAGGTGACGTAGTCGCCCACGTAGGGGATTTCCTCGAGCCGGCAGGCCAGCTGCCACACCTTGGGCCAGAGCAGGCGCTTTTCCAGCTGCACGATCTCGCGCGACAGGTAGTGCTCGGCCGGGACGTGGTCCACGCGCACCTTGGGCTTCACGGCAGTGTCCAAAACATCTCCTCGCGGCGCCCCGGCAGAGCCGGAAACACCTTTATGTGAATGACGTTCTGAAATATAAACGCGACCCCAAGCCGTGTCAATGCTCCTGGACCCCGCCCCCGGCACCGCGGGGAATACCCGCTCGGCGGTTGACACGCTCAGGCTGCAAGTTCAGAATATCGCACTGTGTTCACATATTAGACCGCATGACGGAGAGGCTACCGGGGTGACCTACGAACTGAACGAAGAGCAAAAGAGCATCCAGGACCTGGTGCGCCGCGTCGCGCGGGAGAAGGTGGCCGCGCGCGCCGACGAGATCGACCGCACGGCCGAGTACCCGCACGACATGTTCGAGCTGCTCAAGGACCTGGGGCTGTTCGCCCTGCCCTTTCCGCCCGAGTACGGCGGCATCGGCAGCACGCTGGCGGCTTGCATCGCGGTGGAGGAGCTGGGGCGCGTTTGCTACAACACGGGCTACCTGCTGGTGGTGCAGTGGACGCCCTTCGGCGCGATCTTCGCCGGCGGCACCGAGGAACAGAAGCAGCGCCTGCTGCCCGGGCTGGCGAGCGGTGAGCTGCGCGGCTCGCTCTCGCTCACCGAGCCGCAAAGCGGCTCCGACGTCTCCGGCATCAAGACCACCGCGCGCCGCACGGCGGACGGCTACGTGCTGAACGGCGCCAAGATCTGGGCCACCAATTCCGACATCGCGGACTTCATCCTGGTCGCCGCCAAGACCCAGGATGAAAGTGGGGCACCGCTGGGCATCAACCTGTTCATCGTCGACAAGGGAACGCCCGGCCTCACGGTGGGCCGCAAGGAAGACAAGATGGGCGCGCGCGGCGTGCCGTCCTGCCCGCTGTTTTTCGACAATGCGCGCATCAGCGCCGAAAGCCGCCTGGGCCCCGAGGGCGGCGAAGGCTTCAAGGTGGCGATGGAAGCGCTCAACACCAGCCGGCCCATCGTGGCGGCGCGCGCGGTCGGCATCGCGCAGGGCGCGATCGACCACACGGTCAAGTACATCCAGGAGCGCCGGGCCTTCGGCCACGCCATCAGCGACTTCCAGGGCGCACGCTGGATGGTCGCCGACATGGCGATGCAGACCGAAGCCGCGCGCCAGCTGGTCTATCGCACCGCCGCCATGGTCGACGCCGGGGTGACGGGCAAGGCGCTCGCGCCCATGGCCGCGATGGCCAAGTGCTTCGCCTCCGACGTCGCGATGAAAGTGGCGACCGACGCCGTGCAGCTGTTCGGCGCGGCCGGCGTTTCGGCCGAATACCCGATCAACCGCTACTTCCGCGATGCCAAGGTCGTCCAGATCATCGAGGGCACCAACCAGGTCCAGCGGAACATCATTGCGGGCAGCCTGCTCGGCAAGGCCGCAAAGTGAACGCAGTGTCCACGCCCCGCAAAGGCCCACTCGCCGGCATCAAGGTCGTGGAGCTGGCGGGCATTGGTCCCGGGCCCATGTGCGCGATGCTGCTGGCCGACTTGGGTGCCACGGTCATCCGCGTGGACCGGAAGCAGCCGGTCGCGCTGGGCATCGAGCGGCCGCTGAGGTTCAACACGCTGCTGCGCAACCGCGGCGCCATCGCGCTGGATCTGAAGGACCCGCGCGCGATCGAGGCCGTGCTGGAACTGGTGGAGCAAGCCGACGCGCTGGTCGAAGGTTTCCGCCCCGGCGTCACCGAGCGCCTGGGCCTGGGGCCCGACGTGTGCCTGGCGCGCAATCCGCGGCTGGCCTATGGCCGCCTGACCGGCTGGGGCCAGGACGGGCCGCTCGCCAAAACCGCGGGCCACGACATCAACTACCTGGCGCTCACGGGCTTGCTGGGTGCCATCGGCCGCGAAGGCCAGCCGCCCACCATTCCGCTGAACATCGTCGGCGACTATGCCGGCGGATCGCTCTACATGGCCGTGGGCCTGCTGGCGGCGATTCTCGAAGCCCGCCAGTCCGGCCAGGGCCAGGTCGTGGACGCCGCCATCGTCGACGGCGCGGCCCATCTCGCGACCACCTTCTTCGGCATGGTGGCGGGCGGCATCTGGCGGGGCGAACGCGGCACCAACCTCAGCGATTCGGGTTCGCACTTCTACGACTGCTACGAATGCGGTGACGGCGGCTGGGTCGCCGTGGGGCCGATCGAAGAGAAGTTCTTCGCCGTCCTGCTGGACAAGCTCGGCATCGACCCGCGAAGCATGGGCCCACAGATGGCGCGGGACAGCTGGAAACCCGCCAAGGCCCTGCTCGCGGCGCACTTCAAGACCCGCACGCGCGACGAGTGGACGGCGCTGCTCCAGACCAGCGATGCCTGTGTGTCGCCGGTGCTGGGCTTCCACGAGGCGGCGCAGCACCCGCACCTGAAAGCGCGCGGCACCTTTCTCGAGATCGACGGCATCACGCAGGCCGGACCGGCCCCGCGCTTTTCGCGCACGGTGCCTTCGGTCCCGACGCCACCCGCCGCCATCACCCCCGAAAACACCGACCGCTGCTTGTCCGACTGGCTCGCGCCGAGCAGAATCGAGACGCTGCGCGAGCAGGGACTGATCGACTGAACATGGATCTCCGTTTCACCGACGAAGAAAACGCCTTCCGCGAAGAAGTGCGCGCTTTTTTCAAGACGGCATTGCCGGCCGACATCCGCCGCAAGGCTGAACTCGGCCAGCGCATCTCCAAGCCGGAGATGCTGCGCTGGGTGCGCATCCTGCACGACAAGGGTTGGGCCACGCCGTCCTGGTCGCCCGAATGGGGCGGAACCGGCTGGGACCCGGTCAAGCAATACATCTTCAAGGAAGAGCTTCACATGGCGCCGGCGCCGGAACCGATCTCGTTCAACATGAACATGATCGGCCCGACGCTCATCGCCTTCGGCACCGAGGAGCAGAAGCGCCACTTCCTGCCGAAAATCGCGCGCATGGACTACTGGTTCTGCCAGGGCTTCTCCGAGCCGGGCGCCGGCTCCGACCTGGCGGCGTTGCGCACGACTGCCGTGCGCGATGGCGATCACTACGTCGTCAACGGCCAGAAGCTGTGGACTTCCACCGCCCACCATGCCGAGTGGTGCTTCCTGCTGGTGCGCACCGACCCCGCCGCCAAGAAACAGCAGGGCATCAGCTACCTGCTGATGGACATGAAGTCGCCGGGCATCACGATCCGGCCCATCGTCACCATCGACGGCCATCACGAAACCAACGAGATGTTCCTGGACAACGTGCGCGTGCCCGTGAGCCAGCTCGTGGGCGAAGAGAACAAGGGCTGGGACTGCGCCAAGTACCTGCTGGGGCACGAGCGCAGCGGTATCTCGCGCGTGGGCGTGTCCAAGATGCGCATCCGGCGCGCGAAGCAGCTCGCTGCGAAAGTCATGTCGGAGGGCCGGCCGCTGATCGAGGACGAGCGCTTCCTCGAGAAAGTCGCGCTGATCGAAGTCGAACTCAAGGCGCTGGAGATCACGCAGATGCGCCTTATCTCCGAGATCGGCAAGAGCCATGACAACAAGCCCGACCCGAAATCGTCCATCCTCAAGATCAAGGGCAGCCAGCTGCAGCAGGCCACCGCGGAACTGTTGATGGAAGTCGGCGGCTACAGCGCGATGGAGTTCGACGCCGCGTTCGTGAGCGGCCTGCACAGCGACGCCGACGGCGACGAATGGGCACTCACCCTCGCGCCCAACCACTTCTGGGCACGCCACGTCTCCATCGTCGGCGGCTCCAACGAAATCCAGCGCAACATCCTGGCCAAGACCGTCTTGGGCCTCTAACTTCATGGACTTCGACCTTTCCGACGAACAACGCATGCTGCAGGACAGCGTGCAACGGCTGCTGGCCGAGCGCTGCAGTTTCGAGCAACGGCAAGCGTTGCTGGGTGACCCCGCCGGCGCCGGCAAGACGCTCTGGCGCCAATTCGCCGAACTCGGCCTGCTGGGCCTGCCGTTTTCGGAAGAAGACGGCGGCTTCGGCGGCGGTGCGGTGGACACCTTCATCGTGATGCAAACGCTGGGCCGCGCACTCGCGCCCGTGCCTTATCTCGCCACAGTCGTCTTGTGCGGCGGACTGCTGCGCGCGGCAGCGTCGCCGGCACAGCGCGCGGAACTCGTCCCGGCCATCGCCGCAGGCGAGCTGACGCTGGCCTTCGCGCACAGTGAGGCGCAAGCGCGCTATGACCTCACAAACGTGCAGACGACCGCGCGGCGGCAGGGCAATGCATGGGTACTCGATGGCGAGAAGCGCTTCGTCCTGAACGGCGACACGGCCGATCGGCTGATCGTCTCGGCACGGGTGGCACCAGCGGGCACGGGAGAGGACGCCATCGCCCTTTTCCTGGTCGATGCAAACGCGCCAGGCCTGACCCGCCGCGGCTACGCCACGCAGGATCGAGGACGCAGCGCCGACGTTCAACTCAAGTCCGTGCAGGTCGGCGAAGAAGCGCTGATCGGCAAACCTGGCAACGCGCTGCCCGCCATCGAGCAGGCCGTCGATGGCGCCATCGCCGCGCTCTGCGCCGAAGCGGTGGGCGCAATGACGTACGCGCACGAGCTGACCGTCGACTACATGAAGGTACGCAAGCAGTTCGGCGTGGCCATCGCCTCGTTCCAGGCGCTGCAGCACAGAGCGGTGGACATGCTCGTGGCGACGGAGCAGGCACGCAGCATGGCGCTCTACGCAACCATGATGTGCACCGAGCCCGACGCCACCGAGCGCCGCTGCGCAATCTCGGCGGCCAAGGTGCAAGTCAACAACTCCGGCCGCTTCGTCGGGCAGGAGGCGGTGCAGCTGCACGGCGGAATCGGCATGACCGAGGAATGCCAGGTCGGCCACTATCTGCGCCGCCTGACGATGATCGAGATGATGTTCGGCGACACCGCGCACCATGTGCGGCAGCTCGCGCGTTCCGGCGGCTTGATCGCGGCCTGACCTCTTCAAGTCCGCCATGACGGACTTGAGCGAACGGACACCAGCAACCCTTGATGATCGAGGTGGCTGGGCGCTCTGCGCAGCGGAGTAAAGGAGGAGGCCCCTCCCGGGCCGGGGGACATCCGCTGCGCAGAGTGCCCTGCCGCCTCGATCTCGCCCACGGCACAGGCAAGCGATGCATGGATTGCGGATCGGAGTCCGCAATGACAGCCAGGGTCATGGATTGCGGATCAAGCCCGCAATGACAGCCTGGCCTAAGCCTTCTTCCTGGTCGGAGCAGCGCCGATGCTGCCCACCACGCCGGAGGCCTTGTTCGTCACTTCCTTGACGGTGGCCTTCAGGAAATCCAGCTCGCTGCGAAAGCGTTCAGAAGGCCCGGCGATGTTGAGCGACGCGACGCAGCGGCCGCTGGCGTCGAACACCGGGCCGGCGACGGCCGACAGGCCCTTCATGTAGCCGTCGATCGACCACGAGACGCCTTCCTGGCGGACCTTCTCCAGCTCCTGGCGCAGCGCGCCGCGGCTGATCGGGATGGCAGTCTTGGCCTTGAACACCACCGACGAGAGGTAGCTGTCGAGCCACTTCTTGTCGCTGAACGCCAGCAGCAGGCGGCCGGCCGCGCTCGCATACAGCGGGCGGGTGGTGCCCACGGGGATCTGGTAGCGCACCGGGTGCGGGCTGTCGATGATCTCGACGTACGTCAGCGCCTCGGCTTCGTTGTTCATCACACCCAGCAGCACCGTCTCCTCGGTGCGGGCCGAAAGCTCCTCCATGAAGGGGCGGATGATGTTGGGGAAGTTCCAGGCCGACATCACGCCGGCCGACAGGCGATAGATCGACGGGCCGAGCTTGTATGAGCCGGCACCGTGAATGAGGTAGCCCTCCGCGACCAGCGGCCGCAGGAGATTGAGCAAACTGCTCTTGGGCGATTCGAGCGAAACACTGAGCTCGGCCAGCGTCATGCCGTTGGCGGACTGCGAGAGCACGCCGAACAGCCCCAGCAGCCGCGTCAATGACCGCGGGCCGCTGACATCGCGTTCGGGTGCGGCGGCTTCGGTTTCCTTCTTGGGCGGCATGGGGGGTTCCTCCGGACGGTTGGTGTCTGCTGGCGGCATCCTCCGATGGGGTGCCGCAGCAATCGTAACCGACCGGACGGTCGCCGTGCGCGGCCCGCGCGTCAAAGTGCGGCCGTCAGTTCGGGCACTGCCTGGAAAAGGTCGGCCACCAGCCCGTAGTCGGCCACCTCGAAGATCGGCGCTTCCGCATCCTTGTTGATCGCGACGATCAGCTTGCTGTCCTTCATGCCGGCCAGGTGCTGGATCGCGCCGGAGATACCGACCGCGATGTACAGGTCCGGCGCAACGATCTTGCCCGTCTGGCCGACCTGGTAGTCGTTGGGCACGTAGCCCGCGTCGACAGCGGCGCGCGATGCGCCCACCGCGCCGCCGAGTTTGTCGGCCAGCTTGTCAAGCAGATGGAAGTTCTCGCCGCTGCCCAGGCCGCGTCCGCCGGACACGATCACGCGCGCGGCGGTCAGCTCCGGCCGCTCGGACTTCGTCAATTCTTCGCGGACGAGACGAGCCGCCGGGAAGGCAGGGCCCTCGGGCACCGGCTCGATAGCGGCCGCGCCCCCGTCGCCTGCCGCTTCGAACGCGGAGCCGCGTACGGTCACGACCTTGATTGCGTCCAGCGCCTTCACGGTGGCCAGCGCATTGCCCGCATAGATAGTCCGCACGAACGTGTCGGGCGCTTCCACGGCCGTGATGTCGGAGATTTGCGCCACGTCGAGCTGCGCCGCCACGCGCGGCATGAAATTCTTGCCGACGGCCGTGGCGCCGGTCATCACATGGCTGTAGTCGCGGGCGAGGTTCACCACCAGTGCGGCCAGGCTTTCGGCGAGGGGGTGGGCATAAGCTGGGGCGTCGGCAACGAGCACCTTGGCCACCCCTGCGATGCCGGCCGCCGTGGATGCCGCGCCGGAACATTGGTGGCCGGCCAGCAGGACATGGATATCTCCGCCGACCTGCAAGGCCGCGGTGATCGCAGCGCGCGTGGCGCCTTTGATCGAAGTGTTGTCATGTTCTGCGATGACGAGTGTTGTCATGAAGACTCCTGGATTGGGCGTGTTAGATCACTTTGGCTTCGTTCTTCAGCTTGTCGATCAGTGCCGCCACATCGGCGACCTTGATCCCGCCGGCCCGGGCCTTCGGCTCGCTCACCTTCAGCACCTGCGTACGAGGCGCCAGCGAGACGCCCAGCGTCTCGGCGGGCAGCGTGTCGATGACCTTCTTCTTCGCCTTCATGATGCTGGGCAGCGTCACGTAGCGCGGGGAATTCAGTCGCAGATCGACGGTCACTACGGCGGGCAAGTCCAGCGCCAGCGTTTCGAGCCCGCCGTCGACTTCCCGCGTGACTTCGACCGCCCCACCGTTCACCGACACCTTCGATGCGAAAGTGGCTTGCGGCCAGCGCAGGAGCGCCGCCAGCATCTGGCCGGTCTGGCCGGCGTCGTCGTCGATCGCCTGCTTGCCCAGGAACACGAGCTGCGGCTGCTCCTTGTCGGCCACCGCTTTCAGCAGCTTGGCGACGTGCAGCGGTTCGAGTTCGGCAGCGGTTTCGACGAGCACCGCGCGATCCGCGCCCAGCGCCATCGCCGTGCGCAGCGTCTCGGCACAGGCCGCGACGCCAATGCTCACGGCCACCACCTCGGTGACCACACCGGCTTCCTTCAGCCGCACGGCCTCTTCGACCGCGATTTCGTCGAATGGGTTCATCGACATCTTCACGCCGGCCAGGTCCACATCGCTGCCGTCGGACTTGACGCGGGCTTTGAGGTTGTAGTCGATCACGCGTTTGACCGCGACCAATGCTTTCATGTTCGTCGCTCCTTACACGGGATCCCAAGGGGTCAGCTTCATCGAGGGCACGTTCTCGAAGAAGCTGGCCTCGAAGGCGGGCATCGCCTCGTCGGCGATGGTCTCGGGCGTCCAGCCTTCGCTGCGGTGCATCGAGCGGATCATGCGGATCTGGTTGAAGAAATAGATCTCGTTGGCGCGCACGCCGAAGATCTGGCCCGACACGTGGGCCGAGCGGTCGCTGGCCAGGTACACGGCCAGTGGCGCGATCTTGGCGCTTTCCATGCGCTTCAACTTTTCCACGCGGGCCTTCTGCTCGGGCGTGTCGGCCGGGATGCTGGCCGTCATCGCGGTCCAGGCCCAAGGCGCGATGCAGTTGGATCGCACCTTGAACTTGGCCATGTCCAGCGCGATCGACTTCGACAGGCCGACGAGGCCCATCTTGGCCGCCGAGTAATTGCCCTGGCCCAGGTTGCCGATCAACCCCGAGGTGGAGGTCATGTGGATGTAGCTGCCGCCTTCCTGGCTCTTGAAGTGCGGCGCGGCGGCGCGCGTCATGAAGAACGAGCCGTTCAGGTGGACGTCGACCACGGCCTTCCACTCTTCCTGGCTCATGTTGAAGATGAAGCGGTCGCGCACGATGCCCGCGTTGTTCACAATGCAGTCGATGCGCCCGAAGCTGTCAAGCGCGGCCTGCACGATCTTGTGTGCCGAGTCCCATTCGGCCACGCTTTCCACGGCCGCCACGGCCTGGCCGCCGGCCTCGCGGATTTCAGCCACGACGCCGTCGGCCAGTGCCTTGCCGGTTTCCTTGTCGCGCGCCAGGTCGTTGACCACGACCTTGGCGCCGGCAGCAGCGAACCCCTTGGCGAAATCGCGGCCGATCCCGGCGCCCGCGCCGGTGACGACCACCACCTTGTCTTGAACGATACCCATTGAATGCTCCTTTGATTGTGTTCAGTCGCCGTTGAAGTCCGGCGCGCGCTTGGTGCGGAACGCGGCGACGGCTTCGGCATGGTCACGCGTCTGGTTCGACAGCATCTCGTAAGCGGCGCCAGCCTCCAGCACCGAGGCGGCGACCTGCTTCAGGCCCACGTTGATCGTGGCCTTGGTCCATTGCACCGCGCGACGAGCGCCCGCAGCCAGACGTTGCGCATAGGCATCCACGGCCGCGTCGAGCTCCGCCGCCGGAAACGCGAAGTTGACCAGGCCCATTGCCGCGGCGTCCGCACCGGTAATTGCATCGCCCGTCAGCAGGTAGTGCTTGGCACGCGCATAGCCAATGAGCTGGGGCCAGATTACCGCGCCGCCATCCCCCGCAACGAATCCGACCTTCACGTGCGGATCGGCGATCTTTGCGTGGTCGGCGGCGAAGCTGATGTCGCAAAAAAGCGCAAGGGTGGCCCCCAGGCCAATGGCCGCGCCGTTGATCTTCGCGATGATCGGCTGCGGAATGTCCAGCAGAGCGTTGATCAGGCGTTTACCCTCGGCGATCTCCCCATAGATGCCGCTGGGCACGTCGATCAGTTCCTGCATGTGGTCGATGTCGCCGCCAGCGCTGAAGGCCTTGCCCGCGCCGGTGAGCACGATCACGTGCGTGGCTTCGTCGCGCGGCACTTCATGCACGAACCGGTCGAAGTCGCCATGCAAGTCGTTGTCGAAGGCGTTGAGCGTATCGGGCCGGTTGAAGGTCACGTGCAGCACGCGGCCGTCACGGCGAAAGCTGAGGGTCTTGTAGTTCTCGTAGTTCATTGCTTTGTCTCCAATCACGCGGCTTCGCGTTGCGCCGCGATGAAACGGTCGAGGTGCCAGTCGCTGTCACCGTAGATCTTTTCGAGCGCCAGCAGCCGCTTGTAGTAGTGGCCCACCTGGTATTCGTCCGTCACGCCGATGCCACCGTGCAACTGGATGCCCTGGCCGCCGACGAAGCGCCCGGCCGTGCCGAGCATCACCTTCGCGGCCGACACGGCTTGTTTGCGCGCCGCGGGCTCGCCTTCCAGGTGGGCGATGCCGCGCAGCAGGATCGAACGTGTCTCCTGCACCTCGACGAACATCTCCGACATGCGGTGCTGCAGCGCCTGGAACTTTCCGATGGGCTGGCCAAACTGCTGACGGGTCTTCAGGTATTCGGCCGTAAGCGCGAGCACGGCTTCCATGCAGCCCAGGCCCTCGGCCACCTGCGCCAAAGCGGCGCGGTCCATCGCCTCTTCCAGCAGCGGCAAAGCGCTACCGGGATTGGCCAGCAATGCATCCTTGCCGACGGCGACGCTGTGCAGTTCAATGTCGGCCGCGCGCGTGCCGTCGATGAGGGCATAGCTTTGCAGCACCACGGCTTCGCGATGCAGCAGGAACAGCGCGACGCCCTGCCCCTGCACATTCGCGGACACGATGAAGTGAGTCGCGCCCGGTGCACCGGGGACCATCATCTTTGTGCCGTCGATCACCCAGCCGCCGGGGGTCTCGCGCGCCTGCGTGGCGACCGCGTCCAGTTCGAACCGGCTGCCGGGCTCGCTGTGCGCCAGCAGTGCAATCGCGCTGCCGTCGGCAATCCCGGCCAACAAGGCTTCACGCCGGGCGGCGAAGCCGGGGGCGTCGCCACGCTCGGCCAGCCTTGCCGCGAGTACAGCGCAGCCGATGAACGGCTCGAGCACCATGCCGCGTCCCAACTCCTCGGCGACCAGCGCAGTCTCCACGAAGCTGCAGCCCAGGCCGCCCATCTCTTCCGGGATCGACAGCGACAGCCAGCCCATTTCCGCGTACTGGCCCCAGCGCTCGGAGGACCAGCCGGCATCGGCCGTCCACTTGCGCCGGGCCTCGAAGCCGTATTGCTCGCGCACAAAGCGCGAAGCGGATTCGCGCAGCATCTGTTGTTCGTCGGTGAGGTTGAAATCCATATTTAGAGCCCGAACGCCAGCTTGGCGATGATGTTCTTTTGCACTTCCTGCGAGCCGCCGTAGATGGTGGAGGCACGCGCGATGAGCGCGGCGGCGGTGCGGCCCGGCACGAAAGCAGGCCAGCGCAACGCTTCTGGGCTGTCGCTCGCTTCACCTTCTCCGTGGCCCCATGAGCGCAGCGCGTGCAGGCCTAGCGCTTCCACCTGCAGATCAGTGACGCGTTGCTGCAGCGCAGAGCCGCGCAGCTTGAGCGCCGACACGACCGCGTTCAGGTTCTGCGTGGCTTCGCCGGACAGGATGCGCAGAACGGAAAATTCCAGGGCCATCACATCGACTTCTGCGCGCGCCAGCTTGTGCGCGAAGGCGGGCGTGTCGATCAACGGAACGCCGCCGATCTTCTGCGCCTGGGCGATCTCGCGGGCCTTCTCCAGCTCGCGCTTGTTGAAGTAGAGAAAGGCGCTGGTCGTGCGCTCCTTTTCCAGGAGGTACTTCGCGTAGGTCCAGCCCATGCCGGCCTCGCCGACCAGGTTTTCGGCCGGCACCCGCACGTTCTCCAGGAAGACTTCGTTCAGGCCGGTGCCGCCTTCGATGGAAACGATGGGCCGCACGGTGAGGCCGGGCGTGTCCATGCGGATCAACAGAAAGGAGATGCCGCGCTGCGGCTTCGCGGTGCTGTCGGTGCGCACCAGGAAGAAGCCCCATTCGGACATCATGGCGTCGCTGGTCCAGATCTTCTGGCCGTTGACCACCCATTCGTCGCCCTCGAGCACGGCTTGCGTTTTCAGATTGGCCAGGTCCGAGCCCGCGTTGGGCTCGGAAAAGCCTTGCGCCCAGAATTCGTCGCCGCTGAGCATGGGCGGCAGAAAGCGCTTCTTCTGCGCCTCGCTGCCGAAGGCGATCAGCACCGGCGCCACCATGTGCAGACCCTGCCAGCCGTAGTCCAGCCCGTCGGCGTTGTAGAGCTCCTCCATGAAGATGTGCTTGCGCAGCGGCGACCAGCCGGTGCCGCCCCACTCCACGGGCCAATGCGGCGCGCCCCAGCCGCGCGCATGCAGCAACGCCTGGAAGGCTCGCACGTCGGCGCGCTCGGGCGGGTGGGCGCCGATCGCAAAGCGCCTGGCCATCTCGCGGGGCAGGTGCGCCGCGAAGAAAGCCTGTACCTCGAGCCGGAAGGCTTCATCCTCAGCGGAAAATTCAAAACGCATCGTTGAACGTATTATCGAACAGTGTTCGTATAGTTTAACGCGTACCGCATTCCTGTCAAGGCGCGCGGCAACTGCCGGCCGATGCAATCAGGCCGGGATGCCGATGGCGCTTCGGTGCCGCTGCGCCCAGACTTCGAATGACGTGAGCGGTATCTGCCAGCGGGCCAGTCCTTCGATGTCGGCCTGGTAGCCCACTTCGTTGGTCCACTCCTGCGAGCGCACCCAGCCGGGATTGAGCCCGCGCGCCAGCGCCTCACCGGGCGTCAGCGAGAGCGCGGCGATCGGGCGATCCGTCGTCCGGGCCAGGACCCCGGCGATTTCACCCATGGTCAGTGCCTCGGCGGCAAGGTCGACCTCCCGCGAACCGAAGGCTTTGCGGTCGTCGAACGCCGCGGCGGCGAAAGCGCCGACGTCGTCCGCTGCGATGAGCTGCAAGCGCGTTTGGGCAAGCAGCGCCGTCGCGATTTCGCCGTGCCTGAGCTGCGGGAACATCCACGCCGATTTCGGCTGGGCGAAGTTGTCCATCAGGAACGCGGGGCGCAGCACCGTCCACGCCGCAAAGCCGGCGCGACGCACGGCTTCCTCCACGTCCCACTTGTCATTCCAGTACTTCTGACTCCAGTAACCCGACGCCCAGCGCGCAAAGCTCGTGCGCTGCGCAGTGCCGCTGACCGACGTATGCACGAACTGGGCGACGCCGGCCGCGCGCGCGGCGTGGATCAGGGCCAGGCCATGCCGGCGTTCGCTGTCGTCGCCCCGCGTATCCGGTACCTGGACCGAAAAGACCCCGGCCGCGCCTTGCATGGCGGCGGCCAGGGAGGCCGGATCTTCCATGTCGCCGGTGACCAGCTCGGCGCCCGCCTCGCGCAAGGCCAGCGACCCCGGCGAGCGTGGATTGCGCACAAGTGCCCGAACCGAACGCTCGCGGGCCAGCAGCGCGCGGACCACGGCCCCGCCCTGCGCGCCGGTGGCACCGCTCACCAGGATGGCATCGCCTGCCTTCGGGTAAACCATAGGACCTTAACGTCGACTATATGAACGTTGTTCGTTTATTCTAACGGTCCTTTTTCCCCTGTCAATGAGCCCACCCCTGACCGCCGCTGCGCCCGCCTGCCCCTCGTTGCCCGACATCGTCGCGCTGCGCGCACGCGCGCAGCCCGATGCATGGGCCGTGCACACACCGGAGTCTTCGTGGCGTTGGAGCGAACTCGCTGAGCGGGTAGTGAGCGCTAGCAGCGCGCTGGGGAGCCTCGGCGTGCAGGCGGGCGAGCGGCTGGTGATGGTCTCGGAGAACAGCGCCGACACGCTCGTGCTGCTGCTCGCCGCGCAGAGCTTGCGGGCCTGGCCGGCCGTGCTCAACGCACGCCTGCCGCTGGCCGAACTGCGGCGCCTGGCCCAGTGCGCCGACCCGCGCTGGCTGCTCTTTTCGCTGGACGGTTCCCCTGACACTGCCGAACACGCCCGCCGCCTCGAAGCGCGGCCGCTCGAGATCGAAGGCCTGGGCCGGCTCGCACTGCATTGCTTCAACTCCGGCGCCGCGGCCGAAGCAGACGCGGCCGACATCGCCTTGCTCGTTTTCACGTCGGGCACGTCCGGGCAGCCCAAGGCGGTGATGGTGTCGCACGAGAGCCTGATCAACATGGGCCGCGTTGTCGGCCAAGCCCGGGGCACCACCGCCGCCGACACGATCGACGTCGCCGCCCCCCTCTCGCATGCCATGGGCTTGTCCAGCGCCGTACCGGCTCTCCTGTTCGGCGCGGCCATCCGGCTGCGGCCGCGCCTGTCGCCGGCCGAACTGGTCGAAGCCATCGCGCGCGGCAGCGTGCAGCAGGCGTCCATGGTGCCGGCGGGCTGGGCCCGCCTGCTCGATCGCATCGAGCAGGAACAAATCGATCTATCAGGGCATGGCTTGCGCACGCTCGTGGCCGGTGGCGCGCCGCTGGACCCGGCACTGAAAGCGCGTGTCGAGCGGGCTTTCGGGCGGCCTCTGGTCAACGCCTATGGGATGACCGAATGCGCACCGCTCTCGCGCACGCGCTCCGGCTCCGAAACGTTGCCGTGGAGCGTCGGCCCGCCCGAAGCCACAGTGGAAGTGCGGATCGTCGACGCATCGGACCAGCCCGTCTCGACCGGCGATGTGGGCGAGATCCAGGCGCGCGGTCCCGGCGTGATGCGCGGCTACTACCGGAACGAAGCAGCCACGCGCGAAGTGCTTCGCGAGGGCGGCTGGTTCGCCACCGGTGACCTGGGGCGGTGGCTGCCCGACGGTGACCTGGCCGTGGTGGGCCGTCGCAAGGAAATGATCATCCGCTCGGGCTTCAACGTTTATCCGGCGGAGGTCGAGGCCGCTATTGCGACGCACGCCGCCGTGCTGCAGGCGGCCGTCGTCGGGCAGGCGGGCGACCTGGGTGACGAGATGGTGGTCGCCTTCATTGAATTGCGCCCGGGCCTTGACGCCACCGACGTGCTGCGCGATGAGCTCGCGGCGCACGTACGCCACCAGCTCGCCGCCTACAAGTGCCCGTCGCGCTACGTGTTCGTCGAGGCGATGCCGATGGGTCCCACAGGCAAGGTCCTCAAGCGCGAACTTGCATCACAACTCGAAACGGCCTCATGAAACCCAACCATCTCAACGCGCGCAGGCGCTCCCTGCTGCTCGCGTCCGCCGGCCTGGTGGCCGCCTCCGTGGCTCGAGCCCAGGCAGACTTCCCCACCCGGCCGCTGCGCCTGGTCGTTCCCTTCCCCGCCGGCGGCCCGACCGACTCGGTGGCGCGACTGGTCGGAGCGGAGATGGCTGTGCAGCTGAAGCAGACGGTCGTCATTGACAACAAGTCGGGCGGCGTCGGTCAGATCGGCCACGAAGACGTGAGGCGCAGCCCGGCAGACGGCTACACGTTGGTCTCGCTGGTCATCCCGGCGGTGCTGAACTACCACTTCCTCGGCAAACAGTTCTCGGCGGCGCGCGACTTCACGCCCATCGGCCTCATCGCTACGCAATTCAACGTTCTCGTCATCAACCCCGCGCTGCCCGACATGGCGGGCGTTACGACGGTGGCGCAGCTGATGGCGGCCGCAAAAAAACGACCCGGCGGGCTGGCCTACACCAGCGCCGGCCAGGGCAGCCTGGGGCACCTCACCGGCGCGCGGCTCGCACAGATGGCCGGCGCGCCGATGACGCACATCCCCTACCGCGGCGCGCAGCCCGCGATGCTGGACGTGCTCGGCGGGCAGGTCCCCATGATGCTGGCCGACTCGGCAACGGCATTGCCCCAGTTGCGCTCTGGAAAGCTGCGTGCGCTGGCGGTAACGAGCAGCCAGCGCGTGAAGGATTTGCCCGAAGTACCCACGCTGGTGGAACAGGGATTCCCGGACCTGGTGGTGACCCCCTGGAGCGGCCTGGCCGCGTCGCCCGGCTTGAGCGCGACGGTGCAGGCACGGCTCGCTGCGGCCCTCAAGGCTGCAATGGATTCCCCAGCGGTGCAGGACAAACTGCAAGGCATGGGCATGACGCCGCACTACTTGAACCCCAGCGATTTCGCCGCGCTCGCCGACGCCGATTTCGCCACCTATGGCCGAGTCATCCGCGAAAACGGTATCGCTGCGCAGTAGATGAGAAGAAAATACGCCCATAGGCCCGAGCAGGAGACAAATATGGCCACCCATCAAACCGCCAGTCGTTGGCAGCACTTCATTCGTACCTTCATCGCCTGCTGCGCCGTGTTCGCCGCGCCGGCGGCGCAGGCCCAGGCCCCGGCTTCCTATCCGAGCCGCCCAGTCACCCTCGTTGTCCCCTTTGCCGCGGGCGGTGCGACCGACGTGGTGGCCAGGCTTTTGGCCGGCGAAGTCAGCCAGCAACTCGGCCAACCCGTGCTGGTCGACAACAAGCCGGGCGCCGCCGGCGCGCTGGGCGCGAACCACGTCGCCAAGTCCGCGCCCGATGGCTACACCGTCTGCCTGTGCGGCGGCGGGCCGATGGTGATGCTCGCATTGCTCGACCCCAAGCTGCCATATGTCCCCACTCGCGACCTGGCGCCCGTGATCCTGAGCCACCTGGTGGACTTCGTCATGGTGGTGCGGGCCGACACGCCCTACAAGACACTCGCCGAACTGGTCGCCGCGGCCAAGGCCCGCCCCGGCGCGATCAGCTATGGGTCGACGGGAATCGGCGGGCCGGCGCACCTGGGCATGGAACTGTTCAAGCAGCGCGCCGGCGCCAGCTTCCTGCACGTGCCATACAAAGGCGAGAGCAACGTCACGACGGACATGCTCGGCGGCCAGATCGAGATCGGCCTGTTCTCGGTGCAGCAGGCAACGCCGCTGATCACGGCAGGCAAGGTGCGCGCGCTGGCCGTGTGGCCGCCGATACGGTCGAAGACCCTGCCCACGGTTCCGACGGTGGCCGAACAAGGCTATCCGGACTACTTCGCCGGCACCTTCGTCGGCATCAACGTCGCCGGCGCCACGCCTGCACCCATCATCGACAAGCTGTACACGGCTTTCGACGCAGCGCTGAAGAAGCCCGCTGTGCGCGGCAAGCTGGAGGAAATGGGGTTCACGCCGATGGCGTTGCCGCCCGCCGGCTACGCCGCCTTCCTGCATCGCGAACACGAAAAATGGGCGAAGGTGATCGCCGAGACGGGCATGAAGGGACGCGAATAAATGTCGGCACTTCCACTCTCCGGCATTCGCGTCCTCGATCTCTCCCGCGTTCTTGCCGGCCCGCTGGCGGCGCAGATGCTGGGCGACCTCGGCGCCGAGGTCATCAAAGTCGAGCGCGCCGGCGCCGGTGACGACTCACGCAAGATGGGCCCCCCCTTCCTCAAGGACACGGACGGCCGCGACACCCGCGAGTCACCCATCCTGCTGGGCACCAACCGCAACAAGAAATCGATCACGCTGGACCTCGCCAAGCCGGAAGGCCAGGAGATCGTGCGCAAGCTCGTCGAGATCTCCGACGTGGTGGTGGAAAACTTCAAGGTCGGTGACCTCAAGCGCTACGGCCTGGACCACGAGAGCCTGCGCGCGATCAATCCGCGCCTGGTGTATTGCTCGGTCACCGGCTTCGGCCAGAGCGGCCCGTACGCACCGCGGCCCGGCTACGATTCGATCTTCCAGGCCATGGGCGGTTTGATGAGCGTCACCGGCTATCCCGACGAAGAAGGCGGCGCGCCTGTGAAGACGGGCCCTTCGATCGCCGACTTCATCGGCGGCCAGTTTGCGGCGATCGGCGTGCTCGCCGCGCTGTACGAGCGCGACGGCGGGCTGCCCGAAGGCCGAAAGACGGCGAGCGGGCGGGGCCAGCAGGTCGACATCGCCCTGCTCGATTCGGTGATTGCCTCGCTCACGCACTACACCGCGCAATACCTCGCCACTGGCATCGTGCCCGTGCGACGCGGAACGCAAGGCAACGGCGGCCTGCCCTCGCAGATGTTCCCCTGCGCCGACGGCGCGGTGATGGTGGTCTGCGGCAACGACGAGCAATACCGGCGCTTTTGCAGCGCGCTCGGCCACCCCGAACTCGCCGACGACCCGCGCTTCGTCACCAACTCCATCCGCGTGCAGAACCGCAAGCCATTGGCCGACACGTTCGACGCGATCACGCGCGAGTGGAAGCAGCAGGACATCCTGGCCGCGATGGAGAACGCGGGCGTGCCGGCCGGGCCGATCTACGACCTGGAGCAGGTCTTCAACGACCCGCAGGTGAAGCACCGCGGCATGTCGGTGGAAGTGCCGCACCCGCTCTCCGGCACGGTAAAGCTCGCCGCCAACCCGATTCGCTTCTCCGATACGCCGATCACGCGCTACCGCGCGCCGCCCACCATGGGCCAACACACCAACGAAGTGCTCAAAGAACTGCTGGGCGCGGATGACGCGGAGCTGGCGCGGCTGGCGCAAGCGCGCGTGATCTGAACGTCAGGCGAGGTTGTAGCGTTCGATGTAGGCCGCGAAGCGCTCGCGGATCGCGCCGGGTTCCAGGCCGAAATGCTCCGACGTGTAGAAGTGGGCTCCGTGGCGGCCTTCCGGGTTGGCATGGATGCGCGCCTGCATCGCCTTTTCAACTTGCGGGCTCAGTTCGTAACCGAAGTGCCTGTAGATCCGCCGCACCACACCCATGGGGTCACGATGGAAGTCGCGGTGCCGCACATCGAGAAATTGTCGCGGCGGCGCCTGCTCGCGCAAGGCCATGGCCCGGGTCACGGCTTTCTCCCAGTTGGCGATTTCGCGCGCGCCGATCTCGGCAGGCACGACGTTGTCGCCTTCGCTCAGGCGGCGCGCCATCGCCAGCACGCTGCAAAGCGATGGCAGGGCCTGGACCGGATCACGGTGCGTCTGGACGATGCAGGCATCAGGGAACACCGCCAGCAAATGATCGAGGGTGTGGATGTGGCCGGGGTTCTTGAGCAACCAGGGCCTCGCGTCCCCGGCGCCGATGACGCTCAGTGCGTTCGCATAGCGCCGGTACGAAGCGCCTTCGTCCTGCCCCGCCCACCACGCGTCATAGCCCGGCACGCGAAAGGTCGAGCCGTAGGTGTTGCTGCAGAAGCCTTGCTTCAGCACTTCGAGGCACTCGTCCACGTCGTCCGCCACCATGTCGTGTGCTGCGCGCATCTCCGGCGCGCGGGCGAGGAAGGCTTCGATGCCCGCCACCGTCGCCTGGTACATCGGGTTGGAAGGCCAACTCGCGCGCGGGGGACGCGGCACCGGGAACGCGGTGAGCCAGCGCTCCAGTCCCTGGAACTGCGGATCCACTGACAGCAACTTGTGCAGCGCCGTGGTGCCGGTGCGGGGAACGCCGGTGATCACCAGTGGACGCACGATAGTGCGCGCGGCCTCCTCCGGGAGGTCGCGCAAGCTGCGCTGCAAGGTCAACCTCGCTACCAGCACTCCGACCAGTGTGCCGAAGACGAACTCGCGGCCACCCGGGGCGAGGCGCGGGCCGTCGCGGTCGAGCGCATCCAGCAGGCGCGTCAGTCCGGGCTGGTAATCGTGTGACGGTCCGAAGTCGTCAAGGCCGGTGGCGGCGCTGGCCGCTGCGTGCAAAGCGTCGCCGGATGCGGAGAAGGTGTTGGGAATGTTCATGATGGTGTTGATGTGGCTGGCCTACCAGCGTCGCCTCAATTGCGCGCCAATGCGCCGGGCCCGGAGCGTTGCCGAACGTTCCTGCGCGGACACGAGCGGCGTGTCCGTGGGGAGGTGCTCCCGCAGGCGCGACAGAGGCACTCGCTCGAGCGTCGGCATGGGGTGGGAGCTGCAGCCGTACCAGCGGCCGATGGCAGTGCCGCGGTTGAATCCGGCCGTGTCGAGCCAGTTGGGCACACCCGGATCGCGGTGTGCGATCACGGCGCGGAACTTGCCGTCGCCGTCGATGCGCGCTTGGTGGCCGTTCAGGCTGCTTTGCCTTCCCACGAAATCGATGGTGTTGAACAGCGGATCGTTGAGCTGCACGTTCCAGTAGCGACGGGTCTCTGGCAACTCGGTCTCCAGGACCAGGGCTTCGTCGGGGCCGAAGTCGAACAGCGCCTGCCAATATGCCTGGTTGGTAAGCCCGCCGCCGAAGGCGTGGAACTCGAAGCGGTTGTGCGTGTCGCGTTCGCGCAGCTGGCGCAGGTGCGTGAGCCACATCTGCGATAGCCGACGCACGAATCCGCCCATCAGCGCTTGCGTCCGCTCCGCGATCTCGGCGGCGCTCATAGTCGGCTTCAGGGATTGCGTATCGACTCGCTCGATGGCCAAGCGCGCGTCCCGCTCGTTGCCCCAGTCGTAGCTGCGCTGCCGCACCATGAAGAACTCGGCCGAAGGATCGAGCGGCAGCCAGTTGCCCTGATGCCCTGCCGGTCGCTCGGCGCTCACCAGAACTTCGAAGCGGCCTTGCGCGTCACGCTCCAGCGAGTCGAGATCGACTTGGAGCAACGGCGGCGCGGACCGGTCTGCCATGCCCATCATCTGGCGGCCCACGTCCAGGGTGAGCAGGTGCACACTGCCCCGCTCGCCGACGATGCGATAGCTGCCCCCGCCCTGGACCGGCGCGAACACGTAGGCGTCATCCGGGTTGGGCTGCAGCATGAACACCGAGTTGAGGAATGGCATCCAGTCGGGGTGCTCGGCGGTGGCGCCGAAGTACATGAAGTAGCCCAGCGACAGGTTCATCTGGAGCTGCCGGTACAGTTCGGCGCGAAGTTGTTCGCTGTCGGGATGCTCGGTCAGCGCCGTCAGGTCGCCGGCCGACTCGAGCATCGCAAGGTAGGACTTCCAGGTCAGCAGCGATGAGGCCATCTCTTGTTCCTCAGGAAGACCAGGGGTCGACCATCAGCTTGCACTGGTGGCTGCGCTCGCGCAGCGCCTCGAAGGCAGCGGGCAAGGCGTCCAGCGAGACGCGATCGGTGATCATCGCGCGCGGCTCCACATGGCCGGCGTCGAAGGTGTCGGCCACGTGCGCGAACTCCGCCATGCTGTACGTGACTGCGAACTGCACCCGCACTTCCTTCCACACGGCGATGGCGGGAATGAAGCTGTCGGCCACCGTGCAAAAGCCCAGCACAACCACATGGCCCGATGGGCGAACGCAGTTGATCGCCTGCGCGATCAGGTCTTTCTGTCCGGCGCATTCGAAGACCACGTCGGGCGGCCCGCCGAGCGCCTCCGCGGCCAGCGCCGGCAGATTTTCGTCGGGCTCGGGCAGCACGAACTGCGTGGCGCCCATCGCCAGAGCCAAGGCCTCGCGGCGGCGCGAACCGGCGGTGACCGCGATGCGGCCGGCGCCCATGCGCCGCGACCAGAACACTGCGGCAAGGCCCACCGGCCCCGCGCCGATGACCAGCACGCGCGCGCCGGGCGCCAGGCGCGCCAGCGCCACGCCGTGCAGGCCCACCGCCATGGGCTCGACCAGCGCGCCGTCCTCCATCGACAGGCTGGCCGGCAAGCGCGTCGCGACGCGTTCCTTGACCGCCATGTATTCGGCGAAGCCTGCGGCGTGGCCCTGGAACTTCGCGCAGAAGTTGGGCTTGCCCGCCAGGCAGGTGGCGCAGCGCCCGCAGCCGAAGAACGGCAGCGCGGTGATGCGATCGCCCACCTTCAGTCGCTCCACGTGCGGCCCGACCGCGACAACCTCGCCCGCGAACTCGTGCCCAAGCGGCGAATTTCCGGGATAGCAGAAGCCGGGCGCGTGGCCGTCGGTCATGTGCAGGTCGGTGCCGCAGACACCGCAGCGGTGGACCTTGATCACGACTTCGCCTTCGGCGGGTGTCGGGTCGGGCCGCTGCTCGATCACGAGCGGCTCGCCGGCGCGCTGGAAGATGGCTGCTCGCATGGGTCGTTGTCCTTATTGCGGATCGGTCACAGTCGACCAGGGTTCGCTGTAGTCGCCGACACACTTAGCGATGGCGGCAAGGATGTCAGGCGTCAGCCGTGGCACCACATCAAGTGCCTTGAGGTTGGCGCTCAATTGCGCCGGCCGCGAGACGCCGAGGATTGCCGTGCTGACACGGGGATTCGTCAGGATCCAGGCCAGGGCCAGCTCGGTCAGCGAGCAATCGAGCTGCCGGGCAAACTGCTCCAGACCGTCCACGATGTCATTGCGCCGCTTGCCCAGCAGCGTGCCGTGGAAGCGCGCCAGGCTGGGATCCGCCGCGCGGCTGTCGGCCGGCGCACCGCCCCGGTACTTGCCGGTCAGCGTGCCGCCCGCGAGCGGGCTGAAGACGGCGATGCCCAGGCCGATGTCGTCCAACAGGCGCCGATGCTCGGTGTCCACGCGGCTGCGCCGCAAGAGGTTGTACTCCGGCTGTTCAACAACCGGCTTGTGCAGATGGTGCCGCTCGGCGATGTCCCAGGCGGCGCGAATCTCTTCGGCCCGCCATTCGGACGTGCCCCAATAAAGCGCCTTGCCCCACTCGATGATGTTGTGCATCGCCCAGACCGTCTCCTCGATTGGCGTATGGGGATCGTTGCGGTGGCAATACACGATGTCTACATAGTCCATCTGCAGCCGCTTGAGCGAGCCGTCGATGCCGTCGATCAAGTACTTCCTGTTGAGGGTGTTCCTCGAGTTCGGGCCGTCGTTGATCCCCCAGTAGTACTTGGTCGACACGACGGCCTTGAGGCGCGGCAGCTTGAGCGACCTGAAAACGCGGCCCATGATCTCTTCGGCCCGGCCACCGGTGTAGCTCTCGGCGTTGTCGAAGTAGTTGATCCCGGCATCGAGCGCAAGCGCGACGGTCTCGCGCACGGCGTTTTCATTCATGCCCTGATAGCCCCAATTGCCGGCACCGAGCGCCAGCTCGCTCAGTTTGAGGCCGCTGCGGCCCAGTCTTCTGTATTGCATGGCGACTCAGTCGGCCCGCATGATCAACGCGTGGGCTGCCATCGGCCCGATCGCGGTCACGCCGCCATCGACAGGCAACTCGACGCCCGTGATGAAGCGCGCCTCGTCGCTCGCCAGAAAGCACACCGCCAGCGCCACATCCCAGGCATCACCTTCCAGGCCGAGCGGGCCGATCTTGCGGCGCGTCTCGCGCATATCGGCGGGCAGGACGTGCATCGCGTGGGGCGTCATCAAATGCCCGGGCGCCACGGTGTTGGCGCGTATGCCGTCACGGCCGTGCATCACGGCGATCTCGCGCGCCAGTTGCGCCATCGCGGCCTTGGACGTGCCATAGGCGAGCGAGCCGAGCGCGCCGATGCCGGCAATCGACGAGATATTCATGATGGACCCGCCCCCGGTCTTCGTCATTTCGGGGATCGAATACTTCGACATCAGCATCGCGCTCTTGAGGTTGATGTCGAAGATGCGCGACCACGCGGCGTCGTCGATGCTTTCGAGCGTCGTCGGGGTCGAAATGCCTACGTTGTTGACCAGGACGTCCAGCCGTCCGAAACGTGCGACGGTTTCCGACACCAGCCGTGCGCAGGCTTTGCCATCGCTGACGTCGCCCCCAAAGGCGAATGCATCGCCACCTTCGCGATTGATGCGCAGGGCGGTTTCTTCGGCCCGGGCCAGGTCGATGTCGCTGCAGCAGACGCGAGCGCCCTCCCCTGCCAGAACGAGTGCAATGGCGCGACCGATACCCACTTGAGACCCTTCGGCACCGGCGCCGGTAACCACAGCGACTTTGCCCGCAAGGCGGCTGCCGTACTTTTGCGGTTGCGGCATCGCTTCAGTTCTGCGGCCGCATGTTGACGACGCGCCGGTCTTCAAACGCGATGATCACTTCCTTCCCCGGCTTGTACCGGTCCGGGATTTCATGGAGCGGCATCCTGTCGCCCTGGTGGCCACGGACAAAGCTCGTGCTGTCGAAGGCGAGTTCGTGCACGCCGTTGGCGTCCTCGACCTTCAAGCCGGTTTTCGTGACCTCGGTCAGCGTTCCGACCAGCGGCACCTTGCCGGTGGAAGGCATGATGCGCGTGTCGAGCGACATGCGAAAGCGGTCCGCCGAGATATTCGACAGGCCGCTGTGCGGCGTATGCAGCCCCATCATCAGTACATCACCGGGCTTGTAGTCGGTCCGGCGCCATTGGCCGCTGGGCACATCCTGCTCATCGATCGGCAGGATATTCGTGCCCTCGCGGCGGTGCAGGCACGGCCCCTTGTGCACGCCCTCCAGCAAGGCAACGCCGCCCGTGTCTTCGTCGATGTCATCGACGGGAACCCAGCAGATCAGGAAGGGCAGCCCGTCGTTGTAGACACCGTCCTCATGGATCAGGTCGAAGCGCGATGTGCTGCGATCGCTGACCGGCGGGTTGGTCCGGTGCATCGTGAACGGGATCCAGAACGGATCGCAGCCGAACAGCTTCGCGAAGAATGCATTGATCGTCGGCGCTTCGTGGAGGATCTTGTGGACCTTGGCGTCGTTCAGCCGGGTCAGGGCGGTATGAAGATGCAAGCCGGACACGTCGGCCCCGTTGTAGCGAGGCGACGGCCCTTCCATTCTGGCGACGCCCATCTCCAGCAGATAGTCGGTGTAGGTCTGACGGATGCGACCAATGACTTCCTTGTCCAGCACGTCCCGGAAAAACCAGTAGCCGTCTCGTTCCCACGCCGCTGCAAGCGCCTCGCGGTCATCGAGCAGGTCATTCGCGCATTTGAGTTCGCCCATCGGCGCACCGAGTTTTGATGTCCGCATGCGTTCATATTTTCGACCTTCGTTCAACTATGTTGAACTAGGGATTTCCCGCGAAGTCAGGCTGGGCGGCCGGCCAGTTCCTGCTCGATGCCGGAGATGACCCGGTCGAGGGCCGTCTCGAACTGCGACTCGTACGAGCCGGCTTGCATGAGCGGCAAGACTTGGCTGACGCAGGGGAACATGCCCGGGTGTTTCTTGATGAGGGCGGTGGCGCGTGTTCGGTAGAGGACGGGCGTGAACTTGGCGGGCTGCTTGTCGTCGACCAGCGTGATCGGGTTGAGCAGGAAGGACATCGACATCAGCACGGGCAGCGACTGCTGTGCCTTGAAGCCGGCATCGTGCATGACGCTGAGCACCGCCTCGGCCCAGAGCAGCGAAGCGACGGACGACTCGCGATGCACCAGCAGAAACTTGGCAAGGCCCGGGACACGCATGAACACACGCTGCTGCTCGATGATCAGCGTCCGCAGGCGCTGGGGCCACGGCAGGCTCCGATCGGACTTCGGGATCTGCGCGAGGATCTCCACCGCGCAGAGGTCGAGGAGCTCGTCTTTGTCCTTCACGTGGTGGTAGATCGCCGTCGGCGTGACGTCGAGCGTCGCGGCGAGCTGCCGCATCGACAGGCCGGCCAGCCCGTCCTTTTGCAGCAGCCCGATAGCCGCCGTGACGATGACTTCCACCGTCAGATTGTCGCGCACGGCCGCCGGGGCGGACTTGCCGGCGGACTTTTTCTTCACTGCTTCCTTCATGGACTCCTTGCGTCGCACTGTGTGGTGCGACTATACGTCGCCCTATCGCCAGCCGCTGGCGGCGAGCGCTTCGGGAGAGAAGTAGTTCGGCGGCAACGCGCCGCGCGAATGCCAACCCGTCATCCCCGGCTCGACCCAGCCGGACAGCGAATACGCGCCCTTCACGTGGTCGTAGAACACCTGCGCGTCCTGGCGCAGCACGCCGGTTTCCTGCGCCACATACAGCGGCCACACCGACGAGCGATAGAGCTTGCCGGCCTGGTCGAACGAATCGTAGAGCGCGAAGTTCCAGCTGTCCTCGTCCAGGTAGAACACCTTGCGGCTGTAGATATGGCGTGCGCCCGGCTTCAGGTCGGCTTGCACGACCCATACGCGGTGCAGCTCAAAGCGCATCACATCCGGGTTGACGAAGTTCGGCGTCAGCACCGTCTCCATGGCGCTTTGCTGCGCCTTGTACGCGTTGTAGGGGATGTACATCTCGCGCTTGCCGAGCAGCTTGAAATCGAAACGGTCCATCTTGCCGTCGAACCCGGCAATCTCGTCATAGACCTTCACGCCGCTTTCCTGAGCGTTGACCGTGTCGTACTTGAACTCGGGCGCGAGGCGCACGCGCCGCTGCCCTTGCGTGTAAGACCACGCGTTCTGTTCCTTGATGTCCAGGCGCAGCGGGCTCACGCGCATGTCGCGGGCCCCCGTGCGGGCCGCGGGCGCGGTGATGTAGTTGACGAGTCGCAGGAAGTACTCGGGGTTCTTGATGCTCGGGTCCCAGTACTGGTGCTCGTAGTCCACAGCCGCGCGGTAGATCAGCGAGCGGTTGCCCGAACCGTCCATGAACCAGGCGGCATAGGAATCGGCGCGCTCGTATGGCTGCTTGTAGCGCAGGATCGCGTTCCACATCGCCTCTTTGCCCGCGTGCGGAACGGGGAACGGGACTTGTGCGTGGGCACCCTCGATGCCGTCGCCATCACCCACGAGCTTGGGGCTGTTGACGTTCTTCACGGTGTTCTCGAGCACGAACTTCGGCAGCGACGCGGTGCGACGCGTCGGGTAAACGTCGACGCGATAGCCCGCGTGTGTCTTCAATAAGTGCTTGGTGCCCTCGTTCAGCTTGGACGCGTACTTGTCCATGTTGGCTGCGGTGATGGAGAACAGGGGCTTGTCGGCAGCAAACGGGTCGGTGTAGGGGAAGCCGCCCGCCGGGTTCACCGGCGCGTACGGCTCGACGGGCTTGGTGATCACTTTGGCCGGGTCGTAGGCCGGAATGGTGCCTTCGGCATTGCCGGCCCGGATGGCGCCGACTTCAGTCAGAGACTTGCCCAGCTCGGCGGCTTCGGCGGGCGTGGGGCCCGCCATCACGGGCAGTGCGTTCAGCGCCAGCAGGATGGCCGCGAGAAGGCGATGGGGTGTGTTCATGCGTGTACTCCTGGGATGTACGTTGAATGGAGGTGGGCGGTCAGAACGAGGACTTGAGGCTGACGTTCAGCCAGCCGCGGTCGTTCTGCCACCAGGTGCCCGAGCCGGTCATGCCACCGCTCGCGGTGGTTTCGGCGTGCGAGCGGCCGCCGGTGTACGCGATCTTCACGACGTGCTTTTGCCGCACGTCGAACTGCAGCCCCACCTGGTAGAGCGCCTGTTTGGCGGCGATGGTGGCCGCGTTGGCGTTGCCCTTCAGGCCATACGTGATGAACATCGGCGCGCTCATGTCAACGCCGGGAACCACCTGCAGCCACCGCGGCTGGAAGTTGGCCGAAACGATCCACGCGCCCTTGTTGCTGATGCAGCCGTTGTCCTCGCTGCCCGCGCCGAAAGCGCCTGCCGCGTTCTGGCAGAACGGCGAGCCGACGTTCTGGTAGCCGGCGGGCGTGCCGGGTGCATTGCCCGTGACGAACGCGCCCATGCCGTTGAGCCCCGGGTTGTAGGTGACCTTGCGCACCTTGGAGTACGCGAGCTCCATCGCCAGCTCGCCGGCCTCCCACAGCGGCGTCTTGGGCAGCAACTTGACCACGTTGACCAATGCACCCGCGGTGTTGCCGCGCGCCGGCGCATCGGAGTCGAGCAGCGCCGACACGGCGGCGGCGGTCTTGATCGATGTGTTCTGGCGGTACGTCAGTTCGCTGCCGAAGTTCAGGCCCCAGAGGTTCGTCTCGCCCGCCACGCCGATGAGCCGGTTCTTCTGGTCGTTGTAAGCCATGCCGATGTGCCCGCCGAAATCCGGTGAGTACAGGTTGCCGATCATCTTCTCGTAGAACTCGCGGTAGACCAGGCTCACGTTGGAGCCGCCCCAGGACTCAGGGCCGTACTTGACCATCACGCCCCAGTCACCGCCCTTCTTCGGCGGCTTGTACTTTTCGGGCAGCGCGCTCGGGCCGTTCGGGCCCCAGAAGGCGCCGGCGAAGTATTCGTAGAAGGTGCCCGCTTCGGGGTAGCGGCGCGGCCGCCACTCCAGGGTGTAGAGACCCGACACGGACAACGCGGGATCGATCGCCAACGTGCCGGTCAACTGGTTCAACGGCAGCAGGATTTCCTTGGTCTGCGCGCCCGGGCTCGCGGCGCCCTTCTGGTTGTCGATCGGCGACTGGTCGTAGGCGATGGCGCTGTGATACGACTGCGGGAACAGCGAGTTGCCCCAGTACACGCTGTGGCGGCCAAGCTTGGCCGACGCGGTCATCTGGCCCATGTCCACGGTGGTGAAGGCGAATGCATCCAGGAACTCGCCCGACGGCCCCGTGATGTAGCGCCGCGTGTACGGCGAGTACTCGCCGTTCGCATACCAGTTGGCGATGGTGCCGGTGGGGTCGTTGACCTTCTTGCCGTAGGTCGGGTCATACCAGGCCGCGCCTGTGACGCGCACGCCGGACCGCTCCTTGTAGACGATGTCGAACTCGGTGAACAGGTCGAAGCGGTTGAGCATCACGTCGCCGCGCTCGAACTGGTTGTCGCCGATGGCGGACAGCACCGGCGCGCCGGGGTTCGACAGGCGCATGCGCGGGTCGATCTTCTGCATGCGCCAGCCGGCGTTGTACCGCACCTCGGTGTCGAGGCGAATGGCGAGATCGGGGTTGCCCGTCTCGATGGGGAAAGCCTGGGCGGCGGCGCCGCACACGAGCGGCGCCAGGGCGAGGTATGCCTTCATGTCTTGTCTCCGATGTGGTTCTTGTGGGTGCGGCTTACCAGGCCGCGGTGGCGTTCAGGAAATCGCTGTAATAAGGCATGTGGGCGAGCATTCCGCCGTCGACGGCGATGTCCTGTCCGGTGACGAAGGCGCCGTCGTCAGACACCAGATAGGCAACCGCCGCGGCAATGTCTTCCGGCAACCCCAGGCGCGGCGCGAGCGTGTTGTCCGCCATGACCTTCACCATGGCCCCTTGCACGTTCTTCTGTCCGCCTTCGGTGCGGATGAGTCCGGGCGAGATGGTGTTGCAGCGGATGCCCTGCTTGCCATAGATGGTGGCGACGTAGCGTGCGAAGTTCGTCACCGCCGCCTTCGATGCGCCGTAGGCGATGTTCGACAGGTCGCCGCGATGCGCCGAGCCGGAAGACGTCATCACGATGGCGCCGCCGCCCGCCTTGAGCATGTGGGGGATGGCGTATTTGCAGCCCGCCACATAACCCCGCACATTGACGGCAAAAGTCTTGTCCCAGACGTCGAAGTCGATGTCGACCGGGTTGTTGTCGCGCTTGATGTGCTCGTTGGCCATGATGGCCGCGTTGTTGTGCAGGATGTCCAGGCGCCCGAATCGCGCGACGGCGGCGGCGATCAGCTCCTCGACCGACTTGACGTCACCTGCATCGAAGGGAACAGCCAGCGACACATCGCCCAGCTCCTTGGCGAGCTCGTGCGCGCGCAGTGCGTCGAGATCGCCGATGACGACGCGCGCACCTTCGCGCACCAACCGCCTGCATGTCGCGGCGCCGATGCCGGACGCGCCACCGGTGACCACCGCCACCTTGCCTGAAAGACGTTCCATGATTTGGTTCTTTCAGGTAGTGGGTGTGGTTTCGCGAACCGGGATGACGTCCCCGGCGACGGAGAAGCCCTTGCTCGCGTACTCCTCGATCGCGCGTTTGAGCTCGGCGGAGCTGCCGTAGACCGGGTCTGTGGGATAGAACACGCGGCCCGAGGCGCCCTTGCCCGGCTCCACGCCGAGCGTGATGGCGACCTTGCTCCCGGTCGTCACGACGGACAGCAGGATGATGTCGCTGATCTCTTCGTCGGTGAAGAACTGGCGCGCCGTGTCCAGCACAGCCGGCGTCACCATCTTCGGGGCGGAGGCGATGGCGCTGGTGATGCGCAGTGCGGCCTTGATCTTCTCGGGCAGCGTGCTCGTCTCGAAGCGCGACAGCTGTTCGACATAGCTCTCGTCGAGACCGGATTGCACCGCGATGGCCGCGCGTGCGTTCATGCAGTACTCGCAGCCCTGGTACTTGGCGTTGAAGAGGCGAATGCACTCGTGCACCACGGCGTCGAGGCGGATGGAGCCTTCGCTGGCGATGGGGATGCCGGACAGGCGCGTCAACTCGATCGGGATGGCGATCTTGGCCGCCGGGGCGTCGCTGCCCTCGGAGAGCATGGTGAAGCCTTGCGCGAGCTCGGCGGGGATTCGGGGTGTGGTGGACATGGGCGGTTCCTCGGAGTCAGGCGGCTTGGAGCAAACGGAAGTCGCTCAGCGTCTTCGGCACGACCGGGCCGGGGCGCACGTCGAAAGCGACCACGCTTCTTTGCAGCTGGTCGACGACGCTCAGCGCCTTGACGAAGTAGATGAACTGCTCGGAGCCGAGGACCTTCTGCACACGATCCACGTCTTCGTCACTGATGCTGCTGGACTGGATGACGAACAGCTCGGCGAAGGCGAGGCACAGGCGCTCGGTTTCGGTGAAGAGAGGTGATGTGCCGTAGTCGCCGAGGGCACCGATCTTCGCTTCCGAGAGGCCCGCGGCCGAGGCGGGTGCATAACGAAGGCTGCGGTCGAAATCGCTGTCGACCAGCTGCGCCATGCGCAGGCGGCACAGCTCGATGAGGACCGGGTCAGCGCGCGCGACCGAGGCCTGGTAGTCGGCCATGAATACCGAATAGAACCCGGGGCGAACGCCCCAGGCCTGGTCCAGCTCGGTCGGTCCGGCGGCCAGGTGTTTGACTTGAGCCAAGCGAGGTCTCCTCGTCGCGGTGCCGCGCTCGGCGAGCGCTACTTAACACCGTTATGTGGAGATTGTTTAACGCTGTTAAGTCGCGGTCGCTAGGTACTTTCCCGAACGACGTTTATATTTCCGACCAGCGGTTCGGTAGAGGCCTTCAGCCCGCCGTGAGCTGCCTGGCGACCACCGCAAACTCGTCCATCAACGAGGCGAGTTCGACCGCGCCCTTCTTCTCGCAGATCTCCGCCCAATGCGAGGCGATGTCTTCGGCACGCGGTGCTTCCATGCGCGGGCCGACCCAGCCTTCGCCCATGCTGAGGAAGGCACGCGCATAGCGGCCCAACGTGGACGAATAGATGCTGTGCGTGCTGTCGCAGGCTTCGCTGCACAGGTAGACCACGAGCGGGGTGACGAAGCTCGGGTCCGCGGAGTTGCCCAATTTGTCCCCCAGCGCGGCGTAGAGGGCGCCGGCCGATTCCATCAGCTTCGGATCCATCGCCGCCGCCATGCGGCTCATCGCCGTCGGCAACAGCGCATTGGCCTTCACGCCATGAGGCGCACCTTCGAGCGACAGGATGTTCATCAGCCCCACGAGGCCCGCCTTGGCCGCACCATAAGCGGCCTGCTGCTCGTTGCCCAGCATGCCGGCGGCCGAGGAAGCGAAAACGATGCGGCCATAGCCCTGCTGTTTCATCAACCGGAACGCCGGGCGAGCCACGTTGAAGGCGCCCTTCAGGTGCACTTCGATCATGGCGTCGAGCGTGTCGTCGGGCAGTTCGTCGATCGGCGCGTTGCGCAGGCTGCCGGCGTTGCTCACCAGCACGTCGACGCGGCCAAACGCATCGAGCGCCGACTCGACGATGGCCTTGCCGCCGGCTGAAGTCGATACGGAATCGTACGACGCCACGGCCTTGCCGCCGGCCGCCTTGATCTCGGCGACGACCGCGTCGGCCATCGACGACGAGCTGCCCTTGCCGTCGAAGCTGCCGCCCAGGTCGTTGACCACCACGGACGCGCCGCGCGCGGCGAGGTCCAATGCATAGCCTCGCCCCAGGCCTCCTCCCGCACCGGTGACGATGGCGACGCGGTTGTCGAAGCGGATGGCTGAACTCATGCGATGTCTCCTGTTGCTGTGTTCTTGATGCGAGAGCCGACCGGGCGCGCCGCGAGGTGCAAGGCGCCCACGCGCGCGGTGGCGGCCAGGGCGTCGTCGATGACGCGGTCGATGATGGTTTCGGCGCTTTCGATGGCGTCGGCAAAGACCGCGGCGGGCCCGTAGTCGAGCATTCCGTTACGGGTGTCGCCGCTGACGTAGGCGTGGTGGGCGAGCTTGCCCATCACATGCGGGCGGTACTGTTCGAAATCGGTGACCTTCGCGTCGTCCAAGGCCAACGCTGCCTCGGCGCTGGCGTTGCGGTAGACGCGATGGTGGTCGCGGATCGCTTTCTTCACGACCACGCTTTCCGTGCCGTCGCCCCGCACCACCTGCTCTTTGGTGTGCGGATGGATCCAGAGCTCCTCGGTCACCATCATGCGCGTGCCCATGATGACGGCGTCGGCGCCCATTGCCAACACGGCCGCGAGTTGGCTGCCGGTTCCAATGCCCCCGCCGATCACCAGCGGCAGGTCGATCACCTGCGCCGCGTGCGCCGCCTGCACCATGGAGCTGATGCCGTAGATGCCCGGGTGGCCGCCGCAGTCGTTGCCGACGACGATGATGCCGTCCACGCCGAGCTTCGCCACGCTTTGCGCGTAGCGCACCGCCGGCACCTTGTGCAGCACCTTGATGCCGGCCTGCTTGAGCAAAGGGACGATCGGCTCCGGGCTGGCGCCCGCGGTCTCCACACAGGCCACGCCCTCTTCGACCAGGATGTCGATCTGGCGCCTGACGCGGTCGACACCGCCCTCCTGGCGCGAGATGTAGAGGTTCACGCCGAAGGGCTTGCCTTCGGTGAGGTCGCGGCACTGTTCGAGTTGCGCGCGGAACTCAGCGGGTTCCGGGAAGCCGGCGGCGACGATGAATCCCATGCCGCCCGCGTTGACGACCGCGGCGACGTAGCGGGCGTCCGAGACCTTGGGCCCCAGGCCACCGGCCAGGATCGGATGGCGAATGCCGAGCAGCTCGGTGATGCGCGTGCGAAACGATGGCGGGCGCATGCGTGTCAGGCCCCGCCCGCACGCAGCACGTGCGCGGCGGGGGCCGGCGCGAACAGCTCGGCCACCTCTTGCGCGCGCCGCCGCAGCACGGTCGCGGCGCTCACCGTCGCCTTGGGCGTCATCTCGCCGTTGTCCAGCGTCGCCGGCTCGGCCACCACGATAGCGCGCACCACGCGATTGGCGCTGCCGGTGCCGGCGGCCGCCAGCGTGTCGAGCATGCCTTGGAAGCGCGCACGCACCGCTGGGCTGGCGAGCACGGCTTGCGCTGGGGCGCTTGCGGGCAGTTCGGGATCGAGCGCGCGGCACGCGGCGAGATCGGGGAACACCAAGGCGCCGACAAAGTCCTGCCCACTGCCTGCGATCACCACATCGAGCGCCAACGGCGAGAACGCCGCGACGGCAGCGGTGCGCATCGTGCCGCTGTGGACCCAGGTGCCGCTGGAGAGCTTGAAGTTCTCCGCAATGCGGCCGTCGAAACGCAGGCCGCGCTCGGGATGTTCGGGGTCGACAAAGGTCACGGCGTCGCCCAGGCGGAAGAAGCCTTCCTCGTCGAATGCGGCGGCGGTCAATGCCGGGTCGTTCCAGTAGCCCGGCGTGACGCAGTCGCCGCGCAGCCGCAGTTCCAGCTTGTCGTTGACCGGCGCGATCTTGAACTCGACGCCCGGCACCGGCAGCCCCACCATGGCTTCGCGCCGCGGATCGGTGTATGTCGTGGCGGGCACCGGCCCGCACTCGGTGGAGCCCAGGCCCGAAACGATCAGGATGCGCTGGCCGATGTGCTTGACGGCCACTTCATCCAGCCCGGCCCAGGTGTGCACCGGCAGCACCGCGCCGCCGTAGTAGATGAGTTGCAGGCGCGCAAAGAACCGGTCTCGTAACGTTTGGTCGCGCTGCAGGTGCGGCAACAGCGCCGCCAGGCCGGCGGGCGTGTTGTAGTAGATCGTCGGCGAGATCTCGCGAAGCGCTTCGATGGTGGGCTGCACGGCTTCGGCCATCGGCTTGCCGGGGTCGATGTAGTACGAGCCCCCGCAATACAGGGCCAGGCCGACGTTGTTGGTGCCGCCGAACGTGTGGTGCCAGGGCAGCCAGTCCACCAGCACCGGCGGCGCGTCCAGGCAGAACGGCAGGGCCTGCACCAGCTGCTGGCGGTTGCTGCACAGCATGCGGTGCGTGAGCTGCACGCCCTTGGGCTCGCCCGTCGTGCCCGAAGTGAAGAGCAGCTTGGCCACGTCTTCCGGCTGAATCGCGTCGTAGGCGGCATCGACCGCCGGCCCGGCATCGCACGAGAGCAAGGTTTCAAAAGGCGTCGCGGCGCTGCCTTCGATGCGCGTGGCGACGAATTCCGCCTGGGGAAACGCCGCGCGCGCGGCGCTTTCATATTGCGCCGCGTTCGACGCAAAGACCAGGCCGGGGCGCACGCGGCCGTTCAGGAACTTCAGCTTCGCGTAGTCCTTCGACATCAGCGAGTACGCGGGCGTCACGGGCACGTACGGAATGCCCACGTGTGTGCAGGCCAGCGCCAGCAACTGGTTCTCGAAATCGTTCTCCGACAGGATCACCACGGGCCGCTCGCGCGACAGCTCGCGCCGCAGCAGCGCCTGCGCGATGGCGCGTACCTGTTCCAGCGTCTGCCGGTAGCTCAACGTATCCCATGCGCCGACGCTGGGGCCGCCGGGCGGACGGCGGGCCAGGAAAACCTGGTCCGGCGTGGTGGTGGCCCACTGGACCAGGCGGTCGGTATAGCGGCGGGGGTAGGCGGCCAGAGGCTCTTTCAGGCGCATGCGGATGCCGCCATCGGGCTGGCGCTCCACATGGCAGGCGGTCTCGCCGAGGCGCACGGGGCGCGCCGGCGTGTCGAACCAGGGATCGGCTTTTTGCATTGTCTCTTGCCTTCACATATGTGAACGATGTACTATAATAGAAACGCCACCGATTGCAAAGGCCGCCATGTCCGACATCCTCCAGGAGCGCACGCCCAACGGCGTCGTCACGCTCACGCTGAACCGGCCGGATGCATTGAATGCGTTCAGCTTTGCCATGTACGAAGAGCTGATCGCGCTGCTGGAAGGCTTGCGGCACGACGCATCCGCTCGCGTTCTGATCCTCACCGGCGCCGGGCGCGCTTTCTGCGCCGGGCATGACCTGCGCGGCGGCGGCACCGCGCCCTGGGTCGACCCTGCGCTGGGCAAGCCGTATGCCGCCAAGCATTCCATCACCCGCATCGCGCAGATCCCGCTACTGATGCGAGCCATTCCGCAGCCCGTGATCGCCGCGGTCAACGGCGCGGCGGCGGGCCTGGGCTTTGCCTTCGCATTGGCCGCGGACATGTGCCTGGTGGGCCGCTCCGGCAAGTTCGTCAATTCCATCCACAACGCGGGCACCGGTCACGAGCTCGGCATGAGCTGGATGCTGCCGCGCGCGATCGGCACCCAGCGCGCCGCCGAGATCCTGCTCACTTCGCGCCCGGTGCTGGCCGACGAGGCCGAGCGCATCGGCCTGGCCTTGCGCGCGGTCGACGACGACAAGCTCCTGGCCGAGGCCCATTCGCTGGCCGAGGCGGTTTGCGCGAACGTGCCCCTGGGCGTGTGGCTGACCAAGCAGTCGCTGTGGCTCAACCAGGGCGTGGCCAGCCTGGAGGCCGCGTGCGAGATCGAGGCCCGCGCCGTGTTCATGGCGCAAGCGACGCAAGACGCGGCCGAGAAACGCAAGTCATTCTTCGAGAAGCGTCCTCCGCGCTTTGGCAACCTGTGAGACACCGATGGACTTGAATCACGCGGACAAGCTGGCTTTCGGGCCCTTCCACGATCTGGCCGACGCCGACCCGGGCGCCATCCCCGAAGGCTACGAACAAATGCCGATCTTCGGGCCGTTCCACGAAGCCCAGGGCCCGATGTACGTGAAGCGCGAGAAAGTGGGCCACGTCGTGGGCATGCGCGTCGAAGACAAGCACCGCAACCGCGGCCAGATGATGCACGGCGGCATGATCTGCACTCTTGCGGACACGGCCACCCATTGGGCCGCCAAGCATGCGCGCGAGCCGATCCTCAAGGTACTGACCACCGGCCTGTCGGTGAGCCTGATCGGCAATGCCAAACCCGGTGAATGGGTCGAAGCACATGCCGAAGTCGTGCGGGCCGGCCGCTCCATCGTGTTCACCACCTGCCTCATCACCTGCGCGGGCCGCGTGGTTGCGCAGGCCACGGCGCAGTTCCAGGTCGTGCCGGAGGCCATCGCCCCCACCCTGTTCGAGCCCGCGTGAAGGCCGTCCGCTTCCACGCCTACGGCGACGCCGGCGTGCTGCGCCATGAAGATGCGCCGCTGCCCGTGCCGAACGACGGCGATGTGCTGATCAAGGTGCACGCCGCGGGCGTCAATCCGGCGGATGTGCAGTTCCGCCGCGGCGACTACCAGGCGTTCGCCCCGCTGCCGCTGCCTTTCATCCCTGGCTGGGACGTGGCCGGCGCCATCGTGGCGAACGCCGGCGGCTTCAAGGCGGATGAGCGCGTCTTCGCGATGGCCGACATGGGCCGCCACGGCGCCTACGCCGAATACATCGCCGTCCGCGCCACCGACGTGGCGCATGCGCCCGCGCGCTTGCCGCTTGAACACGCGGCCGGCGTGCCGCTGGCGGCGCTCACCGCGTGGAGCGCGCTGTTCGACATCGCGCAGCTGCAGGCCGGGCAATCGGTGCTGGTGCATGCCGGCGCCGGGGGCGTCGGCCAGTTCGCGATCCAGCTGGCACGCCGCGCGGGAGCCCGCGTGATCGCAACCGCTTCCGCCGCCAATCATGAATTGCTGAGACGCCTGGGTGCGGACGTGGTGATCGACTATCGCAACGCCGATTTTGCGGCGGGCTTGGCAAACCTCGACATGGTGCTCGACACCGTCGGCGGGCAGACACGTGAAAGATCGTGGCCCGTGCTGCGAAGCGGCGGCATCCTGGTGGCGGTCGCGATGCCTCCGCCCGATGCCGCCGTCGCACAAAGCTATGGCGTTCGCACCGCGATGACCACCGTACTGCCGAACGGCGAACGCTTGACGGAGATTGCCCGCCTCATCGATTCAGGCGAGCTGGACGTGACGATCGACAGCGAGTTCACTCTGGCGCAAGCAGCGGAAGCCCACCGCCGCATCGAACAAGGGCACGCGCGCGGCAAGATCATTCTGCGAATTGCAGCATCAACCCACGAGGAGGCGCCATGACGACGGAAACCATTCCAGCAGCCCTACAGCAACTCATCGACCGCCAGCAGATCCACGACTGCATCCTGCGCTACTGCAGCGGCGTCGACCGCTTCGACCGCGAAATGCTGCTGTCGGTCTACCACCCGGACGCGATGGACGACCACGGCGCTTTCGTCGGCCCGGTCAACGCTTTCGTGGACTGGGCCTTCGCCTACCACGCCAAGTACCAGCACACGCACAAGCATTTCGTCCTGAACCATCGCTGCGACCTCGACGGCGACACGGCGCACGCCGAGACGTACTGGCTGTTCGTCGGTAACAACCGGCGCGAGCCCGCGGCATCGATGCACACCGGGCGCTACCTGGATCGCTTCGAGAAGCGCAACGGCAAGTGGGCCATTGCCGCGCGCAAGTGCGTCATCGAAGGCGGCGGTTCACTGGGCAACATCGACGTGCCGGCAGTGGCGTTGGCGGCCTACGCCGCAACCGGCGTCGCCTCGCGCGACAAATCCGACCCGTCCTACCTGCGCCCGCTCGCCGTCACGCGCGAGCCGCACGCGCTGCCGTTCTGATTTCAGGCGACGTTCTCTCCGACAGCAGGGCCAGGACTTCCGACGGATTCACGGGCTTGGTCAAGTGCCGGTCGAACCCCGCGGATGCCGCCTTGCGCCGATCGTCTTCCGTGCCCCAGCCTGTCGCGGCCACCAGGAACATCGAAGCCCCCCACGTCTCTTGCCGGATGCGGCGGGCCAATTCATAGCCATTCATCGTCGGCATGCCGATGTCGAGGAACGCCACCTCGGGCATCAGGCTCGGGGCGAGCGACAGCGCCTCTTCAGGCCCATAGGCGACCGTCACGTCGTGCCCTTCGATGTCGAGCAGCATGGCCAGGGAATCGGCGGCGTCACGGTTGTCGTCGACGACCAGCACCCGGCGTTGCGTGCGTGACGCCTCATTCGCACTGGCGGGCGGGTGCTCCGGCGAAGCGGGCAGCTTGATGACGGATGCCGGCAGGTGGAGCTCGAACGTCGTGCCGCATCCCGGACCTTCGCTATGGGCGCTCAGACTGCCGCCATGCAGCGCGACCAGCCCCTTCGACAGCGCAAGCCCGATGCCCAGGCCGCCCTCGGTCCGGTCGATGGCCGAGGGTATCTGGCTGAACATCCTGAACAGGTTGGGAAGCGCCTCGGGCGCCACGCCGATCCCGTTGTCGCGGAGGGAAACTTTGAGCCCCTCGCCATCCACCTCGGCTTTTAACTCGATCCGGCCCCCCGGATCGGTGTACTTGACGGCGTTGGTCAGCAGGTTCGTGAAGACCTGCGCCAGCCGCAAGGGATCTGCATCCAGCTCAATGGCTTCTCGCGGCAGGCTCACCTGCAACGCGTGTTGCTTCTTGCTGATCAATGGGGCAACCGTCTCGACAGCCGCGTTGACGGCCGCGTCCAGCCGGACCGTCTCCCTTTTCAGTTCGATCCTGCCCGTATTGATACGGGAGACATCCAGCAGATCGTCCAGCAGCAAGGCCATGTGCTTGACCTGCCGGGTGATCACATCCCTGCACCAGGCCAGCGCGGTCGGCGAAAGCTCGCTTTGTCCGAGCGCATGGGCTGCGTTGCGCAGCGGCGCCAAGGGATTGCGCAGTTCGTGCGCCAGCGTTGCCAGGAACTCGTCCTTCTGCCGGCCAACCTCGCGCAGTTCCTCGTGGACGAACCGGGTGCGGGCTTCGGCTTCCTGCGCTTTGCGGCGGGCTTCGACGTGTTCGGTCACGTCGAACGCAAAGATGATCACGCCGACGATGATTCCGTCGGCGTCCCTATACGGTTCGAAAATCAGGTTGAGGGAGCGCTCGGACGCGTGGCCGTCGTTGTTCCAGTCCCGGGTGAAGCTATGTTCGCTGGTCACCAACCGATCGCCTGTGCGATACACATGCGAGAACTGCGAATTGATCCGCTCGGGCGAGTCCGGAAAGACATCCGTTCTTTTCCGGCCGATCAATTCGTCTTCAGACTTCGCAACCAGGCTCTGGTAGGCCGCATTGGCAAACTCGAACCGCATCTCGCTGCCGCGGAGGATCGCGATGGCGGCAGGCATCTGCATGAAGATCGACCGCAGCTGGTCCCGCGCCGCGTTCAGGCGCCTCTCCGTGCGCACGCGATCGGTGGTTTCGGAATAGGTGACCAGGATGCCGGCAACTTTGGCGGAATCGTCGCGCAGCGGACTGTACGAAATGTTGAAGTACACATCCTCGGGGTAGCCATGGCGCTCGATGGTCAGCTTGAAGTCATTGAGTCCGATGGCTTTACCACTGAGAACGTCCTGCCACATCGGCGCTAGCGTTTGCCAGATCTCGGGCCAAGATGCCTGCGCCCCCGTGCCCAGCGCTTGCGGATGTTTGGTGGTGCCCAGCATGGGCCGGCACGCGTCGTTGTAGAACTGGATGAATGTGTCGCCCCAGGTGATGTACATGGGGATCTGGCACTCCAGCATGGTCGCGACCGCGCACCTGAGGCTGGCGGGCCAATCTTCCATCGGGCCCACCGGAGTGCTCGCCCAATCGAATGCGCGCACAAGGTCGGCCATTTCGCCGCGCGCGCGAATCAGGTCTTCAGGCTTGGCTGGCGTCATCGGGTGTGGCACAGGCAGCTCACGCGCATGCGCCAACCCTCATGTTAGTCCGCCAGCCCCTGATGAGCAGCGCTATCTACAGGCAGGTCATGCGGGCATCGCAGCCGGACTTGCCGTCGTGCTGCGACGCTCCACGCCCACATTGCGCAGCAGGAAATGCGACAACGCCGGAATCAGCACAAGCGCACCCAGCATGTTCCAGATGAACATGAAGGTCAGCAGGATGCCCATGTCGGCCTGGAACTTGATGGGCGACCAGGCCCAGGTGACGACGCCTGCGGCCATTGTGGCCCCCACCAGAGCGACCACCTTGCCGGTGAATTGCAACGACTGCGCGTAAGCCTCGCGCAGGCTGCCGCCCCGGCGCTGAATCGCGAGCTGGATCGACAGCAGGTACAGCGCGTAGTCAACGCCCACCCCGACGCCCAGCGCGATCACAGGAAGCGTCGCCACCTTCACGCCGATGCCCATCACCACCATGATCGCTTCACAGAGGATCGAGGTGATGGCCAGCGGAACGATGGCGACCACCACCGCACGCCACGAGCGGAAGGTGATGAAGCACAGCAGGATCACGGCGACGTAGAGCACGGCGTGCATGATGTAGAAAGACTCCTGCACGACGATGTTGGTCACCGCCTCGACGCCGGCCGATCCGGCGGCGGGCAGGAACATGACTTCGGGGCGGTTGTGCGTGGCGCCGAAGTCCTCGACCACCTTCAACGTGCGCGCGAGCGTGTCGGCGCGATGGTCCGCCAGGTAGGCCGTCACGGTAAACACCGAACAGTTGGGGCTCATCGAGTCGGGGTTGTCCTGGATCACGCGCCCCGCGGCATAGCCCAGGGTCTTGGCGTCGCGCGCAATGGTGTTCCACTTGTAGTAGCCCTCGCTGGTCGCGGCCACGACGCGGCGCGTCTGGTCGGCAAACGAGGTCACCGCTTTCACGCCGGGCACATGCTCCAGTTCCCAGCCCAGGCGGTCGGCGTCGACCAGGCCTTCGTAACGCTCGCACTGGCCCTTCGGGATTTTCACGATCACGGCGAACTGGTCGCTGGACAGCCCGTAGTGGCGAGAGATGTAGGCGTTGTCGAGGTTGTAGCGCGAGTCGGCACGCAGCTCCGGCGCGCCTTCATCGAGGTCGCCGATCTTCAGGCCGGTGCGCAGGCTGAGCGCGCCGGCGCTCAACACGGCGGAAGCGATGATTGCGATGAGCGCCCAGCGGCGCTGCGTGAGCAGTTCCAGCGCGGACCACACCCGACCCATGCCGCGGCCCATGCCGCGGTGCGCGCCGTGCCCGGCGCCGCCGGTTTCATCCTGCAGCGAGCGCTTCGCGGCACTCGGGCTGACACCGGTATACGAGAGCAGCACCGGGATCAACACCAGCTTGGTGAAGATCAGCCCCGTCACGCCCACACTGGTCATGACGGCCAGGGCGCGGATCACAGGGATGTCGATGATGATCAGCACCATGAAGCCGACGACGTTGGTCAGCAGCGCGGTCAGGCCCGCCAGGAACAGCCGCCGGAAGGTGTAGCGCGCAGCCACGTACTTGTGGGTGCCGCGGCCGACGTCCTGCATGATGCCGTTCATCTTCTGCGCACCATGGGAAAGCCCGATGGCAAACAGCAGGAAGGGCACCAGGATGGAGTACGGGTCGAGCTCGAACCGCAGCAGCTCCAGCAGGCCCATCAGCCACACCACGCCCAGCACGGCGGTGGTCACAAGCACCAGCGTGCTGCGCACACAGCGCGTGTAGAGAAAGACGAGCAGCGCAGCGATCGCCACCGAGAAGGCGAAGTACGAGATGACGGTGGAGAGTCCCTCGATCAGGTCGCCCACCAGCTTGCCGAAGCCCACGATGTAGATCTTGACCTTCGCGCCATCCTTCCCGCCGGCCTTCGCCCGCACCTTTTCTTCGAGGCTGCGCGACAGGGCCAGGTAGTTCACCGGCTTGCCGCTGTCGGCGTACTTGTCGAGCAAAGGCACCACGATCATCGACGAGCGCTGGTCATCGGAGATGAAGCGGCCAGCCGAGACGGAGCGGCCGATGTTGATCTTGAGCTCCTCCATCTTGGCCGGCGATCCGTCGAAGCGGTCGGGCATCACAGGGCCACCGCGCATGCCCTCTTCAGTGACCTCGCTCCAGCGCAAGAGGGGTGTCCACAGCGACTTCAGCCAGGGCCGGTCGACCTCCGGCATGGCGTAGAGCTCGTCGTTGATCCGCGCGAGCGTCTTCAAGTACTCGGGGTCGAAGATGTCACCCTGAGTGTTCTCGACCACCACGCGCACCTGGTTGCCCAGCCCGCGAAGCTCGTCCTTGCTCTCCAGGAAGTTCTTGATGTAGGGGTGCGACGCCGGAATCATCCGCTCGAAGTTCGCGTTAACGTCGAGCAGCGTGGAACGCCAGCCGAGGAAGAGCGAGATGATGGCGAACACCACCAGGATGACGCGCCGGTTGTTGAAGATGATGCGCTCGAGCGCATTGCCCGACTGCCCGTCGAACTGCGCGCGATCCCGCACGATGGGGAACTGGTCTCCGTCTGAATTCAATGAGGTAGCCACGGCCTTCGCCCTTGTTAGTTACTGCGGCGCCGGCGGCAACGCGAGCCGCTGCACCCCGCCGGGCCCGCTGATGAGGAGCCAACCGGGCTCCATCGTCACGATGTCGAATGCGCTGGCGAGGCCGGGCACGCGCGGCAGCTCGGCGATGTCGCGCAGGTCGGCGCTTGTGAGCACCCTGCCCTGTTGCGTGACCAGCACCAGCCGGCCGTCCGGCAGGAACATGCCATTGTTGATAGATGCGTTCGTTGCGGTGTTGAGTTGCCGCCAGTTGGCGCCTGCGTCGGTGGAGGCCCAGGCCGCGCCGCGCAAACCCACCGCAACAAGGGCACCCTTCATCGCGGCAAGCCCGAACCATGTGCCGGGATAGGGCGTCTTGATGCGCTTGAATCGTCTGGCGCCGGCATCGAGGCCCAGCACCAGGCCGAGCTCACCCACGATGTAGACCTCGTCGCCGGCGGCGCGGATGGCATGCAGGGAATAGCCGTCGGGATTCTCCGTGCGATCGAGCCACGGCTGCCAGGTGGCGCCGCCGTCGGCCGTGTGCAGGATGAGGTTGAACTGGCCGACAAGCCAGCCTTCGTTTGCGCTGCGGAAGTAGACGGACAGGAAAGGCTTGGTGGGACCTTCGGCCGCCATGCGTTTGGCGTCTTCAAGCGCCTTCGCAACCGATGTGTCACCGGCGACTAGCGCCTTTTCGTAGTGCGCGACCATCAGCTTGCCCAGCCCGCGCCCGTCGAGCACGCGCGTCCAGCTCACGCCGCCGTCCGTGCTGCGCAGCACCACGCCGTCGTGGCCCACGGCCCAACCCAGCTTGGGCGTCGGGAAGTGCACCGCGACCAGGTCGGTGCTCACCGGCGAGGGCTGCTGTGTCCAGGTCTTGCCGCGGTCGGCCGAACGAAGGATGTGGCCACGCGGCCCGACGCCCACGATGTGGTCGGCGTCCACGGGTGCCAGCGCGAAGACGGGCGAGCGCACCGCGCGCGGCGACACGCGCGCGGGCGTGTCCAGCGGGTCGGCGAAAGCGGCAGCGCCTGCAGCCTGTGTGGCGTGCAAGGGCGTGAGGGCCAGTGTGGTCGCCAGCGCCGTACCGAGTGTGAGAGTTCTGAAGTAGGGCATGGGGCGCATGAAGCGTGCGGGCTATGCGGGGGCCACCGCGGAACCGGCTTCGCCGGGCCGCTGGTGGCGCCCCCTTGAGGGGGAGGCGGGCGCAGCCCGCTTCGGGGGGGAGCCTTTTCTCAGCGCTGGGTGCGGCGGGCGAGGCCCTCCGGGCTATAGAACGAGTTCACATCCACCGTGTCGGTTTCGATGAACATGCCCTTGTACGAACCTGTGACCGACGAGTTGTAGTACACGCCCGTGGCCATGTCGAAGAAGAAGCCGCCGCCGGCGATGATGACCTGCTTGTCGTAGGCCCAGGCCACCGGGGCCATCCCCGTGCGCGACAGCTTGCCCTGCGCATCCCATGCATCGGACATCGCCGCGGCGGGCATGTCTTCGTCGAAGTAGTAGCGGCGCTTGGCGGCGACGTGGCGCGCGCCCGGCTTCAGGGTGGCTTCGACGATGGTGACGCGATGCAGCTCCCAGCGGATCAGGTCCGGGTTGGGGTGGCCCTTGTGCATCAGGTCTTCGGCCTTGGACTGCAGGTACTTGTAGGCGTTGTAGGGGATGAGCATCTCCTTCGTGCCCACCAGCTTCCAGTCGAAGCGATCCATCTTGCCCGAGAACATGTAGATCTCGTCATAGAGGTTGGCGCCGCCGCTGGTCGCGATCGGGAAGTCGTAGGCCGCGTCCGGCGACAGGCGAACCCTACGCTGGCCCGGCGAGTAGCTCCAGGTCTTGTCGGGGTTGGCGACCGGGTTCATGTACTTGCGCTGCAGGTTGCCTTCGCCCGTGTTGCGTGCGGGGGCCGTGTAGAGGTTGTTGTTGCCGAAATAGAAACCGCCATCGGCGTAGAACTTCTCGACGTTCTGGTTCTTGTTGTAGTACTCGTTGTTGTTGCGGTTGTTCACCTCGGCGGTCATCACCTTGTTGCCGGCCGCATCCACGTACCAGCCTTGACCGTACGTCCACACGGACGAGCCCTTGGGCGCGAGGATCAGGTTCCACATCGCTTCGTGGCCGGTCTTGGGGCTGGGGAACGGCACGCCGCCAAAGCAGCCGGACAAGGCCTCGCCACCTTCGATCGTCTTGCAGCGCCCCGCGGCGTTCTTCACTGTGTTGTCGACCACCCATTGCGAGTAGTTGGCCGGCCGGTGCGATGGGTAGACGTCAATGCGGAAGGTCGGATAGCGCTTCAGCAGTTCCTTGGTGCCTTCGGTCAGCTTGTCGGCGTGCTCCGCCACGTTCTTGCCCGTCACCGAGTACAGCGGCTTGTCGGCGGAGTACGGGTCGGCCCAGAAGCCGCTGTCCTTCTTGAAACCCGGGGGTTGGGTGGTGACCGGCAGGCCGCCGTCCCAGGCCGGGATGGTGTTGTCCTTGTTGCCGGCCTTCAGCGCGCCCCAGGGCAGGCGTTCGCCGGTTTGTGCGAAAGCGGAGGTGACGAGCGCGGCGCCCGCGGTGGCGATCAGGGCTGCGGCGGTGATGTGTCGAATGGTCATGGCGTTGATTCCTTCGGATCCTTAGAACGCGGTTTGGTACGTGAAGCTCACGAGATTGCGGTCGCGGAAGTTGGCGAGGCCCGACGCGTTGAAGAGTTGCGCGCCGCCGTGCCCCTTGACGGCGCCGGCGCCGTTGTCCAGCATGCCGGTCTTGCCGCCGCGCGCGGTGTAGGCCAGGTCGAACTGGTGCTTGTAAGCCCCCTTCAGGTACTCGACACGAATGCCGGGCTTGAAGAGGTACGAGCCTTGGGGCAGGGTTCCGGCGCCGACCGCGGCTGCGTTGCCCTTGAGGCCGTAGAGCAGCAGGACTGGCATGGAGACGTCCACGCTGGGCATGACCTGTTGCCACGTGGGGGTGAAGCTGAAGCCGACGCTGGCCGCGTTGCGCGTGGAGCAACCGCGCAGCACCAGGTTGTCGACGCAGGCGGCGTTGCCGCCCTCGCCGTTGTAGAGGTTGGCACCGCTGGTGATCTTCTGCAGGTGCGTGGCATCGAACTGCATCGCCAACGAGCCGGAGTCGAAGATCGGGTTCTTGTTGATCGTGAACACCGAGCTCGCCAGGAAGTGGACGGTGTTGCCGCGCGGGCCTTCCATGGCGGGGTCATTCACGAGGCCCTGGCTGGTGCCGAACGCGACGCCGCTGCGGATGGCGAGCGGCATGTTCTTCCGGTAGTTCAGTTCGATGCCCGTGCCCCAACCGCCCCGGGAGGTGTTGTAGGCCAGGCCCAGCAGCTCGATGTCCTTCGCGTAGACGGCGCGTCCGGTACGTGCTGCGCCCGCGATCGCAACCTGGTTCTGCCAGGTGGGAGTCTTGTCGTCGAACTTGCGGTACCACAGCTGCAGGGAGTCTCCGTCCAATGCCGCGGGAGTCCATTTGGCGCCCAGAGCCACATCGCCCTTGCCGCCCTTGAACGGGGCGACGCGTGGCACGGCCGGGTTGGAGATGAATTGCGGACCTTCGAGCGCGACGTCCGCGACCGACCAGAACGTACCGCCTTCCGAGATGCGCGAAGTGCGGAACTCGGCCGTGTACTGTCCCATCAGGGAGAAGTCGCTGCGCAGTTGCCAGGTCCCGGCGAGCTGGCCGATCGGAATGGCGGTTTCCTTGGCCGACGAGCCGGGGCTCAAGTCGGACTTGCGACCGTCGTTGGGCGCCATCGAGTAGCTCAAGCTGCCGCCGTTGCCGAACAGGAACTCGCCCGGCAGCCAGGCGAAGCGGCCGGCCTTCACGTTCAGCGTGGTGTCGCCGAGCTTCACGTTGGACCACGCGAACGCGTCCATGAACTCCGCGGAAGGACCCTGGTAGTAGCGCTTGATGTAAGGCGTGAAGTCGTTGTTGGCGTAGTTGGGCGAGGTCAGGAAGCGCGGATCGCTGCGGCTCTTGTCCGGGAAGTTGTGGTCGTACCACGCCGAGCCGCTCAGGCGCAGGCCCATGTTCTGCTTGTAGGTGAGGTCGAACTCGCTGTACAGGTCGAATCGCGACAGCACCAGGTCGTTCTTGTCGAACAGCCAGTTGCCTTCGTCGACCGAGTTCGACGGAACCAGGCGCAGGTCGCGTGTGCCGGTGCGCGCGGCGGCGTTGTAGCGAACCGTGGTGTCGAGGGTGAGCTCGACGTCGGGCGACCCACTGTCGATCTTGACGGCCGATGCCGGCGTCGCGACCATGGCCGCGACGGCGATGCCGACCGCGTTCAACGTGAATCGAAGGCCGAGGGAGCGGCGCCGGGTTTCCGTGTCTGTTTTCATGGGCTTTCCAAAGGTGGGTGAAGTCACGGGCAGGCTGCTGCCTGTGAGTTCCAATATTAGAACGACGTTCGAATATTGAGTCAATGCGCCCAGCATCGGTATTTACCCCAACTAGTCGCACGGCGAGTTCGCACGTGGTAAAGGCCGTTCAGGGCAATTGCTATAGTGGAATGATGTTCATAAAATAGAACTATTCCTATTTTTCGACTTGGAGACAACCATGAACCAGAGCACCGCCCCGCAGGGCGAGCAAAGCTCCAACTACCGCAAGGGCGTCGAGCTCATCGGGGAGATGCTGGGCCCTCAGTTCCAGGCCGGCATGCTGGCCGCGGCCGGCTCCGGCGCCTTCGCCGCCGACTGCGCAACCATCGCGCTGGAGTCGGCCTTCGGCGCCGTCTGGTCGCGCCCCGGGCTGGAACGCAAGCAGCGCAGCCTGGTCACGCTCGGCATCCTCATCGGCACCGGCAAGCCCGCCGAGCTGAAGAACCACGTGCGCGCCGGCCTGAACAACGGCTTGACCGTGCTGGAGCTGCAGGAAGTGCTGATCCAGTCCATTCCGTATTGCGGCTTTCCGTGTGTCGCTGAAGCCATCGAGGCCACCGTCGCCGTGCTGCGCGAGCGGGGGTTGGTGGACGGCGACACGAAGACGGGGATGGACCGCGGGATTCTGTAGAGACCCGACGCTCTGGGACCTCGCGGCAACGCCGTGCACGGCCGGGCCGCGGCGCGATGGCTACGGCGTCCGGCACCGCCTGCTTCGCAAGCTCCTGCCGCGAGCATGAGACGGCCGCGTCGCAAGCGACGCCGGGCCGCAAGACCGTCCACCGCGGGCGCCTGAGCTTTATTCGCGCCGCAGCCCGCCCACGCACAGCTTTGCCGCGAGGTCCAAGAGCTCTACCAGCTTCCACGCCGAGAAACCATCGCGGCCCAGGCTCGCCCTGAATCGGCCATGCGCTGCAACTCTTCGGGCCTGCAGCGTGATGCGGCTTGTTCCACCTCGGGCTGGATATCAGCCGGCACGCCAAACTCCCGGGCCACCAGCATGAAGTAGCGCCTGAGCGCGACCTTGTAGTGGCCGCGCGCCAAGCTCTCCGAGAGTCCGTCCAGCAAGTAGCGCTGCTGCTCGTCGTGCGCCTCGGCCGGCATTCCCAAAGCCCTACTCCAGCGCTTCCTTCGCGCTGACGTCGGGCCGGTTGGCCCGCGTGCCACGCATGCGGCGGTCGGGGTCGGCGGGATCGTTGGGCGAGATCATCACGTGGTCCGCCTCGACGGCCAGCAGCGTGCCGACGAAAGGCATGTCGCCGAACCGCTCGCTCACACGGTAGCTCACCATGTCGCCGGCCTTGAAGGTGGCGGCGTCGAAGTTGAACTGGAAGGGGCAGGCGTCTCCAGGGGCGGAGGGTGTCGCGAAGGATTGCATGGCGGGGTCTCCTTGACGTGTGGCCGGATCAGGAACCGGCCACGACTTCGAATCGTGCGGGCTGCGTCTGCACCTTGGGGGCGGCGGTGCTGCCTTCGGCCGCGGCGGGTGCCGGCGCCTGCAGGCCCACATTGCGCAGCAGGAAGTGCGACAGCGCCGGGATCAGCACCAGCGCACCGATCATGTTCCACAGGAACATGAAGGTCAGCAGGATGCCCATGTCGGCCTGGAACTTGATGGGCGACCAGGCCCAGGTGACCACGCCCGCCGCCATCGTCAGGCCGACCAGCGCCACGACCCGTCCTGTGAACCGCAGCGAGCGCATGTAGGCCTCGCGCAGCGGAACGCCGCGGCGCTGCAAGGCGAGCTGGATGCTCAAGAGGTACAGCGCGTAGTCCACGCCGACACCCACGCCGAGCGCGATGACGGGCAGCGTCGCCACCTTGACGCCGATGCCCAGCGCGACCATCAACGCCTCGCACAGCACGGACGTGATGAGGAGCGGCACCAGCGCGACGACCACCGCCCGCCAGCTGCGGAAGGTGATGAAGCACAGCGCCACGACGGCCGCGTACAACAGCACCAGCATGCGGCGGTTGGCTTCGCGAACGACGATGTTGGTGGCCGCCTCCACGCCGGCCGATCCCGCCGCCAGCTGGAACTGCCGCTGCGGCGTTCCGTGTTCGCGGCCGAACGCCTCGACGGCGTCGCTCACGCGCGCCAGCGTGTCGGCCTTGTGGTCGGCCAGGTAGGCGATCAGCGGTGTCACGGCGCAGCGCGGCTCCGCGAGCTCGGGCCTATCCACGATGACCTGGTCGACTGCGGTGTTGAGCATGGAGGCATTGCGCGGAATGGCCAGCCATTTGGGGTTGCCTTCGAACTGGCCGGCCGTGAAGAAGCGCACCATGTCCGCCGCCGAGGCCGTCGCCTTGACGCCTTCGACCTGCCGCAGGCTCGCGCCCAGGCGGTCGATCTCGGCCAGCGTGGCGTACTGCTTGCAATGCTCGGGCGGTGTCTCCACCATCACCACGAACTGGTCGCTGGACAGGCCGTAATGGGCGTTCACGAAAGCGACGTCGCGGTTGTAGCGCGAGTTGGGCCGCAGCTCCGGCGCGCCCGGGTCGAGGTCGCCAATCTTGAGCTGAAAGCTCATGGCCGCGGCTGCGAGGCCCAGCGCGGTGGAGATGACCACCGCCGCCATGGCCCAGCGCCGGTCGGTAAAGTGCAGCAGACCCGACCACAGGCGGCCGGTCCAGCCCTGGGAAGCGTCTTCCTGCTCGGCCCGCACCGAACGCGCGGCGGCCTTTTCGCTCACACCGACATACGACAGCAGCACGGGAATGAGGATCAGCTTGGTGAAGATCAGCACCGACACGCCCAGGCTGGTGGTGAGCGCCAGGTCACGGATGACCGGAATGTCGATCACCATCAGAACGGCGAAGCCGACCACGTTGGTGAGCAGCGCGGTAAGCCCGGCCAGGAACAGGCGGCGGAAGGTGTAGCGTGCCGCCACGTACTTGTGTGTGCCGCGCGCGACGTCCTGCATCACGCCGTTCATCTTCTGCGCGCCGTGCGACAGGCCGATGGCGAAGATGAGGAAAGGCACGAGGATCGAGTACGGGTCGAGCACGTAGCCCAGGAGCCGCATCAGGCCCAGCAGCCAGACGACGCCGAGCGCGGAGGCGCCCACCAGCAGCGCGGTGCTACGGATGTCTCGCGTGAAGCCGAAGACGAACAGCGCCGCGATCAGCGCCGACAGGCCGAAGAACGACATCACCTGGCCCAGGCCGTCGATCAGGTCGCCGACGATCTTGGCGAAGCCCACGATGTGGATCTTCACCTTGGGGCTCTCCAGCGCACGCACCTTGCGCTCCAGGTCGTTGGAGAAGGCCGCGTAGTCCAGCGGCCGGCGCGTCTCCTGGTTCATTTCCAGTAGCGGCACGACGATCATCGTGGAGCGCAGGTCGTCGGCCACGTAGCTGCCGACGATGCCGGCGCGCGCGATGTTGGTCTTGAGCTGGTCCATCGCCGCCGGGGAAGCGTCGAAGCCGTCCGGCATGACAGACCCGCCGCGGTAACCCTCTTCGGTGACTTCCGTCCAGCGCAAGCTGCTGGTCCACAGGCCGCGCATGAAGGATCGGTCGGCGCCGGGAATCAGGTAGACCGTGTCATTGACCTTCTGCAGCGCGAGCAGGTATTCCTTGTCGAAGATGTCGCCGCTGGTGTTCTCGACGACGATCCGCACCGAATTGCCGAGACCGCGCAGGGCCTCCTTGTGCTTGAAAAAGTTCTGGATGTACGGGTGCGAGCCCGGGATCATCTTCTCGAAACTTGCGTTCACGGGCAGCTTGGCCGCGTGCCATCCCAGGAAGAGGGTGGCCACCAGGGAAACCAGGAGCACCGCCAGGCGGTTGTTGAAGATGAAGCGCTCCAGCCACACACCGCTGTTGCGGTCGAAGCTGCCCACGTCGCGCACGACCGGCATCGCCAGCTGCGTGTTGTCGTCTGTCATGTCGCCTCGTTCAGGGCAGGGGCGCGCTTTGCACGCCGCCGAGCCCGGTGATGAGAATGCGCCCGGGCGCCGCCTGCGCGACGTCGGTGAAGAGGCTGGGCCGGCTGACGGGCAGCGGCTGGAAAGTCTCGCCCTGGTTTCGGCTCACGATGACGCGGCCGTCTTGCGAGACGAACAGCAGCCGCCCATCGTCCAGCAGGCTGGCGCCGGTGAGGCCGCCCGGCACGCCGGTCTCCAGGCGCTGCCAGCTGGCGCCGCCGTTGCGCGATCGATAGGCCGTGCCGCGCAAGCCGTACGCCACGATGTATTCGCGTGTTCCGACAATGCCGAAGAAGCTGCCCTTGTAGCCGGTGGACTGGGGAACGAACCGCTCTCGTGCGCGGTCGAGCTTGAACACGGTGCCCTGCTCGGACGCCAGGTAGATGTCGCCACCCACGCTGCGCACCGCGTTGTAGTGCAGCATCTTGTCGCTGTCGACCTTCTCCATCCACGACGTCCAGGTCTTGCCGCCGTCGCGGGTGCCCAGGAGCGTGCCGAACGGGCCGGAGGCCCAGCCCACCCGCTCGTTGTCGAACCACAGGTCGAGCATCGGCATCTCGGGGCCGCTCTCGTAATTGCGCGCGACTTCCTTGCGCAAGCGCGCTGCATTGGCGTCGCCTGTGGCGGCCAGCTTGTCGAAGTGGTCTGCAAGCAACTGCGCCGCCATGCGCCCGTCCAGCTGCTTGGTCCACCGGTTGCCGCCGTCTTCGGTCGAGAGGATCACCCCGTCGTGCCCGGACGCCCAGCCGCGCGACGGCGTAACGAAGCGCACGGCGACCAGGTCCGAACTGACCGGGGAGACGGCCTGGCGCCAGCTCTTGCCTTCGTCGTCGGACACGACGATCAGGCCGCGCACGCCCACGCTCACGAGCCGGCTGCCCGCGCGCGCGATGGCGCTCAGGTGCGTCGACGACGTGAACTGCGTGGGCTGTGCCGGCGCGTCCAGCGGGTCGACGAACTTGCCACCGCCCGCGGCGGCGAACGCGGCAAGGGCGGCTACCCCGACAAAGGACAGCGTCAGCAGGATGCGCAGGTAAGCCACTCGCCGTTCCTCCTCAACGAACGCCCTTGGCCGCCATGGAATCCGGGGTCAGGTAGTTGTCCGGCAGCGGATCGACCTTGCGCCAGCCCTCGCCCACCGCCGCGGAGCCGAGGAACCAGCCGTTCTTCACGAAGTCGTGGCCGATCTGGCTCTGGCCCATCGGCATCGGAACGTCGTAGGCCTGGTAGATGGGAAAGTGGTTCGACCGGTAAAGCTTGCCCGCATCGTCGTACGACTGGTAGGCGCTGTAGAGCCAGCTGTCCTCGTCGATCTGCCACACCTTCTTGCTGTAGATGTGGCGCGCGCCTGCCTTGCGCGTGGCCTCGACGATCCAGACGCGGTGCAGTTCCCAGCGCATGACGTCGGGGTTCACGTGGTCCTTCAGCATCGCGGTTTCGATGTTGGTGAGCGCCGCGTTGTGGTGACCCAGGTTGTTGTAGGCCACCAGCATTTCCTTCTTGCCGACGATCTTGAAATCGAAGCGGTCCATCTTGCCGTCGAATCCGCTGATCTCGTCGAACACGATCATCCCGCCGTACTGCGCGGCCACCGTGTCGTAGGTGAACTCGGGCGCCAGGCGCACCCGGCGCTGGCCCGGCGTGTACGACCACGCGCGCGGCGGCTTCTCGTCCATGCGCGCCCAGTTGATCCGCATGTCCATGCTGCCGGCCTTGGAAGCGGGCGAGGTGTTCATGTTCAGCAGGCCCTGGATCTTGTCCGACTGGGTCTTCGTGTTGTCCCAATACTCCCAGTGATAGCGGGTGGACGCCTTGGCGATCAACGTCCTGTTGCCGCCGGCGTCGACCAGCCAGCTCTGCCAGTCGCCGCCGTGGTAGACCGGGTGAAAAGCGGTGATGGCGTTGTACATCAGCTCCTGCCCGGTCTTGGGGATCGGGAACGGGACTTGCGCATGGGCGCCCTCCAGCCCCGGGGCATCGCCCACCAGCTTGGGCGTCATCACGCGCTTGACGGTGTTCTCATAGACCCAGTCCGGCAGGCATGCCGTCCGATGCGACGGGTACACATTCATCCGGTAGGTCGCCGGGAAACGCTTGAACAGTTCGAGCGCGGCCGGATCGAGCTTGTCGGCCCATTGGGCGAGGTTGGCCGCGGTGACGGTGGCGATCGGCTTTTCGGCCGCGAACGGATCGACGTAGGGGAAGCCGTTCTTGCCGTTGGTGGGCTTGTAGCCCGGCGGCGGCGTGCACAGGCCGCCCGTCCACGCGGGGATGGTGCCTTCCTTGTTGCCGGCCTTTTCGGCGCCGACCGGCGTCAGGTCTTTGCCCAGGCGGGCGGCTTCAGCGGCGGTGGGTGCGGCCGGCACTTGCGAGGCGGCCAGCGCCGCGATAGCCGCGATCGCCGCGGCGATCAGTGTCTTGAATTTTTTCATGAGTGTCTCCTCGCGTTTCAGAACGTCGTCTTGAAGGTCATCGCCAGCCAGCCGTGGTTGTTCTGTACAGCGTTGCCATTGACCGTGGTGACCATGCCCGTGGGGCCGGTGTTGTAGCGGGCATGCGAGTCGCTGTACTTGACCGCGAACGTGTACTTCTGCTGGATGTTGGCTTCCAGTCCCACGGACCAGGTGTACGCGCCTTCGTTGCCTCCGCCGAGCGTGGCACCGTTGCCGCGCAGGCCGTAGCCGATCGACATGGGCGCGGAGAGATCCACACCGGGATAGACCTGCAGCCATTGCGGCGTGAAGCTGACGTTGGCCAGCAGCACGTCCTTGGTCGCGCAGCCGTCGTTCTTGTCGCCCACCAGCTTGGCGCCGCTGGTGGTGGAAGCCGTGGCCGCGTTGCAGCCCATGTAGCCGACACCCTTGAAGAGGTCGGCGTTTTTCGTGACCTTCAGCAGGCGGCTGTACACCACTTCGCCGATCAGCACGCCGGATTCCCACAGCGCGGTGCGCGGCAGCAGGTAGACACCGTTCGCCACGATGTGCATGGTGTTGCCACGGGCACCCTCGGCGCCGGCGAAGTCCAGCGAAGACCCGTTGGACGAGACGAAGGCCGTGTTGCTGTTGAGGGCCGTGTTCTTGCGGTAGATCAATTCGCCGCCCACCGAAACGGGGCCCACGGCCGTCTGCACGCTGCCAGCGAGCATCTCCGTGTCCTTGGCATAGGCCAGGTGATAGTCACGCGGCACCGGCGACGGCGGCGCGATCTTGAACACCGGGGCCCAGGGCATGGTCTCGTCGAACTTGCGGTAGTAGGCGCCGAACGTGGTGTCGCTCATCGACGCGGGGTTGTAGCGCAGGTTCAGGCCGAAGTTGTTGGTGCCCTTGCGGTCGGGCTCGACGCTGGCGCCGTGCGGAATCTGGCCGGCCGCGCCGGCGAAAAGACGGTCCGGGCCCGAGAACAGCATGTCGGCCGCACCGAAGTACGTGCCGCCCTCCGGCAGGCGGTTGGGCCGCCAGTTCAGGAAGTACTGGCCGCGCAGGGACCACTCGGGGGACAGCTGCACGGCGCCGGACAGCTGGTTGATCGGCATGAACACTTCCTTGGCCTCGATGCCGGGGCTGGAAGCGCCCTTCAGGCCGTCCAGCGGCGCCTGCGAGTACGAGATGCCGTGGAAGGTGGTGAAGAACGCCTCGCCCCAGTACACCGTATGCTTGCCCAGCTTGACGTTGGCCTGATTGCCGCCCAGGTCGAAGTTGGCGAAGGCGAAAGCGTCGAGCAGCTCGCCGCCCTGGTAGTGGAATCGCTTCGTGGTCGACGAGTAGTCGTTGCCGATGTAGTTGCCGATGGCGCTGTACGGCAGGCCCGGCGCCAGCATGCCCGGGTTGGTATGGGCCTTGCGGTCATGGTAGGCCTGGTCGTGCCACGCCGCGGCGCTCAGGCGGAAGCCGTACTTGCCCTTGTACGTGAGGTCCATCTCCGAGAACAGGTCGAGCCGGTTCATCACCACCTTGTTCTTGGCGAACCGGTATTCGGTTTCGTCGTAGGTGGGGCTGTTGCCGAACGCCGGGTTGATGGCCTCGCCGCGCACGCCGATCGCGTAGCGGACCTGGTTGTCCCACCGCACGGTCAGGTCCGGATTGCCGGTGTCGATCTCCACGGCATGGGAGAGCGGGGCGAAGGCAAAGCTCGCCAGCACGCCGGCGATCGCCGCGGCAAGGCGCGTGGGGCGCCCGGGTAAATGCATCGTCTGGATTCGCTTCATGCTGGGTCCTGTCTCCTCGGTTGATTCGTCGGCGCTCGCGTCCCGTGTCCCGTGTCCGCCGTCCTCTTTGTCGCTCCGGCTCAATTGCCATTTTATGAACGATGTGCGCGATTTTGAACGGCACGGATACAACTGTCGCTTAGGGTTTACCCAGATATACGTATGTCGTGCGGATATACGAACCAGTAGGAATCAGCAATCGCCGTCATTGCGGGCTTGACCCGCAATCCATGAACCCCGAATTCACTTTCGACGTTCGTGGACCTCGCGGCGAAGCTGTGCGTGGGCGGGCTGCGGCGCGATGGCTACGGCGTTCGGCTTCGGTGCTTCGCACCTCCTGCCGAATCCCTTGCGCCGGGGCTTTATTCGCGCCGCAGCCCGCCCACGCACAGCTTCGCAGAGACCTTGTTGGCGCGCCACCGGTCGTCGGCCACCGCTTCATCTTTCTGCTGCAACCTCGGCGCGCCACCGCCGGAACGCCACTCGCTCACTGCAACGCCGTGCATGGCCGGGCCGCGGCGCGAATAAAGCTCAGGCGCCCGCGGTGGACGGTCCTGCGGCCCAGCGTCGCTTGCGACGCGACCGTCTCATGCTCGCGGCACCTGTTTGAGTCGCAGCGAAGCGGAGGCGAGTTGTGCCGCGCGGGCCGCAAGACCGTTCAGCGCGGGGACTCCGGCAGGAGCTTGCGATAGCAAGCGATGCCGGACGCCGTAGCCATCGCGCCGCGGCCCGGCCATGCACGGCGTTGCCGCGAGGTCTCACAGGGTCCGGGATGACAGATCTGCTTTCCCTCAGCGGGGCGTCAGTTTCACCTGCCCGTCGCCGAACGGCTCGTCGCGGTTCTTCAGCGCGGTCTTCAGCCCGGCATCGGCCATGTCGGCGCGAAACTGGCTGCGTCGCGGCCCGCGCGAGAGGTGCGCGCGCGCGTCCATCTCCGCCGAAAGACGCTGCATGGTGCGGGCACCGGCCAGCTCCAGCGACAGGTTGACCACGCGCTTGTGCGCGGAGAGCAGCTCCGCGTCCACCAGGGCGACGCGGCGCGCGAGTTCGCGCACGGCAGCGTCCAGCTCCGCGGCGGGCACCGACTCCATGACCAGGCCGATGCGCGCGGCGTCCTGCCCGCTGATCCAGTCGCCCGTCATCAACAGGCGCTTGGCCCACTGCGGGCCGACGTGGTAGACGAACATGTTCTGCGGCGGCGTGCCGTTGGCGCGCGCCGCCGGGAAGCCGATGCGCGCGTCGTCGGCCGCCACCACCATGTCGCACATCAGCGCCAGGTCCGTGCCGCCCGCCAGGCAGTTGCCCTGCACCTGGGCGATCACCGGCTTGTGGATGTCGAACATCGCGAGCGTCTTCTTCTGCGTCTGCTCGAGCTGCCAGCAATCGTCGTCGATGGTGCCGTTCTGCGAGCGGTACGCCGGCCCATCGGCGGCACCTTCGCCGGCGTACGCGCCGGTGAGGTCATAGCCCGCGCAGAAGTCCCGGCCCGCGCCGGCCAGCACGATGGCATGGACGTCGGTGCGGTCGTCGGCTTCCAGCAGGGCATCGCTCAGTTCCGCCAGCGCCTGCGGGGTCAGCGCATTGCGCTTGTCCGGGCGATTGAGCGTGATGCGCGCAACGCGGTCGGCCACGTGGAAGATGAGTGTTTCGCTGGTTTTCAACCACTTGGCCATGATGTCTCCTCAGGCAATGAATTCAGACTCGGCCCATGACGGGGATGCCTGCGCCGGTGATGGCGCGTGCCGCGTCGGAGAGCAGGAAGGCCACGACGTCGGCGATGGCTTCAGGTGTCACCCAGCGCGAGAAGTCCGCGTCCGGCATGTCTTTTCGGTTGGCGGGCGTGTCGATGATGCTGGGCAGGATGGCGTTGACGGTGACGCCGCGGTCTTTCGCTTCTTCGGACAGCGCTTCGGTCAGTCGCAGCACGGCCGACTTGGATGCCGCATACGCGCCCATCCCCGCCGCGGCTTTGCCGGCCGCGCCGGCGCCGATGTTCACGATGCGCGAGCCCGGCCGGTCCAGCAGATGCGGCAACGCGGCGCGGCAGACGTGCAGCGCGGTTTTCACATTGACGGTGAACAGCATGTCCCAGGTGGCGGGGTCGCCATCGGCAATCGTCTCCCAGCGAAACGCACCCGCGACGTTGACGACGGCGTCGAGCGTGCGATAGCGCGCCAGCGCCCCGGCGACCATGGCCTGGGTCGCGCCTTGGTCGGCCAGGTCCACGCCCGGCAGCAGCAGGTGCGCGGAAAACTCCGCGGCCAGCGCCTCGGGCACGGTTGGCGCGGCGTCGACCAGCGCCAGCTTCGCGCCCTGGCCCGCCAGCGTGCGGGCGACAACACGGCCCAGCGCGCCGAACGCGCCGGTCACGATCACGGTCTTGTCTTGCATGCGGTGCTCCTCAGAGGTTGAAGGCCAGGCGCGAAATGATGTTCTTCTGAACTTCCTTCGCCCCGCCATAGATCGTGACGGCCCGCGTCTGCAGCATGCCCGAGCCGACGCCCGCCACATCGGCGGGCCAGTGGCTATTCTGGACCGTCTCGGCGGCCAGCGGGTCGTCGAAGCCTTCGATCGCGCGCAGGCCCTGCCAGCCCAAAGCATCCAGGGCCAGCTCAGTCACCTTCTGCTGGATTTCGGAGCCCCGCACCTTGAGCGCGGACGCCACCGCCGTCGCGTCCCAGCTCGTCGGCTCGTGCGTGAGCACGCGCAGCACGGAGTATTCGAGCGCCCGTAGTTCGATCTCGACGGCCGCCAGGCGCCGGGCGAACGCGGGCGACTCGATCAAGGGCGTGCCCCCGGACTTCTGCCGCAGGGCGATGGCCCGGGCGCGTTCCAGCCAATGCCGCGAAAAGTGGATGAAGGCGCTCGAGGTCCGTTCGTTGTCGAGCAGGAACTTCGCGTAGCGCCAACCCGCACCCTCTTCGCCCACCAGGTTCTCCGCCGGCACCCGCACGTTGTCGAGGAAGATCTCGTTGACGTAGTGCATGCCGTTGAACATGCGGATCGGCCGCACGGTGACGCCGGGGCTGCGCAGGTCCATCATCAAGAAGGAGATGCCGCGCTGCGGCTTGACCGTGGCGTCTGTGCGCACGAGGAAGAATCCCCAGTCCGCGTAGTGGCCTTCGCTGCTCCAGGTCTTTTGGCCGTTGACGATGTAATGGTCACCCTCTCGCACTGCACTGGTCTTGAGCGAAGCGAGGTCCGAGCCGGCGTTGGGCTCCGAAAAGCCCTGGGCCAGCAGGAAATCGCCGCGCAGGATGGGCGGCAGGAAACGGGCCTTCTGCTCCTCGTTGCCGAAGGTGTAGATCACCGGCCCGCACAGCCGCAGGCCCTGCCAGCTCAAATCCGGCGCGCCCGCCTCGCGGCACTCTTCCTCGAAAATGTGGCGCTGCATCGGCGTCCACCCCGGCCCGCCATGTTCTACCGGCCAATGTGGCGCGGCCCAGCCTTTGTCGGCAAGGATGCGGTTCCAGTCCTGCAGGTCGGCTTGGGGCAAGGGATGAAAACCGAGCGCGTGGCGATGCGCCATGGCGGGCGGCAGGTGGGCAGCAAGGAATTCGCGCACCTCCGCGCGGAAGGCTCGCTCGGCATCAGAGTAGCTGAAGTTCATCGCGGTAGGGTGTCGTTCACGATATCTCCACCACGCCGTTGTTCAGGACGACCGTCTTGCGCGCATCCACGGTGGCGCGCAATCGCAGGACGGTATCGCCCTCACGCCAGAGTTCATAGCGCACAGTCTCGCCCGGCCACACCGGCGAAGTGAACCGCACGGCGAGTCGCTTGAGCCGCGCGGCATCGTGGCCCAGCACCTGCTCAATGACAGCGCGCGCGCCCATGCCGTACGTGCACAGCCCGTGGAGGATGGGTGCATGAAAGCCGGCCTTGGCCGCGATGTCCGGGTCCGCGTGCAGTGGGTTGACGTCGCCGCTCAAGCGGTAGAGCAACGCGGTTTCGGGCCGCGTGGCATAGCTCACCTCGATGTCGGCTGCGCGTTCCGGCACGGCAGGCAAGGCCTCGGGTCCCGGATCGGACACACCGCTCGTCTCGCTGAACCCGCCGTCACCGCGCAGGAAGGTGACGTTCCGGCTCTCGGCGACCGTCTCCCCGCTCGCTTCATCGATCAGCGTGCGCAGCAGCACGGCGATCGCGCCTTTGCCCGCGCCCTTGTCGGTCAGCGACACCACGCGATTGCGCGCGACGAGCGTGCCGCTGGGCGCCAGTGGTTTGTGCACGCGGATGTCCTGCTCGCCATGCACCAGCTTCACCGCGTCGGCACCGGTGCGCGGATCGCGCCACCAGATGCCGGGCGAACCCATCGTGGTCGCCATCGTGGGCACCGCCTGAAGGTCTTTCTCGTAGACGAAGCGCAGAGCGCCCCGGTCCATCGGGTCCTGGCCGAAGCCCAGACCCAATGCGTAGAGCATGGTGTCGCGCTCGGTGTACCGGTGGACGATGTCGGGAAACGTCCAGTTCTTGCAGACCTCGTAGTTCAACATGATGAGTTCACAATGCTTCTTCGGTGCCGAGGATGACCAGCGCTTCGTGGGACAGTTCCCCGCCGTTGCCTTGCGCGATGGCCAGCTTCGCGTCTTTCACCTGTCGGTCGCCGCATTCACCGGTCAACTGGCGCGTCGCCTCGACGATGGTGAAGAGGCCATACATGCCGGGATGCACGCAGGAGAGGCCTCCACCGTTTGTGTTGACGGCCAGCGATCCACCCGGCGCGATGCGCCCGCCTTCGACGAAGGCGCCGCCCTCGCCCTTCGCGCAAAAGCCCAGGTCTTCCAGGAACAGGATCGGGTTGATGGTGAACGCGTCGTAGAGCTCGACCACGTCGATGTCCTTCGCGCTCACGCCCGCTTGCGCGTACGCGCGCGCGCCCGCATCCGCCAGGCCGGTCACGGTCAGGTCGGGCATGCTGGCAATCTCGCGGTGTGTGGCGCTTTGCGCGCCGCCGAGCAGGTAGATCGGGCGCTTGGCAAGATCCTTTGCCCGGTCGGCTCGCGTCATCACCACGGCGGCCGCGCCGTCGGTGACGAGGCAGCAATCGCGCACACCGAAAGGGTCGGCCACCAGGCGCGCCTTCATGTAGTCGTCCAGCGTCAGCGGGTCGCGCACGAAGGCTTCGGGGTTCAATTGCGCCCACTGCCGCGCTGCCACGGCGACTGCGCCGAGCTGCTCCTTGGTCGTGCCGTACTGGTGCATATGCCGAGCGGCGGCCATCGCGTAGGAGGAGATGGGACGCAGCGGACGGTAAGGCGTTTCCCATGGCGAGGGCCGCGAGGATTGCAATAGCTTGCCCGTGCTGCTGCGCTGATTGCTGCCGTAGGCAATCAGCGCGACATCACACAGGCCCGCGTCCAGCGCCATCGCGGCGAGGATCGCGTGCACCTGGAACGAAGAGCCGCCGGTGCGGTTGTTGTCCAGGAAGCGCGGGTGGATGCCCAGCGTTTCGGCCATCGACAGGCCGGACAGCGAATCGTCCATCAGCACGGTGAAAAGGCCGTCCACATCTGACGGTTTGAGCCCGGCAGCGGACAGGGCCTGCACGCTGGCCTGGTGCGCCAGCTCGAGCGAGGTGTAGCCGGGCGCTTCGCCGCAGCCGAAGGTGGCACTGCCCACGATGGCGGCACGGCCGCGGGGAAATCTCTCGTTCATCGCGGTCCTCATGCCGGCTCGAACACGACGAGCGGCTGATCGTTCTCGCGCACGACCTTGGCCAGAACCTGCATGCCGATCTTCACCTCTTCGGGCGCGATGCCGTCGACGCGGCTCATCATGCGCGGCCCTTCGGCCAGGTCGATCAACGCCACGTTGTAGTTGGGCGTGGGCGGCTTCTGGCGAATGACAGTGGTGGAGTACACCGTGCCGCGCCCGCTGGCCGGCACCCATTCCAGGTCAGTAGCGCCCGTGCCGGGTTCGGCTACGCGCGGGTAGAACACATGGCCGCCCGTGCTGCCGCTCTTCTGGATCATGAAGCGGCCTTCGGCCAGGTGTTCGAAGAATTCTTTTTCGGGATTCATTTCAAGATTGCCTTCTCGGTTTCTCTGTCATTGCGGGCTCGACCCGCAATCCATCGCGGAGCTCAACCGTGCATGGTGAGACCGCCGCTGACGGAAATGACCTGCCCGGTCATGAAGTCCGTCGCCGGCGTGGCCAGGTACACGATGGTGTGCGCGATCTCGACCGGCTGCGCAAGGCGCTTCAGCGGGATCGCCTTGATCAGCGCGTCGCGCAGTTTGCCTTCAGGGATCGTGCCGTTGAAGAGCGGCGTGTCGGTCGGTCCCGGTGCGACGCAGTTGCACGTCAGGCCCGCGCGTGCCGTTTCGCGTGCCAGCGACTTGGTGAACGCAATGATCGCGCCCTTGGTGCCCGCGTAGAAAGTCTCGCCCATGCTGCCCACGCGACCGGCGTCGCTGGCCACCGTCACGATCTTGCCGCTGCGGCGCTCCAGCATCAGCGGGAGGAAGCGGTGGATCATCCGCACCGGGCCGATGTAGTTGACTTGCGCCAGCAGTTCCCACACGTCCGGCGTGTTCTCGACGAAAGGCATCACGCGGTCCAGCCCCGCGACGTTGGCGATGATGTCGGGCGCGCCGCCGATCTTGCCCACGGCGGTATCGACGAAGGCGTCGATGCTCGCGCCGCTGGTCAGGTCGAGCTTGATGAAGTCGCCCTGGCCGCCGGCCTCGCGGATCGCCGAGATGGTTGCCTGGCCGTCCGCCTCGTTGCGGTCACCGCCGTAGACGATGGCGCCGGCACTCGCGAATTGCATCGCTGTCGCGCGGCCGATGCCAGAGGCGCAGCCGGTGATGACCACCGTTTTGCCGGTGAGGTCGGTGACGTGGCGCCAGCTCGTGTTGTTGGTGATGTCGTTCATTGTTTCGGTTCCTGGGTCTTGAGGTTGGTAGCGCTCTTCCTGATGAAGGCGGTGATTCGTTCGTTGGCTTCGGGCGTGAGCAGCAGCCCGCCACCCAGTTCGCGTTCCAGCGCGTAGCCGGCTTCATGGCCCGCGCCATGGGAGGCAATCAACTCCTTGGCAACGCGAAGTGCGGGCAGCGGCAGCGAGCCGATGCGCTGCGCGATGCGGGCCGCTTCGGCGGGCAAATCGGCGCGGGGCACGGCCCATTGCACGATGCCCAACGCGAGCGCCTCGCGGCCATCGACCGGCTCGGCCGTGAGGATCATTCGCGAGGCGACGCCGCGGCCAGCCAGGCGGGTGAGCCGCTGCGTGCCGCCCAAACCGGGAATCAGCCCGATGCCGACTTCGGGCAAGCCGATCTTCGCCTCGTGCGCGGCGATTCGCAGGTCGCAGGCCAGCGCCAGCTCCAGTCCGCCGCCCAATGCCGCGCCGCCGATCTCCGCGATGGTGATGCGCGAAAGCGATTCCAGCCGCGCGAACACGCCCTGCAGCCGTTTGATGTAGGCCGACAGCACCTCCGCCGGCCGAGGCCTGTCCAGCCAGGATTCGATCTGCGCGAGATCCGCACCCGCAGCGAAGACCTTCTGGCTGCTGCGAAGATGCAGCACGTTCCAGTCTTCGCGCGAATCGAGATCATCGAGCAGTTCGAGCAGCGCATCGCCCCACTCTTCGCTGATCGCGTTGACGGGCGGCCGGCAGAGTGTCAAGACAGCGACGCGGCCTTCCTGTGAGAGTTCAAACATGAGCGAGTCCTTCAGGCGCTGCGGGAAAGTTCACGCAGCGCGACCTTGTTGACCTTGCCGCTGGCGACACGCGGCAACGCAGCCACGACTTCGACCTGCTTGGGGCACTTGTAGCCGGCGATGAGGCGCTTGCAATGCGCGATGACGTCTTCGGGCTGGGCGGCGGCACCGGGCACGCACACGACATAGGCCTTGACGACCTCGCCCCATTTGGCGTCGGGCACGCCGATCACGGCCGCCTCGGCCACGCCGGGGAAAGCCTGCACGGCATCCTCGACTTCGCGGCTGTAGATGTTCTCGCCGCCGGAGATGATCATGTCCTTCTTGCGGTCTACCAGGAAAAGGTAGCCGTCTTCATCGAGATAGCCGACGTCGCCGGTGCGATACCAGCCGTCGCGCAACGCGTCCAGCGTCGCGGCCGTGTTGTTCCAGTAGGCGTCGAAGCGTTGGTCGGTGTGCGTCCAGACTTCACCCGGCACGCCGACGGGGCAATCGCCGCCTTGGTCGTCGACCACGCGCAGGCGCGTGCGCGGCCCAGGATGACCGACGGACGCCGTGCGCCGGATGTCAACTTCCGTTCCTTCGGGCTTGACCTCGTGCGCAAACATCACGGTCGCCCCCGTCTCCGTCGCCCCATATTGAATGGAGAAGATCGGCCCCAGTCTCGCCACCGCGCGCTTGAGCAACGGCACCGGCACCGGCGCGGCGGCGGTGACGATGTTGCGCATGCTCGATAGGTCTGCGTCTGCAATGGCCGGCGAATCCAGCAGCGCCTGCAGCATCGCCGAGACGACGAAGGTGAAGGTGATGCGCTCGGACTCGATCGCCGCCAGGATCGCATCGGCATCGAAGCCGCGATGCAGCACCACGGTGCCGGCATGCCACGCAGCCTGCAGCGCGTAGCCGATCACACCGACGTGAAAGGCGGGCGTGGCCAGCAGCACGCGGGTGTCCGAACTGAATTCGCTCGAGTACGCGCCGCCCTCGGCCGTGGCGACCCAGCGCCATTGGCTGCGCAAGGCCCCCTTGGGGCGGCCGGTGGTGCCGCTCGTGTAGACCAGCGCGCCGTAGTCTTCCGGCTGCGACCGGAAGGGAGGTCCTTCAGCCGATCCGTTCGCCGCGACGGTTTCGAACGGCTGGGCCCAGCTGGGCACCTCACCGCCGATGCAGACATAGGCGACGATGCCCGGAAACTTGCCACGCAGTGCGTTGACCAGTTCCGTGTACTGCGCCTCGAACACGAGGACGCGCGGCGTGGCATCACCCAGCAGCCATTCGATCTCGGGCGGCGCCAGGCGGAAGTTGACGGTGGTGACGATGTAGCCGGCCCAGTCCCCCGCGCTCAGCAGTTCCATGTATTCCGGGCAGTTCATCGCCAGGATGGCCACGCGGTCCTGCCGGCCCAGGCCGAGCTTATGCAGCCCATCGGCCAGGCGCCGGGCCCGGTCGGCCAGTCCGCGCCAGGTCAGCCGGCGGCCGCCGCAGACAAGCGCTTCCTTATGAGGGTAGAACCTGGCGTTGCGCTCCAGGAGTTCGCCGATGGTGCGCATGGGTCAGACCGGTGTGTCCTGGCTGAAAGCCGGTTTGCGCTTTTGCAGGAAGGCGTCGATGCCCTCCATGCCTTCGGGTCCCGCGAAGCCGATGAATTCCAGCGCGAGCGAGGCGTCGAAGATCGGCGCGGCCTGGCGCAGCCAGTGGTTCATCGTGTGCTTGGTCCAACGCAATGCTGCAGGGGCGCTCTGCGCCAGGCGCGAGGCGATCTCCACCGCTTTGGCCTCGACCTCCGCATCGGGCAAGGCCATGGAGATCAGGTTCATGCGCTCCGCTTCCTCGCCCGTGAAGTTGTCGGCCGTCATCAGGTAGTACTTGGCCTTGGCCATGCCGCAGAGAAGCGGCCAGATGATGGTGGCGTGATCGCCCGAGGCCACGCCGATCTTCAGGTGGCCATCGGAGAACTTCGCGTCCTTCGAGGCGATCGAGATGTCGGCCAGGATGAGCAGAGCCAGCCCTGCACCCACGGCCCAGCCGCGCGCGGCGCTGACGATGGGCTTCCTGCAATTGATCATGCCCATCACCAGGTTGCGGGTCTCGGTCATGGCCTGCATGCGAAGCGCGTAGTCCTCGCAGACCTTGCGCTCATGGTTCAAGTCGCCGCCGGCGGAAAAGGTCGCGCCGTCGCCGGTGATGATCGCGACGGACACGCTGTCGTCGGCGTCGACGTCGGCCCAGATCTCCGAGGCTTCGCGGTGCATCTGCGAGTCCATGGCGCCCATCTTCAGAGGCGAATTCAGAGTGATGCGCAGCACGCGCGGATGCGGCCGGTCAAACTTCAGGCGCGTGTAACGGGCATAGCGGTCGATGCTTTCGGGCATGTCTCCATCCTTCTTTTTCAGGGGCAACTGCGGGAAATCCCGGGGTTTGCAGGTTGACGTTGATTCGGTTCAGCGTTTATATTACCGAACATCGTTCAGAAATGGAAGCGCTTTTGAAAAGCGCCCCACAAAGGAGAAGCATGGAAACCGCAGGCCTGGGCTATTACTTCGAAGACCTTCCCCTGGGTCGAACCTTTCAGACCGTGGGACGCACGGTCACCGAGCCCGACATCGTCAACTTCATCAACACCATCGGCATGACCGAGGTGCTGTTCACCAACCTGGAGTTCCTGAAGAACGTGGCCGGCTTCAAGGGCCGGCTCGCGCCCGGCTCCCTGGTCTATTGCTTCGCCGAAGGGCTGCTGGCCCAGGCCACCATGCAGGGCACCGGCCTCGCCTTCCTGGGCATGCAGCTGGACGTGAAGGGCCCGACCTTCGCCGGCGACACCATCCACGTCGAATGCGAAGTGATCGAATCGCGCCGTTCCGAGACACGCGCCGGACGCGCCCTGGTGCGCACCCGCAACCGCGTCGTCAAGCAGGACGGGACCGTGGTCATGGAATACACGCCGATGCGGATGCTCAAGTGCCGCGGCGAGGCCACGCAATGACGTCGGCGCCGGCCGGGCATCACGCCCCCACCGGCCCGCTGACCGGCGTGCGGGTGATCGACCTCACCGTCAACGTGCTGGGTCCGCTGTGCACCATGGTGCTGGGCGACATGGGCGCCGACGTGGTGAAGGTGGAAACCCCCGACGGTGACCCGAACCGCCAGAACGGCCCGGGACGCAACGCCAACATGGCGGCCATGCACCTGAACATGAACCGCAACAAGCGCAGCGTGACGCTGAACCTCAAGCGCCCGGAAGCGCGCGAGGTTCTGCTGCGGCTGGTGGCGCAGGCCGACGTCTTCGTGCACAGCATGCGGCCCGCCGCCGCCGAGCGCCTGGGCATCGGCTACGACGAAATCGCGAGCCGCAATCCGCGCATCATCTACGGCTACGGCTGCGGTTACATGCCCGGCAGCCCGCGCGAGAACGACCCGGCCTTCGACGACGTGGTGCAGGGCGAAGCGGGCCTGGCCGACCTGATGCTGCAGTCGGTCGGTGTCGCGCGCTACCTGCCCACCGTCATCGTCGACAAGTTCTGCGGCTACATGCTGTCCTCGGCCATCGGCATGGCCCTGTATTCACGCGAGCGCACCGGCCGGGGGCAGCTGGTGCGGGTGCCGATGCTGGAATCGATCGTCGCCTTCAACCTGCAGGAGCACCTGTGGGGCGCGGCATTCGATCCACCGCTGGGCACCGGCGTGGGCTACGTTCGGCTGCTGTCGGAACACCGCCGTCCCTACGAAACCAAGGACGGCTTCATCTGCCTGCTGGCGGTGAACGACGAACAATGGAAGCGGCTGCTGCCGGCGATCGGCCGGGCCGAATTGCTGGAAGACGAGCGCTTTTGCACGCACGAAGCGCGCATCCGGCACGTCGATGCGGTGTACGGCACCGTGTCGGACCAGATGAAGGCGCAGACCACCGCGCACTGGCGCGGCGTGCTCAACGCCATCGAAATTCCCAACGGCCCGGTCGCGAGCTTCCAGGACATGCTGGCCGACCCCTACCTGAACGAAACGGGTTTCTTCCAGCGCTACGAGCACCCCACGGAGGGGCCGATGCTGACCACCGCCGTCCCCACCCAATTCTCGGAAACGCCGGCGGGCCTGCATCGCCCGCCGCCCCTCTTGGGCGAGCACAATGCCGAAGTACTCGGGGCCCTGGGATACGGCGCGCGCGAAATCGAGGCCCTGACTCGCTGAAGGGGAATCGACATGAGCTACGAACAGATCCTGTATGAGGCGAGCGAGGGCATCGCCACCGTGACCCTCAACCGCCCCGAGGCGCTGAACGCCTGGACCGACGTGATGGCCGACGAGGTCTGGCGCGCCATGCGGCAGGCGGATGCCGACGACGCGGTGCGCGTTGTCGTGCTGACCGGCGCGGGCCGCGCCTTCTGCGCGGGCGGTGACGTCACGGGCTTCAAAGGCCAGGACGCGAACCCGCAGCAACTGCTGGACAAGCTGCCGCGCCCCTACGACTTCAGCCGCCGGCCGGACTACCAGGGCCGGGCCAGCTATTTCCCCGCCATCGGCAAGCCCATCATCGCGATGATCAACGGCGCCGCCGCCGGGCTGGGACTGGTCCACGCGCTGTTCGCCGACGTGCGCATCGCCGCCGACGATGCCGTATTCACCACGGCCTTCGCCCGCATCGGCCTGGCCAGCGAATACGGCATGGCCTGGGCGCTGCGCAACGTGGTCGGGCATTCGAACGCGATGGACCTGCTGCTGTCGGCGCGCAAGGTCAAGGGCGAAGAGGCGCTGCGCATGGGGCTGGCGAGCCAGCTGCACCCGCGCGACGGCCTCGCTGCCGCGACGCGCGCCTACGCAAAGGATATGGCTCAGCTGTGCTCGCCGCGCTCGACCCGCGTGCTTAAACATCAGATGTGGGAGCTGCCGTTCCAGTCGCTGCAAGAAGCCGTAGCCGCGGACAGCCGCGAGATGCTGTCCTCCAATGTGTGCGAAGACTTCCAGGAAGGCAAGAACGCCTTCAAGGAAAAGCGCCCGCCCAAGTTCACTGGCCAATAGGATGGACCTGCACGATTCCCCCGAGGACCTGGCCTTCCGCCAGGAAGTTCGTGACTTCGTCGCCGCGAACCTGCCGGACGACATCCGCGCCAAGGTGCTGGGCTTTCTGCGCGTGGAGCGCGAAGACTACGTGCGTTGGCAGCGCATCCTCGCCGGCCGCGGCTGGGGCGCGCCGGGCTGGCCGCTTGAACACGGCGGCTGCGGCTGGAACGCCGTGCAGCGCAACATCTTCGAAGAGGAATGCTTTAGTGCCGGTGCGCCGCGCCAGATGCCGTTCGGCCTGTCGATGATCGCGCCCGTACTGATGAAGTACGGTACGCCCGCGCAGAAAGAGCGCTTCTTGCCGCGCATCGTCTCGATGGACGACTGGTGGTGCCAGGGCTATTCGGAGCCGGGCGCCGGTTCCGACCTCGCGTCGCTCAAGACGCGCGCCGAACGCCACGGCTCGCACTACGTCGTCACCGGCCAGAAGATCTGGACCTCGTTCGCGCAGTGGGCCAACTGGATGTTCGCGCTGGTGCGCACCGACGCCAGCGGCAAACCGCAGCGCGGCATCTCGCTGCTCTTGATTCCCATGGACGCCAAGGGCATCACCGTGCGGCCGATCAAGACGCTCGACGGTGGCCACGACGTGAACGAAGTTTTCCTCGACGGCGTGCAGGTGCCCGTGGAAAACCTCGTCGGCGAAGAAAACGACGGCTGGACTTTGGCCAAATACCTGCTCGGCCATGAGCGCACCGCCATCGCCGGCCTGGGCATGTGCAAGCGCTTGCTGCGCCGGCTGAAGGAAGTCGCTCGCGTGCAGACCAAGCATGGCCACCCGCTGATCCAGGATCCGCGCTTTCGCGACCGCATCGCGAAGATCGAGATCGACGTGCTGGCCCACGAGTGGTCGCTGGCACGCTTGGTCTCGCTCGAGCAAGCCGGCCGCGGCCTGGGCGCCGAGCCGTCGATGCTGAAGATCCGCGGCTCGGAGATCCAGGGCGAGCTGGGTGAACTGCTGATGGAATGCGCGGGCCCGTATGCCGTGCCCTTCCTGGACGAGGCGACGGTGTTCGGCTTCGATGGCCCGACCGCGGGCGGCGTGGAACTGAACCCGCTGGCCGGCCTGTACCTGGACCTGCGCAAGGTCGCCATCTACGGCGGCACCAACGAGATCCAGCGTGGCCTGATCGGAAAGTCGCTGGTCGCCCTATGAACTTCACCTTGAATGAAGAGCAGCAGATGCTCGCCGACACGGTCGGCCGCTTCGTGCAGGACCACTATGGTTTCGAGGCACGCGCCAAACGCCTGGCATCGCTCGGGGCGGATGCGCCCGGATTCAGCGAAGACCTGTGGGACCAATTGGCCGACATGGGCCTGTTCGCGCTGAACGTGCCTGAAGCCCACGGCGGCATCGGCGGCGGACCGGTCGAAACCATGATCGTGATGGAAGCACTGGGGCGCGGCCTGGTGGTCGAGCCCTACATCACCACCGGCGTCATTGCGCCGCGCCTATTCGCAACCCATGGCAGCGAGGCGCAGAAGGACCGGTTCCTCAACAAGATTGCCGAGGGCGCGCTTCGTTTCGCCCTGGCGGTGCTGGAGCCGCAGGGCCGCTATGACCTGCACGACGTCCGCACGCGCGCCCAGCGCGCAGGCGATGGCTGGCGGCTCGACGGCGCCAAGTCGGTCGTGCTGCACGGCGACAGCGCCGACTGGTTCCTCGTCACAGCCCGCACGCGGCCGGGCACTCCCGCGGCCGAGGGCCTCACCTTGTTTCTGGTGAACGCGAAAGCGGCCGGCGTTTCGGTGCAAGGCTTCCCGACCATCGACGGACAGCGTTGCGCTGAACTCCGGCTCGATGCGGTCGCTGTCGAGGATGCGCTGGTGATCGGCGGAGTCGACCAAGGTCTCGCCCTGGCCGAGTGGGCAATCGATCAAGGCCTTGCCGCACTGGCCGCCGAAGCCGTGGGCAGCATGGACAAGCTGTGCGATCTCACCTGCGAGTACATCGAGACGCGCAAACAATTCGGCGTGGCGATCGGCAGCTTCCAGGTGCTGCAGCACCGCGCAGCCGACATGCGCATCGCCGTCGAACAGACCCGCGCATTGGCCTTGATGGCCGCCGCCCACGTCGACGGGACCGATCGCGCGCTTCGCCGCCGCGCCGCCAGCGCCGCCAAGGCCATGGCGGGCAAGAACGGCCGCTACGTCGGCCAGCAGGCGACGCAACTTCACGGCGGCATGGGCATGACGGACGAGATGCCCTGCGGCCACTATTTCAAACGATTGACGGCGATCGACATGACCTGGGGAAACACCGAACACCATGTCGAGCTGTATGGAGAATTCTTATGAGTGAAAGACACCCCGAGGGACAAATCGCCGTGGAGCAGCGCGGCTCCGTTCTGCTGATGGGCGTGGACCGCGTCGAAAAGCGCAACGGTTTCACGCCCCGCATGTTCCGCGAGCTGGGTGAGGCCTACACGCGGCTCGAGAACTCGCCCGACCTGTTCGTCGGCCTGCTCTACGCCAAGGGCGATCACTTCTCCGGCGGTGTGGACCTGCCGCTGATGGCCGAGTACCGCAAATCCGGAACGCCTTATGTGCCCCTGCACCTGGTCGATCCGGCCCAGATGCGCGAACCTTACCGCAAGAAGCCGGTGGTCGCCGCCATGCACGGCCTGTGCTTCACGATCGCCATCGAGCTGATGCTGGCCGCCGACGTGGTCATCGCCGCCGACAACTGCCGCTTCGCGCAGATGGAAGTGCAACGCGGGATCATGCCCGGCGCTGGCGGCAGCTTCCGCTTCATCGAGCGCGCGGGCTGGGGCAACGCGATGAAGTGGCTGCTCACAGGCGACGAGTTCAACAGCGCCGAGGCGCTGCGGATCGGCCTGGTACAGGAAGTGGTGCCGGCCGGCGAGCAGTTCGAGCGCGCCCTGGCCTATGCGCAGCGCGTCGCGCAGCAGGCACCGTTGGCGGTGCAGGCCACGATAGAGAACGCGCGGCTGTCGCTCGGCACGGGCTGGATGCACTCGGCGACGCACGCTACTGCGAAGAACACCTATTTGTATGGCACCGAAGACGCCGTGGAGGGCCGCAAGTCTTTCGCCGAAAAACGCGCTGCCCAATTCACCGGGCGATAACCCAATCGGAATTTCCATGTTCAAGAACGACCTGCTCGCGGGCAAAAAGATCCTCATCACGGGGGGCGGCACCGGGCTCGGCAAGAGCATCGGCCGGCGCTACCTGGAGCTGGGCGCGCACCTCGTCATCTGCGGGCGGCGCAAGGAGGTGCTCGACGCCACAGCCGCCGAGTTCACCGCTGCACTGCCGGGCGCGAAGGTCGACACATTGACCTGCGACGTGCGGGATGCCGCACAAGTCGAGGCCATGATGGACGCGATCTGGCAGACCGGCCCGCTCGATCTGCTGGTCAACAACGCGGCCGCCAACTTCATCGCACGCACGGACAAGCTCTCGTCGCGCGCTGTGGATGCCGTGTTGGGCATCGTGCTGCACGGCAGCTTCTACTGCACCATCGCCGCCGGCCGGCGCTGGATCGAGGGCGGGCGCGGCGGCAACGTCATCAGCACCGTGTCCGCACCCGTGATCACCGGTCAGGCTTTCACTGCCGCCTCGGCCGCGGCCAAGGCCGGCGTGCTGGCCATGACGCGCAGCCTGGCTGTGGAGTGGGGCCCAAAAAACATCCGCCTCAATTGCGTCGCGCCCGGATTGTTCCCCACCGAAGGCGCGTGGGAAAAGCTGTACCCGCCGGGCAGCCAGGTCGAGCCGCAAGAGCGCGGCGTGCCGCTGCGCCGCTTCGGTGACCACCAGGAGCTGTGCGATCTGTACGCGTACCTGGCCGCCGACGGTTCGGGCTACATCACCGGCGACCTGATCGTGATGGACGGCGGGCGCTGGATGCAGGGAGCCGGCGGCCCCACCTTCCGCGCCATGCAGGACTGGACCGACGATCAATGGAAAAAAATGAGGTGACACCCCCGAAGCGCCTTCGGCGCCTCCCCCTCAAGGGGGGGCGCCACCAGCGGCCCAGCAAAGCCGGTTCCGCGGTGGCCCGCGATAAGTCACGTACTTCGACAAGGAATTGACATGGACATCAGCGAAGGCCCTCTGAGCCTCAAAGACAAAACGGCAGTCGTCACCGGCGCGGGCGCGGGCATCGGCCAGGCCATCGCGCAGCTCTTCGCGCAGGCCGGCGCCAAAGTCGTCGTGGCCGACATCAATGCGGACGCGGCGGAAAGCGTGGCGCATGCCATTCGCGAAGCCGGCGGCAAAGCCGTGGCTGCCGCGGCCGACGTTTCGCAGGACGTGCAGGTCGCGGCCATGCTGGACCGCGCCATCAGCGAGTTCGGCAGCCTCGACGTGCTCGTCAACAACGCCGCGATCTTTCCCAAGAAGCCCTTCCTGGAAGTGGACGCGGCGTTCTGGGACAAGCTGCATTCGGTCAACCTGCGCGGCACCTTCCTTTGCCTGCGCGAAGCGATTCGCCGCATGCAGGCCCAGGGCACGGGCGGCGCCATCGTCAACATCTCGTCGGTGTCGTCGATGCAGGCTGTGGTCTACCACAACGCCACCTACAACGCGTCCAAGGCCGGCGTGAACAGCTTGACCAAGACCACCGCGCTGGAGTTCGCGGCCGACGGTATCCGCGTGAATGCGGTGCTGCCGGGCGGCGTGCTCACCGCCGGCGCGAAAGCGGCGGGCAGCAATATCGAACTCAAGGGGCCGATCATGGGGCCGGGCCGCATTCCGCTGGGCAAGATGGGCGACCCGGAAGACATCGCGATGGCCGCGCTCTTCTTCGCAAGCCCAGCTTCGCGCCTCATCACCGGCCAGCTGCTGGCCGTCGATGGCGGCTTCCAAGTCAGCTAGCGGCCGCGCGACACGCTCCCCAATGACATCGACCGCCCCCGAGTGGTTCGAGTGGGCCGTGAGCCGGCCGCGCGCGTCGCACTTTGCGGATGCGGACGGCACGCGCATCCACTACGCGTCCTGGAACGCCGGCGACACCGCCAAACCCGGCCTGCTGTTCCTGCACGGCTTCCTCGGGCACAGCCACTGGTGGGACTTCATCGCGCCCTTCTTCACCGATCGCTTTCGCGTCTATGCCCTCGACTTCAGCGGCATGGGCGAGAGCGATGCGCGCGCCGAGTACGCGCACGGCTGCTTCCTCTCCGACATCGCGGCGGTGATGCGCCATGCGGGCATCGCGCCCGGCATCGCCGTTGGCCACAGCTTCGGCGGATCGCGGCTGCTGCAGGCATGCGCGCTACAGCCGGAAACCATCCGCCGCGCGATCGTGCTCGATTCGTATTTCTCGGTGGACGAAGAAGCGCCGCCCCAGCACGAGCGGCGGCCGACGCCGCGCCCCTACCCCGACGAAGCCACGGGCATCGCGCGCTTTCGCCTGCTGCCCGAACAGGATTGCCCGCCTTGGCTGTCGGAGTACATCGCCCGCCATTCGCTGCGTCAGACGGACAGCGGCTGGACCTGGCGCTTCGATCCGCTGCTGCGCCAGCTGCCGCCGCCCGAAGGCAACATGCGCATGCTGGAACGCATTGCCGTGCCGGTGGACTACGTGCACGCGGAGTGCAGCGCGATCGTCAGCGCGGAACGCGCGCGCAGGATCGCCGCCGCGATCCCGAACGCGCGTGGCCCGGTGACGCTGGTGCGTGCCGGCCACCACCTGATGCTGGACCAGCCGCTGGCGCTGGTGGCGGCCTTGCGGGCGCTGCTCGCCTAGACCGCGCCAACGGCTCCGCACCCACAGGAGGCGAAACATGCAGAAAATCGAACTGCGCATCGACGTCAGTGCCGCCGTGCCCTACCCTGGCACGCACGAGATCGCCATGACGGCGTATCTCCCGCCCGCCCACGCCCTGCCGCCGCAGCCCGTGGCCATCTTCGCTTCGCCCGGCGGGGGCTACACCCGCCATTACTACGACATGCAGCCGCCAGGCCATGCGGGCTACAGCCAGGCCGATGCCCACGTGCGTCAGGGCACCATCTTCATCAGCTACGACCATCTCGGCGTGGGCGGCAGCTCGACGGAAAACCTGCGCGAATACACCGTGGCGCAGCTCGCCGCGGCCAATGACTCGGCCGTGCGAGACGTTGCCGCCAGGCTGGAAGGCGGCAGGCTGTCCACCGCTCTGCCGCCGCTGCCGGGCCTGGCGCGCATCGGCATCGGGCAGTCGATGGGCGGCTGCGTCACCATCGTGATGCAGGGCCGCCACGAAACTTTCCAGGCCATCGCGCCGCTGGGCTACAGCGCCATCCACACCGTGCTGCCGCAGCGCGACGCGGCCGAACGGCAGCGCGGGCTGGACCACCATGCGGCCATTGGCGCGCGTGAAGTCGGCGCGATCTCTGTCGAGGAAGCGAGCCGGGGTGTCGTCGATTTCGTCTACCCGTTCCATTGGGACGACGTCCCCGCGGACATCCTGGCTGCCGACATGGAGGGCGGCTATCCGCTGCGCAGAACGGCGCCCGCCTGGGGCAGCCTGACGGTACCGCCCTGCGCGGTGACGATGATGACGCCGGGCGTGGTCGCTGCCGAAGCCGCGGCCATCAAAGTCCCGGTGCTGATTGCGATGGGCGAGCGCGACGTGTGCCCCGATCCGCATGTTGAGCCGTCGGCCTATACCGGCTCGCGCGACGTGAGCCTGTTCATCGCGCCGCGTATGGCACACATGCACAACTTTGCGTCGACGCGGGTGCGACTCTGGTCGCGCATTGAATCGTGGTCCCGCCGCGTCGCCATGGACTGCGGGTCGAGCCCGCAATGACAGCCTCGCCGCGCGTCGACACGGCCATGGAAGCCCTGCCGCTGGGCGCCTTGCTGGCGAGCGCTGTGCGCGAGCGGCCTTCCACGCCGCTGCACTTCAACCTCGAACGCGGGAAGGTCAGCACGACGACGGGCGAATTGGCTGCCTCGGGCCGGCGGTTGGCGCGCGCACTTCGCGCACTCGGCCTGCGCCGGGGCGATGCCATCGCCGTCCAGTTGCCCACCGCGCCCGAGACAGCAGCGCTCTACCTTGCGACGCTGGAGATCGGCGCGGTGCTGGTGCCCATCGTCCACATCTATGGCCCGGCCGAAGTCGGGTTCATCCTGCGCCAATCGCGCGCGCGTTTCCTCGCCGTGCCCGACCGGTGGCGGAACATCGACTTCCTGGAGCGCGTCGAGGCGATCGGTGCCCTGCCCGACCTCGAGCGCGTGATCGTCGTCGGCGAGCGCGCTTTGGCGGGCGGGATCACGCTGCGCGAGGTCGAAGCGTTGGAGGACAGCGCGCCTGCGGTGCAGTCCAATGCCGAGCCCCAGCCCGACGACGTGTGCCTGCTGCTCTACACCTCCGGCACCACCGCCGCGCCGAAGGGCGTGCAGCACACGCACCGGACCGTGGGCGCGGAGTGGCTGATCCCCTTCATCGACGGCGACGGACCCTATCTGACCCCATTTCCCGCCGGCCACATCGCGGGCTTCAACTTCCTGCTGCGGCCGTTCGTCACCGGCACCGAGATGGTGTTCATGGACCGCTGGGACGCGCCGCTCGCGGCGGAACTCGTGGAGCGGCATCGTGTGCGCCTGTCGGGCGGCACACCGTTTCACCTGCTCGGGCTGCTCGACGCGGCGCGGCAAGGCGGCCGAGACCTGTCTTCGCTCGCGAACTTCAGCCTGGGCGGCACTGGCGTCACGCCCGATCACGTCGAACTGGCGGACCGTGCCGGGATGGCGGGCACCCGGGCCTACGGCTTGACGGAACACTCCACCGTCAGTGTCGGTTGGCGCGACATGCCTTTCGAGCAGCGCGCGCATACCGACGGCCGCCTGCAGCCCGGCTCCGAAGTGCGCATCGTGGACGACGCCGAGCGCGACCTGCCGCTCGGCCGTGAAGGCGACATCCTGGTGCGCGGCCCCGAGCTGTTCATCGGCTACACCGATGCGGCGTTGAACGCGCAGGCCTTCACCGCCGACGGCTGGTTCCGCACGGGAGACATCGGCCGGCTGGACAGTGCCGGGTGCCTGTCCATCACCGACCGCAAGAAGGACATCGTCATCCGTGGCGGCGAGAACATCTCGTCGCAGGAGGTCGAGCGCGTGCTGGCCACCCACCCGGCCGTGCGGGACGTGGCCGTCGTCGCCATGCCGGACGTGCGCTACGGCGAGAAAGTCTGCGCCTTCGTCGTGCCGCACCACGGCTGGCAACTCGACCTGGCCCAGGTGCAGCGCCATTTCGCGGGTGCCGGTGTCGCCCGGCAAAAGACGCCGGAGTCACTCTTCATCGTCGACGACCTGCCCCGCACTGCCTCGGGCAAGGTCAGGAAAGCGGACCTGCGGCAGCGATTTCACCCCTGAAGAACCACAACGAGGAGACCCGAATGAACAAGTCGAAAGAATGCCCACCCGCCTCCCCAAAGCGGCGCGCGCTCATCACCACCTTGCTCGCGGCGGGCGTGGCACCGGCCTGGGCCGCGCGAGCCGAACCCATCGTCCTGGGACAGACCGTCGCCATCGGCGCGGGCTCCGACGGTTCGGCCGCCCGCATCATCGACGGCGCCAAGGCCTGCGTGGGCGCGGTCAACGCGCGCGGTGGCATCGGTGGCCGGCCCATCGAACTCGTCACGCTCGACGGGGGAGACCCCGCCTCGCATGCGAAGAACGCCCGCATCCTGGTCAAGGAAAAGGGCGCCATCGCGTTGCTCAACTGCAGTGGCGACGCCACCTCGGCCGCGGTGGCCTTCATGGCGCGCGAGCTGCAGGTGCCGCTGGTGGGGGCCATGTCCAGCTCGCGCGAGATGATGCGCAGCAAGAGCCGCTACCAGTTCCCCGTGCGCGCCGGCAACGACAAGCAGGCCGAGGCGCTGAGCCGCCAGCTGCGCGCGATGGGCGTGAGCCGCGCCGCCATCCTCACCGACCAGGCGGGCGCGAGCGAATGCGCGGAAGCCATCAAGCCCCTGCTGGACGCGGACCGCATTTCCAGCACCTTGCTGCGCGTCGACGTGACCAAGCCGGCGACGTTCGACACGGCGGTCAAGGCGCTGGGCGCCGGCGGCTATCACGCGGTCGTGGTGGATCTGCAGCCCGAAACGATCGACAAATTGTCCGAACGCGGCCACACCGAGCGGCCCGAATGGCCGCGCATGATCGCTTCCTTCGCCACGACCGGCATGGTGGCCATGAACGGCGCGTTCCCGGGGCGGATCATCGGCTTCGCCAACGTGGTGCCGCATCCCGAAGCCTTCGCCGTGCCGCTGGCGCAGGAACTGCAGCGCAACGCCGAAAAGTACAGCACGGGGTATGCCGTCAACTTCGAGGGCATGGAGGCCTACCTCAACACGCGCGTGTGCGTGGAGGGCTTGAGGCGCATCACGGGCAAGCTGGATTCCGCGAAGCTGGTCGAGGCGCTCGAGCGATTCGACCGCGTCGACCTCGGCGGCTTCATCGTGTCGTTCGCGGGCGGGCGCGAAACCGGCTCCGACTGGGTCGAAGTCGGCGTGCGCTCACGTGCCGGCTACTATCTCAAATGAGAAGGCGGGCTCGCTGACTTCCCGGGCGGCGTGGGTCGCCGCAGGGAAGGGAACACCGGTCATCGCGACGGACTCATCCCAAAGGCTTTCCGCGACGCTGGTGTCTTGGGCTTGCGGTGCGATTCGCGCGAGCCCCGGTGGGCCCTTCATTTCGCCGAAGCCGATCGGACCGTACATCACCCCGCCCTTCGCATCGGGTGACGTGGCCGCATAGAGTGTCGGCAGCGCGCCCGCTTCCGCCGAGTGGCTGAAGAAGGGCGCCGCCAATGCCGTGACGACGCGCTGCCAGGTCAAGCAAGGCCCGGTGTTGGGCCCATTGGCGAACAGCCCTGTGCGGGCCCAGCCGGGATGCGCGGCGTTGCTCATCAACCCCCATCCGTTCGCGTCGCTTCGCCGCTGCAGTTCCAGCGCAAACATCAGCATCGCCAGCTTGGTCTGGCCATACGCACGCCAAGCGTCGTAGTTGCTGCTTTGCAGATCGCCCAGGTGGATGCGCGCGCCGCGGTGCGCCACGCTGCTCAGGCTGACCACTCGCGGGCGCGTGGCACGCTTCATCAACGGCAGCAATTGCGCAGTGAGCGCGAAGTGCCCGAGGTAGTTGGTGGCGATCTGCATCTCGAAACCGTCGCCCGTGAGTTTGCGGGCGGGCAGTGCCATCACGCCGGCGTTGTTGACGAGCAGGTGCACGGGTTTGTCCCGCGCATGCATCTTGTCGCTGAAGGCCTTGACCGATGCGAGGCTGGCCAGGTTCAGCGCCTCGAAACGCACATCGGCATGCGGGTGCAGGGCGCGGATGGCGTTCACCGCCGCCCAGCCCTTGGCCGCGTTGCGGCCGGTCACGACCACCCGGGCGTGCGCGGCGGCAAGCGCCAGCGCGGTTTCGTAGCCCAGCCCACCGGTGGCGCCGGTGACGATGGCCGTGCGGCCGCCCTGGTAGGGAACGTCTTCGTCAGCCCTCGTCATTGACCCACCGCACGAATCGTTGCAGGGGATAAAAGCCGTCGTGCGACATGCCGGTTTCAAACATCACCGCTTCGCCGAGCGACACCACGCGCTGCACGCCCGCTGCCGCCAGCGAGTCGCGCAACTCAACTTTGCGCGACGGCGGGAACACGCCCACCGTCTGCGTCGCCACGTTCGCGCGGAGCACCGCTTCTTGCAGGCTGGCTACAGGCACGACGTTGACGACGCGCCCGTCCGGGTGAAACTCCACCGGCTCCTCGGAGCGGATCACCAGGCCACGGCCCTCATAGCCGCCCCACACGCGATAGTGCGGCTCCATGTCGCGCAGACCGTCGATTTCATCGCGCAGGTTGCCGGGCAGCGGGCTGCCACAAGCCGACGTGGTGTGCCGCTCGACGCCCAGGCGCGCCTGCAACAAGGCGCAATAGCGGTCCACCTGTTCCACGGTGCCCTCGACGTATTGCACGCGGCTCGACGCGCAGGCCTGCTGGTTCATGATGGTCGCGTCGGCCGCCGCGGCGTCGGCCACCCCGGCCAGCACCAGCTCGGACTCGAAGGCCTCGCGGCCGACGAGCGAGATGCTGGTCTTGGGATCGAAGGCCACCAGCTCGAAGCCGGGCCCGATGTACTGGCGCGCGCTGCGGATGGTGCTGTCGCCGCCCCAGGCCACCAGCTTGTCGAAGAACTGCGGGCGGAACAGCAGGCTCTCCACCTTCTCGTCGCCGCCGCGCCAGTAGGCCGCGGAGAAGCTGCGCGCCACCGGATGGCCCGGCGCCACTGCCGAGAGCGCGCGCAGGATCGCGGTGGCGCTGAACAGGTCATTGGACGGCAGCTTGAGCAGGTGCACACCCTTGGTCAGCGCGCCGCGCATCACCGACAGCGCGGCCACACCGGGCGCGTTGCCCGCGATCACGTGGATGAGCCGCGGCGGAAAGGCGCGGGTGCGCTGGCGGCGGCCGCTGGGCGCACCGCTGATTTCGCGCCAGCCGTCGAGCACATCGGCGCCACCCAGTTCCTGCTTCACCTGGAACTCCATGCTCGCGCGGTTGAAGATGCGGCCCAGCGAAGCGTAAGAGCGTTCCAGCACACCGCGCGGCAGCGGGCTGGTGAGCACGCTGTGTTCCAGCGCTTCGGCCAGCACGCCGTCGGGGTCACGCGTGAGGCGGTCGCCCAGCGCAACCAGCACGTCCATGATCTCGGCCGATGGCACGTCGAACGCGGGGCCGGGCTCGCGGCGCGGCCACACCAGGGCGTCGAGGTCGAGCGCCGGCGTGGCGAAGCGCGCGCGCGCCGGGCCGTACTCGAGCGCTGTGCCGAACACCGCCTGGCCCTTGATCACGTGGCACACCGGCACCGGCTGGCCGGCGGCGGGCAGCGCGGGTTTCACGAGCGTCAACGTCGTCATGCACCAATCTCCCCGCGGATGTACCCGTCGATGGTGCCGGCGCAGCCGATGTGGTCGTCCTCGCCCACCTGGGCAAAGCGCGTGATGTTGTCGAAGAGCGTGGGCCCGGTGCGGCCGCAGGCGCAGCGCGGCTTGAAGTCCACGGTGACTTTGTCCCCCGTGATGACACCGCCCCAGCGGCCTTCGTAGAGCAGGTCGAGGAACGCGAAGCGACCTTCGACGATGCCATCCTCGCCATCTTCGGCCGTGAGCACGCGCTCGCCGTCGCGGTCCAGCACCAGCCAGATCAGGCCGGGCGCGCGGTGATAGCGGCCGGCCTCGCAGCGCGGCATCACCTGCGCCAATTCCGTCATGCCGTAGGCGGCGGGGCGGATTACCTTGCCGAAGAACCGCTCGACCTGCTCCTTGTAGTCGTCGGGCAGCGCGATGCCCTTCACGCCGCCGCCGGCGTTGACGATGCACTGGGGATGGAATTCGCCATCGCCGATCCCGCGCTCGCGGGCCCGCGCGATCAGCATCATGTACTGCGCCCACATGCCGCTGATCATGAGCGGCTCATGGCGGTGATCGAGGATCTTGTCGGCCAGGCCGAGCATCGCCTCACGCCCTTCGATGGCCTTGCGCTTCGCCTCTTGCTCGAAGTCCGCGATCTCCTGCGGCCCGGCCGAGCCTTCAGCCATCCGCTTGCGCATCGCGGCCATGCGGCTCACGTCGGCGATCTTCAGCGGCGCGTCGGTCAGCGCGAACACCGAGCCCGGCCGGCCCCAGTTGGCGGCGTTGAACGTGGCGGCTTCGCACGCGCTGTTGGGCCCCTTCATCGGGCCGAGCCAGAACACCGCGCGGTCCCCACCGGGCCGCACGAAGGGCCAGCCCACCGCGCCGCGGAAGTGCCGTTTCTTCATCTCCGAATCGCCGCGCGTGTGGTTGAGGAACGAGCACTTGCCAGTCGAGCCGCTGGTGGCGAGCACCATGTGCCCGGCTTCCCACAGTCGCGCGATCCAGTCGTCCACGTCTTTCACGCCCTCGACGTTCACCGTGCTGACGTCGTCCACGGACAGCGTGTTCAGCCACGTGAGCATGCGGTCCCAGCGGCCCTGCTCCACGAAGGATGGCGGGTACGATTTGTAGACCGTGTGCGCGAAGAGCAGCGGCACGATGTCCTGCAGCGACTTGATCCGGTCGATTCCGGCTTCTTCGGCCCGGCGCTTCAGCAGCGGAATCTGTTCGCGGCGCTTCTCGAACAGCTCCTGCGCAGCACGCAGCTGCAGGGGCGCGATGTCGGAGACGGGCTGGTCGAAGGCGGTGTCGGGCTCGAGAATCATCTCGAGCAGTTGCCCGCGCGTGGAGGTGGTGGCGGTTGCTGTTGTGGTGGTGGCGATCATGGTGTCTTGTCTCCTCGGATTCGGTCAGGGCGCGGGGAAGGCCGTGTTCACCGACACGGATTCCCACTCGACGAGCTCCTTGAGCACGCCTTCGTGCTTGCCCCGCACCATCGCCAGGCCGTCGGCGCCGAGGACCAGACGCAACGGCGGCTCAGGCGCTTCGAGCGCTGTGATGATGGCCAGCGCCGCCTTGGCAGGGTCTCCCGGCTGGTGGCCGTCATAGCGGCTGATGGACTTGCGCGCCTTGCCGGCGGGCGTGTCGACATAGGCTTGCAGCACCTGTTCGGCCTGCCGCATGGAGCCGCCCGCGAATTTGGTGCGAAAGCCGCCAGGCTCGACGATGGTCACGCGCACGCCGAAGGGCGCGAGCTCGCCGGCCAACGCTTCGCTGGCGCCTTCCAGCGCGAACTTCGAAGCCGCGTAGAGGCCGCAGCCGGGAAAGCCGATCACCCCGGCGACCGAGGTGATGTTGAAGATGTGGCCCGAGCGCTGCTCGCGCATGTGCGGCAGCAAGGCGCGTGTGACGGCGAGTGCGCCGAAGAAGTTGGTCTCCATGACGTGCCGCCCTTCCGCGTCCGAAACCTCCTCGACCACGCCGAAAAGGCCATAGCCCGCGTTGTTCACCAGCACGTCGATGCCACCGGCCTTCTGTACCGCCTGTTGCACCGCAGGGCCGATGTCGTCCGCGCGCGTCACATCGAGCACCACTGCGTGCGACCGGCCGGGCGCGAGTTTCTCGAAGCTGTCGGCATGCTCGCGCTGGCGCAATGTGCCGACAACGGTGTCCCCGCGCGCGAGGGCCGCGCGTGCGAGTTCAAGGCCGAAGCCGCTTGAGACGCCGGTGATGAGCCAGCGCTTGGGGTGGGGAATCTGGGACATGGGTGCTGCTCCGAAATGATTGCGATCTGCTTAACCAGGATAAGCATCTCGCACAGCACTGTAAGTATCTATAAGGGTTTGCCCTGACCGCCCAGTCGAACCTCCACCCGCGCCAACAGCGAACGCAACAGACCGGACAGCTGGGCCAGGTCCGCAGGCGGTGTCTCGAGCAGCGTGAGCCACAGCGGCTCGGCCGAACTGCGCACCAGCGTATCCACGATGTTCTTTCCGCGCGGGGTCAGCGCAACGATCAGGCCGCGCGCATCGCGAGGGTTCTCTCGCCGGCTGACCAGCCCGCGCTCGTGCAAACGGTCGAGCCGCTTCTTGAGCCCCGGCAGCGAGATCCAGAGCAGCCCCTTGAGCTCGGTCGGCGTCGCCTCGAACGATGCGTTGATGCGGCGCAGCGTTCCAAGCACCACGAGGTCGCCGCTGGTGATGCCATGCCCTTTGGCACTGTGCTCGATGGCGGCTTCGGCATGGCGGCCCGCACGCAGCAGCCGGGTCTGGACGGCGAAGGCTTCCGGGTTCACCGAAGGCCAGGCCTGCCGCCAGCTCTCGAAGCTGTCGGCCACCGTGTCATGCAGGGCTGCCGCGGCCGAAGCGGGGGAAGAGCCCGGCGGCGGGGCCACGGCGAGCAGGCCCGGAGCCAGCCCGAGCGGCGCGGCGAGGCGGGCCAACAGCGACAGCTGGACGTCCTGCCCGCTCTCCGCACGCGCCACCTGCGGCTGGTGCACGCCGGCGCGGGAAGCCAGCTCGCGCTGGGACCAGCCCGCGGCCTCACGGGCGCGGCGCAAGGTCGCGCCGGGGTGCTGGCCTTCGGCGCCGGCCGGCGCCGAAGCGGAGTCTGTTGCTGTGCTCATGCGAACCTCGTTTGATACTTTTAAGAATATCACACGACAGGAGTTCGGGACAGCGGATTTACATTTCGGCGGGCCCGCCGCCGGCTCTGGTCGGCGGCACGCGCCCGAAAAAGCGGGCCAGGGCCGCAGGCGACGCCGCCTCCAGTCCAGCGCGGTCGATCGCCTGGTAGGGCGTGAAAACCGCCGTCGCCCGCGCGACCGCGGGACGTGCAGCCACCGCTTCCTGCCAGCGCGCAAGATGCGGATGGGCGTCCCAGCCGAAGCCGTGGCGCTCGAGGTACAGCGCCCACGGCCAGGTGGCCATGTCGGCAATCGAATACTCGGCGCCCCCCAGCCAGGGAGACGCCGCCAGGCGATCGTCGAGTTGCGCATAGAGCCCGGCGGCGAGCGCTCGGTAGCGCTCGGCGGCATAGGCATCCTCGCCCGGATGGCTCTTCGCGCGAACCAGGCCGAAGTGATTGTGCTGGCCGAAGATCGGCCCGACATTGGCCATCTGCACCATCAGCCACTGGAGCACCGCGTAGCGTGCGGGGCCTTCTGGTGGCAGGAAGCGGCCGTGCTTCTCGGCCAGGTAGATAAGGATCGCTCCGGATTCGAAGATCGGCCGCCCACCCCCGGCCAGGTCCGAGTCGACAATGACCGGCACCTTGCCGAGCGGATTCAGCGCGGCGAGCCGAGCGTCAGGCTGTGCGCCGAACAGGTCGACATGACACAGGCGATACGGCAGCGCCAGCTCCTCCAGCAGGATCAGCACCTTGCGCACATTCGGGCTCGACATGCCGTAGAGCTCGATCATTCAATCCCTTTCAGAACAGGCTCTTCGTGTACCCGCCGTCGATGCGGATCGTCGCGCCGGTGATGAATGCGGTCTGCTGCGAGCACAGGAAAGCCGCTAGCGCGCCTCGGAGTTGCCGCGGCCACAGCCCCGGCTGCCGCCCGCCACCACGGCGACCTTGTCTTTCAAACCCAGTTCCATAAGAGTCTCCTTAGAAGCCGTAACGGCCGAGCACGGCTGCACGACGGCCGGCGATCACATCGCGCCGCGCAGCCGGCGTCACCACCGGTGTGTCGGCCGGCAGGTGCGAGCGCAAATCACTGAGCAAAACCTTGGTCACGCTGGGCACAGGCGTACGTTCGGCCAGATACCAACGCCATTGCGCGATGCCGATGCCCGGGTTCACCGGGTCGACCCAGTTGGGCACGCCCGCGTCTTCGCGCGAGATCACCATGCGCACACGGCCATCGGCATCGACGCGGGCCTGATGGCCGTTGAGCGAGCTGTGATGGTGGGCGTAGTCGGTGGTCTGCCACCACATGTCGTTCATCTGCAGACTCCAGTAGCGCGCCTCCACGATCTCCACCTCGACGATCAGCGCCTCGCCCGGCTGCACGTCGTAGACCATCTGCATGTAGGCGGCGCGCGGATTGCCGCCCACGTGGTCAGCGGAACGCGGCGGGGTGAAGAAGAACTGGTTGCGTCCCACGCCGTCCTGGATGCGCTGGTTCAGCGCCAGGAAGAACTCCACGTAGAACTTCACCTGGCGGCTCACGGCCAACAGACGTTTGTGCATCTCGGCCTCGTCGATGTGCATGGGCTCGTCGCCGCGCAAATCGATGGCCTCGATCTGGAGCCTGGTGCCGCGCTCATTGGCCCAATCCCACCACGCCTCGCGCACCATGACGACGATGTTGCGGCGCTCGGGGTCCAACACGATCCAGTTGCCCTCTTGCCGGGTCGCCGAGGCGATGATCTCGAAGCTGCCATCGGGCTCGATGCGGAAATCGTCCAGGTCGTGGGTGCCCAGGTGGCCCTGGTCCGGGTCGCCCCAGAAACCCTTGTGCGTCTGGAATTCGAGCCACCGCGTGGCGCCCACCCGGCCACGGATGCGGTAGCTGCGCTGGCCATCGACGAAGGCCCAGTGGTAGAAGAAGTCTGGGCATGGCGCACCGAACCCCGCCTCGAACGGCATGAAGATCGAATGCACGTAGAAGTTGGGGTAGGCCTGGCGCGGCGCCACGTAGATGTTGAAGCCGAAGGCCTGCAGCATCTGCAGCAGGTACAAGCCCTGCGCGCGCACCACCGGGTCTTTCGATATCTCGGCCTGCAGCACCAGCGCGCGCGCCGCCGCCACGTTGCGTTGGCATTCTTCCCAGCTGTCGTCGATCATGAAGTGCCCCGCTCTCTCACAGCGCGGTGTAGCCGCCGCCGTCCACCGGGATGACCTGCCCCGTGACGAACTGCATCTGGTCGCTGCACAGGGCGACGATGGCGCCGCCGATGTCGACGCGCGTGTCACCGAGACGTCGCAGCGGAATGTTGCCGAGGATCTGTTCCTTGACCTGCGGGTATTTCTCGAAGTAGGCCTTGGAGGTATCGGTCTCCGAGGCCGGGGCGATGCCGTTGACCACGATGCCGTGCGGGCCCCATTCGCGGGCCAGGCCCTTGACCATGCCGCGCTGCGCGCTCTTCACGGCCACGTAGATCGGGTTCATCGCGCCCCCGTGCAGCGCCTGCGACGAGCTGAGGATGATGAAGCGCCCTCGCCTGCCGCGCTTCAAGTGCTCGAACGACGCTTGCGCCAGGTAGAACGCGGCGTCGAGCGCCGTGGCGTACTGCTCGTCCCAGCGCGCGTCGTCGATCTCTTCCAGCTTGGTCGGCGTGCCGGACTGGCCGCTCGATGCGTTGTGCACCACGATGTCCAGGCCGCCGAAGTTTTCCACGGCGGCCGCCACGGCGCGCTCGATGTCCGCTCGCACGCCCACGTCGGTCTGCACGCTGATGGCACTGCCGCCTTCCTGGCGCACCAGCGCCAGCGTTTCATCGCCGGTGACGGCGCGGCGTGCGGCGATCACGACGTTCGCGCCCGCTGCGGCCAGGGCCAACGCCAGCCCACGGCCGATGCCGCCGCCCGCACCGGTGACGATGGCCGTGCGCCCGGCCAGGGATGTGTTCGTATTCATCTGTGTCTCCTTCAAGGCACCATCCACTCGCCACCGTCCAGCAGCAGGGTGGCACCGGTCATCACCCGCCCTGCCGGGCCGCCGAGAAACTCGACAACCGGCACGATCTCGCGCGCCAGGTCCAGCGTGCGGCCGAAGGCCACGGGAACGGAATCGCCCTTGAACGGCAGCTTGATGTCGGCGAAGCGATCGCTCAACCCTTTGGCGGCAGCAGCGACCCAGTTGACCGTGATTCCGCTCTTGCCCCACTGGCGCGCAGTCGACTTGACCAGCCCGCGCTGGCCTTCGATGCCGGTGGAAAAAGGGATCAGTTGCGCGGCGCCCGCCAGGGAGAACGAACCGCCGATCACCACGACCGAACCGCCGCCGGAAGCCGCCGTGAACAGGCCGTGCGCGGCCTGCAACACGTACAAGGTGGTCTTCATTGGTTGACCGCACGCGGTGCGCCACTGCGCATCGGAGGTCGCGACGATGTCCTGGGGCTGCACGCCTGCTTCAGGCATGACGCTCAGCACCACTTGCTGCGGAGGACCCAGGGCCTCCTGCGCCACCGCGAAGGCTGCGGTGACCGCGGCGCGGCTGTCGAAGCGGGCCGGGACACGGACGACGCCGTCCGGCAATGCAGTGGCAGGCGCACCGTCCAGGTCGCTGATCCACGCGACACGCGCGCCTCCACCGGCCAGCGCAGCCGCCATCGGCGAGCCGATGTCGATGCCCGACCCCACCACGTAGATCACCCTGGACGTGGCGCCCGGGCTGTCGTTCGTCATCATGTGTTCTCCTTGTCTTGTCTTGCGGCACGCATCGGGGGCTCGAGCACGCCCAATTGCGTGAGCACCTTCAGCAGTTGCTGGCTGGACGCCTCTACCGATACGGAAGTGGTGTCGATCCGCACTTCGGCATGTTCCGGTGGTTCGTAGGGCGAATCGATACCGGTGAAGTTCTTCAGTTCGCCGCGCCGCGCCTTCCGGTACAGGCCCTTCGGGTCGCGAGCCTCGGCCACCGCCAGCGGGGTGTCGACAAACACCTCGATGAACTCGCCCGCGCCCATGAGGTCGCGCGCTAGCTGCCTGTCGGCCCGGAAAGGCGAGATGAATGCGGTAATCGCTATCACCCCGGCGTCGACCATCAGCCGGGCCACCTCGGCCACACGGCGGATGTTCTCCACCCGGTCGGCATCCGTGAAACCCAGGTCCTTGTTCAGGCCATGGCGCACGTTGTCGCCATCGAGCAGGTAGGTGCGCTTGCCCATCGCGTGCAGGCGCTTCTCCAGCATGTTGGCCAGCGTGGACTTGCCCGCACCCGACAAGCCCGTGAGCCAGACGACGGCGCTGCTATGGCCGGCCTGGCGCCGGCGTGCCTCTTTGTCCACATCCACCGTCTGCCAATGGATGTTGTCCGTGACGACCTCGCGCATGTTCATGGCACCAGCTCCTGCTCCTGCGCCTGCGCCTCGATGGCGGCGAGCAGGCGGGCCGCCAGCTCGGGCCGGCACACCAGCAGGTCCGGCATGTAGGTGTCCGTGCGGTTGTAGACGCACGGGCTGCCGTCGATGCGCGAGGCATGCAGGCCCGCGGCAAGTGCCACACCCACCGGCGCGCACGAATCCCATTCGTACTGCCCGCCGGCGTGCAGATAGGCATGGGCCTCGCCGTTCACCACGGCCATGGCCTTGGCGCCCGCCGAGCCCATGGGCACGAGTTCCGCATCGAGGGCGGCGGCGACGCGTTGCGCGATCTCGGGCGCGCGGGTGCGGCTGACGAGGATCTTGATGCGCCCCGCCGGTGGCGGCGGCAACGCGGGCGGCTTGGCCGTGGACAAGGTCAGGCCCAGCGTGGGCAACGCCACGGCGCAGGCGGTCGGCTTCCCGTCCTCGGTCAGCGCCACGTGCACGGCCCAGTCGTCGCGGCCTTCGGCCGCCTCACCGTACTCGCGCGTGCCGTCGAGCGGGTCGATGATCCACACGCGTTTCATCGCAAGCCGGGACGGGTCCGGCGCCGTCTCCTCCGACAGGAAGCCATCCGCGGGCCGCGCCTGCGCCAGCATCTGCGTGATCAGCAGGTTGGCGGTGGCGTCACCGGCCGCGCCCAGCGGCTTGCCCGTGAGCACCGGCGAGCCGCGCATCGCCATCAGCAAGCGCCCCGCAGTGGCCGCGATATCGGCGGCGAGTTCATGGTCGTTCAATGCAGGCATCGGGGTCACCTCTCCAGCTGCACGTGGCAATCGCGGATGTAGTCACCGAGCACGGCATCGACTCGCGCGTTGTCCAGTCCGTAATCGGCGAGCGAATAGGTGTGGCGATGGCCACTCGCATGGGCGGTGACGTCGCGCGCCAGCCAGGCCTTCATCACGGCCTCGCGCTCGGCCCCGAGCGGCAGGTTGAAGTGCGAATAGATGCGGCGCACCATGCCCATCGGGTCCGCCTGCACGTCCAGGTAGTGGGCATCGACGAAGCGGTCCTTGAATTCGGGTTGCGCACGGATCGCGGCGATGTTGCGCATGCCTCGAGCCTGCGCTTCGAGCATGCCGAAGTCGCCGGAGAGTTCCACGTCGGAAAAGGTTTTGCGCAGCGCCACGAAGTTGCTGGCGAGCGAGGCGATGATCTTGGCCGGGTCTCGGTGGCACTGGATCAGGCAGGCATCGGGATAGACGGTGAGCAATTCGTTCAGCCAGAGGTTGTGGGCCGGCGTCTTGAGCACCCAGCGGTCACGCCGGTAGCGGTGCTGCAGGTGCTGCAGCATCTGGCGGTGCTCACGGTAGATGGCACGGAAGTCGATCTTCATCAGCTGCGCCGTGTAGCTCGGCACATTCCAGAACGCCATGAAGTTCACCGACTGCAGCGACAGCTCCCACATGAAGTTGCACTCTTCGGGCCGCTCCGCACCGAACGGGTGGATGCCCTGCAGCTCGCGCTCCATGAAGCCTTGCGTGCGAAGCGCCGCGTCGCATTGGGCGATGCGCGGGTCAGCCGCATAGGAGCCGGGTTCCGGCGGCGGCGAGGGAAACATGATTTCCCAGGTCTGCGGCGAACGGTTGCCCGGGTCCTGCGACAGCAGGTTGTGCAGGAAGGTGGTGCCCGCACGCGGCAGCCCCATCACGATGATCGGCTTCGCGATGGCTTCGGCGGCGATGCCGGGGTAACGCTTGCGGTCCTCGATCAGCTTCAGGCGACTGCACATCACGTCCAGCAGGCGCGCCCGGGCGGCCTGCGCGCCACGCTCGTGCAGCGCGGCTTCCTGGTTGAGGGCATCGACCAGCAGGGCGAGCACCTGCGGCAGCTGGTCGCTGCCCCAGTCCGCGAGGCCGGTGGATTGCTGGGCTTCGCGCAGCAGCGTGGCCGCATCGAGGAACGTCTTCATGGCTGTTGTTGTCTCCGCGGGCCCGTGGAATGAAATGACGATCCGAGCCCTGGCGCGAGACTAAGCAGCGGGATCGCCGCGCCGCACATCGATTGAGTGAAGCCGCTCATTGATAGGCGGCGCCAATCAAACCACCCGGCGCAAAGCGGCCTTGACCGGACCCTGGCCGGTGCCCTCGGAAGACACCAGGTCTTGCAGGGCCGTGACCAGGGTGGTCACCAGATGCGACTTGTGGCTGGGCATCCAGGCCAGCCCCATCTCGATGGACAGCAGGTCGGCGGATTCGGCCAGCGCAACGAACTTGACGCCCGCCACGCGCGCGCCGCAAGCCGACTCGTGGACAAGGGCCACTCCGAACTCTTCGGCCACCAGCGTCATCAGCGTCAGCGCCTGCTCGGCGATGTGGCGTACCTTGGGCACCAGGCCTTGCCGGGCCAGGGTTGCTGCCATGTCACGGGAAAAGGACGGATTCCACTCCGGCGGGAACATCACAAACGGGTAGTCGCGCAGATCGCGCAGGTGCAGCAACTGCGATTGCGCCAGCGGCCAACCCGCCGGGACGGCCAGCATCATCCTGGCGGTGTACAGCGGCCGCACGTTCAGCCCCGACAGGTCGGCGATCTTCAGGTTGACCAGGCCCAGGTCGAGCGTGCCGCTGCGCAGGCTGGCGATCTGCTTGGCGGTGGGCTCTTCCACCAGCCGGACCTGCACGTCGGCATGCCGGGCCTGGAAGGTGCGGATCGCCGGCGGCAAGGCCTTGATCAGGCTAAACGGCACATGGCCGACCCGCAGCTGGTGCGAGTCTCGGTGGGCCGCGCCGCGTGCGCGCTCTTGCGCCTGGTCCGACTGCTGCAACAGCCGCCTCGCGTCCTCGACCAGCACCTCGCCGGCCGGCGTGAGCGACACGCTTCGGCTGCTGCGCTCCAGCAGCTTCACGCCGATGGACTTTTCCAGGGCGGCAACCGACTGGCTGATGCTCGACTGTTCCATGCCCAGCTTGCGCGCCGCTGCGCCGAAGTGCAGATCCTGCGCGACGGCGAGGAAGTGGCGCAGCCGGTTGAGGTCCATCAGTCACGTGCCCGTGAATCGGGGCCGCCGCCGTTCGGCGAAGGCCTGCTTGCCTTCCTGGTGGTCGCTGGAAAGCCAGAGCATCGGCTGCAGGTCGATCTCGGCCTGGATCATGGCATCCAGGCCGCGCGCGAACACGCCTTTGACAGCCTCGAAGGCCATCGGCGGCCCGTCCGCATAGCGCTCGGCCAGGACGACCGCCGCCGCCAGGGCGCCGCCCTCCTCGGCAATGTCGTCGACGATCCCGAGCCGCTCCGCGCGCTCGGCGTCGATCAGATCCGCCAAGGCGATCAACTGCCGCGCCCGCGTCATTCCCACCCGGTTGGGAAGCGAGAACATCAGGCCCATGTCGGGAAGAAAGCCGACGCGGGTGAAGGCGCAGCAGAACTTCGCCGTGCGCGCGGCCACCACATGGTCGCAGGCGCACGCCAGCGCGAGGCCGGCCCCGTAGGCGTTGCCTTCGATCGCGGCAATCAGCGGCTTCGCCCCGTTGATCATTTCGCGCATCAGCAGGGCACCACCTCGCTTAAGCCGCACGCGGCATTCACGCACGGTGGTTTCCTGAAACCCGGAGAGGTCGGCGCCCGCAGAAAAATTCGCCCCGTCGCCGGTGAGCACGATGGCACGGCACTCGGGATCGGCATTCAGGTCGCGCAGGATCTCGCCCAGCCGGTCTCGCATGGCCTGCGAGAACGCGTTCATCTTGCCGGGGTTGTGCAGCGTCAGCGTGACGATGCGGCCCTGGCGTTCGATGCGCACGAGTTCCGTCATGCCTTCACGCCGCCCGCTCGAACACTGCCGCAAGCCCCTGCCCACCGCCGACGCACATGGTTTCCAGCGCGTAGCGGCCCTGACGCCGTTTCAACTCGTGCAGCATCGTTGCCAGGATGCGCAGGCCGGTCGCCCCGATCGGATGCCCCAGCGAGATTCCGCCGCCGTTGACGTTCAGGCGGTCCGCATCGTTCCAGTCCCAGCCATGGAGCACAGCGAGTGCCTGCGCCGCGAACGCCTCGTTGAGTTCGACCAGGTCCATCTGCTTGAACGAAAGCCCCGTGCGCGTGAACAGCTTCTTCACCGCTGGCACTGGGCCAATGCCCATGCGCGCCGGTTCGCAACCGGCAGCGGCCCATCCCGTGACCCACGCGATCGGCTCCAGCTTCAACTCGGCGAGCTTCTCCTCGGCCACCACCAGGCAAGCCGCGGCGGCATCGTTCTGCTGGCTCGCGTTGCCGGCCGTCACTGTGCCGCCCTTAATGACCGGCTTGAGCTTGGCAAGCGACTCCATCGTGGTCCCGGCGCGGATGCCCTCGTCGCAGGCGAACACGATCGGTTCGCCCTTTTTCTGCGGCACGGCCACACTCACCAGTTCGTCGGCGAACTTGCCGTCCGCCCAGGCTTGCGCGGCGCGCTGATGGCTGCGCATCGCAAACGCGTCCGCCTGTTCGCGCGTGATGCCGTAGTCCTTGGCCAAGTTTTCAGCAGTCTCCGGCATGCCGGAGATATAGCCGAAGCGCTCTTCGGGTTGTGAACGCTCGCGGCCACGCTGCAGGCGGTCGTGCATCGTGACCGAGCCGGCCCGCGAACCCCAGCGCATGTCGGTCGAGTAGTACTCGATGTTGCTCATGCTCTCGACGCCGGCAGCGACGACGACATCGGCAGCGCCGGTTTGTACTTGCATCGCCGCGTCAATGACGGCCTGCAGGCCGGAGCCGCAGCGCCGGTCCAACGTCATGCCCGGCACCTCCACCGGCAGGCCGGCCTCGAGCGCGGCGTAGCGGCCGAGGCAAGGCGCCTCGCTGTTGGAATAGGACTGCGCCATCACGACGTCGTCGATGCGCGCGGGATCGATGCCACTGCGCTCGACGAGCGCCCTGAGGATGGTGGCCGCAAGCTGGTTCGCCGGCAGCGGGCGCAGGCTGCCGCCGAAAGCGCCGACGGCGGTGCGCAAGGGTGAAACGATGGCGGCTCTTCTCATGATGGTTGCTTGTGGTTTTGGATGGGGGTGAGGCGCACCGGCAGCGCGGTGAGTTGCGGCATCGCGTTGATCGTCTGCAGGCCGGTGCGCGTGGTCGTCAGGCGATTGACATTGACACCGCCCGCGTGGGGATCCTTGCCGTCCTGCACGTCACCCGGCAGGCCGCCCCAACCGTGGCTGATGGACACCACGCCGGGCCGCATGCTGTCGTCGGCCTCGGCGATGGCTTCGATGCGCCCGTGCGCGGACGCGATGGCGATGCTGTCGCCCGTCGCGACGCCCAGGGCCGACAGATCGTCCGGGTGCAGCCAGGCCGGGTTGTTCGGCACGCGCTTGCGGATCGCGTCCAGCTGGCGGTACATCGTGTTCTGCACGTCACGGACGCGCCGAACGGCGAGCAAGTGGGTGAAGCCTTCCGTGGCGGCTTGCGTGCGGACCGCCGGTTCACGGGCCATGGTGCCGAGTTCCTGCACCACGTCCTGCGGCACGACCTGGAAGCGCGCGGCGCTGGCAGCGTCGCCGGGCTGCACCGTCGCGCCCGCCACGTCGAAGATCTTTCCCAAGTGATGCGCCTGGATCTGCTCGAAGGGAACGCTCGCGTTGCGCGCGAGGATCGCGAGCAATTCCTCCTGCGTTGGCGCTCTCTCCATGTCCAGCGCGACGCCGTCGAACACGATGGGCTTGCCCATGCGCTTTGCCAGCGACCAGAACACGAACCAATCGTCGACCACTTCGGCGCCGGCGGGCGGCTCGGCCACCTTGCGTGCATATTGCGAGTAGGGCACGTGCAGGACGAAGGACTCGTAGTCGCGCGTGCCCAGGTCGGCATGCTCGAACATCATGGTCGGCGGAATGATGAAGTGCGAGAGCCGCGCGGTGGCGGTCATGAACGGATCGATGGTCACCAGCAGGTCGACCGACTGCAACGCCGCGACGAATCGCTCGTGCCCGGGCATCGCCGACGCGGGGTTGCCGCCGTCGACGAACAGCGCCCGCACCTGGCCCGGGCCGGGGGTCTCGATCTCATCGGACAGCGCCCCGCTCATCTTCTGGCCGAACAACATGCCCCAGCCACCCACGCGGCTCTTGGCGCCCTTTTCCCACGAACGTTGCGGCGCGATCACCTGGGCGTGGCGCGGGTAGGCAGGGCCCAGCACCCCCGGATTGGCCACCGGGTCGCCCGCGCGCGCATAGCGCCCGCAGACGACGTTCAGGCATTCGACCAGATGCTCCACCAGATTCGAATGCGGGCCCATGTTGGCGCCGGTGCCGGAGGCCGCGCTGCCGCGCTTGCGCCTGCCGTTCTCCGGCCGGGCGAAGACAGCCGCCGCCTCGAACAGCGACTCGCTGCTCACGCCGCAACGCAGCGCCACCGCCGGCACATCGAATGGCATCAACGCCCGCCGCAAGTCGTCCAGGCCGTGCACATGCTGCGCGCAGAACTCGGTGTCGTGCCAGCCCTCGTCGAGGATGATCCGCAGCAGGCCGGCGAGGAGCGCGGCGTCCTCACCCGGCCAGGGCTGCAGGAACACACTGGCGTGGCGCGCGGTTTCGCTGCGCCGCGGATCGATGACGATGAAGCGCGTGCCGCGTTCGATCGCATCGCGCATCTGTCGCACCGGGTGCTGCGAGGGAAAATTGAAGGTCGAGAGCGACACCAACGGGTTGGTGCCGATGAACATCAGCACATCGGCGGCAAGGAAGGGATCGCGACCCGCAGCCCAGCCGCCCAGGCGCTCGAACGTCACCCACTTGGCCGACTGGTCGATGGTCATCGTCGAATAGAACGAGTTCGACCCGAGCGCGGATAGCCAGGCCGGCAGCATGGTGTTGGCCGTCTGGTTGCTGTAGTTCATCGTGCCGCGAAATCCGGCCACGCTGTCCGGCCCGTGCGCTGCGACGAGGTTCTGCAAGCGCTGGGCGATCTCGTCCAGCGCTTCGTCGAGCGGCACGCGCACGAAGCGCCCATCGGGAAGCCGCTTCAAGGGATGCAGCAACCGGTCGGGGCTGGCATGCGCGGCCGGCAGCTGCAGGCCCTTGATGCAGGCGTAACCGCGTGTCAGCGGATTGGATTTATCGCCGCGCGCCGAGACGATGCGGCCCGACGCGTCGCGCGCGAGCCGAAGGGAGCACATCCCCGCGCAGATGCGGCAGCTGGTGACGGCCTCTTCCTGCGCGTTGTCCATCTTTGTCAAGCCGCGGCAACCGGCGCGGCTGGCGCAAGAGGTGCCGCCCGGCGCGGCAGCGTCCACGCCGTGAGCGCGCAGGCGGCGGCAACCGCCGTGATCGAGACCATCGTCAGCAGGTAGGCGCCGCTCGCCGGGAACACCGCGGGCGGCGTGGCGTCGCTTCGCACCAGCTGCGTTGCGAGCAGCACGCTCGCGATCTGAGTGCCGATGGCGGTGCCGAGCGTGCGCACGACCTGAGACAGCCCGACGAATTCACTCGTCCGCTCGGCAGGCACGACCTCGACCAGCAGGTTGGGCACCGCCGACATCATCATCGCGCCGCCGAGCGACGTGACCATCGCCCACATCACGAGCACCCAGACAGCGCCGTGCCACATCGTGAGGCCGCACCAGCCCGCGACGATCAGCAAACTGCCGAGCGTGGCGGCGCTGCGCGCGCCGTGGCGTGCGGCGAGGTGGCCACCCCAGGGCGCGCCGAACAGGCCCATGAAATTGGAAGGCAGCTTCACCAGCCCCGCGACCGTGGCGGAGAGTCCCAGGCCGACGCCCGTCCATGCGGGCTGCTGCGCCAGCGACATCAGCACCAGCATCAGCTGCGACGCGCCCAGGCCGAAGAGGAACATCACGGCCATCGGCAGACCCACATCGCGCCGGGCGACGCGCCGCACGTCGATCATCGGCGACGGGTGACGCCACTCCCAGCGCAGCCAGACGGCCAGCAGCACGATGCCCGCGCCGAAGGCGAGAAGCGTGGTCGGGTTCGACAGGCCGTGCGCCTTGAGGCGCGACAACGCCCAGAGCAACAAGGCCACCGCCGGCGCGTAGAGCACGCCGCCCAACCAGTCCAGGGCCTGCGTCATCGCCTGCTTGGTAGACGCGGGAACGAACGCGGCAACCAGAGCTATCGCCACGACACCATGCGCGGCGCCGAACCAGAACATGGTGCGCCAACCGGCGGTGTCGACCAGGAAGCCCCCTAGCAGCAGGCCCGCGCCGGCGCTGAAGGTGGCCATCGCCGCCAGCCAGCCGATGGCGACGGGAACGCGCGCCGGCGGCAGGTGTTCACGGACGATGCCGATCGCCAGCGGCAGCAAGGCCGCCGACATGCCTTGCAGCGCGCGGCCGGCGATCAGGCCCGCGAGTTCGGTGGACAGCGCGCTGACCAGCGATCCCGCCGCCGAACACGCGAGCATCGCCAGCACCATGCGCCTGCGGCCGAAGATGTCACCCAGGCGGGAGGACAGGCCCGCGGACACCGAGCCCACCAGAAGATAGGCGGTGATCAGCCAGCCCGCGCCAACCGGGTCCGCGAACTCGCGGGCGATCGTGGGCAGGGCCGCATAGATCATGCTCACCTCGAAGGAGGTGATGATCTCGGCGATCACCAGAACGATGAGCAGGACGAGTTTGTTCACTCAACGACCCCGCATGCCGCCACGGCGTTCTTGTCATCAGCCGTCTGCGCCTGCCGCTTGGGCAGCGCCAGCACGACCAGGATCGACAGCGCCGCGCAGATGCTCACCGCGCCCAGCGCCAGCAGGTAGGCGGACTCGGTGGGATATTTCGCGGGGCCGCCCGAGGGGTCGCGCACGACCGACGTAGCGAGCAGCACGCTCACGAGCTGGGTGCCGATGGCGGTGCCCAAGGTGCGCAGCACGTGCGACATGCCGTTGAGCTCGCTGGTGCGTTCGGCCGGCGCCACTTCGACCACCAGGTTGGGAATCGCCGCGTAGAGAATGGCGCCGCCGACGGTGGCGACGAAGCACAGCACCACCAGCTGCCACACGGTAGCGTGCCAGGCCATCATCGCCACCCAGCTCGCGCAGATGACCACGGCGCCGACCAGAGCAGCACGGCGGGCACCGTACCGCGCGGCCATGTGACCGCTCCACGGCGCGCCGACAAGGCCCGCGACGCTGGACGGAACCTTGACCATCGCCGCCAGCGTGGCCGAGAGGCCCAGGCCCACGCCGGTCCACACGGGCTGCTGCCCCAGCATCAGCACCACCAGCATCAGCTGCGCCGTGCCCAGGCCGAACAGGGCCATGAGCAGCATGGTGAGGCCGATCTGGCGCTGCGCGAACTGGCGCACGTCGAGCATGGGATCGGGATGGTTCCACTCGCGGCGCGCCCACACAACAAGCAGCACGATGCCGCCGGCCGCCAGGGCCAGCGTGAAGGGATCGGTCCAGCCTGAGCCCTTGAGGCGCGTGATGGCCAGCAGCACGGCGGCGATGGCCGGCGCGAACAGCACGCCGCCCAGCACATCGAGCCGGCCGTTGCGCGCCTGCGATTTCGAGGGCGGCAGCAGGAACAGCACGCAGACCAGCGACAGCACGGCGTGGCCCGCGCCAATCCAGAACGTCATGCGCCAGCCGGCGTTGTCGGCCAGCCAACCACCGAAGAGGATGCCGACGGCGGCGCTGAAGCTCGCGACCGCGGCCAGCCAGCCGATCGCCACCGGCACGCGCGCAGCCGGGAAGTACTCTCGTGCGAGCCCGATGCACAGCGGCAACAGGGCCGCCGCGACCCCTTGCAACGCGCGGCCCAGGATCAGGCCGGGCAAGCTGGTGGACAGCGCGCTGACCAGCGAGCCGCACGCGGCGAACACCAGCATCACCAGCACCACCCGCCGCCGGCCATAGATGTCGCCCAGCCGCGAACACAGCGCGGCGGCCGCCGCTCCGACCAGCAGGAACGCGGTGATCAGCCAGCCCACGCCGGCCGGGTCGCCGTACTCGCGCACCAGCGTGGCCAGGATGCCGTACATCATGCCCACTTCGAAGGCACTGTTGATCTCGGTGACCAGCAGCACAAACAGGATGACCCGCAGTGCGGCGTTGGAACGTGTGGAACTCATGACGGTGTCTCCAGTTCGGGCTGCGGGGGGCTGGCGAGGGCGGCTGCGAGCTGGTCGTGCAGCCGCTTGGCGGCCGCGAGGCCGCCGTCGAAACTCTGCGCGCTGACCGCGTACCCGACGGCGTCGACGCAATAGCGCATGAGGGCGCTGGACCCTGGCATGGCATGCAGGCGCTCACGCCATGCCGCCAGAGCGGTCTCGCTTTCGGCCCGATCCAGCGGCCGGTGGCGCAGCAAAGCGTCGGCGGGTGGGATCGCCTGATCGATCCGCGCGGCGAAATCGATGGCCGCGGCGGCGACATCGCCGTCGCACAGCGTGTCGATGAGCGAGGTGCCGGCGAAAGCGTCGGCACGTTCGTATTGCGCGAACACGATCATCCGCAGCGACCGATCCACACCAATCGCGCGCGGCATGCGCTGCGAACCACTGGGCGGGATCACGCCGTGCCTGATCTCGGGCAACGCTAGGCGGGTGTCCTGCTGCGCCACGCGGTAGTGGCAGGCCAGCGCGAGTTCCAGCCCGCCGCCGATGGCGAAACCATGCATGGCGGCGATCACGGGCTTGCGGCAGGCTTCGATGCGAGGCAAGAGATGATTGGAAATACCGGGCCAGGCCTGCTGCAGCGGCGAGCGCATCTCGCCGAGGTCGCCTCCGGCGCAAAAGCCCCGGCCCGTCCCCGTCAACACGATGGACGTCACGCCGTCATCGGCATCGGCTTCTTCCAGCGCCGTCCACAACGCCTCGCGCATGGGCTGCGACAGGCTGTTGACCGGCGGGTGGGTGATCGTCAGAACGGCGACCGCGCCGTGACGCTGGAGGGAGACCGGCATGGTGCGCCTTACCGGCCCTCGAACTGGGGCGCTCTTTTTTCGCTGAAAGCGCGCACGGCTTCGGCGTGGTCACTCGACCCCATCGCCACCGCCTGGAACTCGACTTCGCTGCGGACCGCGGCATCGAGGCTGTCGGCGCCCTGCGCAAGCGCGCTCTTGAGCAGTGCCGTGGTCACCGGTGGCAGGGCTGCGTACTCCTGCGCGACGGCGATCGCACGCTCCAGCGCGCAACCAGGCTCGACCACCTCGTTGGCCAAGCCGATGCGCCCGGCTTCAGCACCGTCGAATGCACGGGCCAGACCCAGGATCTCGCGCGCCTTGGCCCGCCCCACGCGTTGTTGGATGCTCCACAGCGCGCCCATGTCCGGCATCAGGCCGACCTTGAGGAAAGCAGCGCCGAACTTCGCATCGCGCGCCACCACCAGGTAATCGGCCAGTGCAGCGATGGAAAGGCCCGCACCCATGGCCGAACCTTCGACGGCCGCGACGATGGGCTTGGGCCCCAGTGCCATCAGGCGGATCAGGGCCGTGACCAGGTTCCAGCGTTCGCGGTTCTCCAGCAGCGTGCGCTGCTGCATCTCGCTGACGTCGCCGCCCGCGCAGAAGTGACCGGCCGCGCCGGTGATGACGATGGCGCGAACTTGCGGGTCGGCCATCACGGTTTCGAGCCGCTCGCGCAGCTGTGTGCGCATCTGCAGGCAGTAGGCGTTGCGGCGCGCGGGAAAGTCCAGCGTCAGCACCGCAACGGCGCCGATGCGCGCCAGCGGAACCATGTCGGCCGGCCGGGCTATGGGCTTGGGTTGGTTCATGGCGCTACCTGCCTTCGAAGCGCGGCTGGCGCTTTTCCTGGAACGCCACCAGCGCCTCCTTGCAGTCTTCGCTGAGGCGGCAGCGGATCATGTTGCGCGCCTCGAGGTCGAACACTTCCTCGATGGTCTGGTGTGCCGCGGCATGGATGTTCTGTTTGATGTAGCGGTGCGCCATCGCCGGGCCCTGCGCCAGCCGCAGTGCGAAGGCATCGGTCGCTGCGTCGAGCTCGGCATCGGCCACCACGCGGTTCACCATGCCCAGCGACAACGCCTCAGCTGCGAGGACGCGATCGGAGAACATGTAGATCTCCTTGGCCTTGGAGGGCCCCACCAGCTGCGTGAGGAAATAGCTGCCGCCATAGTCGCCCGGTGTGCCGATCTTGGCGAAGCTGGAGATGAAGAACGCGTTGTCGGCGGCGATGCGGAAGTCGCAGGCCAATGCCATCGAAAAGCCCATACCGGCCGCCGGCCCGCGCAGCTTCGCGATCGTCGGTTTGCCCATGCCGTGCAGTTGCAGCGAAGCCCGCGCGAGGTGCTTCAGGCGATCGGTGCGCGCTTCTTGCGCCTGCCACAGCGGCGTCTTCCCGTACTCCTGGGCAATGGCGTCGTCCGGGTCCGGCGCGCCCATGGAGCGGATGTCGGCGCCGGTGCAGAACGACTGGCCGGTGCCCGTGAGCACCACCACCTTCACGCCCGGGTGCCGCTCGGCGTCATCGAGCAGGCGCACCAGCAGTTGCTGGCCCGCCGTGTCGATGGCGTTTTTGACTTCGGGCCGGTCGAAGCTCAGCGTCAGCACGCCGCTGTCGGCCAGGTCCCATCGGATGGCGTCTGTCATGTCGTCTCCTTCAGACCAGTTCTTTCAGGCGCGCCTCGTCGAAGGCGGGCAGTTCATCGCCGGCGCGCAGCTTCTGCGTCCAGCTCGGCTCGTTGAGCAATGCGCGGCCCACGGCGACCAGGTCGAACTCGCCGCGTTCGAAGCGAGCCATGAGTAGCTCGATGTTGTCGGATCCGCCCGCGCGGCCGTCGCGCTTGGAGTCGTAGAAGCCGCGGTCCAGCCCGATGCCGCCGATCGCCATCGACAGCTTGCCGGTGAGCTTGCGGGCCCAGCCGGAGAGGTTGAGCGGCGAGCCGTCGAACTCCGCGCGGTCGAAGTAGCGCACGCTGCCGTCGAACACGTCGACACCGGCGTCTGCGATCGGGCCGAGCACCTCTTCCAGCTCCTGCGGTGTGGTGGCCAGGCGCGCCTTGAAGTCCTGCTGCTTCCATTGCGAGAAGCGGAAGAAGATCGGCATGGCCTCGCCCGCTTCGCGGCGAACGGCCCGCACCACCTCGGCGGCGAAGCGGGTTCTCGCGCGCCGGTCGCCGCCCCACGCGTCCGTGCGGCAGTTGGTCTCGTTCCAGAGAAACGTGTCGATCAGGTAGCCGTGCGCGCCGTGGATGGCGACGCCGTCGAAGCCCAGTTCACGGGCGTGCCGGGCGCTGCGGCCATAGGCGTCGATGACATCCTGGATCTCGCTTTCGGTCATGGGCTGCGTCGCGGACTGCATGCGCTGCAGATAGCCGGCGTCCAGCGATCCAGGCCGGGCCTGCGGCCCCCACAGGCCCGAGGGACGCACGGACGGCGCCTGTGGATGCGGGCCCGTTCCCGGCTCGCGCATCACGCCTTGGTGCCACAGCTGCGGGACGATCTTGCCGCCCGCGCGGTGGACGCCGTCCACCACGCGCTTCCATGCCGCCAGCGCCTCGTCGCCGTAAAGGTGCGGCAGGTTGCTTTCGCCCAGGCCCGCATCGCCGAGCGCCGCCGGATGATCGATGCCCACACCTTCCGTGATCAGCAGGCCGGTGCCGCCTTCGGCGCGGCGCCGGTAGTAGGCGGCAACGTCTTCGCCGGGCACACCGCGCGGCGAGAAGTTGCGCGTCATCGGCGCCATGACGATGCGGTTGGCGAGGGAAAGGCCGCGCACTTGCAGCGGCTTGAAAAGAGGTTCTACGTCGCAACTCATGGGAAATTCTTGAAGTGAATGCGGGGTTCAGGGCGCGCTGGTGACGCTTTGGCGCGCGTCGTCGCCGGCGGCGTCCCAGTAGCGCTGCCAGCTGGGCCAGGCGTGCGGCAGTTGCGGCTGGAAGCGCGGTGCGTCGTACTTGCCGGGCCAGTCCTGGAAAGAAGGGCCTTGGGGGCGCTTTTGCCAGTCGGTGGAATACCAGTGCTTTTCTTCGCGGCGCTCGAAGCACCAGCGGCCTTCGCTCTTCACGTAGCGGTCGAAGTAGCAGATGGCCATCTCGACCCAGTGCTCGCCGTCCTCATGGCCGGCACGGCAGTAGACGGTGCCGGTGGCATGGTCCGCGTCGACGAGGTCGATGGTCTGGCCGCAGACGAGGTGAACGCAGCGGTAGAAGCCGCTCAGCACGTTCTTGCTGCCGTAGAAGGCCTTCAATGCATCGCGGCCCTTGCCCCAGCGGCCGCAGTCGACATCCACGGCGAAGAGCGCGACCAGGTCGTCGAGGTTGCGTGAGTCGACCGCCAGCGCATAGCGGGCGGGCAGCTGCTGGATGGCAAGCTGCGCTTCGACGCGTTCCAGCCGCAGTACCAGGTCGTCAGGAGAGGTTGGCATCTTGTTCAAGCCCTGTCCCGGAAGTCCGCGACGTAGGGCTGGTGCGCGAGCGACCCGCCATCGACGCAGATGACCTGGCCGGTGATGAAGGCCGCCTCGTCCGACGCGAGGAACACGACCGCGGCCGCGATGTCTTCGGGCCGCCCGAGCCGCGGTGATAGCTGGTGGCGCAGCATGATGTCGCCGACGCCGGAGCTAACGTATTTTTCTTGCGTTGCCGCGGTGACGATCAGGCCGGGCGAGATCGCGTTGCAGCGGATGCCCTCCTTGCCGTGCTGCGTGGCGATGCTTTGCGTCAGGGAGTTGACCGCTGCTTTCGACGCACTGTAGGCGCTGTGCGAGAGCGCGCCGGCGAGCGCCGCGTTGGAGCTGGTGTTGATGATCACGCCGCCTCCACGCTTGCGCAGGTGCGCAATGGCGGCGCGGGCGGCCACCATGGTGCCGCGCAGGTTGATGCGCAGGATGTCGTCCCACACCGCGGTGTCGACCCGCTCGACAGGCATGTCCAGCGTGCCGGAGAGCCGGGTGTCGGATGCGTTGTTGTGCAGGATGTCGAGGCCGCCCAGGGCCTGCGCGGCAGCGTCCACCATGGCGGTGACGCTGGCTTCGTCGCCCAGGTCGACGTGCAGCGCGACGGCACGGCCGCCGGCTTCCTCGATCTGCGCGGCGGTGCGGCGTGCAGCGTCCAGGTTGATGTCGGCCACCGCCACGGCGGCACCCTCACTTGCCAGCGCCAGCGCGCACGCGGCGCCGATGCCGCCTCCGGCGCCGGTCACCAGGGCGGCTTTGCCCTCCACGCGTCCATTCGTTCTTGACATGACTGTGTCCTCAGAGTGCTGTGTAGAGGCCGCCGTCCACGGGCAGGTTCTGCCCGCTGACGTAGCCCATCAGGTCGCTGGCCAGCGCCACCACGGCGCGGCCGATGTCGTTGCGGGGCGCGCCCATGCGCCCGAGCGGGAACATGGAGATGAAAGCGTCGCGCAGGGCCGGGTTCTGCGAGAAGAAGGCCTCGGCCGGTTCGGTCAGGGCCGCGGGCTCGATGGCGTTCACGGTGATGCCGTGCGGGCCCCACTCGCGCGCCAGCGACTTCACGAGCCCACGATCGCCGCCCTTGAGCGCCGAGTACACGGGGTTCATCGCGGCGCCGTGCAGGCCGAAGGCGGAACCGAGCACGATGAAGCGACCGCGCCCGCTCACCTTCAGGTGCGGCAGCGCGGCCTGTGCGCAATGCAGCGTGCCGTCCCAGGCAACGCGTGCCTGGCGGTACCAGTCGTCCTCGGTGACGCTCTCCAGCGCGATCGGGTGCGCGGAGTCGCCGCCCGCGTTGGCGTTCTGCACCACGATGTCCAGGTGGCCCCATTGCGCGATGGTGTGCGTGACGCCGTCGCGCACGGCCTGCTCATCGCTCACGTCCATTTCGATGGCGATCGCATTGCCATGCTCGTCGTCGATCAGCCGCAGCGTTTCCTCGCAGGTAGACATCCGCCGGCCGGTGACGGCCACGTTCGCGCCTGCGGCCGCCAGCGCCAGTGCAATGCCGCGCCCGATGCCGCCGCCCGCGCCGGTGACAAGCGCCACGCGCCCTTCGAGAAGGCGCACGGGCTTTCCGTTGCCTTTGCCGTTCTTTCCGTTGCTTGCGCTCATGGCACCATCCAATCACCGCCGTCGAGGTTGAAACTGGCGCCGGTAACGGCGCGGGCGCCGTCGCTGCCGAGCCAGGCGATGACGTCGGCGACGTCGGCCTGTGCTTGCGGCCAGCGGCCGAGCGCGGGGGGCGGGGGCCCGAGTTCGGGGGTCTGTGGCAGG
>NZ_RKMB01000018.1 GCF_003797765.1 Ramlibacter sp. WS9 | reverse complement strand
CGTCTCCCGGATCGGGGTGGTGGGGCGCTCTGCGCAGCGAAATAAAGGAGGAGGGAGCGGCTTGCCGCGACGGGGGACATTCGCAGCGCAGAGTGCCCCGCCGCCCCGATCCCGCCCGCCATGTCGTTATGGATTTCCCGAGGACTCGCCCATTTTTTCAGCTGCATCTACCGCTTGGCCGCTGAATGAGAGTTCTTCTCCGGACAGTCGTGGACTCGATCCGCAATCCGGCAATGACAGCCTCAGGCCCTTCGTTGCATCCCCGGCAACGCAGCCGCATCGTTCCACGCCGGTGACTCGAACCACGTGTCGCCTTCGAGGTAGGCGCGCAGCATCGCCAGCGCGTCGAATCCCCAGAACAGCTTGTCGTCCACCGCATACGTGGGCACGCCGAAAACCCCCCGCGCAATCGCGGCGTCGGTGTTCGCCTTGAGCTCGGCCTTCGCTTCGTCTCCCGCAGCATCGCGCCGCGGCGCCAACAATTGCTTGAGTGCTTCGAAGCGCTGTGCGTCGCTCGCTTCGGCACCGCCGCGCCAGACGTGGCGGAAGATGGTCTCGCACACGTAGCGATTCACTTTGCCGCCTTCGCCGCAAGCCACCGCCAGGCGCAACAGCGGCAATGGATTGAACGGATGGGCCGCCGGCATCTGCATCGGCACGCCATGGCTGTGCGCCTGCCACAGCACCTGGCGGTAGGTCCAGTCGCGTTTCGGCGCGATTTCGGCCGGCCCCAGCTGGCCGTGGTGCTTGAGCAGGCCCGCAAACAACAAAGGCCGGTAGTCGACCGCGTAGCTCAGGCCCTGCAAGGCTTCGGGCAGTTTCTCGAATGCGAGATACGCGTAGGGTGAAATGAAGTCGAGGTAGAAGGTGATCTGCTTCATGTCTCTTCCTTGCGTTCGCTCGAGAACACCGGGGCATCGGCGATTCGTCCGGCGATCAGTCGCCAGGTCGCTCGTTTGCCCTGGTCTTCCATGCGGCCCCAGGCCGCGATCTCGTCGAGTGTGCGAAAGCATCCCTCGCACAGCTCGCTCACCGGGTCCATCCGGCACACCGAGATGCACGGCGAAGGCACCTCCATGCCCGGCTCCGCCGCCACTTCGCGCGCGCGCTCGGCCAGCAGCTCCGCGGCACCCATCAGGCGCCTTCGACCTGCTGCACCACGTCCGCCACCGGCGCGCCGGTGAGACGCTCCAGGTCCTGCGGCCTCAGCTTGAACACCCCATGCGGGTGGCCCGCCGCGGCCCAGATCTCGTCGAAGCGAAACAGCTCGCGGTCGATCAGTGTTACCGGCGGCTGCGCGTGGGCAACCGGTGACACGCCGCCGATGGAATAGCCGGTCCGGCTCTTCACGAACTCCGCATCCGCGCGGCCGGTCTTGCCGACGATGGCATCGACCTTCTTCTCGTCCACGCGCCGGTCGCCCGAGGTGATGACCAGCACCGCCACGTCGTCGCTCTTGCGGCGAAAGATGATGCTCTTGGCGATCTGGCCGACCGCGATGCCCAGTGCATCCGCCGCTTGCTGCGCAGTGCGCGCGGCGTCGTCCAGCATTTGCGGCGCGTGCGGATGGCCCTTGTCCTGCAACGCCTTGGCGACGCGTTGCACGCCTTCGGGGAGGGATGTGAGTTCAGCGCCGCACATGGGCGCCTCCATGGGTCGGAGAGTTCATCTTTGGCATTTTGCCCGCAGAAAGACTTCCTGGTTGTCGTGCGGGACTTGAGGGCATCCATGACTTCCGTTCTTCCTCGCGTCGCGTCAGGCGGTACCCGGCAAGGGCTCACGGTGTTGCGGTCGTCGCTTTCGCGCCGACTTCGCTGAGATTTCCGGCCTGAAGTCGGCGCCGTACAACTCGCAGAGCGCCTAAGGCCGCTTTGCTCAAACAGGTCCGGCGAGTCAGTCAACAAGGCGCGCAAGCGCGCTCCGACTTCAGGCCGAAAATCCCAGCCGCCACACAGATCGCCCTTGCCGGGCACCCCCTGCCGCTCAGGGATAGGGTTGGTGCGCGAAGGTGGCGCACCAGCTCGTCTCGATTGAACGCGGGTTTCCAATGCAACGCTCGCACACACCTTGGATGTCGCGTCAGGCGGTACGCGGCAGGGCCGATCTCTGTGGCGGCTGAGATTCTTGGACCGGGGCCGGGCGCGCTCACAGCGCGCTTCGTTAACTGACTCGCCGGACCTGTCCGAACAGAGCGGCCTTAGGCGCTCTGTGAGTTGTACGGCGCCGGCTCCGGGCCAAGAATCTCAGCGAAGTCGGCGCGAAGCGGCGACCGCCACAGTGTGAGTCCCTGCCGCGTACCGCCTGACGCGACGCGAGGAACAACGAACGTGGTAGCTGCTTTCAGCCCGCCCGCTTGTTCAACATCGCCGTCGCCGCACGCGAATTCGGTTTGCGCTGCAGGAAATCGCTGATGTACTTGCCCGCATCGATCAGCTTGTCCAGGTCAATGCCTGTATCGATGCCCATGCCGTGCAGCATGTAGACCACGTCTTCGGTCGCGACGTTGCCGGTCGCACCCTTGGCGTACGGGCACCCGCCCAGGCCGGCGGACGACGTGTCGTACTGCCAGATGCCCATCTCCAGCGTGGCAAGCGTGTTGCCCAGTGCCTGGCCATAGGTGTCGTGAAAGTGGCCCGAGATGTCGTCGATGTCGTAGTGCTTCAACGCGGCTTCCATCGCCCGCTGCACCTTCACCGGCGTGCCGACGCCGATCGTGTCGGCGACGCCGATGTGCTGGACGCCGATCTGCTTCATCAGTCTGGCCACGAGTTCCACCCGCTCCGGCGCGACTTCGCCTTCGTACGGACAGCCCACCGCGCACGAGATGGCGCCGCGCGTGTAGATGCCCTTGGCCCGCGCGGCTTCCACCACGGGTGCGAAGCGCTCGATGCTTTCCTCGATCGAGCAGTTGATGTTCTTCTGGCTGAACGCCTCGCTGGCAGCGCCGAACACCACGATCTCGTCGGGCTTGCTGGCAACGGCCGCCTCGAAGCCCTTCATGTTGGGTGTGAGCACCGAGTAGCGCACGCCCGGCTTGCGCTGGATGCCCGCCATCACCTCGGCGTTGTCAGCCATCTGCGGCACCCACTTGGGCGACACGAAGCTGGTGACCTCGATCTCCTTCAGTCCCGCGTCCTGCAGCATGTGCACGAGCGTGATCTTGACTACGGCCGGCACCGGTTGTTTTTCGTTCTGCAAACCGTCGCGCGGGCCGACGTCGACGAGTTTGACTTTGCTGGGCAGTTTCATGGGCTTCCTTAGTATCCGCGTTCGCGGTCAACCACACCGGCGATGGGCTCTCCCCGCTCGAAGGCGGTGAGCTTGCGGGCGATCTGGGCCACCGTTTCCTCGCGCAGCGTGCGTGCGGAAGTATGGGGAGTGACGGTGATCTTGGGGTGGTTGCGGAACGGGTGCCCGGCCGGCAGCGGCTCGGTGCGGAACACGTCCAGGGTTGCACCCGCCAGATGACCGTTGGCTAGCAATGGGAGAAGGTCTTCCTCGACCAGGTGCCCGCCCCGCGCCACGTTGATCACGTAGCCGCCGGGCTGCAGCCGCGCCAGCGTTCGCGCATTCATGATGCCCTCGGTCTCGGGCGTGAGCGGCAGCAGGCACACCAGCACGCGCGTGGCGGCGAGAAAATCATCGAACTGTTCGGCGCCGGTGAAGCACCGCGCACCGGGCAGTTCCTTGGCCGTGCGGCTCCAGCCCAGCACCGGGAACTCGAAGTGCTGCACCGCCTGCGCGACACGCTGCCCCAGCACGCCCAGGCCCATGATGCCGACCGTGAAATCGGTGCGGCTGCGCGGCTTGCGGTACGACCACTTGCCTTGCTGGATGTCATCCTCGTACGCATCCAGCTCGCGGAAATGGCGGATGAGCGCGTGGCAGACGAACTCCGCCATCTGCACCGCCATGCCGCCGTCGTCGATGCGCACGACCGTGGCCGGCGGCGGCAATCTCAGTTTCAGCAGCGCGTCGACGCCGGCGCCCAGGTTGAAGACGCCCTTGAGCCGCGGCTGCTCGTCGAAGAACTGCTGCGGAGGCGACCACACCACGGCATGGTCCGCCGCCGGTGCGCCGGGCTGCCAATCTTCGATGTCGTGCTGCGGCAGCGCCACTCGCAGGGCTTCAACCCACGGCGCGGCCTTGGTGCCGTCTGCGCAAAAGAGGATATGCATGGGTGGTATTTTGCTCGGTTCGCCCCAACTTCAGGCCGTCAACTTCAACAACTCCGCACCCTCCGCCACCTGGTCGCCCGGGCCGTACATCAGCTCGGCCACCACACCGTCGGCCGGCGCGGCGATGGTGTGTTCCATCTTCATCGCTTCCATCACGGCCAACGCCTGGCCCTTGGTGACCTTGTCGCCGGCCTTGACGGCGAACGACACGACCTTACCCGGCATCGGTGCCGTCAGGCGTCCGGTGTCGGCTTCGCCCTCGCCGGCATGGGCCAGCAGGTCAATCGCCAGGATCTGCGTGGCGCCGCGCGCGCTGAACACGTGGTCCGTCTCGCCGCTGGCGTACACCGCCGCGGTGAAGCGTTGCCCCGCGTAGTCGATGTCGATGCCTCGCGGCGTCTGTGCGAACGTCAGGGCCCCCGACACATTGCCCACCGCCAGGCTCAGCGCACCGTCGTGCAGGTACGTCAGCGCGGCTTGCGCCGACTCACCATGGAACTCGAATGCGAATCGCCGCACAGTGAGCCCGTGCGAACGCCAGCCATCGCGGCGGCTGAACGGGTCGCCGGCCTCCTCTGCCCTTTCGTGCAGCAACGCCTGCGCCACAGCGGCGGCCGCGGCCAGGGGCAGCCCGACCGGCTCCTGGTTGAACAGCACAGCTTCTTCGCGCGGAATGAGCGCGGTGTCCAGGTTGGCCTTTTCGAACGACGGGCTGCGCACCACGTAGCGCAGGAACTGCACGTTGGTGGCCAGGCCCACGATGTGGGTTGCGGACAGTGCTTCGTCCAGCCGGGCCAGTGCCTGCTCGCGCGTGGCGCCGTGCACGATGAGCTTCGCGATCATCGAGTCGTAGTAAGGAGAAATCGCGTCGCCTTCGCCGAAGCCGGCGTCGATGCGGACGCTGCGCTGGCCCCCACCCCCGCCCTCCCCCGGAAGGGGAGGGAGAAATTCAACATGCTCCGGCCAGCGCGCGACGTCGAGCCGGCCGGTGGCGGGCAGGAAGTTGTTGTCCGGGGTTTCAGCGCAGATGCGCGCCTCGATCGCATGGCCGTGGATCTTGAGCTGCTCTTGCTTCAGCGGCAGCGCTTCGCCGAACGCCACACGCAGTTGCCACTCGACCAGATCCAGCCCGGTGATCGCCTCAGTGACGGGGTGTTCCACCTGCAGGCGCGTGTTCATCTCCATGAAGAAGAAATTCATGGAGACTCCGTCATCCCCGCCTTCGCGGGAGTGACGGGTGGCGACCTGCTCGACGATGAACTCCACGGTGCCGGCACCGACGTATTTCACGGCGCGGGCCGCAGCCACCGCCGCCTCGCCCATCTGCTTGCGCAGCGCCTCGGTCATACCGGGCGCCGGCGCTTCTTCCAGCACCTTCTGGTGGCGGCGCTGCACGGAGCAATCGCGCTCGAACAGGTAGACGTAGTTGCCCTGCGTGTCGCCGAACACCTGGATCTCGATATGGCGCGGGCGCTGCACGTATTTCTCGATCAGCACCGCGTCGTCGCCGAAGCTGTTGATGGCCTCGCGCTTGCACGAGGCCAGCGCGGCATCGAAGTCCGCCGACTTGTCGACCGCCCGCATGCCCTTGCCGCCGCCACCTGCGCTGGCCTTGATGAGCACCGGGTAACCGATGCGGTCGGCCTCCGTCTTCAGCATGGCAGGGTCCTGTCCAGCGGCGTGATAGCCGGGCACCAGCGGCACGCCGGCTTTCTCCATCAGCTGCTTGGACTCCGCCTTCAAGCCCATCGCCTTGATGGCCGAGGGCGGGGGGCCGACGAACACGAGGCCAGCATCGGCGCAGGCCTGTGCAAACTCTTCGTTCTCGCTCAGGAAGCCATAGCCCGGGTGGATGGCCTGCGCACCCGTGGCTTTCGCCGCTTCGATAATGCGCTCCCAGCGCAGGTAGCTTTCCTTGGGCGCGCTGCCGCCGATGTGCAATGCCTCGTCGCAGGCGCCGACGTGTTTGGCGTTGGCGTCCGCATCGGAATACACGGCGACGGTGCGGATGCCCATGCGCTTGGCTGTGGCAGCGACGCGGCAAGCGATCTCGCCCCGGTTGGCGATCAGGATTTTCTTGAACATGTTCTAACCTTTTTGTAGCGAGCGTTGGCCCGCGAAAAACTCACTCAGCTTGCGCAGCACGATGCGCAGGAACTTCACCAGCACGATCAACAGCAGCACCGCAACGGCGAGCGTCAGCAGCAGGGCGATGGCGAAGATCGCCGGGTGCGTGGCCGCGAGCCACAGCATGAAGATGACGAACCCGTCTTCGAACAGCGACACGGCGATGTTCGAGAACGGCTCCGGCGAGGTGTTGACGGCCGCGCGCGTGGTCAGCTTGGCGGCGTGGCTCGTGGCTGCCAGGCTTCCGCCGAGAAGCGCAGCGACCCAGCCCATCGCCTGGCTGTCGGCGCCGAGCGCCCCCGCGGCAAGGGCCGCGCCGGCGGGAATTCGGATCACCGTATGCACCATGTCCCACAGCGAATCGACCAGCGGGATCTTGTCGGCGAAGAACTCCACGAAGAACATGAAGCCACTGGCCGCCAGCACGCCGGGGTGCTGCAATATCTTCAGCCCCTGCGGCAAGTCGATCCACCCCATGAAGCCGGCCGCGCCCACCAGGAACACCGCCGCATACAGGCGCACGCCGCTGGCCCAGCCGAGCGCCGCCGCCAGCGCCAGAAGCTGGGGCGTGTCGACGAGGTGCTTGAGAGCGTCCATCGTTCAGTCTTTCGGCAGCCAGTTTGGTTTTCGCTTGCCCAGGAAGGCCTGGATGCCTTCGCGCCCTTCGTCGCTGGCGCGGATGTCGGCAATGTCCTGCACCGTGCGGTCGATCAGCAACTGCGAGATGTTCTTCTCGGCGACGTCCTGCACCAGCGCCTTGCACGCCTTCACCGCCGCCGGACCGGCCTGCACCAGTGCCTGCGCGATCTCGCCCACCTTGGCATCCAGCTGGTCGGCCTTCACCACCTCGTGCACGAAACCAATGCGCAGTGCCTCGGCGGCGCTGAAGCGTTCGGCCGTGAGGAAGTAGCGGTGCGCGGCCCGCGCGCCCATGGCGCGGATCACATAGGGGCTGATCGTGGCGGGGATCAGGCCCAGCTTCACTTCGCTCAGGCAGTACTGCGCCGCGTCCACCGACACTGCGATGTCGCACACTGCCACCAGGCCGGTGCCGCCCGCATACACGTCGCCCTGGATGCGCGCGATGGTCGGCTTGGGGCAGTGATAGATCACGTTGAGCATGCGCGCAAGCGCCGCGGCGTCGGCCAGGTTCTCGTCGCGGCTGTAGCCGGCCATGCGCTTCATCCAGTTCAAATCGGCGCCGGCGCAGAACGCGGTACCGCTGGCGGCGAGCACGATGCAGCGGACGTCGGGGCGCGTGCCCAGCTCGTTGAACGCGCTGGCGAGTTCAACGATGACCTCGTCGTTGAAGGCGTTGCGAACCTCCGGCCGGTTGAGGATGACGGTGGCGATGTGGCCCGTCTGGGCGATGTCGATCGAAAGGGTCATGGAGCACTCCACACAACGGTGTCGTCCACCGAATAAAGCTTGCACTCGCCCCTGCCGTTGCGATTGCAATTGTCCAGGGCGCGCTTGAGGGGGTCGTCACCACCCGAGGCCCAGCCCCACGAGCCGCCGCGCGCGATGGCGAAGGCACGCGGCGACGTTTTGGTGAGGTAAATCTTGTACCCCGCGCGGCCGCTTTCGCGCACGTGCGGGAGGCTGGTTTCGTCGCCCGCGGCTGCAAAGCCGGTGGGCGCCGGCTGCGGCGTGAGAGGCGCGGGCGCGTACTTGGCGAAAGCGGGTTTTACCTCGCTCGGCATCCCGACTACGGCCAGAAACCGGCTCACTTCCGGCTGCCAGATCGGTGCGCCGGCGCGTGAGCCGAACAGGCTGTGCGCGTCCGCGCCGAATTTTCCGAAGGCAATCATCCGGGCGTTGCCGCCGGCGTTCGCGTACTGCTCCAGCATGGGCTTGAACGTATCGGCATCGAAGACGCTGTCGTTGTCGCCGTAGAACCAGAGCGACGGCACCTTGGTTTCACGCGCATAGTGGCCCGCGCCGCCAGCCAGCGCGGCCTTCCAGTTGGGGCACTGCTGCTGCCGCAAACCCCCGGCAAAGTTGACCAGCCCCTTGACGCCGGGGTAGTTGTGCGTTCCGAAGGCGAGCGTCGTCCACCCGCCATGGGACTGGCCCACAACGACGATGCGGTCCTTGTCCGCCCACGGCTGGGTGGCCACGTAGTCGAGAACGGCCTTCACGTCTTCCGCTTGCATGCGGCCGTTGCGTTCGACATTGCATCCGCCGACGACGTAACTGCCCGTCGAATGGGAAAATCCCTGGCGCATCGGCGCCACCACGGCATAGCCGCGCTCCAGGAAGTAGCGCGCGGCGACAGCCGGCCGGTAGCGCTTCTGAAGCCGCGGGTCGCCGAACGACTTGCCATGGTTGATGAGCGCAATGGGGAACGGGCCGTCGCCGTCGGGCTTGTAGATCGTGGTTTCCAGCTCGAAGGTGACGGAGCCGGCCTTCTTCGGGATCATCTGGACGGTTTCACCCAACGAAGCGTCGACCTCCGCCGTCTGCGCGGCTGCGGGCGAAACGATCGCGCACAGGGCAAGAGCGACGATCGCGCCTGTGAGTTGGTGAAACAGCTTGTGCATGGCAGGTGACGGTCAGTCGGGACGGCCGGACTCCTTGGTCCACACCACAGCGCCGTTGATCGCGTACAGCTTGCACGGAACGCCTTTGCTGCGCTGCTGGCAAAGGAACAGCGCGCGGTCGCTGGGATCCCGCGGCGCGGCGGGGTCCGCGGGCTGGATGCCCCAGGTCGCCGCAAAGTGGCCTTCCGACGACAACGCGAAGGCTCGGGGTGTCGGCCGGCTCAGCCAATTGCGGTACGAATCGCGTCCCCGATCCGAGATGTACGGAATGGCGTCGACGTCGTCGACGCGGGCGTAGCCACTCGCCAGCAGCGGAGGCAACGCGGGTGCCGCCAGATCGGCGGGCCGGGCCACGACGGGCACCAGCGCCGGCACGGCCGGAGGCGCCACCGGCGTTGCGACCGCGACGGGAGCGGGCGGGACGTCCCGCGTCCAGACCACAGTGTTGTTGACGGCGTACATCTTGCAATTCACCTTGCCGGCGCGCGAGCATCCCGCGATGGCTCGCTGGGCCGGATCGCTCGGCAGCGTCGTGTCGGCGGGCGACAGCCCATATGCCGGAAAGTACGCCCCACCCGGCGCCAGCGCGAATGCCTTGGGCGCCGGCCGGGTGATCCAGTCGCGATACGCCTGCCGGCCCTGCGGGCCCAGGTGCGGCACGACGTCGACATCGTCGATCCGCGCGAAGCCTGAACCTGTGGGTTCGGCCAGCTGTGCCGGCGTAGGCTGCGGAACGTTGCGTGGCCGGCTGGGATCCGTGTGCGTCGGACCGGGCGGCCGGGGGAAGGCCAGGGCCACCATCTGCCCCATCACCACCTTCACCATCTCCGGGTACTCGTAGGCCGCGCCCGAGCTGTGGTCGATCACCGCGCCGACCACGCCGCCGATGATGATGTTGCCGAACATCGCAGCGCGAGTGCCCGACTCGACCGACACCACGCCCTGCGGCAGCGGCGCCTTGTCGCACTTGACCTCCATCGGCTTGTTGGAGCGCACGATCGACGTGTCGCCCGGCGACTTGATGCGCCAGACACCCTTGTCGTTGCTGAGCGCGCAATCGGCGCCGCTGACGGCCGAACCGTCCTGCGCCTGGGTCTGCACGTAAATCTTCTGCACGTTGCCCCCGGCGACCGAAGCGCACCCCGTCGCCGCCACACAAGAGAGCAGCGCGAGCACCCTGACAAATCCCTCCATGGCATCTCCTCCAGTAGTTAGTTGGTTTCTCATTCTAGGAGGGAGTCATCGAAATCAATACCGCTTGGCCGCTTCTTCCAGCATCACTTCGGTGGCGCCGCCGCCGATGGCCAGCACCCGCGCGTCGCGCCACAACCGCTCGATGGCCGTTTCGCGGATGTAGCCCATGCCGCCATGGAACTGCTGGCAGGTCTGCACCACTTCATTGACCAGCTCGCCGGTCAACGCCTTGAGCATCGACACATCCTGCACGATGTCGTGCCTTTGCGTCACGCGCCAAGCACAGTGATACATGAATTGCCGGGCGGCACGGGTCTTGGCATCGGCCATCGACAGCCGCTGGCGGATCGTCTGCTGATCCCACAGCGGGCCTCCGAAGGCCTGGCGCTGCCGCACGTAGTCCAGCGTGAGCTTCAGCGCCTGCTGGCAGTGGCCCACCGCCATCGCGGCCAGCGCGATGCGTTCTGTCTGGAAGTTCTTCATCACCGAATAGAAGCCCTTGCCCTCCTCGCCCAGCAAATTGGCCGCGGGGAGGCGCACGTTGTCCAGCACCAGCTCGGCCGTGTCGGATGAGAGCCAACCCGTCTTCTTCAACGCGCGGCCGACCGAAAAGCCCGGTGTGCCCTTCTCGACGATGAACATCGACATGTCGCGTTTGCCGGTGCCAGTCTTTGCGGCGATGAAATACAGGTCGGCGTGCACACCGTTCGTGATGAACATCTTGGTGCCGTTCAACACCCAGCCATCGCCGTCGCGCCTGGCGCTCGTGCGGATGCCCGTCACATCGGAACCGGCGCCGGGCTCGGTGATGCCTACGGCGGTGATCAGTTCACCGGCGATCACACGGCGCAAGTATTTTTCTTTCTGTGCCGCACTGCCCGCGTGATGCAAGTGCGGGCTGGCCATGTCGGTGTGGACCAGCACGGTGATGATGAAGCCGGCGAAAGTCGATTGCGACAACGCCTCGGCGAACACCAGGTTAGTCAGTGCATCGGCCTCGGCGCCGCCGTATGCATCCTCATACATCAGCCCGAACAGGCCGGCCTGCCCCATGCGGCGCAGCACGTCGCGCGGCACGAAGCCCTGCTCTTCCCAAGCAGCCGCGTGCGGCTCGACCTCGCGCGCGATGAACTTCGCGACCTGGTCGCGCAGCAGTTCGTGGTCGGGGGTGGTGTAGATGCTTTCCATGCGCCCTTCTTTCACATCCGGAACACCCCAAACTTCGGCTCGCCGATCGGCGCGTTGAGCGAAGCCGACAGGCCCAGCGCGAGCACGCGGCGCGTGTCGGCCGGGTCAATCACGCCGTCATCCCACAAGCGCGCGCTGGCGTAGTAGGGATGCGACTGGTGGGCGAACTGATCGAGCAAAGGCTGTTTGAACGCAGCCTCTTCCTCGGCGCTCCATTGGCCGCCCTTGCCTTCGATGCCGTCGCGCTTGACGGTGGCCAGCACGCTGGCCGCCTGCTCGCCACCCATCACCGAAATGCGCGCGTTGGGCCACATCCACAGGAAGCGCGGCGAGTAAGCCCGGCCGCACATGCCGTAGTTGCCGGCGCCGAAGCTGCCGCCGATGATGATGGTGAACTTGGGCACGCTGGCCGTGGCCACGGCCGTGACCATCTTGGCTCCGTGGCGGGCGATGCCTTCGGCTTCGTACTTGCGTCCAACCATGAAGCCTGTGATGTTCTGCAGGAACACCAGCGGCACCTTGCGCTGGCAGCACAGTTCGATGAAGTGCGCGCCCTTTTGCGCGCTCTCCGAAAACAGGATGCCGTTGTTGGCGATGATGCCGACCGGCATGCCCTCGATGTGCGCGAAGCCGCAGACCAGCGTGGTGCCGTAGCGCTGCTTGAACTCGTGGAACTCGGAAGCGTCGACCGTGCGCGCGATGATCTCGCGCACGTCGAAAGGCTTGCGCGTGTCGGTGGGAATGACGCCGTAGACCTCCTGGGGGTCGAACTTCGGCGGGCGCGGTTCGCGCAGTTCCTGCTCCACGTTCTTGCCGCGGTTCAAGCTGCCGACGGCCTGGCGCGCGAGGGCCAGCGCATGCATGTCGTTCTGCGCCAGGTGATCGGCCACGCCCGACAGGCGCGTGTGCACGTCGCCGCCACCCAGGTCTTCGGCAGACACCACTTCGCCTGTCGCGGCCTTCACCAGCGGCGGGCCGCCCAGGAAAATCGTGCCCTGGTTCTTCACGATGATGGTCTCGTCGCTCATGGCCGGCACATAGGCGCCGCCTGCCGTGCACGAGCCCATCACCACGGCGATCTGCGCGATGCCTTGCGCCGACAGGTTGGCCTGGTTGTAGAAGATGCGGCCGAAGTGATCGCGATCGGGAAACACCTCGTCCTGGTTCGGCAGGTTCGCGCCGCCGGAATCGACGAGATAGATGCATGGAAGGCGGTTCTGCTGGGCCACTTCCTGCGCGCGCAGGTGCTTCTTCACCGTCATCGGATAGTAGGTGCCGCCCTTCACCGTCGCGTCGTTGCACACGATCATGCAATCGATGCCGCTGACACGGCCGATGCCGGCGATCAGGCCGGCGCAGGGAGCGTCGCCGACGCCGTCCTTGTTGATGTACATGCCGTGCGCGGCGAGCGGCGCCAATTCGAGGAAAGGCGTGCCCGGGTCCAGCAGCATCTGCACGCGGTCGCGGGGCAGCAATTTGCCTCGGCCTTCATGGCGCGCGCGGGCGGTCTCGCCGCCACCAAGCGCCGCTTTCGCGATCTGCACATTGAGGTCGTCGACCAGTGCGCGCATCGCGGCCGCGTTGGCCTGGAAGTCGGCGGAACGGGGATTGAGTTGTGTCTCGAGGGCGGGCATATTTGTCTCGGTTTTATCCCCTCTCCCTCTGGGAGAGGGCGAGGGTGAGGGCTTCGCGCCCATGGTAGCGCGCTACCCCCTTCTCAGCGCTCTCCCTGAGGGGGAAGGAGCGGACGCCCAGGTTGCAAATCCTGCCACCTTACTGCAGACTCACGCCATGCCTTCCGCTTCGTCCAGTCGCCCACGCGTCCAAGCCACTGCTGCCACGCCCATGGCCTTCGCCCGGGTGATCGTGGCGGCCTACGAGCGCTATGGCCAGGATCCGGCCGAGGCGCTCAAGCTGGCACAGATCACGCCAGCTAAGCTTCACCAAGCCGACGCGCGCATCACGGCTCACCAAATGGAAGTGCTGTCCGGCGCCGCCATGCAGGAGCTGGACGACGAAGGCGTGGGTGCGTTTTCGCGCAAGCTGCCTTGGGGGAGCTACGGCATGCTGGCGCGCGCCTCGCTCACGGCGCCCGACCTGCGCGTGGCGCTCAAGCGCTGGTGCCGGCACCACGCCCTGCTGGTGGACGACATCCGCCTCAGCCTGGTGGAGAACAACGCCGGCGCGGCCATTGCGATCGAGGAACACACCGACATGCGCGCCCGTGGCCCCGGCGTGCGCGAGTTCAGCCTGGTGCACGTGCTGCGCAATATCCACGGCCTGGCCTGCTGGTATGTCGATTCGCGCATCGGCCTGCAGGGCGCCACTTTTCCTTTTTCCGCGCCCGCGCATGCGGAGGCATTCCGCCACATGTTTCCCGGCGGTCCGCTCAAGTTCGACGCAGCTCGTGCCTCCATCCAGTTCGACGCCCGCTACCTGGCCTTGCCGCTGCGGCGTGACGAGAAGGCCCTGCGGCAAATGCTGCAGCGCGCGCTGCCGCTCACCGTGCTGCAATACCGCCGCGACCGCCTGCTCGTGCAGCAGGTGCGCCAGGCGCTGGCCGCCCACCCCGAGCAGGCGCACAGCGCCGACGGCTTGGCCGAGCTGCTGCACATGTCGTCGCGCACGCTGCATCGCCAGCTGAAAGAGGAAGGCGCCAGCCTGCAACAGCTGAAAGACGAGGTGCGCTGCGAGCGCGCGAAGGACTTGCTCTATCGCAGCAACAAGCCGGTCAAACAGGTCGCGGCCGCCACGGGGTTCATGAACGAGAAGAGCTTCCTGCGCGCCTTCAAGGCGTGGACGGGAACGTCTCCCGCCGAATTTCGAAACCGCCTTGCTTCGAGCGACGAGCCGGGGTAGCCCTGCTGCCTCCTCAGTTCTCCGAGGCCGCACTTGTGGCATTCGACGACCGGGGCGGCAACGCCGTGCATGGCCGGGCCGCGGCGCGATGGCTACGGCGTCCGGCAACGCTTGCTTTCGCAAGCTCCTGCCGGAGTCCCCGCGCCGAACGGTCTTGCGGCCCGCGCGGCCCAACTCACCGCGCCTTGCGCGGTTCAAACAAGTGCCGCGAGCATGAGACGGTCGCGTCGCAAGCGACGCTGGGCCGCAAGACCGTCCACCGCGGGCGCCTGGGCTTTATTCGCGCCGCGGCCCGGCCATGCACGGCGTTGCAGTGAGCGAGTGGCGGGCCAACGGTGGTGCGCCCATGTGGGGGCAGAAAAGGTGAAGCGGTGGCAAGCAACCGGTTGCACGCCAACAGTGTCTCTGCGAAGCTGTGCGTGGGCGGGCTGCGGCGCGAGTAAAGCCCAGGCGCTTGCGGCGGGTGAGCCCGCGACCCAGCACGGCTTCAGCCGTGCGACCGTTTCATGCTCGCGAAAATTGTTTGACCGGAGCGAAGCGCAGGGAGTTTTTTCGCGTGGGTCGCGGGGTCTCCCGGCGCAAGGAATTCGGCTGGAGGGGCGGAGCACCGAAGCCGAACGCCGTAGCCATCGCGCCGCAGCCCGCCCACGCACAGCTTCGCCGCGAGGTTCAACCAGCCGAAGGTGGTTTGGAACTTGCGGGACAGCAAACTACCGTCAGGCCAATGGCGTAGCGAAACTCAACTCGTGACCGTCCGGGTCGGTGATGTGGAAATACCGCTCGCCCCAGGTCGCGTCACGGGGTGCGGTGTCCGGCCGCAGGCCGGCGGCCAACGCGTTCCGATGAAACGCATCGACATCGTCCACGTACAGGACGATGCGGCCCCACCATGACCATTCACGCTCGCTGCCTTCCGTCGTCAGGTTGATGCAGGCGTTGCCCGCGCTCAGGCTGCTGAATGCCGCCGCTTCCGAGCCATAGCGAAGCGGAAAGCCCAGTGCCAAGTAAAAGCGCAGCGCACGGCCCATGTCGTGCGTGGCCAGCGTCACGGCGCTGATCGACTGGATCGACGCCGGGCGCTGCTCGCGATTGCTCCCTGCCATCAGACCGTGGGGCTGATGTTCTGGTTGACGCCGAACAGGTTGGCCGGGTCGTACTTGTTCTTCAGCGCGACCAGCCGATCGTAGTTTTCGCCATAGGCCTCGCGCACGCGGCCGCCCTCTTCCTGCGTGAGGAAGTTGACGTACACGCTGCCGGTCGCGAACGGCGCGGCCGCCTGCCACAGGCTGCGCGCCCAAGCGATGCACGCTTCGTCCTTGGCCGGATCGCTCCAGCGCCCGTGCACGTTCATCACGTATTGGCCATCGCGATGGTTGTATGCCGTGGCGCCGCGCGGCACCCGGCTCACGGCCCCGCCCAGCTGCGCACAGGCGATCTCTGTCTGCGGATCGGGGATGCGCCGCGCATGGTCCATCATCACTTCGATCAAACCATCGCTCGTGTCCGCGAAGTCGTGCGACTTCCAGTAGTTGCGCGCGCCCGGTGCCAGCAGCGGGTCGAGTACCGTCTGCCAGCCCGCATAGGGCGTGGGCCCGATGACGTCCGCGATCGGTCGGCCGAACTCGCGCAGCGGCCTGGCAATGCGTTCGCCTTCCGCGATATCGCCGTTGTAGCAAACCGCCAGGGCCAGGATTTCCTTGCCATGCCACTCGGGCGGAAGGAACGGCAGCGGCGGCGCCTGCCGCATCACGAACCAGCAGGTGAGCTCGTCGGGCACCGTTGCCATGAACTCGCGATGGAAGCGCATCACCTCCCTGGCGTCGTCCAGCGGATGGACGATGAGGCCGGCCAGCAGTTCCGGCCCGACCGGATGCAGCTTGAATTCGAACGAGGTCACCACGCCGAAGTTGCCGCCACCACCGCGGATGCCCCAGAACAAGTCCGGATTTTCCTGTTCGCTGGCCCGCAGCAACTCACCGTCCGCGGTCACCACGTCGGCCGAAAGCAGGTTGTCGATCGACAGGCCCAGGCCGCGGCTCAGCCAGCCGAAACCGCCGCCCAGCGTCAGCCCGGCCACACCCGTCGTCGAGTTGATGCCCAGCGGTGTCGCCAACCCGAAGGCCTGCGCTTCGCGGTCGAACTCGCCAAGCGTCACACCGGGCTCGACGCGCGCCGTTCGGGCCACCGGATCGACGCGCACCGATTTCATCAGCGACAGGTCGATCTGCAGGCCGCCGTCGCACACCGCGTTGCCGGCAATGTTGTGGCCACCGCCGCGCACGCCGACCAGCAGGTCGTTGTCGCGCGCGAAGCGCACCGAGCGCAGCACATCCGCGGCGCCCGCGCATCGCACCACGAGCGCCGGCCGCCGGTCGATCATGGCGTTCCAGATCGTTCGCGCCTGGTCGTAGTCTTCCGAGCCAGGGGTGGCGAGCCGGCCGCGTATCCCCTGTTGAAACGCGGCGATGCGTTCGTCGCTGAACCGTTGGCCCGCGCCGTGGCGCGACTTCATCTGCAAGTCAGACATGGTGATTGCCTTTCCTCGACCGGTATCAAACGCCGCGAGAAATACAGAGTAGGCGTGGAACTGACAAGTTTCAAACGTCTGTAACCCAAGCCGAGCTGCTTGTTTCAGGCGGTGACGCAACCGCCACGTCGCAGCGTGTCCCGCGTTCAGGGGACAGCGTTGGACGCGCCGCGCATGGACACGGGATAGCCAGCGCGCCACGCAGTGCGCACCATCGGTACCCCCTCGCAATCAACCTGCAATCCATCGAAGGAGATTCGTCATGGACTCGAACTTCGGCTCTTCATCCGGTCTCGTCCGCGTTCTGGCCGCCATCGCTGCGGTGGTGACCACCCTGAGCTTGTTCGGTGCCGTGGCGCTGGGCCTGACCGGCGAGGGCGAGTGGGGCGTGCTTGCCCAGCAGTCTGACCGGGCGACCCCGGTTCAGGCGACCGCAACGGCCTGATCGCCTGCTTCCAGGCGTTGCGGAACCGCCATGTCCCGCTCGAGGCGGGCCGCGACACGCACGCCCGGATGCAGGTCCGCGATGTCGATGCGCGCGCCCAAACGCCGCGCCCGCGCCCGCATGTTGGCCAGGCCGTGCCCGCCGTGCGGCGACGCGCCGGCAAGGCCGCGCCCGTTGTCCTGCACTTCGATGGCGATGGCGCGCTCGTCCGTGCGCAACCTGATATCCACCCGCTGCGCGCGCGCGTGCTTGAGCACATTGGTGAGCGCCTCCTGCACGATGCGCAGCAACTGGAGGATCGCATGCGGGCTGAGCTCCACAGGCCGGGCCGCGTCCTGCTCCCAGGTGCACGCCACGCCGGCTGCTTCGAGCACGCGCTCCCAGCGGAATCGGAAATTGCTCCACGCTTGGAGGAAGTCGTCGTTCTCGGGACTCAAGGCTTCGAGCGTCATGCGCATGTCGGCAATGCATTCGCGCAGCGCCTGCACCAGCTCATCGTGACCCACTTCGCCCAGCTCGGCCCGCGAGAGCATGAGGAAAAGCTGAGAGCCCACGCCGTCGTGCAAATCCCGCATGATCTGCTGGCGCTCTTCTCCCGCGGCGTGCCGGCGCTCGAGCCGCCGCAGGCGCTCATAGTTTTCCGCCAGCGCAGCCTCACGCTCGGCGACCCGCGCTTCGAGTGTCCGATTGAGCTGCTCGATGGCTTGGAGCGTGCGCACAAAACGCGCGGTGAGAATACCCCCCATGACCAGCAGGAGGATGTCGGCGGCATAGTGCAGCAGGAACACACGGGCCGCCGCGTGGTCGGGGGCGAAAGCGCGAATGACCGGCGCGGCCGTGGCCAGCAGGTAGTCGTGCACACCCGCGAGCAGCGCCACGCCCAGCGAGATGCTCAAGCCCACCAGCGCCTTCTGCCGCCGGGCCGCCACGACGCTGATCACGAAGATGGCCAGGCCGATGGGCAGCAGACCGCCCGCCCACCACCGGCCGATCAGGGTCTCGTTACCGCCGCTCGCCAGATAGCCCACCGGCCCCAACAGCCAGTAGCCGAACAGCCACCACGTCAGCCGCCGATAGCTGATGCCGGCCAGGCACATCGCGAACAGCAGCATGACGGCCACGAAGCCGCCCGTGGCCCCGTGGTAGATCGTCCGCCATGCCAGCCACGCGGGGGTGGGCAGCACTTCGATGACGAACGTCAGCGTGCGAATGCCCCACAGCACGGCGGCTGCGCCGAACAGGCCATACAGCGTTTCGTCGCGCCGCCGCCACCACACGAACAACGCCAGCAAGCCGACGATGAGCGAGAACATCACGGTGAACTGCGGCATGGTGCGGACCCAGAACAGCCGGCTCTCGTACTCCGGAAGCAATTCCATGTACGAACCTATCGCGAGTGGCGGCATGTGATCGGGCGCCACGGCCGTTGCGGGAATGCGCAGCAGCAACTGGTTGATGCCGGGCCGCAGCGACGCCGCCGGAACGGGCACCAGGTGGGGCCGCTCCCAACGGATCACCGTGCCAGGGCTCGGCTCCTGGATGTGGGCGAGCAGTTCGCCGTTCAGGAACAGCCGGCCGCCGCGGTAGAGGTAAGGCAGGTAGACCGCCCACGGTTCGCCTGTCTTCGAGGCCGCAGCCTCGAAATCCACGCGATACCAGGCCGTTGTGTGGCGCGTGGAATTGGGCAGGTTGACCCGTTGCCAGGCCGAGTCCTCCTTCGGTGGAACCAGTCCTGCATTGAAAACGACGTCGGCCTGGCGCGGCCGCAGCGGCTGGGCATGGGCCGCGCCGCACAGCGCCGCCAGCACGAGCAACGCGCCGAGCCAGGCGCCGAGCCAGGCGCCGAGCCAGGCGCCGAGCCAGGCACTATAGCCAGCCCATCTGGTTGGCTTCATAGACCGCTTCCCCTCGCGAGTGGACAGCCAGTTTCTGGTAGATGCGCTTGACGTGCGTGATCACCGTGTTGGGGGAAATCGCGAGGACGCCCGCCACTTCCTTGAAGTTGAGGCCCTTGCCCACGAGTCGCAAAATCTCGGTTTCGCGTTCGGACAGTACCGATGAACGCGCCGTTCTGCCTGAATGCGGCGCCTTCTCGGCGGTATCGGAATTTTGATGCTCGCCAAAGCTCGTCAGAACGCGCCGCGCAATCGCGGGGCTGATGGGCGAGCCGCCCCCATGCACCTGCAGGATCGATGCCGTGATGTCCTTGGGCAAGGCGTCCTTGAGGAGGTAGCCCGTTGCGCCCGCGCGGATGCTGTCGATCACATGGCCGTCGTCGCCGAACATGGTGACCACCATGACGTCGCGCGTCGGGCGGCCGTGCATGGCATGGCGTATGACATCGACGCCGCTGCCATCGGGCAACCCCAGATCGACCAGCACGACGTCGGGCACGAGGGCATCGACCAGGGTGCAAGCGCCTGCAACGGTGGTGGCCGCGCCGCACAGGCGCAGCGCGGGCTCGGCGGCGATCGCATCGCAGAATCGCTGCAGAAACCCCGGCTCGTCTTCGACCACCAGCACACTGACAATCATTTGCGCCCCAGACTGCGAGTGCAGTTTATACAGGGGTGCAGCAACGCGGTGGCTTGATCAACTGAGCCGTCTACGTCTCGCCCAGAAACTTACACAGGCGCACACCGGCCGGGCAGGCAGCCCGGCCGCGAGGTGTCAGGCGTGTGCTGCCTGTGGTTTTGCTGCCGGGCTGCCCAGGCCGATACGGTCGAGCGCCGCGGCGAGTTGTGCCACGGTACGGTCCACGTGGTGCCACTTCTCCAGGCCGAACAGGCCGACGCGGAAGCTCATGAAGTCCGGGCCTTCGTCGCACTGCAACGGCACGCCCGCCGCGGTCTGCAAGCCTTCGGCCAGGAACTTGCGGCTGGACTGCACTTCCGGATCGGTGGTGTAGCTCACCACCACGCCCGGCGCCTTGTAGCCCTCGGCCGCGACGCTGGCCAGCCCGCGGCTTTCGAACAGCGCACGCACCTTGCGCCCCAGTTCTTCCTGCTCCGCGCGTACCTTGGCGAAGCCGTAGGCCTGCGTCTCCTTCATCACTTCGCGCAGGCGTGTGAGCGCGTCCGTCGGCATGGTGGCGTGATACGCGTGGCCGCCGCCTTCATACGTTTCCATGATCTGCAGCCACTTCTTCAGGTCGCAGGCAAAGCTGGAGCTGGTGGTGGCGTCGATCGCGGCGCGTGCGCGCTCGCTGAGCATGACCATCGCGCAGCACGGCGAGCTGCTCCAGCCCTTTTGCGGCGCGGAGATCAGCACGTCGACGCCCGTGGCCTGCATGTCGACCCACATCGCGCCGGAAGCGATGCAATCGAGCACGAAGAGGCCGCCCGCTTCATGCACGGCGTCGGACACGGCGCGCAGGTAGCTGTCCGGCAAGATCATGCCGGACGCGGTTTCCACGTGGGGCGCGAAGACAACGGCGGGCTTCTTGTCGCGGATCGCGGCCTGCACTTCCGCGATGGGTGCGGGCGTCCAGGGCGCCTGCGCGCCGCTGCCCGTGCGCCGCGCCTTCAGCACGGTGGACGAGGCCGGGATTTGGCCCATGTCGAAGATCTGGGTCCAGCGGTAGCTGAACCAGCCGTTGCGAATGACCAGTACGTCCTTGCCGCCGGCGAATTGGCGCGCCACGGCTTCCATGCCGAAGGTTCCGCTGCCGGGGATGAGCGCAACCGAACGCGCGCGGTACACCTCTTTCAGGATGGAGGAGATGTCCTGCATCACGCCCTGGAAGCTGCGGGACATGTGGTTCAGGGCCCGATCGGTGTAGACCACCGAAAATTCGAGCAGGCCTTCGGGGTCGACGTTGGGGAGGAGTCCGGGCATCGCGTTCTCGCTTGTAGCATGCAAAAAGAGGCGCCCAGCTTAGCACTGGCCGGATTCCCCGGCCTGGGAGGGTTGTTATGGGGTCGGAACCGGGCGCCGGCTTCCTATACTCGGCCGATGTCGTCGATCCAACTTGTTGACGTGGCCAAGCGTTGGGGCGAGGCCACCGCGTTGGAGGAGATCCAACTGAACATCGAGGCCGGCAGCTTTTGTGTGCTGCTCGGTCCGTCGGGCTGCGGAAAGTCCACCACGCTGCGGATCATCGCCGGACTCGAGACGGCCACCAGCGGCCGCGTCGTCATCGACGGCACCGACGTCACCGACCTGCCGCCCGCCCAGCGAGGCGTGGCCATGGTGTTCCAGAACTACGCCCTCTTTCCGCACCTCAGCGTCGCCGACAACATCGCCTTCGGCCTGTCGGTGCGCAAAGTCCCCGCGGCCGAAACAGCGAAGCGGCTCGCGCAGACGGCGGAACTGCTTGGCCTTTCCGCCCTGCTGGATCGCAAGCCGTCGCAGCTCTCCGGCGGCCAGCAGCAGCGCGTGGCCCTGGGCCGCGCCCTGGTGGCGCAGGCCAAGGTCTGCCTGATGGACGAGCCGCTCTCCAACCTCGACGCGCAGCTGCGCCAGGAGATGCGAACCGAGCTGCGCCAGCTCCAGCAACGCCTGGGCCTCACGGTGGTGTACGTCACGCACGACCAGGCCGAAGCCATGAGCATGGCCGACCAGGTGGTGCTGCTCAATCGCGGCCGCATCGAGCAGGCGGCCACACCGCGCGCTCTGTATGCTCGCCCGGCCACGACCTTCGCCGCCAGCTTCATCGGCACGCCGTCGATGAACCTGCTGCGCCTGGACGGCGACCGCATCGCGGGCAGCGACGTGCCCGCCGGACGCGCCGCGCACTGGCTGGGCGTGCGTCCCGAATCCGTCATATTGGGGCAACGCGTGCCTGCTACCGTGCGAAGCATCGAGTACCTGGGTGCCGACCTGATCCTGCACTGCGGTGTGGGCAGCGAAACCATCACCGTGCGCACCGGCGGGCAGGCGGAACTCGCCGCCGGCAGCCACGTGCTGCTCGATTGGGACGCATCTGCGCTCCACCATTTCGATTCCCAAGGACAACGGCTTCAGTGACATCACAAGAGGAGACATGACCATGCAACGCAAGACCTTCCACCGCTTCATGCTGGCCAGCTGCGCCGCCGCGGCGCTGGGCCTCGGCACCGCGCAGGCGCAGACCACCGAGATCTCGTTCTTCTATCCCGTCGCCGTGGGCGGCGCGATCGCCAAGACCATCGACGGCTTTGCCGCCGAATTCATGAAGGCCAACCCCGGCACCAAGGTCACGCCCATCTATGCCGGTGCCTACCAGGAGGCGCTGGTCAAGGCGCTGACGGCCAACAAGTCCGGCACCCCGCCCGTCACCTCGGTGCTGCTGACCACCGACATGTACACGCTGATCGACGAAGACGCGATCGTGCCGATCGACAATTTCATCAAGACCGCCGAAGACAAGGCCTGGCTGGGCAGCTTCTATCCGGCCTTCATGCTGAACAGCCGCACCAGCGGCAAGACCTGGGGCGTGCCCTTCCAGCGCTCCACCGTGGTCATGTTCTACAACAAGGAGTTGCTCAAGGAAGCGGGGCTGGACCCGAATCGCCCGCCCCAAACCTGGGCCGAGCTCAAGGATGCAGCCACGAAACTGACGAAGAAAGACGCCGGCGGCAAGGTCACGCAGTGGGGCCTGCAGATTCCCTCCAGCGGGTTCCCCTACTGGCTGTTTCAGACCTTGACCACCACCAACGGCGCGATCCTGGGCAACGAGGCCGGCACTCAGGTGAAGTTCGACGACCCCAAGGTCATCGAGGCGCTGCAGTATTGGGTCGACCTGGGCAAGGCCGGCGTGCACCCGCCCGGCGTCGTGGAATGGGGCACCACACCCAAGGACTTCTTCGAAAAGAAGGCCGCCATGATGTTCACCACCACCGGCAACCTGACGAATGTGAAGAACAACGCCAAGTTCGACTTCGGCGTGGCGATGATTCCGGGCAACAGCCGCAAGGGCTCGCCCACCGGCGGGGGCAACTTCTACATCTTCAAGAAGTCCACGCCGGCGCAGCAGGAAGCCGCCTTCAAGTTCATCAAGTGGGTGACGCACCCCGAGCGCGCGGCGCAGTGGAGCATGGACACCGGTTACGTGGCGGTGTCCGAAGCCGCCTATGGCACGGACACGCTGCGCAAGTACGGCCGCGACTTCCCGCCGGCCCTGGTCGCGCGCGACCAGTTGCCGATGTCGGTGGCGGAGTTCTCCACGCATGACAACCAGCGCGTGACCAAGGCGCTGAATGACGGCTTGCAAGCCGCACTGACCGGCACCAAGACGCCCGCGCAAGCCATGCAGGACGCCCAGCGCGAAGCCGACCGCCTGCTGCGCACCTACAAGTGACGCAGGCGCCGGCACGCTCCGCCGCCGGCACGGCCAGCCACCAGGCGATCCACGCCTGGCTGCTGCTGTTGCCCGCCCTGGTGCTGCTGGTCTCGTTCACGCACTGGCCGGCCGCGGCCACCTTCATCGACAGCTTCTTCTCCACACCCAAGGGCAGCCGCCCGGGCGTGTGGGTGGGGGCGGAGAACTATGGGGCGATGGCCGAAGACCCGGTGTTCTGGAAGGCCGTCATCAACAACCTGTGGTTCGCGGGCGCCACGATCCCGCTGTCGATCGTGCTCGCGCTGGTGATGGCACTGTGGGTCAACGAACGCATCGCCGGCCGTGCGTTCCTGCGCATGGCGTACTTCACGCCGACCGTGTTGCCGATGATCGCGGTGGCAAACATCTGGCTCTTCTTCTACACGCCGCAATACGGGTTGCTGGAGCAGATCACGGGCGCCCTGGGCCTGCCTTCGCACAACTGGCTGGGTGACCAGCGCACCGCGCTGGCCTGCATCACGCTGGTGGCGGTGTGGAAGGAAGCCGGCTTCTTCATGATCTTCTACCTGGCCGCGCTGCAGACGCTCAACCCGAGCCTGCGTGAAGCCGCGGCCATCGAAGGCGCGTCGCGCTGGTACTTCTTTCGCCGCGTGCAGTGGCCGCTGCTGATGCCGACCACGCTGTTCGTTTTGATCAACGCGGTGATCAACGGCTTTCGCATGGTCGACCATGTATTCGTGCTGACGCGTGGCGGGCCCGACAACGCTTCCACGCTCCTGCTCTATCACCTGTACGAGGTCGGTTTCAAATTCTGGGATACGGCCTACGCTTCGGCGATCACCGTCGTGCTGCTGGTGGTGCTGGCGAGCGTCGCGCTGTTCCAGTTCTTCGTTCTGGACAAGCGGGTGCATTACAAATGAGTGCTACCGCGCCCCACGCCGAAGGTGCCCGGCGCCTGGTCTACAACGACCCGACGTGGCTCGACACCGTCGCAGCGTGGGTGCTGGCGCTCCTGTGGATCCTGCCGCTGGTGTATGCCATCTGGACGGCCTTCCATCCCAGCGAATACTCGACCCGCTTCTCGCTGACGGCGCCCCTGACGCTGGACAACTTCCGGCGTGCCTGGGAAGCGGCGCCGTTCGCCCGCTACTTCCTCAACACCGCCATGCTCGTGCTGATGATCCTGGCGGTTCAGGTGGTGCTGGGGACGATGGCGGCCTATGCCTTCGCGCGCTACGAGTTCCGCGGCAAGAACGTGGCCTTCGCCCTGGTGCTGGTGCAGCTGATGATCATGCCGGACATCCTGCTCGTGGAAAACTACAAGACGATGTCGCAGCTCGGCCTGGTGGACACGCTGGTAGCGATCGGCCTGCCCTACTTCGCCTCGGCGTTCTGCATCTTCCTCTTGCGCCAGACCTTCATGGGCATCCCCAAGGAGCTGGACGAAGCGGCGCGAGTGGAAGGCGCGAGCGCGATGCAAATTCTGTGGCGCGTGTACGTGCCGCTGGCGCGGCCGGTCTACACGGCCTTCGCGCTGGTGTCGGTCAGCTTCCACTGGAACAACTTCCTCTGGCCGCTGATCATCACCAACAGCGTGAAGGCCCGGCCGTTGACGGTCGGCCTGCAGGTGTTCAGCTCCGTCGACCAGGGCGTCGACTGGTCCATCATCACCGCCGCCACGCTCATGACGTCGGCACCGCTCCTGATCGGCTTCCTGCTGTTCCAGCGCCAGTTCGTCCAGAGCTTCATGCGCGCCGGCATCAAGTAGTCCGTCACTCAGGCATGCCCTCGCCTGATCTCGCGCTTTGGGGCACGTAGCAGAGCACCACGACGCCGCAGGCGAACGGCAGTGCCGCGCGCAACGCCATCCGGGCGCGTGCGCGCAAATCCTTGAACATCGGCCTGCCGCGCCCCAGAAACGTGGGGTTCTGGATGATGTGCAACTCGTCCACCAGCCCGGCCGCCAGCAACGACGACGCGAAAGTCGGCCCGCCGTAGGCCAGAAGGTCTTTGCCCGGCTCGCGCTTGAGCGCATCGACCGCTTCCTTCAGGCCGCCCTGCGCCAGCTCGGCGCGCGGCCACGGAGCCTCGCGCAGCTTTCGGCTGAAAACCACCTTGCGCATCTGCGTGATTGGCTGGGCAAACGCGTATTGCGGGCTCGCCGGATCGCGCGCCACCTGCTCCCAGTGCTGGATGAAACCCTCCTGCGCCATGGCGCTGCTCAACAGGATGCAGTCGGACGATGTGGTCAGCGCGTTGTGATAGTCGCGCAGCCGCTGCTCCCAGCCCCATTCGGGGCCCCAGTTCCACACCATCCAGTCCGTGCCGCCGTCATCGTCCGCCGCAAACCCATCGGCGGACACCTGCATTTCCAGTTTCAGTTTTCGCATGGCTGGTGATTTTTAACTTAACCAGTAAGTTAAGTGTTAGAAGGCGCCTTGTCAAGTGGCGCTGCAGACTGTTTCCGGTTTCGAAACACGGCGTCCACGATTCGCCGCCTTGTCGCGCAGCGGGCGGCGCCCATCTGCTGATGGTCATCAAACCCAGAAGGAAGAAACCATGACCCGCCACATCGCATCCATCCTCGCCATCACCGCTGCCGCCTTCGCCGGTAACGCCCTGGCCGACGACATCACCGTGGATACCACGCCCTTCGCCGCGTCGAAGAGCCGCGTCGAAGTGCAGGCCGACTTCGCGCAGTACAAGCGCGCCGGCGTCAACCCGTGGTCGACGCAGTACAACCCTTTGAAGCAATTCAAGAGCGCAACCACCCGCGAGCAGGTGGTTGCCGAATACGTGGCGTCGCGCAACGAAGTCGCCGCACTCAACGCTGAAGACAGCGGGTCCGCCTACTTGGCGCAAGGCCAGGGCCGGACCATCGACGCCAGCACGACGCTGGCTCAGGCGAAGTAACACGGACTGTCGTTGCGGGCTCGACCCGCAATCCATCTTGGTTCGCCTCGCGCCTTCGCATTCCTGTACCTCGCGGCGAAGCTGTGCGTGGGCGGGCTGCGGCGCGAGGGTTACGGCGTTCGGCTTCGGTGCTGCGCACCTCCAACCGAATCCCCTGCGCCGGGCTTTATTCGCGCCGCAGCCCGCCCACGCACAGCTTCGCAGCCACCATCTGAGCGCGCCACCAGTCGCTTGCCAACGCTTAGTCGGTCGCCAGGATTTCAGCACGCCACCGCTGGCACGCCACCATCTCTCTGCAATGCCGTGCATGGCCGGGCCGCGGCGCGAATAAAGCCCAGGCGCCCGCGGTGGACGGTCTTGCGGCCCAGCGTCGCTTGCGACGCGACCGTCTCATGCTCGCGGCACTTGTTTGAGTCGCAGCGTAGCGGAGGCGAGTTGTGCCGCGCGGGCCGCAAGACCGTTCAGCGTGGGGACTCCGGCAGGAGCTTGCGAAAGCAAGCGATGCCGGACGCCGTAGCCATCGCGCCGCGGCCCGGCCGTGCACGGCGTTGCCGCGAGGTCTCAGAGCGCAGAGAGCGTCGCGCACCACTCCTCTTGGTTCTGCCCTACTTCGCCGAAGCCACTTCCCAACCCCCACCCAGCGCCCGGATCAAACTCACGGTCGCCTGGTACTGACTGGCCTTGACCTGCAGCGCTTGCCGTCGATTGCGCAACTCGCTGCGGCGCGCGTCCAGCAGTTCCAGCTGGCTGTCCATGCCGTTGCGATAGCGGGACTCCGACAACACCGTCGCACGGCTCGCCGAAGTCACGGCGCGAGCTTGCGCCTGTGCCTGTTCCTGCAGCAGCCGCAGCGACGACAACTGATCTTCCACTTCCTTGAACGCCACCAGCACCTGGCCACGATAGCCCGCCAGCGCGGCGTCCAGCTGCGCCTGCGCGCCTTGCACGCCGGCTTCGCGCCGGCCGCCGTCGAAGATCGGCAGGGACATCAGGGCGCCGATACCCCACGCACGGGCCGACCACTTGAACAGGTCGCCGAGTTCAGGCGATGCATAGCCGCCTGCAGCAGTGAGAGAGAGCTGCGGGAACCATGCGGCCTTCGCCACGCCGACTCGCGCTTGCGCGGCGAGAATGCTGCTCTGCGCGGCTGATACGTCGGGCCGGCGCGCAAGCACCGTCGCCGGAATACCTGCCGGGATTTGCGGCAAGGCCGTGCTCCACTCGCCAGCACCCAGAGAGAAGTTGGAAGCCGCATCACCGACCAGCACGGCCAGCGCATGTTCCAGCTCGGCACGCCTGCGGTCCAGCGCCAGCGCTTCGGACTCCGTCGAAGCCAGCTCGGATTCGACCCGAGCGACGTCCAGCTCGGCGATGTCGCCGGCCTGGTGGCGGCGCTGCGTGAGTCGAAGTGTGCCTTGGTACGCCGACACCGTCTCGCGCACCAACGCCCGCTCGCTGTCGATCGCCCGCAATGCCAGGTAGGTTTGCGCAGTTTCTGCCTGCACCAGCAACCGGGTGCTCTGCAGCAGCGCCTCGCGGGCCTGCGCATCGAGCGCCGCGGCATCGCTGGCGCGCGAGAGACGGCCGAACAGGTCGAGTTCGTACGAAAAATTGACGCCGGCCGAGCCCAGCGTGGAAGGCGTCGCACCGCCTGCGGTGTTCGCTCCGGCTTGGCGGTTGGCACCCGCACCCACGCCGATCTGCGGCGCGCGGTCGGCATTGGCGTTGCGCACCAGCGCGCGGGCCTGCGCCAGCCGGGCTGCCGCCTCCTGGATGCTGGTGTTGTTGGCGCCGACGCGTTCCACCAAGCCGTCGAGCGTGGAGTCGGCGAAGGACTTCCACCAGGCACCGCGGTCACGCGCTTCGGCGGGTGCGGCCACGGTCCACTTCGGGCCCTCTTCCTTGAACTGAGCCGGCGCCACGACAGTAGCGGGAATTTCCGCCGGCGCTGTGGCGCAACCGGCCAACACCAACGCGGTCAACAAAGGCAGCAGCGCATGCCGTGCCGGGAATGAATGCTGTTTCATGATTCGTTCGCCTTCAGGGGAGCAGCGGGCACCGGGCGAGCCGAGGCACCGCCGCCGAATTCAGTGGGTTCAGTGGGAGACGCAAAGGCCTCGACATGCGGCACTTCGCCGTGGAGCTTGAGCGGCCGGTTGCCGGTGAGCCCGCGCAGCGTCACGTAGAACACCGGAGTGAGGAACAGCCCGAACGCCGTCACGCCAATCATCCCGAAGAACACCGCGATGCCCATCGCCTGCCGCATCTCGGCGCCGGCGCCGGTGGTCAGCACCAGGGGCAGCACACCCATGACGAACGCGAGCGACGTCATCAGGATGGGGCGCAGGCGCAGGCGCGCAGCCTCGATCGCGGCCTGCACCGGCGTGCGTCCCGCAAATTCCAGCTCCCGCGCGAACTCCACGATCAGGATCGCGTTCTTCGCCGACAGCCCCACCAGCACCATCAGCCCTATCTGCGTGAAGACGTTGCTCTCCCCGCCCGACAGCCACACACCGGTCATCGCCGCCAACAGGCCCATCGGCACGATGAGGATGATCGATAGCGGCAGCGTCAGGCTCTCGTACTGCGCGGCCAGCACCAGGAACACCAGCAGGATCGCCAGCGGGAACACCCAGGCCGCGGAGTTGCCGGCCAGGATTTCCTGGTAGGTCAGGTCGGTCCATTCGAAGGTGATGCCTGGGGGCAGCGTCTCTGCGGCGATGCGCTTGACGGCGTCTTGCGCCTGGCCAGACGAATAGCCGGGCGCCGGGCCGCCGTTGATGTCGGCGGAAAGGTAGCCGTTGTAGCGCATGGCGCGCTCGGGGCCGAAGCTGGGCTTGATGTTCATCAGCGCCGACAACGGCACCATCTCGCCGGTGGACGATCGCACCTTCAAGAGGCCGATGTCTTCGGCGCGCGCGCGGTACGGCGCGTCGGCCTGCACCCGCACGGAGTACGTGCGGCCGAACTTGTTGAAGTCATTGGCGTACAGGCTGCCCAGGTAGATCTGCATGGTGTCGAACACGTCCGTCACCGACACGCCGAGCTGGCGCGCCTTGGTGCGGTCGATGTCGGCGTAGAGCTGCGGCACATTGAGCTGGAAGCTCGAGAACAGTCCTGCCAGTTCCGGCGCCTGGTACGCCTTGGCCATGAAAGCCTTCAGCGCGCCGTCCAATGCTTCGTAGCCGAGCGAGCCGCGGTCTTCCAGCTGCAGCTTGAAGCCGCCGGTCGTGCCGATGCCCTGCACCGGCGGCGGCGGAAACATCATGACGAAAGCGTCCTGCAACTGGCCGAACTGCGCGTTCAATTGCCCAGCGATGGCGCCCGCGCTCTGGTCCGCGCCGCGCCGTTCGGAGAACGGCTTGAGCGTGGCGAACACGATGCCAGCGTTGGAGCTGTTGGTGAAGCCGTTGATCGACAGGCCGGGGAACGACACCGCGTGCTCGACGCCCGGCTGCTTGAGCGTGATCTCGCTCATGCGGCGGATCACTTCCTCGGTGCGGTCCAGCGTCGCCCCGTCCGGCAACTGCGCGAAGCCGATCAGGTACTGCTTGTCTTGCGCCGGCACGAAGCCCTCGGGCACCAGCTTGAACACCCCCATCGTCGCGGCGGCGAGTGCCAGGTAGATGCCCAGCATCAGCGCCTTGCGGGACGTCACGGACTTCACGCCCTGCGTGTAGCCCGTGGCGGCGCGGCCGAAGTTGCGGTTGAACGCCGCGAAGAAGCGGCCGAACACCTTGTCCATGCCGCGGGTCAGCGCGTCCTTGGGCGCGTCGTGGCCTTTAAGCAGCAATGCGGCCAGGGCTGGCGACAGCGTCAGCGAGTTGATCGCCGAGATCACCGTGGAGATGGCAATGGTCACCGCGAACTGGCGGTAGAACTGCCCGGTCAGGCCGCTGATGAAGGCCAGCGGCACGAACACCGCCACCAGCACCAGTGCGATGGCGATGATCGGCCCTGATACCTCGCGCATGGCGCGGTAGGTTGCATCGCGTGGCGACAGGCCCGCCTCGATGTTGCGCTCCACGTTCTCCACCACCACGATGGCGTCATCGACGACGATGCCGATCGCCAGCACCAACCCGAACAGGCTGAGCGCATTGATCGAGAAGCCCAGCAGGTGCAGCACCGCGAACGTACCCACCACCGACACCGGCACGGCCAGCAGCGGAATGATGGACGCGCGCCAGGTCTGCAGGAACAGGATCACCACCAGCACCACCAGCGCGATGGCTTCGAGCAGCGTGTGAACCACCGACTCGATGGACGCGCGCACGAACTGCGTCGGGTCGTAGACGATCTCGTAGTCCACGCCATCGGGCATGTTCTTCTTCAGCTCCGCCATCGTGGCGCGCACGCCATCGGAGATCTGGATGGCGTTGGAGCCGGGCGCGGCGAACACCGGCACGGCCACGGCGTCCTTGTTGTCCAGCAGCGAGCGCAGCGAATACCCCGAAGCACCCAGCTCGAGGCGCGAGATGTCGCGCAGCCGGGTCACCGCACCGCCGGCGTCCGACTTGACGATGATGTCGCCGAACTCTTCTTCGCTGTTCAAGCGCCCCTGTGCGTTGACCGACAGCTGCAGGTCGATGCCCTTGACGCCCGGCGATGCGCCGACGACACCGGCGGCGGCTTGCACGTTCTGCTCGCGGATCGCGCGCACCACGTCGCTGGCCGACAGGCCGCGCTGCGCCACCTTCTGCGGGTCCAGCCAGACGCGCATCGAGTAGTCACCCGAGCCGAACAACTGCACGTCGCCCACGCCCTGCACTCGCGCCAGGCGGTCCTTGACGTTCAGCAGCGCGTAGTTGCGCAGGTACGTCATGTCGTAGCGCTTGTTGGGCGAGAGCAGGTGGACGACCATGGTGAGGTCGGGCGAGCTCTTGATCGTCGTCACGCCCAGGCGCCGTACTTCCTCGGGCAAGCGCGGCTCGGCTTGCGAGACGCGGTTCTGCACCAACTGCTGCGCCTTGTCCGGATCGGTGCCCAGCTTGAAGGTGACGTTGAGCGTCATCAAGCCGTCGGTCGTCGCCTGGCTGCTCATGTAGAGCATGCCCTCGACGCCGTTGATCGCTTCTTCCAGCGGCGTGGCCACGGTCTCGGCAATCACCTTGGGGTTGGCGCCGGGGTATGTCGCGCGCACCACGACCGACGGCGGCACCACCTCGGGGTACTCAGAGATCGGCAGCCCGCGCAGCGCGATGAGGCCCGCCAGGAACATCAGCAGCGACAGCACGCCGGCGAAGATCGGCCGGTCGATAAAAAATTTGGAGAGATTCATGTTGCTCTTCTTTTCTCCGCTCAGGACTTGGTCGCGGCCTTGGCGGCCGGGACTTCGGCCTTGGCTTCCATGCTCACCGCGTTGGGCTGCACCAGCGCCCCCGGCCGCACGCGCTGCAAGCCGTTGACGACGATGCGCTCTCCGGTCTTCAGGCCGGACTTGACGACGCGCAGGCCGTTGACCGATGCGCCCAGTGTCACTTCACGGTATTCCGCCTTGTTGTCGGCTCCCACCACCAGCACGAACTTCTTGTTCTGGTCGGTGCCCACCGCGCGCTCGTTCACCAGCAGCGCCTTGACGTTCTGCGCCTGGCCCATGCGGATGCGCGCGAACTGCCCCGGGATGAGCGTGCCGTCTTTGTTGTCGAAGGCCGCGCGCACGCGCACGGTGCCGCTCTTGGCGTCGACCTGGTTGTCGATCAGTTGCAGATGGCCCTGGTACGGCGTGTCGGCCTGGGCCGATGTGCCCATCTGCACGGGGATGCGTTCGATCTGCGCCCGCGCGCTGGAGCCGCTGGGCAGGCTGCCCAGAGCGCGCACGACGATCTGTTCGTCGGTGTCGAAGCTGGCGTAGATCGGGCTCACGGACACCAACGTGGTCAGCACCGGCGCGCCAGGGCCGGCCGCGACAAGGTTGCCGACGGTCACTTCCAGCCGGCCGATGCGGCCCGATACCGGCGCGCGCACCTGCGTGTAGCTGAGGTTGAGCCGCGTGGTTTCCCGCTGCGCCTGCGCCGCGCGCAGGTTGGCCTCCGCTTCGCGCATGGCGTTCAGCCTGTCTTCGAACTCGCGCTGCGAGATGGCGCGGTCGTCCCACAGGCGCTGGGCGCGCGCATGGTCGCTCTGCGTATTGGTGACGCGTGCCTGCGCGGCGGCGACTTGCGCCTCGGCACGTTCGACGTCCGCCGCGTACGGCGCGGGGTCGATGGTGATCAGCAGGTCGCCCTTCTTCACCAGCGTGCCTTCGCGGAAATGCACGGCCTGCACCGCACCGGCGACGCGCGATCGCACGTCCACCCGCTCGACGGCTTCCAGGCGGCCCGAGAACTCGTCCCACGCCGTGACTTCGCTCTCGCTGACCGACGCGACGGAAACCGGCGTGGCCTGTGGCGCGTTGCTGGCCGTGGCTTGCGCGGAGGGGCTGTTGATGCCGAACAGCGCGGAGGCAATGGCGGTGAGTGCGGTGAGCACGCCGACGGAGGTCCACACGCGCCGCTGATTGGTGTTCTTGAGGTTGTTGGTCATGGTTTCTTCCTTTTTTGGGATGAGTTCGTCCTGCCCGGCGGATCACCGGGAAGGCGCAATGCGGATGGATGACTGGGACTACGAAGGCGGCGGCGTGGCCTGCGCGAAGAACGCGCTCAGGTGCTTTTTCACGCCCACCGCGCACGGACACTCCTGCGTCGGCGGTTCGGTGAGCGAATCGGGCCAACCGGTTTGCGTCGGCATGAGGTTACTGGTGACGGCGATGCCGGCGTCGCGCAGGCGTTGCGCATAGGCCATCGCTTCGTCGCGCATCGGATCGTCCGCGCCGGTCAAGATCAGCGCCGGCGGCAGGCCGACCAGACGCGTGGCCTTGCCCGGCACCGCGTACGGGTGCTCGGCGTCCATCGGGCCACGCAGGTATTGCTGCCAGCCGTCGGCCCATTTGCAGCCGGCCATGCATTCCTGCGTCTCGCGCAATGACGCTGTACCCACGCACGGATCGAGCATCGGCGCGACGAGGATCTGCCCGGCCAGCGGCGGATGGCCGCGGTCTCGCGCCACCAACGCCACGGCCGCGGCCAGGTTGCCGCCCGCCTCGTCGCCTGCCAAATAGACGGGCGCGCCCTTGCCGCCCAGCTTGTTGCGTTGTTTGTAGACCCACTCCAGGGCCGCATAGCCTGCTTCTACCGCCTCGGGGAAGCGATGCTCGGGCGCCAGCGGATAAGCCACGGAGACCACGACCGCGCCCACTTCGGCCAACAGGCGCGCCATGCACGCGCCGCTGTCCAGGTCGCCGCTGACGAAGGCGCCGCCATGGAAGTGCAGCACCAGGGGTGCGGCGCTTCCAGGCTTGCGTTTCCCGTAAATGCGCGCTTTCAACCCCGGCGCCTGCATTGCGCGACCGGCCACATCGATCGTGGTATCGGCTTCCGCGATAGCGGAGGTTGCAGCGGATGCAGGGCGAGTTGACATGGTTGGAATATAGGCATGTGGGTCATGCGGATAAAGAGGCCTCCTGCCAGTTCTCTGTTTCCAAACGGAGAACAATGCGACCCAACAGGGCGAACAAGCAAGAACAGGAAGATCAATGGACCAGATTCAAACCATGCGGGTCTTCGCGCGGGTGGTGGAGGCGGGCACCTTCACCAAGGCCGCAGAGTCGCTCGAACTGCCCAAAGGCACCGTGACCAAGCTGGTGCAGCACCTGGAAGCGCGGCTCAAGGTCAGGCTGCTCAATCGAACGACGCGGCGCGTCACCGTGACGCCCGATGGCGCGGCCTATTACGAACGCACTACGCGCCTGTTGAACGACCTCGACGACATCGAGGCCAGCATGACCAATGCGCAGGCCAATCCCAGCGGGCGGCTCCGGGTGGACGTCGGCGCGTCCATCGCGCGCCTCATCGTCATCCCCGCATTGCCCAAGTTCTACCAGCGCTACCCCGACATCCAGCTCGACCTGGGCGTGAGCGACCGGCCGGTCGACCTGATCAGCGACAACGTCGACTGCGTACTGCGCGGCGGCGACCTGATCGAGCAATCGCTGGTGGCCAGGCGCATCGCCAACCTGCGGCTCATCACCGTCGCTTCACCGGACTACCTCAAGCGCCATGGCGTGCCACAGCACCCGAACGACCTGGAGAAGGGCCACACCACCGTGGGCTTCTTCTCCGCGCGAACGGGCCGCTTCCATCCGGAAGTGTTCAACAAGGGCGACGAAGTGGTGGAACTGGTCGGCACCTACAAGGTGTCGGTCAACTGCAGCAATGCGCACACCGAGGCTTTGGTCGCCGGGCTGGGCATCTCGCAAGCCGCGCAGTTCGCGGTGACACCCTATCTCGCAACCGGGCAACTGGTGCAAGTGCTAGCGGATTGGTCACGTCCGAGCATCCCGCTGCACGTGGTGTACCCGCCCAACCGCCACCTGAGCGCCAAGACCCGCGCGTTCGTCGATTGGGCAGCGGAGCTGTTCGCGAACTATCCGAACCTTTGACTCGTGAGTGCGGTTGTCATTGCGGACTCGATCCGCAATCCATGACTTCCGGACTTCCTCTTCCTCGCATCGCGTCAGGCGGCACCCGGCAGGGCCTCACACTGTGTCGGTCGCCGCTTTGCGCCGACTTCGCTGAGATCGGCCCTGCCGGATACCGCCTGACGCTCAGAGACAACATTGGCGCGCAACGATTGCAAACCCGCACGCTGGACTCGGCCGGTGGTTGGGGTGGGTCGGGCGCAGGTCCATTCGCGGTCGCGCCAGAGCGGGTGCGCCAACCACCGTCGAAAGCAAAGTCATGGATTGCGGAACAAGAGCCCGCAATGACATCTGTCGGGACGCGTCAGCGAAGAGCGGCGTTCTTCGCCGCGACGCCGGTGGCGGTGAAGTCCGTGAACAGGCCGTCCACACCCAACCGCATGTAGTACTCCATTTCGGCCTGCGGATCCTTGAAACCGTAGCCGCTCGAATCGTTGCGGAAAGTCCAGGTGTGCACGAGCAGGCCGCGCGCGTGGGCTGCTTCCACGACGCCTGTGCTGCCGTCGACGCGGCGGTCGTTGATGGTGAGCGTGCTGTCACCGGTGCGCTCGACGCCGTCGTTCACGGTCTTGACCAGGTACGGCTTCCACGGGCCCACCGCGTTGGCATAGGTCTTCACGAAGTCCAGGCCGGCGGGTGTGAGCAGGTCGGCAAACGTGCGCGCATCGCCCTTCACGACGAAGTCGTACGGCTGGCGGTAAGGGGCGACCAATGACATGCTGCCGTCGGCGTTCACGTCGTCCGCGTCGATCAGCTGCACCAGCCGGATGGCGGTCTTGGAGCGCAGGTACTGCAGGTTGGAAACTTCGAACGACTGGATGAACACGGGCGCGCTCGCGCTGTTGCTGTACGCGGCGTGCAACGTGGCGACGAGCTTGTCCTCGATCACGTTCGCGCCGAAACCCGCCACGGTGGCGTGGAAAGTCGAATGCTTGATTTCGGGATAGATGCCGACCGTGCGGCCTACCTTGGCCGACTCCGACTTCACCAGCGCGATCACTTCGTCGAGCGTCGGGATGCTGTATTGCCCATCGAAGGCATGCGAGCGCGAGGCCGAGGCCTGCACCGCGCGCAGCGTCTTGATTTCCGCCAGCGTGAAGTCGCTCGCGAAGTACGCCGAGGTGGACACGCCGTCCAGGTTCTTGGTGGTCTTGCGCGACGCGGGGAACTTGCTCGCGATGTCCGTCGTGCCATCCAGCACCGGCTCGTGCCGGGCGATCAGCACGCCGTCCTTCGTAAGCGTCAGATCCGGCTCGACGTAATCGGCGCCTTGCTGGATGGCGAGCGTATAGCCTTCCAGCGTGTGTTCCGGCAACGTGCCGGGGGAGCCGCGGTGCCCGATCACCAGCGGGGCTTCGCCTGTGAGGGTCTTGAGCGGGTCGCCGCCGCCGCAGGCGTAAACGAGGCCAAGCGCGAGCGAGGCAACCAGTAACTTGATTTTCATAGTTGTTTCCGGGTGAAAAGAGGCCACTTTCGGACCAAAGCTCATCACTGTCTCCCGGGAACGTGAAAGAACCGTGACAGCCCGTTGGTTATTGCGGCTCGATCTTCGCGTCGCGGATTGCCTTGGCCCACTTGGCGGTTTCGACCTTGTTGCGCTGCGCCAGCGCTTCGGGTGAACCGGCCTCGACGGTGAAGCCGATGGCGGCGAACTTCTCCTGAACGTCCTTGCTCAACGCAGCCGCATTGACGGCGGCGTTGAGCTTGGCGATGACGTCCGGCGGCGTGCCGGCCGGTGCGAACACCGCGAAGTACGCGATCAGCTCGTAGTCCTTCAGCCCCAGCGCCTCGTTGACCGTGGGCAGCTCGGGGATCGCGGGCGAGCGCTTCGTCGACGTCACGGCGAGCCCGCGGATCTTGCCGCCCTTGACCTGCGGCAGCATCACGGCGAAGTCGGCCGTGAACAGCATCACCTGGCCGCCGATCAGGTCGGTCATCGCCGCCGGGCCGCTCTTATAGGGCACGTTGGTCATCTGGATGCCGGCCATGCTCGCAAGCATCTCGGTCGACACCAGCTGCGAGGTGCTGGCGCTGGCGAACGTCACGTGATTCGGCTTGGCCTTGGCCAGGTCCACCAGTTCGCGCAGGGTCTTGGCCGGCACGTCGTTGTTGACGGCCACGATCAGCGGCACCGATCCCATGTACGCCACCGGTGTAAACGCCGTGTCCTGGTCGTAGGGCAGCTTCTTCATCAGGCTCTTGAGCGCCGCGTTGGTGCTGTTGGTGCCGATGAGGATGGTGTAGCCGTCGGGCGCCGACTTGGCCACCGCGTCCGCGCCCAGCATGCCGTTCACGCCGGGCTTGTTGTCCACCACGATGGTCTGGCCCAGCGTTTCCGACATCTTGGTGGCAAACGCCCGGCCGATCTGGTCGGTCGCGCTGCCGGGCGCGAAAGGCACCACCGCCTTGATCGGCTTGTTGGGGTAAGTCTGGGCGATGGCGAGTGAAGTGGACAGGGCGGCGCCGGCCAGAACGGCCAGCCAGCGGGAACCGAAGCGCATGCGAGTCTCCTGAGGTTGTGCGGGCCATTATTTCACTTGTGCCCATGCCCCATCAGTTCCCAGGTTGCGAACTTTCGGCTTCGACGGTCGCGTGTGGTATGAACGAGCTCCTGGGATGGATGAGCGACAAGCGAATGCTGGATATCGGCCTGTGCATGTTGGTGAAGAATGAGGAAGCGAACGTTGTGGCGAGCCTTCGGCCCATCGTCGACCTTTTTGCGGAGGTGGTCATCGTGGACACCGGGTCGACCGATCGCACGCGGGAGCTGCTGTCCGAGCACTTCGGGATCACCGCGCTGCAGGCCGAGCTCGATGCCGCTGAATGCTTCGCGCTGTCAACACAGCGCAATCGAGGTTTCGACCTGCTGCGCACGCCCTGGCTGTTGACGCTGGATGCCGACGAGCGCATCGACCGCGAAGAGCTGAAGGCGCTCATGTCGCAGCCCGATGCGGGCCTGCCGGCCGGGCTGTTCTGCGCATGGACCACCGACGTCGGCCAGGACGCTTTGGTGGAAGACTACAAGCTGTGCTTTTTCCGCAAGGGCCATCACCATAGCGGCCTGATCCACGACACCGCCCAGCCCAGCCTGCGCCGCTCGAACGAGACGGCGGCATGGGCGCCCCAGGTGCGTCTGCGGCACTACCCGGACTTGCGGCGCCAGAAAGAAAAAGACGACTGGTACGGGCTGCGCCTGCGTTGCGCCATGGCACGTGAACCCGGGTGCCTGCGCTACCCCTGGTTCAGCGGCTACATGGCGTACCGTGCGGGCCGGCTCGCCGAAGCGCGCGTCGCGCTCGAACGGGTCCACCGCGAAAGGCCCGAGACGTTCCCGGTCGAATCGCTCAATGCTTCGATGGTCCTCGCGGCGATCCATGCGCAATCCGACCGGCCCTCGCAGGCCGCCGCCGTGATCGACGACGCGCTGGCCTATCACCGCCGGGTGCAGGGCGACTTCGAAGTGCAGGTGAATTTCCGGATGGGGGCGTGGCTGGAGCAGGCGGCGCAGCTCGCCGCGAGCGGCCGGTACGACGCCATCCAACCCTACGCATTCGGCTATTGACAAGAAGAGAGCAAGACGTGGCCCAAGCAAAGACAATGCAACGCTCGCCGGTGATCGCCATCGGCCTGGACGCCCTCGGTCCGCAGTTGCTGGAAGGCTGGCTCGCCGAAGGCCGTTTGCCCACACTCGCACGGCTCGCTCGCGATGGCCTCTACGCCCGCCAGACGAACACCAGCCTGAACCGTACCGAGAGCAGCTGGCTGACGTTGCTGCAGGGGTGCCAGGTCGACACCAGCGACGAATGGGGCCACCAGGACTATGACGCGCAGGCCTTCAGCTTCACCGAGCGGGCGTCTTACGAATTCAGGAAGTACCCGCCCTTTTACGCGCTGGGCCCGGACCGCCGTGTCGCCATCTTCGACATTCCGCTGACTCAGCAAGTGCCGGACGTCAACGGCGTCCAGTTGCTCGGCTGGGGCACCGAGGTCAACCAGATCCTGCGCCAATCGTCGCCGCCCGGGCTGCTCGCCGAACTGATCGCGCGCCATGGACGCCACCCTTTGTACGACAGCGAGCATGAGGCGGACGACGGCACACAGACGATGTCGTACCGCATCCCCAGCATCTACGACATGGACCAGATGCGCCTGACGCGAGACCGGCTCGTGGCCGCGGTGCACCAGCGCACCGCGATCATCCTGGATCTGATGCGAATGGAGCGCTGGGACCTGCTGATGTGCGCGTACGCCGAAGTGCATACGGCAGGCCACCTGTTCTGGCACCTCAGCCAAGCTGCCGGTCCGCTGGCGGAACTGCAGCGCAACGCCGGCAGCAATTTCATCCTGGACGTGGTGCAGGCCATCGATGCCGACCTGGGCCTCCTCCTCGACCAGGCCGGGGAAGACGCCCGCATCATCGTTTTTTCCCCGCATGGCATGCAGAGCAACACGCTCGACATCTGCTCGATGGTGTTCCTGCCGGAGCTCATTTACCGATGGAGCCAGGGCGAAGCGGCATTCGCCGGCGGCGCCGCCGGCGAACCGCTGCCCCCATCGCGGCTGGACTATTCACGCCACTGGCGCGAGGAAGTCTGGGACCAGCGCACACCCCATGGCCAAGCTGTGCTGGAGTCCCCCTACGAACAAGAGGCCATGGACGACCCGCTCGATTGGGACCCAGGCAACTGGTATCGCCGCCAGTGGCCGGCGATGCGGGCGTTTTCGCTGCCGGGTTATTCCGAAGGCCTGGTGCGGATCAACGTCGCCGGCCGCGACGCAGCGCAGGGCATCGCCCCCGAGGATTTCCAGCGCGTGGGCGATGAGATCGCGCGCATGCTCGGTGAGCTGGTCGATGCGCGCAGCGGCGAGCCGATGGCCGAAGAGATCATCCGCGTGCGGCAGACACCGTGGGACGGTGCGAACCTTTCCGCTGCCGACCTGATGGTGGTGTGGCGCGAGATCGAAACCGACGTGGTGGATCACCCGGTGCACGGGCGCATCGGGCCCATGCCGTTCTTTCGCACCGGCGGCCACTCGTGCGAAGGGTTCGTGCTGGCGCGCGGGCCCGGCTTCGAAGCGGGCCGGCGCCTGCCCCCGGTGACGACCGAGGACGTTACCGCGACTCTGCTGCAGCAGTTGGGCGCCGCCATACCGGCGCACGTCAAAGGCGTGCCGTTCGGTTGATCGCCGCGGAATAACTCCGCACTGGCGAAACGCTGAGCCGCAGCGCCGCACTTGAGTCCGAGACACGCTCCTACACATGCTGGCGCCATCCACTCACCCTGCGCGGTCGTGCGCGCCCTATCCTGAACTTTCCTTATCCGTTCCGAAAGGGAAGACATGAATACGATCAAATCTTTTGCTGTCACCACCGTGGCCGCTGTTTCGCTGATCGCGATGACCGGCTGCTCCAACATGACCCAGCGTGAGAAGAACGTCGCCGTGGGCGCCGGCGTCGGCGCAGTGGCCGGCTCCGTGCTGACGGGCGGCAGTGCCCTGGGCACACTGGGTGGCGCCGCCGTCGGCGGTGTCGTCGGCAACGAGGTGGGCAAGGACAAGCGCTAAGTCCCACGGCCCGGGCTCGCCTCGCGTGCCTGGGCCTTTTTTTTGCGCCTTCGCCTTGCAGCGCACATTGCTCCCCCGCGTCGCAGTGCTGATCGCGCTGGCCTCGGCGTGCATTGCCGTTGGCGCGCAAGAAAAAAAATCCGCCGGTTCGTTGCCGCCGGTCACCGTGACAGCCGCCGCGCGCGACCCGGTCGAGAAATCCTATCGAAAAATGGTCCAGGGCATGGACCTGTTCGAGCGCCTGCGTCCAGCAATGGCGCCGAACGCCGTGCTGCGCTTCAAGCTGCTGCCGCGCCGCCAGAGTACCGACCTGTCCCATGTGCTGCTGGAAGTGGTCGGATCCACTTTTGCCTATGAAGTCCCCATCGCCGCGGACCAGACATTCACGCTGCAGCGCGATCGCAAAGCCATCGCCGAAAACGCCATCGTGTCGCCGAACCGCAAGAAGCTGACGATGACCTGGCGCACCGACATCCGCACGCCCGGCCTGCCGCCCAACACGCGCCGTCTGGGCGACATGCGGCTGGAGTGCCTCGTCGGCCTCGAGGCAGACCTGGTCTCCAACACGGGTGCGCTCGGCCGGCTCACCAACCTGTTCAGCGATCCCAAGAGCTACTGCGACCGGAAGGACACGCAGTACCTTTTCTTCGCCGACCGGCCGGTGTTCAACGTGGCGCTTGCCGCGGGCGGGCGGCGCGAAAGCCTGCCGATCCAACAACTCTACGCGGGCGCGAGTGACGACCCGGGCCTGAAGAACGACCTGCCCTTCTGCGATTGCGAAGTGCTGGTGGACCGAACCTACTTCCTGCCGCTGGGCGACCGAAGCTGGCCCGACGACACGCTGGTGGAGTTCGAGTACATGGACGACCGGCCATGACCCGCTCGCTGCACGCCCTCACGTCCATCGCGGGTGGGCTACTGCTCGCAGGCTGCGCGGGGGATGGTGCGATCACCGAGAGCACGCCGGGTGTCGTGCGCACGGCCGGCGTCTCGCCGCAGGCCGCGAGCCAGTCCGTCGCCGGGAAAAACCAGGGCGATGTCGCTGCCACGCTCGGCAAGGCCACTGTCGTTCACTTCGACAGCGGCTACGAGGTCTGGGTATACCGTTGGCCGGGCGCCGACCGCACGAGCCGCACAGCCACGGAACTCGTGGTGTTGTTCGATGCCTCCGGCGTTGTGAGGAAGACGCGTATCCGCCCCGGCTACCCGTCCGATCGCAAGTAACCCTGCCGCCTGCTTGACCGGTCCGGCCCGCTCGCGCAAACTGGGGCGACACATGACCGCGCTAGACGTCGCCATCTGGAGCGCAGCCGCCGGCGCAATTGCCCTGGTGGTCATGGTGTGCCTGGTCGATTGGGTACTGGTGCGCACCAAAGCGGCCGCCCAGGGCGCCGCCTACAACTTCTCTGCCCTTCTCTTCGTGGTGATCCTGAGCGGACTGCTCACCACCCTGGCCCCGCAACTCGACGCGGAGGCGCTGCGGCCGGCGCGGGTCCTCATCGGACCGCTGTGCGTTTTCCTCGGTGACTACTGGGTGCATGACTGGCTGGCCGCACGGCAACGCGACCGCCTGATGGATGTGAGCCTGCGCGGCGCTGCCGCCGTCGCACTGCCGGCAGGGCTGCTCTGCCTGCTGCTGCCGTCCACGCAGCAGCTGCCCGCCGCGGCCGCGATCGTGGTGCTGAACACCGCGCTGGTGGTCTGGGTTTCGGTGCGCGCCTGGATGCTCGGCGACTCGCTCGCCCTGGGCATCGCGATCGGCTGTCTGGCGATGCTGCCCGCGGTCGGCGGCCTCTACGCGGTTGCGCTGGCGCTGCCCGGCATCGGCTCCACCGCACAGGCCTTCATGGCCGTCTTCTGCGTTGCGTGCGTCACCGTGATCGGCTTCATGCTCTGGAAGCGCAACCAGCACGAGCGGCGCGCTCGCGGCGTCGAAGCCGTCGAGTCGCAGTTCGACCCCGTCACCAAACTGCCGGGCGGCCTGCCCTTCGTGCGCAAACTGCTGCGCGCGCAAGCTCGCAGGCGCCTCACGCGGCGCGAAGGCGCCATCATCGCCGTCCTGGTTTTCAAGCCCGATCGCATCGTCGCGCAGGCCGGCACCGCCGGCTTGAACGAGATGTATGTGCACCTGGCCGAGCGCCTGCAGAGGCAGGTGGGGCCGGTCAACCCGGTGGGCCGCTACTGGGATCGCTGCTTCGTCGCACTGGTGGAGACGATCCACTCGCGAGCCGACGTCCGCACGCTGGGCCTGCGCGTGGCCAGCAGCCTGCGCCGCCCCATGCAGGTCAACGGACCGGAGGGCCGCACCATCCAGGTCCGCGCCGACATCGGCGTCGGTGTGGTGCTGATGGAGCGCGACCATTCGGCGGTGGAGGACCTGCTGCATGAGGCGCAGCGGCTGGCCGAAGCCGCGCAGACCATGCTGTCGCGCGCCGCCACGCGCGACCCGGCCACCGGTGAAACCGTGCCGGTCGAGCATGCACAACTCGGTCCGCGAAGGCACGCGCGTGGCGTGCACGCGCACGGCACCTGGCTGCGCGCGCGCGCGTGAGCCGGCGGATCAAGTCCGCAATGACATCCGGGTTCAACCCTCTGCGCTGGCCCGGTTCAGCAAGTCCAACGTCGCGGCATCCAGCACCATCTGCGAAGCTTCGATCAATTCGTCCAACTGCTCCAGCGTGCTCGCGCTGGCGATGGGCGCGGTCACGCCGGGCTGCGCCATCACCCAGGCGATGGCGACGCGCGCAGGGGTGGTGCCTGTGCGCTGCGCGGCTTCGTCCAGCGCGGCGAGTATCTTCAGCCCGCGCTCGTTCAGGTACTTCTTGACGCTGCCGGCGCCGCGCGCGCTCTTGCCCGCGTCTTCCGGCTTGCGGTACTTGCCGGAAAGGAAGCCGGCGGCCAGCGCATAGAAGCTGAACACGCCGATCTCTTCCTTGACGCACAACGGCCGCAATTCCTTCTCGAACACAGCACGGTCGTACAGGTTGTAGAGGGGCTGCAGGCTTTCGTAGCGCGGCACGCCGAGCCGGCGGCTGGTGTCCAGCGCTTCGCTCAAGCGCGCGGCCGTGTAGTTGGAGGCGCCAATCGCGCCCACCTTGCCCTTGGCCACCAGTTCCGCAAACGTCTCGAGCGTGGCTTCGAGCGGCGTGTCGGCGTCGTCCTTGTGGGTCTGGTAGAGATCGATGCGATCGACGTTCAGGCGGCGCAGCGAATCGTCCACCGCCTGCCGTATCCATTTCGGTGAAAGGCCCGTCTTGCCGTCGCCCATGTCCATGCCCACCTTCGTCGCGATGACGACGCGGTCGCGCCGCGCGCCGCCGCCCTGCTTGAGCCAGCGGCCGATGACGGCCTCCGATTCGCCGCCGCCATGGCCGGGCGCCCAGCGCGAATAGACGTCGGCGGTGTCGATGAAGTTGAAGCCCGCGTCCACCCACGCATCGAGGATGGAGAACGAGGTCTTCTCATCGGCCGTCCAGCCGAAGACGTTGCCGCCGAGGCACAAGGGAGAGACTTGAAGGGCCGAACGGCCGAGGCGTCGAAGTTGCATCGGCACAGTCTAGCGCTCCCGTAAAAGAGCCCGGCGGCTGCCGGGCTCTTTCTGACGACTGAGCGGGTAGAAGCTAGCGTTGATGCAGCGTCATGCGGGTTTCGCTCGTCACACCGGCTTTCGTCGCCGCCACGGTGACTTCGTAGCGTGTGCCCGCCAATGGCAACCGCGGCGAGAACGTGAACGAGAAGTTGCCGTTGCCGTCGGCCTGAAGTGTCTGCGAGAACACCTGTTGGTCCACGCCGAAGCCGGTCTGGATCCGCAGACTCGCATCCACCTTGGCCTGAACGGTTGCGAATGGCGCGGTGCGCCCAGTCACCGTCGTAGCGCCATCGATGCTCGCGCCATTGCCGGGGCTCGTCACCTGCAGCGGCAGGGCCACGGGCACCACGCCGCCACTCACTTCGAAGCTCCAGTCGCGCCGCACGGCGTTGCCGGCACGGTCACGCGCCGTGACTTCGACGGCGTGCCGTCCCGGCGGCAGGCTGGCCCGCAAGTTGAACGAGTTGGGCGTCACCTGTGCATCGGGTGTCACGTTGCGGCCGGAAATCAGGATGCGCACGCTGGCCGGGTCGACCCCGCTGCCGCCGCGGTCCTCGAAATTGCCGGAGATCTGGACCGGCCCGCCCGGCAAGGCGTCACCGTCGCGAGGCGAAATGTTCACCACCTGCGGTGGGCGGTTGTCCGCCTGCGGCTGAACCAGCGGCACCGCCAGGTTGGCTGTCACCACTCGTTCGCCGATCCGCAGCGTCGCCACGATCGGGCGGGACACATTGAGGTTGTCCGAACGCCGCAATGTGTAGGCACCTTCGTAGTGGCCCGGACGGGTTTCACGCAGGGCCACGTCGTTGGCGACGCCGGGCAGGTCGACGATCACGGCGGCGCCGGGCGCGCCTTCGAGCGCGAAGCGAAGTTCCGCGCCGGGCTCGAGGCGTTCGACCGGCGTGACGCCGAAGCGCTCGATGCGCAGCGGCGGAGGCGGCGGCGGGGGAAGGGGTTGCGGCGTGACGGCCACCGGCGGAGCCGCCATGACCTCGGCCAGGGTGTAGTCCGCAGCGGCCGTGCGATTGCCCTGGCGCACGGTGACGCGGACTTCGCGGTCGGCCTCGATCACCTCGCCCCGCTTGATGGTGTAGCGCGCAAGATAGATTCCGGGCTGTATCTCGCGCAGGGCGATTCTTTCACGCACGCCCCGCACGCGAACGGCCACTTGTGCACGCGGGCTGGCCACCGCCCGGAAGGTCAGGCGTGAGCCCGGTCCGAGATCTCCGTCGCTGCGCACGGTCAGCAAACGTACCTCGGCCGCAGCGGGCTGGGCAATCGCGGCGACAGGCAACGCCGAAGCGACGAACGCGCCTGGCAACGCCAGGAAAAGCGCCGTGACGGGGCCTCGAAAGGGAACCGACATGCGGTGACGAAAGGCGGAGGGGGATGTTTTCATGATGGGTTCCTCGGATGTGGGAGTGGCCGGACTGTTGGGGCCGGCGTGACCCTGGTGAGATTGCCGCTGGTTCGATGGTGACCCGCTCAACGCTGAGCCTCTGTAGGGCGGCAGCGGAACCGGGAGTAGGCGGCCGGCCGCTCTGGCGATGCCCGTCATCGGGCATCGCCAGAGGCCTATCAATAGCGGTAACCGTTGTTGGGGTCGCGGTCGCGGTGGTTGCGCACGCCGTCGCCGTCGCGGTCGCGGTCATTGCGATTCGCGATGCCGTCGCGGTCCAGGTCGCCGTTCGGGCCATAGCGGCGCGCTTGCCAATCGCCGTGATGGCGGCGCTCCCAGTCGTGGTTGATGTAGCGCACGCCGCGGTTGTCGTAGCGGTACTGGTTGTAGACCGGTGCCGGCTGCACGTAGTAGCTGCGGGGCTGCACGTAGACCGGGGCCGGCTCGTAGTAGACCGGCGCGGGCTGCGAATAGACGGGCTGCGAGTAGATCGGCACGCCGATCTGCAGCACGACATCGGTGCGAGCGTGGGCGGCGGTCACGGCGCCGAAACCTGCGACCGCCAGGGCGGCCACTGCGACGAACTTAGCGGTAGACAGAGATTTCATGGTGAGCTCCTTGTTAAGGTGGAGTCATCTTGCGCCCCGCTCCATGAACGCAACCTGAACCGATTCAGGCCCGTTTCACGCCGAAGGTAAAGAAATGTCAACGCGCGCGCCGCCCTCATCGGAGCGCGACAAACTGAGATTGCCGTGGTGGCTGGCCACCAGGTCGTTGACCACGGCCAGGCCCACGCCGTGGCCCGGCACCTTCTCGTCGGCCCGCACGTGCAGTTGCAGGATCGATTGCGTGTCGGTGAAACCCGGGCCGTCGTCGTCAATGCAGATGCGCAAGCCGCCGGCTTCGCGCCAGACTCGCGCCGTCACACGGTTGCGCGCCCATTTGGAGGCGTTGTCCAACAGGTTGCCGAACATCTCGAACGCATCGCCTTCGTCGATGCGCCAGCTCACATCGGCCGCGCAGTCGATGGTGATTCGCAGGTTCTTGGCCGCGTACACCTTGGCCAGCGAGTCGCGGATGCGATGCAGCACCGGCGCCAGCGCGAGGTGCGGAACGAATCGCGCCGAGCCGCTCGCCGCCGCGCGCGCGAGCTGGTGCTGCACGATGTCGTCCATCCGCGCCACCTGCTCGGTCACGGCGGCGGGCAGTTGCGCCGGCTGGCTGAGCGCGGTGCGCAGCACGGCCAGCGGCGTCTTGAGGCTGTGCGCCAAAAAGCTCAGGGCCTCCTTGTAGCGCGTCTGGCGCACGCGCTCCTGCCGGATCAATGTGTTGAGGTTGCCCGTGAGCGCCGCGATCTCCGCGGGATACCGCCCTTCGACCTCGGCCTGCTCGCCGTTTTCGATGCGGCGCATCTCACCAATCACGCGCCGAAGCGGGCCCAGGCCCCATTCGAGCAGGATCGTCTGCGACAAGAGCAGCAACACGACAGCGCCGCCCAGCCATGTCCACAGGGTTTTCTCAAAGATCGCGATTTCGCGGTCGAACTCGGCCCTGTCTTCCAGCACGGAGAGCACCAACGGCGCGGCCTGTTTGCTGCCGGCCCAGCTCACGCCGTAGGTCACTGCCAGGAACGCCCGGCCCGACTCGGTGAGTGTTTCGTTTCGCCATTCGCCCACGGGCACGCTCCGCTGGAATGGCGGAGAGAGGCCGACCGTGGACGGCGACTGCCATTCCTCGCCCTTCGCTGTGTTGACGACCTTGGCGTAAAGCCCCGAGCCCGGCAACGACAGGCGCGGTTCGGGGAACGAGGGCGGCATCACCAGCGTGCCGCTGTCGTCGACTTCCGCGCCCGCCAGCAACAGGTAGACCGTGCTTTGCAACTGCGCGAACCGCGCGGCGCGAACGCTGTCCGCATGGGCTTGCTGCACCGCGAACCCCGCGCCCGCAACGAACGCCACCAGCACCAGCGTGGCCCCCAGGATGAGGCGGGTGCGGATGGAGTCGAAGACCCTCATCCGAGCGTGAAGCGGTAGCCGCGCCCGCGCAGCGTTTCGATCGGCGCCAGGGTGCCGTCGGGGTCGAGTTTGCGGCGCAGCCGGCCGATCAGCACTTCGAGGACGTTGCTGTCGCGGTCTTCGTCGTGCGGGTAGAGATAGTCCGACAGCTCCTGCTTGGTGACGACGCGCGCCCGCTCACGCACCAGGAACTCGAGCAGGCGGTATTCGAACGCGGTGAGCTCGAGCACCTCGCCATTCAGTTTTGCCACCTGTGCCGAGAAATCGAGGGCGATGGGTCCCAGCGTGAGCACATCCGACGTGGCCTTGAGCGAGCGCCGCAATAGCGCTTTCACGCGCGCCGCCAACTCCGGGTATTCGAAAGGCTTGACCAGGTAATCGTCAGCGCCCGCTTCGAGGCCCACCACCTTGTCCTGCCAGCTGCCGCGCGCGGTGAGGATGAGGATGGGCATGGTGCGGCCGTCGGCGCGCAGGCGCTGCACGACGGTGAGGCCGTTGAGCTTGGGCAGGCCCAGGTCGACGATGGCGAGGTCCATCGGATATTCGCGCGCCTGGAACAGGCCGTCCTCGCCGTCCACCGCCTGGTCGACGCGGTAGCCATCGGCCTCGAGCTGCGCTGCCAGGCCGGCCCGCAGGGCGGCCTCGTCTTCGATCAACAGCAGCCGCACCTAGAGCATCCTGCCGGTGGCCGCATCGACCAGGATCACCCTCACCTCGCCCCGCGCGGTGAGGATCTTGACGCGCCAGACCACGCGCCCGCCCGCCTCGGTGCGGTCGACGGACAGCACGCGGCCGCTGGTCGCCTGCTGCGCCACCGCCGCGGCTTCGTCGCGGCTGATGTCGGCCCAGGCGGGCGCGGACAACAACAGCAACGCGGCGCAAAGCGGCAGGACGAACAGGTTCATGTGCAACGGCAACAGCCAGAGTCTGGAGCGCATGGTACTACTGGACAACAGGGTCGACCGACACGCGCACCTGCAGGTCCGGGCCCGGCTTGTCGCGCATCAGCGTGGTGTAGTGCTGGCCGCGGTACTCGTAGCCGACGCGGTAGCCGGCGATGCGGGCCTGCATCTCGTTAACCGTGCGGCAGGTCTGCACTTCGCGCTGGACCACTTCGTACTGGTCGCGCCGGTCACCGTTGGCGATGCGATCGCCGGTGAAAGCGCCCACCACCGCGCCGACGGCCGTTGCCGCTTCGCGGCCATGGCCCTTGCCGACCTGGTTGCCCAGCAGGGCGCCCGCGACACCGCCGACCACGGCGCCGCCGTAGTTCTGACCGCCCGTGGGCCGGGTTTCGTTGACCCACTGGCTGGTGCATTCGTTGCGCGGAACGCTAACGCTCTCGTATTGCGGCTCGACGCTGCGCACGCGCGCATGGTCGATGAAGGTTTCCGCGTGAGCGCCCACCGCGGCGGCAGCGAGCATGGAGACAAGGGCGAGGCGTTTCATGGAAGCTCCTGGGTTTGGTATGGAGCACATCATGCAAATGCTTGCCTGAACGCAGGCTGAACCGATTGGCGGGCCCCCGTCCTACACGCGCAGCCTGTTTGGCCGGTGGTTGGCGCCTAGACTCCGCAGTGAGGGGACAGAACACCGAACAAGAAAGGATCTGCCTCATGGACTCGAAGCTGATGATTCAAACCGCGCTCGCCCTGCTCGCCATCACGGCGGCCGGCGGGTTGCTGATGGCCTTCCAGCGCTTCGCCGGTGCGGAGCGGCCGCCTTCATGGCTCGCGATGGTGCATGGCCTGCTGGCGGGCAGTGCACTCACGCTGCTGCTGTTCGCCGGATTCGCCTATGGCATCCCGCGCTTGACCTGGATCGGCATGGGCCTGCTGGTGTTGGCCGCGCTGGGGGGTGTTTACCTCAACCTGAACTTCCACGACAAGCGCCTGCCGCTGCCCAAGCCGATCGTCATTGGTCACGCGGTGCTGGCGGTGGTGGGCGTGGGCCTGATTTTCGCCAGCCTCTAGGCCGCCGCCGCGTGCGCCTTGGCGCGGCATGAATCAAATTAGCTTATGGGCTGAGTGGTTTCCTGCTCCCGCTGGTTTGCCCTAGCGGGACAGTGGCATGTATTCTGCTAACGTTGTAACAAATCGTTCAACCGTGGTTTCAACACGTGCCAAGGAAGAAACCTATGCCGACCATCCGCATCTTTCGCGCCGCCCTGCTGCTGGCCGCCACCGCTGTCTCGTCCCACGCCTGGGCCCAGGCATGCGAAGGTGGCGCGTACCTCAATCCGCAACTCTTCCGCGGCGAGGCGGCGCACCAGAGTGCCCTGGCCGAGCAGGAGATCCACACCTTCATGAGCCGCACGGGCCTGCCCGCCGCGCCCATCTATACGATCAAGCGCGTGGACGACATCACCTCGTCGGGCCGCGCGCCCTATTGCTGGGCGTACGTCAATTCCGTGATCGGTTTGATGAGCGGCTTCAAGCCGGCCGTCGTCAACAACGAACCCATCCAGCCCGCGGTGCTGGCCATCACCGCCGTCGTGCCGGGCGCCAAGCCCGACGCAGGCGCCGTGCCCCTCAAGAGCTTGCCGGCCGCCGAGCAAAAGGCCATCCTGGAGCGCATGCAGCGGTCCAAATGCTTCGGCACCACCGCCGGCGTGGAGACCGCGATCGGCCGGGCCGAGGGCCTGTGCGGCAACATCGAAGACGTCGCGGCGCAGGCAGCGGTGGGCCAGCAGGGCCTGATCGCCAAGGCCGCGTTCGCTTGGGAGGAGCAATCGTGGGCCGGCATCGTCACGCGCGAGAACCTGGCGCTCAACACCAGCCTGAAAGGGCTCGCCGGCCGCTTCGAAGCCATCCACGCCGCGCGGCTGGTGGTGATCCCCACCAAGGGCACGAGCGTCGGCTTCGGCCTGTACGTTCACCCCAGCGTGTCCGATGCGCAGATCAAGAAAGCCGTGGCCCTGTTCCAGGGCTTGTCGTCACCCTCCAAGCCGCTCGCCGTGGCGCTCGACCTGGGGCCGCAGTTCAGCTTCGTCGCGCCCGCGGCCGACCAGGTCGAGAAGATGCGCGCCGCAATCGGCCTCCGATAGAGCCGCTTAGGGCTTCTTCGCCGCTTCGCGTTCCTTCAGGATCGCTTCCTTGTCTTCGGCCATGAAGGAAATGCCGCCGCACTGATCGTTGTGCGCGACGAGGGCCTTGTTCAAGGCTTCCAGGTCGACGCGAAAGGCCTCGGCCTTGTCCTGCGCGACCTTCACTCGCGCGTTGTGCGGCTTCGCACGGCGATTCATGAATCGCTCGATCTTCGTGGCGTCGTCTTCGCCGATGCGCTTGCGTTCTTCTGTCAGCTCCTGCTGCTCGGCGCGGATCGCGGCCGCCTCTTCGTTGTTGACCTTGTTGCGCGCGTCCATGGCCTGGCGCCGCGCGGCCAGGTCGCTTTCGGAATTCATGCACACGCGCAGCTGGTCACGGTTGACCGTCTTGGCGGGCGTCTGGGCGTGCGCAGCCTGCAAGACGAAGACGGCGGCGGCGATGGCGGAGAAGGTGGTGAATTTCATGTCTTGTTCGGATTGATCAGGAACTTGGTGCCCGTCGAGCGTTGCCCGTACACCGCGATCTCCTCAGGCTGCAGCGCCTGCGCCAGGGAAATCTCTTTCGAATAGCTGCTGGCGAACGTCGTCTTCAGTTCGGCGACGACGCGTTGCCGCAGCGCCTGCGCCGCGTGCGGGCCGACGCGCTGCAGGAAAGGGAACAGCAGCCACCCACCCATGCCCCACGCCATGCCGAAGTTGCGCACGAACTCGGTCGGCCCGGTGTCGAGCCCGCCGTAGAGGTACACCTGCTTGTGCGTGGTCGATCCGTAGCGGCTGTATTCCTTGGCCGTGCGATTGAGCGCGGTCTCCATGCACGAGAGGATCTGACCGGCGAGCTTGCCGCCGCCGGTGGCGTCGAAGGCCAGCGTGGCGCCGGTCTCGACGAGTGCCTGCGTCAGGTCTTCCATGAACGTGGGCGATGACGTATCGCACACGTGCTTTGCGCCGAGCGACTTCAGCAACGCCACCTGGTCGGGTTTGCGCACGACGTTGACCAGCGCGACGCCATCCTTCATGCAGATCTTGTTCAGCATCTGGCCCAGGTTGGACGCGGCCGCCGTATGCACGATCGCCTTGTGGCCCTCGCGCTTCATCGTCTCCACCATGCCAAGTGCAGTGAGCGGGTTGACGAAGCACGATGCGCCGTCGGCGGGCGCCGTGCCATCGGGCAACACCAGGCATTGCTCTTCCTTGATGCAGCGGTATTGCGCGTACATGGCGCCACCGAGCACGGCGACCGTCTTGCCCAAGAGCGCCTGCGCCGCAGCGGACGAACCGGCGGCGACGACCACCCCTGCGCCCTCGTTGCCGACAGGCATCGGTTGGCCTAGGCGCGCCCCTTGGCTCTTCATCGCGGCGGGCGGAATCTGCATCGTGACGACCGGGTGCGTCGCGGTGCCCGAGAGTTGCGCCGTCGTGATGTCCGCCGGCCCGAACAGCAGGCCGATGTCGGACGGGTTGAGCGGCGACGCTTCGATGCGAACGACCACTTCGTCGGCAGCAGGCTCAGGCGTGGGAACGTCGGCCAGCGAAATCTCGAGACGGCCTTCCGGGGTGACCAGCGACCTCAGTTGCAGCCCGGTGGAAATACTGGAGGTGGTGTTGGAGGTGCTCATGATGCTCAGCCTCGCTTGGCGGCGTCGACCGCCATGATGGTGAAGTCTTCTTCGCCACGGCCTTCGGCAATCAACTCATCCATGCGCGCGGCCACCGCGGGCAACGCCGCCATCGGACGGCTGCCGCAGGTCTCCAGCATAAGCCGCAAATCCTTGCGCGCCATCGCCAGTTCGAAGCTGGGCGTGAAGTCGCCCTTGGCCATCTTGCCGCCACGGTTGGCCACCATGGCGTTCAGGTCCAGCCAGCTCAGCAGCTTGATGGCGTCCATGCCCTCGACGTTGCTGGCTTGCGCGAGCGTCAGCACGTCGGCGATCACGCCCGAGAGGCCGATGATGGCCGCGTTGCCGAAAAGCTTGTGGATGGCGGCCAGGTCGCCGCGCTCGCCCATGAATTCGAGCTTGCCGGTCATGGGCGCCAGCTGCGCCTGCACGCTGTCGAACAGTGCCTTGGGCCCAGCGGCCATCATCGAACCCTGCGCGTTGCGCGCCGCGGGCGGGCCCATGAACACGGGGCAGTGCAGGTACTTCACGCCCTGCGCGTTGAGGCGTTCCACGCGGGCCGCGGTGAGCGCGGGCAACGTGGTGGTGTGGTCGATCAGCACCGTGTCGGGCGACAGGCCCGCGCGCGCGGCGCCGATCACGTCTTCGACGACGGCGTCGTCCTTGAGCACCAGGTGCACGCGGGACGCGCCGCGTACGGCATCAGCCGGCGTGGCGGCCGCCTTGACGCCGAAGGCCGCCAACTGCTCAACCTTGCCGGGGGAACGGTTCCATGCTGTGACCGTGTCGCCGCGTTTGGCGGCGGCTTCGGCGAAGGCGCTGCCAAGCAGGCCGGTGCCGAGAAATGCGATATTTGCCATGATCTTCCTTGGGATGGGTGCGTCAGGAGCGGCGATTATGTTCCGCAGCCGCGATTCACGGGGCCGCTGCGTAGGCCAGCCCATGCCGCCATGCTTCGCCCATTTTTTCCAGCGTGTCATGCGGGATGCGTTCATCCTGCTTCGCAAGAACCAGTGTCTCGTGCATGGCCTGCGCGATCCGCTGAACCACGTCACCGGGTTTGCGAACACCGCACACGTCCGTGCCGAACCGCAGAAGCTCCTGTGTCGTCGGGTAAGCCTTGCTGGCATGGTGGCCGCGGAAGAACTTCAGGGCCAGCGTGTGGTCTTCCTGCGGCGGGCCGTTGAAGCTGTGCGAGTACTTGTAGATCGACGTGGTCACCACGTCGAACATCGGCGCCAGCCGCGCGCCGACAGCTTCGTCGTACAGCACCCCGTAGTTCTTGAGGTGCCCGTCACCATTGCGGACCATCACCGTCAAGGCCACCTGCTCGTAGAACCGGGCCAGGTCGCTGCGGGGCAGGTTGATGGCGTTGAGCACTTCGGCCACGGCCTGGTAGCTGCGCACATACTTGCGCTCCCCGTCGTGGATGCCGTGGACCTGCAGTCCCATCAGCGCGGCGATGTCCTCGAAGCCCAGGCGCCGGCCGTCCTCCAGGACGTCGAAGCGCTCGAGCACCAGCAACTCGCCGCTGTGCGACAGCTCGAACCCCGGCACCTCGATGCCGGCACGCCGGGCGGCCGAGAGGCACAGGAATTCATTGGCGGCGATGCCGGGATACGCGTCGCTGCCCATCTTCACGATCAGGTTGGGTACGGGCCACGTGGCCCGGTCCGGCACCATGATCTTCGGCTGGATGCCGGCCAGCCCCGCGCCGGTGGAAAGATAGGCGTGGACCAGATCTTCGAACAGTTGCGCACCGGCAGGCGCCGCGAGGATTTGCGCGCGGTCGATGACGCGCGGCTGCTGCGCCGGCGGTGCTTCGGGCAGACGGAAACCAAGGCGGCCGATGCCGTTGCTGCCCATGAGTGCGAGCAGGTGCATCGGTGTCAGGGCCCGCTTGGGAAATTCGGCGCGGATGCGCTGGTAGAGATAGCCTTCCGGCAGGTTCTGGTCCATCACCGGGAACAGCGCGGTGTCCTGGTAGGCGAGCCGCGTGGAGGGCATCAACAGGCCGACGGAGGACTGCGCCGGATCGTCCCGGCGGTAGGTGAAGACATATTGCGAGTCGCGGACGAGCTGCCCGCCGTGTTGACCAGCGATGTCTACTTCGAGGGTGCGGACCTTGTCAGGCAGCATCGTCGTCGTCCCCGGCAAACCGCTCGCGCATTTCTTCCAGTGTCGGCAGGCCGGCGGTACGCAGCTCCAGCGATGCGCCCATCGCACGCACGATGTCCATCAGCGCGCTGACGCTCACGTCCTTGCCCTGCTCCAGGCGATAGAGGATGTCCCGGCTGCGGCCGGAGAGGTGGGACACTTGCACCTGGGTCAGCTTGCGGGCGCGGCGGAACCGGCGGACCGCTTCGCCGAGTTCCTGGGGGTTTTTTGAAATGTCCATTATTCTGTGCATTCTCTGAAAAACTGGCGATTTTGTCCAGATAACAGTACATTTTTGAGCTCGACGCGGGCGGGGGTGTCACAAACCGCTCACCGGGCCGTCTTGCCAATATGAGCACCACTCCCGACCCTTTCGCCGCCCTGCGGCCCCGCCTCTTCGGCATCGCCTACCGCATGCTCGGCACGCGCGCCGACGCAGAGGACGTGCTGCAGGACGCCTGGCTCCGCTGGAGCAAGACCGACGCGGCCGAGCTCCAATCGGCAGAGGCGTGGCTCGTCACTGTCGTCACGCGCCTGTCGATCGACCGGCTGCGCGCCGCCAAGACCGAGCGCGAAGCCTATGTGGGCATGTGGCTGCCCGAGCCGATGGTGGCGGAGATCGACCACAACACGCCTGAATCTGCTGCGGAGCTGGCGGGTGAGGTGTCGGTGGCGTTGATGTGGGTGCTGGAGCGTCTGGCGCCCGAGGAACGCGCCGCCTTTCTGCTGCACCAGGTGTTCGACCACGACTATGGCGACATTGCCAAGCTGCTTGGCAAGAGCGAGGCGGCTTGCCGCCAGATCGTGCACCGCGCCGCCGAACGGGTGCAGGCGGAACGCCCGCGGTTCGACGTGCCTCGCGATGCCCATCGCCGCGTGTTGGAGAAGTTCATGCAGGCCGCACGCAGCGGCGAACGCGAGGCCATCAAGGCCCTGCTGGCCGACGACGTGGAACTGGTGGGCGACGGCGGTGGCAAGGCGACGGCATTCAGCGTCGCCATGCACGGCGCCGACCGCATCGCCAATGTGTTCTTCGCGTCGGCGCTGCGTTTCGGCGAGCACCTCACCTATCGCCTGGCGTTGATCAACGGCGAACCCGGGCTGCTGCGCTACATCGATGGAAAGGTCGAGTCCGCCACCTGCTGCGTGACGGACGGTGAGCGCATCGTCGGCATCTACTCGGTGCGCAACCCGGACAAGCTGGCACACATCCCGCCGCTGCAGTAGATCCGGGATGCCCCTGCAGTGGAAGCGGTCTGTGCGCCGCACTCGATTCTTGATTATGATTGCCGTCATATTCAGGAATCAAGATGACGCTGACCGGCCGCAAGGCCTCCGAATCCCGTGAACGAATCGTCGACGCCGCGTCTCGTGCGCTGCGCCGTTCGGGTGTGCGCGGGGTGAGCGTCGCGGACATCATGAAGGAAGCCGGCCTGACGCACGGCGGCTTCTACGCGCACTTCCCTTCGCGCGATGCCTTGGTGTCCGAGGCACTGGTGCGGGCCGGCTCCACCAGCTCGGACGCCATCGGCGACCAGATGGCGTTGCTGGTCAAGAGTGGCATGAGCCCCTTCCGCGCATTCATCGAGTGCTACCTCTCGCCGGACCACGTGGCCGACAGCGAGCATGGCTGCCCCTTGCCCGCGGTGTGCCAGGAGGCATCGCGCCAGGTGGCCGAGGTGGGCGAAGCCTCACGCCGCGTCATCCACAGCCTGCACAAGCGAGTGACATCGGTTCTCCCCAAGGGCGTGCCGCGCGCATCCGCATGGGCGATCGCCAGCACGCTGATCGGTGCAGTGCAGCTCTCGCGCGCTTTGGGCGAGACGCCCGAAGGCCGCGCCGTGCTTGCCTCCACCAAGAACGAACTGCTCGCGCGTTACGGCGCCTGAGCAGCCGCCCGCCTCCTCTTCTTCTCCACGTCGCTGACCACCTCTCGCCTTCAGCCACGACCTCGAATATTGCCACCATCATATTTTTGTCAAATGCGCTCAGCGCGAAAGGAAAGTCGTCATGAAGCTCGAAGGTTCTGTTGTCCTCATCACCGGTGCCAATCGCGGCCTGGGCCTGGAATTCGCCAAGCAGGCACTGGCCGCAGGGGCCAGGAAGGTTTACGCGGGCGCACGCGACCCGTCCAAAATCACGCTGGCGGGCGTGATCCCCGTCAAGCTGGACGTCACCAGCGCGGATGACGTGGCCACGGTAGCCAGCCAGTGCGCCGACGTCACGCTCTTGGTCAACAACGCCGGCATCGCGCGGCTGGGCGGTGTGGTCGAAGGCGACCCGGCCGCCTTGTTGCGCGAACAGATGGAGACCAACTTGTTCGGCATGTTCAACCTGAGCCACGCTTTCGCGGCGACGCTCGGCAAGAACGGCGGTGGCGCCATCCTCAACATCCTGTCGATCGTGAGCTGGGTGGGCGCACCGGCGCTCGGCGCCTACGCAGTAACGAAGGCCGCGGCATGGGGCCTCACCAACGAACTGCGGCTGGAACTGCGGGCGCAGGGCACGCAGGTCGTCGGCTTGCACGCGGGCTTCATCGACACCGACATGGCGCGCGGCTTTGACGCACCCAAGACCACGCCGCAAGACGTGGTGGCCCAGGCTTACAAGGCCATCGCCGAAGGTGCGGAGGAAGTTTTTGTCGACGAGCCGACACGCCAGATCCACGCAGGCCTGTCGCACAGCGTGTACCTGAAGGACGTGCTCGCCGGCTGATGTGCTTATGGGGCTGACGGGCCTGTCACAAAACGCGGAGCCGGTGCGTCTTGATGGTATGAGCGGCCACAATGGTGTGGCCGCCATTACAACCGAAAGGCTCTCGTCATGTCGATGTCTCCCCGTCTGCCCTATTACCAACTCGCGCCCAAGGCTTTCCAGGCGTTGCTGAATTTCTCCGGCGCGGTGCGCAAGGATTTGCTCGGCGCGCGCCTCACCGACCTGGTGCTCCTGCGCGTCTCGCAGATCAACGGCTGCGGCTTCTGCATCGACATGCACTGGCGCGACCTGATCAAGCTCGACGCCGACCCGCGCCACCTGAACGCCGTGGCCGGCTGGCGCGAGGCGCCCTTCTTCAGCGACCGCGAGCGCGCCGCGCTGAACTGGGCCGAAGCCGTCACATCTCGCTCGCATCATGCGACGAGCGATGAGGAGTTCGAGAAGCTCAAGGCGCACTTCACCAACGAAGAGATCGCCGAACTCGGGTTCTGCATTGCGTCGATCAATGCGTGGAATCTGTTGAACCTGGGGTTCAGGAACCCGATTCCGGAGAAGGGCTAGGCGACTTACGGCTCGATTCCACCGTACACGTTCACGCCGATGGTCTCGATGCTGACGTGCCCATGCCCGTCGTCCAGCGTGACAGTGAAGCTGTCAACGTGCTGCTCGCCGGTTTGCAGCAGCGGATCCACCACCTGGTTGTCGGCCGTGTAGAGCCAATTGACCTGGCCGGCGTGTCCGTCCGAGCGAACCACCGCGGCCAAGGTGCCGAGGTTGCCGATCTCCGACTGCACGCTCACCGTGTGCGTCGTGTAGTCGCCGTCGGCAAAGCTGAAGGCACCGGCCGCGGCCAGGGTGGCGGCTGCGTTCGTGCCGCCCAGGTCGGTCACCGCGTCAGGGCCTGTCCAGTGGTAGCTCTGGTTGAAGCCCAAGGTGGCGGAGGCGACCTTCTGCAGCGCGGCCGCCGTGGCCGCGTCGATGCCCAGGTCTTGCGCCACCGGGTCGTCGGCGCCCAGCGCTTGCGCATCGATGCCCGTCAGTGTCTCCAGCAGCACCAGACCGGACAGGTAGGAGCCGTACTTGCTGGCGTGCAGCTTGTCGTCGAACCACAGGTCGACCTTTCCGGTGCTGACGCTGGAGGTGGAGGTCTCCGTGTACGGGTCGCGGATGGCCAGGCCGTCCAGCACGGCGGCCATGAATGCGGTGCTCACCGGCGCCACGCCCTTGAAGTCGGTGTTGACGTTGGCGAGGTTGGTGTACGCGTTGGTCAGGTCGGTGCTCATCGCCTCCAGCGTGAGGTAGTAGGCCGTGGCCTGCGTGCTGGACTGCGAGATCGTGCCACCGGTGTAAGCGCCCGAGGGCTGCAGCGTCTTGTCGGTCACCATGTCCCAGGCGCCGGCGATCATGTCCGGCCGCGCCCAGGTCGCGTACAGGTAGACGTCGGTTTCAGCGCTTGCGTTCGCGTTGGCGGCAATCGTGGTGCCAGGCACCGTGACCGAGTCGGCCGTGCCGGTGTGAATGTAGTCTTCGATCAGCGTGGCGTACTTCTGGAATTCGGAGATGTCTGCGTTCTTCCCCGACGTTGTCGTCAGTGAGGCGGACGTTGCGCCGGTCGTGGTCACGCTAAAGTCGGAGTGTGCGGCGTCGCCGGCGAAATAGGTGGCAGTGCCGTCTTCAGTGAAGTTCACGGTCAGGGCGCCCGCAGTGCTGCCGCTGCGCGTGAAGGTGTAGACCAGGCTCTGCCCAGCGCTTTCATACACGCTGGTTGCGGAGCTGAGGCCCAGAGTCACGTTCGGCAGGCTGGTGTCCACGCCGGCCGCGAAGTCGTCGTTGACGATGGTGCCGCTCACCGGGCCGCTGGTGCCGATGTTGTAGTCGGTGCTGGCCGCGGGGTGCGTCAGCGTCAGCTTGATCGACTCGTCGAGTTCGACGTTGGCGTCGACGTGCGGGTCGAGCGTGATGCTGGCCGAGGTCTGGCCCGCCTTGATCACGATGGTGCCGGTGTTCGACGTGAACGACACACTGCCAGTCGTGGTGTTCACGCCGGTGTTGGCGCTGGTCGCGAAACCGCCGCCGTTGGTGAAACGATACGGCGACGTGCCTGCGCCGCCCGCAACGGCCAACGCACCCGTCGTGGTGTTGTACATCTCCAGATCCTGACTGGCCGAGATCGTCGTCGAAACCGAGGGCGAGGTGGCGCCGTCGCGGAACGCCGTGAACGTCACTGTCAGATCACTCGCCGTGGAACCAGTGCGCGTGAAGGTGTAGATGAGGTTGCTGGCGCCGTCTTCGGCCACCGAGCCGGGGCTGGCCACCAGCGTCACAGTCGACAACGCGGGGTTGATCACGGGTGCCGTCGGGTCGTCGTTCAAGATCGTCGTCGAGATCGCGGTGCTGGTGCCGACGCGGTAGTTCGCCGAGCTCGCGAGGGTGAGCGCGAACGTCTCGTCGTACTCTTGAACCGCGTCGCTGTTCGGCGTGATGATCAGGCTGGCCGTGGAGCTGCCGGCCGCGAAGGTGATGGAGCCGCTGCCCGACGGCAGTGGTTCGTCGGTCTGGTCTTGCAGCACGACGATGTCCCACTCGTCGCTGGCGATGTTGCCGCGCAAGTCCCAGCCGCCGGGTGAGGAGTTGGTGTAGTGGCCCTTGAGCGTGGCCGCATTGCGGGTGGACAGCGACACGTCGTAGTTCAGCCCCAGCTGCGCCGCGAACGCGTCGACCAGGCCGGGCACGCCGCCCCAGTTGTGTGGCTCGTAAAGATTGCTGCCGGTGAGGTTGGTGAAGGTGCCGCCTTGGTCGGGGGATGTGAGGTCGTGCACGCCGTCCGGGTTGGTCACCGCGTCGTACGTGTTGTAAGACATCACCGGATCGACGCGCGCAAAGGTCGCGCTGTTGCCCACGAACAGCACCTTGTTGAAGACCGTGGCGATGTCCAGCGTGGCGTCACCCTCGCCGGCCTTGCCGCCAAGGTCGGTGAAGGTGTTGCCCGCGACGCTGATCTTCGCGCCCGTGCTCAGGCCCGAGCCGGCCACGGCCGTGAACGTTGCGGTGCGCGTCAGGCCGCTGCCGCTGAGAGCGCCCAGCATGCCGCCGGTGACGGCGATGTCGGAGCCGATGAAACTGCTGCCCGGGTCTTCGCTGAAAGTGAAGGTGATGGTTGCGGTTTCGCCGTCTTGCAAGGAAGCGACGGAACTGGTGATGGCCAGCGTCGGCGCGCCGTTGGTGACCGAAACCAGCACCGGTTGAACCGTGTCGTGCACGCCATCGCTCGCAGTGACTGTGAAGCTGTAGCTGCCCTTGACCTCGTAGTCGTCCGCGGCCTTGAGCGTGACCGCACCGGCCGCGTCGATGTCCAATAAGGCCGCATCGGCGCCACCCAAGCTGTAGCTGAGCGTGGGGGTGTCGGCGTCGCCGGCCACGCTGGTGTAGATCACGCTGCCGGCCGCCGCGTTCTCGGCCACGGTCCCGGTGCCGCCCGAGGTAAACACCGGCGCAAACTCGTCAAGGTTACCCACCGTCACGACCACCGCCCGCGTGGTGGTGTGGAACCCATCGCTCGCGACCACGTTGAAACTGTAGCTGCTCTTGGCTTCAAAGTTCGCGGAGGCCCTCAGGCTCACGGCGCCCGACGCCGTGATTCGCAGCAAGGCGGCGTCGGCACCCGCCAGCGAGTAGGCGATCAGGCCACCCGGCTGGTCCGCGTCAGTGGCAACTGCGGTATAGACCAGCGTGCTGCTGCTCGCGTTCTCCGCCACGAAACCCGTTCCGCCCGAGGTGAACACCGGCGCGTTGTCGTTGAGGTTTCTCACGAGCACGTTCAGCGGCTGGACGGTCGTCTGCGCGCCGCTCCTGGCGATCACTTCCACGTTGTAGCTGCTGCGGCTTTCGTAGTCGGCAGGGGATTTGAGGGTGACCACGCCGGTGGAAGATATGTTGAACAGGGCCGCGTCAGCGCCGCCCAGTGTGTACTGCACGCGCATCCCCGGCAGCAATGCCATCAGTTTTTGCCACAGAAGGTCAGCGGGTGCCGGTGTGTAGATCGCGGTGCTGGCGGCCGCGTTTTCGGCAATGGTGGCTGTGCGAATGCGATTGATCATGAAGGCCTCTGGCGGAGAGTCGGTGAGTTCAGCGGGCCGTGATTGACGGGGTGTGGTTAGCGGGGCGTAACACGCGACGCGAGCGGCTGCGGCTGGAAATCTGGGCGGAAGCGGCAGTTGTTGCCGAGCGCAGGCGCCGCCCGGCCGCACTGCGCCGCGATCTGCTCCGGCGTGGGCTTGGCTCCGCCGCGCGCCCAGTCGGCCAGCGCCGACAGCAGTGTGGGATAGACCGCGTCGTCCAGGTAGCTGTGCGTGTCGTGCGACGTGAAGGTCTGCACCAGGTGACTCGCGGTGCCGGCCTTCTCCATGGTGCGGCGGAAGGTGTCTTGCATTTCGACGAACGCCGTCGGGTCACCCATGCCGTGAACCGTGAGCACCGGCACCGGAATGCGGCCGTCTGGATCGGTGTCGGCGCCGAACGCCGCGACGGCCTGCGGGTCGGCTGCATAGCGCGCCACCGAGGCGTTGAGCACCGCGTCATCGGGCGATCCGGCGTAGCGCGCGGCGGCGTTGCCGAAGGGGCTGCGCCCGCCGTTGCGCTGCGCGACGTCCTGGAAGTGGAAGGTGCCCCAAGCCAGGTGGCTGAGGATGGAGCCGGCCGGGATCTTCAACACGTCGGCAATGGTTTGCACTTTTCGCTGCTGGTCCGGTGTGCGCTGTGCCGCCGGCTTGTCGAGCGCCAGGCACTCGTTCGCCCGATCGCGCAGTTCGGCATTGGTGAGCTTGTTGCCCGGCGGCAGGCCGATCGCCAGCGGGTACTGCGGCTCATGGGCGCGCGGGTGATTGGCGCACAGCGACTGGTAGATCACACGCAGGTCCAGACGGAAGTCATATGCGCGCGTGCCGCCCGCCAGCACACCGCTGGTGAGCAGCACCGCGTCGTAAGGCCGGCGGCCGGCATCGTCGGTGAACATGGATGCGGCGACGGCGGCGACGCTGGCGCCCCACGACTGGCCGTGCAGGATGGTGAGCTTGGGTTGCGCCACCTGCTTCACGAAGATGCGGCGCAGCCGCTCGGTGTCCTCAGCCGCGGAATGCACCGCCACGCCACCCTGCCGGAAGCTGGAACCGGCCCAGGCGTAGCCCGCCTTGACCACCACGGCCCAGCGCTGCAAGTCTTCCATCGTGCGGGCGAGCGTGGGCACGCCCAGGTTGGGGCCGCCATGCGCGTGCAGCACCAGCGTGCCGTTCCAATGCGGCGGCATGGCCACCAGATAGAAGGCGCCGGCCGCGTCCTGGCCCGACAGGCAGCGCGTGCCGGCGGGCACCGCAGCCGGGCAACTCGTAGCTTGCGGAGGCGGCGATGCCGGCGGCGGGGTGGCGCAGCCCGCCAGGAGAAGAGCGAACGAGGCGACGGCGAGGGATGCGAGGTACTTCAACTTCTGTCTCCAACGAGTGTTTTGGTGCCAGTCGGGGCCGGCTTGGGAGCGAACGATAAGAGCCGATGTACATAAAATCAAATACAATTAAATGCCCATCTTCAGACGATAAAGATATGGACTTGAAGCACCTGCGTTACTTCGTGGCGGTTGCGGAAACGGGCCATATCACGCGCGCCGCGGCCCGCCTGGGCATGCAGCAGCCACCGCTCAGCCAACAGATCCGCGCGCTGGAGCAGAGCCTGGGCACCACCCTCTTTCGCCGCCACCCCAAGGGCGTGACGCTGACCGACAGCGGCGAGCTGCTGCTGGCCGACAGCCGCCGCCTGCTCGAAGACGCCGCCGCGGTGAAGACGCGCATGCGCGCAGTGGCCGCCGGCCACGCGGGTGTGCTGTCCATCGGCTTCACCAGTTCGGCCGCCGCGCACGAGTTCACGCCGCGCGTGCTGCGCGAGTGCCGCGAGGCTTTCCCGGGCATCGCCTTGCAGATCGGCGAAGACCACGCCGCCGGCCTTACCGATTCCATCGCCGCCGGCAAGCTGCACTGCGGCTTTCTGCGCGTGCCGGTGGCGCGGCCGCCGGGCCTGGTGCTGGAGACCTTGCTGCGTGAGCCGGTTCTGGTGGCGCTGCCGTCGCGGCACAAGCTGCTGACCAAGACGCCGCGGCCGCTGTCACTGGGCAAGCTCAAAGACGAATCGTTCATCCTGGTGCGCCAGAGCGGCGCGCCGGGCCTCTACGCCAACCTGTTGTCGCTGTGCGAGAAGCAGGGCTTCACGCCGACCGTGAGCCATGAGGTCAGCCGCATGACCACCGCACTCACGCTGGTCGCTGCCGGCCAGGGCATCGCCGTGGTGCCCGCCTCGATGCAAGGCGTGCACGCCGAGGCTGTCGAATACCGCGCGCTCGAAGGCACGGACAGCCTGGACGCGCCGCTGACCCTGGTGTTCCGCCAGGCCGAGTACCAGGGCGCGTTGCGATCCTTCGTCGACCTGGTGCGCGCATCCGCGCCCAGGGCGAAAGGCAAGGGACGGTGATGCGTAGGCGCCAGTGGCTGGTCATCGCCGGCGCGGCCTGCGCGGCGCGCGTTGCGGCGGCACAGGCGATGCGCATCGTCGTCGCATACCCGCCCGGCGGCATCAGCGACCACGTGGCGCGGCTGCTGGCGCTGCGCCTGGGCATCGTCTTGCAGAAAAGCGTGATCGTCGAGAACCAGCCCGGCGCGGGCGGCGGCCTGGCCCTGGGCGCGCTGGCGCGTGCGGCACCGGACGGCAACACGCTGGTCTTCACCGCGATCAGCCCACTGGCGCTGGCACCGCACTTCGGCATGCCAGCGCCGAACGTCGTGCCCGTGAGCGGCGTCATGCATACGCCGCTGCTGTTGGTGGGCACGCCCGCCCTGGCCGCGCGCAACTTTGCCGACATGGTGCAGGAGGCGCGGGCCAACACGCTGGGCCTGCGCTGGGCCACGTCGGGCGTGGCCACCATCGGCCACATGGCGCTGGAGCAAGTGCGGCGCGAATTGAAGCTCGACGTGGTGCACGTGCCCTATTCCGGCGGAGCGCCGCAACTGCAAGACGCGCTGGCCGGGCGCTTCGAGCTGCTATCCACCAACCTGGCGCCGCTGCAGATCGAATATGTGAACAGCGGCAAGCTCACGCCGCTGGCACTCGGTGCGCCGACACGTTCGCCGTTTCTGCCCACGGTGCCCACGTTCGCCGAAGTGGGCGCACCTGCCGCCAACCTCAGTTCCCTGTTCGGTTTGTTTGCGCCGCCGGGCACGCCGGCGGCAGAAGTGGCGCGCCTCAACGCGGCTTGCGCCGAAGTGCTGGCGCAGGCGGAGTTTCGCAAGGCATTGGCCGAAGGTGGCAACCTGCCCGCCACGGGCAGCGCGGTGGAGTTTGCGCGTGAGATTGAGAGGCAGTCGGATGCGAATGCGCGGTTGGCGGGGTTGATGCGTGGGCGGTAGGGCAAGGTTTGAAGATTCGCGGGACCTTCCACGGCTAGCACCGCGAATCTGGATAGTCGTTAGCACCCCGTCGCGGAAATACATGTAACTAATACGGCCGCCCTACTCTGCGCATGTGATGGCAGGGTGGCAACGGACTCTCAATCCGTAGGTCGAGTGTTCGAGTCACTCAGGGCCCGCCACTGAAACACAAGCGCCGCCTTCGGGTGGCGCTCTCTTTTGTGTAGCAGCCAGATTTGCAGAGTTTGTGCGGTGACAGTCTGGTGACAGCATGGCCCGCCTGACGTGGTCCAATCCAAATGGACACCTCGATAGGGCCTTTTTCCCACGAGGACAAGAAGAGCATGGCAGAAAAGAAGAGATCCCGGCGAGCCTTTGATGCGGCATTCAAGCTGCAAGTGGTTCGCACGATTCGAGAGCAAGGCGTGAGCATCTCCCAGGTGTGTCGCGACATGAACCTGGTCGAGAGCGCTGTTCGCTGTTGGGTCGAGCAGTACGACGAGGAAAGCGCCGGCAGGCCCGGGGTGGGCAAGCCGCTGACCCCTGAGCAGCAGCGCATTCGCCAGCTCGAATCAGAGAATCGACAACTCAAATCGGACAACGATCTCCTAAAAAAAGCATCGGCCTTCTTCGCCCGGGAACTGAAGTGATTCACGAGCTGATCACCCGGTGGTCGGGGAAGGCCCCCATCAAGCAACTGTGCCGGCTTCTGCAAGTCAGTCGCTCGGGCTACTACACGGCGCGACGGAGAGCCACGGCAACGCCGACGATCTGCGCCGACAGCGTGCAGGTGGCGGCCGTCTTCGACGCCAGTGGAGGCACCTACGGCAGCAGGCGCGTGAGCGCTGCTTCGAAAAGCCTAGGACACAAGATCGGCCGTCATCGCGCCAGAACCCTCATGAGGGCCGGTCAGATGCGGCCAAAATGGAAACGCAAATTCGTCCATACGACCGACAGCCGCCATACCCTGCCGGTGGCCGCCAACGTGCTGGCGCGCCAGTTCACGCCTGTTCGGCCCAATCAGGCGTGGGTGAGCGACATCACGTACATCCGCACGCGCAGCGGCTGGCTGTACCTGGCGGCCGTGATGGACCTGTACTCGCGCAAGATCGTGGGCTGGGCGATGGCTTCGGCGATGCCGGCGCAGCTGGTGTGCGCGGCCTTGGAGATGGCAATATGCAGCCGCCGCCCGCCCAAAGGATTGATCGTTCATTCAGATCGAGGCAGCCAATACGCAAGCGCCGAACATGCCGACCTGTTGAACCGACACGGCCTGATTGCCAGCATGAGCAGGAAGGGCAACTGCTGGGACAACGCGGTGATGGAGAGGTTCTTCCTGAACCTGAAAATGGAGCGCGTGTGGCACAGCGACTACGCCAACCACGACGAAGCCAAGCGAGATATCACGGACTACATCGTCGGCTTCTACAACAGTGTGCGACTGCATTCGACGCTGGACTACTGCTCGCCGAACATGCATGAGGCGGTCCATCAGAAGCAACCCGCCTGAGGCACTCAGCAAACCCGAGAATTTAACCAACCACCCGATCGGCGTGTCCGAAAAAACTTGACCACGACAGTGTCGGGCGGCCCAACGAAACGACCACTACTTTCTACCAATCGCGATTTCGCTAGGTTGGTTGGTGGTGGCGGGCACAGACGCCGAGCTGTTCGACATAGTCCTGCAGTTGGAAGTGGAGGGGTTCATGTCCAAGCGCAAGGCCAGCCCGTACACGCCCGGCCCTGAGCGCAGCACCGACTGGCGCAAGACCCGCCGGCCGGGCGCGGTGCCCGCGGAACGGTTCAAGTTCTCTTAGTGGGCCGCGAGCTGAGCACCCTAGTCGTTAGCCCGCCGGGAGCGCCGCCGCCCAGCGCTTGCTCACCGGCACGGCCGCCGACTGCCGACTGATTCGCCCAGACCGCGGCGGACGACGTCAGGGTCCAAACACCCTAATTTCGGCCAGGCCAGTGCTGGATTGATTTGCGTTTTTGACTGCCAATATCTCAAACTTGACCCACGAGACTAGACGCTCAGGAAACACCACCGGCGTAGGGGATCCGTCGTCGTTGAGGTTTCCCACGTCCACGCTGGTGCCGTCGCTGAAAGTCAACTTTCCGCTCATGACCTGATCGTAGGTGTTCACGCGATCGTGCAAGATGACCTGGTTGACTTTACGGGCCGTGCTCCATGCGAGACGCAGCCAGCTGCCGGCTTGACCGCCCACTGTCGCCCACTCCTTGCTGGAGTCCCCAGGATACCCGCCGACCACGTCATCGATCGCCTTTGCAGCACTTTGAGACGTGCTCGTGCTTTGGGAGGACGCCGTGACCGTCGCCGTCAAGGCGTGGTTAGTGCCGAATTGCGGCGGGCCATGGACCTTTATTTCTGACAGGCCAACGCTTTGTGTGGCGGCGGAAACGGTTTGAATGTTCAATCGAACGGTTGTAGCTGGCCTTTTTGCGAATTCCACAACAGTCCTTCTGCCATCGAGGTTTTCCACCACCCCAACCGACTCAGAGCTTGCCGCAACGCCCCCACCACTGAGCACCAGCGCGCCGGACATGATTTGGTCGTACTCATTGGGACGATCAATCAAGGTGACCCGATCGATGATTTGCGGCGAGGGCCAAGTAAGCTGAAGCCAACTACCCGCGCCAGCACCAGACGTCGCCGCCCACTCACGCGTAGCGTCATAGGGATATCCTTGGGCTACCCCGTCAATAGCCTTGCTAGCCGCCTGAGAAGTTCCCGCGGTTGAGGATGCCGTCGCCGTGGCGGTGAATGCCAAGTTGGGTCCAGCATTCACCTTGTACTGCCGCGTTACCCACTTATATTCCGAATCGACGTTCGACGGATCAAGTGCATTCGCAGGTAGTTGACTGTCATAAGGCAGATACGCTTGCATTGCCTTTAGCTTGTCAGTGCGATCGCTTCCATGCACGTTCTCTGCCAAGTGGACCGGGTATGTCACGGTGTAACCACGATAGCCCATGAACACGTGTGGGGTAGTGTAGCGGCCGTTCACGTTATCCATGATATAGGCGACGGTATGGTGGTCTGGATGATCCATATCCGCGTGGGGCCCGACGTGATCGAGTGTCTTGAGTCTGTCGGGTTGATAGTTGTTAACCAACGTCAGCAGGACATCTTGCAGTTGGGCAAGCGTATAGATGTTCAGGTTATCCACGCTCTTCATGTCCCAAATGAATCCAGTTCCAGGCTCCGCTGTCCGCCATACATCTGTCCCGGTCCCGGTCCACAGCTTGTGCAGACTTTTATAGCCTTGGCTTGCATTTCCACCCCCCCAACGGGCCCCATCGGGAAGTCGCAGGAAGACAAGTGAAACCTTCGTGTTGAGCAATGAGTGAACGTCAATGACGCGACCGGGGACGCCCGCGGATGAAACGTTCCAGGAAGGGAGCAGCGGCGGGCCCGACGGTGGTTGGTTCATCTGCAAATAAGCCGCTTTTGCTCCGTCCTCTCGGCTTTTCCAGTATGCCTCCGGTTGTCCAGCATCGCCCGCAGTTACATACACTGTGCGAACACAGCGGCCGGCGCGAATCTCGTGGATGAGATCAGGGTTCATGAAAAACAGATCGTCGTCCTGATGCGCGACTACGTTCATAGTCGTGCCGACTGGGCAGTTCGGGGCTGCCACAGCCACTCCCCATAGACACATCAAGAAAACAGCGATGAGATGTTTGCGGATCATTGGGTTCCTCCTTGAAATACAGGCCGACTGATGTGGCCATTAAGCGGAATGTATCAGAATGCGCCAGACGCCAGCCCATTGACCTATGCGTGCCCGCACGGATCACACCGCAGGGTCCGAGGTTCATGGCCAAGCGCAATGCCAGCGCGAACACACCGCGCCAGCGCGGCCGGGCGCGGTGCCGGCGGAACGGTTCAAGTTTTCCTAACGGCGCATCGCACCAGGCAGACCGTGCTGCAAGTCGGATGCGCAGCGCTGCAAGATGCGAGTCAGGTACGAGACCTGGGAATTCATAATGAATGGATTTGCAACGAGACCTATCTGCGGAAAATAAAAGAGGCAGGTATCGAGACTACGACCAAGACCGGGGAGTTGCTGATTCCCGGCGACTCCTCATACCTGCAGGAAGTCTCAGGCAACATACATAAGCTTGAGTTTGCGATGGCTGATGCGTTATGCGCAACGCTTAAATAAGACTGGCAGCCATCGGAATTGTTGAGCACGCCTGTGGCCCGATCGGTCTGGGTATCGTCTGGGTGAACGGGCAAAACCGGGCCGGATGATGACCGGGTTTCTTGCCTTGCAGTCGCCGGATCAACCGTTGCCGGGTTGGGGCGGCCGTGATTGGCGTTGCGGTGGGCGACTTCGCCGGGCTGCTGCCAACGTTGGTGGACAGCTTGGCCCGCGGGCGTCAGATGGCACGAGTCGAAGAATCAATCCGACAACTGGAAGCCGGGCTCAACTCTGTCAAGGGTCGCTGAATTTTCCCCAGTCATGGTCGTTCAAATTTCCCCACCCGGTTGGGATGAACTGTCGTCGTGAGGCCGGACCAGGCCGGCTTTGAGCTTGTCTTTCAAGCGGTATGAGTTGCCGCGGATGTTCATGGTCACGGCGTGGTGCAGCAACCTGTCCAGGATGGCTGTGGCGATGATGCGGTCCCCGAACACCTCGCCCCAAGCGCCGAAGCTCTGGTTACTGGTGAGGATCATCGGGCCGCGCTCGTAGCGGCGGCTAATCAGCTGGAAGAACAGGTTGGCGCCCACCCGATCGATCGGCAGGTAGCCGATCTCGTCGATGATCAACAGGCGTGGCGTGGTGAACACCTTCAGCTTCTCATCGAGCCGCCCCTCCGCGTGTGCCTTCGTCAACGTGGCAATCAGGTGCGCCGCGGTGGTGAACAGCACCCGGTAGCCCGCCTCGATCGCCTTCATGCCCAGGCTCACGGCCAGGTGCGTCTTGCCCACTCCAGGAGGCCCGAGCACGATCACGTTGTCACCGTGCTCGATGAAGTGGCAGCTGGCAAGCTGCTGCACTTGCTTGGCATCGATGGAAGGCTGATAGCTGAAGTCGAAGGTCTCCAGGGGTTTGACGAACGGGAAGCGCGCCATGGAAGTGCGCATGGTGATGTTCTTGCTCATCTTGGCCGCCACCTCCTCGCCCAGCACCTGCTCGAGGAACTCCGCGTAGGGCAGTTCCTGCGCGGCGGCGTGCTGCAGCATCGCTTCGAGCCGCTCGCCACTCTTCAGAAGCCGCAGCTTGCGCAAGTGCTCGCCCAGGCGCTCCAGCTGTGCCGGTGTGGTCATCGCGCCGGCGCTGGCGGCCGCCGACACGCTGCGGGTTGCGGTTCTGCTCATGGCGCCACCTCCAGCATCGGGGTCGTGAACAGGCGCTCGTAGATGGCCAGGTCACGCACTTCGACTTCGCGCGCTACATCCACGTTCGCCGTGTTCTGCGGGGGGCGATTGCCGTGGCGTTGCCGCACATTGCGCGCCGCAGCCCCGGGGCCGTGCTCGGGCTTCACGCTCAGTTGCGCCCGGCCGGCCAGCACCGGGTGCTCGGCCACCACGCAGCCGCGATGGCGAATGACCCAGCTGCCGCCTTGGCGCACCACCTGCACGGTCTTGCCGATCAGCGCGAAGGGCACCGAGTAGCGGTTGCCCTCGATGGACACCAGCCAATCGTCAGCCACCATGCGCTCGCGCACCATCGCGGCCAGAAAGCTCGGATGGCCTGCCGTCGGTGCCAGGGCCTGCGCTTCCTCGGCAAAGCGGTCGATCGGGCGCTGATGCGTCGTGCCGTGGTCGCGCACATCGGCCACCTCGATTTGCCAGGCCGCGAGCTGCGCGTTGAAGTCCTCCAGGTCGCGGAACTGGCGCCCGGGCACGAAGTTGCGCTTGACGTACTTCACACCCGATTCGACCTTGCCTTTGGTCTGAGCGCGATACGGCTGGCATAGCCGGGGCGTGAAGCCCCAGTGCGCCGCGAACGAGGCAAACGTGGGGTTCAGTCGGGCACGGCCTTCACTCGTGCCCAGCACCACGGTGCGCATGCGGTCGTACAGCAGAAACTCGCAGCGCCCGCCGAAGTGCGCGAACGCTGCCTCATGGGCGGCGAGCAGGTCGGGCATGCGCTCGCGCAGGAACCCCATGGCGAAGCCGCGGCGGCTGTAGCCCAGGGTCATGACGAACACGTGGATCTCGGTGCGCACACCGCCCAGCCGTACCGTCACCTGCCCCCAATCGCATTGCGCTTGCTCGCCAGGGCCTGTCTCGAAGCGGCGTTGCGTGAGCGATGCCACCGAGGCCTCAAGCCGCAGCGGCACCACAGCCCGACGCACGATGACGTAGCTGCCGGCGAAGCCGCGCTGCTGGCGCAGCTCCTGCCACAGGATGCGCGCCGAGTAGTTGACCTCGGGCGCACGCGCGCCCAGCCAGTCGCGATGCGCATCGAGAAGGCTGCCTGCAGCCTCGCGGCGATACGGACGCCAGCACTCCTGTTTAAGGCATGTGCGCACCGTCTTGCGATCCAGATCGAGCTCGCGCGCGATCGCCGCGATGCTCAGCCCTTGCGAGCATCGCTCATGTACTGCCTCCCATTGCTGTAATCCAACCTTCGATCGCTGCCGCGATCCCTCGAACTTCCTCTTCCATCGTCTGCTCCTTGGCGTTGATGGGTGGGGAATATTCGACGACCACAACTGGGGATTATTGGAAGACCACTGACAAACTCGATGCATGTGCTCGTCCAAAATCTAACCGATGATCAGTACAAGGTCGTCGCTGAGTCTGCGGCTGCGATGTATTCCACTGTCGACCCACAAAAACTGGCCATCCTTCGCGGCGCCGCAGTTCAAGCAGTGAGACGCCCGACGCGGTTGATAGGGTCACCACACCGAATTTTCACGGTGTCGCCGTCGCTCACTGCCACGACAAGACAAAGCACGGCCTCAATCACAGAAAAATCCCAAACAGTCGTACCGCATTGCCGACCTAGCGGCGCTTTTTATAGACCTTGTTCCCAGATGGACTGATTGTGTACCGGCCCCCCCTAGGGCCAGTGTGAACTGCTCCACTACCGCTAGGTGGCGCAGCCGGCACATACTGCCGCCCTTCGGCGGTCGCTATCCGCTTCTCCACGTCTGCAAGTCGCTCTTCGAGGGCTTCAATCTCCTCCTCAAGTGCATCGATTTCGGCCTGCAGTCTTGCAAGGCTTCTACGGGTTTGGGCGTTCGAGATGTTCTCACGCAGTTTGGCAGCATCTGAACGTTGGATCGCAATGTAGGCCGCGTTGTTGCTGGCCGCTGCCGGATAGGCTGCCGGTGGCGGCGTGGCGCACCCGACGACAAGGAAGATCGCTAAGGCAGATAGGAGGCGGCTCATGAAGGTCCTTGTTGTCTTACTGTCACCACCCCGGGAATTCCCACGAGGAACACGGTGCGTGCGCGGTCAGGGACCCACATTTCCACCCAGAGCATCGCGAATCAGTTTCAGAAGGTCAGCCTTGGGGATATCGCGAGCAACCCCGCTCGGGTCGACAGTGTGGGGCAACGTAATGCTCGTAACGCCGGGAGAGTGCCGCCAGGGGCCCGCAAAGTCCGTCTCGTCATCCGGCCATTGGTACCTGCACTGCTCTGCCGGAAACTTGTTGGCCAATTTGAGGGCTGTAACCGTGTTCTGAATGGAGAGCTGCGCTAGGTGGAGCAAGAGACTGTCGCGCGTTGGCGACCAGTTCATCGCCACTCGCTGCGACCGCAGGTGACGGCTGCCTTTGCCACCAAATTTCTCCACGCGGTAAAACATGGCGCCGTACTTTGACTCACCCAGGACAGTCATCGGTACATCCTCTGGACGCATGTCAGGAGAAGTGACCGGGCCGATCTCGATTTTGAACCCGCCTGGCCTTGTACGAAACCCGTGCTTGGTTGCGTTGTATTCGTCAGCAACCGCCTCGGTGAGCAGTTCCCCCGCCAGCCCTTTCCAGAGCTTGGAGAAACCCTGCACAGCTAGTTTCTGCCTTTCGGAGCCCGGCTCGAACCCCTGGAACACAAGGGCCGCAATTGGCTCCCAGCCCATGCTCGGAAGCTTAAATTTGGAAAGCAGCGTTTGGTCGCCCTCGGATATTCGCCGAACCACTTCGCGAAGCTCAATGTTCGAGCAGCGTGCGATCCATGCATAAGGACAGTCCGGAGCCTGTACCAGTGCCCCGAGCAATGAGAACATGGTCTCCACTGCGTGATGTAGTGCAAGGCGAATGCCAACGGCTGCTCTCTGTTCGTCACTGGCTCCTTGGTGAGCCTTCAGCAAGTAGGTGAAGAACTCTGGGTCCAGGCCGTCGAGAAAGTCCACGGCGCGGACGAAGATGTCCTCTTCCCAGAGTGAATACGGCTCGTCACCGACTGCGAAGATTGCTTGCTGCATCGAACCTCCATCATTTTCCGCAATGGTACTCAGTCGAAAGAGGGTTCCTTGAGACGGTCTCGCTGCCCACGCAGCACCCGTGACAGCTCCCTAAGCAACACCCGGGTTCCGCCGTTCCAGCCGTTCCTTCCTATCCTAGCCTTGCCTTCGGGGCTTTTGGGGCCGCTGGACTCTCCCATGGTTTCCAGGACCTGATTGTTTCCCGCTGCCGCTCCCGCTGCTCCTGCGTCCATCGCCGCGCTGCCATGTTGCGCTCCCTCTAAAAGTTTGGTCTGCTGATTTCGAGTTTCCTCATGCGCGGGCGGGTAAAGGGGAAATCACGGGGCCGGCGAGCGGGGAGCCCCCCAGTCCGGGCTTGCCTGGGCCTGCATTTCCCATAGATTCCGCTCAGAGACGCCGGATGCGGCATAGATTACGGCGTCGGCGAGCCTATTGACATGGCTATCCGTCCCAGCCCTAATCGTCCTCATGGACACATCACTGATTGACTTGGACGTACTCGTTGAAAAGTGCCGCGATGACAGGGTCAAGGTGTTTCTCGTCGAGGCAGTCAACTGCTACAAGAGCGGCGCATATCGCGCAGCCGTGGTGGGGACTTGGATCGCGGTATGTTTCGACGTCATTGAGAAACTGCGCGAGCTCGCCCTCTCTGGAGACGCCGAGGCGGAAAAGCAGGTCGAGGAGTTGGAAGCCATACGGAAGGCCGCTGACCCAGTTAGAGCGCTGAGATTTGAAAAGGAAATTCTGACTCTGGCGTGTGGGAAGTTTGAGTTCATTTCGCATCTTGAAGCAATTGATCTACAGCGCCTTCAAGAGGACCGAAACCGATGCGCACATCCGTCCCTGCTGCCTGACGAACAGGCGTACACCCCGCCGGCCGAGCTGGCCCGTGCGCACATTCACGCGGCAGTTGTCAATTTGCTCCAGCATGCGCCCGCACAAGGCAAGTATGCACTTGAGCGCCTGGTGCGCGAAATCGATTCCGAATACTTCCCTACGGAAAAAACGCTCGCGATCAAAGCATTTTCCTCGGGTCCGCTGCATCGCCCGCGTGAATCGTTGGTCCGAAACTTCGTTCTGGTGCTGGTGAAGCGATTCCTACAGGACGGCATCAGTGGAAAACCAAAGTTTCGCGCGACGGCCGCGCTCAATGCCGTCAGCGAAATGCATCCTCTTCTATATGCGGCCGCTCTTCAAACCAAATTGCAAACAATGTTCCGTCAATTGGACGATAGCGAACTGCACAGGGCTATCGTTTTTCTGGAAGTTGCGCCAGACAGTTGGCGATATCTGAGAGACGATGTCAGAGTCCGCCTTCAAGCATTTGTCCAGAAACTGCCGCCAAACCTGGGATTGGACTTCGAGTTTATGTTGGGATTCGAGCCGCTAAGGCGTGCGGCGGAGGGAAGAGTATCTGTCGCGGAGAAATCAGAGTTGATTGGTCAGTTTTACCTTGAGATTCCCACGAAAGTGGGCGACCGCATGATAGGCCTGCTTTCGAACTCCACTTCCGATCGCGATGCAGAAGATCTATTGCTGTTCCTGAGACAAAACTCAATGGATCTGAACGTCACTCAAATCAGAGATCTTGTAGCAGGTTTGGCCAAGAACGCATTTGCGATGAAGAGCCCACAGCTCGGACCATTCCTTGGTGAACTGCGTAGTGAACTGCGTGCACGGGATGTACTTAGCAGTGAGGAATTTTCGGCGCTGCTGGCAGAGCATGGCCTATCGCTCTTTGCGCAGACCATGTCTGAGCCTCAGGAGGACGACATCCCATTCTGATCAATTCCCCGATCTCTCGTCGGCGTGACTACTGCGACTGCGCCGGCTTGTTCACTTCATCATGCTTGGCCCGGATCCCCGCCGGCCAGTTCGCCTTGATGAACGACAGCACCGCGACGATCTCTTCGTCCGTCAGCACGCCTTCATAGACCGGCATCGCGGAGTCGTAGTCCTTCAGGTTCGCGGCCTTGGCCACGCCGAATTTGGTGATGCGGAACAGAACCTCGTCCGGGTGGTGCCAGGTGTGGCCGCTCGCATCGTGCGGCGGTGCCGGGAGCCGGCCGGCGGCATCGCGGAGGCGCCAGTTCGGCTGGCCTTGCAGCTGCGCGCCATGGCACGCCGCGCAGTGCGCTTCATAGACGCGCTTGCCTTGAACCAGCACTGCCGTGTCGTCCGGGCGCAGGCGGTGCGGGCTGTCGGGCGTGCGGTCGCAGGCCGAAAGCGCGGCTGCCATCGCCAGGGCGAGGGGAATGATCGAACGCAGGTGAATGGACAGGATCGGCTCCGCGGGTGCGGTGGATGGGCCGCGCTATTGTCGCAAGATCTTCTCGATCTTCTTTCCCTGCGCCAGCTCATCGACCAACTTGTCCATCCAGCGAATCTTCTGCATCAGCGGGTCTTCAACCGCCTCGACGCGAACGCCGCACACCAGGCCCGTGATCAGCGACGTGTTCGGATGCATCGCCGGCGCCTCGGCGAAAAAAGTCCTGAAGTCGTTGGCTTTGTCGATCTGCCTTTGCAGCCCCGCGGCGCCGTAGCCCGTGAGCCAGCAGATGACCTGGTCGACTTCCGCCTTGGTGCGGCCCTTGCGTTCTACCTTCTGCACGTACAGCGGGTACACCTTGGCGAAGGGCATCGCGAAGATTTTGTGTTCTGCCATTTCATTCCTCAGCCTTTGCCAGAATCCCCGCGGCAATACAGCTTGCCGCTCCCGTAAAGCGCCCCCAACACACGCCAACTGCTGCGCCTGAGCAAGGTCGCCATGTCGCTCGACGTGTCGGCTTGCGCGTTGCGGGCGCGCTTCGTCTCGCGCTTGTAGTCCTCCGCATCGGCGCCCACAGCCGCCACGGTTTCGCTCATCCAGTTGGCGGGCAGCTGGCCATCCTGCAGGTCGCCCACGCGACCCGAGTGAATGGTGGCGAGGTATTGCATGACGAGCAGCTCGGCAAGGCTCAGCACCTGCTCGTCACTCAAGCGCACGGTGCCGCCCAGCAGCCAGTAGCGCGCGGCGGTGAACACACCGGTCCCGCCAAGGATCGCCCCCATCGCGATGCCGGCGCCCATGCTGAGGCCACCCGTCAGCAAGTCGATCTTCGCGCCGGCCAGCGCACCGGCCAGGGCGCCCGCAGCGCCCGCTCCTGCCTGGCCCATGACCTGCATCCGGCCGCTGTCTTTCCCTATGACTTGATTGAATGCGGACGCGGGCACCGAGTGCAGCCGAACCAGCTCCGCGTGCAAGGCGTCGAGCCGTGCCTGGATGCGGCCCAGCAGCAACGATGTCGCCGCAGCGCGTTCCTTCGCGCCCGCCAGCATGCCGTGCACCTGTTCGCTGTCGCGTACCGACTCCGCCAATGTCGTCCCCATCAACGCCAAGGCGGTGGCGAACCGGTTGGCGTGATGCGCAGACCACGCGCCGACCAGGCGCTCCATGCCCGGCCGCTTCGGTGCGGCGACGTTTTGCAGCAGCCATGTGTGCAGCGGCCGCTCCAGCGCCCAACAGGCCGCGCAATCGCCGAGTGACATCACGTCGACTGCGAACTGCTTTCCGAGCGCAACGGCGTCTTCCGTGCGTTCGCACAGGACGATGACCTTCTGGCTCCCGGGCGAGACTGCGAGGAAGCGCCGTTCGACGTCGTCGCGCGCCGCGCCGCCTTCGACGACGAGCCACACCATGTCGGCGGGCGCGCCAGGCGCGGCCACTTCGAGGCGGTCGCCCTGCTCCGTCGCCAGGAGCCCCTGCGCCGCGGTGCGGCCACCTTCGCCCGCCTGGGCCAGCATGTTCAGCACCGCCTGCTTCAGGCGCGCGTCATCGGCGGCAACGCCGATCACCACGCGCGCGGGACTCACGCGCGCGAGCACACCCGCAAAGTAGTCAGCGCCCAGGTCGAGCGCGACCTTGCGGCCCGCGGCTCGCACGCGGTAGGCGGCGATCGCCCACAAGAGACATCGCGGCAGGATCACCATCGCCGTGATGAACGCGACGTAGATGAGCGCCCAGCGCTGGGCTTCGGCCTGCCCCGGCTCGGTGCCGCGGCCGAATTCGAGAGCACGCACCTGCTCAATGGCAAAGCCTTCCAGGCCGAGGGCGCGCGCCGGCAGCGCCATCACTTCGAGGACGGCATGCACCGCGGTCGCGCTCAGCCACGTGCTCTCCCATCCGACTCGAAACTGCGTGGCAAGCCCGGTCACAACGATCGAAAGCACGACACCGATCGCCCAGGCTGCCGCGCTCAGGTGCAGCAGCTTGTGCAATCGCCCCGCCTCCATGGCACCGGCGGCGCGCCACCACAAGACACGGAACTGCAGACCCGCCGATGCGGCCACGCGCGCGGCGACACGCCGAGAGAACCACGAAGGGAATTCGAAGATTCCGCGGACGAAGCGCGAGTCGTGGCGCTTGCGAACCGCGGCGGCGAACAGCAATAAGTAAACCACCACGTTCCACACGATCACGCCGATCAGCGGTATCGACAGCAAGTCGGTACGGCTCCAGTTGAACAGGCGGTCCGATGTGAACCCGGCGGCGAGCGCGGCGAGCGGCAACAGCCAGCCCAGGCGATCCCACCACGGGTCGCGCGCTTCCAGCCGGGCCAGCTCGGGACTGCGCGATTCGACCGTGTTGAGAAGTTCAACCGCGCGTGCGCGCATGAACCAGGCCGGTTCAGGCCGCTCGTTTCGCCCGCCGCTGCACTGGGCGAGCACCGTACGCTCGGCCAGATCCTTCTCGGCATCGCTGATCAGTTTGCCGTGCGTATCGATCGCTTCGATGGCCTGGATGAGCACGATGCGCCGCGCATCCGGCTCGTCGAAATAGGCCATCGAGGTTTGCATCACTGCGGCCGAAGCACCATTTCTTCGCGCGTCATCGACATGTTGAACTTCGAGAGGAAGCTCTGGCCCAGCAAGCCGACGCCCTGCTTCCCGCCCACGAGCCCGACGCCGACGCTGGTGGACGACACCGACAGCGGCCCCGCGGTCACCGCGATGCCGCGCACCGTGCGGCCGGCCAGTGTGCCGTTGGCTGTTTGAAAGGTCGTCGGTTCGCCGCGCGGCAAGCCCGCGTCTTTCGCGAAGGCTTCGCTCACCACCACGCCCGACGCGCCGGTATCAACCATGAAGCGCAGGGGTTTGCCATTGATGGTGCCGTCGACGTAGAAGTGCCCATCGCGATGGCGGGGGATCACCAATTCGCCCTGAGCTGTGACAACCGCCCGCTTTGGCGCCATGACCCGCTCCATCGCAAACCACACCACCCCCATGACAACCGCCCAGAAGAGCAGCACGTAGATGTGGCCGATGCGGCTAGCAACTGGAGCGGCGCTTGGCGCAGAGCTTGTCATGCTGAGCATTCTAGGGAGCCTTGGCCTCGAATGCCTGCTGTTGGCCGACATAGCTCAGCGGCAGAGGACTACACGCTTCGAGCTCGTCCGCGGCGATGCTGAAGGTTGCCCGCGATGGAGCGGGCGCCAATCAGGAGACAAACATGAAAACTCTCATCAAGACAGCCATCGCCGCGTGCACGCTCGTGCTCGGCACGCAAGCCATGGCCCAGATCGTCATCTATGAACGTGAAGGCTTTCGTGGCCGTTCGGTAGTGGTCGACAAAGACATGCGCAACCTGGACCGTCGGGGCATGGGCGACTCGGCGAAATCGATCGTGGTGGAGCGAGGCCGTTGGGAAGTCTGCGACGAACCGCGCTTCCAGGGCCGTTGCGCCGTGCTGCGCCGTGGCAATTACCCCACGCTGCAGGGTGCAGGATTCACGTCGAACATCTCGTCGATCCGTAAGGCCAGCGAAGGCCGCAGATACGACAACGAGCCGCAAGCCGCCGCCGGCGACGACTACCAATACCGCCGCCGCGCCAGTGAGCGGACGAGCGAGGTGCCGGTGACTTCCGTGCGCGCCATCATGGGCCCACCGAACCAGCGCTGCTGGGTGGACCGGCAGGCGGCACCCGCCCCGGCGGATCCGGCTGCCGCGTTGATCGCAGGCATCCTCGGTTACCAGGTCGGCCCGGCTCCGCAAACCGTGCAGCGTTGCCGTGAAGTCCAGGGCGCACCTGCGCACTACGAAGTGACCTACAACTTCCGCGGCTCACCCCGCACGGTGCAGATGGCCGCGCCGCCGGCGAACAACAAGATTGTCGTGAACCAACGCGGCGAGCCGCGCATGTAGGTTTAGCGCATCAACCACACCACAACGCCGAGCACCACCGCGGCCGCGATCCATACCCACACCGGCACGCCGGCCGTGGGGGGCGCCGCGCTCGGCGGCTGTGGCTGCGCCGCCGCTTCGGCAGCGGCCATGGCATACGCCTGCGGATAGCGCCGCTGCATTTCTTCGTCGAATCGCTTGAAGAAATCCTCCGCCATCGAGCGCGCCACGCCATCGATCAGCCGCTGGCCGAGCTGCGCGATCTTTCCGCCCACCTGCGCACGAGCGCTGTACGCGAGCTCACAACCCGTGCCCTGGGGTGTGAGCTTCACCTGGGCCTGGCCCTTGCCGAACCCCGCCGCGCCGCCCTGTCCGTCGAAACTCAAGGTGTAGCTCTCGGGCGGCTGCACGTCGGTCAACGTGATCTTGCCCTGGAACTTCGCCGCCACCGGGCCGATCTTCACCGCCACGCCGACCGCGTATTGGTTCTCACCCGTCGATTCGACCTTGTCACAGCCGGGGATGCTGGCCTTGAGCACTTCCGGATCGTTGAGCGCTTCCCACGCCTGTTGCTGCGTGACCGCGAGCACGCGGCTGCCTTGCATTTCCATTTTTCTTGTCCTAGTGTTTGATGACCTCCGCCAGGCTGGCGGCCAGGTCTTGCAACTTGCTGAGGTTGTGCACCGCCAGCATGCCATGGGCCTGCCGGTGCAGCACCGCGGCGCCGCGCGCCACCGGCGCATAGCCGCTGAAACGCAGCAACGGGTTGAGCCACAGCAGGCGGCGGCTGTGCAGCCGAACCCAATCCAGTTCCCGCGACAGCGCCTCGGGCTCGCCGGTGTCGAGACCGTCCGTGATCAACAGCACCAGGCTGCGGCCGCCGACCAGGCGCCGGGCGTGCAGCAAACGCAGCGTGGCCAATGAATCCCCCAAACGCGTGCCGCCCGCGAAGTCGTCGATGGCCGCACTCGCGGCGGTGAGCATGTCGTCCGTGTCGGCAAGGCGGAACGCCGGCGTCAAGTCCGTGAGGTGCGTGCCGAAGGCGAAGACGTCCAGGCGCGCCCGGCGGCCATACAGGTCGCGGGTGGCGGCGTGAAGGAATGCCAGCAACAGCCGCGCATACCGCTCCATGGAGCCGGACACATCCACCAACACCAGCAAAGGCAGCGGTTCGTCGCGCCTTTGCAGCCGGCGCAGCTCCAGCAATTCGCCCCCTGTGCGCGCGGCCCGCTGCATCACCCCGGCCCAATGCAAGCGCGGGCCGCGCCACCCTGGCCGCGTGCGGCGGCCGCTCACGCGCGGTACCGGCAATGCGACATCGCGCGCGAGCCGTTGCACCAGGTGGTACTCGGTCGCGCCCAAGGTGCTGAAGTCGGCGTGCTTGAGGACTTGCAATTCGCTGGCCGTCATGGCCGCATCGAAATCCACTTCCTTGTCGGGCTTGGGCGCCGCATTCTTCCCGAGCCCCCGCTGCGGTGAAAGCGCCTCGCGCACGCGCGGCCTGCGCTTGCTGGGCTCGGCTTTGCCTTCAGCGCTGGGAAGCAATTGCGCCAGCAGCTTATTCGCCACTTCCGGGTCCCGAAAATACGCGTCGAACAACTCGCGAAAAACGATTCGGTCCTGCTCGCGGCTGACGAGCACGGCTTCCAGCGCCGCGCCGAAATCCTCTTTGCTATCGATGCCGACGATCTGTGCGGCCTGCTGCGCCAGGGCGATCCGCGCACTGTCCATGCGAACGCCAGCGCGCCTCAGCACGCGGCCGAACCCCGTGATGTTGCCGGCCAGCTTGCCCCTGCGCGCGTCGCCGAGCTGCATGCTCAGCCCACTTCTTCGGGCTTCAACAGGTCGGCCACCAGCTCGCGTGAAAGTGCCGCCACGTCTTCGCGCTGCTTGAACAGGATGCCCGCCGTGTCTCCCACCACTTCCGGGTCCACCACCAGCGTGTCGAGCGCCACCAGTGCGCGCGCCCATTCGACGCTTTCGGCAATGCCCGGCGCGCGCTGGAAGCCGTTGGCGAACGGCTGGCTGCGCAGGCGGCCCACGAACGTGGCGACTTGCAGCGACAGCGCATCGCCGGCTTCCGGCACCTGCGCGCGCACGATCGCGAGTTCACGTTCCCGTTCGGGGTAATCCAGCCAGTGGTAGAGGCATCGGCGCTTCACGGCATCGTGCAGCTCGCGCGTGCGGTTGCTGGTGAGGATGGTGATGGGCGTCGCCTGCGCGCGCACCGTACCGATCTCCGGAATGCTCACCTGGTACTCGCCCAGATATTCCAGCAGGAAAGCCTCGAACGGTTCATCGGCACGATCGACCTCGTCGATGAGGAGCACCGCGCCCGGCTCCGGCGTTTGCAACGCCTGAAGCAAAGGGCGGCGGATGAGGTAGCGCTCCTGGTAGACCTCGCGCTCCACTTCGCCTGCATCGAGGTGGCGGCGCCCTTCGTCCGCATCCAGTTCCGCCGCGCGCATGTGCAGCAGCTGCGCGGCATAGTTCCACTCGTACAGCGCCTCGCGCAGTTCCATGCCGTCATAGCACTGCAGGCGCAGCAACGCGCGTTGCAAAGCCGATGCGAGCGCCTTCGCCAGTTCGGTCTTGCCCACGCCGGGCTCGCCCTCCAGGAGCAGCGGGCGCTTCAACTTGAGGGCCAGGAAGACCGAAGTCGCAAGCCGGCGGTCCGCGAAGTAGCCGACCGCTGCCAACGCTTCGGTCAGCGCGTCGATGGAAGCGAACGCGGGATGCGTGGTCACCCCGAGGCCAAAGCCTTGGCCACCGCGCGTTGCGCCATCACGCCGATCAGGTTCGCGCGGTACTCGGCCGTCGCATGCAGATCGCTCGATAGATCACCGCTCTCGATCTTCACGGCTTCGGCCGCCGCGGCCGTGAAACTGCGGGTGAGCGCGCCTTCCAGCCCCGTGTGCCGGAACACGCCGTTGCCGCCGCCGGTGACGGCCACGCGAACTTGCCCGCTGTCGAACTGCGCCACGAAGACGCCGATCAAGGGGAAGTTGCTCGCCTTCTGGCGCAGCTTCTCGTAGGCCGCGCGCTTGGGCACGGGAAAGCGGATCGCGGTGATCAGCTCGCCGTCTTCCAGCGCGGTGGCGAACATGCCCTGGAAGTAATCGTCCGCCGCAATCTCGCGCTTGTTGGTGACGATGGTCGCACCCGAGGCCAGCACGGCACTGGGGTAGCAGGCCGAGGGATCGTTGTTGGCGACGGAGCCGCCGATGGTGCCCATCGCCCTCACCTGCCGGTCGCCGATGTGCGAGGCCAGGTAGGCCAGCGCCGGGTACGTGGCTTTCACATCGGCGTTGCTGCCGACGTCGGCGTGGCGAGCCATCGCGCCGATGACCAGGGCGTCGCCTTCCTTGCGGATGGTGGAGAGTTCCTTGATGCCGCCGAGATCGGCTAGCTGTTCGGGCTGCGAAAGGCGCAGCTTCATCGAAGCCAGCAGCGTCTGGCCGCCGGCCAGGGGTTTGGCGCCGGCGCCCGCGAGCTTGGCTGCATCGGCCACAGAGGCGGGACGGGAATAGTTGAAGGCGTACATGATGTGTTCCTTCCGGGATCAGTTGGTCTTGCTCACGCTGCCTTTGCGCATGGCTTCCCATACGCGGTGCGGCGTGGCCGGCATGTCGAAGTCTTTCACGCCCAAGGGCGCGAGCGCATCGAGCACGGCATTGATCACCGCGGGCGGCGAGCCGATGGCGCCGGCCTCGCCGCAGCCCTTGGTGCCCAGCGGGTTGTGCGTGCAGGGCGTGCAAACCGTGTCGAGCTTGAACATCGGGAAGTCCTCGGCCCGCGGCATGGCGTAGTCCATGAAGCTGCCGGTGAGCAGCTGACCGCTTTCGTTGTCGTACACGCAGTTTTCCATCAGCGCCTGGCCGATGCCTTGCACCAGGCCGCCATGCACCTGGCCGGCCACAATCATCGGGTTGATGATGGTGCCGAAGTCGTCCACCGCCGTGAAGCGGTCGATCTTCACTTCGCCGGTCTGCTTGTCGATCTCGACTTCGCAGATGTACGTGCCGCCCGGGAAAGTGAAGTTGGTCGGGTCGTAAAACGCGGTTTCGTTCAGGCCGGGCTCCAGCTTGTCCAGCGGGTAGTTGTGCGGCACATAGGCCGTCAGCGCCACCTGGCCGAACGGGATCTTCTTGTCAGTGCCCTTCACAGTGAACTCGCCATTGGCGAACTCGATGTCCGCATCGCTCGCCTCCATCAGGTGCGCCGCGATCTTCTTCGCCTTGGTCTCGATCTTGTCCAGCGCTTTCATGATCGCCGCGCCGCCCACCGAGATGGAACGTGAACCATAGGTGCCCATGCCGAACGGCACGCGACCCGTGTCGCCGTGCACAACATCGACGTTCTCCACCGGAATGCCCAGGCGCGCGGCGACGACTTGCGCGAACGTGGTCTCGTGGCCCTGGCCATGGCTGTGGGAACCGGTGAAGACCGTGACGCTGCCCGTGGGATGCACGCGGATCTCGCCGCACTCGAAGAGGCCTGCGCGCGCGCCCAGTGCGCCGGCGATGTTGGACGGCGCGATGCCGCACGCTTCGATATAGCTCGAGTAGCCGATGCCGCGCAGTTTGCCCTTGGCTTCGGTGGCGCTTTTGCGCGCCGCGAAACCGTCGACTTCGGCCAGTGCCTTCGACTTGTCCATGCAGGCGTGGAAGTCGCCCGTGTCGTACTGCAGCGCTACCGGTGTCTGGTAGGGGAACTGCGTGATGAAGTTGCGCTTGCGGATCTCATCCTGCCCGATCCCCAGTTCCCACGCGCAACGCGATACCAGCCGCTCCAGCAAGTAGGTGGCCTCGGGGCGGCCGGCGCCTCGATAAGCATCGACCGGCGCGGTGTTGGTGAACCAGGCGTCCACTTCCACGTAGATCTGGGGCGTGGTGTACTGGCCGGCGAGCAGCGTCGCGTACAGGATGGTGGGCACGGCGGTCGAGAAGGTTGACAGGTAGGCGCCCAGGTTGGCGTCGGTGTGCACCTTGAGCGCCAGGAACTTGCCGTCCTTGTCCAGCGCCATCTCGGCATGGCTCACGTGATCCCGGCCATGCGCGTCCGACAGGAAGCATTCCGAGCGATCGCCCGTCCACTTGATGGAGCGGTTCAGGTGCTTGGCGCCCCAAGTAAGGCACACATCCTCGGCGTACAGAAAGATCTTGGAGCCGAAGCCGCCGCCCACGTCGGGCGCGATCACCCGCACCTTGTGTTCGGGCAGGCCGAGCACGAAGGCGGTCATCAGGAGCCGCTCCACGTGCGGGTTCTGGTTGGCCACGTACAGCACGTATTCTTCGGTGCCACGGCTGTAGCTGCCGATGGCCACACGCGGCTCCATCGGGTTGGGCACCAGCCGGTTGTTCACCAGATCCAGCTTCGTGACGTGCGCCGCATTGGCGAACGCCGCGTCCACCGCCGCCTTGTCGCCCAGCGCCCACTTGTAGCACTGGTTGTCAGGCGCTTCGTCGTGCAAGGTGACGCCGCTCTGCTTCTTCGCGGCGTCGGCCACGCTCACCACCGCCGGCAGCACGTCGTAGTCGACAACCACCGCCTCGGCGGCGTTGCGCGCCTGCTCCACGGTTTCAGCCACGACCATCGCCACGTGATCGCCCACATAGCGCACCTTGTGAATCGCCAGGATGGGATGCATCGGCTCCTTCATCGGCGTTCCATCCGGGTTGTTGATGAGCCAGCCGCATGGCAGGCCGCCCATCTTGCCCTCGATGTCCTTGCCGGTGATGATGCCCACCACGCCCGGCATCTGCAGGGCTGCGGCCGTGTCCACCGAGTTGAGTTTGGCGTGCGCGTGCGGCGAGCGCACGAACACGGCGTGCGCCTGGTTGGCCAGGGTCACGTCGTCGGTGTACTGCCCGGCGCCGGTGAGGAACCGGTAGTCTTCCTTGCGGCGGATGCCTTCGCCAATGTGCGGCAGCTTTGCGAAATCGGGTGCGCCCATGGTGTTCTCCTTTAGGCGGTAGCGTTGGATTTGGCCGGGGCGGCCATCGATTGGCCGCCCATCTGGATCGCCTTGACGATGTTCTGGTAGCCGGTGCAGCGGCACATGTTGCCGTCCAGCAGTTCGCGCACTTCGGTCTCGCTCGCGCTGGGGTGCGAAGTGCACAGGTCGATGGCGCTCATCACCATGCCGGGCGTGCAGAACCCGCATTGCAGGCCGTGGCATTCCTTGAATGCGGCTTGCATCGGGTGCATCGTGCCGTCGGCAGCCGCAATTCCCTCGATGGTGGTGACTTCCGCGCCCTGGTGCTGAACCGCGAGGGTATTGCATGACTTGATGGCGCGACCGTTGAGCAGCACGGTGCAGGCGCCGCATTGGGCCGTGTCGCAGCCGACGTGCGTGCCCGTCAGCTGCAGGTGCTCGCGCAGCGCATGGACCAGCAGGGTGTTGGGAGGAACGTCGAGGTTCACGGCTTTGCCGTTGACTTTGAATTGCACCTGCATGGCTTGTCTCCTGTGAGTTGGCGCGGATCATTGTTGAACCTGCCCTTGGGTCACTCACTAGGCAAAACCCTAGTCCCGCCGATGGCGACATGCGAAATTCTCAAAACGGAACAACAGCTCATCCGCTGCGCCAGAATGCGCAATGCCTCAACTGCCCGACCTTGTTGACGAAGCTGATTGGCTGGCCCGCGCGCGTGCCGGCGACAACGCTGCCTTCGACCGGCTGGTGGCTCCCCGGCGCCGCCAGCTGCACGCGCACTGCTACCGCATGTTGGGCTCGCCCTTCGATGCGGACGACGCGCTGCAGGAGACGCTGCTGGCCGCGTGGCGAGGCATCGCCTCGTTCGAAGGGCGAAGCGCGCTCGGCACCTGGCTTTATCGAATCGCCACCCATGTGTGCCTGCGGCTGATCTCGCAGCGCCCGCGGCGCATCACTTCGCCCGACCACGGCGCGCCGCTGCAGGCCACGGCCGAATTGGGTGAGCCGGTGGCCGGGCCGGTGTGGTTGGAGCCGTTGCCCGATGCAGAGTGGGTCGGCACGCATGAAGACCCGTCCACCACACTGCAGCGCCGTGAGTCGGTCGCACTCGCTTTCGTCGCCGCGCTGCAGCACCTGCCCGCCACACAGCGCGCCGTGCTGCTGCTGCGCGAAGTGCTGGAGTATTCGGCGGCCGAAGCGGCCGAGATGCTCGACACCTCGGTCGCTTCGGTCAACAGCGCGCTGCAGCGCGCGCAGAAAACGATGAAAGAGCGCACACCGGCGGCCGTCGAACCAGGCGGGCAGCAGTGGCTCGGCGAGCATCACGCCGACGGCCTGCTGCAGCGCTTCGTCAGCGCCTGGGAAAGCTGCGACATCGACGCCATGGCCAGCCTCCTTGCCGAGGACGCGCGCTTCACCATGCCGCCGCTGCCCGCCTGGTTCGACGGCCGCCGCTTCGCCCTGATGTTCTTCGCCGAGCGCGTGTTCGAGACGCCGTGGCGGCTGCAGCCCCTGCGCGGCAACGGCCAACCGGGCTTCGCCTGCTACATGAAGCACCCCGGTGCCGACCGCTTCACGCCGGGCGGCGTGGTGCTTTTGCGCCTTCGCGATGGGCTGATTGCTTCGATCGACAGCTTCATCGACCCGGCCGTCTGCCGGCGCTTCGGCATGCCCGACGAACTTATTTGAGGAAATCGCTGCCCGGACCGATGAGTTTGCCCCTCGCCCTGTCTCCAAAGAGATGACACGCCCCGGATGGACCGGCCGCGTGGCTCAACCCCAGGAGAACCAATTCATGGCCAAGCTCATCGTCAGCATCCTCAGTTCACTCGACGGCTACTGCGCCGGCCCCGGCGGCTCGCTCGCCGGCCTGCCAATGGATGCCGCTTTCAGCGTCCACAACCTCGATTGCATGCGCCACGCCGGCACCTTGCTCTTCGGCGCGACCACCTTTCCTATGTTCGAAGCCTACTGGCCCAATGTGGACCGCGGCCCCGGCAGCGACCCGGTGCAGCGCGAGATCGCCGAGCGTGTGGCGGCGGCACGTAAAGTGCTCGTCAGTGACAACCTGCGTGTGCGCCCCGATTCTCCGTGGGCCGCCGACACCGAAGTGATTTCACGCGCCAACGCCCGGGTGCGCATCGCCCAACTCAAGGCCGCGCCCGGCCCCGACCTGCTGATCTACGGCAGCCACCTGCTCTACAACAGCCTCTTGGCGCACGGGCTCTTCGACGAAATGCACCTTTTGATCGGCAACGTGCTGCTCGGTGAAGGCGTCCGCACTTTCGAAGCCGGCCTGGCGCAGAACTGGACGCTGCTGGGTCAGAAGCGCTTACCAGAGTCGGACACCGTGGCGTTGCACTATGACTGCCGGCCATGATCGCAGCTGGAAGACAATTGGCAACCACATAAAGGATCGTTCGTATGCAAAGTGTCGTGATCGACCGTTTCGGCGAACCTGCCGATGTTGTCCACCCGGGCGAGCGCCCGCTGCCCGTGCCGGGCCCAGGCGAGGCCCGCGTTCGAATGGTCCTGTCGCCGATCCACAACCACGACCTTGCGATCGTGCGCGGTGTCTACGGCTACAAGCCTGCCCTGCCGGCGGTGCCGGGCACCGAGGCGCTGGGCGTCGTCGACGCCGTGGGCGAAGGCGTCAAGAACGTGCAGCTGGGACAGCGCGTGGCCAGCGCATCGGCGCAAGCCGCGTGGGCCGAGTGCTTCATCAGCCCGGCCGCCAAGCTGGTGCCGGTTCCCGATGCGCTGCCCGACGAAGCCGCGTGCCAACTGCTGGCCATGCCCTTGAGCGCTCTGATGCTGCTGGAAGACATGAAGCTCCAGCCCGGCCAGTGGATCGTTCAGAACGCCGCCAACGGCGCCGTCGGCAAAGTCCTGGCCACGCTGGCCGCGGCGCGCGGCATCGGGGTGGTGAACCTGGTGCGGCGCGAATCGGCCCTGGCCGACCTGGCCGCGGCGGGCATCGCCCACGGGGTGTCGACTGACGTCACGGGCTGGCAAGACCGCGTAAAGGCATTGACCGGCGGTGCCCCAATCGTGCGGGCCATCGAATCCATCGGCGGCGAGGCGGCGCAGCAGATCATGGGGCTGTTGGCAGAGAACGGCGAGCTGATCTCGTTCGGGTCGCTGACCTTCAAGCCTTTGGTGATCAGTGGCGGCGATCTGATCTTCAAGCAGGCGGTCGTCAGAGGCTATTGGGCCAGCAAGCGCCTCGCGGCCACACCGCCGGCCGAGCTGGGCCGCATGATCGGCGAGTTGGCCGGGCAGGTTGCAAGCGGCTTGCTGAAGCTGCCGGTGGGCGGTGTATTCGGCCTGGCCGATGCCGCCGCTGCCATGACGGCCGCCGAACACGTAGGGCGCACCGGGAAAGTCCTGCTGAGGGGCTCGTGAACGCCGGGTCCTACGGCCTGCCCATCCTTAGTCCCACAAGTGCGGGCGTTCGAGGGGTGTAGCTTGGAATGAAGACATCATCCAAACCACACTATGGAAACCTCTCTTCTTGCCGGCATAGGTATGTTCCTTGTCCTGCTTGCGATCGCTGCCGTTGTCACTCGGCAGCAGAAGCGCGAATGGGAGCGGCAGCTGCACCACGGCAACTGATGCGCCCCGGCGCCCGAATCAAAGATCCTTGGCGGCCTTGCTGAACTGATCCAGCACGAACCGCCAATACGGCAGCACGCATTCCTTGTGTCCCGCCGGTTCGCCCGCCGGGGCCACACACTCCGTCAACGAGACCCGATCGCCCGCGCCTCGCGCTTGCATCGCCTGCAAGGTGCTGGTCGCGCTCAGGTACGGGACGGTGCGGTCGTCACGGCCGTGAAAGAGGCTCACGGGGATTTGCGGTGCCCAGTCGAACACGTCGCTGAAGGTTTCGATGGCCGTGCGGTTGTCGGCCAGGTAGTTGTCGATCACGGTCGGCATGAAGGTGACTTCCGCATCGATCCCCAGCGACAGGCCCATCAGCAGATCACGCGCATGGCGCCGGTCGTCATCGCTCAGAAATTTCAGGATCCCCGGGTTGAGCAACTGGCCCAGTGGAGGGTAAGTCTCGCGAATGATGGCCAGAAGCTGGTCCATGGTGGCGCCGACGTTGTACGGCCCGGCACCCGCGACGACGCGGACAAGTTCGTTGCGATGGGCCGACGTGCCAGCCTGCAGCGCCTTGTGGGTGGCCATCGTCACATAGCCGCCCTCCGAGTAGCCCGTGAGAAAAAGCTGCTTGTTGTCGGGCACTTGCCGGGTTTGCCGCCAGTACTTTGCAGCCGTCAGGAAATCGATCACGGCAGACGCGGACGGACCCGACAACAAGTAAGGGTGCGGCGCCGCTGCAGACACGCCGTAGCCCACATAGTCCGCCGCCTGCGCGATGTAGCCCAGAGACGCCAGCACCACCGGCGGATCCCCGAGTTTCGTGAGGCTGCTCGGCGCATCGGCCTGGCGCTTGATGGTGGCATGTTGATAGCTCAGAACCGGGCTGAGGGCGTTGGTCGCCTTGTCCGGAACGGCAACCAGGCCGGACGCCAGGATCTGCTGGCCCTGGCCATCGACGGTGAGGTAGGTCAGGCGCCAGGCCTGAACGGCGTACTTGGGGGTGGCGAGAAAGGCCGCTTCCCCGTCGAGCGCAAGCGCGGCGCCGACTTCGGCGGGGCTGATCGTCTTGAGGTGCACCGCGTCCACGAACTGGCCCGGGCCCACCACGTTGACCGCGGCGGCCGTGATGCTGACCGAGGTGGTGCTGGATCCGTTCTGCTTTCCGTCGTTGACCACCAGCATCGCGGTGTAGACGCCCGCCACATCGGCGACGAAAGTCGCTTTCGCGAAACTGGCGCTCCCAACGATCGCGGTGCTGCCGGCCGGCTTCCCGGTGAGCGTCCAGGCGTAGCTCAGGGTGTCGCCATTGGCGTCCGAGCTACCGCTGCCATCGAGGGCCACAGCGGCATTGACGGTGACAGTTTGAGCGGCGACCGCATTCGCGACCGGCGGGGTGTTGGTGTTGGCCGGTGCGCCGCCGCCCCCTCCGCCCCCGCAGGCGCCCAGAAATGCGACGAACGACAGGACGCAGAGATACCTTGGGCAATTCATGGAAACAAAGTCTAACGACCCATGGCCCCGTAAAGCCCAGCTTTACGCACCGCGCAATGCGAGGTGCAACAGTTCTGCCCAGGATTCCTCACCTTGCCGCCAATGCTAGAGTCGGCGAGTCCTCATGCAATTTGTCACCCTGCTCGCCCTCGCGTCATTCTTCAGCGGCGCGGCGCTGCGGGTTTGCGATGGGCTCATCCCCCGTTTGGCGCAAGACTTCCAACTCACCACCGGCCAGGCCGGCAGTGCGGTCATCGTGTTCGCGATCGCATACGGCCTCATGCAACTGGTGTTCGGGCCACTCGCAGACCGCTTCGGCAAGGCACGCATGGTCACTGTGGCCGTCGGTGGCTGCTGCGTTTTGTCGTTGGCGTCAGCCGCCGCGCCGGACTTCGACACCTTGTTGCTGGCGCGTGTCGCGTGGGGCATGGCCGCGGCGGGCATCGTCCCCCTAGCCATGGCCTGGATCGGCGACGCCGTTGCGTTCGAAGAGCGGCAGCCCACGTTGGCCAGGCTTCTGCTGGGCACCTTGTCCGGGATGATGATGGGGCAGCTGGCCGGCGGCGTCTTTGCCGATCTGGCTTGGGGCTGGCGCGGCGCGTTCGTCACGCTCGCTGTCGGCTACGCCGTGGTGACGGTGCTGCTCGTCAGGCACTTGCGCGCAGCGGTGGCCGTCGCAGCTCCCGCGTCCACGGGGCACTTCCTCGACGGCCTGCGCGTGGTGGTCAGCACGCGATGGGCCTGGTGGGTACTCGCCGCGGCATTCGCCGAAGGTGTGCTGCTGCTGGGCCCGGCCGCGTACTTGCCCGCTTACTTGCACCAGCGCTTCGGGCTCTCACTCACTGTGGTGTCGGCGCTGCTGGCATTGAACGCCGTGGGTGGCCTGATCTACGCGATGACGGCCAAGATGATCGTCGCGCGCCTGGGCCAACGCCGCATGGTGCTGGTCGGCTGCGCCTTTGTAGGTGCGGGCTACTTGGCCTTCCTGCTTTCGCCGTGGGGTTGGACGGCCGGCCCCGTCGCACTCGTGGTCGGCATCGGCACTTACCTGTTTCACAACACGCTGCAGACGCATGCCACGCAGATGGCCCCGACTGTCCGCGGCAGCGCCGTGGCGATGTTCGCGTTCTGCCTCTTCACGGGTCAGGCAGTGGGTGTGATGCTGAGCGGGCTGGCCTTCGACCACGGCGGCCCGGCCTGGTTGCTGCTGCCGCCGGTGGTGGGGTTGCCGCTGGCGGGCTGGGCTTTTGCGAAGGCGCTGCGCCGCCACCTTGCCTGACGCCGCGGCAGCGCGCCGCTGCCGACCCTGGCGAGCGTGGCCTTGACCATCTCCATTGTTGACGGGTGGGACCACGATCATTCGGGTTTGAAGGATTGATTTGTGCCTGTATAAACGAGCGTCTCAATGCCGAGAACCCAATGCAGGTGCGGTGCCCAGGAGGATTCCATGTCCAGCTTAATGCGCAGCGGCCAGCTTATTTCGCAGGTTTTTCGAAATAAAGCGGCGCGTGTCGGACGTGTCCGGAATTTTTATACCGGATTGATGCGCGTCGAAGAAATGAAAAGTCTTTTGGATCAAGCAGTCGCGACGATTGATGGGACTGGATTGATGAGTGACGGTCGATTTAATCCGCAGAGTTTGCGGTATGCATCACGTTAGAGCTACAGAGTTCCATGAGCTCTCGTGCGGTGTTGCATTTAAAGCTGTCCGTTTTCTCGTGCATGTTTGGGGCGATGGCGACGTTGGCTAAACTGGCGTCGACAACTTGGTGGTCCTATTTTCACGACACGCTGCTTCTTGGTCGCTTTCATATCCTGGCAAGCTTCGCCGTTGGTTTTGTCGTGCTGAGTCTGGCGCTAGTGTCATGCGCAATTGGCGTCGCCGCGTGGTCGATCTTGTACTCGCGTCGCTTCTCGTTGTGCGAGAGACAAGACGCCTTTGTCTGTGCCTACCCAAAAGGTAGCTGGTCGCGTTTTGGGCTCAAGGTTGTTCGGTTGGTGTCGCCAAAATGAGCTCCAACTTTCCAATCGACACCGACCCACAACAGCAGGCTGCGGCTCCGCCGCTCATGTTGGCGATCCGGTCATCTTCGTTAAATTTCTTCCGGCACGCTTGTTATTTTGTAGATACAATATTCCATGCTCACATGGGATGAGGCCAAGCGCAAGCTCAACATCAAGAAGCACGGGCTGGACTTCGCCGGATGCGATGCAATTTGGGACCACTTCACGGTTACCCGTGAGGACATACGAGAGGACTATGGCGAGGCGCGCCAGGTTTGTTTCGGCATCCTGTACAACGAAGTGGTTGTGATGGTCTATACGGAGCGCTCGAAGGGGCCGCACGTTATCTCCCTACGAAGGGCAGAAAAGCATGAAGCACGCTACTACCGCCAAGTTGCCAAAGAAGACCTCGGCTAAGGTGTCTGACCCGGACAACCCTGCATGGACCGAAGACATGCTCGGAGCTCCTGTGGTACGGCGTGGCCGCGGGCCGCAAGCTGCACCGACGAAAGTGTTGACTTCCATACGTCTGGATGCCGACGTACTGGACTACTTCAAGTCTCAGGGCACGGGTTATCAGTCTCGCATCAATGACACTCTTCGCAAGGCAGTGAATCGAAATTTAACTGGTCGTCAAAGGCCGACAACGCGTAAACGCGCGGCGGCTTAACTTAACGTTCGGCGCAATGAAAGTTCGTCGCACACCGCAACGGAAGAAGGCGCTCAGCCTCGAACGTGATCGTCGCAACAGTTACGGTGAGCGAGGAGCGAATTCCCGTTTCGCGATCGCCAGGCATAAGGCGAAGGACTTGCGACGGATTCGTCGCATGGAGAACGCGCCCCTTGCGTCACGCACGCTTACAGCAGCGCAAGACGAGCTTGCCGAAGTGCAGCTCCGCACGGTTGCGCACCCACCTCGCTCCTGGAAGAAGAGCCCAGACAGGTCACTGGCGAAGAGCATCGAGAAGAAGCTGGGTCGCCGTGCTGCGATCATCGAGGCAGGCGGCAGGAGGCGCGCGCATGGTTAACACTCAATCGACACGGACCCACCACAGCAGAAGGCGGCTTTCCCGCCCCGGCGCCATTTTCGAAAGACCGCCATGACGTTGGACACCCGCCTGACCGAGTTGTTGAAGATCGACAACCCGATTCTCCTGGCCCCCATGGACGTAGTGGCCGATGCACGGCTCAGCGCTGCCGTCAGCGCGGCCGGTGGCCTCGGCATCCTCGGCGGTGGCTATGGCAATCGCGAGTGGCTCACCCGCGAGCTGGACTTGCTCTCCAGCTCGGGGCAGCGGTTCGGTGTGGGCTTCATCACCTGGGCGCTGCAAAAACAGCCCGAGCTGCTCGACCTCGCGCTCGAATACCGCCCCGCCGCCGTGATGCTTTCGTTCGGCGAGCCCGACCGTCTCATTCAGAAAATTCATGCCACCGGTTCACTCGCCATTTGCCAAGTCCAGACGCTCGCGATGGCGCTCGATGCCATCGCCGCGGGAGCCGATGTGCTGGTGGCGCAGGGAACCGAAGCCGGAGGGCACGGCGCATCCCGCGGGCTGTTCACGCTGCTGCCGGAACTCGTCGATATCGATGGCGGCAAGACGCCCGTCGTCGCGGCCGGCGGCATTGCCGACGGGCGGGGCGTGGCGGCCGCGCTGATGCTCGGGGCCTCGGGCGTGCTGATGGGCACGCGGTTCTATGCCTCCGAAGAAGCGGCCACGCCCGCGTCGGCGAAAGAGCGCGTCTGCCGCGCGAGCGGCGACGACACGGTGCGCAGCATCGTGTTCGACATCTCGCGCCGCAACGTCTGGCCCGCACCGTTCACCGGCCGTTGCTTGAAGAATTCACACACGCAGCGTTGGCTGGGCCGCGAAGTGGAACTGCTGCAGAACGCCGCGCAAGAGGCCGAACGCTATGCCTCCGCGCGCGCCGCGGGCGACTACGACGTAGCAGCCGTGATTGCCGGGGAAGCTTCAGGTTTGATCAGGGACGTTCTGCCCGCGGGAGCGATCGTCGCCAGGCTGATGACAGAGACAACGGCGGCGCTCAAATCAAGGCCGAAGGGGACTTCTTGAGCGGGCATGACTTGGTGTTGATAGCCGCGCCTTGAGTCACCCTTTCCTACCTCAACCGTAGGCTTCGTCCTGCCCAGTCGTTTCCCTGTGGGTGCGAGGATGATTTTTCCCCCTACCTAGGAAACGATCATGTCACTCTCCCTCATCCTTATCATTGTTCTCATCCTGCTTCTGGTCGGCGCTCTGCCGACTTGGGGACACAGCCGCAACTGGGGCTACCGTCCGGTCGGCGGTTTGGGGCTGGTGCTGCTCATCCTGCTGGTGCTGCTTTTGATGGGCAAGATCTAGTCTCGCTCGATCCGCGAGTGAACGAAACGTCGCGCAATCCCACCCCGGATTGCTGCGGCCACGAACAACCCGACAACATCGGCCGCGACGTCATGCCAGTCCGCCTGGCGTGTCGCGGTCAGCATTTGCATCAGCTCGATCGCGCATCCGTAGGCGACAAGACATGCGGCCAGGTTCCAGCGCTGCTCCGGCCATGCGGTCCATCCCAGAGCGCCAAGAACGGCGAAGGCGAAGACGTGATTCGCCTTGTCCCAGTTGGACAGTGGAATGGGCGGAGTGGGCGATAGCGCGAGGTAAAGGATGGCCACCGCGCAAACCCGTGACGACGTGCGCGGTGTTCTTCGCCAGCCCACGGAATCTCACCTTCATCAGAGTGAAGCGCCGCCTTGCGGAAATCCCCCGCCGCCGGCCTATTCTTTTTCCCCTGGCGGCCGGTACTTGATGGACGAGGCTTTTTGCAGCGCTGTCATGGTTTCCTCGACAGACAGCAGGACGGTTGTTTGAACCGAGTTCAAGGCGCCGCCCGCGTTGATGGCCAGCGCGGCGGCCGCCATCGCGACGTTGTCGGGCGCTTCCCATAAGTTGTAGCCGTCATGCTCGCCGAAGGCATACCAAAAACCGTGCAGCTTGCCGCCGACGGATTCGATGTACTGCCTCGCGGCGTCCCGGCGGTCCTCCGGGTTCTTGATGAGTTTCGCCCACGTGGCGGGCGCGTAGCTGAAGCGGGTCAGGTAGAGCGGCATCGAGGTCTCCTTCACTGGCTTCCTGCCGGGCAAAAGTGCTGGCGCAGAATTGATGATTCTGCGCTCGCTCCCTTTTTGCCGCAAAGCGGCCCGACCGGCGGCCGGCCCGCCTACGGGCGCGCCATGGGGCGCCTGCGCAGCCTCAGGTTGAGCATCTCGACGGCCACGGAGAACGCCATCGCGAAGTAGACATACCCCTTCGGCACGTGGAACTCCAGGCCGTCGGCCACCAGCACCATTCCGACCATGATGAGAAACGACAAGGCGAGCATCTTGATCGTCGGATTGGCAGAGACAAAACGCCCGATCGCGCCGGCGAACAGCATCATCATGCCGACCGAGAGGATCACGGCGGCCACCATCACGGCCAATTCATCCACCATGCCGACGGCCGTGATGATCGAATCGAGCGAGAACACCATGTCGACCAGCATGATCTGGACGATCACCGCGCCGAAGGTGGCCCGCGCCTTTGAATCCTGGTAGTGCTCGTCGCCGACGAGCGTCCCATGGATCTCGCCTGTGCTCTTCCAGATGAGGAACAACCCGCCCGCGATCAGGATGAGGTCGCGGCCGGAAATCTCCTGGCCCACCAACGGCAGCTTGAACAGTGGCGCCGTCAGGCCGATGATCCAGGCCAGGAGCATCAACAGGCCGAGCCGCATGAACATGGCCATGAACAGCCCAAGCCGCCGGGCCGTCTCCCGCCGTTCTGGTGGCAGCTTGTCCACCAGGATGGAGATGAACACGATGTTGTCGATTCCCAGCACCAGTTCCAGCGCTGTGAGCGTCAGCAGGGCGATCCACGCCTGAGGATCGGTCAGCAGTTCCACCATCGCGCCCACTCCCTGGCTGTCTCACGCAACGAAGCTTGCTTCCAGCGCACTCCATTGCGTTGTGAACGCATCGAACAGTGTTGCCGCCCGCTGTTTCGCCGCTGCTTCTTTGTCGGGCTGCTGGTTCTGGGAGGGTGGATGCTGGTGGTCTAGCCGGCGCGCTGAGCGCGGCTTTTTAGAATTGCACGCGAAGGCCGCTCGGCACCTTCTTCATGCAGGCTTCGAACAGTTCACTGTCGAGCCAGCCCTGCAACCATTGCTGAGTTGCTTTCAAGGGCAGCGCATCGAACCAGCCGGGATCGACTGCGCGAAACTGTCGCACGAAGGGGAATATGGCGAGATCGGCTGCACAGGGTTCACGCCCGCCCAGATAAGGCTCTATCGCCAACTGCTGCTCGAGCACCCTGAGCAGGCAACTCACGGCCTCATCACGATGAAAAGCCGGGTCGGTTTCTGCGACACGTTGTGTGTACTTGTAAAGATCGAGGTGCTGCTTGAACGGCCCATCGTTGAGCTCAATCAATGTCCGGTTGGCCGGTGTGTCCGATCTTTGCCACCAGCCCTCATCCTCTTGATTCCCACCCTGGAAGGCCCAACGCATGATGTCCAGGCTTTCGTCGACGACCCGGCCATCGGGCAACACCAGAACCGGCACAGTTCCCTTCGGTGAAATCTCCAGCATCTCGCGTGGCTTGTCCCTCAGCACGACTTCATACGCATCGAACCCAACCGATGCTTGAAGAAGTGCCATGCGCGCGCGCATGGCGTAAGGACAGCGGCGGTAGGTGTAGAGAAGTGGATGGTGGTGGACTTGTTCAGACATTCGCCAGCATAATGACGCCGTCATGGCCTAGGTTGGAGACTTGGAGCGAACATGAAAATGGTTCACGCAGACATTGTGGTCTACAAGAAATTCGCCAGCTACGTCAAGAACGAGTTGCCGAAGGTAGCAACCAACAAGATCATTGCGAAGGCGCTCCTGGAGATTGGTCAACTCGACGGGCCGACCTTGAAGCGAGCACTGGAGTGGGGATGTGGACCCGACATCAAGATCGTAGGGCTCGTTGACGCCTACGGCGAATTCACCCCGGACGAGAACTCCAACGAAATTCGGATCGACACGAAGGTCGTCGCGGACTTTGAAGCTGGCCGAGGCTGGCGCCGGACGAAGAGCGGCAAAAAAGTGGCACTTGCCGGCGTAACGCTGCTGCACGAACTCACACATTGGGGCGACGATCAGGATGGGATTGATCGCGAAGGTGAGGAAGGCGAAGAGTTCGAGACTCGTGTTTACGGGTTGGTGATCAATTGATCAACGCTACGCGACGTCGCGCATGCGCTTTGCTGGTCGCTATTGCGGCTATCGGGTTGTCGTCGTCACATCTCTTGGAGGCGAAGCAAATGAACACTAAGTCGGCCGTTCTGCAAGCGGTTGTCGATGCGCCGCAACTCGACAAGTACTTTCATGCGGACAAGCGCCCCGAGAGAAGCCCGCTTCGGATCGTCAAAGGTCCTTGGTACGAAGACGACATGCAGGTGCAGAAGTTTGGCAAAGCCGTTGTATTTGTCCCGGCCGATGCGCCCGGCGGCATCGCTCTCGAGATCGGGGAACTTACTGTGTCGGCTGACAGTGCACAGGTGGCCTTTGTCTATGCTGTTGAAGGCATCGCCGGCACCGCGAAGTTGCAGAAGACCGGGAGCGGGTGGGTTGTTCAAACGATGACCGTTCGCGAACGGTAGATCCAGGCCGCATGCCACCCGCGCAGCAGCGGAAGGCCGCGGAGGCCCTTGCCATGGAGGCGGCATTCGATGCAGTGATCGCGGTGCATGGATGGAGCGGATCACCAGATCATTTTTTTAAAACAGAGCTTGGCGCGTCCCCGTCCGACAGGACATTGTCGCCATAGGAGGCGATGGCGGCGCCGTCGTAGAAGTGGAGCGATTGGGGCGTTCGATTGATCACATTGCCGGAAATCTCGACCCGGCTTTGCGGGCCAACGGCCTGGATTCCGGTCATGCCGCTACCGACGATCACGGAATTCCACACATAGGCCGTACTGGCGTCGCCGAGCGTGCTCACCCAGATACCCTTCTCGGCATTGTTGATCCGCGCATTGTCGACGGTCAGAAAGATCCGGCCCCTTCCAACCAAGTTATTGATGTAAATTCCGGCCGATGAAAAATTGCGGATGGTCGTATTGCGCACCACCACCTGACCCCCTCCCAGGATCAGGATGCCGACAGCTCCGTCGCGGCCTCCGTCGATGTCGAGACCTTCGATGACGATGCGAGCGTCGGCAGGGGCGTCGATGACGAGCCCGTTGTAGCCGGTCACAACAATGCTGCCGAGCGCGCCTACGGCCTTGATCGTGATCGATTTCTTGATGTCGAGCTGCCCCCCGAAACTGCCGCTGTCGAGCACCTGGATCTGGCCCCCGTTCAAGGTCGCGCCATAGGCTTGGCTAAACGTCCGGCACGGCTGTGTGCGCGAACACAAGCCGTTAGGGGTCCCAGTACTGGAAACCCATGTCTGCGCTGTCTGGCCCATCGCGGGGGAGGCCGACAGGATCGACGCGGCGGCCAGAGCGCCCAGGAATTGCCACAGAGCATCACGCATCTTCGTCTCCCTTTGAAACCGGGCTGCATTCCAGCTGCCGAAATTACGGTGACTCCGCTCGCCCTCAGCCCCGCGCTACGCTGGTTCGATCCATAGATAGACGAGTTGAAGCAGGGTTCCACCGATAAAGAAAAGCCAAAGCATGGCCCACATGATCTTTGTCAACATCATATGGCGCTTGCGGGAAAGAATCAGCCATAGTCCCGCGATTGAACCGACAAGGCCGAAGAACATGAAAAATCCAACCAAAACAAAACTCCCTGTGAGGGACGCCTCTTCGCCATCGGGCGATTTCACGATGCGCATGGAGTCCGGCATGAGAAACGCTGGAAAGGGAGCGCCCAGCAGCAACGCAAGCAATGCGCCCGTAGCCGCGACGACGAACAGGCTGAGCACGAGTGTGACGACGCCATCGCGGCGCACACTGGCCGGGGTGGGGTTGAGGATCGGATTTTCCTTGGGGTGATAGTGCTCGAATACGCGCACGCCTTCGGCGCGCGCGGAAGCGGGCACCGGCACGCGCAGGGTCAGCTTCAGCGCGCCGCCTTTCCTGGAATAGGACTTGGGAAATTCGATGCATTCGGGATCGACTGGAGCGTTGAGCCAGTTGATCTCACGACCGTGACGGTCCAGGCCCGCGATGCTATGGTATGAGCCATCGACAATGATGTTGCCGCTGCCGACGATGACATCCACGCCCTGCGGTGGTGTTTGTGTTCGGATGCGCATGTCGTTTCGCAGCGTTGGGTGCTCGGCGGCGCGAATCTCGTCGAAGGCGCGGAAGCGGTCCCAATCGCCGGCGGTGACGTGCCAGCGGGCGATCAAGTCCTTGCCCGACATCAGGTGTGCGTAACCGATGGCCGAAAAGAGCGCCCACAGAAAAGTGAAGGGGAAGATCACGGCCAAGGTCATGCCGACGATAGCGAGAATGGCAGTGATTGTGTTGCCGGCCTCGACGTGAAAAGCATAGGCAAGCAGAACCAGCCCGGCTCCCAACACGGCCAGGCAGATCGACCACAGCGCTTTGCTCAAGGGATTACGCATATAGTGCCGGCAATCATACGGAAGTGCCGGGAGTCCGCCTGTGACGAGCGGCAGCTTTCCCGGCAGAGAGCAGGCGTTCACGGCACGGGCGCGCCGGCATCCCTCAAGTCTTCCCCGTGGATCATGCGCGCAATGCCTGCCTGCGCGGCGGCCGCTTCGCACAGGGCACACGGCCGCGAGGTCGAGTAGAGCACCGCACCCTTGAGCACTTGCGCACCGAAGCGCTCCTGGGCATCGCGGATCGCTTCGCGTTCGGCATGCGCGTTCGGGTCGTTCCGCTGGCGTACGCGGCTGGGGCCCTCGCCCACGACGTTTGCGGATGAATGCCGAAGGTAAACGTCGCGGCCGACCGCCCGAGTTCCTCGCGCAAGGCAGCGCCCAGGCCGTCAGCGGTCTTCACGGCTCCTTCGTCGATAGCGGTATCGGGCCGCGCCATGTACTTCACTGGCTTGACGCCGAGTATGTGGGGTGTGGCGCTCCAGTAATTCGACTTCAGGGGTGAAGCCTCGAACTCCGCGACAACGCAGGCATGATGCTTCGGATGCTGCCCGCGGCGGGTCACGCCGTTCCTCACCGACAGAGTCTTGAGGTTCATTGCGCTGATGCGGGCGATCATCGCATCAGCGTTCGCTGCTTCCATGCCAGGCTCTCACTGCGTTTTCAGGAATTCGAGGAGGGCATCTTTCTCCGGTGCGGACAGGGTTGTCCCGTACTCGTGGCCGGCATTGCTGTTGCCCCGCAGCGTCGTGTCGAACTTGAATCCCGTTTCACACTTGAACCCCACATCAATGGGATCGAAGGTCGTGCATCCACGCCGGAACGACTTCGGCCGCTCCGAGGCGGGCGCCAGGAGGTCCCTCAGCGTCGGGATCGACCCGTTGTGCAGGTAAGGCCCGCGCGCCCAGATGCCGTCCAGGGGCATGTTGACGTAGCCAGCCGTTGTTCTGTAATGGGAGAACTGCCACGAATATCCCTTGCCGACCTTGTCGAAGTTGGCGACCATCGTTTCGGAAAAGAGCGTGTTCCTTTCAGAGTCCGTCCGCAAAACCTGAACCGGGCTGACCTTTCCAACGTCCCGGCCGTCGGGAGCGTGGCAGGTTGCGCAACCGGAACGCTCGTACACCGCCTTACCGACGGCGGCGCGCGCGGCGTCAACCGACAGTGGAAAGGCAGGCGCCTTATGATCGAGGAGCCAGGCAGACACCCGGCCTATGCTGTGCCGGTCCAGCAACCAGTCCGCCGTGCCTCCAGCCAGCGCCGCGGAGATGTTGCGTTCGTCGAGCGAGGAATTGTTGCCGTCCCAATGGAACGTGCCGACGAGGCGAGGCCGCTGGTTCCAGACAGAGGGAAAATCGACCGTACCGACTGCGTCATCGAGCTCCGGATTGAGTCCCCATCGCGAGCGCCAGAAATTTCCGGCGTCGGTGCGTCCCGGACCGTGGCCAGGACGCCGCTCCATCCAGGCAAGAGAAGTCTTCAGCGATGCGATCTCCTCCTTCAGCTTGCCGAAAACGACAAACTGCAGTAAGGCCTTGTCAAAAAAGCCGATCGGCCGCTGGTTCTTCTCGGCACTTTCGATCACCGCGCCGGCAGTCAGCCTTGGATCACTACCCGCCGCGATCAGGAACCGGATGTACCCCTGCAGGTCCAGCTGCTCCGCCGGCCCACCCAGCACGAGATGCGGCTTGTTCCCCGCGTCGATGACGCTAGTGTGGCAGGTGGCGCAATTGAAGCCGACCCGCAACACGCCATAGCGGCGAACACTGATGCCAATGGGCAGCTCGCGATCGGGCTCGCTGATGAGGCCGAATCCGGAATAGCCGCGGGGGATCTTCTCCGGGAAGATCGAAGGCAGCTCCCGCCAGATGAGGTAAGGGAATCCGTTGACCTCGGCACCGATCGACCCGTACTTGAAGTGCATCTCCTGGTCATCGAAGGATTCGGGGGGCCAGGGCTTCAGGCTGAGGCGCTTATATTCCAGAGATAGCGCGGCGGCAAGGAGTCCAAAGGCGATGAACAACACAATGCGGGTCATGGGCGTCCCTCGTGGCGTTAGGCGTTACTTGATGAAATTCAGCGGCGTGCGGCAGATATCCCGCACGTAATCGGGGACGCCTAGGTCGGTGAACGTCAGCAGCATCGCCAGCAGCAGCAACGTGGAGACAAACAGGAGCTGGAACCGAGTCATGGCAGGCCCCTTCTACTCGCGCCGCCAGTCGCTGCGCGTCATGCCGACGTAGCCTAGTGCCTGTGCCTCACGGGGCGCAAGCACCCTGCGCAACAGGTCCGAGAGGGTGGATGTCTGCTCGATCTGCTGCAGACCGTACTCGGAAAACGTCGAAGCGTTAAATACGTGCTCGGACAGCAGCGGATTCGTCAGCGCCTGAGAGAAGGCGTCTACGGCAACCATGCGCAGGATCGTTTGCGGAAGCGGGGAATTCTTCACACGGTCCTCCGAAAAGAGTCCCGGGAAGAACTCGACCAGTTCGGGCGAGGAATACCTCGCCTTCAGGACCGCGACGATGTCCGGTGAACTCGAGATGTCTTCGAATGTCTTTGGCCGCTTCATCCGGACGTACTCCTGATAGTCTGCGAGCGGGGCGAGCTCGCAGATGCGCCCCTGCAGGATGGAAGCGATCTCGACGCGGTGTAGGCTATCGGCGGTATTGAGGGCCCCGAGCGCTCCGGCCGGCTGGCCGCTCATGTCTTCGAATGCGCGGCGCAGGCCTCCCCTGACGAGCAATCGGTTATCAAAGAAGGTGCGGCCCACCGGGTGGCTGATCCCGCTCCAGGTGATGTGATCGGGGATGAGGGAATGCCACCGGTACAGCAGCCCGAACTCGGTCGTGATCCAGTTCGGCTTGTTCCAGCCCGCGTTCCAGGCGATGGACGGGTCGGCACGGATCTTGAACGCCAGGGGCGTGATGTGGTTGATGTAGTCTTCCACCACGATCTTGATGAACTCGACGATCACAACCATGCGTGTCGTTTCGAACACCCGGTCGTCATCCCAACCGGCGTTCAGCTCGCCAAGCTTGCGCGCGATGCGATTGTGTTCGCGCAGAAAAAGGGTGTTCATCATGGCCGTCTGCGGCACCGAATTGGCGCGGTCGCCGCCAAATGCGAACAACGCGGCCCGCCTGGCGCGCGCGTCCTCGCGTGTTTGCGAATCGGGAGCCTCGCATTGCTTGTTCAGGTCATCAAGGCCGATCGGCATGTCGAGCCCGATGAACTGGGGATCGAGCACATCGCCCGCATAGAGATAGGGAGCGTATTCCTCACCTTCGACCTGCGACTTCAGCAATCCCCGTGTCTCGGGAGCGCCAGGTACCACGCGCAGCAACCGGGTCTGGGCGTCATTGAGGCCATAGAGCTGACAAAGGTCGATGCCGTGGTTCGACGTGTTGCGCCGCTGTCGGTTCGGGTCTGCCTGGTCCGAGCTCGTGCGGATGAAGCCATCCGTGAGGTATTGCGCGAACGCGGGAAAGAGGCAGGTGGACTTCTTGCAGAGGGATTGCTTTCCAGTTGGGCGCACGAACAGCTCGGCCACCTTTGCGGGCTCTGGCGGCGCATAGCCGGGTGGCGGGGTCCATGCCGGAAGGTGCCGCGCGCTCCACGTTCGGTCCATCAGGCCGCGCCAGGACACATAGGGATAGACGTTGCTCCACGGATGCGGCCGGGTGCGCACGCGGCTCACGGCTCCGTCGATCACCTGGCGGTTCACCCAACGCTCCAGCAACGGAAACTCGGCGAGCAGCCGCACGAGCCATGCCGCTTCAAGCAGCTTCATGCCCACGTCACCGAGCCACTCCTTGATTCGCGGAAGGAGCCCTAGCGACTTCATGTCCGTATAGAACGGCAGGAAGAGTGCCGAGAACACGACGTGCGGCAGGACATGGTGATACCAAATGTCCTCGAGCACGAAGATAAACCAATACCCCACCAGAAAGTTGAGGGCCGTAAAGATCCAAAACCCGATCCTGTAGCGGAGGTACATCAGGTAGATGCCGAATGCGCCACCCAGGAAGATCGGCGCCATCAGCTGGCGCTGGATGTAGCCCGGATAGAAGGAGTCGCTCACGCTTCTGTACAGCATCATGGCGCCGACCAGCGCGCAGATGACGTTGAGCAGGCGGTCCTTGAATTGCTGGCTGACCACGTTCACCCGATCCGCGTGCCGCACAGGGGCATTGGTGGGAGCGGGATCGAAGCTCGGGGCCGGGTCGAGGGCCAAGGCATCACCCGTTGGTGATGCGGTTTGCGATTGCATCATTCTCTCCTCCCAATGGCTGGTGTCCAGCTGCTTGGCTCCTGGTATCTAAATGTCGCACCGATGATGCGTTCATGTCAACAGTGAGTTAGCCCCCCTGAATCTCCTGACACGGTCTATCGCCTATCTTTACTGGCAGGAGAAGACTGTGTGCATAACTAGGCATGCAGAGACGATCGAAGTTGTCTAACTGGAGCGGCGCACGTATGGGTCGGGCATGAGCGTGTTGCTGGTGGCCAGGCAGGAGGATTGGGTGCGACTCGGGCGAAACCGTGACGGTCGCGTTCGTCAAGGATTGCTGCGACCGCGAGGCGATTGCGCACCGCGGTTGGGCCGGCGGGGGCCTGCCAGGCGAGCCGGTGCGCGAGATGCTGATCGAGGCCGTAGAGAAACGCTTTGGCGCCGTGGAGGCCGTCCCAGAGTGCTGGCTTCTGGAATTCCTGAGCGACAACGGCGGGGCTTACATTGCGCAGGATACCCACGCGGTGGCTCGTTCGTTGGGCTTGACGCCGATCCACACGCCGGTGCGTTCGCCGCAGAACAACGGGATGACCGAAAGCTTCGTGAACACGTTCAAGCGCGACTACGTCACGCGCATTGGACCTCAGCGACGCGCACACCGTGTTGCGGCAGTTGCCGGGCGCCTTCGAGCACTTCAACAAGTTGCACCCGCATTCCAGTTTGAGAATGAAATCGCCGCGCGAATTCAGGCGGCAGCAGATCGAGCTCCAGCGCCGCGCTCAGGATGAAAAGTCGGCGCTAAACTGCGTATAGGGCGTGTCCGGGAGTACAGAGGAAAAAACACTTCTTCCCAAACTTGTAACGGACGAAGAGGTTGTTGACGTTGAAGTTGCAGACAGCACCGAGTGATCCTCCGTGTCAATGGGATGGCTGCGGCGCGCGATATCCTTAGAACACTTGTTGGGGTTCCGGTTCGTCCTGCAGTGGTGCCAACACAGTCGGTTGGTGCTGGGGCGTGAAGGTCATTCCGATCGGGCGTGTCTGGGAGCCACCGGCTGAATTGCGCACGACGATGTCGCGCAGCTCGCGCGTGTCGTTGATAGCATCCCAACCCGGCCGAGAGAAGGTCGCCATCTCGTACACATGCTCCGACAGCAGGGGATTGGTAAGCGCCTGGGAGAACGCATCAAGTGCGACGAGTTTGCGCATCATCGGCGGCAGTGGCGAGTCCGAGTCGTTGTCTTCTGCAAAGAGGCCGGGATAGAACTCCACGTCCTCGACCCGCGCGTACGCTTTCTTCAGGAGAGCCACGACCTCCTTGTTGGAAGAGATGTCCTCGAAGCGCTTCGGCTCGGGGAGGGTTACATATTTGCGGTAGGCGGCGTACGTTGGCAATTTGCATAGACGCCCTTGCTCGATGGCGCGTATTTCCCGTTCCAAAAGCGCATCGGCCGTGTTCATCGCGCAGAGTTCACCAGCAGCCTGGGCACTCTGTTCCTCGAATGCGCGTCTCAGCCCGACAGACAGGAGCAGCTCGTTGTTCATCAAGGTAACGAACACTGGGATCGCTTGGCCGCGCCAGCGCATCACGTCTGGCACGAGTGGATGCCAGCGGTAGAGAAGGCTGAATTCCGTCGTGATCCAGTTGGGGCGGTTCCACTTGGCGTCCCATGCGACTTCGGGGTCCACATGGAACCGGACGGACGCCGAGATGTGGTTGATGTATTCCTCCACTACGATCTTGATGAAGAGCACGATGACCGTGTTGCGGGCGACCTGAAACACGTGCTCGTCATCCCAGGTGGGATTCGCAGCTTCGATGGTCCCGGCCAGCCGGTTGTGCTCACGCAGGAACAGCGTATTGATCATTGCCACTTGCGGCGACGCGTTGGTCCGGTCACCGCCAAACGCGAAGATGAATTTGGCGATCTGCGGCCGATCCTGCAATAGTGTGGACAGGCCTAGGGGCGGATCGAGCTTCTCGAACTCTTTCTTGATGACGCCGTTGTCCAATAGGTAAGGGGCGTACTCTTCCTTGCCCACCATTTGGGACTTCAATCGCCCTTTCTTTCCTGGCTGCTGCGATTTAAGGCGCAGAGCGTCCGTCTGCTCGATCGTGCGACCGTAAAGCGGGCACATGTCTATCTCGTGGTTGGATGTGTTTTGAAGGCGCAGGCTGTCAGGCTCACCCGCGCTGCTGTCATTCATACGGGTGCGGATAAAACCGTCAGTCAGATATTGCGCGAACGCCGGGAACAGGCATGTCGAGCGTTTCGAGAGCTTTTGCCCAGTTGGAGGCCGCCTGAACAGTTCCACGACGGCCTTTGGATCAGCGGTTGGTGGCGTCTGCGTCGGGGACAGATGCCGGCCGCTCCAGCGGCGGTCGCTCAGCGTCACCCATGACACGTAGTCGTGCGCGGTGCTCAAGGGGTGCGGTCGATTGCGGGCGACATTGACGGTCGCGTTGATGGCGATGCGATTGACCTTGCGGTCAAACCATCTCCAGTTTGCGGCCACGCCGGCCACAATGTTGGTCAAGAACGCGGGCAGCTTGTCGAGCATGATCAATTCCCCTTCTTCGCGAGTTGAGTGTTCCGTCCCAGGGGGCCCGGGATTGCGTCATCGAGATCCGGGCCGAACGACTGCCATCCCAGCCAGCGTCCGGCAACCACGCGCTGCCAACCGGACAGATGCTTCGTCACGCGCATCTGAACGTGCAGTACCAAGTCGTCGTACGCGGCAAGCGCCGCGTGCAGGTTGCGCGCGTAGTCGGGTGAATTTACTGGATTGAACTGGGCCGCCTTGTAGCTACGCATCACCTTGGCAAATTGCAGCCCCAGCTCGTCCACGTCGTTTCCTTCTTGGTACGGCGTCGACTTTGTTTGCGGCGCTGTGGCCAAGTGCAGGATTATGTCCGTCAGGTCTTTGTGTGCGCGGGCCGCATGAAAGACCTTGGAGAGCCCCGAGGCCGCCGGATCCTCGATTCGCGCGAGCGACGCCCGCAGCGCCTCGACGTTGCTCCTGGCCGAGAAATCGTGATGATCATGGTCGCCAGCAATGCCTTTGCCCCCCACGTTGTTGTTATCGGTCATTCCGTGATCGTGCACCACGGTCAAGTTGCGATCGAACAGCGACAGGTACCACTGCTTGTCTCGCAGGATCGACTGGTAGGCTTGTCGGTACTCAAAGCTTTGCGCTTCAACCAAGGGCCTGCCACTCTCAACCGCCTGAAAGACGCTTAGATGCGCAGCCCGCGTGGATTTCCCAAGCGACATATGGGGCGACTGGATTGCCGCCTCATAATTGAGGCGATCGACTAGGTCGGAAACCTGAGTGCGCGTATAGGGACTCGGCGGCGTTGCTGTAGCGACGTAAAGCGTAGCTGCGGCACCGACCAGCGCGACCGCGCCCAACACTCCCCAGGCAAGAAGACGGAGGACGGGGCGCGTCATAGCGTGCCGGCAAGGACGCGCAGATGAATTTTCATGCCTCGTTACCCGATGACGTGCGCACCCATACCTCGAGCGGCCGCAAGGACGGCTCGAAAACTTGGTGTTGGGTAAGCACTGGGTCGTCAAATGTTCGCAGCAAGGTACGCATTCGCACGGAGAACGCCAGTGATGGGCATATCTTTAGCGCATTGACCACAAGCATCCTCTCCTCCCTGATATGCCGCGCATTGTGTGACAAAGTTGGCTCGATGTAAACGGTCTGTCACCCTCCCATGCGGCCGAATGTATGCACGAACGGGCGCCCGAGCTACCCGCCGAAAGCCATGCAAATCTCCCGCGTCACCTCCAGAAAGCGATCGACGTCGGCGAACGTGTGACAGTGGAGCGGAGACACGCGCACTGCCCCTTCCATGCCGAACAACTCCTGCCAACTCAGCGCGTGGATTACGGTTGGCTCACCAGATACTGACCTTGCCCCTGTTTGACGCACCCCTTAACCGAGACCGTTAAGCGGAATGGCACTTGCTTTGCCCGACACGGATGACCGTGCTTGTGGACGTGTTGGCGGGCTTGGGAGCGCGGCTGCTTGAGCCACGGGTATGGCTTGGGTCATCGCTTTCGCATTCGCGGCTCGATGCGCCCGGGCCTGTGGCCGACCTTGGATTGAGCGATCAACACGGACAGCCGCTGGCAAAGGCCGCGCGTTGTCCACTCGGTCCAAAGTTGCACCGTGTGCTTGAAGCTCAGGCCACGCGGATCCACGCCGGCTTTGGAAGCGGCCTGCGCCATCAGCAAGCGGACCATGTTGTAGGCCAGCAGGTGCACCCACAGCTGCTTGTCGTTCATCTGCGGCGTCTGGCAGCTAAGCATCCATGCCCGTGGTGGTATTGAGGTTGCGCAGGTCCAGCTCGACGTTCCAGCGGCGTGCATAGAGTTGCGACAGCTCGGCCTTGCTGAGCTCTCGCGCACTCAGCATTGTGGTCACCAGCACCTTGTGACCTGCCTTGGCTTCGCGCAGCATCAGCTCCTCTGGCATGCGAGCGTACTGCTCGGGCGTCATCCACTCGGGACGCGCCGGCTTGGGCCAGAACACGATGAGATCGCGCGTATCGAGCTGCCAGCCGCGCCTGAAGTCGGTGATGCGCGAGCCGTTTTGCTTGAACACGACGTCCACCCCCAATAGCGGAACTTCGGGCCAGGGCGGCGACCAAGTACCCCAACGGCGTGCCGGGCCGGCTCGACGACAGTGCGACGAGGGACCTCATCTTGGAGCTCCTAGCAGGCGAGTTCGTCTCAATTCGCCTTGTAGCTGAGGCAGTAGAGCGAACCCCCGAGCTCATACGGGCGAAACACTTCAAGCCCCTTCTCGACGAGGGCCGGATCATTGCCAAGTATCCGGAGAATCCCAGCCATCCCGAGCAGGCATACAAACTGGCGCTCCCCAATCATCGGCAGTAAATCCGACTGAGCGTTCCACACACGTTCACCTGTGGCCACTCAACCACGAATTTGAAAGACTATGCAGACAAGATGCTTGTCTCCTGCAGTTCAGAGCAGAGGTTTCTGCGGGGTTCTAGTAGAAAGTCGGGCCGTGACTGATTCAATGGGGTGGCCCAGCAAAGTGAAGTTCTCTATGGGCAGCGGTTTCACCACCTTAAGGCTATCGACGTTCTGTTGGAGGAGCCGCTCACGAAGTTCCATCAGTAAGCGCCCGAGTACATTTTGCCCGACAAGTGTCTCGCCATCTGCACTTGGCTTAGCGCCCCAGTAATCATCCTTGGCCGACCGTTCGACAATTTGCTGCTCACGAGTTGCGAGTAGCAACCGGCCAAATTCGTCGAAATTCTGAGCGAGCTTGACACGGAGGCACCAACGCATAACTTTGAACCGAATCTCATCCCAATCTCTTCTGGTTTCAGTGCGATGCGGCTTTGACCGCATCTTAGCTGTCATAGGGCTTTGCTGGGCAATGATGAGAGCTTGGACCTCGGGCAAATGCGGAAACCGGCAAGCTTGATACAAGGCCTCCGAGGTGAGTATTCTCACGCCATTCACGTGCAGCGGGTACCCAGCAGCCATATTGGAGAGACCACCGAACATGTCTCTCGTCTTATGCACGACAATTACCTCGCTGCGCAAGTAGCGCCGCGACAGTCCCGCAATTTCTTCCTCAATCAAAGAACTTGCCAAAGACGTTCTCCGCAGACGAGTAGTTCTTGCGTGGAAGAAGCGGGTACCACTTCAATGCGCCGGACGTCGCAGTCGGATCGCCCCACCACAAAGCCAAGGGGCAGTTGTTTGGGCAATTCCGATGTGTCACCAACGTGGAGCCGAATCCGAGTCCGAAGTACCCATGTCCAAGCGGACGGTTCACTGCACTTACATTGCCTTGGGAGTGAATACGGGCCCCGGCGATCAGGAACTCCCGTTCGAGTATTTGTCGGCCGGCCTCTGAGCTGAAGATCCCGAGTGGCCCTCCAGCAGCTCTCGCCTCAAACGGAAACTTCTGCAGCCCCGCAACGTAGGCTTGCACCACGTCAACTTGTGGCAGCTCCGTTGGCCACAGAACCTGAGATGACCAACGGTAGGTCTTGCGATTCTCAACCTCGAGCAAACGCCAGAAAGTAAAGCCGATGTCCTTCTTCGCTTCAGCCGCAGCCTTCTTAAGTCGATTTTCGAGCTGCCAAATCCCAAGCTTGTGATATGCAATGACTATCACTTTCACCACAGCCTTTTGCGGTGCGGCTTCGCGGATCCATTTGTCTAGATCGGTTCCAACTCGGCCCCCACTGAAAATAATATCGTCGATGTAGACAATGTCCCCGTCAGGCGACCCGCAATCTTTTAGCGCTATGCCGCACGTGTCTTGAAGCGCCTTATCCAAATGCTTCAACATGGACCGCTGACTCTGGCCGTCTTGCTGAATTTTTAGCAGATTTGCCTTGCGCCAGTAGTCGCAATGAGCGCCACCAGTGAGTTTTTCATTCGTAAGAATTCCCTCAAGAAAGCCTAAGACTCCTTCCTCTGCAATGAACGATTGGTCCAGCACGTGGTTGAACTCTCTCAGAAAGGGGAGTTGCGCTTCCGGAGTAAACTGGTCGAGCCAGCGCGCAACGTGCGCAACGTCGGGCTTGACAATTTCACCTGCCCGGTACGACGAGATTTCCTTGGCGACTGACTCCAGCAGTTCGTCTCGTTCACTCATCCGATCCCTCCTTCGTTGGTTGTCTCGTCAATCCGAGCGCCTAGCAAGTTTGCGCAGAGCCCGCAGCTGGGATTTGCCGCGTATCAACTGCAAAGCGAATACATGCGTCCAGCCCTATGATCCTATTCGCAGAAAGGGCCCCCATGCAAGAACCCACCCTCCGCCACCTCATCGACCAGGTCCGCGCCGGCACCCTCCCCCGCCGCGCCTTTATCTCCCGCTTGGTCTCCCTCGGCCTCACCGCCCCCATGGCGGCCCAGCTCCTCACGCACTCCGGCATCGCTGTCGCCCAATCAACCACAACGCCCGCCTACAAACCCACCAAACGCGGCGGCGGCGGCGCGCTGCGGGCTTTGTGGTGGCAAGGCGCCACCTTGCTCAACCCGCACTTCGCCAGCGGCAACAAAGACCAGGAGGCGGCGCGCATCTTCTATGAGCCGCTGGTCGTCTTCGACGCGGACGGCAACATGGTGCCGGTGCTGGCTGCGGAGATTCCCACACGCGCCAACGGCGGCGTGTCGGCGGACGGTAAGACGGTGGTATGGAAGCTCAAGCGCGATGTGACGTGGCACGACGGCAAGCCGTTCACCGCGGACGACGCTGTTTTCAACTGGGACTACGCGCGCAACCCCGCCACCGCAGCCACGACGGTCGGCCAGTTCACGGGCTTCAAGGCCGAGAAGGTCGATTCGCACACCGTGCGCCTCGTCTTCGACAAGCCCGCGCCGTCATGGGAGACGGCGCTGTGCAGCGCCTTGCTGATCCCCAAGCACATCTTCGGCGCATACGTCGGCGCCAAGTCGCGTGAGGCGCCGGGCAACCTGAGCCCGGTGGGCACGGGCCCGTACAAGTTCGTGGACTTCAAGCCGGGCGACATGGTGCGCGGTGCCATCAACACGAGCTATCACATCGCCAATCGTCCGCACTTCGACGCCATCGAAGTGAAGGGCGGTGGCGACGCCACGTCCGCAGCCCGCGCGGTGCTGCAGACGGGCGAGTACGACTACGCGTGGAACCTGCAGGTGGAAGACGAAGTGCTCAAGCGCATGGAGTCGGGCGGCAAAGGCAAGGCCTACATCGTGGCGGCGGGCGACATCGAGTTCGTGCAGCTGAACATGACGGACCCGTGGAACGAGGTGGAAGGCGAACGTGCCCACGCCAAGAGCAAGCACTTCGCCTTCAGCGACCTGGCCGTGCGCCAGGCGATGGCGTTGCTGATGGACCGCAAGGGCATCCAGGACTTCATCTACGGCCGCACCGGCTTCGCCACGCCCAACTACCTCAACGCGCCTTCGCGCTACCGCTCCACCAATACGCGCTACGAGTTCAACGTCGAGAAGGCCAGTGCGATGCTCGATGCGGCGGGCTGGAAGAAAGGCGCCGACGGCATCCGCGAAAAAGGCGGCAAGAAGATGAAGTTCGTCTTCCAGACTTCCGTCAACGGCATCCGCCAGAAGGAGCAGGCGGTGGTCAAGCAAGCCTGCCAGAAGGCGGGCATCGACGTGGAGCTGAAGTCGGTGAGCGCTTCGGTGTTCTTCTCTTCCGACGTGGGCAACCCCGACACCAACACCAAGTTCTGGTGCGACATGCAGATGTTCACCGCCCTCTCCGGCTCGCCCGACCCCACTCTGTACATGAACCGCTTCACCACCGCGGAGGTGGCGACCAAGGCCAACAAGTGGCAGGGCCGCAACCTCAACCGCTGGGTCAGCGCCGAATACGACAAGCTGTACAAGGCGTCCGAGACGGAGTTGGACCCGGTGAAGCGCGCCGCGCTCTTCATCGCGATGAACGACCTGGTGGTTCGCGAGGTTGCCGCCGTTCCCCTCATCAACCGCACGCGCGTCATCGGCGCCGCGAACAAGCTGGTGCCCGTGCTGACAGGCTGGGACCTGGACTTCTCTCAGTTGCACAACTGGTACCGCGAGGCCTGAAATGCGCGTCGCGCGCCGTCGCCTGCTGCTTGCCACGCTTTCAGCCGCAGCCCTCGCGGCGTGCGGCCGCAAGCCCAAGCTGGCGGCCGTGCCTGCCGGTTCAACCGTGCTGGCGTTGGGCGACTCCATCACCTTCGGCGTCGGCGCGACGCCGGAGACGAGCTATCCGGCGGTGCTCGCGAAGCTGACCGGGTGGCAGATCGTCAACGCCGGCATCTCCGGCGACACCTCGGCCGGCGCGCTGGCCAGGCTGGCCGGCTTGCTGCAAGAGCATTCGCCCCGCCTGGTGCTGGTCAGCATCGGCGGCAACGACTTCCTGCGGCGCATGCCGTTGGACCAGACGCGCGACAACGTGCGACGCATCTGCCAATTGGCCGCGGCTGGCGGTGCCCAGGTTTTGCTGGTGGCCATTCCGGCATTCAGCGCGGTCGCGGCTGTGACCGGTTCGCTCAATGACCATGCGATGTTCGAAGAGCTCGGCAACGAGCTGAAGGTGCCCGTCCACGCGAAAGGATGGGCGGCGGTGCTGAGCGACCCGGCGTTGCGTGCCGACCCCATCCATGCCAACGAGCGCGGCTACGCCCTCTTTGCCCAGGGCCTGGTAAAGACCGTTCAAGACATCGGCTTCTTCCAGCCGCAGTAGCTCTGCCATGCGACGCGTTAGCGCGGCAGTTCGACCACCCTGAAGGGCGGCATGTCCGGCCTGCTGCGCAGCAGCAGTGGCCTGGCCACGTTGTACACGGGCACACCGCTGATGGTCTTGGCCTCGAGCGTGCCGCGATGCGCGTGGCCGTGAAAGATCGCATCGACCGGGTAGCGCAGCAGCGGCTCCTCCAGCCGGCTCGAGCCGAGGAAGGGATAGATCTCCAGCGGCTCGCCTTCCACGGTGCCGTCGATGGGCGAGTAATGCAGCATCGCGATGCGCCGAGGCATGCGCAGCTTGGCCAGCGCCGACTCGAGCTTCATGGCCTCGTTCAACGCCTCCTTCACGAACAGCTTGATCGCCGGTTCGCCCCAGGCGCCGAGCGAGCCACGGCCGAAGCCGCCGGCAAATCCTTTCACCCCCGCGATACCCACGCCCTCGATCTCGCACGCCTCGCCGTCGAGCACGCGCACACCGGCGCGCGTGAGCGTCTCCACGACGATCTCCGGCGTGCCCGACTCGTAATCGTGGTTGCCCAGCACGGCGACGATGGGCACCGAGCACGCGCCTAGCTCTTCGGCCAGGATGTGTGCCTCTTCGGCCGTCCCGTAGTCGGTGAGGTCGCCGCACAGCAACAGCGCGTCGGCGGCTTCGGCGGCCTGCGCGAAGAAGCTGCGCAGCGTCCCGGCTGAATCCTTGTTGACGTGGATGTCGCCGACGGCGGCAAAGCGAATGGAGGTGGCGGATTTACCCATGCGGCCATGATGCCGCGCAACGCCTCGTCCGTGCTGCCCATCCGTCGCCGCCGGCTGTAGGCCGAGGCCGACGCTGCATGAGGTTACTTGTACCCGCCCAGCAGGCGCGGCCGAGGTTAGCCTCAGTCCCATGGTCACCGCCCCCGCCCCGCTCGCTCCTTCGCTCGAGGAAGAAGTCGCCCCGGATACCGCCGCATTCTTCCGGCGGGCACTGCGGGTGTTGACCGATGCGCAAGTACCATTCCTGGTAGGCGGCGCGTTCGCGCACGCATGCTTCACCGGGATTCGCCGCGCGACGAAAGACCTGGACCTGTTCATCCGCCGCGAAGACTACGACCGCGTCGCGGCGCTGATGCAGGCCGAAGGGTGGCGCGCGGAGATGACGTATCCGCACTGGCTCGCCAAGGTCTACGCGGGCGCCGACTTCATCGACCTCATCTTCAACTCGGGCAACGGCGTGACGCCGGTGGACGAGCGCTGGTTCACCGGCAACCGGCAGGCCGAGGTGCTGGGCGTGCCGGTGCAGATCGCCAACATGGAAGACGGTCTCTTGTCCAAGGCGTTCATCATGGAGCGCGAGCGCTACGACGGCGCCGACGTGGCCCACACGATCCAGGCCAATGCGGAACATCTCGACTGGCAGGCGCTGATCGAGCGCTTCGGTACGCACTGGCGCGTGCTGCTGGCCCACCTCACGCTGTTCGGCTTTATCTATCCGGGCGAGCGCGATCGCGTTCCCACGTGGGTGATGGAGACGCTGATGTCGCGGCTCGCGGCCGAAACCCGCCAGCCGCCGCTGGACGACCCGCACGTGTGCGCCGGCACACTGCTCTCGCGCGAGCAGTACCTGCACGACGTCGAACGCCTCGGCTATGTGGACGGCCGACTCACCCCGGCCAGCACCATGACGCCGGAAGACGTTGCGGTGTGGACGGATGCTATAAAGGGGAATGGACCTCATACTCCTTCAGCCGGGTGACCAGACACTGTTCCCGAGCGGCAGTGATGCCGACGCGGGCCACTCCGGCCTCCCCAATGCGGGACTGTGCATCGAACTGGTGTCCCTGCAACAGGGCATGAAGCAGCAGGTCACCACCGATGTGAGCAACAGCGCGCGCACGTCGGGCCGACCCGTCATCACGGAGTTCACCTGCGTCAAGTACGTCGACAAGGTGTCGGTGAAGCTGTATGACTATTGCCTGCGCGCGCAGCCGATCGGCAAGGACAAGGACGTGACGCACATCTACATTCTGCGCACGTCCGGTGACAAGACGGTCCCCATCATGACCTTTGCGTTGCGCGACGCGCTGGTCAGCGAGATCCAGCTGCAGACGCATCCGGACGACATGCCGACCGAGCAATTCAAGCTCAACTTCACTGAAATCGTTTGGCGCTACGAAGCCGGCCCCACCAGCGGCTGGAGTCTGGCGCGCAACCGGCCGATCGCGCAGTTCACCTGACCGATCAACATCAGCACCGCAGTAAAGCTCAGTCGACCTTGATGTTCCCGGCCTTGATCACGCGCGCCCACTTGTCGATCTCGGCCTTCTGGAAGGCCGAGAATTCGGCGGGCGTGATGCCCGACGGCTCGATGCCCTGGGCCACGAGCTTGGACTTGATCTCGGGATCGTTCACGGCCTTGATCATCTCGGTGGCCAGCCGATCGACGATGGGCTGAGGCACGCCGGCGGGCGCGAAGATGCCCTGCCACGAGACGATGGCGAACCCTGGCAGTGTTTCGGCGATGGCGGGGACTTCGGGCACCGTCGAAGAGCGCTTGTCCGACGTGACGCCCAGCGCGCGCAGCTTGCCCGCCTTGATGTGCGGCAGCGCCGGCGCGAGGTTCTCGAAGATGACGTCCGCGCCCTGCCCACCGAGGATGGCGTTCAGCGATTCGGCGCTGCTCTTGTACGGCACGTGCACCATCTTGCCGCCGGTCAATTGTTCGAAGAACACGCCCGACAGGTGCTGTGACGTTCCGTTGCCGGACGACGCATAGTTGATCGAACCGGGCTTGCTCTTGGCCGCGGCGATCACGTCCTGGAGCGTCTTGTACGGACTGTCCGCGCGCACCACGAGAACGTTGGGCATGGAACCGATCAGCGTGATCGGCTGGAAATTCTTGACCGGGTCATACGGCAGCTTCGGGTAGAGGCTGACGTTGATCGCGTGCGAGCTGATGGTGCCGCCCTGGATGGTGTAGCCGTCTGGCGGGGCCTTGGCGGTGATGTCCGAGCCCGTGCCGCCACCGGCGCCGGGCTTGTTCTCGATGACGAACGTGGTGCCGAGTGCCGGGCCGGCCTTCAGTGTCACCAGCCGCGCCAGCACGTCGGTGGTGCCGCCGGGGCCGAAGGGCACGATGTAGGTGATCGGCTTGGACGGCCACTTGTCCTGCGCGTACAGGGCCGTGCCCGTGGCGCCAAGGGCCACCGCCACAGCGGCAAGAAGGAAGCGACGTTGCATCGATGTCTCCTGTATGGAGACCTTATCTTGCTTGCACCCCGGGATCGCGCGAACCGGGAATGACCCGGACAACGGAAGTAGTCGGCAGGCTGCGCGCGCGCAACTGGCCGCAACCGGCGTCCACGTCTTGCCCCGCCGACTGCCGCAGTTTGGTGAGCACGCCCTTGCGGTGCAGCTCGCGCGCCAGCGCGGCGGCCTTGTCCCACGCGGGGCGGCGATACGGCAGGTCCGGCACGCTGTTGTACGGGATCATGTTGAGCACCGCGTACCGGCCCTTCAGCAGCCGCACCAGGCCTTCGACTTCTTCCGCCGTGTCGTTGACACCATCGAGCAGCGTCCACTGCACCTGCATCGGGTAGCCGCTGGCGCGCGCGTACTGGTGCCCTGCTTCCACCAGGTCGTCGGGCGAGATGCGCGGTGCGCGCGGCAGCAGGTCCGCACGCACGTCGGCGCGCGTGCTGTGCAGCGACAACGCCAGCGCCGGCTTCACAGGCCCCTGCGGCAACCTTTCGAACACGCGCTCATCGCCCACCGTGGAGAACACCAGGTTCTTGTGCCCGATGTTGCCGGCCGTTCCGAGAAAGTCGATCGCGTCCATGACGTTCGCGAGGTTGTGCGCGGGCTCACCCATGCCCATGAACACCACCTTCTTCACCGGCCGCAACGTGCGCGCCAACGCGACCTGAGCGACGATCTCGGCGCTGCCCATCTGGCGCAGCAATCCATCGCGCCCCGTCATGCAGAACTTGCAACCCACGGCGCAGCCGATCTGGCTCGAGATGCACAGCCCGTCGCGCGGCAACAGGACCGACTCGCAGGTCTGCCCGTCGGCCAGTTGCACCAGCAAGCGCATCGAGCCGTCCTCACCGGGATGCTGCGACGCGATGCGCGCAATACCATCGAACTCGGCGGTGATCTGTGGAAGTGCGTCACGCAACTGCCGGGGCATGAAGTCATCCAGCACGCGGCGCCCGCTGTCCTGCGGCAGAGCCTGCACCCACAGGCGCAGCACCCGCCGCTCGTGGCTGGGCTTCGCGCCGGCGGCGCGCAATCGTTCTCTCAACTGGTGAATCTGGCTCATCGGGGGGTTCTCACCGCGCAAGCTTAACGCCTGTGTTCGTCGCCGCCATTGCCGAGCCGCAGCAAGAATCGGGCTGTAGGTAAGGCCTTGCGCCACTATCCGGCACTTGCCGATGCCCCTGCCCGGCAGGAAAAGCCACACTGGCTTCACATCCGCGCAGTTTCAAGCGCGGCTAGGAGCAACCATGAAAGTGACCTACCTTCTTGCCCCCCTGGGCGCCGCCCTGTTGATGAGCGGCTGCGCATATCACGCAACGCCGGCCGTGGCGTACGTGGCAGCGCCCGCGACGACTGCCTATGTGGCGCCGCCGAACACGGTCGTTCTGGGCGCCGGCCCCGCCGTGATCGACAGCGACGGCGACGGCTACAGCAACGCTGTGGACCGCTACCCGTACGACCCGCGCTGGCATTAAGCGTCAAGGAACGCGCCAAGGAACGGCCCGCCGCTTGCGCGAGCGGGCCAGTGCCTCAACTCCCCACATTGCCCACCGGACCGGTGGGCAATGTTTTTTCTATCACCTGATCGTCCGGCACGTCGTGGGGCCCGTCTTCATCGGGCGTGGGCGGGGGTTGGCCCTCGACTTGATCGCCGCCCGCTTCTTCGTCTTGCTGCTGTGAATCTTGCTGCTGTGAGTGAGTGGTTGCCATGGCATGTCTCCTGTACGGTCAATGCAGACAGGATGGACGCTACGGCCCCGCACCACAAAGTGGTTTGTCCCCGCTTTCACTGTAGGAGAGTTGCCCGACGTGGGGCCACCAGTCCGATCGGCCGGTCAATCTCGAGCGGACGAGTCTGGCGCCTTGGCTGCCGCCGGCGGCGGCGCGGAGCCGATGGCCTCCAGCGCATGGATCATCCCGCGGATCTCGGCCGCGGCCGCGCCGTCTTCGAGCAGCCCGGAAGGCTGCAGCCACACGCCGCCGAAATCACTGACTTCGGCCGTCCATGTGGCTTCCAGCGCCTTGCGGATGTTGTGCTCCAGCAAAGGCAGGCCCAGCAGCAGACGCACACCGGGTTTGCGCTGCCAGGCCACGATGCGCAGCATGGCGTGGAAGATGGGATGCCCCTGCTCGGACATGCCGGCTTCGCCGATCTCCACCATCGCCATGTCGGGGGGGATACCGAAGCGCTTCAGCTGCGCGAGGACTTGCTCCATATATTCGGAGCGCACGGACGTGTCGAGCTTGGACGATCCGAATTCCATCTGCGTGTCGGCAGCGGGCTGGCGAAACAGATTCTTGAAGACCACACGGGTTCCGCGGGGGCGGCTTCCTTTCTGGGCCAGATGCTCGATCATTGCATCGTAACCATTGGTGCCGGCCTAGGCAAGATCGTCCGCTGTCCAGGCGGAGACGTGAAAGCGTGCGCCTTCAATCGCGCCCTGCGCGCCCCACGCAATCGCCTGGGCGCGCTCGCACGCGCCGCGCAGCTCCGGCCCGAGCGCGGGCGGCTGCGTGCAGGCTGCTGCCAGGCACAGGTCTCTCACCCGTTCGGCCCCGCCCAGCGCGGCCTCCAGCGCTTGCACATAGCGCGTTTCCAGCGCGATGCGCTCGGCCATGGGCACATCGCCGCCCGTCAACTTGACCGTGTAGTAGCCCTTCACTGCAACTTCTCCAATGCTGTACGAGCATACAGCACTCGCGGCCAAGGCGCAGCTAGCCTTTGGTTCTATGTCTATGATCCCGCGCATGACCATGGCATTGCGACAGAAATTCGGGCGGCCGCTGCGGCTGGGTGTGATCGGCGGCGGGCCGGATTCGTGGATCGGCGGCATGCACCGCGGCGCAGCCGAGATGGACGGCTGGTTCCGCGTGACGGCGGGCGTTTTCTCGAGCGACGCGGGTCGCTCGCGCAGTGCGGGCGTGACGCTCGGCCTCGACGCGGAGCGAAGCTACGGCGATGTTGCCGAGATGCTCGCTTCCGAACGTGCGCGCTCGGACGGCATCGATGCGGTGGCGATCATGACGCCCAACGACACCCATTACGGCTACGCAGCCGCGGCACTCGACGCGCGGCTCGACGTGGTGAGTGACAAGCCCGTGACGCACGACTTCGCGCAGGCCTGCGACCTCGTGCAACGCGCACGCGCGCAGCAAAGAATCTTCGCCGTCGCCCACGGCTACTCGGCCTACCCGATGACGCGGTACGCGCGGCACCTGGTGCAAAGCGGGGCCATCGGCGCCGTGCGGCTGGTGCAGGTCGAATACATCCAGGGCGGCATGGCCACGCGCATCGAAGACGGGCCGATCAACAACCGGCTGCGCTGGCTGCTCGACCCGGCACGCAGCGGGCAGGCACTGGTGATGGGCGCGATCGGCTGCCACGCGCAGCATCTTGCGTGCTTCGTGGCCGGCTCGCCGGTCGCACGGGTTGCTGCCGATGCCGGCACGCTGCGGCCGGGCCGCAAGGTGATCGACCACGTCTCGGCGCTGCTGGAGTTCGGCAATGGCGCGCGCGGCACCTTCACTGTCACGCAGGCCGCGGCCGGCGCCGAGAACGACATCCGCCTGCGCGTGTACGGCGAGGCCGGCATGCTCGACTGGTCGCACCGCGAAGCGAGCTACCTCAAGCTGGCGATGCACGGCGAGCCGGTGCGCACCATCGGCCGCGGCGACCCTTCGCTGCCGCCGGAGATCGTCGCGCTGGGCCGCACGCCGCGCGGCCATCCCGAGGGCCTGCGCGAGGCATTCGCCAACATCTACGCCGAAGTGGCGCAGGAACGGATGGCGCGCGAGCTGAACCAATCCGTTCCTGATTTTCCGTATCCGCGCATTGAGGACGGCGCACACACCATGGCGTTCATCGAGGCTTGCATGGCGTCACAAGCAAAAGGCGGCTGGGTCGACGTGGCCACGCTGCCGCACTGACCGCCCGCGCAAGCTGAGCGACACGCATCCGCATGTAATTCCTGGCGCGCCTGCACGCGCTTGCTCACCCGACTTGCACCCTGTTGCCCTGCGAACGCGTTGCCGGGGGCACGATATAGAAGTTGTGCATCGACTGCCGGATGCATTTCACGGCTCAACTTCACAGACAGGGGACACCAGATGGAAATGAAAACCAGAACAGCCGCGCTCGCCACCCTCGGCGCGCTCGCGGCGGGGGCGCTGTTGGCATCGAAGCTGATGCAAAGGGCTCGCGACACGAGCCGCTTGCCGGGCTCGCGCTCGTCATCGATCGACGCAATGATCGACATCAACGTCCCGGTCAGCACCGCCTACAACCAGTGGACGCAGTTCGAGGAGTTCCCGCGGTTCATGGAAAGCGTGGAGGAAGTGCGGCAACTCGACGACACGCACCTGCACTGGCGCGCCAGTGTGGCCGGCAAGATCAAGGAATGGGACGCCGAGATCACCGAACAGATTCCCGACCAGTACATCGCATGGCGCAGCACCGATGGCGTGCCCAACGCAGGCGCTGTGAGCTTCGACAAGATCGGCGAGAACCGCACGCGGGTCAAGCTGCACATGGACTATGACCCGGAGACGGCGGCCGAAAAAATCGGCGATGCGGTCGGCGGCGTCAAGCTCGCCGCCAAGGGCAACCTGAAGCGGTTCAAGGAACTGGTCGAACGGCGTGGTGTGGAAACGGGCGCGTGGCGCGGCACCGTCGCACCGCATTGAACAAGGAGCACCCGATGGCCGACCAGAAGGACACACCCAACCTCTTCAATCCCTTCCTGCTGTGGGCCGACTGGGGAATGCGCGCGGCCGAGGCCACCATCGCTTCCGCGCAGAATCTCACCGACGGTGCCGATCGTGTCGCGCGCGCCGTGGCGGGCGCGGAGGCCAACGAAGTTGCCGACGTCTCCACGGCCAGCGACGCGGACACCAGCGCCGCCACGGCTTTCGACGGCATCGCCAACATGCAGCGCTGGGCCTGGGACATGGCGGCGCAGAACTGGACGCGATGGATGTCGTCGATCGGCGGCATTCTGTCGGCGGGCGCCGGCGTGGAACTGGCCAGCAAGCTCACCGGCAAGGACAATGCGCTGCAGGCGGTGCGCGACAGTTTGCGGCCCGCGTCATGGGGTGAAAAGCCGGCGACCGGCGGACGCAATGCCGGCGCGCTGGTCTATCCGAAACAGCGCCGCTCGGAGCGGGTTTCGGAAGGCAGCGCGCAGCATGCGTTCGCTTCGGATGAGGCGAAGCCGCGCCGCAAGGCGGCAGCGAAGACCAAGCGGGCCAAGCGCGTTTCACGCAAGTAGAGTCCCTCGTCCGCAATGACTGCCGGGGGAGCGCTCAGGCTCCCCGAGCGAGCGCCTCGCAGCGCGCCTGGTCCAGCGCGTGCCCGCACGCGGCGAAGCCTTGCGCCGCCGCCGCGAATCCCTCCCGCGCAGCGGAACGCCGACCCGCGGCGAGCGCGACGTGCGCTTGTGCTTCGTGCAACGACGCGTACCAGGCCGGCAGCTTCATCACCACGTTGGCGAGATATTCGGACTGTTGCTGGTGGCCGGCCGCCACGTCGAGCGCATGCGCCCTCGCGGCCGCGATGGTGGCCGGGATGGCGAACGTAATGCGACAGCCCGGGCAGGTTTCCACCGGCCCGCGCACGCTCGCTTCCGCCTCTTCCAGCACGCCCAGCGCTGTATCAGGATTGGTTGCCATGGCGATGCGCGTGCCATAGATGCGGTCCAACAAGTGGAAGCCGACGTCCGACTGCCGCGCCACGTCGAGCGCTTCGTCCAGCAGACCACGCGCGCGGTCGGGCTGGCCGCGGTACAGCGCGAGCTCGGAGCGGCGTTGCAGCGACAGCGCCTCGCCCGTCGCACCGCCGATGGCGCGATGCATGCGCCCGCCTGCCACCAAATCTTGCTCGGCCGCGTCGAGTTGCCCGCTCAGCAGCCGGGCTTCGCCGCGCAGCGTCACCGCGAAAGCATGGCCGCGAGCTGCACCCAGCCGCTGCGCCTCCGTGGCCAGCGCATCGGCAAAAGAGATCACATCCGCGTAAGGCCTCGATCCGTACAGAAAGCGCTGCGTGATGCACAGGTGCCCGTCGAACACGCGCACAGCCAGTTGCGGCAGATGGCTCGTCTCCTTCAGGTCGGCCCATACGCTGCCGTGCAAGTCGCCACGCGCGTGGGCTGCCGCGGCCTGCGACCAGGAGGCGATGACGAGCGTGCCTTCGTCGCCGGTTTCCAGCGCAATGCGCCGCACTTCGGCCGAGCGGCGCGTGCCTTCGGCGGGGTCGCCGAAGCCCAGGGCCGCGGCCCCGCTGTAGGCGAGCGCTTCTGCAAGCCGCCCCGCCACGGTCGTGGGGTGCACGTCTTTCAGGTACTGGAGCGCGCCGGTCGGGTCGCTCATCTTCACCTGGGCGAGCGCTCGCTTGGCACGGAGCTCGTGCGATTGCGCTTCAGGCGCGACTTCCGCGGCCGCGTCGTACGCGGCCAGCGTGCCCGGGCGGCCGAGGGCGTCCAGGGCCTCGGCGCGCAGCACCAGCGCTTCGGGCTCTGCCGGCCGGTGCGCGAGCAGCGGCTCGGCGTGTCGCAACACGTCCTCATAAGCCCCGAGGCGAAAGGCCTGACGGGCGGCGGCCAGCGAGCACGGCAGGGCCCGGTCGGGTTCGCCCGCCGCGAGCCAGTGCCGGGCGACCAACCCCGGCGTGGCGCCGGCTTGTTCGAGGCGCGCAGCCACGTCGCGATGCAGCAGCACGCGCCGATGCGGCGGAATGCCCTCGGACAGCGCCTCGCGCACCAGCGCATGGCGGAAGCGATAGCGGCCGTCGTCCACCACGAGCACACCGGCGGCCAACGCCTGGTCGAGCCGCGCAAGCGCATCGTCACCCTCATCTGCCGCCAATGCCACGGCGGTGGCGACATCGAAATCTTCAGCCGAAAGCGCCAGACGGCGCAATGCCTCCATCGCACCCGGGTTCACGTCGCACAACCTTTCGGCCAAGGCCGCCGACACGCTGCGCGACAGGCCCGCGGAACCGGCAACCGGGGCCGCGCCGCGCGCGAGCTCGACCACGGCGAACGGCAAGCCTTCGGCGCGCCGTGCAATGGCCGCGGCGGCATCGCCCGCCAATGGCTGGTCGGCCACGCGCGCCGCCAGCAACGCGGCTTCTTCTTCAGACAACGGCCCAAGTTCGATCGCCTCCAGCTGCCCGCCACGCTGCATGCGCGACACGTTCCGCTCCAGCAATGGCGGCAGCGCCGGCCGGCAGGCCAGCAGCACGAAAACGGGCGGGCCGCTCGCCGCCAGCTGCGTCAGCAACTCCGCACTCGCGTCGTCCGCCGCGTGCGCATCGTCGACGATCAGCAGCACGGGTTTGCCGGAAGCCGTGGCGAGCAGCAGGCGACGCACCGCGCCCACCATCTGGTGACGCCCGAGCGGCAACACCAACGGCTTCGCGTGGTCGCTGGCGGTCATCTCTGCCAGCACGGCCTGCGCATGCAGGCCGATGGCCTGCGCCACGTCGGGCAGTTCGCCCAGCAAGGGTTCGACCAGGTCGGCCGCGATGCCGTAGGGCCGCGACCAGTCGCTTGCCTGCAGCGAGCGCACTTGCCAACCGAGGCCCCGTGCCTCTTCGGCGACGCGGCGGCAGAATGCCGTCTTGCCCATGCCCGCCGGCGCGCGCACCACCGCTCCGCCGGGGCGCCCCGCAAGGCTGGCGCGCAGTAGCGACAGCACGCGCACCAGTTCCAGCGCGCGGCCGACGAAGCGCGGTGCGGCACCTTCCAGGCCCGCCACGCATTCGCGATACAGCGCTTCAGCGGCCGGGCCGGGGCGCACGCCCAAGGACTGCTGCAAGTGATCGCGCAAATGCCCGTACCAACGCAGCGCGGAAGAGCGGCGGCCGGCGGCCAGCTCTTCGCGCATCAGTTGCACGTGCGCCGCTTCATCAGTCGGGTCTTCGCGCACCAGCCGTTCAAGGTCGCCCGCATGGCGCAACAACCGTAAGAACTTGTCGCGCAGCCGCTGGCGCGGCGCCTCGGTCCAGGTTTCGTAGCGGGCCTCCGGCAGCAGCTCGCCACCGTAGAGCTGGGCGGCCGTCTTGCAGGCTTGCGCATCGCCGCTGGCCAGGGCCTCGTCGGCCGCGTGTTCGAAACGTTGCGCGTCGCATTCGACGGGACGGTCGGGCAACAGGAACACCCGGCCGCCGCGCAGCACCACCGCGTCGGGCTGGCCGACGAACTGCCGCGCGTGGTGCGCGGCCTTGCGCAGGTTGGCGCTGCCGGCGTCCGGGTCGAGGTGCGGCCAAAGAGCCTCGACCACCTGCTCGTTCAAGAGACTGCGATCCGGTTGCAAGCAAAGCAGCTGCAGCAGCTCGGCGGCGCGGCGCGTCAGCTGAGCCGGCGGCTCCTGCGCCTGTTCGCCCGCCACCGGCTCCACGCTGAGGCGGAACTGCCCCAGCAGCCGGATCGACACGGCGGCAGATGCGGGGCTGGATGGGGGCGACATCGCGATCCTTTGCTGCAGCACGGCTCGGGAACGTTTCAGGAACGCCCGGTGTGGAACATGAGTATGCCGTCTATCGAATCTGGCGGGTGCAACGAATAGACGCAGCACCGATGGCATCCGCGGAACACTCAAGGAGCAAATCATGCATATGGCAAAAGATGAAGTCATGAACCCGAACAAGGCACTCTGGGAAAAAGGCGACTTCACGCGCATCGCCGAAAGCATGCGCGAGTGCGGCGAGGACGTCGCGCGGCAGGCTGGCATCACGTCGGGCATGAAAGTACTCGACCTGGGCTGCGGCGACGGCACCACCGCCATCCCGGCCGCCAAGCTGGGCGCGGATGTCCTGGGCGTCGACATCGCAGCGAACCTGGTCGCCGCAGGCAACCGTCGCGCGGCCCAGGCCGGCTTGTCGGCGAACTGCCGGTTCGAGGAAGGAGACGCGTGCGACCTGCGGCTCGAGAACAAGAGCTTCGACCTCGTCGTCAGCATGTTCGGCGCGATGTTCGCGCCCAAGCCCTTCGACGTGGCCCGTGAGATGGTGCGCGTGACGCGCCATGGCGGGCGCATCATCATGGGCAACTGGATTCCGAACGACCCGACGCTGGTCGCGCAGATCCTGAAGATCAGCTCGTCGTATTCGCCGCCGCCGCCCGAAGGCTTCGTGAGCCCGATGGGCTGGGGCTCGACGCCGAACATCATCGAGCGCTTCGGCGCGGTGGGCATCGCATCGGAAGCGATCAGCTGGGAGCGCGACAGCTACGTCTTCGACTTCAAGGGCTCGCCGGCCGAATTCGTCGACACCTTCCGGCAGTTCTACGGGCCGACGATGAACGCTTTCGACGCCGCGGAGAAGAGCGGGCGCACGGACGAACTGCGCAACGAACTGGTGACGCTGTTCCAGAGCCAGAACCAGAGCCAGTACCCGAACACCTGCCTGATCGCCGCGACGTACCTGAAGGTGACGGTGGAGGTGGGTTAGTCAACTGAGGTGATACGGCCGCATCAACCGCACCGGTGTGCCGTTGATCTCGCTGAGCTCGCCCGACCAGACCTGCTGGTAGAGCTTGCGCAGATCGGCCTTGTCCGCAGCCGAAAGCTTGCTCTGCGCGCCGTAGTTCATGATCGAGAAGGGCTTGTGCTTGCCGAACAGCTGGGCAGGCCAATCCTTCTCGCTCACCTTCGCGAAGAAATGGCGCAGGCCGAAGATATGGCCGATCTCATGGGCCAGGGTCTCGACCTGCTCCTTCTTCGATTCGCCGAGCAGCCGGGGATAGAACGTCAGCTCGTGCCGCCCCGCGTCCGGGAAGAACGCGCTGGCCAGCACGCAGCCGCTGATGTCGCAGTCGTCAGATTCCTTCGCCACCACCTCGAAATCCCAAGCGTCCTTGCGCTCGGCGAATTTGACGGGCACGGCATCACCCCACAACAGGATCGCGTCACCCAGCAGTTTGCGGAACGCGGCCTTGGCCGCTTCCGGGTCTTCGAAATGCGCCAGCGATTTGGCCTGGAAGCGCCAGCGCAGCGTCATGCCCTTTGCCCAGAGCGGGATGAACCCCTCGGTCGCATCGAGGACGATCTCCGCGCGGCCGGCATTGTCCGGCGTGGGAAACCCCTTGGTATCGGTGGCGCACCGCACGTAGTTGCCGTAGACGTGGGTATGTTCCTGCTTGGCCAGGTCGCGCGCCTTCGCGCTGGCCTGGCGGAACGGCCCTGTGGCGGGCGGCGCGGGCTGCTTGGCGTAAGTGGGCTTGCTTGCGGGCATTCGGATCCTCCTGGGTGTCATCCTGTCCACGCCGTGCGTGGCGCCTTAAAGCGTACCGCCGAACCCCGCCGCTCACCTCCTCCAAACTGAGGAGGGATCAGCCCTCGCCGCCGAAGAGGTCGCTCAATTTTTTGGCGGCGTCCGGGTCGGCCGTGGACGTCATCGGCGTGCCCTTGGGGTATTCGTCGGCGATGCGGTCTTCCCAATAGGTCGCCGGGTTCGGCGCCGCGCACAGCCGCCGGTACACCTCTTGCGGCACGTGCTTGTACGCCGTGATGGACTTGTTGTCCCAATGCAAGTCCAGCTGCCGCGAGGCATCGTCGTAGTGGGCCTTCCGGATGCGGCCGCTGGTGAATTGTTTCGTAGGCATAAGACGCTCCGTAGCAAAGTCTACTTACACGCCATGGATGAGCAATCGAGGCGTTCCTAGGGAAACTCCCTGAGGTGGCATGCGAACAGCTGCAGCGTAATACGCAATCGTCCCACCGCCCACAAAAAAGGAAGCTCCCATGCGCAAAATCAAACTGATCGCCGCGTCTGCCGCCGCCGCGGCCCTGCTGGCCGCCTGTGCCACCACCCCGGCCACCGGGCCGATGAGTTTCTTCGTCACCAGCGCCGGCAGCGGCAAGGGCGCCGATCTGGGCGGGATCGCCGGGGCCGACGCCATCTGCCAGCGGCTGGGAGCCGCTGCGGGCGCCGGCGGCAAGGCCTGGCGCGCGTATTTGAGCACGCCACCCGTCCTGCCCTCGGCCACCTCGCCTGGCGCCGCCGCCGTCCACGCGCGCGACCGCATCGGCGCGGGTCCCTGGTTCAATGCCAAGGGCGTGCTGGTGGCCAGCAACGTGGCGAACCTGCACAGCGGCAGCGGCATCACCAAGGAAGTGGCGCTGGACGAGCGCGGCAACGTGGTGAAGGGCCGCGGCGACACGCCGAACGAGCACGACATGCTGACGGGTTCACGCGAGGACGGCACCGCCTTCGCTCCGCAGACCGACACCACCTGCAAGGGCTGGACGTCCAGCACCGATGGCTCGGCGGTCGTGGGCCACCATGACCGCACGGGACCCAACGCCGACAACTGGTCCAAGTCCTGGAACTTCTCGCACCAGTCGGCCGGCTGCAGCCAGGAAGCACTGGTGCGCACCGGCGGCGCCGGGCGCTTCTACTGCTTCGCGTCGAACTGAATCTGCCATGCCGGGGACTTGATCCGGCATCCATGAATTCGAAGGCATGGATTGCGGGTCGAGCCCACTGTTGCCCGAAGTCTGATCTCATCGAAGCGCTGCACAGCGACCGTGTGCGCAGCCATGGACGCCGGGTGGCCGATGCAGCGAATGTCCCCCGTCGGCCTCCGGCCTCCCTCCTCCTTTATTTCGCCGCATCGGCCACCCGGCATCCATGGGGGACCGAGTTGGCGCGCGACGGTCGAATACCGACAACGTCTCCCGGATCGGGGTGGTGGGGCGCTCTGCGCAGCGAAATAAAGGAGGAGGGAGCGGCTTGCCGCGACGGGGGACATTCGCAGCGCAGAGTGCCCCG
>NZ_RKMB01000180.1 GCF_003797765.1 Ramlibacter sp. WS9 | reverse complement strand
GCGTGGTCGCCAAGCTGTTGCGCGTCTTGCCCAACTGGCTGTACGACAAGGCCCTCGCCGGCCGTCCGCGCAAGCACCGGCAGACGCAGTAAGGGCGTCATGCCGGACTCCGATCCGGCATCCATGGGAGACCGAGTTGGCGCGCGACGGCCGAATACCAACAACCTTCCCGGATCGGGGTGGTGGGGCGCTCTGCGCAGCGAAATAAAGGAGGAGGGAGCGGCTTGCCGCGACGGGGGAC
>NZ_RKMB01000017.1 GCF_003797765.1 Ramlibacter sp. WS9 | reverse complement strand
GATCGGGGCGGCGGGGCACTCTGCGCTGCGAATGTCCCCCGTCGCGGCAAGCCGCTCCCTCCTCCTTTATTTCGCTGCGCAGAGCGCCCCACCACCCCGATCCGGGAGACGTTGTTGGTATTCGGCCGTTGCGCGCCAACTGGGTCCCCCATGGATGCCGGGTGGCTGATGCGGCGAAATAAAGGAGGAGGGAGGCCGCAGGCCGACGGGGGACATTCGCTGCATCGGCCACCCGGCGTCCATGGCCCCGCACACAGTCGCTGTGCAGCGCTTCGATGAGATCAGACTTCGGGCAGCAGTGGGTCAAGCCCGCAATGACAGCCGAGTTCAGACCTTCGCGAGAATCTTCACCAACCAGGCATTGAGATCCGCGATCTCCTCCATGCAGACCGAGTGCGCCATGGGGTACTCGTGCCATTCCACCTGGTAGCCCAATCCACGCAGGGCGTCGCGTGATGCGAGGCCGCGCTCATGCACGACGACGTTGTCGTGCTGGCCGTGCGCGAGGAAGATCGGCGTGAGCGCATTGGCATCGCTGCGTTCGGCGATCGTCGTCGCCGCCAGCGGCAGGTAGCCCGACATGCCCACGATGCCGGCGAGCCGCTGCTTGTGGCGCACCCCCGTCATCAGCGCCATCGCGCAGCCCTGCGAAAAACCCGCGATGACGATGCGGTTGGCGGGAATTCCACGCTCTTTTTCGCGCGCGAGCAACTCCTCGATTTGCGCCAGCGAATGGCGCAGGCCCGCTTCGTCTTCCCGCTTGACCAGGTCCGCGCCCACGATGTCATACCAGGCGCGCATGCGATAGCCGTTGTTAATGGTGACCGGAATCACCGGCGCGTGGGGAAAGACGAAACGGACCGGCCCCACCGCGGAAAGATCCAGCTCCTGCGCGATGGGCACGAAGTCGTTGCCATCGGCGCCCAGGCCGTGCAACACGATGATGGTGGCACCGGGATTGGGCCCGGTTTCGGATTCGATGAATTCAAGCTCAGCCATGTACGTTTTCTCCACAGAAGAGCGAGCATACTGTCTTCATGCCTCATGTCGCCGCCGCTGCTGGGACGGGAAGTCCGACAGCGTCTTCCACCCATTCCTACACGGCAATGTCGAGAGCGTCCCCACACTGGAAGCAAGAAAGGAAACCCCAGCCATGCAAGTACAAGTCAATACCGGGAACGGTTTCGAGAACACGGAGACGCTGGAGCGTTGGGCCAACGAATTCCTGAACCAGCAACTGGCCCGGTTCAGCCAGGAGATCACCCGGGTCGAAGTGCAGCTCAGCGACGAAAACAATGCCAAGGGCGGGGCCGCCGACAAGCGCTGCATGATGGAGGCCCGCCTGAACGGGCATGAGCCCCTCGCCGTGAATCACCACGCGGAGAACCAGGATCTGGCATTCCGGGGCGCGGCACAGAAGCTGGTGCGCATGCTCGACCACACGCTGGGCAAGCTCGACCGCCACGAGCACCGGGACCGCGAAACGATCCGCAGGGACCCGAGCATCGTCGATATCGTCGAATAAGGCGCGTCGAATAAGGGCGCGCTACGGCGCCGCGGCAGGCTTCAGCGTTGAAGCCCCTGCACCTGACCCCATGGCGCGTTGCGCAGCGCCGCGAGGTACGCGGTAGCCGAGTTGCGCCGCGATCGCCTCGCCTTCGCTGACAGGCCCGGCATCTGCCTGCTCATCCTCGGGTGTGGCGCTGCCGTCCACGCTGGCACAGCCTGCGAGCAGAAGTGCAGCGCCGGCCAGCGCCAGCCATGGGGTGGTCATGATCTTTCTCCATTCACAAGCCACCATTTGGAGCCGCCGCCCGCTGTGCGCGTGTAGGAACACGGCGCTGCGCCGAGTCGGCGCGCACGGGCTGGGCGTGTTCGCAGCGTCAAGTGCGAATGTAGCGTTCTGTCACTGTTGGTAGCCGCTCACGGCTGAGCACACAAGCGCCCTGCACCCGCGTATATTCATTGAGCGCCATGATGGGTGTTGCCGCAGGCGCCGTTCAACAAACCAAGGAGCCTGAAGATGACATCCACGATGAAGAAGATGACTTGCCGCGTACTGGCCGTATCGCTGTTGGCCCTGTCTTTCCAGACTGCCAACGCGGGCATGATCGGCGCGGACCAGGCGGCCGCCGCAGGGGCTGCCCAGACTGATCGCGGCATGGTGATGAGCGTGCTCGCCCGCGCCGATACCGCGGCGCAGCTGCAAGCCCAGGGCATCGACCCGGCCGCCGCCCGTGCACGCGTCGCGGCGATGACCGACCAGGAAGTGCAAGCCCTGGCGCAAGACATTCACACGGCACCGGCCGGCGCAATGTCCAGCGGTGGCTGGATCGCCGTGATCCTGATCGCGGGCCTGGTCTGGTACTTCGCATTCCGCAAATAAGCGGCTCATCGTCAGCCGCATGACGGGCGCCGTCCGGACAGCCCGCCTTGCGGCGGGCTTTTTGTGTTGCTGGCTCATCGCGGGCCTGATGGGCTGTGCACAGCTCGTGCCGCAGACCATCGGCCTGCGCACGGGTTGGCCTGAAGGCGTGCCGCAGCACGTCGAGTTGAAGGACGTTCCGTTCTTCCCCCAGACGGACTACCAGTGCGGCCCCGCCGCGCTGGCAACCATTCTTTCCTACAGCGGCGCGCCGGTGACGCCCGACGCACTGGTGAACCAGGTCTACCTGCCCGCCCGCAAGGGCAGCCTCCAGCTCGAAATGCTGTCGACGCCGCGGCGTTATGGGCGCGTGTCGTACGCGCTCGCGCCGCGCTATGCGGACATGCTGCGCGAAGTCGCCGCGGGCAACCCCGTCGTGGTGCTCCAGGACATCGGTCCCATGTTCACGCAGTGGCACTATGCAGTGCTTGCGGGCTTCGACTACCCGTCCGGCACCCTGTTCCTGCGTTCGGGAACCAAGGCGCGGCAAGAGATGCCCTTCACCGCATTCGAGCGCGAGTGGATGAAAAGCGGCTACTGGGCCATGGTCGTGACGCCGCCCGACCGAATCCCCGTCACGGCGACCGAGGAAGGCTGGATGGCGGCCGTGCTCGCGATGGTGCGTTCAGGCGACGGCGACAGCGCGGCGAAGGCTTATGAAGCTGCACTCACGCGTTGGCCGGACAACCTGCCCGCGGCCATTGGCCTGGCCAACCAGTACCACACGAAAGGTGCGCTGGCCGAGGCCGGCAATGTGCTGCGCAAGGCGCTCTTGCGGCACCCGAAATCCATCATCGTGATGAACAACCTGGCTCAGACACTCTCGGACCAGGGCCGCCATGCCGAAGCGCTGGCGCAAATCGACAAAGCGGCAGACCCCGCGAGCCCGTTTGCCGGCGAGGTCAAGAACACCCGCCAACTGATTCTTCAGCGCATTGCCCAACGCAAGACCGGCAGCCGTTAGCCGCCGGTCCTGCACATGATGCATCGCGCTGTTCAGCCGCGGTCAGCCTTGGCAACCTTCATGGGCTCGGGTTCGGCCGGTGCCGCGCCCATCGTCGTGGTGGGTGCAGGTTCCGGCGCAACGGCGACGGGTTCAGGCGCCGGTGCTACCGGTGCGGCGGCAACAGGCTCGGGGGCCGGCGCCACGACAGCGACTTCAGGCTGCTTGGTGATGGTGGCGGTACGCATTTCGCCCGGGTGGGCCAACACGCCGGTCTCGCCCATCGGCGTCATGTGCGTGCTTTGCTGCCCCGCCGCGATCGGGTGGTTGCTGATATAGGGATTGGGCGGCTCACTCTGGGCAACAGCCACGCCGATGACGGCAACGGTGGAAAGGCCGGCTAGCAGGCCTGCGCATCTTGTCAATGCACTCATGTGAACACTCCTTGAAGTTGGACTTGGTTTGACCGCCAGCAATCTGCGCCAGCTGTGTATAAGACTAGCTGCCCCACTGCTCGGCGGCGTCGGGCCTGCGCCTCAAAGCTTGTCGGACAGAGCCTGTGACCTCTGCCGTATCGCGCCGACACAGCAGCAGCGCCAGCGGCTTGTGCGTGCCCCCGATGTCTCGCGCGGGATGGCGCGGCCGCGGCGGCTCTGCTAGCCTTGACCGATGGAAGTCAACACACAAGCCACAGACAGCCCGGTGCGCGCAGCCGCATCCGTCGTAATGCTTCGGGACGGCGCCAGCGGGCTGGAGGTCTTCCTGCTCAAGCGCCACGGGCTGTCGGATGTGCTGGGCGGCGCTTACGTCTTTCCCGGGGGCAAGGTGGACCTGGCCGATGCGCATGCAGACCTGCTCGCGCACCTCGACACGCCGGCGCCGGCCCTGCACGCAGCGTTGCACGAGCCGAATCTGGACCACCCTGCCGCGGCGGCCCTGTACGTCGCGGCACTGCGCGAAGCGTTCGAAGAGACCGGCGTGCTCTACGCGAACGGCGCAGGCGCACAGCACGCGGCGCAAGCCACATCCCTTTTGCGCGAAGGCCGCGCCTTCGACGAGGTGATTTCGCTATCGCGCCTGCAGCTGGCGGCCAGTGCCCTCCAGCCCTGGTCGCGCTGGATCACGCCCAGCGTGGGCGGCGTGATGCGCAAGCGATTCGACACGCGCTTTTTCCTCGCGGTGGTGCCACCGGGGCAGGTCGCGACCCATGACAACCATGAAGCCACCGAGAGTGTGTGGCTCACGCCGCGCGCGGCGCTGCAACAGTACTGGGACGGACTGATCGAACTGGCGCCGCCGCAGATCATGAGCCTGTCGCACCTGGCCGGCCACGTGTCCGCGGATACGGCACTGGCCGAGGCCCGGCAACGCCCGCCCCCGGTCATCCTGCCGGAGCCCTTCGAGCATGAGGGCGTGCGCGTGATCTGCTATCCCGGTGACGAGCGGCATTCGGTGCGCGAGCGCGCCCTGCCCGGCCCCACCCGGCTGCACTATCGCAACCGGCGCTTCGAGCCGGCCGGCGGCGTCGAGTCGCTGTTCGCCTACATCCAGTCGAGCTGAAGGCTTTCTTCCCGGACGTCGCGGGCTCCGCCACACTGGCTTCGGCCGGCCGGGTTCGCGCCTTAACGGCAGGTCTCAGGCTTTCGCACTTCGGTGAGAAACGCAAGAACATTGTCCAGCGAACCCGGCTGCTTGTGTCTTGCTGTCACACATGAAAAAACCGGGCGTCGCCCGGTTTTTTCATGTGTGACAGCTTCCGCTTCTGCTTCCTTCTTTCCGCAGCGCCGGCCCGTTGCCTGACGCCGTGAAATCAAGCATAGCGGTGCCTGCACGACGCCGCGTCGGTGCGTGTCACGAGCCCGTGTCAGACATCGCCGAACAGCTCACGGACGGGCCGCGTTTCGGGCAGCACGTAGACCACGGCCCGCCTGCGGCCAAGCATCGGTTCGACCACATCGTCGTAGAAGGCCGCAGGGACCACCACGCAGCCCAGGGAGGCCCGGTTGTCTTCGGGCGTGGGGGATGCCAGGCGGGCTTCGCGCGCGCGCAGGCTGACCCCAGCGCGAACCCGGTGAATCGCAAAGGCAGCGGCGTAGTCCACCCACACCACATGCTCGCCCGTCAGGTTGCGCCCCGGCTGCGAAACGAACCGGCCGGCCGGGGTGGTGCGCTCATGGAAAGGCACCTCACCCGCTTGCGTGTGCTCGCCGACTGCCGGTGCGGACAGGTCGCCCATCGCCTGGCCCAGCAATGCGGCAGACGCGCCCGACAGGCGGCCGCCGCCGTCGAACACGTAGACACGCGCTTCTTTTTTGTCGACGACGACGAAGGGCATGCCGCCGTGATCGACCGACTCCATCGCCCACTCCGCGACATAACGCGCATCGTCCGACGCGTGCTGCGCGCCGAAATCGGGCTTCCCGGCGGCTTGCTGCGCGAACGCAGAAGCCAAGCCCAGGGCCGCCCACATTCCCGCCGTAGCCACCGCCTTGCCCAACAACCCCATCCGAGTCCCCTGTTATTCATGGCTGGGCAATAGCCCAACTCGACGGGGATGCTATCGGGTCGCGTTACGGGGGCAAGGGTGTGTAACGGTAACAGCCCGTTTGCGGGCGTTTCCGGTCTTTTTTCACGCAGAAGGATTCAGGTGATGGCGCGCTATCGCTTTGCAACCTTCGGTTGCCGCTCGACGTCGAACGAGGCGAACACCTGCTGCGGCGAGCGAGTCTCAGGCAGCACGTAGATGATGGCACCCTCCTGGCGCACGGTGGGCGCGAGGACCTGCTCGAAGAATGCGACAGGCAGGTTGATGCAGCCGTAAGAGACGCGGTTGTCTTCCGAGGTCGCTGTGGCCAGTCGTTCCAGGCGCCGCTCTTGCGGGTTGGTCGTCAAGACCCGGTGCATGGACACAGCGGCGTCGTAGTCGACCCAGACCACATCCTCGTTGCGCGCGTTCATCCCGATCTCGGCAACGAAGCGGCCGGCCGGGGTGGTGCGCTCTTCAGGCAGCACGTCGGCAATCGGCTTGCTGCCGATGCCGGGGGCGTTGTCGTCGCCGACGGCGTAGCCCAGGAGCGCTGGCGACTCGGCTTTGAGCCGGCCACCGCGATCGAATACATAGACCCTGGCGTCTTTCTTGTCCAGGATCACGAAAGATTTGTTCTGGTTGTCGCCCACGTACATCGCCCAGTTGGCGAGCTGCCGCACGTCCTCGGTCGGAACGACGGAGCCGAAGTCGGCGCGCTTGTGCGGTGCGTCGGCGGTCATCGCGCGCGAAGCCGGGTTCGATACCGGCTTGCGCATGTTCATGCCCGTCGGGGGCAGCACCAACGCCAGCACGGCGACGCCGAGAAGCAGGCCTTTCTGGATCGAATCCAGAAATTCCGACTTCGCGGTGCCGGGTGCGGGCGCGGTCTTCACGGCTTAGTTGCGGTCGGCTTGGGGTTGCGGCGTGCTGGTGTTGCCCATCGTGGACGCGTCGGTGCTGCTGCTGGTGCTGCCGCTGTTCGACGGGGTCGAGGAACTCGTGTCGGCGCTGGTCGATGGCGTGGTGGACGCTGCGCCCGCGGCCGTGGTGTCAGAGCTGGTGGTGGCCGAGGTCTGGGCGATCGATACGCCGCCGGCCAGGGCTGCTGCGGCCGCGAGGATGGTCAAGGTTTTTCTGGTTGCGTTCATGTGAAACTCCTAGGTGTCGTGCCGGAAGGCACTTGTCGTGTGGGAAGAAAAACGCTGACGAGTGCCAGCTGGTTCACACCTTAGGACGGCCGGTTGACCTGCGGAAGTGAGGAGATGACGGTAGCGCTTGTAGGAGAGCTGCTGTCACCATTTGCGTCCGGCTGGCTCTTCAGGAGCGGCCGAGCGCAAAGGCTTGCACTTGCCTACTATTTTGCTTGCGGCAGGCCCAGGCGCCAGAGCGAAGTGACTTCCTTCACGCGCGCGGCATGCAATGGATCGCCCGGGTCGGCCGCTTTTGGATGGAGCGGACGTGCGGTCTCGCGGCCTACGACCACCAGGCCGGACGCGTCGAACAATGCCTGCAGCTCGCCGGGTGCCCGCAGGCCCAGGTGTTCGGCCAGGTCCGACAGGATCAGCCACCCCTCGCCTTGCGGCGCCAGGTGCGCGGCAAGCCCCGCAAGAAAGCCGCGCAGCATGCGGCTGTCTTCATCGTAGATGGCGTGCTCCAACGGCGCGCTGGGCCGTGCCGGCAACCAGGGCGGGTTGCAAACGATGAGGGGCGCGCTCCCGGGTGGGAACAAATCGGCTTGCACGACGCCGACCTGCCTCACCAGACCGAGCCGCGCCAGGTTGTCGCGCGCGCAGGCGAGCGCACGCGGGTCCTGGTCGGTGGCTACGATGCGGCGCACGCCCCGGCGCGCCAGCACGGCGGCGAGCACGCCGGTGCCCGTTCCGATGTCGAAAGCCAGGTCGTCGGCCGGCAGCGGTGCATTCGCGACCAGATCCAGGTATTCGCCGCGCACGGGAGAGAACACGCCGTAATGCGGATGGATGCGGTTGCCAGGCGGCGAACCCAGGGCCGGAATCTCCACGCCCTTCTTTCGCCACTCGTGCGCGCCCACGAGGCCAAGCAGTTCGCGCAGTGATACCACTGAGGATTCGCCGTCTGGCGGGCCCCAGGCTTCGGTGCAGGCCTGGCGCAGATCCGGCGCGCGCGGCAAGTCGATGCCGTAATCGCCCTCCAGTTCCACCAGCAGCTTGCCCAGCACGCGCGACCGTTGGCCCTGCGCCTGCCGATGCAGGTGAAATGCTTCGGTGGGCGATGCGGGCGGCGGGGCCGGCTTGCGCGGTTTGCGCTCAGCCCGCCGCGAGAGCGCCTGCAGCAACTGTCGCGCGTTGTTGAAATCGCTGCACCAGACAAGGCCCGTGCCTTCGCTCGCGAGGCGATACGCCGCGTCAGCCGTCAGCCTGTCGTCCACCGCCTGGACGCGCTTGGGCGGCGCAACGCCGGCTTCCGATCGCCAGCGCGCGCTGCGCGGCCGGCCGCCTTCGTTCCATTCCAGCCGCGGCGCGTTCACGCGTGTGCCTTGCGGCCGAACGTGCGTTGCGCCATTGTGACCACGCCGAGCACGACGGCCCCGGCGATGACGCCGATCACGCCGTCCGCCAGCATCGAGACCACGCCTTTCACCGCGCCCATCGATTCGGCCCAGTGCTCGATCGCGTGGTGCAGCGGCGGGACACCGTGCACGAGGATGCTGCCGCCGACGAGGAACATCGCCGCCGTACCGGCGACCGAGAGGAATTTCATCAGCCACGGTGCCGCGCGCAGAATCGCCTTGCCCGCCCGCTGCGCCCCCGCGCCGGTCTTGCGGCTCAGGTGCAGCCCGAGGTCGTCGATTTTCACGATGCCGGCAACCAGGCCGTAGACGCCAACCGTCATCAGCAAGGCGATGCCCACCAGCACTCCGACCTGCACCGCGAGCGCGCTGTTGGCCACCGTGCCGAGCGTGATGGCAATGATCTCGGCCGACAGGATGAAGTCGGTGCGCACCGCGCCCTTGATCTTGTCTTTCTCGACCTGGCGCAGGTCCACCGCGGGATTGGTCAGCGCATCCATCAGCTCCTTTTCGTGCGCTTCATCTTCCGCGCGGCTGTGCAGCAGCTTGTGCGCCAGCTTCTCGCAGCCCTCGAAGCAGAGGAACGCGCCACCGATCATCAGCAGCGGCGTGACCGCCCAAGGCGCAAACGCGCTGATCGCCAGCGCCGCCGGTACCAGGATCGCCTTGTTGACGAAGGATCCTTTGGCGACCGCCCAGACCACCGGCAGTTCGCGGTCGGCCACGACGCCACTCACCTGCTGGGCGTTGAGCGCGAGATCGTCGCCCAGCACGCCGGCGGTTTTCTTGGCCGCCACCTTGGCCAGGATGGACACGTCGTCCAGGATGGTGGCGATGTCGTCCAGGAGGGCGAGCAGGCTGGATGCCATGGGGTCCTTTCGTTAACCGAGCGCGCGCTTGAGCCGGATTTCCTCCAGCTTCACGCCGCTGATGAGGGCCGTCTTGGCGGTGTTGAGCTCGCGCTTGAATCCGGCCAGCTCGAAGAACCGCAGCGCGCGATCGTTGCACAGCGGGATCCACAGCGTCACCTCGGTACAGCCTTCCTCGAGAAGGCCTTCACGAGCGGCGTCCCACAGGGCCAAGCCGGCGCCGCGGTCCCAGTGTTCGCGCTCGACGTAGATCGCCCAGATCTCGCCGGTGGTGTTCTTGGATTTCGGGTCGCGCGAGCGGTCGAAGCCGACGAAGCCGACCACCTTGCCGCCGTCGTCGAGCGCGACCTGCACCAGCGGCTCGCCGTATTCGATGGCGTCGCGCCAGAACGAGCGTCGCTTGCCCATGGGCAGGGCTTGGGGGGCTTCGGGAACGACGCCCTCGTAGGCGGCGTGGGAGGAATTGGCGTGGACGGCGGCGACCTGTTCGGCGTCGCTCTCCACTGCCGGGCGGACCTGGTAGCTGGACATAGATCGATTGGGGAATGAAGGCGCTGATTATGATGCGCCGATGACCGACTTCACGGCGCGCTTCGAGCCCGGCGGCGTCACATTCGCCGTGGCGGACGGCGAGCCCTTGCTGCCTGCGGCAGAAATGGCCGGTGTGCCGCTGCCGAGTTCGTGCCGCAACGGCACATGCCGTACCTGCATTTGCCGGCTGCTGGAAGGCCAAATCCACTACCGCATCGCGTGGCCGGGACTGTTGGCGGAGGAGAAGGCGGAAGGCTGGATCCTTCCATGCGTCGCGTATCCGCTCTCGGACGTGGTGCTCAGCCGCACCGGCTCCTGAATGACGCGCATCTAGGCGGAGGCCGAGCTCGCGGCTGTAGGACCGGCGCGCAACCCCGGTGCGGTGGCATAGTCGCATCACGATGATGAATTCCTGGATGGGCCTGGTGTTCGCGGCGTTGGCGGCGGCCACGGCGAGCGTGCAGGCCGCGCCGCCATTCGAAGACAGCATGGCGCAACGCACATTGGCCTGTGTGGGCTGCCATGGCAAGGAAGGCCGCGCCGGGCCGGATGGGTTCTACCCGCGCATCGCCGGCAAGCCCGAGGGTTATCTCTACAACCAACTGCTCAACTTTCGCGATGGGCGCCGGCACTACGGCCTCATGACGCGGTTGCTGGATCCGCTGTCGGATGCGTACCTGCTGGAGATCGCACGGCATTTCGCCTCGCTCGACCTGCCCTACCCGCCTCCGCAGCCCGCGAACATGCCCGCCGCCGTATTGCAGCGAGGCCACGTCCTGGCGCAGCAGGGCGACGCGGCCAAAGGAATACCCGCTTGCGTTCAATGCCACGGCGAGTCGTTGACAGGCGTGCGGCCGAACACGCCGGGCCTGCTCGGCCTGCCGCGCGACTACCTCAATGCGCAGCTCGGCGCCTGGAGAACCGGGCAGCGCCGCGCGCACGCACCGGACTGCATGGCAAAAATCGCGCAGCAGCTCACGCCGGAAGACCTCACCGCCGTGACTGCCTGGCTCGCCGCGCAGCCTGTGCCCGCACAGGCCCATGCGGTGGCATCGCTGCCCCGTCCGCCCGCGATCTCTTGCGGCAGCGCGTCGCTGCCCGCTGGAAGGCCGCAGCCATGAAGCGCGTGGGGTTGGGCTTGCTGGCCGTCGCCGTGGCCGCCATCGCTCTGGTGATGTTCCTCAACTTCCGCGGTGAGGGCGGCATCGACGATGCGCCGCTCGCGACGCCGCCCGCCGCCGACAGCGTCGCGCGCGGCGCCTACCTGGTGCGGGCCGGCAACTGCATGACGTGCCACACAGAGCGCGGCGGCGCGCCCTTCGCCGGCGGCCGCGCCATCGACACCCCGTTCGGCACCGTGTACGCGGGCAACCTCACGCCCCACAAGAGCGGCCTGGGCGATTGGTCGCCTGGTCACTTCTGGCGCGCCCTGCACAACGGCCGCTCACGCGACGGCCGCCTGCTGTACCCGGCGTTTCCGTATCCCAACTACACGCTCGTCACGCGGGCCGACGCGGACGCGATGTTCGACTACCTGCGCAGCCTGCCGGCCGTGGACCGTGCCAACACGCCGAATCGCCTGCGCTGGCCCTACAGCACGCAGGGCGCGCTGGCCGTCTGGCGAGCGATGTATTTCAGTCCCGGCCAGCACGAAGAAGATCGTGCACGGTCGGCCGAGTGGAACCGGGGCGCCTACCTGGTGCGAGGTCTCGGCCATTGCAGCGCTTGCCACACGGCCCGCAATGCATGGGGCGCAAACAGCGACATGATGGACCTGTCGGGCGGACTCATCCCGATGCAGAACTGGTATGCACCATCGCTGACGTTTCCCAGTGAAGCGGGCGTGGCCGACTGGGAACCGGCTCAGATCGTTCGCCTGCTGCAGACGGGCGTTGCGCCACGCGGCACGGTGCTGGGGCCCATGGCCGAGGTGGTGCTGCAGAGCACGCAGCATCTCGCGCCGAAGGACCTGGAAGCGATGGCCGCGTACCTCAAGGGCCTGCCGCAGAGCGGGTCGGCCTCGGCGGTACCGGAAGCCGCCGCGAACCGCCCACAGGCCGGCCGCGGCGCGAAGCTGTATGAGCAGCATTGCGTGCAGTGCCACGGCGAGAAGGGCCAGGGCGTGCCCGGCGCGTATCCCCCGCTCGCCGGCAATCGTGCGGTGACGCTGCCGGCTGCCGCCAACCTGGTGCAGGTCGTGCTCGGCGGCGGTTTCCCGCCCGCCACCGCCGGCAACCCGCGGCCCTACGGCATGCCGCCCTATGCCACGGTGTTGACCGATGCCGACGTGGCGGCCGTGATCAGCCATATCCGCGGCGCCTGGGGAAACGCGGCAGCGCCGGTCAGCGAATTCGCGGTGAACCAGCAACGCGGCAGTACCCGCCCGTAGGCAGCCCATGCCGGGCTGGGCACAATCGGATCCATGCCGCTTCGCGCTGTCGCCCTGCCACCTCAAGTTCCTGGGTCACTCTGGCTCAGCTCGATGCCGGGCCGCTTCGAGTCGTGGAGCGACTTCGAGCTGACGGCGCGGCGCAGCAGTTTGACCCTGGTGGTGTGCCTCACGCCGCGAAGCGAAGTCGCCGAACTTTCGCCCGCCTACCACGCGGCCATCGTCGGGGGGACGTTGCCTTTCCGCTGGATGAACCTGCCGGTGCGAAATTTCGGCGTTCCGCAGGACACCGCCGGCTTTCGCCACGATGTCCGCGAGATCGCCGATGCGCTGCGGCGTGGCGAAGCCGCGATGCTGCATTGCGCGGCCGGCATCGGCCGCACCGGCAGCACCGCCGCGTGCGTCCTCAAGGCGCTGGGCCTGAAGACGGAGGAGGCGCTGCAGCGCGTCCGCGACGCCGGCTCCAACCCCGAAAACGCGAAGCAGTCGGGGCTGGTGGACTGGTTTTAGAAGTTCACTTTGCGAAGGGATTGGCGAACACGAACATCATCGCCACGCCCACGCCGATCAGGAAGTTGGCGTCGATCAGCCCGGCCAGAAGAAACATCTTGGTCTGCAGCGGCTCCATCATCTCGGGCTGCCGCACCGCCCCGTCGATGAACCGCCCGCCCATCGTGCCGATGCCCAGGCACGCGCCGATGGCGCCCAAACCGATGATCAAGCCGCACGCAATTGCAATCAGGCCAGTGTCGCTCATGTCAAACCTCCGTTTCGTTGATGAACCTTGCTTGGGTTCAATGATGCGAGCACGGCGTCATACAGGCAATTACCTCGGAGGTAAGGCCGGACGTCTGGAAACGGATGGCGCTCACGACGGAATGCGTGAGATCCCCTGCTTCGCAACCGCTGCCAATTGGTCTGCCTGCACCTGATGCGGAGCGATCTCGGCCAGAGGAATCAGCACGAACGCCCGCTCGTACATCCGAGGATGCGGCACTTCAAGCCTGGCGCTGTCGATGCGCGCACTGCCGAAAAGCAGGATATCGAGATCGAGTGTTCGCGGCGCGTTGCGGTACGGGCGCTCACGGCCCGCAGCGGCCTCGATAGCTTGCAACCGTGAAAGCAGTTCTGGCGCGCAAAGGCGCGTCGAAACTTCGACGACCGCATTGATGTAGTCGGGGCCGGACGAATCGACCGGTGCGGTGCGGTAGAGCGATGATCGCCCTGTGATCTCAGTGTCCGGCAACGTGCCGATGGATTCGATCGCGTCGAGCACGGCCACCACCGCGCCACCGAGGTTGGCGCCCAGCGCAACGTAGGCAACGACGGGATCGCGCATCACGTACGCGCCTGGGCGCGCCTAGTCCTGCGGGCCGGCCGATTCGGCCGCGGGGCGGGCACCACCATCGCCCGTGGGCTTGCGGCGGCGGCGGCGGCGTTTGCGCGGAGCGTCGGAGCCACCGCCCTCGCCTTCGGCGCCGTCGCTTTCAGCCCCCTCGTGCTCGCCCCGCGGTTGCGCAGGCTGTTGGCGTGATGCGCCGCTGTCGAGCGATATATCGGCGGGCCTGTCGGCCGGCTTCGGCGAACGCACCCTGCGTTGGCCCTTGTGCTGCTCGTCGCGCAGTTGCGCCACCAGGTCCTCGCGCACGGCATCGCTGGCCTGGCTGAACTCCTGCCACCAATCGGCCAACACCACGTCCACTTCGCCGATGTCGGCGCGCAGGCGCATGAAGTCGAAGGCGGCGCGAAAGCGCGGCTGCTCCACCAGGCCGAACGGCGTGCTGCCGGTCCGCTTGTCGAAACGCGGCTGCATCATCCAGATCTCGCGCATATCGGCGGCGAGCTTGCCGCGGCCCGAGACATCGCCGATACGCGCGTTGAATACGTCGTCGATCGCGTCCTGCAGCGCCGGGAAAGGATGCTGTTTGCTCGCAAGGCGCTGGGCCCAGCCATCGCGCACGTCGGCCCACAGCACACACGCCAGCAGGAAGCTCGGCGCCACGGGCTTGCCCTCGCCGACGCGCCGGTCCGTATCCTGCAGCGCGGCGTTGACGAAGGGCTGTTCGGCGCGCTCGACGACCAGGTCGAGCAGCGGGTAAATGCCGCGCGCCATGCCCAGCACCTTGAGCTGCTCGATGGTCGCCAGCGAATGCCCGGTCTGCAACAGCTTGAGCATCTCGTCGAACAGGCGGCTCTGCGGCACGTCCGCCAACAGCGCCTGGCACTGGACCAGCGGAGCTGCTGTCTTCGCGTCGAGCTTGAAACCCAGCGGGTTGAGCTTGGCGGTGAAGCGAACCGCGCGGATGATGCGCACCGGGTCTTCGCGGTAGCGCGTGAGCGGGTCGCCGATCATGCGGATCGTGCGCTTCTTCGCGTCCTTGATGCCGCCGTGGTAGTCCACCACCGTCTGCGTCTCGGGGTCGTAGTACATCGCGTTGATGGTGAAGTCGCGGCGGGTCGCGTCTTCTTCCTGCGGGCCCCAGACGTTGTCGCGCAGGACGCGGCCGGTCGAATCGACGGCGTGCTTCATGCCGGCCAATTCGCTCTTGCTGGTTTTTTCGTTGCCGGCCACCTGTTCGGCGGCGGCGTTGTCCATGTAGGCCCGGAAGGTGGAAACTTCGATCACCTCGTGTTCGCGCCCACGGCCGTACACCACATGCACGATGCGAAAGCGCCGGCCGATGATGAAGGCGCGCCGGAACAGGCCCTTGACCTGCTCGGGCGTGGCGCTGGTGGCCACGTCGAAATCCTTGGGACGCAGGCCGACCAGCAGGTCGCGCACCGCACCACCGACGATGTACGCCTCGTAGCCCGCCTCCTTGAGCGTGTGCACCACGTTCAAGGCGCGCTCGTCCACCAGCGCCGGATCGATGCCGTGTTCCTGGGGCCCGACTTCCTGCCGCTTGCCGAAATTGGGCTTGCCGCCCTTGCCGCTGGCGGCGGTGCCGAACAGCTTGTCGATGAATTTCTTGATCATGTGTCTTTGAATAGATCCAGTATGCGCCAGCCGCGCTCGGTGGCGATGGCGCGCAGCCGCTCGTCCGGGTTGGTCGCCACCGGGTGGTTGACCTTTTCCAGCAGGGCCAGGTCGTTGACGGAATCGGAGTAGAAAGTGCATTCCACCCCATCCCAGCCCAGGCCACGCGCCGCCAGCCATTGGGCCACACGCTCGACCTTGCCTTCCCGGGCGGACGGAACGCCGGCTATTTCACCGGTGATCCAGCCGTCAGGCCCGCGTTCCAGTTCCACCGCGATCAGCTCTTCCACGCCGAAGGCGCCGGCGATCGGCCGGGTGACGAATTCGTTGGTGGCGGTGACGATGACGACTGGCTCGCCAGCGTCGCGGTGCCGCCGCACCAGCGCCTGGGCCTCAGGGCGCAGTGCGGGCCCGATGACCGCGCGCATGAATCGCTCGTGGGCCGCCGCTGCTTCGACCGGCCCATGCAGGCGCACGGCTTCCGTCGCGAAGCGGACGTAATCGTGGATATCGAGCGTGCCCGCCTTGTAATGTTCGAAGAACTCGTCGTTGCGCTCTTTGAACGCGATCGGGTCGGTCCAGCCGATGTCCTGGGTGAAAACACCCCAGGAATAGTCGGAGTCAATGGGCAGGAGGGTGTGGTCGAGGTCGAAAAGCGCGATTCTGGTTTTGGGGCCCATAAGCTCCCGATTCTAGTTTTGTCTGGTTTGCTCGCCGGCCCCGCCCACCCTGCTCGCGCGGACCGAGCAGGTCACTCGCTCTCCAGCATCGCCTTGATGAGCGGGATGGTGATGGCGCGCTTGGTCTGCAGCGCATAGCCATCGAGCTGCTCCAGCAGTTGCATGAGGCTGCCCAGGTCGCGCGAAAAGCGCGTCAGCATGAAGTCCATCACCTCGTCGCTCAAGAACACACCGCGGGCGTCGGCGGCTTGGCGCAGCACGGCGCGGCGTTCCGGCTCACTGAGCACGTGGAGCTGGTACACATGACCCCACGCCAGGCGAGTGCGCAGGTCTTCGCGCAGCTTCAGGTCTGCTGGCGGCAGGGCACCGGCGGCCAGCACGCCGCGCTGCAGCGTCTGCGCATTGACGAACCAGTTGAAGGCCGCGTGCTGCTGCACGGCGGTGTAAAGGTGCACGTCGTCCAGCAGCACGACGGCCCAGTGCTCGTTGAATTCCGGCGGCTCGTGGATCGTGGCGTCCAGCCATCCGGCCGAGGCGCCCTGCTCGCGCAGCGATTCCGCCACGGCCTTGAGCAGGTGGGTCTTGCCGCTGGCACCCGCGCCCCAGAGATAGGTCGGCACAGGGGAGCGCGTGGGGCTCCCGGCCCACAGCTGCAGATGCTTCAACGCCGCTTCGTTCGGGCCGGCGCAAAAGCTCGCCAGCGTAGGCCCACGCGCCAGGCCGATGTCGAGGGCGATCTGCTTCATGGCTATCGGATATCAGCTGTGGTACAGCTTGCTGCCCATGTAGCCTGCGCGCAGCCGCCGGACCGCCACCAGCAGCACCGCGCTGGCGGGCAATGCCACCAGCACGCCGACGAAGCCGAAGAGTTGACCGAAAGCCAGCAGCGCGAAGATCACGGCCAGCGGATGCAGGCCGATACGTTCACCCACGAGCCGCGGCGTGAGATAGAAGCCCTCGATCACCTGGCCGGTGCCATACACCGCCGCAACCATGACCAGCGCCTTGATCGATGCGAATTGAAGCAAGCCCGCGAGGATCGCCAGGATGAGGCCGATGCCAAATCCGATATAAGGTACGAACATGGCCAGGCCGGTGAAGAAGCCGATCGGCACGGCCAGGTCCAGCCCGAACAGCGCCAGGCCGGTGCTGTAGAAGATCGCCATGGTCAGCATCACCAGCAGTTGCCCGCGCAGGTACTGGCCGAGCACCTGGTCGGCTTCACCGGTGAACGAATCGACGCCGGGCCGGGCGCGCGGCGGCACCAGTTCCAGCACCTTGACGACCAGTTGCTTCCAGTCCAGCAGCAGGTAGAACAAAGCCACCGGGATCAGCACGGCATAGCCGACCACCGTCAGCGCGACGCTGCCACCCAGCTTGAGCGAAGGCAGCAGCGATTCGAGCGCGTCGGCGTAGTTGGCATTGAGGTACTTGAGCGCGAGCACCTTGAGGCTGTCCAGGTCGAGCGAGACCTTGAAGCCCATCTGGGCCAGCCAGGGCGCGAGCGCGGAGTTGAGCTTGTCGAAGACCAGCGGCATCTGCTCGCGCATCAGCGGCACCTCTTTCGCGATGACGGGCACGATCAGCAGCACCAGGCAGACCAGTGCCAGGATCAGCAGCAGCTCGACGATCACCACGGCGATGAAGCGCGGCATGCGGCCGCGGCCCAGCTCGTCGAGCCGGTCCACCAGCGGTGTCAGCGCGTAGGCCAGCACGGCGGCCACGACAAAGGGCGTGAGCACCGGGCCCAGCGACCGCAGCGCCAGCACGGCCAGCAACGCGATCAGCAGCCAGGCCGCGGCGCGTTTCTGGGCGGGAGTGAATTCCATCGAGCGCGAACCGGTCAGCGCAGCTGCAGGTCGTCGTCGCCGAAGCGGATGCCCAGCGGCTCGATCAGCAGTTGCTTGGGACCGGCTTCGATGCTGCCCGCGACGATCGCGGACACGCCGGCCGCCTGCGCGACATCCACAGTGCGCTGCGCGTCTTCCGCCTTCACGAAGATCGCGAAACCGGCGCCCATGTTCAACGTGCTGTACGCCTCGCGATCGTCCTGCTTCGCGTGCTGCTGGATGAACTTCAGCACCGGCGTGACGGGCGGCACCGAGTGGATGCGGTACGTGAACTGCGCCGGATGCCGCAGCAGCTTGCGCCAGCCGTGGCCGGTGATGTTGGCGCAGTAGCGCGGCTGGATGCCGGCCTTGAACAATGCCTCGGTCACCGGCGAGTACAGCACGGTGGGCGCGAGCAGCGCCTCGCCGTAGCTGGTTCCATCGGGCAGCGGCGTGAGGTAGCCCTGCGGCAGGCGTTCCACCAGCTTGCGCGCGAGGCTGAGGCCGTTAGCGTGGATGCCGCTGGAGGCCAGCAGCACGATCGCGTCGCCGGGTGCGAGCTGATCGCCCAGCGACAAGCGCTCCTTCGGGTTGACGAGGCCCGTGCACGAGGCGGCCAGGTCGATGCGGCCCTCCTCGACGATGCCGGCCAACGCCGGTGTTTCACCGCCGCCCCAGGCCACACCGCAGACGTCGCAGGCGCGCTTCCAGCCCGCCACGAGCGCCTGCGAACGCTGCGCGTCGCCGAACCAGTCGGAGCCGCCCGCGGCCCAGTAGGCCTGCACCACAAGCGGCGTGGCGCCGACGGTGATGAGGTCGTTGATCGCCATGGCGATGGTGTCCTGGGCAATGCTGTCGTAGTAGCTCTTGCCGGTGAGCTTGTGCATCTCGTCGGCAACCAGCGCCTTGGAGCCCAGGCATTCGACGATGGATGCAATGTAGAAAGGCCCGACGTCGACCACATAGGCCGACTCGCCACGCGAGGCCTTCACCTCGCTGAAACCATGCGCTGAAAGATGGGAGCCGGTGGCGGCAGCGGCACGTTGCGCGGCGACCTTCAAGGGGTCGATCAGGTCGTAGTTGACGCCCGCCTGCTCGTAGCTGAGCGTGCCGGGCTGAGTCGCTGGTTTCGGGTTCATGCCGAAATTATCGCCGCTATGCCGGCACCTTCCGCCTCCCCGCCTGCATCAGGGGCGCGCCCTCCCTGCTTGCCGCACTTCCCGCGGTTGCGTTGGCACTGCGCCGAACATGATGTCCTAAAATGATCGAAGCCGGTCCGCCAGTGAGTGGCCGGCACTGCCCGTTACCGGAACAATCAGGCTCATACCAACCCAGGAGCCCCCATGAAATCGTGTCTCGTTCTGATCGACATCCAGGAATCGTTTCGCCAGCGCCCCTACTTCACCGAGCGTGACGTGCCGGCCTACCTGGCCGCGCAAAACGCGCTGATCGACGCCGCGCAGAAGCAAGGCGTGCCCATCGTCCGCATCTTCCACGTCGACGGGCCCAAGACCGCCCAGAACGCTTTCGCGATCGAATCGGGACACGTCCGTCCGCTGGAGGGCCTGGCGCCCTCGGAAGCCGCCGCCACCTTCTACAAGTCGCGCCACAGCGCGCTCGTGGGCACCGGCCTGGACGTGTGGCTGACGCAAAACGGCATCGGCCGCCTCGTCGTCACCGGCATCCGCACCGAACAGTGCTGCGAGACGACCACGCGCCACGCGTCGGACCTGGGATTCCAGGTCGACTACGTCACCGATGCCACGCTCACGTTCGACATGCAGCACGAGGATGGTTCGCCGCTGCCCGCCGCCGACATCAAGGCGCGCACCGCGGCCGTGCTGAAGGACCGGTTCGCGCGCATCTGCACCGTGCCGCAGGCGATCGACCGCCTGGCCACCCCCGCCTGACCGTGCCGTGAGCGGGTCGCCCATCCACCTGTTCTTCGTGCTGCTTCCGGGCAGCCTGATCCTGGACTGGGCCGGCCCGGCCGAGGCGTTCCGCATCGCCAACCAGCTCCTGGCCGCCCAGGAGCGCCCTCCGCGCTTCGAGCTGAACTTCGTCGGCCCCCACGCGGCGCCGCAGACTTCGGTGGGGCTGCACGTGGCGGGGGTCGAGCCGCTTCCGCCCCGCCTGCCCTCGCCCAGCTGGGTCGTGTTGGTGGGCATGCCGGGCCGCATGTTCGACGCCAAGCAGGCGGGCGCACCGCAGACCATCGACTGGCTGCGGGGGTTCACGCCCGGGCAGGACGGCCTGCGCCTCGTGACCGTGTGCGCCGGCGCGTTGATCGCCGCGCATGCGGGCCTGCTCAAGGGGCGGCGCGCTACCACGCATCACCAGCACCTGGATGAACTTCGCAGCGTGGCTGCCGGATGCGAGGTGGTCGCCAATCGCGTTTTCGTGATCGACGACGCCGTCGCTTCGAGTGCCGGCATCACCACAGGAATCGACCTCGCGCTGCACCTGGTCTCACAGGAGTGCGGTGCGGCGCTGGCTTCGCAAGTAGCGCAAACCATGGTGGTCGCGCTGCGCCGCGGCCCGCAGGACCCGGAGTTGTCTCCTTTCCTCGCCTATCGCAATCACATGCACCCGGCGCTGCACCGCGTACAGGACGCGGTGAGCGCACAGCCGCACGCGGAGTGGACCGTCCCGCGCATGGCGGAGGTCGGCCACACTTCGCCACGGCACCTGACGCGCCTCTTCATCGAGCACGCCGGCACCGCCCCGCTCCACTACCTGCGCCGCATCCGCCTCGCCGTGGCACAGGCGGCGCTGGAGTCGGGCCGCAGCGTGGCCCAAGCAGCGGAACTGGCGGGCTTCAGCTCCGACACCCAGTTGCGGCGCGCCTGGCACCGCTTCGGCATGGCAGGCCGCCCCTCCGACGCATAACTGCTACAAAACAACTAGCGCGAAAGGCGCTTGGGGATTCGCCTCTGGACGGCCGAGCAGTTTTGTTCCAAACTGTATCCCCCTCCCGCATCCCGGAAAGAGTTTTCATGCCCGTGATCGCAGTCGTCAACCGCAAAGGCGGCAGCGGCAAGAGCACCTTCGCCGCCCACGTGGCGGCGTGGTGCGCACGCCAGGGCCATTCGGTCATGCTGGGAGATGTGGACCGCCAGCAATCCAGCCGCGGCTGGCTCAAGCGCCGCGACCCGGCACTGCCGCAAATCGCCCCCTGGGCGATGGACCAGAAGAACATGCTGCGCGTGCCGACAGGCATCACGCATGTGGTGCTGGACACCCCCGGCGGCATCCACGGATTCGAGTTGGCCCGCGTCGTGATGTTCGCCGACGCGATCATCATGCCCGTGTGCCCGTCGATGTTCGATCGCGAATCGGCCGCCGCCTGCCACGCCGAGCTGATGGCCCTGCCCCGCGTGGCATCGGGCCGCTGCCGGCTGGCCGTCGTGGGCATGCGAATCGACGGCCGCACCAGCGCAGCGCAGTCGCTGGCCGAATGGTCCCGGGGGCTGGGCGTTCCTTTCCTCGGCCCTCTGCGCGAAACCCAGCTGTACGTGCGCAGCCTCGAACGAGGCCTGACCATGTTCGACCTGCCGCCCAGCCAGGCAGCGGCCGACCTGGCGCAATGGGCACCGATCATCGAGTGGATGCGGCCGGTGCTGCTGCCGCCGGTGGCCGCGAACGATCCGTCACCCTCCGCGGCGCAGGGTACGCGCGTGGGCCCTTCGCGGCCCGGGAGCCTGATGCCGGCGCAGGAAGCGCTGGTCCATGGTTCAAGGCTGATGTCGGCGTCGGGCTCGCGAGCAGCCGCCGTGTCGCACAGCGCGCCGGTACGGACCTTGCCCGTTGCAACAGCGGAAAAGGCACAGATTCCGCAGTTCCTGAAGCGCTGATTTGATCATTGCACGCTGAGACATCAGCCCGGGGGCCATCACCCGGTGCGGCCGAGTTCCTCCCACCGGTCGTGCCGGTCGCGCCGCTCCTGCCGGTAGTTGGTTACTTCCAGCCGCACGCCGTCCGGGTCGGTAAAGAACGTCGCCCAGTAGTCCGGCGCGTAGCCCGGATGCAAGCCGGCCGGCGTCGCGTCGATGCCGGCGTCTCGGAGTTGCTGCGCCACCGACTCCACGTCCGCGATGCTGTCCACACGAAAGCAGAAGTGGTGCAGACCCGCCGAGTACGGGTCGTGCGCCGCGGCCGACCGCGCGGGCCGGATGACATAGCCGAAGAGCCGGTTGTAGTACTGCACATGCGGGTCACCGCCGATCTCGAACCGGTTCTTGCGAAAGCCCAGGGCCTGCGCCAGCACCTTGTCGTAGAACGCCTCGGACCGCGCCATGTCGCTGACCGTGATGTAGATATGGTCGATGCCCGTGACTTCCGCCATGTTGCCGCGTCCTTGAAAAGTGGATGCCCATGATAGGGGCCTCGATCGAACCAAGCTGGTGCGCGTCGGGCGTCCGACCCCCGGGAAACCCCTGTTTTGGTGCGCAAGTCTTGTATACCAATGGCACGAGAACTGCTATACATTGAAACATGGCCACTTCGTCCGAAATCAGCGACCGCATCCTCGAAGCCGTGATGGCGCGCAAGCTCGAACCGGGTTCTCGCCTGGGCGAGCAGCAGCTGGCCATGCTGTTCGACTGCAGCCGTACCATCGTGCGCGAAGCGTTGACACGCCTGGCCGCGCGCGGCATCGTCACCGTCAGTGCCCGGCGCGGCTGGTATGTCGTCGAGCCTTCGCAAGATGAAGCGCGCGAGGCTTTCGAGGCCCGCCGCGTGATCGAGACGGGCCTGATCCGCAGCACCAAGAAGGTCGACAAGTCGGCCATCACCCGTTTGCGGTCCCACATCTCTCGCCAGAAAGCCGCCGTCAAGGGCACCGACATTGGCGCGCGCAGTTTCCTGCTGGGCGACTTCCACGTCTGCTTGGCCGAGTGCCTGGGCAACTCGCTGCTGGCGGAAACGCTGCGCGACTTCACCGCCCGCACTACGCTCATCGCGATGCGTTACCAGTCGCCGGAAGACGCCGCGCAATCGTGCGCCGAGCACGTCGACATCGTCGCCGCGCTCGAAGCCGGCGACCTGCGCAAGGCCGAACAGCTCATGGCTGCCCACCTGTCCACCTGGCAGGTCAAGCTGCAGATGCCCGGCGACGCCGACCCGCTGGCCAAGCTGCGCCAAGCCCTGGCCCCGCTCAAAGGCAAGGCACAAGAGTTGCATACAAGCGAATCATCCCCAGCCCGCAAAGCGCGGGCGTCCCGTTCGACCTACCTAGGAGAAGTGTTATGAAGATCAGCAAACGGCGTTTCTCGATCGCCCTGGCCGCCGCCGCGCTGGTGGCCGCCGGCGGTGCCGCGCAGGCGCAGACGGCGCTCGACGACATCATGAAGTCCAAAGAGATCAAGATCGCGATCCCCACCGACTTCCCGCCCTACGGCTTCGTCGGGACCGACCTGAAGCCGCAGGGCCTGGACATCGAGATGGCCAACTACATCGCCGGCAAGCTGGGCGTGAAGGTGGAACTGCTGTCGGTGACCTCGGCCAACCGCATCCCCTACCTGCAGACCAGGAAGGCCGACCTGGTGATTTCCACGCTGGGCAAGAATCCCGATCGCGAAAAGGTGATCGACTTCACCGCCGCCTACTCGCCTTTCTTCATCGCCGTGTTCGGCCCCAAGACTCTGGCCGTGAAATCGCCGGCCGACATGGCGGGCAAGTCGATCTCCGTCACGCGCGGCTCGGTCGACGACATGGAGCTGACCAAGGTCGCGCCGCCCACCACCGAGCTGCGCCGCTTCGAGGACAACAACTCCACCGTCTCCGCGTTCGTCGCCGGCCAGACGCAGCTGGTCGCGACCAGCGCGCAAGTGGCCGGCAACATGATGGCCAAGAATCCGCAGCTGGGTACCGAATACAAGTTCGTGCTGAAGGATTCGCCCAACTTCATCGGTGTGGGCAAGGGCGAGGACAAGCTGCGCCTGAAGGTCAACGAGATCCTGGCCGATGCCAAGAAGAACGGCGACATCGACAAGATGGCGATGAAGTGGCTCGGGCGTCCGGCCGGCGATCTGCCCAACTAATAACTCATGCGCGTCACCTTCGACTTCCTCTCCATCCTCGTCGAGTGGCGCATGCTGCTCAAGGGCGTGGTGTGGACCCTCGGCCTCACCGTCATCTCGGCCGTCATCGGGGTCGTCGTCGGCGTCGCCTGCGCCTGGGCGCGGACGTACGGAGGCGCGTGGTTGCGCACGGTCGTGGGCGTGTACGTGGAGTTGATCCGCAACACGCCCTTCATCGTCCAGCTGTTCTTCGTGTTCTTCGGCCTGCCGGCCGCGGGCGTGAAGCTCTCGCCCGAGACCGCATCGATCATCGCCATGGTGGTGAACCTGGGCGCCTATGCCGCCGAGATCATCCGCGCGGGCATCGAAGCCACGCCACGCGGCCAGATCGAAGCAGCGCTGAGCCTGGCGATGAACCGGGCCCAGATCTTCATCCGCGTGGTGCTGCCGCCGGCGCTGCGCAAAGTCTGGCCGGCGCTCGTCAGCCAGATCATCATCGTGATGCTCGGTTCGGCCGTCTGCGGACAGATTTCCACCGAGGAACTGAGTTACGCCGCCAACCTGATCCAGAGCCGCAACTTCCGCGCGTTCGAAGCCTTCCTGATCGCCACCGGCATCTATCTGGTGCTGTCGATCGCGGTGCGGCGGCTCTTGAATTGGCTCGGTCCGCGTTTTCTTTTCGGCCGCTAGGACAATATGGTCGAATTCACCGTCTGGGACATCTTCCGCAACCTGCTGCTGGCCGGCCGCTGGACCGTCGCGCTGTCGCTGATCGCCTTCATCGGCGGTGGGCTGGTGGGCCTGGCCCTTCTGATCATGCGGCTCACTCCATCGATCTGGGCCCAGCGCTTCGTGAGCGGCTACGTGCAATTGTTCCAGGGCACACCGCTGCTGATGCAGCTGTTCCTGGCGTACTTCGGCATCGCGCTCTTCGGCATCAACACTTCGCCTTGGGTGGCCGCCGCGCTGGCGTTGACGCTCTACACAAGCGCCTTCCTCACGGAAATCTGGCGCGGCTGCGTCGCATCCATCCCCAAGGGCCAGTGGGAAGCCGCGCAGAGCCTGGCGATGAACTTCGGGGAGCAGCTGCGCCACGTGGTGTTGCCGCAAGCCACGCGCATCGCGATCCCGCCCACCGTGGGATTCCTGGTGCAGGTGATCAAAGGCACGGCCCTGGCCTCGGTGATCGGCTTCATCGAATTGACCAAGGCCGGCACCATGATCACCAACGCCACGTTCAAGCCCTTCGTCGTGTACAGCTGCGTCGCGCTGCTTTACTTCGGCTTGTGTTTCCCCATCAGCTTCTACGCGAAGCAACTGGAAAGGCGCATGAATGCGGCCCATCGTTGAAATCACCGCCCTGCGCAAGTCCTTCGGGACGAACGAGGTACTCAAGGGCATCGACCTGAAAGTCGAAAGCGGCGAAGTCATCGCCATCATCGGCAAGAGCGGCTCGGGCAAGAGCACGCTGCTTCGCTGCATCAACGGCCTGGAGACGTTCCAGGATGGCGCGCTGACGGTCGACGGCAAACCCCTGCTGCACGACAGCCCCGCCGCCATGCGCGAGTTGCGCCAGCACGTGGGCATGATCTTCCAGAGCTTCAACTTGTTCCCGCATCTCTCCGTCGGCCGCAACATCATGCTGGCGCCGACGTTGGTGAAGAAGAAGGACGTGGCTGGCGCCACTGCGCTGGCGAAGAAGCTGCTGGAGCGCGTCGGCCTTGCCGAAAAGTTCGACGCGATGCCCGACCAATTGTCCGGCGGCCAGCAACAGCGCGTGGCCATCGCCCGCGCGCTGGCGATGGAACCGGCGGTGCTGCTGTGCGACGAAATCACGAGCGCGCTCGACCCGGAGCTGGTGGGCGAAGTGCTGCGCGTGGTCGAGAGCCTCGCGGTGGAAGGCATGACGTTGCTGATGGTCACGCACGAAATGAGCTTCGCGCGCAAAGTCAGCGACCGCGTGATCTTCATGCACCAGGGCCGCGTTCATGAGATGGGCCCGCCGCAGCAGTTGTTCGGCGATCCGCAGACGCCGGAGCTGAAACAGTTCCTGTCGTCGTTGCACGACTGAGTCAGGTGGCCGCACCGCGCGTGAACATCTCCAGCTTCAGCGGCCACTCGTTACCCAGCCAGTAGGCGTGCGTGGTGTGATCGGCGAGGTCATCGCCCGTCAGGCCATGCACGAAGACGTCGAGGCCGTCGCGATGCGCGTCGAGCCATGGAATCACCTTGTCGAACTCCGCCGCGCTGAATGCGAGCTGGCAGCTCCAGCGCGGGTGCGGGCCGACCTCGGTTTCGTGAACGCGCCCGACCTGCACCCTGAACAACCCACCCGCTTCGGCGACGAGCGCGCGTGCTCGCGGCACCGTCGCGGCGTCGAAATAGACGTGGGCGTGATACGCCTTGTGGATGTTTTGCGGACGGCGCGGCATGGTTTGAACCTCAGTTGTCCCAGTGCTGCTTGAACACCGGCGCGAGTGTCTCATGCGATTCGATGCGCATCAGCACGTCATGGAAAGCGGGCCGGTGCTCCCGCAGGTGCGCACGGCTTCCCGACCATCGAGACACGACCGCAGCGAGACAGTCCAGCGCACCCGGCGTGTCGCCGCAGAGGAACGGCTGGCGGGTGAACGTGTCGGCAAAGACTTCCCAGTTGCGATGCAAGTCCTTGCGTGTGCCCTGCCGGATCGCGTCCAGCGCCTTCTCGTCGGCTGCGATGGTGAATCGCTGCGGGTAGTCGATGACGGTGATGCGGCTATAGCAGTTGGCGGGGATGAAGACCAGCCCGCGTATCGCCTGCGCGCGTGCCGCTGCATCCACCGGGAGCAACAGCCCGGGGCCGGCGGCGTCGAGCCCCAGGTGGATGAGGATGGCGGCGCTCTCGGTCATCACTTGCCCGCCCGGCGTCACGAGCGTCGGGATCTGGCCCAGCGGATTGACCTTGCGCAGCTCATCCAGCGCCGAGTCCGGCTCCCACTCGGACGCCCGGACGATGCGGTACGGCAAGCGCGCCAGCTCCAGCGCCATCTCGACAGCAGCCGAGCCCGAGCCGCGGGTTCCATAGAGTGTGTACATGGCGCGATTATTTCAAAGCCGGCGCCGGCGTGCGAGCCATGCCGACAGCACGCTCAACAGGGCGAACCAGGCTCCATAGGCGACGGCAAGCAGCAGCGCCGCGATGATCCAGAACGCGGCATCGGGTGATTCTGTGCGTACTCGAAGCAGCAGCCCACCGAGTGGCAGGTACCTGTCGACGTGCGGACCCACCCATGGCGTCAGCAACGCGCAGGCCATCGCAAGCCACCAGCGATGAAATCGCAAGGCGATCATCCACCCGCTTTCGCCGCCGCGATCTTCGCCAGCTGCGCCTCGCGCCTCGCCAGGCTCTCGGCAGGCCAGTATTCGTTGCGGTCGTAGTACTCGGCCACGGCTGGCGTGCCCGGAGGCAGCATCACCCAAGGCTGCTTGGTCCCGGTGAAGATGTGGATGTCCGGCGGCAGGTGGTCAGGCTCATCCAGCGTGCCGACGCGCACGAAGCGAACGGAAGGGCCGGCGCCCGAATAGTTGCTCCACACTGCGATGCGGCACTTTGGACAGCGCGCGATTTTCTGGCCCTGGCCGCTGGCCGAGGGCGTGTCGACCACTTCGGGCTCCTCGCCCAGCAACGTGACGCGGTCGGCCTCGATCATCGCGTTCAGCGCGAACGACGCGCCGGTCTCCCGCTGGCACCACCGGCAGTGGCAGCAGTTCACGAAGAGAGGGCGCGTCTCCATCCGGTAGCGCACGGTTTTGCAGTCGCAACCGCCTTCCAGCGGGAAGATCGATGCCATGGCCAGGCTCCTTCAGGCCGCCTTGGCGTCGCGGTAGAGGAAGGCCACCAGCGCACCCAACACCAGCTGGAGAATGCTGTCGAACACGATCTGCTTGACCACGTGCGCGCCGGGCATGGGTTGCACCACGTAGTAGATGAGGTACATGGGCACCGACGTCAGCAGTGCGACCGCCAGACCGAAACGCAGGCCCTGCGTCAGCCAGGGCTTGGCCTCGGCGCCGCGCGAGTAGATCCACACGAAGGCGCCGGACAGGATAACGTGCGCGAAGATCATCAGCGGGAAGTACTTCTGCGCGTCCGCCTCCGGGCGGAACAGATTCGGCAGCGCCGCGTAGTCCGCATGGAGCAGTACGCCATGGACGACGAAGCTGCCCGCCATCCAGGCGACGAAGACAGCCACCCAGGCGATCACGAATTTCTTGTTCATTACCAGTCACCTCGTGATGAAAAAGCCGTGCCGAACAGCGCGCAGTGTAGGTGGAAGGCGCTATCCGGGCAATGCCCAGCCCGCCGCGGGCAAGTGTCGGTCAGACTCCAAAGCAACCTTCGGGTACAGGATGTGTGTTCGGAGCGGTCCAAGCGTTAGCTTGTTTCGTTGTACTGTTCGTGTATGGCGAAGCTGATAGTGTGAGGTTCAAGAGGGCTAGCCGGATCGCCAAGGACTGCTCCAATTTGATAGCAAACGCGCGTCAGATGGCGCTGTTGGCTAAATACGTCCTTGTACGAAAACTCCGCCCAGAAGTAGTAGAACTTCTTTCCCTCCCTTATGGCGATGAGTGTTTCGTCTGTTGCCGAAATGCCGTGTCCTCCCCACTCTGCGAGCATCTCAGGGCCCAAGTTCAGTGGTCTCGGTGGTGTCAGATAGGAGAACTCAAAGTCTTCGGGAATCGGGCTATCCCTAAGGACCGAGTTGAAGGACATTCGCATGTCCACCGTGTGTGTTCGCCCAGCATTTTTTACCGCGGGATGAAATGACCACCAAAACTTCCCAGGTCTGTCCGTGTCTCCATGCCAATAGTAAGTAACTCTTGTCGGCACAACAATTGCCCGCTCCAGCTTTTCCAGCGCCTCTCGTGCAACGTCGGCACTGGATTTCGCGGCATCAGCGGCCGTCTTGGCATCCCGCAAGTTCTCGCGCATATAGCGAAGTTGCTTGTAGAACAGAAAGACTTGACCAAGTGCAGTCAGAAACGCCAAGCCAGTAAACAGCGCGGTCAAGCCATTTATTCGGATTGCCAAGGTATCGTTCGCTGATTTGTCCCTATTCTCCTTCTCTTCGCGTTGTGTTTCCTTCTCGCTCGGCCTGGTGACGATCAATCCTTCTATGAAAATCGGTGCGTTCTTGGTGCCGATCGGCTGATCGTTAGCCTGACTCCCACTCGTGAAATTGCCTAGTGGATGCGCAGAGTTTTTGGAGGCCCCGCTTCGCGGTTCCGATGATGCAACGGCACCCACGCAAAGCAGCGCTATCGCGATTCCTAGCACGGTTCGCATCCCTTACTCCGACAGTTGTAACGTCCTGATTTTGCTCTGATATCGACATCGCCTCAGCGCGCGGCAAAATGGACCTATGCGAAACATCTCTGCCTTTCTCCTGCTGGCCGCCGCACTGGCCCTGCCCGCTTTCGCGTTCGACCTCCAAGGCCACCGCGGCACGCGCGGCAACGCGCCGGAGAACACCCTTCCGGCGTTCGAGCGGGCGCTGGAGATCGGCGTCACCACGCTGGAGCTGGACGTGGGTGTGACGGCCGACGGTCTGGTCGTCATCGCGCATGATCCGCACCTCAATCCGGCGATCACGCGCGACGCAGCCGGCCAATGGCTGCCGGGTACCAAAGGCCCGCTGCTTCGGTCGCTGACGTTCTCGCAACTGCAGGCGTATGACATCGGCCGTGTCAATCCCGAATCGGCCTACGCCAAAACCTTCGACTCGCAGCAGCCCCGCGACGGCACGCGCATGCCCACGTTGGCGGCCCTGTTCGAACGCGTCAAGGCGCTGGGCGCCAAGGACGTGCGCTTCAACATCGAGACCAAGATCAACCCGTCGCAGCCGGGCGACACGCTGGGCCCCGAGGAAATGACGCGCGCGCTGCTGAAGGTGGTGAGCGAAGCAGGCATGGCATCGCGCGTGACGATCCAGAGCTTCGACTGGCGCACGCTCAAGCTGGTGCAGCAGCTCGCGCCGGCGATCCCCACCGTTTACCTCTCGGTACAGACCGCCAACAACGACAACCTGCAGTCGGGCGAATGGACGGCCGGCCTGAAGTTCGCGGATTTCGGCAGTGCGCCCAAGATGGTCAAGGCCGCCGGCGGCGCCGTGTGGTCGCCCAATGGCGGCGCGGTCACGGAGCCGCTCGTCAAGGAAGCCCAGTCGCTGGGCTTGAAGGTGATTCCCTGGACCATCAACAACCCCGCCGACATGGAACGGCTGATCGGCTGGGGCGTGGACGGCATCATCACCGATTATCCCGACCGTCTGCGCACCGTGATGCGGGCACGCGGCATGGCGCTGCCGGCGCCCATCGCGAAAAACTGACCCATGCAGGAACTCGACACCCTGCAAACCACGCTGGACCGGTTGCGCCGCGGCGAGGTGGGTGCGCAGGCCTTCTGCGCGCAGGCACGCGACCACGAGGCACTGCTGCAAGCGCTGCCACCGGCCTACCGCCAGGTACTGGACGACCTGCTGGACCGCCTGGAATCCAGCGCCCTTTTCAGTGGGGAGAGCTGCTCGTTCAGCCAGGACGGCATGCTGGACAACCTGCAACTCTGGATCACCAAGGCCCGGGCCAAGCTCCCGGCGCAATGACCGTGGCGGTGATGCGTGGCAACGGCAGTGCGGCGTTCATCGTGCCCCGGCCGTCGGATGGCAGGCGCAGGCTTCGCCGTGCGCCGCCGCCACCAGTTCCTGCAGGATGCCGCACTCATGGCGGGCGTGGTCCGCGTCGCAGCTGTCTCGCAAGCCCACCAGCTGCCGCTCGAGCGCGCGCAGGCTCTTCAGCCGGGCACGCACCCGCAGCAGCTGCGACGCGATGAGCGCGTCGATGTCGCCGCTTTCGTCGCGCGCGCCGCCAACGAAGTCCAGCAGGCGCTTGACATCGGCCAGAGGAATATCCAGGGCGCGGCAATGCCGCACGAAGGCGAGCCGTTCGAGATGCCCGTCGCCATAGCTGCGATAGCCGTTGCCCTCGCGCGCGGGCGCGGGGAGCAAGCCCGCCTTCTCGTAGTAACGGATGGTGTCCACGTCGACGCCCGTCGCGCGGCTCAGGTCACTGATCTTCATGGCGCCATCCTAAGCCGCTTGACCCTGGAGCGGCTCCAGGGTTTCCAATAGCCCTGAAGGAAACAGGAAACACATGTCCGCCCATTGCCATCATGACCACGACGATCACAGCCACGGCCACCATCACGCCACGGGCGACCCATCCGCCCCCGGCTACCGCAAGGTGCTCTGGATCGCGCTGGCCGTCAATGCGCTGATGTTCGCGATCGAGATCGCCGCGGGGTTGCGATCCGGCTCCGTGTCGCTGCTGGCCGACGCCATCGATTTCTTCGGCGATGCGGCGAACTACGCCGTCACGCTGGCCGTGCTCAGCCTGGCAGCAGTGTGGCGCGCCCGCGCAGCACTCGTCAAGGCAGTGAGCATGCTGGCCTTCGGGTGCTTCGTACTGGGCAAGACGGTGTGGGCGGCGACGCAGGGCGTCGCGCCCGAGGCTCTGACGATGGGGGTAGTGGGTGCGATGGCGCTCGCCGCAAACCTCGGCGTGGCGGGGCTGCTTTACGCCTGGCGCGAGGGTGACGCCAATATGCGCGGCGTGTGGCTGTGCACCCGCAACGATGCGATCGGCAATGTGGCGGTGATGCTGGCGGCGCTGGGAGTGTTCGGCACCGGCACGCCGTGGCCCGATTTGGGCGTGGCGGCGGTGATGGCGGGGCTGGCGCTCAGTGCGGGCTGGTCGGTTTTCGGCCAGGCCCGCAAGGAACTCGCCCGGGGTACTTAGCGCAGTATCTTGCCGAGCAGCATGCCCACCACGAACGCGCCGGCCACGGTGCTCAGGGGGTGTGCCTTGATGTGCTCGCGGGCATAGCTGCCGTACTCTTCCTGCATCGACATCACGCGTTCGCTGCCCGTGGCAACCGTGTGTTCGAGCTTGTCCACGGTCTCGTGGGCCTTTTGCGCCACACGGTGGACCACGTTGGCGTTGCCATTCAGGGTGGCCGTGACGCCGGGGCCGTTCATGCTGGTCATGCTGTCGCTGGTTTCTGTGTTCATGGTGTGCTTCCTCTGGGGCGTGTCGAATGATCCGCCGGCGGCGCCGACGAGACACTCACTGTAGGAAGCTCGGCACGGGAAAGCTGTCGGCGGACCGCGGGGTCCACCTGTAGGACTTGTCCTGCCGCCTGAACAACTCAGCGCAGGTTGCCGGTGTGCCCGAGTGAATAGCGGCCCGGCTGCGGCCACACGGTCAGGCCGTGCGGCTCACGGCCGACCTTGATCTTCACCATGGCGCCATTCGACGTGTCGATGCGATAGACCTCGTCGTCGTAGCGGCCGGACAGCCACAGCCATTTGCCGTCGTTGCTGACGTTGCCCATGTCCGGGCTGCCGCCGCCGGGGACGAACCAGGTGGCGGCGACCTTCTCGGTCGCGAACTCGATCACCGTCACGCTGCCCTTGCCGGACTTGCCGCCACGGATCTTGTTGCTACCGCGGTTGGCCACGTAGAGGAATTTTCCGTCACGGCTCGGGTACAGCCCGTGCGTGCCGACGCCCGTCGGAATGAAGCCGACCTGGCGGAACGACTCGAAGTCGACGATGTGCACACCGTCCGCAACCATGTCGGCGATGTAGAACCGCTTGCCGTCGGGCGAGGCGCGCACGTCCTGCGGCATGCCCAACAGGCTGCCCCGCGCCGGCGCGCCACCGTGCGAGTGGCCCATCGCGTGCATCTGCTTGTCGCGCTTGGCGGCTTCCTGCTCGAGCTTCTCCTGCACGCCCGGCATATCGAACTTGGGCGAAAGCCGAATCGTGCCGATCACCTTGCGGTTGACCATGTCGATTTTGGACACCGCACCGCCGAACTCGCAGGTGAAGAGGGCGAAGCGGCCATCGATGGAGAAATCGGCATGGTTGATGCCCGCGCACTCCGGCGTGGGAATCGAGAACTCCAGCTTCATCGTCTTGGGGTCGCGGAAATCCAGCCGCATGTAGGCCTCGGCGACCACGATGGCGTACTTGCCATCGGGTGACCAGTACAGGTTGTACGGGTCGTCCACGGGGATGCTCGGGCCCGTCTTGCCCGTCTTGGGGTCGATCGGCGTCAGGCTGCCGTCCTTGCGGCCTTCGGCGTTGTTGGCCACCCACAGCGTCTGCAGGTCCCACGAAGGCACCACGTGCTGCGGGTCGATGCCGACCTTCAGCGTGTCCACCACCTTCATGGTGGCCGGGTCGATCACCGACACCGTGCGGCTGCTGCGGTTAGGCACGTAGACACGCTCCAGCGCGCCCACGACGGCAGGCGCGAGGCGTCCCGCGACCGTTTCGCTGTAAAGGTTGTTGCGATCCACTACGGGCGGCATGCCCGGGATGGTGACGATGGCCGGCGCCGACGCAGGCTTCGCCGCCGCGGATGCGGGCCTGGCCACCGCCGAACCCGGCTTGACGGGCGCCGATGCCGGCTGCGCGCCTGCTTGCCACGCGCTGCCTGCCAGCGCCATCGCCGCGGCCAGCGCCGCCATCCTGTTACTGCCCACTTTCATTCCATTCACTCCTTGTTTGCGGCCGGCTTGCGCACGGCGATGGCCTGCCGGATGGCAGCCGTTGTCTTGTCGATGACGATGTCCACGCCCACTTGCCCCAGCGCGGCGCTGGAGGCGCCCGGATCGCCTCCCAATCCGAGAGCCGGCGAGGCGGCGTCGGCTGCCTTCAGGCGGTCGGCCCGAACGCGCGAGGCGTCGATCGCCATCATGAGCGAAGTATCGGCGACGCCGGCGTGAGTGCCGCCCGGCTGGCCGTCAATGCCACGGGCGCGCAGCGACTGCGCAAAATCCGTTGTCGCGGCCTCGTAGTAGGCCGCGATGTAATGCGCGCGAGCCGGGCCCGACGCCCATTCGCGGTTCAGCCGTTGGGCCACGTTCTTGAGCTGCTCCTGGTAATTGCCGGAATCGCCTACCAAGACGATGTCCAGGAATCCGTGCTGCTTCAGGCTGCGCGCGGCGCCCGCCAGCACCGCCGCGAAAGCGTCTTCCGGCACCGAAATCGTCCCGGGAAAGCGCATGTGGCCGGTGGGCGGCGAGATGCGGCCCTCCGGCACGTAAGCCAGCACCGGCGCCACCAGCGTATGGCCGAGCTTGGCTGCGATGCGCGCCGATAGCGCCCCGGCGCGCACGTTGTGCTTGCCCAATGCCATGTGCGGCCCGTTCTGCTCTGTGCCGCCCACGGGAATGATCACCGTCGTCGTGCCCGCGCGCAGGCCGTCGCGCACCTCGGTCCAGGTGAGGTCGTCGAGTTGGAGGCTGGCAGCGCGGGCCGGGAGAGCCGCAAGGGTCATCAGCCCGGCCAGGACGATCCCGGCGCAAGCAGTGCGTTTTGGCATGGTGGCGAATTATTCCAGATGGAGGCGCCGCGCCGGCGATCCGGGACCCCGATAAAATACCCTGACCGGGAAAGGCTGCCCGTAACGAGCCGGCAGCACAGGAAGTTCGTGAGGTACGTGGATGAATGACAAGAGCTGGCGTGTTCAGCTGGGTGACGAACATTGGGCGCGGTTTACGTATGCCCGCACGGAAGGAAGCGACTTTCGCTTGCTGGGAAGCGTCGCCCGCAACGCACAGGTCGGCGCCTTGGCCGAAACGGCCGATGGGCAGTACCTGCAAGTCAATGGCGACCACGTGACGCCCCTCGCCACCGGCCAGGTGAAGAGGGCCATCGACGCTGCCCGCCGCACGGCGCCGCGCGCGCCACTTCGCCGGGAGGCTCATCCCGCGCCGGCCCCCGTCGTGATCATCAAACGGCGCCGCCGCGTGCCAGAGGCCGGGCGCAGTACCTGACCCTGCCGCCCGCACCCGGCATCTGAGCGCCGGGCGGTGACTAGCGGCTGGTTTTGGCGAGCTCGACCAGAAACTCCGCCACGCCCAGCGATCGGGGGTTCGATCCAGCCATGGACCCGGAGGTGAGCCACCTTCCGTCGACACCGAGCGAGGGCGTTCCCTCCACCCCATAGCCGTTGGTCAGGGCAAAGGCCTGCTTGACCTTGCCCGCGACCGAGAACGACTTCATCGTGTCGATGAACGCCGTCGGATCCACGCCGTTCTTTGCGACGAACGCTGCAATCTCCTGCGGGGATTTCAACTGGTCGCGGCTGGCGTGGACGGCTTCAAATACTTTCCGGTGCAGCCGCTCCACCAGGCCCATCGCTTCGATCGCCCAATAGATCTCGTTGTGGACGACCAGTTCCTCGCGAAAAGCGACAGGGATGCGCCGGAACGCGACGCCGGCCGGAAGCTGCTTTTGCCAGGCGTCCAGCGCGGGTTCGAAGTCGTGACAGTGATGGCAGCTGTACGCGAAGAACTCCAGCACCTCCACTTGCCGCGGATCGCGGGTGGGCTGCTTCGGCGACACCACCTGGTAATGCTTGCCCTCCACGGGCTGGCCCTGCGCCGCGGCGGGAAACCCCGCGGCCAGAAGTGACGAGGCGGCGAAGAGCGAGAAGCGGCGGCGGCTGGGCATGGCGAGGCGAGCGGTGAAGCGTTGCGATGGTGTGAGCAGTCTAAGGGCATCGCATAATGAATTCATGGTCCGTTCCTCCGTGTCACCGTCTCGCAAGCCCCACCGCACCGGCGCCATCACCGACGTGGCCGGCATCGAAGTCGGGCATTTCACGGATACGCGCCGGCCGACGGGCTGCACCGTCGTCATTGCGCGCGAAGGCGCGGTCGCCGGCGTCGATGTGCGCGGCGCGGCGCCCGGCACGCGCGAAACCGACCTGCTCTCGCCCACGAACCTCGTCGATCGCGTGCACGGCATCCTGCTGGCCGGCGGCAGCGCCTGGGGCCTGGACGCCGCCACCGGCGTCGTGCGCTGGCTCGAAGAGCAGGGCGTGGGCTTCCCGGTCGGGCCGGTGCGCCTCCCCATCGTGCCGGGCGCCGTTCTGTTCGACCTGCTGGTCGGCGACGCGACGATCCGCCCCGATGCGGATGCCGGTTACCGCGCGTGTGAACTCGCGTCGGCCAAAGCCCCTGCGGAAGGAAACGTGGGTGCCGGCACGGGCGCTGCCATCGGGAAGATATTCGGCATCGAGCGTGGCATGAAGGGCGGCATCGGCACCGCATCGGTCACGGTCGATGGCGTCACGGTCGGCGCCTTGATTGCCTGCAACGCGCTCGGGGATGTGATCGATCCGGACACGGCGCTGCCGATCGCCGGCGCGCGCACCCGCAACGGCAAAGCGCTTCTCGACTCGCGCCGCGCGCTCCTGCGCGGTGAGCCGCCCAAGCCGCACCTGGCGGGCACCAACACCACCATCGGGGTGATCGCCACCGATGCCGTGATCACCAAGGCGCAGGCTTGCCGCCTGGCCACCATGGGCCACGACGGGCTGGCGCGCAGCATCAACCCGGTGCACACGATGTCGGATGGGGACACCCTGTTCGCATTGGGCACCGGCCGCGCAGGCAAGTCGCTGGGCATGATGGTGCTGGGCACGATGGCGGCAGAAGCCGTGGCGCTGGCGGTGGTTCGCGCAGTGCGCGCCGCGCAAGGAATCACCATCGGCAAGCTGCGCCTGCCTGCCGCCGGCGACCTGTGACCCCGCACGTGCCCCAAACGATCCGCTACACGCTGCTGTCGCTGCGCGACCTGTTCATTTCCGTCGGGCCGGTTGCCCTGCTGGCCATTGGCCTGCTCGTGCTGGCCTACATCTGGCTGGACCCGACACCACCCAAGCGCGTGACGGTGGCGACCGGCCCGGCGCAAAGCGCCTACGACGAGTTCGGCAGGCGCTACCGGAAAGCGCTGGCGACCAACGGCATCGAGGTCGTGCTGCTGCAAAGCCAGGGCTCCTCCGACAACCTGCGGCTGCTGCGCGAAGGCAAGGCCGATCTCGGGTTCGTGCAAGGCGGCACCAACGAGCGCGCTGCCACCGACGAGAGCGGCCTCGAATCGCTCGGCAGCCTGTTCGTCGAGCCGGTGTGGCTGTTCTACCGCGAGGACTCGGCGCGCAAGGTCACGGCCACCAAAACACTCACGGCGCTCACGCAGTTCCAGGGGCTGCACCTGAACGTGGGTACGGCGGGCAGCGGCGTGCCCAGCCTCATGGACAAACTGTTCGAAGCGAACAACATCGACAAGTCCCGCATCAAGGTCTCGCAGCTGGAGCAGACGCCGGCCACCGTGGCCTTCCTCGCCGGGGAAATGGATGCCATCGTCTTCGCTTCGGCGCCCGAATCGCTGATGGTGCAGATGCTGCTGCAGACGCCGGGTGTGCGGCTGATGGACTTCGCGCAGAGCGAGGCTTACTCGCGCCGCTTCCCGTTCCTCACGCCCGTAGTGCTGCCGCGTGGCGTGGTCGACCTGGCGCGCGACCTGCCGCCCACGGACCTGCGCCTGGTCGCGACCACCACGGCGCTTTTGACGCGCGAAACCACGCACCCTGCCCTGCTGCAGTTGTTCACGCAGGCCGCCCGCGACGTGCACAGCCCCGCCGGCTGGTTCAATCGCGCCGCGGCGTTCCCGACCATCGAGCACAGCGAATACCCGGTGTCGCGCGAGGCCGCACGCGCCATCAAGGGCGGCCAGCCCTTCCTGCAGCGCTACCTTTCCTTCTGGCTGGCGAACCTGGTCGAGCGCATGTGGCTGGCGCTGGGCATCATCATCGCCATATTGCTGCCGCTGTCGCGCATCGTGCCGCCGCTGTACGCGTTCCGCATCCGCTCGCGCGTGTTCCGCTGGTACGGGCAACTGAGCGCGATCGAACAGCAAATGGAGGCCGAAGGCGGCGACCCCAAGAACTTCGCGAAAGAGCTGGACGCGCTGGAAGAAAAAGTCGGCGGCATCACCGTGCCGCTGTCGTATGCCGACGAACTCTATGCGCTGCGCAACAATATCAACATGGTGCGCAGGCGCCTGGAGCGGCGCACTGCTTAGTCACGCCGCAGGCAGCTATTCGTCGAGCAGGCCGCCCTTGTAGAAGCTCCAGGCCGTGCCGTCGTGCAGGTAGAAGTAGCCGTCCGCGCAGCCGTCCTTGCCCGGGAAGAATTCGCGATAGGCCTTGGGCACCAGGCGTTCGAGTTGCTCGTCGGACAACTCGTCGAACTCCTCGGGGGAGATCGCGCTGCCGACGCGGAGTCTTCTTTTTTCCATGATCGGAATGTTAGCGCCCGGCCGCCGGATCGCTATTCGAGCCGCAGAAGGTGAAGCTTGGCTTTGACGCCAGCCCAGGCTTCGTGGTCTGGCAAAGCGGGCTTCGACCGGTTGATCGGCTTCCAGCCGGGGTGATTCGCCAACCGCTCGTTGAGTTCGACGAACGCCCGTTGGCCTTCCGCGATCTCGTCCGCATTGACGATGGCGTCGACCGGGCACTCGGGAACGCAGACCGAGCAGTCTATGCACTCCGAAGGGTTGATGACCAGGAAGTTCGGCCCTTCCACAAAGCAGTCCATCGGGCAGACATCGACACAGTCGGTGTGCTTGCACTGGATGCAGGATTCGGTGACGACGAATGGCACCGGTCACTTGCCCTTCTTCTGCCGGTCGAACTTGCGCCAATACTGGAACTCATCCTCGTGATGCTCGATGTCCAGCTCCGACACCCGAACTTGCAGCCGCTCCTGCACATCCGCCACCGCCTGGTTGTAGACGAGCGGTCCGATCTCTTCGAGGAAGTAGCCCAGCAGCGCACCGGCAGCGATATTGCCGATCTTTTCCTCCATGTTCTCCAGGAAGTAGCGCTCGATGGAGGCAATGGCTTCCTTGCGCGCTTCCTTTGATATTTCGATGGTCATCTCGCGTGTGTCCTCGCTTCGATCACTTGGGGCTCAGCATGGCACAGCCTGGACGGCGGAACCGACCACTTGGAGCCAGGCGTTGACCAGCCGTGTGGTGATCCTGGCGCGGTTCATGACCACGTCGGCGAGGAACACCGCCGCCAGCCCGAGATAGCCCGCATACGCGAGCCCCAGGTACTGGCTGTACACAATGGTGTGCAGCCAGTTCTGGTTGAAGATGTAGATGCCTCCTGTCAGCGCTACCGCCCCTGTTAGCACGACCGCCGGCAACAACAGCTGCAGGGCCGCCCCCTTTCGGAAAAACGTCACCAGCCAAAGCAGGGCGAACGCCGCGGCATTGGATCCCGTGAACACCCGAAATTCCTTCATCAGGTTCGAGGCTACCGAGGCATACGCGGATTCGATGAGACCCGCCAGCCGCTCGCGCACCTGGCCCAGCTGTGTGATGCGCGCTTCCTGCGCCCCTGTCGCCGCTGCCGCCATCCGCTTCCGGCACTCGCAGTCCGCATTCAGCATGGCGGTCACCACTTCAGCCACCTTCCGGGGGATGCCCGCAGCCAGTTCTCGCTTCGCGTCTTCGAGTTCGGCGTCGGTCTTGCCCAGAGCTCTCTGGCCCAAGCTCACGATCCGAGCGGCCGAGAGGCTCTCGATCTTCTCGCCCACCCTGCGTTCTACCTCAATCCGGATGACTTCGCGCGCGCCCCGCTCTACCAGCAGAGGGTTCAGGAAAGAGGTGACGAAAGCGGCGCCGAACACCACGGCGCCGAGCAGAGCCAGCGTGAGGAGAACACCGCGCATATCGACTCGACCCCTTCTCACTGATCAACCAACATACGGTCCCTTGACCTCGCCCCAGCCCCACTTCGGCATGGGAGCGTCGGCGTTCACCTCCGCGCCGGGCTGCGAGTTGATCACCGCCAGCCGCGAGCCCCACTCCAGGTAGCCGACCAGCGCCGAGCGGAATTCCGGATCGTCGGGCATGCCCAGCTCGTCGGCCGTTTCGAGGAGCAATGACACCCAGCGCCGACGCTTGTCCTGCGTCAGATGGCGGTTCAGGTGCTGCCGGATCATGTGCGGATGGCCGCCATGTGCCTCCGAGTAGGCCGTCGGCCCACCGAGCACCTCCGCCAAAAAGGCGGCCACATGCGCTGCGTGGCCCGCGTCCATGTGCGCGAACACCGGCGCCAGCAGGGCGTCGTCGTTCACATGCTCGTAAAAGCGCGTCGTCAGGCGGTTCAGCGCGTCGATGCCGCCGAGCCATTCGTAGAGAGTAGGCGTCTGTTCTTGCATGAGTTTCAGATTTCAGCTGGAGCTTTTGTCGCGGTGCTTGTCAAACCGCATGTTGCCACCGCAGGCCATAAGGCAATTCCGGCGGCCCGAAAAGAAAATGCAGCACCCGCCGCATGCTCGATCCCGTCGACTTCGACGAGGCGTGCAGCAAAAGCGGCCGCAACACCAACGCGTCGCCCACGTCGACCGCGCAGGTGACGGCGCCCCGCGCGGCGCGCACTTCGGCCGCGGCTCCTGGCGCGATTGCGCCCAACATATGGGACCGCGGAACCACCTGCAGCGGGCCGTCCACCTCGGTGCACGCGTCGAGGTGAATGCGTACGGCGACCAGGCTTTCGAGCACCGCCACGGGAGGCTGAACGAAAAGTTCGCCCTCCTTCTCGGACCATCCGCGCAGGACGGCCGAATCGACTCGCTCGGCCACCGGAACGCTCAGGTCCTGGTGGATGGGCACCAACCAGTTGTGCGAGGCCGATTTCGAAAAGTAGGTGCACTGCGCTGCCACATGGCCGGTCGGAACGAGTCCGGCAAATTTGGGGCTCTCACCAAGGCGCGCCGCAAGCGACCGGCACCAACCCTGGGCGAGAAGCCGCCGGCTGCCGACGCCCGTTGAAACCGCATTCGCGACCTCGATCGCCAGGCCGTTGCATTCGGCGGGCGACAAAGCACCCGCAACCACGGTGAAACCTTGGTCGGCAAGTTCAGTTGCGCTCAAAGTCTGATGTCCAGGCTGTTGCGCAACGCCGCCTGCGCGACCGCGTCGAGCGCGCCGTCAACCACTGCCTCGCGGGAGATGACACGCAGGGTGCCGTTCTGCAGCATCTTGTCGAGCAGCCGCCGCGTCATCGAGTGCGTCTTGCCCGCGGCATTGGCGAACATGAACAGCGTGGCGTGCGGGCTGGCCCACGTGACCTGGTAGCGCGCCCAGCCGCCGTCGATCATCATCTCGACCCAGGCGCCCGGCGGCAGGCCGGCTTCGGTCACGACGGGCGTCAGCGCGCCGGGTCGCGTGTCCCATGCAGCGGGCTGCGTTTCCTGGAACAGGGGCCGGGGCGCGATCGACTGATGCGTCGGCAGGAACCCCGATTGCTGCGCCTCGGTCGGGCCGAGCCACGGGCCGGGCGTACTGTCCTCGTCGCCCAGCATCGCTTCGAGTTCCTCCCTCGTCATGGTGGTGGAAAGCGACACAGGCCGGCCGGGTTGCGCCGCGGCGTTCATGGCCTGGTCGTGCGCACCGGCCAGATGGGCGAGGAAGCGCTGTGCGGCGGGCGCAGGGTAGTCGATGGTGGCCAGGCCGTGGCGCAGTTTTTCCATCAGCTGCGGCGCCAGCCTGGCAAGCCGCGCGGTGTTGGCCGATGCGACGCGCGGCTGTGCGCTCCACACCAGGTCGGCGACCGCTGAGGCGAATCCGCCCGGGTCGGGCGAACCGGTGTCGTCACCTAGCCTTGCTTGGGCAAGCACCTGCGACCACGGCCCGGTGATGAACGCGCCGATCTCGCGCGGCGCGCCCGCAACGTCGGCACGGCCGCGCATTTCCTTGGCGATCTTTTCCGCGAGCAGGTTGCGCTGCTCGGCTTGCAGCAACGTGCGCACCGCCTTCTCGCGGTAGTGGCGGTCGCGCTGCTGCAGATCGCCCCACGCCTCTTCGAGCGATGTGACCGCGAAGTCGAAAGGCTCCGCGCCTTCGATGTGCGTCGACAGCAGCACTTCGACCGCCTGCTGGAGCGGTTCGATGAAGGCCGCGAAACCGGGCGCCCCGACCGACTCCCACGCGAGGCTGCGCTGGGTCATCTGCTCCAGCATCCTGCGCGCGGGGTGCCGGCGGTCGCTGAAGAACCGCGGGTCGCCCAGCGCCAGCCGCTCCAGCGCGGGCTGCAACTCGCGCACCAACTGCTGCACCGGTGGCAACAACCGTGCGTCGGCTGCGATGTTCTCGACCATCAGCGCGACGACCTCCTGGCCCAACGCCTGGGCCAGGCCCCGCGGGCCGTGGGCCGAGACGTCGCGCTGCTGCAGCCGCTTCATCACCTGGTCGGCCTGTTTCATCTCCTGCAGCGCCTCAAGCGCCGCGGGCATTGTCATCGGGAACTCGGGCGACGTGGCCGAGGGCTCGACGGGAGGTGCAGCGGGCGCGCCGTCCAACTCACCGGTGAGCAGGCCACGCAATTCCTTGACGTTGAGCAGCCCGCCGCGCTGGCCCACGGCCCTGTCCGCGCGCCATTCCTGAATGGCCTCGTCCTTTTCGGGCGTGGGCGTGGCTGTGAAGCCGGCACCCACTACGCCGTGCGAGCGAAGGATCACGCACAATTCCTGGTAGGCCCTCGCCAACTCCTGGGGCAGCGCCTCCCCGAGAAACTGGATCCACCGGTTTCTCATACCCGCCGGCACCGGGCTTTGCAGCACGACAGTCCGCAGGCTGCGCACGTAGACTTCCGGGCGCAACGGGTTGCGCTCGGCCTGCACGCTGCGCAGGCCCTGTACCGCGCAGACGAGGGCGTTGAGCTCGGCCAGTTCAGCCTCGACCTCGACCAGCACCATCTGCTGCAAGCGCAGCAGATCGACGCTTTCCTGCATCTGGTCGTCGCCCATCAGCTCGAGCGAATCGAAGCTCAGCACGCCCGTCTTGCGGGTGTCTCCGGAAATGGCATGGGCGAACTCGGCCAGCAGCGCCTGCGGATACGCTTCGCACAGGGCGCCTTCATGCTTGAGCAAGGTGCGCGCCGCCTCACCCAGCAGCTTGCGCTCGCGCTCGTCCGGGTGCGTGGCCGCGCGCTGCGGCATGGCCATGGCGGCGCGGCGGACCAGTCGCTGCATCAGGCCGCGCCCCTGGGCGGCGGCCTCTTTCATGCACGTGCGATAGAGGGCCTGGTAGGTAGTGTTCTGGGGCGCCGCGGACATGGATGACTCTCCCTGGGCCACAGCATATGCGATGCAGGCCGCAAACCCAAGCCAGACCGCTCAACCCGCCCCGGCTTCCACCGCCCCCGCTCGCAGTCAGCGGCCGCTTCGCGGTCCGCCTGCACTGCGAGCACTTAAAAGCGCCCGAAGGTGCGCTATTTAAGGGCCTTGTATCTCATCCGGTGAGGCCGCGCCCCTTCTTCGCCCAGGCGCTTGACCTTGTCGGCCTCGTACTCCTGGTAGTTGCCGTTGAAGAACGTCCATTGCGAATCGCCTTCCGCCGCGAGGATGTGCGTGGCGATCCGGTCCAGGAACCACCGATCGTGGCTGATCACCATGACGCTGCCCGCGAATTCCAGCAGCGCGTCTTCCAGCGCGCGCAGCGTTTCCACGTCGAGGTCGTTCGACGGCTCGTCAAGCATCAGCACGTTGCCGCCGGCAATCAGCGTCTTGGCCAGGTGCAGGCGCCCGCGTTCGCCGCCCGATAGGGTGCCGACGCGCTTTTGCTGGTCGCCGCCATTGAAGTTGAACCGGCCGCAATAGGCGCGGCTGGCCATCTGGAACTTGCCCACGGTGAGGATGTCGAGGCCACCCGACACGTCTTCCCACACGGTCTTCTGGTTTTCCAGCTCGTCGCGGTGCTGGTCGACGAAGGCCATCTTGACGGTCGAGCCGATCACGACCTCGCCCGAATCCGGCTTTTCCTTGCCGGCGATCAGCTTGAACAGCGTCGATTTGCCGGCGCCGTTCGGCCCGATGATGCCGACGATGGCGCCGGGCGGCACCGTGAAGCTCAGGTTGTCGATGAGCACGCGGTCGCCGAAGGACTTGGTGACGTTGTGGAACTCGATCACCTGCTGGCCCAGGCGCTCGGCCACGGGGATGAAGATCTCCTGCGTCTCGTTGCGCTTCTGGTATTCGACGTCGGACAGTTCCTCGAAGCGGGCCAGGCGCGACTTGCTCTTGGCCTGACGCGCCTTCGGGTTCTGGCGCGACCATTCCAATTCCTTCTTCAGCGCCTTGAAGTGGGCCTCTTCGGTCTTCTGCTCCTGCGCCAGGCGCTCGCCCTTCTGTTCCAGCCACGTGCTGTAGTTGCCCTTCCAGGGGATGCCGTTGCCGCGGTCCAGCTCCAGGATCCATTCGGCGGCGTTATCGAGGAAGTACCGGTCGTGAGTGATCGCGACGACGGTGCCGGAAAAACGGGTGAGAAAAACTTCCAGCCACTCGACCGATTCGGCATCCAGGTGGTTGGTGGGTTCGTCGAGCAGAAGCATGTCGGGTTTGGACAGCAGCAGGCGGCACAACGCGACGCGGCGCTTTTCGCCGCCGGACAGCACGCCGATTACCGCGTCCCAGGGCGGCAGGCGCAATGCGTCGGCGGCAATTTCCAGCTGATGCTCTGAATCGGTCCCCGACGTGGCGATGATCGCTTCCAGCCGCGCCTGTTCGGCCGCCAGCGCGTCGAAATCGGCGTCGGGCTCGGCATAGGCGGCGTAAACCTCTTCGAGCTTGGCCTTGGCGGCGAAGACCTCGCCCATGGCCTCTTCCACGCTCTCGCGCACCGTGTGCTCGGGGTTGAGCTTGGGCTCCTGAGGCAGGTAGCCGATGTTCAGGCCGGGCATGGGCGTGGCCTCGCCCTCGTATTCCTTGTCGACGCCGGCCATGATCTTGAGCAGCGTGGACTTGCCCGAGCCGTTCAGGCCCAGCATGCCGATCTTGGCGCCGGGGAAGAAGGACAGGGAGATGTCCTTGAGGATGTGTCGCTTCGGCGGGACGATCTTGCCGACGCGGTTCATGGTGAAGACGTACTGGGCCATGGGGATTTCTTTAAAGGGGGAGCTGCGGGTGCAAACCCTCGATTATCGGGGGGATGCGGGATTGTCACGTATTACCCCCTCTCCCTCTGGGAGAGGGCGGGGGTGAGGGCCGGCAAGGGATGCCCTCACCCTGACCCTCTCCCAGAGGGAGAGGGCATGAAGCTCAGTTCTTCCCGTCCAGGCTGTTCTTCAGCGCGGCCTTGGCGACCTGGTCGAGTGCTTCGTCCACCACGTTGCGCTCGGCAATCACCTTGATGAGGCCCTGCGCGCGCAACCTGTCCATGGTGCGGCGCGACATCGAATGCGCGGTGCCCGCCTGCGACGTGAACATGAACAGCGTCGCGTGCGGGCTGGCCCATGTCAGCTGGGCCCGGATCCATTTGTTGTTGACGATGAGCTCGACCCAGGTGCCGGTCTTCATGTCGTTGGCGCGGGCCGGGCCGCTCGGCTCCTCCATCATGGCCTCAGGGCTGGCCACGTGCTCGGGCTTCAGGGCCCCGCTGTCCAGGTAGCCGGAATCCACGGACTCCTGCTTGTCCAGCCACAGTTCGGCCTCGGCACCCATGCTGTCGCTGAATTCCGATTCCTGCGCCTCCACCGCATCGGCGGCGGCCTGGCTGATCGCGTCGCGGCCCTCGTGCACGGCGGCCCGGTGGATGGTGATGAGGCTGTTGAAGAAACGGGCCGTCAGTTCCGGCGGGTATTCGATGCGGTTCAGGCCTTCCCGCAGCTTGGCCAGCAGGCCGGGAATCATTTGCACAAGGCGCTTGGCGCGCCCGCGCGTGGCAGTGCTCTTTTGCACGCTCCAGATCAGGTCATCGACCAATGCCCGGTAGCCATACGGGTCGTCCGAACCGTCGGCGCAGCTGAGCTGGGCCTCGGCCACGACCTGGGCCCAGGAATTGCGCAGGAAGTCCGCCACGAAATCGGCAACGTCCAGGCCCTCGGTTTGCGTGGCGAAGTCGGTAGCGAGCTTCTGCGCCAGCAGGTTGCGCTGTTCGGCGTGCAGCAACGCGCGCGCGGCCTCTTCCCGGCGGTGCTTGAGGACGACGTCGTGCGCGCTCCACTGTTCATGCAGGTGGTCCATCAACTCGCCGAAAGTTTCGGCGTCGATCACCTTGCTGCCCAGCCACTTCACGGCCCCTTCCACGGTCACGAGAAAGCGGCCCCAGCCCGGATCGCTTTCGCTGGAATAAGCCAGGCTGCGCTGCGTGATGCGGTCCAGGAACTGGCGGGCGGGATGCGTGCGGTCGCTGAAAAAGCGCGAGTCCTGTTCTGCCAGCTTCAGCACACCCGGCTCGATTGCCTTGAGCTGCGCCTTGAAGGCGGACAGGAGCCGCTTGTCGGCGGTCAGGTTGTCGAACATGAGGCGCACGACTTCCTTGCCCAGCTGCGTGCCGAGCCGGGGTGCGGGCTCTTCCTGCGCCTTGTTGTCGGGCTCCAGCAGCATGTCGACGGCCTGGACCGGCGGTGCGGCCTTCGGCCGGGCCTCCAGCTTTTGCACGAGCACGTCGACCTGCTTCATCTCCTGAAGCATCGACATCGACGCGGGCATGGTATGGAGAAAATCCCGGGGCGCGGCCTTGGCATCGAAATCGCCATGCAGGAGCTTGCGCAAGCGGTCCAGCGTCAGCAGCGTCTTGGCCATGGAGTCGGCCACGGGCGCGCCCGCGGCGCCTGTGCCCTTCTGCACCTTTCCGCCGACAGGCACCGCAGGCTCGAGCCCGGTGGAGCGAAGCCATTCCGACAACTCGCGATAGAGCTTGCGCAGGTTCGAGCCCAAGAGGCCCGCCGCGGGGGTGATGAGGGCTTCGCGAACCGAGGTGTCCGGCACATGCTCCAGCAGCGTCGTCTGCAACGCCCGCACGAAGACTTCCGGTCGCAACGGGTTCAGGCCCGGCTGGATGGTCCGCCAGCCCAGCAAGGTACTGACGAGCGCATCCAGCGAAGGCAGGACGTCGTCGACGGCGAGGGACACTTCCTGCTGGGCGCGGGCCACCTCGATGCTCTGGTCCAGCTCGTCGTCCTCGAACAGGCGCAGGTCCTCGAAACGCAGCAACTCGGCGTGGACCTGCTCTTTGCCGCCGCCTTCGTACACCAGGCGGGTGAGCTCGGCGCGGTACGTGGCGGTGACGGCGACGGAATTGCCGGCGAGGTTCTGGATCGCCATCTTGGTGCCGGTTTGCTGAAAGCCGACGATACGGCGCGGGCTGTTGGGCGACGTCGCGGCCATCAGCCCCTCGAGCATGTCCGTGACGAGGACGTCGGCCTGTTGCAGCATGGCCTCCAGGCAGTCGTTGAGCGACGGCTGGAATGCGGTGGGGTCGTCGGAGACGCCGAGTCGTAGCTTCAGCAGGGTGGCCATGGTACTTTTTTAAGGCAAATCGATTATCTCCGCTCCCTGCGACGGCGCCAGTTTTTTCCAGGCACGCCCTCTCTCCGCGCGGGGCAAATGAGACATGGATCGAGGCATGGGTCGGTATTTGCCCTAGTTGAGCACTATTTGTCAATCATCCGTAAGCAATGGTAACCATGCTGACCATGTGACACAAACAACCCGCGCGAGGTCAACATGCTTTACGTCAAAACCGACGCCGGCCGTGGCGAAATGCAGGGCCGCGCCCATCCCCTGACCCCTTCCCAGCGGCAGGTCCTGATCCTGTGCGATGGTGAACGCCACCTGGAGGACCTGCTGGACATGATGCCGGTGCATAGCTGCAAGCCGGCGCTCGATCACCTGATCGCCGCCGGCTTGGTGGTGTTGCGTGACGCGGCCGAGAAGGTCAAACCGGTTGAAGTCGAACTGAGCGAATCGGACCGCTATCGCGCCGTCGTCGAACTCGCCACCTCGATGGCGGCGGACCTCGGATTCACGGCCCGCATCAAGGCGCAGTTGCAGATCGAGAAAGCGCAGTCGATGCAGGACCTGACCGATGTCGTCGACCTGTTGTGCAAGCACCTCAAGGCCACGCCGCTGATGGCGCTGCGCCTGAACAAGCTGAAGCAACTGGTGCATGCGTGAAGCGCGCCGCACGGGCCGGATGGGCGCTGCTCCCCACGCTCATCCGCGATCCATGCGACAATAGACCCTGTTGCGGACTCCAGTTGCCCGCAACCTCAGCGATTCGCTGGGGACGAAGCGGCTTCGGTTCTCGAAGCGCAGGCTCCCACCTGAAACCTCATCTGCCTTTGACTGGCTCGGTGCCCTGCACCGTACAGGCCGATTCCCAAGCGCCATGGATGGCGCACTACTAAATGACTTTTGATGATCTGAAGCTGGCACCCGCCATCTTGAAAGCCGTGCACGAGCAAGGCTACGACACCCCCACCCCCATCCAGGCCCAGGCGATCCCCGCCGTGCTCGAAGGCCACGACCTCCTCGGCGGCGCCCAGACCGGCACCGGCAAGACGGCCGCCTTCACCCTGCCCATGCTGCACAAGCTGAACGCCGGCACCAGCAGGAAGAACAAGTTCGGCAAGGACGGCATCGCCGCCCTCGTCCTCACGCCGACGCGCGAACTCGCCGCGCAGGTGGAAGAGTCCATCCGCACGTATGGCAAGTACCTGACACTCACCTCCACGGTCATCTTCGGCGGCGTGGGCATGAATCCGCAGATCAGCAGGCTCAAGGCCGGCGTTGACATCCTGGTCGCCACGCCGGGCCGCCTGCTCGACCTGCAGCAGCAAGGCATGCTGGACCTGTCGACTGTCGAAATCCTCGTGCTCGACGAAGCCGACCGCATGCTGGACATGGGCTTCCTGCCCGACGTCAAGAAAATCCTCGCGCTGATGCCCAAGGAAAAGCAGAGCCTGCTCTTCTCCGCCACCTTCAGCGACGAGATCCGCGACCTGGCCAACGGCCTGCTGAAAAATCCGCAGAGCATCCAGGTGACGCCGCGCAACACCACCGTGCAACGCATCACGCAAACGGTGCACCCGGTCGGCCGCAGCAAAAAGAAGGCGCTGCTGGCGCACGTGATCAAGGAACACGACTGGAGCCAGGTGCTGGTATTCACCCGCACAAAGTTCGGCGCCAACAACGTTGCCGAGTTCCTCGAGAAGAACGGCATCACCGCGATGGCGCTGCACGGCAACAAGAGCCAGTCGGCCCGCACCCAGGCCCTGTCCGGCTTCAAGAGCGGCGAAATCCGCGCGCTGGTGGCCACCGACATCGCCGCCCGCGGCATCGACATCGACGAGCTGCCGCACGTCGTCAACTACGAAATCCCGAACGTGCCGGAAGACTACGTGCACCGCATCGGCCGCACTGGCCGCGCGGGCAACGAAGGCGCCGCCGTGAGCTTCGTCTGCCTGGACGAAGAAGGCTGGATGCAGGAGATCGAGCGCTTCACCAAGCAGCGCATCCCCGCCGTCGTGATCCCCGGCTTTGAACCCGAACCCGGCGAAAAGGGCGAACCCATCGCCATGGGCCGCCAGACGATCTGGGGCGGCGCCGGCAAGCCGCCGAGCCGCGACGTGATGATGGCCGCCGCCAAGGCCGCGCGCCAGGAAATGATGCAGCGCATCCGCGACAACAAGGGCGAGCAAGCCGCACGCGGCGGCAACGGCGGCGGTGGCGGTGGCGGTGGCGGTGGCCGCAATGGCGGCGGCGGCAACGGGGCCCGCAACGGCTCCGGTGGCGGCAATGGCAACGGCGCACGCAATGGTTCGGGCGCCGGCAACGGCAATGGCAATGGCGGGCGCAACGGCGGCCGCAACGGCGCACAGCCCCAGGGCCAACGCGCACAGCAGCAAGCCCGCCCGCCGCGGAATACGCAGCCGCAGCAACAGCAGCAACCCATGCAGGGCCAGGACCGCGAGGACCACGACGATGACCGCATGCCGCGCAACATCGATCCGCTGCGCACCAACATGCCCGGGCGCCGCGACATGACCGGCGTGCAGCGCGTGAACGTGGGCGGCCAGCCCGACCCGACCCGCACCAGCATCGACAGCATGGGCGCCGGCCGCCGCGGCGGCGGCAACCGGGGTCGCGGCGGCGGCGGTGGTGGTGGCGGCAACGGCCAACGCGCGCCTTCGCGCTTCGCACGCTGATAGTTCGGGGTTAGGATGCGTCCACCATGGACGCTGCCCTGCCCCGCTCAGTGCTGATCGCCGGGGCCTCGGGCCTCGTCGGCCGTGAAATCCTCCAAGGTTTGCTGGCCGATGACTCCGTTGCCGCGGTCCATTCCCTGGGCCGCCGCGAACTCGATCTCGAGCACCCCAAACTGACCCAGCACCGGGTCGATTTTTCCAAGGCTTTGCCGGCGCTTCCCCGCGTCGGCGAGGCCTTCGTCGCTTTGGGCACCACGATCAAGGTCGCGGGCAGCCAGGAAGCGTTTCGCGCGGTGGATTTCGACGCCGTCGTCGCTGTGGCAAGGGCCGCGAAAGCCGCGGGCGCGACCCGGCTGGGCGTTGTCAGCGCGATGGGCGCGAACAAGCGCTCCAGCATCTTCTACAACCGGGTCAAAGGCGAAACGCAAGACGCCCTGTCGGCGATGGGATTCGAGACGCTGGTGATCGCGCAGCCTTCGTTCCTTGCCGGAGACCGCGAAGCGCTCGGGCAGCCGTTGCGCAGCGGCGAGAAGCTGGCCATGAACATCAGCCGCGTTCTGACGCCCCTGATTCCGAACAACTACAAGTCGATCGCCGCTGCCGACGTGGCGCGCGCCCTGCTGGACGCCGTGCCGAGGCGCACCGGCAGGCATGTCCTGCTTTCGGGACAGATGCGCGGCAAGTGACTTTCATCTTTCTTGCCGGGAGGCCGAAAACGAGACTTTCCCTGCACGTTTTGCCGATGTCGGATTGACATGAAGCGGGCCAGGGACGCCGGCGCCCGCCCAACGGTCGGCTTGCCCACTACCACTAGGGCTTGGGGTGGCGGGTACCCTGCACCCGCAGGTAAAGGAGGAGTACGCCCATAGGGCGACGGGGGACACGGAGGGTGCGGGGTATCCGCCGCGCCAAGCCCGCTCCCCGCACGAACCCACTTGCATTCCAGCCTGCGCGGAATGTCAACGGTTGTCAGCCCGGTACGCTCTTCAACCGCATCTGCCCCGGCAGCGGCACCGACCTTCGCAGCACATCCTCGGCCAGCCACAGCGCCGAACGGCGCGCGCGCTGCGAGACCATGGGCAGCGGCATCTGCACATAGTCGTCGTTGAAGACTTCGAAACTGTAGTCGCCGGCGTAGCCCAGCGCGTCGATGCGCTTGACCAGGTCCACCAGCGGCGCGGTGTGGACGCCCTCCCCGGGGAACACGCGGAAGGTGCGCGCCGTCGCCATCCGCTCTTCGAAGGTACGCGTTTCCTGCCACATGAAGTCGGACAGCTGGACGAGGAATATCTTCTGCGGGTCCAGGTCGTCGATCGCATCCAGCGGCGTCTTCGCGGCCAGGATGTGGAAGGAGTCGATGCCCATCCCCAGGTTCGGGCAATCGGCGCGGCACACCACATCCCAGGCGGTGGTGAACTCATTGACCGTGCGGCCCCAGGACAGGCCTTCGTAGGCGATGCGGATGCCGAAAGGAATCGCCAGCACGGCCAGCTTGCGCAGGTCGCGGGCGATGTGGTCCAGGTCCGGGCTGGCGTGAGTCGACGTCGACGAACAAGCGAGAAGCACCTTGCACTCCAACGCGGCGCACATCTCGAGCATGGTCTTGGCGATGTCGACCTTGTACTGGTGCAGGTGGCCCGACAAGCCTTCGAAGTCACGCAGCACCTGGAAGCCCGTGCCGCGCAGGCCGCTGGCACGCACCACTTTCACCGCCGCCTGCCAGCCTTGCGGGTGGCCGACCAGGTCATTGGCCTTGAGCATCACCTGGCTGAAGCCGGCCTGCTGCATCGCTTCGAGCTTGGCTTCGAGCGGGCCGGCCAGCGTGATGGTGTCCATCCCGAAGCCGAGGATGGCGTGCTGGAGGCTGCGGGTGTCGGTCACGGCGTGGCTCCGGCAGCGTCGCTGTGGACCAGCTCGAACACCACGCTGCCCAGGTAGGTCTTGGTCAGCGCGCCGCGCTTCTCGGTATGCGCGGCCTGCGTCTCCACAAACTCCATGCCCAGCGCCCGCAGCGCATTGACCGCCGCCAAAACATCCGGCACGCCCAGGCCGATGCGTTGCAGGCGCTCACTGTTGTCGTCGGCATCCGGGTTCGGCTCCACCAGCTGCAGCATGAAGCCGGCGCCCGGCGTCAGCGCCGGCGCGCGCAGCAGGCGGCCCGCGGGCATGATGCCGAAGCGCTGCTCGTCGGGGATCAAGACCATGCCGAACAGCTCGCTGTAGAACTGCGTCCAGTCATCGCTGCGCCAGGCACCGATGTATTGCACGACGCCGAAGAAGTGGAGACCGGCCACGGCGGGCGGCTTCGGGTCCACCGCCGGGATGGGGATGAAGTCGACGTCGTAGATCGAGAACTCGCGGTACCGGTCGATGAAATAGATGCGCGTGCCGCCCACGCCATGGATCGCAGGGATGTTCAGCTCCATCGCTTCGGGGTGGGTGGGCACCTCCCACGCGCCGCGCTCCAGCACGTGGCGGTAGGCGGCGCGCGCATCGCGCACGCGCAAAGCCACCGCGCTGATCGCAGGCTGTTCCTGCGCCGACGCCGCGCCGCCCTCGCCGTCCGGTGGGTGCGCGTTGACCACCACGTTCAGGCCGCCCTGCCGGTACAGCAGCACTTCGCGCGAGCGGTGGCGGGCCACGGGCCGAAAGCCCATCATCTCCAGCACCTGGCCCAGGGCTTGCGGCTTCGAAGTCGCGTACTCGACGAACTCGACGCCGTCCAGCCCCAGCGGATTGGCCTCGTCGCTGAAGGAGTCCTGCTGCGGCTCGCGCGCGTGTTCCGGATGAAGGAGCAAGTCGCTCATGGCGAAACCTTTCTGTGGGGCGTGATCAGTATTGCAGTCGTGCGACGGCGCGCAGCGTGTGGGGTGTCGTCGTGGGAAATCCGAAGAATTCGAGATAAGGCGGGATCATCTCGAACAGCATGTCGGTGCCGACCTGCACGCGGCAGCCGCGTGCCTGCGCCGCGGCGAGGAAAGCCGTCATCTCGCTTCGCATGACCACTTCGCCGACGAAGGTGCCTGCGTCAAGGCGCGAAATGTCCACGGGCAAGGGATCGCCAGCGTTCATGCCCAACGGCGTTGCGTTGACCACCAAGTCCATCCCGGCCGGGTCATTGCTGCCGGTGGTGACCTCGATTTCGCGGTAGTGGGTGTGCAGCCGCTGCGCGAGCGACTGCGCGGAGTGCGGGTCCACATCGAACAGCGCGATCGAGGCAACGCTTGAGCTGGCGAGCGAAGCCGCGATGGCTGAGCCGACACCGCCGCAACCCACGACGAGAGCACGAGCGCCTGCCAGTTGCAGGCCCTTGCGCAGCAAGCCGCGCACGAAGCCTTCACCATCGAACATGTCGCCGAGCAACCGCCCGTCGGCGTCGCGCTTCACGGCGTTGCAGGCACCGGCCACCTGGGCCGCCGGGGACACTTCGTCGAGCAGCCCCACGACCGGCACCTTGTGAGGCATCGTGATCAGCGCCCCGCGGATGTTTTCCAGCGCGAACACGCCGCGCAACACGTCCGCGAACGCGTCGGGACGGCAACCCATCGGCACGACCACCGCATTGACCCCGACCGACTCGAAGTACGGGTTGTAGATCATCGGTGCCTTGAACGCGTGCGTCGGATAGCCCAGGTGGGCGATCAGCTCCGTGTTGCCGTCGATCAGCATTTGCGCGCCAGTCCTTCGAGGGCGAGGACATAGCCGTCCACGCCGAAGCCGATCACGATCCCCGCCGCAGCGGGCGACACATACGAGTGATGCCTGAACGATTCGCGCGCATGCACGTTCGAGATGTGGCATTCGATGACGGGCAATCCGTCCACGCCCTTGATCGCGTCGTGCAACGCGACCGAGGTGTGGGTGAAGGCGCCGGGGTTGAAGACGCAGCCGTGGGCTGCGCCTTCCTTGTACAGCCGCCCGTACTCGTGGATCTTGTCGATCAGCGCGCCCTCCCAGTTGCTCTGGAAGCACTCGACCTCGAAGCCCAGGCGCTCTCCGGCGGCGCGGCACATCCCCTCCACGTCCTGCAGCGTCGCCGTGCCGTACTGCGATGGCTCGCGGGTGCCCAAAAGGTTCAGGTTGGGCCCGTTCAAGACCAGGACTTTTTTCATACCGCCGCCGCGCCTTGCGTTTACTTGCGGACCTTGTCCAGTTCGGCCATCACGGCCTTCACGGTCGCATCGCCGACGCTCGCGGAGTGCTTGGCGATCACCGGGGCCATCTTCTCGCGCAGCTTGGCCACCTCGGCCGGCGGCAGCTCGGTGACCTGCATGCCGTTCTTCTTCAGGTTGTCCAGGATGCCGGCGGCGGCGGAGCGGGATTGCTCACGCTGGTACTTCGCGGACTCCGTCGCGGCGTCCTGCACGATCTTCTTCTCGTCGGCCGACAGCGAATCCCAGAACTTCTTGCTGATCACCACCGACTGCGGGTTGTACTGGTGGTTGGTGATGGCCAGGTGCTTCTGCACCTCATAGAATTTGGCGCCGTTGATGGTGGCGTAGGGATTCTCCTGCCCGTCCACGGCCTTTTGCTCCAGGGCCGCGTACAACTCCGGGAAAGGCATGGGCGTCGGGTTGGCGCCCAGCGCCGACACCCAGTCGACGTTGATGGGGTTGGGAATGACGCGCAGCTTCAGGCCGGCGATGTCTTCCACCTTGGTGATCGGCCGCTTGCTGTTGGTGATCTGGCGAAAACCCAGCTCGTAGTAGGCGAGGCCGTGCATCCCCTTTTCTTCCAGCTTGGCGTGCAGCGACTTGCCGAACGGCCCGTCCACCACCGCATCCGCTTCCTTCGGGTTGCCGAAGAGGAAGGGGAAGTCGTAGATGGCGAAGTCCTTCACCACGTTGGCGAAGATGCCCGAGTTCATCGAAGCCATCTCCAGCGTGCCGCCCTGCAGGGCCGACACGTTGGCCTGGTCGCTGCCCAGCGCGCCGCCCGGGAAAACGTTGACCTTCATCTTGCCGCCGGACTTGGCCTCCACGATCTCGGCGAACTTCTCCATGCCCAGGATGATGGGATGGCCCTTGGCGTTCTGGTTGGCAAACTTGATGGTCTTGGTCTGCGCATACGCACCGCCGAAGGCAGCGAGGGCGACGGCGGCGACCAGGGTCTTGATGAACATTCTCTTCATGGCTTGTCTCCAGGGGGTTGGGATCGAACTCAATAGAACCAGCGCGCTGGCACCATCACCAGCTGCGGGAATAGCACCATCAGGAACATCACGGTGAACTGGGCCAGCATGAAGGGCCAGACACCCTTCGTGACTTCGTCCATGCTGATCTTGCCGACGCCCGCCACCGTGCTCAGGATGGTGCCGACCGGCGGCGTGATGAGGCCGATGGAGTTGTTGATCATGAACAGCACGCCGAAGTACACCGGGTCGATGCCGGCGGCACGGATGATCGGCATGAACACGGGCGTGAGAATCAGGATGGTGGGCGTCATGTCCATGGCCGTGCCCACGAGCATGGTGATCACCATGATGGCCAGCAGCAGCAGCGTCGGCTGGTCCAGCAGCGGCTTGAGCAGCGTCACCAGTTCGGCCGGCAGGTTGGCCACCGTGATCATCCAGGCCGACACCATGGCCGCCGCCACCAGGAACATGATCACGGCCGTGGTTTGCGCCGCCGCCAGGAACAGGCCGTATAGCTGCGAGAACTTGAGTTCGCGGTACACGGCCATCGACACCACGAGCGCGTAGACGGCCGCGACCACGGCCGCCTCGGTGGGCGTGAACACGCCCATCTTCAGGCCCACGATCACGATCAGCGGCAGGCCCAGCGCGAACGTCGCGTCCTTGAGCGCGCTCAGCACGTCGGCACGGCTCGCGCGCGGTGCTGGTTCCGTCTTTTCCTTGCGCACGAGGAACCACCAGGTGACCCACAGCGCCGCGCCCAGCATGATGCCGGGGAAGATGCCCGCGATGAACAGCTTGGTGATGGACACGTTGGCCGCGACGCCGAACACGACGAAACCGATGCTGGGCGGAATGATCGGGCCCATCACGGCGGCCGATGCCAGCAGGCCGGCCGAGCTGGCCCGGTTGTAGCCCGCGCGCGTCATCATCGGCAGCAGCAGGGCCGCGAGCGCGGCGGCGTCGGCCACGGCCGATCCCGACAACGCCGACATGAGTGCCGCCGCGATGATTGCCACGTAGCCCAGCCCGCCCTTGACATGGCCGACCAGTGTCATCGCGAGGTGAACGATGCGCCGCGACAGCCCGCCGGTGTTCATGATCTCGCCGGCCAGCATGAAGAACGGTACGGCCAGCAGCGGGAAGCTGTTGGCGCCTTCGATGACGTTCTGCGCAAGAATCTGCGCATCGAACATGTTCATGTGCCACATGAGCGCGGCGCCGCATGCGAGCAGTGCGAAGGCGATGGGCAAGCCCAACGCCATGGTGCCCAACAGCGAGCCCAGGAAGACGACGATGGTCATGGTGCGGGCACTCCGTGTGCGGCGGCCTTGCCGGGCACCACATCTTCTTCCGACTCGACGACGCCGATCAGTTCGTCTTCGGCAAGCTGACCGGACACCAGTTTCCAGAAATCGTGCGCGACGATCAGCGCGGCCAGCACGGCGAACACGACGCCGCTGGCGTAGAGCCAGGCCATCGACGCCTCCATCACCGCGCTCGACGTCCCGTAGTTGATGACCGTCTGCTGCCAACCGCCCCGGGCCATCACCACGCACAGGCCAATCATGATCAGGTGCGCCGTGCCCAGGCAGATCTTCTTGCCCGCCACCGGCAGGCGCGACACGAGGCTGTCGGTGCCCAAGTGCCCGTGGTTGCGCAGCGCGACGACCGCGCCGAGAAACGTCATCCAGACGAACAGCCAGCGCGACAGCTCTTCCGACACCGTGATGCCGGAGTTAAAGCCGTAGCGCAGTACAACGTTGCCGAACACCATCACAACCATGGCCGCGAGGAACGCGACCATGAGGACGGAAAACAGCCGGCACAGCAGGTCGATCGCTTTCTGGATCATGGGTGGGGTCTCCTGCTTCGCATTTTGTACGAACTGGTTAGTTCTCAAATTAGGGATAACCCGGACCAGAGCCAGGGGCACCGCGGAACCGGCTTTGCCGGGCCGCTGGTGTCGCCCCCTTGAGGGGTAGGCGCCGAAGGCGCTTCGGGGGTGGGTCAGCGCTTCACGAAGCGCGCAATCATCTCGACGACGTTGTCGCGGCGGTGGGCGACGTACGCGGCCGACTGCATGTCGAGCTTGAAGATCAGCCCGAAGGTGTGCCGATTCGAAACGTTGAAGAAACTCAGCGCCGAGATCGACGCGTGAATATCCACCGGGTCGAGCCCCGCGCGGAACACGCCGCGCTTGACGCCGCGCTGGTACAGGTTGCGAATCGCCGCGATGGCGGGCACGTTCAGTTCCTGGATGCGTGCGCTCTGCGCCAGGTACTGCCCCCGGTTGATGTTCTCGGACATCACGAGGCGGATGTAGCTCTCGTGGTTGAGGTGGTGATCGAAGGTGAAGGCCACCAGCCGGCGCAGCGCCTGCTCGGGCTCCAGGTCCTGCAGGTGCAACTCGGCCTCGATGTCGCGGACGCGCCGGTACGCCTCCTCCAGCACGGCGAGGTACAAGCCCTCCTTGCTGCCGAAGTAGTAGTAGATCATCCGCTTGCTGGTCTTCGTCGCGGCCGCGATCTCGTCGATGCGCGCGCCGGCGAGCCCCTTTTCGCCGAACTCGACCTCCGCCACCTGCAGGATATTGGCCTGCGTGCGCTCGGGATCGTTGGTGCGCGTCGGCTCGCGTTTGCCCGCCGCGGGCACGCTCTTCATGGGTGGTTTCGCGGCGCGGCGATGTACCAGTTCGTTCATTTTGGCAGTATAGACGGCGGCGCCGGAGCGATACTGCGGTCATGAAATACGTCACGCTTCCCTGCGGTGAAACGGTGCCCGCGCTCGGCCAGGGCACCTGGCACATTGGCGACGCCCTGGCCGGACGCCGAACAGAAGTCGACTGCCTGCGCCGAGGCATCGACTTGGGCCTTACGCTGATCGACACGGCCGAAATGTACGGCGACGGCCGTTCCGAGACGCTGGTCGGCGAAGCCATCGCGGGCCGGCGCACCGATGTCTTCATCGTCAGCAAGGTCTATCCACACAACGCGTCGCGGCGTGCGATGCCGACGTCCTGCGAGAACAGCCTGAAGCGCTTGCGCATCGAAACCATCGACCTGTACCTCTTGCACTGGGCGGGCGGCGTGCCTCTGGCGGAAACGGTGGAGGCTTTCGAGGCGCTGCAGCGTGCGGGCAAGATTCGCCACTGGGGCGTGAGCAACCTGGACCTGGCGGCGATGGAAGAACTGCACGGCGTGCCCGGCGGCGGCGCCGTGCAGACCGACCAGGTGCTCTACAACCTCGGCCGGCGAGGCATCGAGTGGGACTTGTTGCCGTGGCTGCGCGAGCGGCGCACCCCGGTGATGGCGTACTCGCCGCTTGAAGAAGGCAGGCTGGTTCGAGACCGCGGGTTGGCGGCGTTCGCGAAGCGGCACGGGATGACGCCGGCGCAAGCCGCCATCGGGTGGCTTCTTGCACAAGACGGCGTGGTGGCGATTCCCAAGACCGGCAGCAGCGAGCGGCTGGAGCAGAACGCCCATACAGTCGAACACCCGCTCACGGCCGAACAACTGAAAGAACTCGACACGCTGTTCCCGCCGCCCGACGGTTCGACGCCGCTTGAAATGCTATGACGGAATTCGAAGCGGAAGCGATCCTCAGGCCAGTTCGCACTCCCGCGCCACGTGCGCGGCCAGATCCGCCATCACGCCGGCATCGAAAGGCGAACGCAGCCCCGCCGACTTGAAGATGTCGAGTACCCCGCGCGTGCCGCCGATGCGGCACAGCTCGATGTAGGTCTCCATCGCGGCCGCCGGGTCCTTCGCGTCCATGACCGCGAGCTGCATCGCACCCGTCTCGGCGATGGCGTAGTCGATGTAGTAGAACGGCAGGCGGAAGATGTGCAACTGCGCATACCAGCGCGCGGCGCGATGTTGTTCGATGCCGCTGAAGTCGAGGCCGGGAATGTAGGTTTCCCAGATGCGGTCCCACTGCGCGTCGCGCTCGTCGGCCGAGGCTGCGGGGTTTTCGTACACCCAGTGCTGGAACTCATCCACGACGCAGCAATAGGTGATCAGTTCCACCGCGCCGGTCCAGCGCTTCTTGCGGAAGCGCCGCGCGTGCTCGGCGTCGGCGAAGAACGCGTCGATGTGCCTGAGGGACAGGAACTCCATGCCCATCGAATGGATCTCGGCGGCTTCCGCCGTGGGCCACTGCAGCTCGACCAGCTCGATGGCCTGCGACTCCCAGGCCTGGAAGGCGTGGCCCATTTCGTGGGTGAGCGTGCGCACGTCGTCGGCCTGGCCGGTCGAATTGCAGAAGATCGCCACCTGCCCCTCGTCGGGAAAGGAAGTGCAGAAGGCGCCGCCGCGCTTGCCCTTGCGGTTTTCCAGGTCGATCAGGTGGTTGGCGCGCATGTGCTCGAAGTGCTTGGCCAGCCGCGGCGACAGCTTGGAGAACACGTTCTGCGCCGCATCCAGCTGCCCTTCCACCGGCACGGCGCCGAGGGGGATGCCCAAGGATTGGTGATACGAAGCGTCCCACGGCTTGAGCACCGCGTCACCCAGTTCACGCGCCTGCCGCGCCATCAGCTTGCGGCGCAGCGGCACGAAGTGCTCGCGCACGCCCCGGCGAAACTCAGCCGCTTGCGCCGGCCCGTAGTCGGTGCGGCTCATGCCGGCGTAGCCCAGCGTCACGAAGTTGGCGTGACCCAGGTTGCGCCCCATCTGGTCGCGCAGCGCGACCATCTTCGAAAAAATTCCCGCGAGCGTTTCACGGTTCTGCACGAACCACTCGCGGTAGGCGATGTAGGCCTCGCGCCGCACCGCCGCCTGGTCCGACCCGTTGGCGATGCCCACCGCCTTGGTCAGCGTCATGGCTTCGCCGCCGACGGTGACTTCGCCGGATGCAACGGCCTTGTCGTACTGCATGGCCAGCTCGCCCAACTGGATACGCAGATCCGAATTCACCGGGTCCACCGTCTGCAGTCCGGCCGCCATGCGGTCCAGGAAATAACTGCCGTACTGGGCGGCAATGGCCGGCCGGTGGCGCGTACCGCCCAGCGCGGGAAGGAACTGCGCGTCGCCCTCTTCTCGAACGGGCAGGATCTTCTCGCGCAGGTAGCGGTCTTGCGTCTCGAGTTCCGGATCCAGGCAGTTCTTGCTGAAGGCGTAGTTCAGGCGTGCGTGCTCGCCTTCGGAGTAGGCGCGCAAGGCATTCCAGCGCGAAATGGCTTCGAGCCACGGCGCTGCGTCGGCGGCCGCTTCGGCCGCGGGCAGGGTTTCAATGAGGGTGCCGAACTCGGCCTGGAGGAACTCAGGCGTGATGAACTCCGGCCGCTGGGCATAGTGCTTGTATCGGGTCATCGCGCGATTCAACTTGAATCGCGTCCCGAATGCAAGGCCCCGGCCCCCGTCTGCGGGAGCGGCGCCAACTCAGGCGGCGGCGGCCTTCAGGCGGGAAGCCGGAACATTCAGGCGCGGCAGCTTCTTGCGATTGGACAACACCTGTTCGATGTCCTGATGGGCGCCATCGATGAGCACGAGGATGGCCTTCTCGGCCTTCGCCGGCTCCCGTGCGATGACCGCTTCCATCACCGCGCGGTGCAGCGGCAGCGAGAGCTTGGGGCCGTCTTTGCGGCTGGTGGAGATCTCGAAACTCGTGCGCAGCAGCGCGCTCAACGCCTTGCCCATCTGCACCATCATGCGGTTGTGGCAGGCGCGCAGCAGCCCCTGGTGGAACAGCAGGTCGTTGGTGACGTAGTCGCCGCCCTCTTCCACCGCATGGCGCATGCCTTCGAAAGCCGATGCGATGTCGGCCAGGTCTTGCGCGGTGGCGCGCTCGGCGGCCATGCGCACCGCCGCCGGCTCGACGACGCGGCGCAGCTCCTGCAGGTCGCGCAGGAATTCGCGGGTCAGGCCCGCCTTGGATTTCCAGAGGATCACGTCCGGATCGAACCAGTTCCACTGGTCTTCCGGCAGCACGCGCGTGCCGACCTTGGGGCCGGTGGACACCAAGCCCTTGGCCACGAGCGACTTGACCGATTCGCGGATCACGGTTCGGCTCACGCCCAGCTCTTCGCACAACCTCGGCTCCGGCGGAATCGATGCGCCCGTCGAATAGCGCCCGGCCACGATCGCCTCGCCGAGGTGATCGACGGTGTTGCCGTGAACGTTCTTCATCGTGGCCATGCAGGGTACTTTTCAGTTCAGGCGCTTGCCGTCCGCAGTGGAGAACAGGTGGGCGCTCTCGCCTTTGATCTGGAGGTAGACGGTTTGCCCGGGCTCGGCCTGCGTGCGGCCGTGGATCACGGCGATGATCTGCACGTCGCCGACTTCGACGAGCAACTCGGTCTCGGCACCGGTCGGCTCCACCACGATCACCGTGGCCGCCACGCCTTCGCCCGAGGCCGCGGGGACGATGTCGCTCGGCCGCACACCGTAGTGCACCTTCTGGCCGTCGGAACCATCGCCATGCGCCGGGGCCGGCCAGCGCTGGCCCAACGCCTCTACCCAGGCCTGGCCGCCTTCGCGGCGCAGCACGCCCTCGACGACGTTCATGGCCGGCGAGCCGATGAACTGCGCGACGAACAGGTTGCCCGGGCGGTCGTACAGGTCCAGGGGCGTCCCGATCTGTTCCACGATGCCGTCGTGCATCACCACGATTCTGTCGGCCATCGTCATGGCTTCGATCTGGTCGTGCGTCACGTACACCGTGGTCGTCTTCAGGCGCTGGTGCAGCGCCTTGATCTCGGCGCGCATCGCCACGCGCAGCTTGGCGTCCAGATTCGACAGCGGCTCGTCGAACAGGAACACCTTGGGGTCGCGCACGATGGCCCGGCCCATGGCCACGCGCTGGCGCTGGCCGCCCGACAGTTCACGCGGATAGCGCTCGAGCAGCGTATCGAGATTCAGGATGCGCGCCGCGTTCTGCACGCGCTCCTCAATCAGCTTCGGGTCGGCCTTGCGCAGCTTCAGCGAGAACCCCAGGTTGTCGCGCACCGTCATATGCGGATAGAGCGCGTAGCTCTGGAACACCATCGCGATGTCGCGATCCTTGGAGTCGAGGTCGTTGACGACCTTGCCGTCGATCGCGATCTCGCCGGCGCCGATCTCCTCCAGCCCCGCCAGCATGCGCAGCAGCGTGGATTTGCCGCAGCCCGAAGGGCCCACCAGCACCACGAACTCGCCGTCGGCGATATCGAAGCTGATGCCGTGGATGATCTTGAATTTGCCGAAGCTTTTTTCGACGGCGCTGAATGAAACTGATGCCATATCCGTGCTTTATCGTGGGGCAGCCGTGGAACCGGCTTTGCCGGGCCACTGGCTGCGCCCCCTTGAGGGGGAGGCGCCGAAGGCGCTTCGGGGGTGGTTCATGACTTTACGGCGCCGGCGGTGAGCCCGCCGACCATGTAGCGCTTGAAGGCGTAATAGATCGCGGCCGGAGGCAGCGCGTAGACGAACCCGGTGGCCATCAGCAGTTCCCACGGCGAATCGTCGGCGGCCAGGAAGTTGCCCAGCGCAACGGCGAGCGTCAGGTCGGTCTCGTTGGACAGCAGCAGGAAGGCATAGAGGTATTCGTTCCAGGCCAGCAGCAGCGCGTAGGTGCCGACGGCGACCATGGAGGGCACCATCAACGGCAGGTAGACCAGGTAAAAAAGCTGCATGGGCGTGGCGCCGTCCATGCGCGCCGCTTCGTCCAGCTCGAAGGGCAGCTTGTCCGACGCCTGCTTCAACACCCAGATGCAATACGGTGAGGCGATGGTGACCATCGCCAGCACGAGGGACCAGCGGTTGTTCAGCAGGCCGTAGTTGGCCATGGTCTTGTACATCGGCACGGCCAGGAACGCTGCCGGGATGAAGTACGTGAACAGCGCCATGTTCATCACCGTGCGGCCGCCCCTCACCTTGAGCCGGCTGATGGCAAAGGCCGCCGTGGTGGCGACCACCAGCGTGATCAGGCCCACGGCGATGGCGATCATCAGCGAGTTGCCCAGCTGCTGCCAGAAATGCCCCAGGTAGAAGTGCTTCTGGTTGAAGACGACGTCGAAGTTCTGCAGCGTCGGGTTCTTGGGCCACAAGCGCCCCGATGTCGCCGAGTCCCGCTCCGAGATCGCGAACAGGAACATGTGATAGACCGGGATGATGGTCCACAGGAACACCGGGATGCCGATGAGCAGCAGCTTGGCTTCGGTGGTGACGGTCTTGAGCGTGAACTTCATTTCGAGAGTCGCTTCATCATGAAGTACACCAGCGGCAGGACCAGCGGCAGCGCGACGACGATCGACGCCATCGCAACGTCCACCTGGTCCAGCCGCAAGTAGCGGATGCCCAGCGTTGCCAGCACGTGCGTGAGGTCGGCCGGCCCGCCGCCTGTCAGGAGGTACACGCTGTTGAAATCGCCCAGGGTCCAGATGGCCGAAAGGATGGTGGACGTCACGTACAGCGTGCGCATCGACGGCCAGGTGATGAAGCGGAACTTCTGCCAGCTGCTCGCACCGTCCACCGACGCGGCCTCGTACTGCTCACCCGGGATCGCCAGCCGGCCGGCGATCAGGATCAGCGTCCAGAACGGCAGCGACTTCCAGATGTGCATCAGCATTGAGAAAGTTAACGCCAGCGTCGGGTCGTTCAGCCAGTTGGGGCCGTCCAGGCCCGTCAGGCGGAAGATGGTTGTGTTGATCACGCCCCACTCGGGGTTGAGCATGAACCGCACGGAAAGAATGGTGGGGATCGACGGCACGGCCCATGGCAGGATGAACAGCGCCGACAGCGCTTTGATCCACCACCGTGCCTGGATGAAGAAGCCCGACAGCAGCAGGGCCACCATCATCTTGACGTTGATGGCCACCAGCAGGAAAACGAACGTATTGACCGCGCTTCGAAAGAAGATGGGGTCGTCGAACAGCTTGGTGTAGCTGGCCGGGTGCCGCGCCAGCCAGAGGCCATAGCACACCGGGTACAGCACGAACACCGCGAAGACGAGCAGGTAGGGCACGACCAGCATGCGGCCCCACCACTCGTACTGGGACAGCGCCCGCCGCGGCCGGGCCGCGGCGGGCATCGAAGCGACGGTAGCTTGGGTCAATTCGACGCAACCGCCTTGATACGCGCGATCATCTCGTCAACGGCCTTGTCGACCGGCACCTTCTCGGAAAGCACGCGGTTGGCGGCCTTGGCCCAGACGTTCTCGTTGTTGAGCACCGTGAACTTGTAGTTCTTGGTGAACTCGAACGGCGTGGTCCCGTTCATGAACTGGTTGTACACGGCCAGGCGGTGCGGATCGCTCTTCCAGAAGGCGCTTTGCTGCGCGGCCTTGGTCACGGGGAACCAGCGGCCCAGCGAGCCTTCGACGTACGGCGTGAGGTTGGCCTCATCCAGCATGAAAGCCACGAACTTCTTGGCGCCTTCCTTGTCCTTGGCGTCCTTGAAGATCACGCCGGTTTTCACAGCCGCGCGGTAGACCATCTTGGTGCCGTCCGGCTTGTTCGGGAAACCCGCCGTGGCGATGAGCTCCGTGTAGTTCTTCTTGGCCGTCGCGCGCTGCGCCTCGGTCAGCGTGCTGTTGTTCATGTCGTCCAGCCACTTGGCCGCGATGGAGATCGTGGCGTTGTGCGTGAGCACCGTGGTCTTGTTGTGGAAGGCGACGTTGTTGTCCGGGTCCTTCCAGTTGGTGGAGGACGGCGGCGTGCAGCCCTTCGCGTAGATCTGCGTGTAGTCGGTCAGCGTGTTGATCAGGCCCGTGCGCACGGCCGGGTCGTCGACCAGCAGCTTGCCGGAGTCGCTGACCAGCTTCACGTTGTGGGCGTCCATGAAGGTCAGGAACGAGTAGAACGAGTCGCTCGAGTCGACGCCCAGCGGCTGGCCGATGCCGAACGAGCGCAGGCCGCTCTTCGCCCGGTAGCCGGCCTGCACCTTGTCGCACCAGAAGCTCCAGTAGCCCTTCCAGTCCTTCGGAATGTCGGCTTCCTTGAAGCCCGCGTCGGCCAGCATGTCCTTCCAGTACTGGATGTGCATGGTCTGCTGCTTGATCGGGTACGCGTAGTAGGCGCGCGTGCCGGTCGTGTTATTGAGCAGGAACGTGGTGGACAGCGCCGAAGGCTCGAACTTGGAGCGGATCGGGTCGATGATGCTGGACACGTCCTCCAACTTGCCGTCGTAGGCCCACTTGGCCGTGACCTGGAAGTCGAACACGTCGCCGTAGGTTACGTCGGGCACGTTGCCCGCGTCGAGCGCGGCCACCGCCTTCGGGATCATCTCCTGCGGCGCATAGAGCGACAGATCGATCTTGTACTTCGGGTTCTTGGCTTCGAACTTCTTGATGGCGGCGTAGAGCGCGTCGTCTTCCGCCTTGTAGAAGCCTTTTTGCCACCACACGGTCAGCTTCTGCTGCGCGGCCGCCTGACCCGTGCAGAGCAAGCCGCCAGCCGCGGCCATGGCGATACAGAGTGTCCTGATTTTCATTCGCTGTCTCCTCAACATGGATTCCGAAAGGGGCCCGCGACCGTTGGCATCGCGAGGTGGATATCATATGATGTAAGACAACTTAACTTCTTCAGGGGAAAACCCGAATCCCCGGCATCGTCATGCCGGACTTTGATCCGGCATCCACGGTGGCGCGCTACGGCCCTTTCAGGGCAGCGGAGTGAACTTCAGCTCGCTGAGCGGCACGACCTTGTCCTCACGCGTCATCTTGAATTCGGTGTTCGGGCCCAGCCACTTGTTCCAGATCTGGTTGATCTCGCCGGCCTTGTCCATCTCCACCAATGTGGTGTTGATCTTCGCCAGCAGTGCCGGCTCGTCCTTCTTCATGCCAACGCCGATCGGCTGGAAAGCCATCGGCTCCGCGATCATCTTGAGCTCGACACCGGAAGCCTTCGACTGGTTCACGAGTTTGGTGATGGTCATGGTGTTGGCCACCATCCCCAGCGCCTTGTTCTGCTGCACCGCCATGTAGGCGGAGCCGGTGTCCTGGAACGTCACGGGCTCGGAGCCGTTGAGCTTGATCGAGAGTTCGGACGTCGACCCCTTGGTGGAAGCGAGCCGCTTGCCCTTGAAATCGGCCTTGCCGGTGCCGGGATCGCTCGCCTTCACGGCCAGCATTTCCTTGGCCAGGTAGTACGGGTCGCTGAACTGGATCTGCTCGGCGCGGCCCAGCGTGTAGGCCAGGTTGGCCACCGTGATGTCGACGCGGCCCATCTTCACTTCGGGCACACGCGCTTCGACCGACAGTGGCGTGACGGTGGCCTTGACGCCCATGCGCTTGGCGATGGCCATGCACAGGTCGACGTCGAAGCCCACCATCTCGCGCGTCTTGGGATCGGGCGCCGCGAACGGCGGCACGTCGGCGAAGGTTCCACAGCGCAACTCCTTGCGCTGCTGGATGTCCCCCAGCTGGTCGGCCAGCGCGGCGGATGACAAAGCGCCGAGGCCGATGGCTGCGGCGGCGAGGCGAACGGTGTATGTGCGGACAGACATGGCTGGCTCCTAGGGTTGAGTTGCGGGATGCGGTTGACGTCAATGCGAGCGCAGGTCCGATAGGAAGCGCTGCGCGCGCGGATGCTGGGGATTGCCGAAAAACGCTTCGGGCTCGGCCGATTCGAGGATGGAGCCCGCGTCCATGAACCAGACGCGGTCGGCCACCTCGCGCGCGAAACCCATCTCGTGGGTCACGCACATCATGGTCATGCCATCGGCCGCGAGGCTTCGCATCACGGCCAGCACCTCGCCCACCATCTCGGGGTCGAGCGCGCTGGTCGGCTCGTCGAACAGCATGGCCGGCGGCTCCATCGCCAAGGCCCGCGCGATGGCGACACGCTGCTGCTGGCCGCCGGACAGCTGCGCCGGGAAAGAATGTGCCTTCGCGGCCAGGCCCACGCGTTCGAGCAGCTGCATCGCCTTCTCGCGCGCCTCGGTTCGCTTGGCGCCGCGCACGTGCACCGGCGACAACAGCACGTTGTCCAGGGCCGAGAGGTGGGGAAACAGGTTGAAGCTCTGGAACACGAAGCCGATCCGGCTGCGCAGGCGGTTCAGCTGAGCGCTGCTCATCGGCGCGTGCACGCTCTGGCCGTCGAACATCAGCTCACCGGACTTGATCTCCTCGAGCCGGTTCACGGTGCGGATCAGCGTCGACTTGCCCGAACCCGAAGGCCCGCAGACCACCACCACTTCGCCCTTCTTGACCTCGGCGTTGATGTTGGTGAGCGCCTGGTAGTCGCCATACCACTTGTTGACGTTGGAGAAAGCGATCATGTTGGATGACTCCGGTTGGCCCATGTCACGGCTCCGCCGCCAGCGGAGCCAGGACCGGAGCTTGTGCCTTCGCCGCGCCGCGCGTTCCGGCGCGCTTGGCTTCGATGCGCCGCTCCAGGGCGGTGGCCGCGCGGGTCAGCGACCAGCAGACGACGTAGTAGATGACCGCAAGGATGAAGAACACCTCGAACGGCTTGGTCAGGAGCTGGTTGTTGATCTGGTTGGCCGCGAACGTGAGTTCGGGCACGTTGATCACATAGCCCAGCGTCGTTTCCTTGATGGTCGAGACGAACTGGCTGAGCATGCTGGGCAGCATGTTGAAGAGTGCCTGCGGCAGGATCACCAGGCGCATGGCACCCAGGTGGCTGTGGCCCAGCGACCGCGCCGCTTCCATCTGGCCCTTGGGCAATGCCTCGATACCGGCGCGCACCACTTCCGACAAGTAGGCACCCTCGTAGATCACCAGTGTGACCAACATGGTGACGAAGCCGGACACGTTGTGTCCGATCACGAGCGGCACCAGGAAGTAGACCCAGAGGATCACCATCAGCAGCGGCACGCCACGCACCACGTACACCAGGCCCGTAGCCGGCCAGTTCAGCAGGCGCCAAGGCGACAGCCGGGCCAGCGCGAGGAGCACGCTCAGCGGAAACGCGAGCGCGATGCCGAGCACCGACAGGATCAACGTGCAGGCGATGCCGCCCAGGGGGCCGTTGGGGTACTGGCCGATCAGGATCAGCAGCCAGTTGTCGCGAAGGATTTCGTAGACGGATGTCATCGCGCTACCTCGCCCCCGGGATTCGCGTGCGCCGCGCCAGTGAGGCGCCCGCCACCATGATCAGCAGCGAGAACCCCAGATACACGATGGTTGCGATCAGGTAGGCCTCGAACGCGCGGAAGCTGAGGTTCTCGACTTCCTTCACCGCATGCGTCAACTCGGCGACGCCGATGGCCATCGCCAGGCTGCTGTTCTTGAACAGCGAGACGCTGTGGTTAACGAGGGCAGGCAAGGCGTTGCGCACCGCCTGCGGCATCAGCACATGGCGCATCGCGCTCACGTAGCTGTGGCCCAGCGCGCGCGCCGCTTCGGCCTGGCCCGCAGGGATGGAGCGCAATCCCGAGCGCAAGTCCTCGCTGAAATACGCCGCCTGGCACAGGCCCAGGCCGATCACTGCGAACACCGCTTCGCCGTTGTGCTCACTGAGCCAGCCCTGCACGGCAGCGGGCATCAGGCTGGAGATACCGAAGTACCACAGCATCAATTGCACCAGCGTCGGCACGTTCTGGTGGTAGGAGATATAGGCCTTGACGACACGCTCGGCGATCTGGCTCGGGGTGAGCCGCACGACCAGCAGGATCACCGCGAGGGTCATCCCCAACAGCCATGAACACAGCGCGATCACCATCGTCATCTGCACGCCGTGCCAGAGCATCCTGCCGAACTCCGGGTTCAGCAGGATCGCCATGACATCGAAGCCCTTCATGCGCTCTCCGGACGCGTGGTTTGCAGGCCGCCGGGGACTTGCATGGTCGGCGTGATCTCGATGTGGCCGATGTTCACCGCCACCGGCGCGGCGATCGCGAAGGCGATGGCGTTGGCGATGTCTTCGGCCTGGGGCAGCTCGAAGCCCTTGACGAAGCGCTCGTAGGTTTCCGCGGAGTCGCCATGCACATGGGCAAAGATATCGGTCGCTACCCGGCCGGGGCAGATCTCGGTCACACGGACGCGCTTGCCGAAAGCGTCGATGCGCAGCTGCCGCGACAACATGCTCACTGCGGCCTTGGTGGCGTGGTAGGTCGAGTTGCCGCCGAAGTTGTAGGCGCCGGCGATGGAGCTGATGTTGACGACATGGCCGCGGTCGCGTTGCACCATCCCCGGCACCACCAGGCGGCACAGGTGCAGGACGGCCCGCAGGTTCACATCGATCAAGAGGTCGATGTCTTGCGCATCGGCCTGCAGGAAGGGCTTGGGCCGGTCGACGCCCGCGTTGTTGACCAGCACGTCGAACTCGACTTCGCCGGTGAGCCGGGTGATGCCGGCGAGGTCGCTCACGTCCATGGCATGAGGAACGCAGCCGGTGCGCTGGGCCAGCGCCTCCAGTGCCTGGGCGCCGCGCGCCAGGGCGTGCACCTGAAGTCCTTCCTTGCACAGCCGCTCGACGACGGCCGCGCCGATGCCGGACGAGGCACCTGTCACGAGGGCGGTCTTGTAGTCAGTGAAGGGCATGGCTTTCCTTTACGCTTTGTGTCAATTTATCGATCGTGGGGCTCTTGCGCCAAGACGGATTGGGTGTGGTGCGATAAGCCGCCCTTATGTCACGGCCAGCTGGTGGGAAATGGGGACGATCCTGCCGCCGCCGGCTTCGACTTCGCGCCGTACGGACCGCGCCAGCTCGACTGCCCCCGGCGTGTCGCCGTGAACCAGGATCGAGCGCGGGTGCATCGCCAGAGTCCGGCCGCTTTGGGTGACGATGCTCCCATGCGCAAGAAGGTGGCGCACCCGCTCCAGCACCGCGGCCTCGTCGTGGATCACCGCGCCGGGCAGTTTGCGCGGCACCAGCAGGCCTTCGTCGTCATAGGCCCGGTCGGCCAGGAAAGCGGTGGCGACGCGCAAACCGCATTCGGCCGCCGCCGTCTCGATGGCCCGGCTGCTCGAGGAACTGATGATGAGGCTGGGGTCGAACTGGGCGACCGCGCGCACCAGCGGACCCGCGAGGGCGGCGTCCGCGGCGGCGAGGTTGCCCAGCGCGCCGTGGAAGCTCATGTGTGTCATGCGATGCCCTACGGCCCGTGCGATTCCCGCAAGCGCGCCCAACTGGTAGGTGACCATGGCGGCGAGTTCCGCAGTCTCGATCTGCATGACACGGCGCCCGAACCCCTGGCGGTCCGGAAAGCCCACGTGCGCGCCAACATCGACGCCGCGCGCCAGCGCGAGTCGCGCCGTCCGCTCCATGATGACCGGGTCGCCGGCATGAAAGCCGCAGGCCACGTTGGCGGACGAAAGGATGTCGAGCAGTGCCTCATCCTCGCCCATGCGCCAGGCGCCGTAGCCTTCGCCCAGATCGGCATTGAGGTCGATGTCCATGATCAAGTGTTCTCCTCATACGGCCGCAATTCAATCAGCGGCGTCCCGTAGCCCACGGCCGTGCCCGGCGCGACCAGCGTCGCCAGGGCCGTGCCGTCGTGCGGAGCAGCGACGGGCAGCAGCAGCGCGCCGATCTGCAGCAAACCCACCGCCTGACCGGCGCGCACACGTGTGCCCGGACTCGCCAGGGGTTCGGCGCGCTGCGGATGTCCGTCCAGGAAAACACCGACCGACTCGGCCTTCACGACGGTGAGCGGCCCGGCCAACTCCTCAGCACCATCGGAGGCAACTTCGATCCGGTTGCCGTTGCGCCGCAAGCATAGGCGCTCTCCCGGCCCTTGCAGCTCCAGCATGTCGATGTCGGTGGCCTCCAGCCAGGCCGACAGTTGGCGCACGTCGTCTATGCGCATGGTCAGCTCCTCGCCCGCTGGTCGCGGTACAAGTCCACCAGGCGGCGTGCCTCGTGCAGCCATTCCTGGGTCTGGTCGAGCGCGGTGATCGCGTCGTCCCACGTGGTCTCGACGAAGCGGATGCTGCTGCCGATCGGCGCCTGACCCAGCCGCCACAGGTCGGCCTCGATCACCGTGCCGATCTTGGGATAGCCGCCCGACGGCTGCGCGTCGCACATCTGGATGATGGGCTGGCCACTGGCCGGCACCTGGATGACGCCGGGCACGATGCCGTGCGAACGCGTCTCGATGTGCGCAATGGGCTCCAGCGGTGTGCCGGCGAGCCGATAGCCATACCGGTCGCTTTGCGCCGTGATCTTCCAGCCTTCCGACCAGAAAGCCGCATGCGAAGCTTCCGTGTAGTTGCCGTACTCGGCCGCGGGCAACACGCGTACCGCGGTCACGCCGTCGGCCTGCAATGGCAGGTCCAGCGCCGGCGGCCGCAGGCCGAATCCGGTGATGCGTTGGCCGGCGCCCGGTGCCATGGCGCGCAGGGTGTCTCCACGGCGCAGGGGCCGCCCGTCCAGGCCGCCGAAAGCGCCGCGCAGCTGCGTGCTGCGAGAGCCCAGCACTTTCGGCACGTCGATGCCCCCGGCCAGGCATAGGTAGGCGCGGCTGGCGCGCCACGGCCCATCCTGGCGCGGCACACCCAGCTGCAACACGTGGCCGGCCTTGGCTTCGTGGCTCCACCACGGCAGCATCGGCGCATCGTCCAGGCGGGCCATACAGTCGGCGCCCGTGACCGCGAACGCGCAGTCGGCGGTAAAACGAATCTGGAACGGAAAGACCGGCACCTCGACCCCCGCTGCGCCTTCCTCATTGCCCAGCAGCAGGTTGCCGGCCGCAAGTGCCAGCGGGTCCATCGCGCCCGAACTGCCCACGCCCCAGCGCAAAGCGCCCGTGCGGCCCAGGTCCTGCACAGTGGCCAGCGCGCCGGCGGAAAGGACTTCGATCATCGGATCACCTTTTCGGCGCGAAAGCGGATGCTGTCGCCGGGCTGCATCAGCGCAGGCGGGTCCTGCGCCGGATCGAAGAAGTGCATCGCCGTGCTGCCGATGGTGTTCCAGCCACTGGGCCCCGCAGACGCTGAAACGCCGGTCTGTACGCCACCGATCGATACCGCGCCGCCCGGGATGCTGACCACGGGCACCTTGCGCCGGGGTGTGGCGATGCGCGGGTCCATGCCGCCCAGGTAGCAATAGCCGGGATGGCTGCCAAGCGCGTAGACCGGATAGAGGGGCGTGCAATGACGCTCGACGATCTCGTCCACGCTGAGCCCCGTGTGGGCGACCACATCGGCCATGTGCGGCCCGGCATCGCCGCCGTACACCACGGGCAATTCGACGATGCGGCCATCCAGCGGCAGCGGCCGGGCCGCGTCCCACGCGGCATGCAGCCGCATCTGGAGTTCATCGAGCCGGTGCGGTGGTCGCCCAAAACTCAGCATCAGGTTGTTCATGCCGGGAACGGCCTCGCGAACTTCGGGCCAGGCCCGCGCCTCGCGGGCCAGCATCCAGATGCGCTGCTGCACGGACAGCTCCATCTCGCCGGGGGCCTCGAACAACAAGGCGCTGGTGCCCAGCAGGCTGATGGTCGCAATGTCCCGCTTCATGCGGCGCTCCGTTGCTGCAGCCAGCGCTCGAGGTGATGGATGTCGACGCCGCCCGCGGAGAAGCCCACGTCCCGCACGATCTGCCGGTGCAGCGCGAGGTTGGTGGCGATGCCGCCGACGCGCATCTCGTCCAGCGCCGCGCGCATGCGCAGCAGCGCGTCGTCGCGCGTCGCTCCGTGCACGATCAGCTTGGCGATCATCGAGTCGTAGTACGGCGGCACGCGGTAGCCGGTGCCGGCATGGCTGTCCACGCGAACGCCGTAGCCGCCGGGCAGCACCCACTCGCCGATGAGCCCCGGCGACGGTGCGAAGGTGTCCGGGTCCTCGGCATTGATCCGGCATTCGAGGGCGTGGCCGCGGCAGCCGATGTCGGCCTGCGTGAGGGCCAGCCGCTCACCGCGCGCCACGCGCAGCTGCTGCTGCACGATGTCGATGTTCGCCGTCAATTCGGTGACCGGGTGCTCCACCTGCAGCCGCGTGTTCATCTCGATGAAATAGAACGCGCCGTTCTCGTAGAGGAACTCGAAGGTTCCGACGCCGCAGTAGCCGATCTGCCGGCAGGCATGCGCGCAGCGTTCGCCGACGGCGGCGATCACAGCCGCGTCGATGCCCGGCGCCGGCGCCTCTTCCAGCACCTTCTGATGGCGGCGCTGCAGCGAGCAGTCGCGGCTGCCCAGCCACAGCGCATTGCCGTGGCTATCGGCCAGCACCTGGATCTCGACGTGGCGCGGGTGCAGCAGAAATTTCTCGATGTAGACCTCGGGGTTGCCGAAGGCGCGGCGGGCTTCTTCGCGCGTCAGCGACAACGCGTCCAGCAGTTCGGCCTCGCCCTGCACAACTCGCATACCTCGGCCGCCGCCGCCACCCGCCGCCTTGACGATCACCGGATAGCCGATGTCCCGCGCCACGGCGCGTACGGCGTCGGGGTCATCGGGCAGCGCGGTGTCGGGCCCGGGCACACAAGGCACGCCGGCCGCCCGCATGGCGTGTTTGGCTGCAACCTTGTCGCCCATGGTCCGGATGCAGGCGGCGCTCGGCCCTACGAAGGTCAGCCCGGCCTGCTCCACCCGCTCGGCGAAGCCCGCGTTCTCCGACAGGAACCCGTAGCCGGGGTGGATCGCCTGGGCACCACTCACCTGCGCGGCGAACAGGATCGCCGCCTGGTTCAGGTAGCTGCGCCCCGGCGCTGCAGGCCCGATGCACAAGGCCTGGTCGGCCTGGCGCACATAGACCGCGTCTCGATCCGCTTCGGAATGGACGGCGACCGTGCGCAGACCCAGCCCTTTGCAGGCGCGCTGGATGCGCAACGCGATTTCACCGCGATTGGCGATCAGGACGGTGTCGAACATGGCGGGCATGAGCGGCCTCAGGCAAAGCGCACCAGCGGCTGGCCGGCTTCCACTTCCTGGCCGGAGGCGACGAGCACCGCGTCGACAGTCGCGTCATGCTCCGCCCGGACTTCGTTGAAGACCTTCATGGCCTCGATCACGCACAGCGTCTGGCCCGCCTTCACGGCCAGTCCCGGCGCCACAAAAGGTGGCTCGCCGGGCGTAGGCTGCAGGTGGACGACGCCATAGAGCGGCGCGCGAACCAAGTTTTCTCCAGGGCGAACGGCGTCTTCACGTGGCGCCGCAGCGATGGTGGTCGCCGGCCTCGCACGGGCCGCAGCGACGCGTGGCGCAGCCACTTGCGTGCCGCCCGTCCCCCGCGCCAGGCGCAGCGTCCAGCCGTCCTGGCTGAACTCCATCTCGGCGACGTCCGATGAGGCCATCGCGTCGATGAATGCCTTGATCTGCTGCAGCTCCATATGCCCGCAACAGTAGCGGCGCGGGCGCCGGTGCGCCAAGACGGAATGTCTCTACCCCGATAAGGGAGGCTTATGACGCGGCGTGATGCTCGCCAGCGAGCAGGCTGTGCGGCAGACCCGTCACGAGCTCGAGCAGGATTTCCTTCACGGCCTGCGCCGGTTCTGACAGCGGCAGGTGGTCCGACTGGCACAGCGCCAATGGCGCTTCTATCACCGGCTCGATGATGCGGCATTGCCAAGCGTCGCAGGACGCGACCACTTCGGCTGCCATCGACGCCGGAAGGATGGTGGCACCGAGCCCATCGGCGATCACTGCCTTGAGCGTGCTGGCGGATTCGATCTCGCCGACGACCCGCGGCACCATGCCGGCGGCGGCGAAAGCTTCGTCCACCATCCGGCGCACCACGTTGTAAGGACGCGCCAGATACAGGTCCATCTCGCCCAGCATGCGCAGCGGCACCTGGTCGGGCGGGGACGGCATGCTGTTGGGGCCGACCACGAAGAGCGGCTCTTTAAGCAACGGCAGGAACGACAGGCCATGGACCGAAATCTTGCCGCCGTAGAGCACGGCCAGATCCATGCGACCGTTCATGATCAATTCCGACAGCGTGGTGCCGTAGGTTTCGTTCAGGTAGAGCAGGATGCCGGGATGGCGAGCCCGCACCGTGCGTATCAAAGGCAAGGCCAGTGCCGCCGCGGCGGTGCCCGGCGCCAGGCCGACCGACACCGCGCCTGACAACCCCCGCCCGGCCGCCTCCATGTCGACGCGTGCCTGCTCGCATTGGCGAAGGATCAGCTGGGCATGGCGGTAGAGCACCTTGCCGGCCTCCGTGGGCGTGACGCCGCGCTTGGTTCGCACCAGCAGCTGCTGGCGCACTTCGCCTTCGAGCGTCGCCAGTTGCTGACTCAGGGCCGGCTGGGCAATGTGCAAGAGGTCGGCGGCCTGCGTGAGGCTGCCGACGTCCACGATTTTCACGAAATATTTCAGGCGCCTGAGGTTCATGCGGTCCGGCGGGCGGAGTGATTCCTGATGATGCCACGAACCCCGCGCTATCCATAAGCGTTGCCTATTTGGGCAGACCGAACTCGTCTTGGCGCGCGATGCGAAGGCGTCTTACTGTTACGCCTGTCTCCAAGGCCGCCAAAAGGACCTCCGTGAATCCGTCCCGCATTGCCGAGCGCGTCAGGCGCATCAAGCCATCGCCAAGCACCTCGGCCGCCGACCGCGCCAACGAGCTGCGGCGCCAGGGCAAGTCCATCGTCAACCTCGTCGTCGGCGAGCCGGACTTCGATACGCCGGCCCATATCCGCCGCGCGGCTGCCGAAGCGATGGAGAAAGGCGCCACCCGCTACACGCTGATGGCCGGTACGGTCGAGTTGCGCCAGGCGATCGCCGCCAAGCTCGAGCGCGAGAATGGCCTGGCCTACGCACTCAACGAGATCATCGCCACCAGCGGCGCCAAGAGCGCGATCTACACGGCGCTAGCGATCACGCTGCAGCCGGGCGACGAGGTGATCATTCCCGCGCCGTATTGGGTGTCTTACCCGGACATGGTGCTCGCCAGCGACGGCGTGCCCGTCACGGTGGCCTGCCCCGAAGCCAACGGCTTCAAGATCACCCCCGCGCAGCTGGCGGCGGCGATCACGCCGCGCACGCGCTGGCTGCTGCTCAATTCGCCCAGCAACCCCACCGGTGCGAGCTATACGGTCGCCGAGTACCGCGCCCTCGCCGAAGTGCTGGCCGCGCATCCCGATGTGCTGGTGATGACCGACGACATCTACGAACACATCCGCTTCGACGGCGAGCGCACGCCCCATCTGCTGAACGCCGCGCCCGAGCTGCGCGACCGGACGCTGGCGATCAACGGTGTGTCCAAGACCTACGCGATGACCGGCTGGCGCATCGGCTGGGCCGCCGGCCCGCGCGACCTGGTGCAGGCCATGGACACCCTGCTGTCCCAGTCCGCAGGCAACTGCTGCTCGGTCAGCCAGGCCGCAGCGGCCGCCGCCTTGAACGGCGACCAGGGCTTCGTCGCCGAGAGCCTGGCGGTTTACCGGCAGCGACGCGATGCCACGTTGGCCCGCATCAACGCCATCCCCGGTTTGAGCTGCCTCTGCCCCGACGGCGCCTTCTACCTCTACATCAACTGCGCGGGCCTCATCGGCAAGACGACGCCCGAAGGCAAGGTGCTGGCCGAAGACGGCGACGTGGTGATGTACCTGCTGGAAAGCGTGGGCGTGGCCGTCGTCGCCGGCACTGCTTATGGCCTGTCGCCGTACTTCCGCCTGTCGATCGCGACATCGATCGACATCCTGGAAGAAGGTTGCACCCGCATCGCACGCGCGGTTGCGGCGCTGCACTGATTTTTCATCCGCATACCCGCAGGAAGCCCCATGAGCACCTACAAAGCCATCCGCAAAGTCCCTTCCGCTCCTCAAGCGAACGCCAAGGTCCTCGCCGCGCTGCGCGACATCCCCGTCGCCGCACTCAGCGACAACATGCACCGCAACATCGGGACCGTGGGCCTTCACCCTTACCACCGCCCGGGCAAACAGACGATGGCGGGCACGGCCGTCACGGCGCGCTCGCGCTGCGGCGACAACCTGACCTACCTGCGTGCTCTGGAGTATTGCCGCCCCGGTGACGTGCTGGTAATTGACGCCGGCGGCGACCTCAACAACGCGGGCGTGGGCGGCATCTTGTCGTTCTACGCCGCCCACGTCGGCGTTGCAGGTGTCGTGCTCGATGGGGCGCTGCGTGACGTGGCCGAGATCAGGGAGCGGGACTTCCCCGTGTATGCGCGCGGCGTCACGCATCGCGGCCCGTACAAAGACGGTCCGGGCGAAATCAACGTGCCCATCTGTGTCGGCGGCATGGTGGTGAACCCTGGCGACATCGTTGTCGGCGACCAGGACGGCTTGCTGGCGATCCCGCAGCAAGGCATCGAAGCGCTGATCGAAAAGGCGCTCGCCCACCTTCAGGCCGAGGCGAACACCATCCAGGCCATGAAGGAAGGCCGCTGGGACCGCTCCTTCATCGACGCGCTGGAAGCGCGCTGCAACAACTGAAAGCCATTCCATGCGCCCTGCGATCCTCGTCACCCGCGCGACCTTCCCCGATATCGCCGATCGCCTGCGCCAGCACTTCGACGTCACGGACAACCCAGGTGACACGGTACTGAGCCCCGCGGAGCTGACGGACCGTCTGCAAGGCAAGCAGGGCGTAATGAGCACCGGCAGCGAGCGGATCGACGCCGCGCTGCTCGATGCCTGCCCGCAACTGAAGGCCGTCTGCAACGTCGGCGTCGGCTACAACAACGTCGACGTGGCGGCGTGCACCGCGCGCGGCGTGCTCGTCACCAACACGCCCGACGTGCTGACCGAGACCACCGCCGACTTCGGCTTCGCGCTCATGATGGCGACTGCCCGGCGGATAGCGGAGGCCGAACGATTCGTGCGCCGCGGCGAGTGGACCAAGACGGGCATCTACGATCAGTTCGCGGGCGGCGACGTCTACGGCGCCACCCTCGGCATCCTCGGCATGGGCCGCATCGGCCAGGCCATCGCGCGGCGTGGCGCGGTGGGCTTCGGCATGCGCGTGATCTATCACAACCGCAGCCGCCTGGCGCCCGAGCTGGAGGACGGTTCGCAAGCGGAGTACGTGGACAAGGACACGCTGCTGCGCGAAGCCGACCATCTGGTGCTGGTGCTGCCCTATTCGCCGCAGTCCCACCACGCCATCGGCGCGAACGAGCTGGCAATGATGAAGCCCACCGCCACGCTGACGAACATCGCCCGTGGCGGCATCGTCGACGACGCCGCACTGGCCGCGGCGCTGCGCGCGGGCACCATCGCCGCCGCCGGGCTGGATGTGTTCGAGGGCGAGCCCCGTGTTCACCCGGATCTGCTGGAAGTGCCCAACATCGTCCTCACGCCGCACATCGGCAGCGCATCGGTGCGCACCCGGCGCGCCATGGCGCAACTGACCGCGGACAACCTGGTCGCGGCGCTCGGCCACGGGCCCAATGCCGGCCGCCCGCTGACGCCGGTCAATCCACAGGTGCTTCTCTCATGAACGCCGCCCCGCGTCACAAAGTGCTGGTCATGGGCGTGGCCGGATGCGGCAAGTCGACTGTTGCCGGCATGCTGGCCGCGCAACTGGGCGCAACCTTGATCGAGGGCGACGAGCATCATCCGCGGCTCAGCCAGGAAAAGATGCGGGCCGGCATTGCCCTGCTGGACAGCGATCGCGAGCCGTGGCTGGACAAGCTGGGCGCGCTGCTCGCGCAGGCCCCGGGCAGCGCCGTATTGGCCTGCTCCGCGCTCAAGCGGAGCTATCGCGACCGGCTGCGCGCGGCCGAGCCTGATCTGCGTATCGTCTACCTGGAAATCTCGCTGGCCGAGGCGCACTGCCGCGTGGCGGCCCGCAAGGATCATTTTTTTCCGCCGGGCCTGGTGGTGAGCCAGTTCGCATCGCTCGAGGCGCCTCTTGGTGAGGCCGACGTCCTGCAACTGCCGGCCCACCGGGCTTTGCCGATGCAGGCGGGTACGATCATGGACTGGCTTAGCCGTAGCATCACGGAAATGAATTCGCCCCCACGCTTCGCTGCCCCCCGAGGGGGCTTTTTTGCCTAGGGGCGGCCCGTCGTCAAAAAAAAGGAGTTGTGTGAATCCCGTACTTCAGAAATTCGACCTCACCGGCCGCACGGCCCTCATCACCGGATCGAGTTCCGGCATCGGCCATGCATTGGCCGTCGGGCTTGCCGGCGCGGGTGCGCGCATCGTGCTGAATGGCCGCGATGCGGCCAAGCTGGAACGCGCCGCGGAGAAGCTGCGGGCTGAAGGCGCGAACGTGGTTGCCATGCCATTCGACGTCACCGACGGTGCTGCCGTCACGGCCGCCATCGCGAAGATCGAGGCTGAGATCGGTGCTATCGACATCCTCGTCAACAACGCTGGCATGCAGCGCCGCGCGCCGCTGGAACAGTTCGAGGAAGCGCACTGGCACGAACTGATGAAGACCAACGTCGACAGCGTGTTCCTGGTCGGCCAAGCCGTGGCGCGTCAGATGATCCCACGTGGCCGCGGCAAGATCATCAATATCTGCTCGGTGCAAAGTGAACTCGGCCGCCCCAACATCGCGCCCTATGCGGCCAGCAAAGGCGCCGTGAAGATGCTGACCAAGGGCATGGCGATCGACTGGGGTCCGCACGGCATCCAGGTCAACGGCCTGGGCCCAGGCTACTTCAAGACCGAACTCAACGAGGCGCTGGTGAACAATCCCGAATTCAGCGGCTGGCTCGTCAATCGCACGCCGTCGCGCCGCTGGGGCGACCTGGACGACCTGGTCGGCGCGGCCGTCTTCCTGGCCAGCGAGGCATCGAACTTCGTCAACGGCCACATCCTGTACGTGGATGGCGGCGTGACCGCCACCCTTTAAGAAGACACAAAGCATGGACGCTCTCGTCATCCACGCCGCCCGCGACCTTCGCGTCGAGGACGTGCCCACCCCCGAAGTCCTGGCGCACCAGCTGCGCGTGAAGGTTCGCTTCGGCGGCATCTGCGGCTCCGATCTGCACTACTTCCAGGATGGCGGCTTCGGCACCATCCGCGTGAAAGAGCCCATGGTGCTGGGCCATGAAGTGGCGGGCATGATCGAAGAAGTGGGCAGTGCCGTCTCGGGCTTCGCGTCCGGCGAGCGCATCGCCATCAGCCCCAGCCTGCCCTGCGGCATGTGCCGCTACTGCCAGCAGGGCTTGCAAAACCATTGCCTCGACATGCGCTACTTCGGCAGCGCCATGCGCACGCCGCACGTGCAAGGCGCCTTCCGCCGCGAGATCGTGGTGGAGAAGGGGCAAGCGCACAAGCTGGCGGATTCGGTGAGCGACGAAGAAGGCGCAATGGCCGAGCCGCTGGCTGTGGCGCTGCACGCGGTTCGCCGGGCCGGCCCGCTGCTGGGCAAGAACGTGCTGGTCACCGGCTGCGGGCCCATCGGCGCGCTGGTGGTGATCGCGGCGCGGCGCGCCGGCGCCACCAACATCGTCGTCACCGACATCGGCGACTACCCGCTGCGCAGTGCGATGAAGATCGGCGCCGACCAGGCCATCAACGTGGCGCGTCAACCTGAGTTGATGACGCCCTTCGCGGTGGACAAGGGCCAGTTCGACGTGCTGTTCGAAGCCAGCGGCAACGAGCGGGCGCTGCGAGCGGCATTCGACGCGCTGCGTCCTCGCGGCATCATCGTGCAGGTGGGTCTGGGCGGCGAGATGACATTGCCGATCAACGCCATCGTCGCCAAGGAGTTCGACCTGCGCGGCACCTTCCGCTTCCACGAAGAGTTCGCGATGGCGGTGGAGCTGCTGAACAAGGGCCTGGTGGACGTCAAGCCCTTGATATCGGCCACCGTGTCTTACCGTGACGCGGGGCGGGCTTTCGCCCTGGCGGCCGACCGCTCGCAGGCGATGAAGGTGCTGCTGGACTTCGGCTGAAGCTTACTGCACGGCTTGGCCGCCGTGGCCAATGAAGATTTCAGAAACAGGTCTGAACCGCGCTGCTGACCGCGCCGTCGTCTTCGATGACCGGCAACCAACGCCACTTGTCGAACGTCGTACAGGGATGGGAGATGCCCAGCACCACCCGGTCGCCAACTTGCGGCGGCGGCGTCGCGGGATCGAATCGCAGATAGGCGTGCTGGTCGTTCAGCGCGCTGATTTTCCATCCGGCGGGGACGGCATCGGCCTGCCGCGTCCCGCGCGCAGCGTGCCGCAACGGGATCGGCATCTCCAGGTCGTACGAAATGTCGCGCCGACCACACGTCAGCAGTGCCAGGCCCGGCTCGGGCACGGACTGCACCATGGACCACACCTCCAGCGCGGGGCGCAGCGATTCATCCAGGCCTTCGCGCCGCTCGACCTGCTTCAGAAAGCGTGAGTAGTTGCCGTGGTCATGGGTGATGTAGCAACCCGAGCGCAGCACGCCACGCACGGGCTTGGAGAGGCCTTGCATACGCAGCAGCGGTATCACGAGGTCGAACACCGCTGAGCCGCCGGCCGTGATGAGCACTTCGTCGCCCGCGAACAGGCCTTCCGCGTCGCATGCCTTCGCGGCTTCGATGACCCGTCGCACCAGCGCCGTGACTTCCAGCGAATCGTGTTCGCTGTCGCAAGTGGCGACACCGCCTTCATAGCATTCGATGCCGCCCAGCTTCACGGCTGCAGATCGCGAGATGGCCTGTGCAAGCTCGACAGCCTGTTGCAGGGTGCGGCACCCCGTGCGTTGGCCCGGGATGCCCATCTCCAGCAGTACATCGAAACACGGCGCGCTCGGATGCGTTTGTGCCCACTGCTCGATCAGCGTCAACTGCGCCAGCGAATCGACGAGGAACCACACGCGCAGATCGGCGTGCTGCTTCAGCAGCAGCGCCAGCGCGTTGAAGTCCGCATCGCAGACCACCTGGTTGGCGATGACGATGCGGCGGGCTCCCGCATCGATGCCGATGGCCGCCTGGAACATCGTGGCGAAGGTCAAACCCCAGGCTCCCGCGGCCAGCTGCTTGGCAAACAGTTCCGGCGACATGGTTGTCTTGCCATGCGGTGCGAACGAGACACCCTTGCGCGCGGAAAAGTCCTGCATCCATGCCAGGTTGTGATCCAGCGCGCTGCGGCGCAGCACCGCGAGCGGAAGCGGCAAGTCGCCGGCCAGCACGTTCCAGCCCTTGGCGCCGATTTCGCTCGCGCGGCACGGCTGGGCCGACAGTGGATAGCTCTTGCAGCGATGGTCGATCAGAAAATCGGATGACACGGCGGCTCCCGCAGTAAAACATTACAGTCACGGATGCTAGTTCATCCCATTTTCGCGGTCGAGTCATTGATGCGCCCTCTCGCCGCCGTGTTCTTGCATCAACGGAGAAATTCATGTCGTCTGTAGAAATGCTCGGCCAAGCCCCCGTGGCGTCCGACCGGCTGGCCCGGCCCCTGTCCCCTGCCACCCGCGCCGGTGACTTCGTCTTTGTTTCGGGCCAGGTGCCCACGGATGACCAGGGCCAGGTGATCGCGGGCGGCATCGAAGCCCAGACGCGCCAGGTCTTCAAGCGCATCGAGGCGGCACTGGCGCTGGCCGGTTGCACGCTGTCCGACGTGTGCAAGGCGAGCGTGTGGCTCGACGATGCGCGCGACTTCGGCAGCTTCAACCGTGTCTACATGGAGTGCTTCGGTGACCACCGGCCCGCGCGCTCGACCGTGGAAGCGCGGCTGATGATCGATGCCAAGGTCGAGATCGATGTGACTGCCTACAAGCCGCGCGGCTGAGCGCTCGTCCACCGGGGAGTCTTCGGATGGAAAAGATCTTCGATGTTGCGGCGCTGGGCGAGGCGATGGTGGAACTCAACCAGACGCACCCGGGCCAGCCCCAATACCTGCAGGGCTTCGGTGGGGACACCAGCAATGCCGTGATCGCCGCGGCGCGCGCAGGCGTGAAAACCACCTACATCACGCGGCTCGGCGCGGATCGTTTCGGCGATCTGCTGATGGGCCTGTGGCAAGGCGAAGGCGTGGACACATCGAGCATCGAGCGCGACACGCAGGCACCGACGGGCATCTACTTCGTCACGCACGGCGCCACCGGCCACGAGTTCAGCTACCTGCGCGCCGGCTCGGCGGCGAGCCGGATGACGCCGGCATGGTTGCCGCGCGAGCGGGTGGCCCAATCGAAGATACTGCATGTGTCTGGCATCTCGCTGGCCATCTCGGCGACAGCGCGCGAAACCGCTTTTGAGGCGATGGCGCAGGCACGCGAAGCAGGCACACTGGTGTCGTTCGATTCCAACCTGCGCCTCAAGCTCTGGTCGCTGGAAGACGCGCGCGCCGGGATCACCCGTGCCATCGGCCTGTGCGACCTCTTCCTGCCCAGTGTAGACGACGTCAATGTACTTTCGGGCCACAGCGATCCGCAAGCCATCATCGACTGGAGCCATCAACTCGGCGCGAAACAGGTGGTGCTGAAGCTCGGCGCCGACGGCGCACTGGTCAGCGACGGCAAGCGCCGCGAGATGGTCAAGGGCCATCGGGTGGAACTGGTCGATGCCACCGGCGCGGGCGACTGCTTCTGCGGCAACTTGCTCGCGCGCATCGCGCTGGGCGATTCGCTGTTCGATGCGGCGCGCTATGCCAATGCCGCGGCGGCCATTGCGGTGCAAGGTTTCGGCGCGGTCGCGCCGCTGCCGCGCGCGGATCAAGTGAGGGCTTTGCTATGAAACAACTCGTCGCGCTGGATTGGGGAACTTCGTCGCTGCGCGCCGCGCGGCTGGATGCACAAGGCGGCGTGATTGAAGAGCGTTCGCTGCCGCGCGGCATTCTCACCGTGCCGGCCGGCGAGTTTCCCAAGGTGTTTGCAGAGGCTACGGCGCAATGGCCCGCCGACAAGGACACCCTGTTCCTTTTGAGCGGCATGGTCGGCAGCCGCCAGGGCTGGAAAGAAGCGCCCTACTGCCCCTGCCCCGCCGGTTTCGGCGACATCGCGGCCGCCTTGGCATGGGTCGAGCCCGGCCGCATCGCCATCGTCCCCGGTATGTCCTATGAGCAGGAGGGCGTGCCGGACGTGATGCGCGGCGAAGAGACACAAGTGTTCGGCGCGATGCAATTGCTCGGCATCACGAAGGGCCTGTTCGTGCTGCCCGGCACACACAGCAAGTGGGCGCATGTGTCGGACGGCCGGATCAAGAGCTTCTCGACCTTCATGACGGGCGAGTTCTACGCGTTGCTGCGCCAGCATTCGATCCTGTCGCGCACACTGCCGCCGGAAGACGGTGAGATCGACGTCCATGCCTTCGAGCGCGGCGTGCACTACGCCATGCACACCGGCAACCTGATGCACACCGCCTTCAGCGTGCGTGCGCTGGCGCTGTTCGACAAGATGGCGGCGGCGGCCATGCCCAGCTACCTCTCGGGCCTGGTGATCGGTGAGGAATTGCGTTCGCAGCACCTGAGCCGCATCGCCGACCCGATCGTGATCGTGGCGGGGCCAGGGCTTTCGAAGCGGTATGAGCTGGCGATGCAACTGCTGGATATTCCGGCGAAAGCGGTGGGGGCGGAGGCGACTTGGCGGGGGTTGTGGGGGATTGCGAAGGGTTTGGAGGCTGCGTAGCTCATTGCGGACTCGATCTGCCATCCATCCCAGGCTGTCATTGCGGACTTGATCCGCAATCCATCTTTGCGCGCCTAGGCCGTGGGCGAGATTGGGGCGGCAGGGCACTCTGCGCAGCGAATGATCGAGTAGGGACCCGCATCACTGCGGGCCCCTCTCACAGAACCGTACTTGTGCTGTTCACATACGGCTCTTCGGAACTGCGGGTTCTAAACCCCGCAGCTGACCTTTCGATCTCGACTATCCCCAGGCCAGAGCATATGGCTCCGGTTCGAGGGCGTGCTGCCGTGCGGGGTGTGCCCAGTACCGTTGCGACAGCGTCGTGAGCCCGCGTTCCTCCCACAGGGAGTTCTTCAGTGCTCTGTCGACTGCCGGCGTGTGGCTCAAGGCCCAGATGGAGCGACGCCCCGACTGGACTGTTCGCCACGCGGTTCTGCGCCCCACTCCGCACTTGATCAGTTTCCTGGCGATGCTTCGTCTGCTTTTCCAGTGCTTGAGCTCGATAGCCCTTAGCCGTCTTCGGATGTGCGCATCCCACCTTTGCAGCGCTGGCTCGATTTGCACCGTGCAGATGCCAAAGAACCCTATCCACCCCGTCACGTAGACGTTGATCGCCTTCACGCAGGCCTTCAGTGAGTTCCCCCACGGTCGGGGAGTCAGCTCGCGCAGCTTGTCGTCCATGCGATCTTTCGTTCGCTGCGACAGCCCCACTCGCACGCTCCCGTCCAGTGGCTCCCACCGAAGGCTGAAGCCCAGGAAGTGGCGTTCTTCTGGCCGCGCCACGGCACTCTTGCCGGGGTTCACCTTCAGGCGCAACCGCCCTTCTATGAACCGGCTCACACTGGCCATGACGCGCTGCCCGGCGCGTTCGCTTCGCACATAGATGTTGGCGTCATCCGCGTACCGCACGAAGCTCAGGCCCCGTGCGTGCAGCTCCCAATCGAGTTCGTCCAGCACGATGTTGCTCAGCAGCGGGCTGAGCGGGCCGCCTTGCGGCACCCCCTCATCGTTGCCCACCACCAAGCCGTCCGGCATCACAACTCGCGCCTTGAGCATCCGGCTTATGAGCCGCAACAGCCTCTTGTCCTGGACCCGCAACGCGAGCCTTGACATCAGCCGCTGGTGGTTGACTGCGTTGAAGAAATTCTCCAGGTCGATGTCCACCACCCAGTCGCGCCCCTGTGCCAGGTGCTCCAGCGCTTGCCGTATTGCCGTGTGACAGCTTCGCCCGGCTCGAAACCCATGGCTGCCCGGATGGAAGGTCGGCTCGTACAGCGGCTCCAATACCTGCCGCACCGCCTCCTGCACCACCCGGTCGATCACGTTGGGAATGCCCAGCCCCCGCTGGCCTCCTCCTGCCTTGGGTATCCATACTCGCCGGATGTCTCCGGGCTCGTACTTGCCCTGCAGCAGGTCTTGGCGCAGCACGGGCAGCAACACCGGCAGGTGCTGGCGCACCTGTTCGATGCTTTGCCCGTCCGGACCACCGGCACCCTTGTTCGCCGCCACTGCCTCAAACGCGCTTTCCAACCGCCCTGTCACCTCTTGCAGCATCGCTGCCTCTGCACTCTCTCGTTTGTCCTTTGACACTGGCGGCTCGCACGCTCGCGCCGTCCTTGGCTGGACAGCCCTTGCGCCGTTGCCGGGAGCTCTTGCCTCCCCTTCGGCTGACTCAAATGACAACTCAAGTTGCATCGACATTCTTTCGACCGCGACCGCCTTCGCTCCCCCTCATGGGCTGCGCCAGTTCGGGTTTGGACCGGCTTTCACCGGCCTTGCGCTACTACACAGTCGTCTGACTTCTGCTGGGCCACTGGCCCCTCGTTCTTGCGTCCTAAGGGTTAGCGCTGGAAACTTGCGCTTCCAGCGCAGCCCAGCAGATCTCTCTGGGTAAGACTCACGCAAACTTCGATCCCCTGTCGTCGCCACTACGCATGCGGCCAGCGGCAAATATCGGATTTCGCCCCTGGGAGCGGGCTCATCCGCCGCACACGCCTTACGGCGTTTCACTCTCGTTCGACAGGTGTTCGCACCTACGGCTTCTACCGCACACCCCCTCGCGGGCCTTCCAGCGTTTGGCATCCCTCTGGCCGAGCCGTGGTACCCCACAGCAGCGCACTTGCCTCCTCGGTGTTGAGTTCCCTTTGCCAGGGCCTCAGGTTTGGACTTTCACCTCCTGTTTGCTGGTCATGCCAGACACACTCCCCCGGCCCGGGAGGGGCCTCCTCCTTTACTTCGCCGCGCAGAGCGCCCTACCACCCCAATCCAGCAAAGGTTGATGTGCACAGTCACCACACGAGCCGGGCTATAGTGACCAACATTGCTGGTGATAGGGAGGAGACCCAACGTGGCAACGTCAAAGACTGAAACTGCAGGCGGCAAGGGGCCTACGCCGCCCGTGTTCAAGCTTGCGCAAGGAGTTCCCCCTTACTTCCGGCCGGACTACCCGAAGTTGGGCGACGGGCTATTCTGGAAATGCCAGACTAGACGGCTGGCTGCATTGCGTTAGGCGCTAGCAAGAACTCGCCATGCCCAAAAGAACCCGACGTCCTGGCCGTTCTCTTGAGGTGCTCATATCGACAATCGAACGTGCGCTTGGAGTCGGCTCGAACATTAGCGTCCAATCGCCGGCGCATCTCTCAGACCGCATTACGGGTGAGCCACGTGAGCACGACGTCCTACTTACGATCCAAGGTAGCCATCACACATTGACAATCGCTTTCGAGTGCCGTGACCGATCAAGGAAGGTCACCGTGAATGACGTGGAGTCCTTCTGGACCAAGTGCCTAGACACAGGTGTGAGCCAAGGTGTCATGGTATCGCCAAGGGGATTCACAAAGGCCGCACTGGCCAAATCAGCGCACCGGAGCATTCGCTGTCTTCGTGTCGTCGAGGCGCAAGCTTTCAATTGGCTGTTGGCTCGGGGAATGCGAATGCGAATTCGGCGACCGAAGCACACCAATTGGACTTTCTATCCTGAAGTGCTGCTGAATCCAGCGCCAACTGACTTCGGCATCCAGACCGAAGATGGAAGGGATCTGAAATCGAATGCGTTTGCCCCCTCCGTCCAGGAGGCGTTCACGAATCTCACTCGACAAGAGCATCAGGCACCGGGTGACCATTTGCACCGTTTCACTTTCGGCACACCTGGGCTGTTCTTGCTTGATCGAACTACAGGGATTCGCCACAGGATTGGGCACGCGGAGGCGGTGGTCCACTATGAAGTTCTGGACAAGTTCGAACCGTTCAAACTAGCAAGCTACACGAACGACACGCCTGGAGGTCTCATCACCGAGGCGGCAATTGCTGAAATGGACCTGGGCTCCGTGAAGGGGAAATTCGTCATCGTGTACAAGGAAGGCGAAGGTGGGCAAGTTGTCTTCGTCACAGAACCGAAAATCCGCGAGGCTTAACTTGTCAATCGACACGGACCCACAACAGCAGGCTGCGGCTTCGCCGCTCATGTTGGTGGTCCGGTCATCTTCACGTTTAGCCCTCAGGAGGAAGCACATAATGAGCACGTATGTCCAAGAAGTCATCGTTACGGTTACCGACGGCAGTCGATTCACCGTCTACATCTCGAGCGCCCAAGGCAGTACGCAATTCGAACTGGAAGTCTTCTGGCGGGAGCCGCAGTTCGCACTCAGTAGAGTCGACGTGCCAATTGTTCACGCATCTGCGGAAGTCGCATTCAATGAGGCGATCGTCGCAGTCAAGTCATATTTGTCGAAGGTGGCAGCGAACGTGCTCACCATTGATAGTCCCTGCAACGATCCGTTCGTGAAGAAGCCCGTCCAGGCCGCAGTCCTCGGGCGGAATGGCATTTCAGTCTCGCCAACAGTCAACGGCAGCTAGCCGGCCTAGGAAAATACCCCTATGACTCTCAACGAATTCATCGCACAGTTGCTGCAACTTCGAGCCGCGCATGGAGGCGACTTGCAGGTCTGGGTGGTAGAGCGCAGTCCAGTCGGCCCCCGTGCGTACGTCGGAGACATGCACCCGTCTGATTTCCGGTCGCTACCGGAGAAGGTTGTGTACATCGAGTAGCCATCGCGAGGCGCCGCCGTGCAACTGAGGGCTAACAAGCTAGTCGCCGGTCACACGCACGTTGAGGTTGTGCAAAAACTAAAACGAAGGCAATGACATCGATGCGCCAAGAAATTCGACCTCTCAGAACGGCCTACAAGCGACGATCGTGCACCTTGGAAGGGGCCAAGGACCCCGGAAATCGACCGTGTTGTCCCGAAGCCAACCTTTTTGCACAACCTCTTTAGGAGACTGGAATCAAAAGGCTCTCGCTAGCCGTTTTAAGCCTAAGTTGGGCGTCGGTTGCACATGCCCATGGAGGACCGACTCTTGTCATGGTCCTTGGCTATTTTCTATGGCCTATTTCGCTACTTGTGTCGACCACTCTTCTGCTTGTTTCCGCGCCAAAGGGAAGTCGCCTAATACAGTGTTTCATTTGCGCCTTAATTGCTTTTGGCTGTTTTGGGCTTTTTGCGCTTTCAGTAAATGTGACGCCAGTACTCGGAATATGCCTATCTGTCGCATTACCTGTTGCATTGGTCTTTGTGGCATGGCGCATGTTTTTGGCGCGGAGAAAACAATTTGAGAACTCGTAACTGGTCGCTCGACTCGGCCCCACAACAGCAGGTAGGCGGCTCCGCCGCAAGTGTCGTGGTCCGGTCAGCTTTACGCTAGGCCTTGCCAGAAATGTTTCGCGTCTTCACCCTCCTCACAACTACTGCACTGAGCGCAGCTGTCGCAATGGCCACGCCGGACTTTTCTGATGAAGAACCGGGGCATCCTATCCCCCATTTGGGTGTCGTTGACGTTCACGCCGTTCGCAAGGGCGGTGGCTCGGACCTGAACGTTGTAATAGCAACGCCCCTCCAGGGCGACGAGCATTCGCGGCAAAGGCTCACTAGGAAAATCGAAAACTATCTCCGCGCTATCAACTCAAATGGCTACTCTGCCCAATTTGGGCAGCCAACGCCAAAGAATACGGCTATCGTCGTGCACATTCATCCAAGATCAGATCCCAAAATCTTCAAGTTGCTCGAGAAGCTTCGCTCAAGAGTTGGGGCGGCAAAGGTTGCATTTGAGATCAAACCTCTCGAGGTGAATCAATGACGACTCTCGGATGGATCGCGCGGCCAAGGCAGAAATCTGCGGCTTCGCCGCGTGTGTTGGTGGTTCGGTCATCTTCATGTTTAGGCGTCATATGGGCTCCATGACCCGACTCTACATAAGGTGCGAAAACGAATCGTTCCTTGCGACGATTCGCGCTCGCTATCCGGAAGCGCACATTGAAGCGCCGTCCTTGTTTGCCAGTACCGTCGTTGAACCCGCCGAGCGCTTTACGCCATCAGACGGCGAGCGCAATTCACACGAGCTCAACACCGAGATTATTTATCTGGCATTCTCAAGCGTCACTGACTCGCTTCAGTTCACGCATTCCATGCACGGCAAGACCTTGCGACACATTCAGTACGGGATGTACGTTGAGCAAGGGCTTTGGGAAGAAGTAGCCGGAGGCTCCGAGCCTTGGGAGACGCCAGCGTTCTTCCCTCCAAGTTCAATGGAAGTTCTGGCCGACTGCCGTCCTGACGATCCGGACTACGAACGACTGTCCGAGATCTATGGCCAGCGCCTCATTAGAGCTTCTGAGAGCTACCCGATGATCGATGCTCGCGAGTCTGCTCGCGCGGTCGCGAAACACTATCGCCTCACTGACTGGCTTGACGACTGGAACGGCATTGACCGCGACGAAGCAACCGGCCCGCCGCCAGTTTCGCCCCAAGTGCTGGCAAGCATTGCACCGGTGGTCAAGCCCTGGTGGCGCTTCTGGTGACGGCGCCGAACCGTTGAATCGCAAAGGTTGATGACGATGCCGTCAATTGCGGCGTCCGTGGGCGGAACTCCGCGCCCGAACCGCATCACTATTAACGAAATGCCAAATCACCTGCAACGCCGCTCCACCGGCCTCGACACCCTCCGCGCGCTGGCCATCGCGCTGGTCTTCACCTACCACTACATGGTCTTCGTCAGCCGCGAGCCCACGTTCGGCTGGGTGAGCGTCGTCGGCTGGCTGGGCGTCGACCTGTTCTTCGTTCTCAGCGGCTACCTGATCGGCAACCAGCTCTTCGCCGGCATGGTGCGCGGGGAGCAGTTGTCGCTCAAGAATTTCTATGCGCGCAGGGGTTTGCGCACATGGCCGGCGTTCTGGGTCGTGCTCGCGCTGTACTTCCTCTTTCCCGCGGTCATGGGTGGGAAGCAACCGCCGCCGCTCTGGTCGTTCCTGACGTTCACGCAGAACTTCGGCTTGCAACCGGGCACGGCGTTTTCGCATGCCTGGTCGCTGTGCATCGAGGAGCAGTTCTACTTCGTTCTGCCCTTGTTCGTGCTCATCGCCCTGCGCGTCGGCGGCGGGCGGGCCAGGGCCTGGATGCTTCTCGCGGCGCTGCTCGCCGTGGGCGTCATTTCTCGGGCGGTGTTGTGGTCCGCCTATGGCCGAGAGGAAAGCGGGCAGATCGAGCGCTACTACCCCAACGTGTACTACGCCACGCTGTGCCGCTTCGACGAATTCCTGCCGGGCATTGCCGTGGCGTTGCTCAAGAACTTCCACCCCGGAGCGTGGAGTCGGGTTCAACGGCACGGGCAGTTGCTGCTGCTCGTCGGCCTGGCCGCGTGCGGAGCCATCTTCTATGGCGCCTACAACTTCTACTACATCGACGGCTACGGGTATGGATTCTTCATGTCGGTGTTCGGCTATTCGCTGGCCGCGGTCGCCTTCTCGTTGCTGATCATCGCCGCGCAGAGCCCGGTCTCGCTGCTGGCCAGAGTCCGCATCCCCGGCGCCTACCATCTGGCCCTCTGGTCGTACTCGATCTACCTCACCCACAAGGCCGTGGGCCATGTATTCAATGGCTATGCCCAGGCCCAGTCGCTCTCGCCCACAACGACTGCCGTTGCCGTCACCTTGCTCTCGGTGATGACCGGCGCGGCTCTGTATTGGCTGATCGAAAGCCCATTCATGGCCGTTCGGGACCGCTACTTCCCCAGCACATTCGCCGCCAAACCCCTGCTGCCTGCAACCGCTCGGCCATGAAGAAGACAGAACAGCCCCGGCTCACCCTCTACGGCGCGCAGGCATCGGGATCGATTGCCGTCGAAGCGGCACTGACGCTGCTGAACATGCCTTACACGCTCGTCGAGGGGGCGACCTGGGCCGAAGAAGAGGCCAGGGACCGTGTCGCGCCCGTCAACCCGATGCGGCAGATCCCCACCCTGGTCATGCCGGACGGCGAAGTCATGACCGAGAGCGCCGCGATCCTGATCTACCTCGCCGACATGTACCCCGATGCGCGGCTCGCCCCTTTGCCGCAAGACCCCGCGCGGCGGCAGTTCCTGCGATGGATGCTTTACGTCTCGTCCGCCATCTACTCCCTGCACTGGATCAAGCCGGAAGTTGCGCGCATAGGCGCGCCGGCAAGCGCACGAGAGTCGGTCGTCAACGCCGTGCACGAGCGGATCGCTTTCTGCTGGGCCAATATGGACAGCCAGTTGCAGCCCGGCCGGTACCTGCTGGGCGATCAACTGTCGGTGCTCGACCTGTATGTCACCGTCGTCTCCCGTTTCGGCCCCTGGCGGGATCGCTTCTACGAGGTCGCGCCCCGGATGACACCGGTGGTCCGGCTCGTCGACCAGGAACCTCGTCTCGCAGCGTTCTGGCGCGAGCGCTTTCCGCTCGAGTGAATGCAGAATCGAGCACCATGCAGAACCTGATGTCCACCCACTTTGCCGTGTTCCTCGCCGCCGCCGTCGTCCTGGCCATCACGCCCGGCCCGGGACTTGCCTATGTCGTCGCACGCACCGCGGCGGGAGGCGCCCGCGAAGGCGTCGCCTCCTCGCTCGGCACGGCCTTGGGCGGCATGGGCCACGTCGTTGCGGCAGCGCTCGGCCTGTCGGCGCTCGTCGCGCAGTCCGCGACCGCATTCACCGTCGTCAAGTACGTCGGCGCCTGCTACTTGCTTTATCTCGGCATGCGCATCCTGTTCGCCAGCGAGCCGGCGCCGGCAAGCGTGGCCGTACGCGCCGCTGGCCCGGCCCGTGCGTTCTGGGAAGGCGTGTTGGTCGAATTGCTTAACGTGAAAACCGCCCTGTTCTTTCTGGCGTTCATCCCGCAGTTCGTCGACGCGAATGCCTCACCGGCCTCGCAGTTCATCTTTCTCGGAACGATCTGCGTCGCCCTCAACACCTCCGCCGATCTGCTGGCAGTCGCGGGAGTGTCGCGGCTCTCTCGCAGTTCAGCCGCCAGCGCCGTGAGGGCGAGAATCCTGGCCGCGGGCTCGGGCGTCACCCTGATGCTTCTGGGCGCCTATGTCGCGCTTTCGGGGCGGGACCGCTAGGCCGACAGCTTTCACCAAAAGTTACGACGGGCCGCCCCTCTTCTGCAAGCACTGCGGCATCCGCCCCTTCGGCCGCGGCTACGTCGAGCAGATCGGTGGCGATTACGTCGCCATCATGCTCAGCACGCTGGACGACGCTACGCCCGAAGAGCTGATCGCGGCGCCGGTGCGGGTTGCGAATGGTCGCGACAACGCCTGGTGGGTGGAAGCTGCCGAGACACGGCACCTGTAATGCTGTCCATAGCGCGCTATAGTGATTGCCTGCAGTCACGGAGGCGCGCATGGACAAGAACTTCTGGCAATTGGGCGCATGGCGCGGTGTGCCCGTCGCCTTGCACTGGACGGTGCTGTTCGTGTTCGTCTGGCTGTACTTCTTCTTCCGCGATTTCCTGGCGACGGTCATCGCGTCGTTCGCGTTCTTCGGGCTGCTGGTGGTGCACGAGCTGGGGCACGCCGCGATGCTCCGCTGGAAGAAGATCGAAGTGGAGCGCATCACGTTCTTCGGGCTGCATGGTTCGACGGAATACTCCTGGGCATCCGCCGTCAACGAGATCCTCATCGCCTGGGGCGGCGTCGCGGCGCAACTGGTGCTGCTCCTTGTCGCGATCGCCATCAGCTTTGTGCCGGGCATTTCCAGCACGCCGATCGTCTCGACCATTGCCGTGCCGGTGCTGTTCGTCTTCATCCAGGTCAACATCTTCATGATGGTCGTGGCTTTGCTGCCCATCGGCCCCTTCGACGGCCGCCGCGCCTGGGCCGTGATCCCGCGGACGCGCGACAGGATGCGCCAGCGCCGGAAAGCGGCGAACGCGCGCAAGGTGGATCCTGAGAAGGGTCTCTCGAAGGCGAAACGCCGCGAGCTGGAAGATGCATCGGCGAAGGAAGCGGCTGCACTGCTGGAGAAGCTCTCCCGGAACACGCGAAGCCGCAATGAAGATGCCTGACGACCGCGAATGGCTGTTCGGTTCGTACAAGATATGCGATGGGCACGACACCGAAGGAAACGTCATCCAGATGCGCGAACGTACTCTCTGAACTCTCCACCTGCAGGCTACCCCGATGATCCACCCACTGCGCTGCCGCTGCGGCACCCTGAAGGGCAACGTCAGCCATCCCGAAAAAGTGAGCCGCGGCGTCTGCTACTGCAGGGACTGCCAGGCATTTGCGCACTTCCTGGGCAAGCCCGATGACGTCCTGGACGAAATGGGTGGCACGGACGTTGTTGCAACCCTTCCCAAGTACGTGAGCTTCACCCACGGGCTGGAGCAACTCGCCTGCATGTCCCTCACCGACAAGGGCATGTATCGGTGGTACGCGCGTTGCTGCAACACAGCCATCGGTAACACGGCACGCGACATCAAGTTGTGCCACGTCGGGCTGATCCACACCTGCCTGGAAGATGGGAGAAGAAGCCTGGACGAGCCGTTCGGTCCGGTCCGCCTGCGGGTGAACACGAAGCATGCAAAGGGCAAACCCAAGGCCATGCCGGTGAGCACGGCCAAGGCGGTGCTGCGATTCATGAAGTTGCTGTTGGGCGCACGGCTGGATGGAAGCTACAAAACCAACCCCTTCTTCAAGCCTGGCGGGGAAGGCCCCATCGTGCCGCCGACGGTTCTCGCTCGCGGCGAGCGGGAGCAATTGATGAAGACCGTTTCTTCCTGACACCCTTGAAAGAGAATCACGAATGTTCGGACTAATCGGAAAATTCAACGCCGTCGCCGGCCAGCGCGATGCGCTGATCGCCATCCTGCTGGAAAACGCCGGGCAGATGCCTGGATGCCACAGCTACGTGGTGGCGAAGGACGCCAAGGATGCCGACGCGATCTGGGTCACCGAGGTGTGGGACAGCCAGCAAAGTCACCGAGCATCGCTCTCGCTGCCGTCGGTGCAGCAGGCCATCGCACGCGGCAAGCCGTTGATCGCGAGCTTCGGCGAATTCAACACGACGGAGCCAATGGGAGGCCATGGACTATGACCATCCATCTCGACCACACCATCGTCCCGTCCCACACTCGCGATGAATCCGCAAAGCAGTTGGCCGAGTTGCTGGACGTGCCCTGCGGCCCGGCGCAGGCCGGCCCGTTCTTCGCGGTCTACGTCAACGACGGCCTGACGCTGGACTTCATCCAGACAGATGAGGATTTCCCGATCTACCACTTCGCGTTTCGCGTCACCGAACAGGATTTCGACCGCATCCTCGGCCGCATCCAGATGGCCGGCATCGACTACCGCAGCGACGTGCGCGGCCCGGTGAACATGAAGATCAACACCGACTACGGCGGCCGCATGCTCTACTGGAACGAGCCCGACGGCCACCAGTGGGAAATCCTCACGGCCAGCTACGCCCGCGCGCCGAAGTGACGCTGGAGATCAAGCGCGTCCACGGCCCGGCTTACCCAGCCTTCCCCGACGAAATCCAATTGCTCTGGTACAAAAATCTCGGCACACCATGACACCATCGAAAAAATTCTCTGCCGCCCTCGCGGCCTGCCCCCTCGTCGCCATCCTGCGCGGTCTGACGCCTGCGGATGCACCCGCCATCGGTGAAGCGCTGGTCGACAGCGGCTGGAATCTCATCGAGGTGCCGCTCAACTCGCCGGAACCGCTGGTGAGCATCGCCCTGCTCGCGAAGGCGCATCCCGATGCGCTGGTCGGCGCCGGCACGGTGCTCACCGCGCAGCAAGTGCGCGACGTCCATTCGGCCGGTGGCGAGCTGATCGTGTCCCCCAACTTCAATGCCGATGTGGTGCACGAAGCCGTGCGGCTGGGCATGGTCTGCCTGCCCGGCGTGGGTACCGCGACCGAGGCCTTCGCTGCGCTGGAAGCCGGCGCCAACGGCTTGAAGCTGTTCCCGGCCGAGATGATTCCGCCCGCCGCGGTGAAGGCGCTGCGTGCGGTGCTGCCACCGCAAACACTGCTGCTGCCCGTGGGCGGGGTGACGCCCACGAACATGGCTGTGTATCGCGCGGCCGGTGCCGATGGTTTCGGCATCGGGTCGGCGCTCTACAAGCCGGGCATGCAAGCGGCCGAGGTGCGCAGCAACGCCCAAGACTTTCTGGCCGCCTGGGCGGGTACCATTCCCGCATGAACCCCAGTACTGCACCCGCCTCCCCTATTTCGTTCGGCCTCGCCGGCCGCGTCTGCATCGTCACTGGCGGTGCGCAAGGCATCGGCGCGGCATGCGCGCGGCGCTTTGCGCGCGAGGGCGGCAAGCCCGTGATCGCCGACGTCGACGATGCCCACGGCGAGGCGCTGGCCGCCGAACTGGGCGGGCTCTACGTGCATTGCGACGTGGGCGACAAGGCGCAGGTTGACGCGCTGGTGGCCAAGACCATTCAGGCCCATGGCCGCATCGACGTGCTGGTCAACAATGCGGGCATCTTCAAGGCCGCCGATTTCCTGGACGTGACCGAGGCGGACTTCGACGCGGTGCTGCGCGTCAACCTCAAGGGCGCTTTTCTGATGGGGCAGGCCGTCGCGCGCGAGATGGTGAAGGCGGCGCGCGGCGCCATCGTCAACATGAGCTCGGTCAACGGCGTGCTCACCATTCCCACCATCTCCAGCTACAACGTCAGCAAGGGCGGCATCAACCAGCTCACGCGCGTGATGGCGCTGGCGCTGGCCGACAAGGGCGTGCGTGTGAACGCGGTGGCGCCTGGGACCATCGCGACCGAGCTGGCCGCCAAAGCCGTGCTGACCAGCGAAGAGGCCAAGGCCCGCATCATGAGCCGCACGCCGATGAAGCGGCTGGGCGAGCCGGAGGAGATCGCTGACACGGTGGCCTACCTGGCCAGCGACGCGGCCAGCTACATCACCGGCGAGATCGTGGTGGTGGATGGCGGGCGGATGACGCTCAACTACACCGTGCCGACATGATGGCGCCGGCAGCGGACGGCGTCTTGTCCTACAAGCCGCTCCATCGCCCGGGCTCAGCATAGAGCTTGGCGCCCCGTATGCAACCTGTCGACGACACCCTCCTTGCAGCCCTGATCGGGGCATTGAGCCTCGTGCTGGCCGCGGGCGGGGTCTACCGCTGGATGCGTCACCTGAGCCGCGTGCGCGCCGAACAGGTCAAGCAGCAGGGCTACCGCCTCATATTTGCCCTGCGCGAGTATTCGGCCTGGATCGAATACCAGCGCGACCTGCCCTTCACCGCCCGCAGCCTGGACGAGCTCACCTCACCCGAACCGCTCACCGAAGCCCGCCGCATCAAGCGCGAACACTTCCCCACGCTCGGGCAACACATGGTGCGGCTGCTGCAAGCCCACAGCCGGGTGATCGAATACCTCTGGCAGCAGAACCTGCTGCGGCTGAGCCAGGGCTCAGGTTGGCGCCCCGCCTATGAAGATCCGCAGTACCAGCAACTGCGCGGCGCCCAGGAAGATCTGATCGGCGAGATGATCGACATCTGCCGCGAAGTGATCGGCGATGCGCGCCAGCCTTGGCGCGAAACCGGCAGCGACTTCGCCTTCGGCAACAGCCGCAGCGTCTCGCAGATCGGCCCCGCGAGCGGCGTTTAAGATCCCGCGGCCGGAACCTGCAGGCCCAGCAGGGCTGCCAGTTCCGCCGTCGGCATCGACCCTTCCCGCGAGACGAGCGCGCCGGTCTGTGCATGCAGCCCGACGACCGTTGGAATGGACGCGAAGCCGAACCGGTTCATGAGCGCGGTGTTCTTCTTCACGATCTCACGCTGCGCGTCGAGATCGCCCGTCGCCGAGATGCCGCCCTGTTTGGCGTTCATCGACGCTTCGTGCTCGTCCATCGTGGCCACCGGGTCCTTGGCCGCCAGCAGCGCGGCGCCCTGCGCTTCGCTCGCCTTGTTGAGGATGCCCACGGGCATCCAGACGAACTTTGCCTGCGACTTGAGCGGCTTGGCCGCACGCCACAGCGCGGCGCAGTGCGAGCACTGCGCATCGAAGAACACATAGACCGTGCGCACGCTCATCGGCGAGCCCAGCACGAACCCCTTGCCTTCGGCCTCGATCGCCGCGATGGAGACCGGTACCGCAGCAGCCTTGGCGGGTGTGCCAGAGGAGGGAGCGTCCTTGCAGCCGGCAAGCACCAGGGCTGCGGCCAGGGGGGTGGTGAGGAGGAGGCGTCTTTTCATCCCCCGACGATACCAAAGACAGCCTCAACTCCGCAGGCCGCGTAATTCCGCGCACCGCGCCGCCAGCGCGCGATGGATGTGCAGCTGCCGCCGGCCGAATTCGTCGGCCGGGGCTTCCGCCACCGGCACCAGCGCCAGGCGCTCCAGGCAGTTCGCCCGGTTCAGCTCCGGGCCGATCAGCAAATAGCGCTCCAGCGCGAACAGGCTGCCCGTGCGCGCGCGATAGCGTTCCAGCTCCGGCAGCATGCCCTTCCAGCGCAGCACACCCGGATTGGAAGCAATGGAAGCATCGACGAAAGGCAGCAAGGCGGTGGCTTGCCGCGCGGGTTGCTCCATCTCGGCGATCTGCTGCGCCAGCGAGGCACGCAGGCCCAGGCCGTCCATGGCCCCGAAAGCCTGCAGGATCGGCGAGCCCTCCCCCTGCCACCACGAAAAATCTTGTGTGCGCGCCGAGAAGATCGGTGAGTGCCACAGCGCCCGCTCTGCCAGCGCCAGCCGCTCCCGGACGTCGTTCGCGAGCAAGGCGCGCAGCTTCTCGGCCCGGGCTTGGCTGCCCAGTTGCGCCAGCAGCGCCTGCACTTTGGCCAGCTGCTCGCGCTGCGCCCGGTAGGCCGCGGCGTCGAATGCGACGGCGGTTTCCGTGGCGCTGCCCGCGATCATCGCCTCCACCGTCACGTCCTGCACCAGTTGCGCCAACTGGTGGTTGACAAGCTGGGCGATCCCGGGCTGCACCGAGGCGGGGAACTGCACCAGGCTTTCGGCCGCGAACCGCTTGCGCACTTCGGCCGCCACCAAGGCCTGCTCGAGCCGGCGCGGCTCCCACGTGAGCGGCGGGGGTGCGGTCGCGGGAATGTCGCGGCCCGCCGGTTCGGCCATGAAAGGTTCGCGCAGCAGCGCCGCCAGGCCCTCGCGCAAGGCGATGCGTTGCGGAGACAGCGCAAGGCGCCCGCGAGCTTCGTCCCAGGCCAGCCCGGGTTCTGCCGTGCCCTTGAACGCCTGCGTGAACTGGCCGCGAAACTGCATGAGCATCCCATCCGAGCGCCGCCGGACCTGCTCCACCGCCTCCGGCCCCAGCAGCCGCATGCCGGCCACACGCGTCAGCAGCGCTTCGTGCGCCGAGCCGAGGCTGGGTTTGCCCCGGTTCAACCACGCATAGGTGCCCTGCTCCAGCAACGCCTGCTGCTGGTCGATGGCGGCAACCACCTCGCGCAACCCCTGCACCCTTTCCGCATAGGGCAGCAGGTGCGGTTTGGCGCCGGGCGCGAACAGGCGGGCCGCCCGCTGCGCTATGAACGATTCCGCCGCCAGCAGGTCGTTGCGCTCGAACAAGCGGGTGTCCAGCGCCGCCATGGCCTTGCCCACGCTGCAGCGTGCGGCGTACTGCAGCTGAGCCAGGGTCATCGCGTTCTGGAGGTCGTCACCAGGCGTGCGCGCGTTGCGAAAGAACGCAGCGCCGCGCGAAAGACGGCCCGGCACTTCGGCGCCCAGCGTGTAGTGCACCAGCGCCCGCAGATGCTGCGCATCCGCCGTCGCGGGATCCTGCAGCGCCAGCAGAGCGCGCACCGCCTGGTCGAGCTGCTCCAGCGCGTCCAGGTGCGTTTGCACTGCAATGAGTTCAGGCAGGCCGCGGGCCGAAGAGGCGGCATCCGTGGGCACCGCCGGCTGTGCGCAGTTGCCGCCGGGAAGCAATTGCGCGGTCTTGCTGTCCTGCGGCATGCCCGTGAGCCGGCTGGCGCGGAAGAACAGCTCGCGCCGCATCGTGTCCACCGCGATCTCGCTGAACTCGCGTTCGATGCGCACGGCCAGGCGCTCGCGCAGGTCGTCGAACGGCCGCCACGACCCGGGCAGGAAGAGCATCCAGCGCCCGTCGTCCTGAAGTTTGTCGCTGGCCGCCAGCAGCGACAGCGCCTTGCTTCGGTACCACTCGCGCGGAATCGTCTCGTGGTACTGCGCCATGCGCGTGCGGAACACTGCATCCGCGCGAATCTGCACCAGCAGACGCACCAGTTCGTCGTTCCATGCGCTCAGTTGAACCGCGGCCACGACCAGCCCCACCATCCACGTGCCCAGCAATGCCGCCGCGATGTGGCGCAGCGGCCAGCGCCGCGGTGCCAGCATCGCCAGCCAGTCGCGCGGCACGACAAGCTTCATACCGTCGCCCCAACCACGAGCTTTTCGCTTTCGAGGATTTCGCGCACCGGCCACGAATGCCAGAGCCAGAGCACCTGCGACGCTGCGAGCAGCGCCAAGGCGACGAGCACATACACCCATCGCGCGCGCGGCAGGCGAAGGCGCCGCAAGCGCGCGATCCATTCTTGGCCGCGGCTGGCGCGCAGGGATGGCTGTGTTTCGGGGGCCACGCTCTGTGTTCTCCACGAGTGAGACGACAGCCAAATTATCGAACGGCCGGGCAGCGCGTGGGGCCGCGCCGCGCGGTTTCTTGGTAGCCCTTTGAGGCTCAGCCGTTAGCGCTGATGTGTGCGTCAGTCGAAGATCGCGACCGCGCGTGTCCAGCCCGCCGAGGCTCCGCGGATCTTCACGGGGAAGCAGGCGATGGTGAACCCGTGCCCCGGTAGGGCCTCGAGGTTGTGCAATTTTTCGAGGTGGCAATAGCCGATGTCACGGCCGGCCTTATGGCCTTCCCAGATCAGGCCGGCGTCGCCGGTCTCGGCGTACTTCTTCGCAGTGTAGGCAAAGGGCGCGTCCCAGCTCCAGGCGTCGGTGCCGGTGAGGCGCACGCCGCGCTCCAGCAGGTACATCGTCGCTTCGTAGCCCATGCCGCAGCCAGCGCGGGTGTAGTCGGCGCTGCCGTAGGCGGTGCCGGCGCGCGTGTTCACGACGACGATCTCTAGTGGCTTCAGTTCATGGTCGATCCGCGCGAGTTCGGCTTGCACGTCGGTAGGCTGCACCACATAGCCATCGGGCAGGTGGCGGAAGTCCAGTTTCACGCCGGGCTGCAGGCACCAGTCCAGGTTGACCTCGTCGATGGTCAAAGCGCGTTCGCCCCCATCCATCGTCGATGCGAAGTGGTACGGCGCGTCCAGGTGCGTCCCGTTGTGCGTGTTGAGCTGCACATCTTCCACGGCCCAGGCTTCGCCGTCGGGCAGGTCTTCCTTCTTGATGCCGGGGAAGAACTGCGCGAGATCCGGGTAGCTCATCTGGTGGTTGATGTAGCTGATCTTCGGGCCCAGGCCGGGCGGATCGGATTGCACGTCGTTTTCGAGGTGCATGGAGATGTCGACGATGCGGCGGGTCATGCCTTCTTCTTTCTGGTTGCTGCCGGGGGATGCCATTGCATGACCGCGCCGCGAATGCCGTGCGCGATGAAGGCGACCAGTTGCGGCATCACCGCCGGATCGCTCGGGCGGTTCTCGCCTTGCGACAGGCGATGCACGCGCGAGTCGCTGATGTGGTGCAGCAGCGAGCCCAGCGCGAATTGGTAGCACCAAGCGACCTGGGCGCGCGTCACGCCCTTGAACTCCGCCGCCAGGGTGGTGTGGAAGGCGTCGATGAACGCCTTGGCCATGGGGTCGAAGAACTCGCGGATGATCAGGTCTTCTTCCTCGCTCTGGTGCGTCAGGCCGCGCGTCATCAGCAGCGCGTAGTACTCGCCCTCGGCGCTGGCGCGCAGGCGGATCACCGGCGAGATGAAGGCCTCGACCAGGCGCGTGAGCCGGTCGCCGTCCTTTTGCGCCATGGCCTCCTTCAGCCCGGCCAGTCGCTCGCCGATCATCGTGCTCCAGTGCTCGAAGATCGCACGGTACAGGTCCTGTTTGGCGCCGAAGTAGTAGCCCACCAGGGCGAGCGGCACCTCCGCCTCGTCGGCGATGTTGCGGATCGACACCGCGTGGTAGCCGAACTTGGCGAAGAGCTTTTCCGCCGCCAGCAGGATGTTCTGCCGGCGGTCCGGCTTGGCCGCTACTGCGGGGCGCGCAGCGGCGCGCGGGGCGGTTGCCTTGAGGGTGGTCTTCGGTGTCGTTGCCATCAGGATTCCGCGGTAAAGCCCACTTGTTTGATCAGCCTGCGCCATTCTTCCGCATCGGCCTTGAGCAGGTCGGCCAGCGCGGACGCCGAAGACGATTGAACGTCGAGCGCGTACTGCTTGCCGAATTCCGCGAGATCCGGATGCGCCAGGGCCGGCTGCAGGTAGGCGGCGGCGCGCCGCGCTACGTCCGCACTGGCCTTGCCCGGCAGGAAGAAGCCATACCACTCGCGCACCGTGAGCGGGTGGCCCAGTTCGCGCAACGTCGGCGTTTCGGGCAGGAACGGTGAGCGACCCTTGCCGGAGATCGCGAGCACACGCAGCTTGCCGGTCTTGACGTGCGGCAGGTAGTCACCCGTCGGCCCGCAGAACGAGGAGATCTGGCCACCCAGCAGATCCTGCACGCCGGGCACGGTGCCGCGATACGGGATGTGCTTCAGGTCCACGCCGGTGAACTTGCCCAACAGGATGCCGATCATGTGCGGCATCGAGCCCGCGCCGGGGCTGCCGAAGTTGGCCTTGGCGTCGTTGGCCTTGGCCCAGGCCAGGAAGTCCTTGAGCGTCTTGACCGTGGCGGGAACGCCCGGCCCCACCGCGATGCCGTGGTTGATGTACCCGCCCAGCGACACCGGCGCCACGTCGTCGAGCTTGTACTGCAGCTTGGGATAGGTGTACGGGTAGATCGACAGCATCGACGAGGGCGTGAGCAGCATCGCGCTGCCGTCGGGGTTGGCGTCCTTGACCGTGAGGATGCCGATCTGGCCGGCGGCGCCAGGCTTGTTTTCGACCAGCATGTTGGCCGCGTAGTTGCCGCGCAGCTTGTCAGCGACGCGGCGGGCCAGCACGTCGATGGTGCCGCCGGGCGGGAAGCCCGAGATGATGCGGGCCGTGTCCAACGAGGGCTGAGCGTGAGCGAACGGCGCGAAGGCGCCGGCGGCGAGGTAAGTGAATTGGCGGCGATTGAGCATGCGTTTCTCCTGGCGATGCGTTAATTGTACGTTCGTACAATTACTTGTACACTCGTGCAAACCCTAGGCCACCAGGAGACACCATGTTGAACGAAACCCACGACCCGAAGTTGACAAGCTGGGTGCCCGGCGCCGATCGATCGGGCGGCGACTTCCCTGTCCAGAATTTGCCGTTCGGCGTGTTCCGTACGCGTGGCGCCTATGAGCCCTGGCGCGGCGGTGTGGCGATCGGCGACATGATCGTGGACCTGCGTGCGGCTTGCGGCCTGGGCGTGTTCAACGGGCTGGCAGGGCAAGCAGCTGAAGCGGCCAGCGCGTCGACGCTCAATGGCTTGATGGCGATGGGCCCCACCGCCTGGTCGGCGCTGCGCCTGGCCCTCTCGCGAACGCTGCGCACGGGCGGGACCGAGGCGGACTCGCTTCGCTCCTGCCTCGTCGCGCAAGAGTCGGCCGAGCACGCGGTGCCGGCGCAGATCGGCGACTACACCGACTTCCTCACGTCGGCGCACCACATGCGCAACGCCGGCAAGATCTTCCAGCCCGACGCGCCGGAACTGCCGCATTTCAAGTGGTTGCCGATCGCGTATCACGGCCGCTCGTCTTCGGTGGAGGTGAGCGGCGCGAACTTCCATCGGCCTCTGGGGCAGACGCGCCCGCCGGGCGCCGGCCAACCGGTGTTCGGGCCCAGCAAGCGATTGGACTATGAGATGGAGTTAGGCTTCTTCGTCGGCGCGGGCAATCGGCGCGGCGAGCCCATTGCCATCGACGAGGCGGAGGACCACATCTTCGGCGTGTGCCTGCTCAACGACTGGTCGGCGCGCGACGTGCAGGCCTGGGAGTCGATGCCGCTCGGCCCCTTCCTGGCGAAGAACTTCATGACCAGCGTTTCACCGTGGATCGTGACGATGGAAGCGCTGGCACCCTACCGCTGTGCGCTGCCGCGCGAGGCGAGCGACCCACCCACCCTCGCGCACCTGCAGCCGCGCGACGGGCATGTGCAAGGCGGCCTCGACATCCAGCTCGAAGTCTCGCTGCAAACGCTGTCGTCCGGCACCACCGAAATGCCACTGAGCCGCAGCAGCGCCAGCCACGGCTATTGGTCATTGGCGCAGATGCTCGCTCACCACACCGAGGGCGGCTGCAACCTGCGGCCGGGTGACCTGATCGGCACCGGCACGCAATCGGGGCCTACGCGCGGCGAGGAAGGCTGCCTGCTGGAACTGAGCTGGGGCGGGCGCGAGCCGGTGCGCCTCGCCAATGGCGAGACGCGAACCTTCCTCGAGGACGGCGACACCGTCATCATGCGCGGCTGGTGCGAGCGCGCCGGCCATGCGCGCATCGGTTTTGGCGAATGCCGGGGGACCGTGCTAGGGAGCCTTGCGCGCCGCGAGATCTGAAACACGCGATTGCACCAGGGCCGCGAACTTGCGCGCCACGAGAGAAGGCGAGCCTCCTCGCACAACAAACGAATTCAGAGTGCACGTCATAAGGGGTTGCAGGGGCCAGGCCGCAACACCTTCACGCGACGTGACGGCACTGATGAAATCCGTGACGGTCCAGCCAAGCCCAGCCGACACGAGCTCCTCCGCGAGTTCTGACGTCTGGACTTGCGTGCGGGAAGAAATCTGCAAACCGATCCGATCACAGTACTGTGTGAATGCGATGGCAATGGGGTCGGCGTCGACCAACGCGATCATCGGAGTTCTCGTCATGAACGCACGCAGCCAGGAATCCGCCTCGGCTCCGGCAATCTTCCGCGGCAACATCGCCACGGGCAGCTGAACGTACAGTGGCCCCGTACCAAGAACGCGCGAATCAATTCCCGGATGGCTGATTCCGTAGAAGTCGAAACCCATATCCACACCTCCGCCAAGCAGATCCTCGACGATCTGGCGCTTGTGCAGCACATGGACCTCGCAAACGACATCGGGATGACTGCGGCGGAATTCGGCTATCACCCACGGGAGTAGCCTGTGGCAAATCGCCGGAATTGCTGAAATGCTGAGGCGCCCCTTGTCGCCGCCTCGAAGTTGGCTCGACACGCGAGTGAAGGCCTGCATTTTCTCCAGGAGGGCGGTGCTCGCCTCGAACAGCACCAGTCCTTCCTGCGTTGGGGCCAGGCGTCCGCCGGTGCGCTGGAAAAGCGCGTACCCAAGCGAAGCTTCCGCGCTGGAAATGATTCGGCTCACGGCCGGCTGACTCAGATGTATCAGGCGCCCGGCCGCACTCATGCTGCCCGTCTGCATGACGGCCTGAAATACCTCTACCTGCCGGAGATTCATGGTGCGATCCTGGTTGACCCTGCCGCAGCTGCCTATGCGGCTTTGACATGGAGTGACCTAAAGCCTCATTGGACGAAAGCTGGGCATTGTCGTAGCCTGCCGCGAATGGTAGCGAACCACACGATCCGGAAGCGAAAGGCGAGGCATGTTGCTCGCTGATCTGAAGAGTCCCTGCTCCGACACCGGGTTTCGGGCGAGTCCGCCCCCATCGTCCACGCGGGGAAATCAGACACACTGGTCGCGGTGCCCGTCTTGCATGGAGTTCTTCAACGCGACGGCCAACAACGGTGCGGTAGCTTGGGAGCAAGAAACCCTCTCCGACTGGTCCCGATACGGTGGCACGATTCTCATGTGCTTTCCGTGCTGGGCACCGCTTGCGACGGGCAACCGGGTCACGCTGAGGACGGTACCGGTGGAATGGTCCTCCACTTTGCTGGCAGGACAAGAGGGGATCGTGCAAACGCTCTGCTCGCCCCGTACAGTCCTGGTCCGTTTCGATGACGTATTCGTTGAACTGCGTCGTGAAAGTCTCTACTACGTCATGGGACAGGCCAGGGAGAGTCTGAACAACGCGCGCTCGCGCTAACCCTTCACTGCCCCCGCGGTCAGCCCGGTGATGATCTGCTTCGCGGCCACCAGGGTAAAAATCAAAGGCGGAATCGCGATCAGGCTGCCCAGCGCCATGATCTTGCCCCAGTCCACCCCGATGTCGGTGATGTAGAGCGATGCGGCCACCGGCAAGGTGCGTGTTCCGCGATCGGTCAGCACCAGCGCCAGGATGAACTCGTTCCAGGCGATGCGGAAGGTGAAGATCGACGCTGCGGCAATGCCGGGCTTGATCAACGGCAGCACCACGGTGAAAAAGGTCCGCAGCGGGCCGCACCCGTCGATGGCGGCGGCCTCTTCCAGTTCAATCGGCACTTGCAGGATGAAGCCGTACAACAGCCAGATCGTGAAGGGCAGGTTGACGGCCACGTACAACAGAACCAGCCCCGAGAGACTACCCGCGATGCCCGCCTGGTTCCAGATCATGAACACCGGCACCGCCAGCACCGCCAGGGGCACCGTGCGCAGCAGCAGCGTGGTGTAGGCGAGAGTCTTACGCCCGGCAAAGCGGAAGCGCACCAGCGCATACGCCGACATGGCGCCAAGCACCAGCGTGATGACCGTGGAGACGATGCCCACGACGAGGCTGTTGACCAGGTAACGGTCGAAGTTGTTCTCGCCCAGCACGTCGCGGTAGTTCTCCAGCGTGGGCGTGAACAGGAAGTTCAGCCCGGTGTTGAAGATCTGCGTCTGCAGCTTGAACGAAGTGGCGAACATCACCGCGATCGGCGCGACGCACAACAGCGCGAGAAACGTCAGCGCGCCGTAGTGCAGCGTGACGGCGAACGTGGACCGGTTCATGGCCGCTCCTCTCTCTTCAGGGGGTTGGACAGCTTGAGCGCGAACCACGACAGCAGCGCGACCACCGCCAGCAGCAGCACCGAGATAGCCGCCGCCGATCCCAGCTTCTGGCCGACGAAGGCCGTCTTGTAGATGAACAGCGAGAGGATCTCCGTGGAGTCACCCGGCCCGCCGAACGTGAGGATGTAGATCACCTCGAGCACGCGGAAGGCGTCGATCAGCCGCATCAGCAACGTGATGGCGATGACGTGCATCACCATCGGCAGCTTCACCAGGAAGGTGCTCTGCAGCCAGCTCGCGCCATCGATGCGCGCGGCCTCCAGCACGCCGCTATCCACATTGGCCAGCGCCGCGATCATCATGATGAAGACGAACGGCGTCCACTGCCAGATGTCGGCGACGATGATGGCCGCGAACGCCAGGTTCTCGTTGGCGAGCCAACCCAGCGGCTCCACGCCGACCACGCCGAGAATCGCGTTGAGCAAGCCGAACTGCGCGTCGAACAGGTAGCGCCAGGTCAGGCCCACCGCGATCGGCGCGATCATCATCGGCAGGATGAACAGCGTGCGGTACACCGCCATGCCGCGCAGGTTGCCCTCCAGCGCCAGCGCGAGCGCGATGCCCAACACCATTTCGCTCGCCACCGAGACGAAGGCGAACATCAGCGTGGTCTTCAGCGAGCGCCAGACGGCCTCGTCCTGGAACGCGCGCACGAAGGCTTCCAGCCCCACCCAGCGCGCCTCGGACCAGGGCGTGCCCATGCTCCAGTCGTAAAAGCTCAGTTGCAGGGACGTCAAGACCGGATACAGGCAGGCAGCCGCCATCACGGCGGCCGCCGGGCCCAGAAATACCCATAGAACCCAGGAAGGAGTGCGCATGCTTTCAGGCCTTGATGTAGCCGCCGCGCTTCATGATGTCCGTCACCTTGGGCACCATGCCGTTCAGCGCTTCCTCCGGCGTTTTCTTGCCGGTCAACGCCTCGGAGATCGCGACGCCCAGCGCCTGGATGTTGATCTCGTCCCACTCGGCGATGATCGGCCGCCAGTCCGGATCGGCATCGCGCAGCTGGTCGCGCAGGATGATGTACTCGGGGTACTGGCGAATCAGGTCCACGTCTTGCAACGTGGACATGCGGGTCGGTCCACCACCCAGGCGGCACACCGCCTTGTCCTGCTCCTTCGAAGTGAGCCACTGCATCAGCAGGAAGGCGGCGTCGGCGTTCTTCGCGTTCTTGGGGATGGCCAGGCCCAGGCCGCCGGTTTGCGACGCGTACTTCGAACCCTTGGGATGGCGCGCATAGCTCACCTTGCCGTCGATCTTGGAACGGGCCGGGTCTTTCACAGGCCCAAAGATCACCGTGGCGTCCAGGTACATCGCGGCTTGCCCTTGCAGGAAGGCCGTCATCATCTCGCCCTGGCCGTAGCCGGGGATGCCCACGGGGCCCGTGTCCACGACGTCCTTCAGGAACTTCAGCGCGCGCACGCCGGCTTCGTCATTGAAGCGCGGGCGCCACGCCACGTCAAACACCTTGCCGCCCATGGGGTTCAGGTGCAGCAGCCAGGCGTGTACGCACTGGTGGCCGGCCTGGCCGCGCGATGTGAGCGCGCCGATGCCTTCCTTCTCCTTGATCTGCGGCAGCAGCTTCTGCAGCTCGTAGTACGTTTCCGGGGCTTTTAGCTTGTGCTTCTCGAAGATGTCGCGGCGGTAGGCCAGGATCGAGGTTTCGGCGCCGTACGGCAGGCCGTACAGCTTGGCCGTCGGGCCGGCGAGGTAGCCGCGCCAGCCGCCGACCAGTCCCAGGTTCTCCAGGTAGCCGGGCACGATGTCCTTCATGTCGTAGGCCGGGTCGGCCAGCGCCGCGTTCTTGAAGAAGGGCTCGATCTCGCGGATCAGGTTCTTCTTGACGTACTCGCCTTTCCACATCACCACGTAGCACACCAGGTCGTAGTCGCCCTGCGACTTGGCCATCTCGAGCAACTGCTTGTCCTTCATGCGCGGCACGGCCAGGCGGTCCACTTCCACCTTGATGCCGGTCTGCTTCGTGAACTCGGGCAGCAGCTTGACCATCGCGTCGTAGTGCGGATGCGATGGGATGCTCATCACCAGGGTCTGGCCCTTGTACTTGGCGAAGCGGTCTTGTGCCCAGCTGGATGCGATGGGCAGGCCCGCGCCGAACACCGACAGGGCCGCGGTTTGAAGAAGTTCTCTGCGTTTCATGGTTTGTCTCCTCTTGGTTGGGAATGAACAGTCACAGGCACAAATTGCGCTGCGACTGCGGGTCGAACACGTTGATGCGCGAAGGGTCGGCTTGCAGCTCCACGCGGGTGTGCAGCAGGTCGTGCCGGTCGCCAGGCACCACCGCCGTGATACGGCTTCCAGGCTGGCCGGCAAGCTGGCCCACCAGCACGGTCTCGGTGCCCAGGTACTCGACCACGTCGACCTGCAGCACCAGTTGGCTCGCCCCCTCGGCCAGCCGCAGCGCTTGCGGCCGAACACCGGCGACGTAGTCCTTGCCGATCTTCAGCGTGCCCATGGCGGGCAGCACCGACAGGCTCACGCCCTCCGCCTGCAACACGACGCCGGCGGGACCTTGCGCCGCATGGCACTGGATGAAGTTCATGCCGGGCGATCCGATGAAGCCGGCCACGAACAGGTTGGCCGGGCGGTTGAACACCTCCGACGGCGTGCCCACCTGCTGGATGCGTCCCTTGTCGAAAATCACTATGCGCGAGGCCAGCGTCATGGCCTCGACCTGGTCGTGCGTCACGTACACCGTCGTCTTGCCCAGCCGCTCGTGCAGCACGGCCAGCTCGGTGCGCATGTGGCCGCGCAGCTTGGCGTCCAGATTGGACAGCGGCTCGTCGAACAGGAACAGCTTGGGCTCGCGCACGATGCAGCGGCCAATGGCCACGCGCTGGCGCTGCCCGCCCGACAACTCGCGCGGCTTGCGCGACAGCAGCGGCGTGATGTTGAGGATTCGCGCGGCGTCCTGCACACGCCTGTCGATCTCCGCCTTGGGCTGGCCGGCCAGGCGCAGCGCGAACGACATGTTCTGCGCCACGTCCATGTGCGGGTACAGCGCGTAGTTCTGGAACACCATGGCGATGTCGCGTTGCACCGGCCCGGCGTGCGTCACGTCGCGCCCGCCGATGGAGATGCTGCCTTCGGTCACGCTCTCCAGCCCCGCGATCATGCGCAGCGTGGTCGACTTGCCGCAGCCCGATTCGCCCAGCAGCACCACGAATTCGCCCTGCTCTACCTCCAGGTCCAGCTCCTGCACCACGGCCACATCGCCGAAGCGCTTGACCACGCCGCGCAGCGAAAGGCCGGCGGAAGCGGTTTGATTCATATCGAGTCCTTGTCTCTTGTTGTCGTTCTCTTCACCGGATGCGCGGCGATACGCCGCACGCCCCATCCAATCGCCGGCCGCCGGTTGCCCGGATGCTCCAGCGCCGGCCCCCAGATCGCCTGGTAGGTGTCGACGCAGCGGCCCCGCAGCTGCAAGACCGCGAATGCGCCGATCCACACCACCCACCACAGGCCAATGCCCAGCCACATCCAGCGCGGCGCGTCCGCCACCCACAGGCCCAGCGTGATGGCCACCGCCGCCGCCAGCAGCGCCGTATAGCCGAGCCCCTTGTGCAGCCGCTCGAACACGCAACGCCACCGCGTCATGTCGTAGTGGTCTCCGCGCAATTGCGCATCGGTCGGCCCGCCCTTGCTGCCGCGCGCGAGACCGCCCATCACCTGCAGCCATCCCAGTGCCAGCAGCGTCCAGCCCAGCGCGGCGTGCCACTGCGCCGCCGCGGTGGCGCCTCGGCCCTGCCCCCACGCCAGCCACGCGCCCGCCGTCATCAGCAGCACCCCACCCCACTGCAAGCCGCGATGCGCGTGCCACCACAGCTTGTTGTCCAGTTCCCGCGGCCAGTCCTGCCGCGGCGTCACCTTGAAAAACCGCGCCACCAGCACGCCGAGCGGCAGCGCGACGCCCCAGGCCAGCACCATGAGCCGGCCATGCCAGGAAGCCCAGAGAGCAATTTCGTGCACGGCCCGGCCGCTCACGGGCGTGAGCAGCCAAGCCGACCATTCGCCAGCCATGAACACGCCTTTCAAAGAATTCGCGGGGGAAGCGCCGCAGGCGCCTCGGGGGGAGCTCTACTTTTTCCAGATCTTCTTGTAGGCCTCGCGGTACCCGTTATCCGGGTCGAAGCTGTTCTTCGGGCCGCCATCGAAGACGATGGTCTGCGGCGTCACCAGATGCACGGGCGTCATGTAACCGCTGGGTGGCTGGCCGGCGATGGCGCGATTGAGTTCGTCCACCGCCTGCCACCCATGCAGGTTCAGCGGCTCGGGCACGGTACCGGCCTGGAACTGGCTCTTGCGGATGCGGGCATATGCCGACTCGGACCCGTCGCCGCCCGAGAGATTGACCAGCCGCTTGCCCGCAGTGCCAGCCGCTGCCAGTGTGGGCCCCATGAAGTCGAAGTACAGGTCGTTGATGCCCAGCGAATGCGTCCACTTGTCGCCATATTTCTGCAGCAGCGCCGCCGTCAGGCCGGGCATCCGCTTGGAGGTGTCGGCCAGCGGCGTGTCCTCGATGCCCAGCAGCGTGCAGCCCTTGCAGTTGCGGATGACCTCGGCCATGGCGTCCGACTTGGCGATCGCGACCGAGTAGGCCGAGTCGGTGAAGATCACCACGCCCGCCTTGCCTTTGGACTCCATCACCGCATAGAGCGCGGCGATGTCGGCCACGTCCTGCGCCTTGGTCGTGACGTTGTAGAACAGGCCGTTGTTGCCGGTGGCCTCGCGGCCGGCATGCCAGCCGACAACAGGCACCTTGTTCCTCGCGGCTTCGCGCAGCGCTGTTGCCTGCTCCTCGGCATCGAAGCCGCCCAGCACGATGCCGTCCGGTTTGACGGTCAATGCCTGGTTCATGGCGGCCGTGCGGCCCTGCACGCTGCCCTGGCCGTCGAGGATACGCAGTTGCCAGCCGATGGCTTTGGTTGCTTCCTCGACGCCCTTGGAGACGCCGACGATGCCGCCATTCTTCATGTCGGCCGCGATGAAGATCACGGTCTTTCCGGGCTGCGCCTTGGGCCCGGTCGTCGGACCATCCCACACCTTCTTGCGAGCCAACGCGGCGAGCACCTTTCGCTCGGTGTCGCGCGCGGAGCTGTCGCGCAATGGGGTGCCATCGGCGGGGGCCGTGACGGTGGCTTTGTCCTTTTTCTGGGAAGCCGCGGCCGGCTGCTGTTGCGCCGCCGCCGGCAATGAGAGCAACAGGCCTGCCAGCAGGCCGCCGGCGAGCGTAAGACGCGAAAACAATGAATGCATGTGAGTCTCCATGAACGTGAACACTCGGCCCCGCACTGCAGCCGCGGATCGACAGAGCCCCAAACCGTGAGGCGCGGGTCTACGGGCGCGAAACTACTTCCAGATCTTCTTGTAGGCGTCGCGGTAGCCGTTGTCCGGGTCGAAACTGTTCTTCGGCCCGCCGTCCCCCTTGATGTTGTCGGCCGTGACCAGGTGCACGGGCGTCGAATAGCCGCTGGCCTTCTGCCCGGCGAGCGCGCGGTTGATCTCGTCGACCATCTGCCAGCCGTGCAGGTTCAGCGGCTCCGGCACGGTGCCGGCCTGGAAGCGGTTGTTGCGGATGCGCTGGTAGGCCGATTCGGAACCGTCGCCGCCCGACAGGTTCTTCAGGTCCTTGGCCGTGCCGCCGGCGGATTGCAGCGTGGGGCCCATGAAGTCGAAGTACAGGTCATTGATGCCCAGCGAGTGCGTCCACTTGGCGCCATGGCGCTGGATCAGCGACGTGGTGAGCTGCGGCATGCGGTTGGAGGTGTCGGCCAGCGGCGTGTCTTCGATGCCCAGCAGCGTGCAGCCCACGCACTTCTTGATGACCTCGGCCATGGCGTTGGACTTGGCGATGGCGACCGCGTAAGCCGAATCGGTGAACACGACCACACCGGCCTTGCCGTTGGACGTCGCGACTGCGTGCAGCGCTGCGATCTCGGCCACGTCCTGCGCGTTGGTGGTCACGTTGAAGAACATGCCGTCCACCGCGCCCGCTTCTTTGGCGGCGTGCCAGCCGACGACGGGAATCTTGCTTTCGGTCGCGGCCTTCACGCCCGTGGCCTGCTCCTTGGCGTCGAAGCCGCCCAGCAGGATGCCCACCGGCTTGAGAGCGATGGCCTGGTTGAAGGCCGCGGTGCGGCCCTGCACCGAACCCTGGCCGTCGAGCACGCGCACCTTCCAGCCGATGGCCTTGGCAGCTTCTTCAACGCCCTTGGACACGCCGAGCACGCCGCCGTTGCGCATGTCGGAGGCGACGAAGACGATGGTCTTGTCGGCCACGGCCTTGGGGCCGGTGGTGGGGCCATCCCACTTGGTTTTGGAAGCGGTGGCCGCCGTCACCTTCTGCTTGGCGAGTGCCAGGAAGTCGTCGGCGTGGGCCATGCCGGCCAAGCCGGCCAGGCCAACAGCTGCGATGGCCGCCGTCAGGGCGCGGCGCGTGAAATGGAATCCGTTCTTCATCTTCTTGTCTCCGTGAATTGCCTCGACGAGGCGGTTTGTCAAACGGTGCCGGCTGACTGCGCCGGCACCGAGGGGGTTGGGGAAGCGGCCATCTGCTGCTGCGCGATGCGCCGGCGGATCGACTGGCCGCGCCTGCGCTGCGCATAGCCCGCGATGCCGATGGACACCAATAAGGTCAGGCCGTTGAACAGCGGCTCGACGAAGAAGGCGCCGCCGAATTGCTGGATGCCCGAGATGCCGACGGCCAGGATTGCCACGCCGACCAGCGTGCCCCAGACGTTGACGCGCCCGGGCCGGATGGTCGTAGAGCCCAGGAAGGCGCCGACCAGGGCCGGCAGCAGGAACTCCAGGCCCACGCCCGCCTGGCCGATCTGTAGGCGCGAGGCCAGCACCACACCGGCGAAGGCCGACAGCGTGCCCGATGCGACGAACGCGCCCATCACGCACTTCTGCAGCGGGATGCCGTTGAGCACGGCTGCCTTCGGGTTGGAGCCGATCACGTACAGCGCGCGGCCGATGGGCATGTGCTCGCTGACGATCCACATCGCCAGCGCGATCGCCAGCACGTAGAAGGCCGTGACGGGCAAGCCGAACAACTCGCCGCCCGCGATGGCAAGAAAACCGTTGGGCAGGTCGCCCAGCACTTGCCGGCCGCCGCTGTGCCACAGAGCGATGGCGTACAGCACGGTGCCTGTGCCCAGCGTCGCGATGAAGGAATCGATCTGCGCCTGTTCCACCAGCACGCCGTTGAGCAGGCCGAACAACGCGCCGCACATCAGCACGATGGCCACGGCCACCGGCCAGGACAGCCCGAACTGCGTCTGCAAACTGATCGCCAGGATGTGCCACAGCACGATGCCGTAGCCCACCGTCAGGTCGATCTTGCCCGTCATCATCGGGATGGTTGCGGCCAAGGCCAGCAAGGCGATCACGGACTTGTCGGCGAGAATCGAACGCAGGTTGAACAGCGTCGGGAAAGACTGCGGCAACAGCAGCGAAAACAGCACGATGAGCGCCACGGTGAGCACGGGCAGGCCATACACCGGCAGGTACTGGCCCAGGCGCGCGATGCCGCGCACGGCGCCGTCGAAAGAGGGATCGGGCTCGAGCGCCGTCGCCTTGATGGATGTGGTCATGTCTCTTGCTCTTCTTTGGAGTTGGGAAGCGGTGAACCCTGGCCCGACGCGGCCACGAGCAAACCGCCGATGCTGAGCCGCTCACCGCTGAGTTCGTCGGCCACCAGGCCGTCGCGGAACACCAGGGCACGGTTGCAGACGTTGGCGATCTCTTCGAAATCGGTGGAGACCACCAGCACGCACACGCCGGCTTCGGCCTGCTGGCGCAGGATTTCGTAAATCTGCCGCTTGGCGCCCACATCGACACCGGCCGTGGGCTCTTCGAGGATCAGCAGCGGCTTGTTCAGGTGCATCCAGCGCGCCAGCACCACCTTCTGCTGGTTGCCGCCGCTGAGGGTCTGCACGTCGGCTTGGGGCGCCGGCGGGTTCACGTCGAAGCGCTGGATCAGCGCCTGCGCCTGCGCACTCTCGGCGCCGCGCGAGAGCCGCGCCATCAGCCGGCCGAAGATCAGGGCCGGGTGCGGGAACAGGTTTTCCTTGACGGTGAGCGAGCCCGCGAGGTTTTCTTCCAGCCGGTCGGCAGCTACCAAGGCGATGCCGAGCGCGACGGCCTGGGCCGGATTGCGCGGGCGGACGACTTCACCATTGAGCCGCACAGTGCCCCGCGCGATCTCGGCCAGACCAAACAGCGCGCGGCTCACCGCTTCGTGGCCGGCGCCACGCAGGCCGATCAGGCCCAGCACCTCGCCCTTGTGGGCTGTGAACGTCACCGGCCCGGCATTGGCGGTGTAGACGCCCTCCAGCCGCAGCAGCTCCTCGCCACCATGCGTGCGCGCCTTGACCGCAGAACCTTCGAACTTGCGGCCGATGATCAGTTCCACCAGTTCATGCTCAGTGGCCTGCGCGGTCTGGCGCACGCCGACCAGCTTGCCGTCGCGCATGACGGCGGCACGGTCGGAGATGTCCATGATCTCGTCGAGCCGGTGCGAGACGTAGATCATCGCCACGCCCATGCCGCGCAGTTTGCGCAGCAGCGCGAACATGCGCTGCACGTCGGCCATCGGCAGGCTCGCGGTCGGCTCGTCCAGCACCAGGACTTTGGCTTTCGTTTCCAGGGCGCGGCCGATGGCCAGCAGCGACTTCTCGGCACGCGTGAGCGTGAAGACGCGCCGGCGCGGATCGATGTCGCAACCCACGTGTTCCAGCACGCGCCGCGCCAAGGCGTCGGCCTCGCGCCAGTCGATGCGGCCCAGCCGCATGGGGAAACCCATGCCCAGCGCCACGTTCTCAGCCACGGTCATCCACTCCACCAGGCCCAGGTCCTGGTGTATGAAGGCCATAGGAATGTCGGCCTTGGGCCGGGCGCGCCATTCGTGCTCGCCCATGCCCAGCAGTTCCACGCTGCCGGTGTCCTGCCGCACCACGCCGGCCAAAATCTTGATGAGCGTGGACTTGCCCGCGCCGTTTTCGCCCAGCAGCGCGAGGATTTCGCCGGCATGCAGGTCGAGCGACACCGCGTCGACAGCCTGAGTGCCACCGAAGCGCTTGCCCAGGTTCTGGATGCGAAGTACGGGATCGGCGCTCACAGCATCACCACCCGGGACACGTCGGGCTCGCGCTGCGTCCCGATGAAACGCTCGAACGCCAGCGTTTCCATGTTGAAGTAGCCCAGCTTGTCGTTGTCCTGGCTCACGAAGGCCAGCGGCTTGCTCGGGTGGTAGCTGAGCGCGATGGCGCGTGCCTCCATCTTGATGTGCGCGGTTTCTTTCAGGGTTGCCGGGTCCAGAACCGACAGGCTGCGTTCGCCGTAATTGGTGGCGACGAGGCGCCCGCTCGCATGCAGGTACAACCGCGTTGCGTCGTCGCGAGACGGCGCGCTGTACTTCACCTGCATGCTGTCCGTGTCGATGGCGCACAGCGTGTTGCTCCAGCGGCAGGTGACGTAGAGCGTCTTCTCGTCGTCGCTCAGCGCGTAGCCTTCGGGCTTCTCGCCGGGCGAACAGGCCACGGGTGTGAACGTTGCGTCGTGGGGGCGGATCTTGGTCACCGTGTGCGAGAGCAAGTTCATCGCATAGGCCGTCTGGCCGTCGCGCGTCAGGGCGAACAGGTGGCTCTTGACGCCGCCTGTGGGCACGGCGCGGCGCGGCGCAGAGTCGGTCTCTGGCTGGTCCAGCACCACCAGCTGCGCCTTCTCCTCGCTCAGCGCGTACAGGCGGCCGTGCGAGTCCATCTGCATGCCGTGCAAGCGGTTGAAAGGCGCGATGTCGATGGTGCGCGCGAGCTTGCGCTGGGCCAGGTCGATCTGGAAGATGCTGGTGCCGCCCGCACCCGGATGGCCGGACGTTTCCACGCCGTAGTGGCCGACGTACGCATAGCGGCTGGCCGCATCGACCACGAATTCGTGCGGGAACTCCGGCAAACCAATGCTGTGCAGCCGCTCGCCGCTGGCGATGTCGTAGTAGCTGAAGCAGTGGCTGCACTTTTCCACGAGCAGAAGGATTTCTCGCGTCATGCGGGTTGCGCTCCTTGAGTGTTCAGGGTGATGCGGTAGAGCGAGCTGCTGGCCGCGATGAAAAGCTGGTTGTGTTCGGGCCCGCCGAAGCACAGGTTGCCCACCTTTTCGGGCACGCGGATCTTGGCCAGGCGGGAGCCATCGGGGTGAAACACCTGGACGCTGTCTTCGCTGCTGGTGTAGACCCAGCCCTGCGCGTCCAGCCTGAAGCCATCGGCCAGGCCCGGCTCGATCACCGCGAAGACGCGCGGATTCAGCAGAACGTTGCCGGCGACATCGAATACGACGATGTGGTGGTTGCCGCCGTCGTCACTGCGCAGCGCCGCCGACGTGTCGCTGACGTACAGCAGCGACTCGTCGGGTGAGAACGCCAGGCCGTTGGGTTCTTCGATGAAGTCGCTGGCGATCGCGAGCTCTCGTGTCGCCAGGTCATAGCGAAAGACGTGGTTGGCGCCCAGTTCGCTTTCAGCCCGATGCCCCTCGCGGTCGCTCGCGATGCCGTAGGGCGGATCGGTGAACCAGATCGTGCCGTCGCGCTTGACCACGATGTCGTTGGGCGAATTCAGGCGTTTGCCCCGGTAGCGGTCCACCACGATTTCATCGGGTGTGGCGGGCAGGACGCGCCCGCCCACCATCGGCGTGCGCGCGATGGCGCGCAGCCCGTGCGAGCAATGCAGCAGGTCGCCATTGCGGTCGCGCGTGTGGCCGTTGGTGAACTCCACGCCCTCGCGCCACACCGTCATGCCGTCACGCTCCGACCACCGCAGCATGCGGTTGTTCGGGATGTCGCTCCACAGCACGGCGTCTTCCTCGGCCAGCCACACCGGCCCTTCGCTCCAGACCGCGCCGGTGCACAAGCGCTCCAGGCTTGCGCCTTCGGCCACGGGGGCGAAACGGTCGTCGAGGATGTCGATCATGGCCGTCTTCAAGCCAACGTGTATGCCGTCTTCACCGTGGTGAAGAATTCCTGCGCGTAGCGGCCCTGCTCGCGCGGCCCATAGCTGGAACCCTTGCGGCCGCCGAACGGCACGTGGTAGTCCACCCCGGCAGTGGGCAGGTTGACCATCACCATGCCCGCCTGGCTGTGGCGCTTGAAATGCGTGGCGTACTTCAGGCTGGTGGTGGCGATGCCTGCGGACAGGCCGAACGGCGTGTCGTTGGCCATGGCCAGGGCCTCGTCGTAGTTCTTGACGCGGATGACGCTGGCCACCGGCCCGAACACCTCTTCGCGGTTGATCGTCATCGCTGCGGTCGTTTCGGTGACCAGCGCCGGCAATTGGTAGAAACCGCGTGTCGCGCGCTCCACCGCTTCTCCGCCGACGACGTTGCCGCCCTCTTCGCGCGCCTTGGCGACATACCCCAGGTTGCCGGCGAGTTGGCGTTCGTCCACCACCGGGCCGATGTCGGTGCCCGGCAGCACCGCGTTGTCGATCTTGAGCTTGGCCATCTTCCCCAGCACCGCGCCCACGAAGGCGTCGTGGACGCCCTCGGTCACGATGATGCGGCTCGACGCGGTGCAGCGCTGCCCGGTGGAAAAGTACGCGCTTTGCACCGCGGCGTTCACGGCCACGTCCAGGTCGGCGTCGTCAAGCACGATCATCGGGTTCTTGCCGCCCATCTCGCACTGCATCTTGGCCTGGCGCGCGGCGCAGGCGGCGATGATGCGCTGCCCCGTGGCCTGGGACCCGGTGAAGCTGATGGCATCCACCTGCGGCGAGTTGACGAAGGTATTGCCCACCTTGGAGCCTGGGCCCATCACCAGGTTGAACACGCCCTTGGGCAGGGCCGTGCGGCTCAGGATTTCGGCGATCGTCCAAGCACAGCCGGGCACCAGCTCAGCCGGTTTGAACACCACGCAGTTGCCGTAGGCCAGCGCCGGTGCGATCTTCCAGGCGGGGATGGCGATCGGGAAGTTCCACGGCGTGATCAAGCCGACGACGCCGACCGGCTCGCGCGACATCTCCACGCCCACGCCCGGCCGCACCGAAGGCAGCGACTCGCCGCCGACCCGCAGCGCCTCGCCGGCGAAGAACTTGAAGATCATCGCGGCACGCACGGTTTCGCCGATGCCTTCAGGCAAAGTCTTGCCCTCCTCCCGCGACAGCAGCCTGCCGATCTCGTCCTTGCGCGCCAGAATCTCGTTGCCCACCGCGTCCAGCACATCGAAGCGCTGCTGCGGCGTCGAGAACGCCCAACGCGGAATGGCCGAGCGCGCTGCCGCGATGGCGGCCTCCGCATGCGCCTGGTTACCCTGCGCGTACAGGCCGATCACGTCTGAGGTGTCGGAGGGATTGATGTTGGGCGCTTCGGCAACGCCGGCCACCCATTCACCGTTGATGTAGTTCTTGAAGTTGTTCATGAGGCGCATTCAGCCGTAGTGGCTGTTGTGGTTGTTGTTGTCGTCGTCGTGTCGATCCGGTAGAAGCGCAGCGCGTTGCCGCCCATGACGGCGCAGCGCTGTTCCAGTGGCAAACCGTCCAGCATGCGCAGCATTCCCTGGACCAGGGGCCCGTACCCGATGCGCAGCCCCGCGACGGGAAAGTTGCTGGCGAACATGCAGCGCTCCCAGCCGAAGATGGCAAGCGTTTCGCGGACGACATAGGCGTTGTCTTCCCAGCTCCACGGCCGGTCGCGCAACCCGAACTCCGACAGCTTCACGTGCACGTTGGGTTGCCGCGCGAGCACGGCCATTGCGTCGCGCCAGTGCTTCAGGCCCTGCTCGCTGCGGTCCCAGGCAAAGCCGTGGTGGTTCAGCACGATGGGCAGCTTGGGAAGCTGCGCCGCAACCTCCGCCGCTTCGGCCAGGTGCCAATACGGAACACGCAGGTCCCAGCTCAGGCCCAGTCGCGGCAACAGTGCCAGGCCACGCAGCCAGTTGTCGTCCTGCATCGTGCCGCGCTGCCCCTGGACCGATTCATCCGGCGACGAGGAGGTCACCGGTTTGCTGCGGATACCACGCACCAGGGGAAACTTCAGGTGTTCCCGCAGGCGCTCCTCCGTCTCGGGCTGGTCCAGCCAGGCATGCGCGACGATGGCATTCGGAAAACCGTGCGCCGCATGCTGCTCGTGCAGCCAGGCGGTCTCGGCAACCTGTTCAGCACGGTCGCGCTCGGCTTCCACATGCACCGTCGCCAAAACGTCGCAGCCGCCCGCGGCCGCACAGAAGTCCGCGGGAAGGAAGTTGGTGCACAGCGGCCGGTAGTCGCCGAGGAAGAACTTGTCCGCGTCGTAGTCCTGCTGCAACCAGGGATAGCGCCCGCGCGACAGATCCCACAGGTGATGGTGCGCGTCGACGATCTGCATGTCACTGGATCCAGGCGTAGGACGAATCGGGCTCGCGCAGCGTGGCGATCTGCTGCTCGAACTCGAAGGTGTCCAGGTTCAGCCGCCGCACTTTCTCGTCCTGGAATGAGATGAAGGCCGCGCGCTCGGTCGGGTGGAACGACAGGGCCAGCGGATTGGCCGGCAGTTCCACGCAGCGCCGCTCCTTCAGGTTGGTGTCGAACACCGACAGGCTCTGCTCGCCCGAGTTGGTGGCCAGGAGCCGGTCGCGGCCTTCGCTGTCCGTCGTGCGATAGACGCGATTCGGGTCGCGCCGGGTCTTGCCGCCGGCCACCACCTTCATGGTCGCGGTGTCGATCGCCACAATGGTGTCGTCGCCGCGGTTGGCCACGTAGAGCAACGACTCGTCCGACGACAGCACGTTGCCCTCGGGCGTAGGCCCGGGGACCACGGCGACGGGCTGGAACGCCGGGTCGTTGGGCTTGATCTTGGTGACGGTGTTCGACAGCAGGTTCAATGCGTAAGCGGTTTCCGCGTCCCGCGTCAACGCGAACAAGTGGGTCTTGTGGCCGCCGCTCGCCACGGCGAGGTCCGGCACCTGGCGGGCCAGCGGGTCGGAGAAGCGCAGCAGCGTGTTGTGCGCCTCGGACATCACGAACAGGCGGCCCTGCCCGTCCACGTGCAGGCCGTGGGGCCGGTAGAAGGGCCAGAGGTTGAGCGTGTCCACGTGCTCGCGCGCTTCGAGGTCGATGACGAAGACGGAGTGGCCGCCCATGTCACCGAGGTGGTTGGCCGTCTCGATGCCGTAGTGGCCGACGTAGGCGAGCTTGCGCACCGGATCGACGGTGAACTCGTGCGGAAAATTCGGCAGCACGATGTGTTTTTCCGGCTGGCCGGTGGCCAAATCGTAGAAGCTGAAGGTATGGGCGCATTTCTGCACCAGCAACAAGGTTTCGCGGGATGTGGGGTCGGTCATGGAATTCATGGCTGGAATGCTTTAACGGAACCAGCCGGCTGGGACCATCACCAATTGGGGAAACAGGACGAACAGGAACATCAGCGTGGTCTGCGCCAGCAGGAACGGCCAGACACCCTTGATCACCGAGTCCAGGCTGACCTTGCCGACGCCGGCGACGACGTTGAGCACCGTGCCCACCGGCGGAGTGAGCAGCCCGATCGCGTTGTTCATGATGAACATCACGCCGAAGTAGATCGGGTCGATGCCGGCCTGCTTGATCACCGGCATCAGGATCGGCGTGAGGATCAGCACCGTGGGCATCAGGTCCAGCGCGGTGCCGACCAGGATCACCAGGATCATGATGACGAACATCAAGGCGATCTTGTTGCCCATGAAGGGCTCCAGGAGCGCGGTGGCCTGCGCCGGGATATCTGCGATGGTGATCAACCAGGCCGACACCAGCGCGCAGGCCACCAGGAACATGACGGTCGCCGAGGTCTTTGCGGAGGTGACCATCAACTCCGGCAGCGCGTGCCACTTGAGCTCGCCGTAGACGAAGCGGCCGACCAGCAATGCATAGACGACGGCAACCACCGCGGCTTCCGTCGGCGTGAACACGCCGACCTTCATGCCGCCGATGATCACGCCGGGCAGGGCCAGCGCCCACACACCGTCCACCAGCGCGCTGCGGAGCTTGCCGAAATCGAACTTCGCGCCGGGTGCGAGCGGCTGCTTCTTGGCGCAGATCCACCAGGTAAACGCCAGCGCCACCGCCATCATCAGGCCCGGGAAGATGCCGGCCAGGAACAGCTTGGTGATCGACACCTGCGCCGCCACACCGAACACCACGAATGCGATCGAGGGCGGGATGATGGGCGCGATGATGCCGCCGGCGGCGATCAATCCGGCCGAGCGCGGCACGTCGTAGCCGGCAGTGCGCATCATGGGGATCAGCAGCGCCGCGACGGCGGCCGTATCGGCCACGGCCGAGCCCGAGATGCTGGCGACGATCACGCAGGCCAGGATGGCCACGTAGCCCAGGCCGCCGCGCACATGCCCCACCAGGGCTTCGGCCACGGTGACGATGCGGCGCGAGAGACCGCCGGCATTCATCAGTTCACCCGCCAGCATGAAGAATGGCACGGCCATCAGCGGGTAGTTGTTGACGCCCTCGAGCAGGTTCTGCGCGAGGATCTGCGTGTCGAAGGTGTTGAGATGCACCATCAGGGCCACGCCGCAGGCCAGCAGCGCGAAGGCGATGGGCATGCCCAGCGCCATGGCGCCCAGCAGCGAGAAGAGGAAGACGGAGATGGTCATGAAAGCGCTCCCCCGATCATTCGACAGCCGCGGCCGCGTTCGGCACCAGCTCTTCGCGCGTCATGCGCCCCGCCAATTGCCGCCACATCGAATGCGCGACCAGCATGGCCATGCCGGCACTGCTGATCAGCAGGCACAGGTAGACCAGGCCCAGGGGCACGTCGGTGACGGGCGCGCGATTGTCCATGCCGATGACGACCTGCTTCCAGGTGCCGTGGGCGAGCAGGACACAGCAGGCGAAGACCAGCGAGTCGGAGGCAAAGCGGCAGACACGCTGGCCGGTCTCGCCCAGCCGGTCGACGACGCTCGACATGCCCAGATGGGCTTTGTCCTTCATCACCACCAGCGCACCGATGAGGGTGAGCCACATGAAGACGAAGCGCGACACTTCCTCTGAAAACACGATGCTTGAGTTGAACGCGTAGCGCAGCACGACGTTGCCGAACACCAGCACCACCATGGTGGCGAGCAAGGCGATGAGCAGCCACTCCACGCCTCGCGTGAGCAGGTTGAACTTCATGGTTGTCTCCGACAGCGGTGTGCTGTTCTTGTTTTTCTGATTACTTGACGGCGTCGACTGCCGCCAGCAGCTCGGGCCCGTTCTTGGTGACGTACGCCTTGCGCACCGTGTCACCGACAATCGCCTTGAACGGCGTGGCGTCGTAGGTCTCCAGCACGGTCATGCCGTTCTTGCGCAGGTCGGCGATGATGCCGGCCTCGTTGCGCTGGTTCGACGCGCGCTGGAACAGCTTGGCGTCGTTGGCGCTTTCCAGCAGCACCTTCTGCAGTTCGGGCTTGAGCGCATCGAACTTCTGCTTGCTGAACACCACCGGCATCGCCGTGAACGCATGCCGCGTCATCGTCAGGTACTTCTGCACCTCGTAGAACTTGGCGGCGTAGGTGATGTCGACCGGATGTTCCTGCGCGTCCACGGCACCCGACTCCAGCGCCTGGTACAACTCACCCAGCGGCATGGGCAGCGGGTTGCTGCCGAGCAGCTTCCACGCCTGGATGTGGATCGGGTTGGGCATGGTGCGGATCTTCAGCCCCTTGACGTCGTCGGGCGTGCGCACCGGCCGGTTCTTGGTGGTGATGGAGCGAAAACCCACTTCCCAGAACGCCAGCTGCTTCAGCCCGTGCGTCTCCAGCTCTTTCGTCAGGCCCTGGCCGATGTCACCGTCGACGGTGCTGTACGCATGCGCCGGGCTGCGGAACAGGAACGGGATGTCCAGCACCTCGTACTTGGAGACCAGCCCCGAGAAGTTGCCGCTGCCCGCCATCATCATGTCGATGGTGCCGCCGCGCACCGCGCCCAGCGTGGTGGAGTCGTTGCCCAGCTGGCTGCTGGGGTAGACCTGCACTTCCAGCTGGCCCTTGCTGCGCTCCTTGACCAGGCGCGCGAACTCCAGCGCGGCCACGTGCTGCGACGCGGTTTCGGGGCCGGCATGGGCAAAGCGGATTTTCGTCGCCTGGGCCTGGGCCGTCAGACCGCCGCAGGCAAGAACGGCGACCAGTGCCAGCTTGAACAGGGTACGTGTCTTCATGTTGTCTGTCTCCAATGTCGTGTTGTGTGATTCAGAGGGATGCGACGCCGCCGGGCGGCAGGGGCTTCTCTCGGTACTCGATTCCGTTGACGAGGGTGGCGCCGAACTCCGGCACGCTGATCTCGAACGCGTCGCCGGCTTGCGTCGCCAATCCGTCGGCGAAAGACAGCGTGGCCGTGCCGAAGAAATGCACGTGCGCGTCGCCGGGCCGCAGGAACTGCGCGTACTTGAAGTGGTGGAACTCCAGGTTCTCCAGCGTGTGGCACATGTTCTTTTCGCCGGAGAGGAACTCCTTCTCCCAGATCACGCGGCCGTTGCGGCGGATGCGGCTGATGCCCGACAGGTGCACCGGTAGCGGCCCGGTGCGCAGCTCGGGCCCGAAGCTGCAGTAGCGCAGCTTCGAATGCGCCAGGTACAGGTAGTTGCGGCGCTCCATCACGTGGTCGGAGAACTCGTTGCCCACCGCGAAGCCAAGGCGATGCGGCGTGCCGTCGGGGCCCACCAGGTAAAGCCCTGCGATCTCCGGCTCTTCCCCCGCGTCCTGCGCGAACTCGGGCACCGGAAAGGCCTGGCCCGGCCGCACGACGATGCCGCCGTCGCCCTTGTAGAACCATTCCGGCTGGGCACCCACCTTGCCGCGCACGGGCTGGCCGCCTTCGACGCCCCACTTGAACATGCGCATGGAGTCGGTGAGTTCTTCCTCCGCAACGCCCGCCTTCTGGTGCATCTTGTCGCGCGTGGCGGCGCTGCCCAGGTGCGTGAGGCCCGTGCCAGACACCAGCAGGTGGGCCGGGTCCGCGTGGTCCAGCGGTGCGAGCACGCGCATCTCGGCCAGCAGGGTTTCGTAGTCGTGCGATGCGCCGGTACCCAGCGCCATGACCTGTTGCTCCAGGCTGCGCTTTTCGGCGATGGCCTGCGTAGCGAGTTCAACCATGGTGGTCGCGCCCTTCACCGCGAGGATGCTGAGGCCTTCCACCACGCCGACCTGGCGCTGGCCCTTGGCCGTTTCGAATTGAATGAGTCGCATCGGGATTACTCGATGATGTTGAAGTTCTTGAGGTGCTTGGTCGACAACGTGAGGCCCAGGCCCGGCAGGTTGTCGTCGAGCTGCAGGTAGCCGTTGTCCGGCTGCGGCTCGCCCTCGAAGATGTAATAGAACAGCTCGTTGCCGACTTCGACGTCGAACACCGGGAAGAACTCCGACATCGGGCTCGCGGTGCTGGCCATCGTCAGGTGGTAGTTGTGCATCTGGCCGGCGTGCGGGATCACGGGCACGCTGTAGGCCTCGGCCATGGCGTTGACCTTCTGCGCGGCCGTGATGCCGCCCACGCGATTCGTGTCGTACTGGATCACGTCCACGGCCCTGCGCTCCAGCAGGTCCTTGAAGCCGTAGCTGGTGAACTCGTGCTCGCCGCCAGAGATCGGGAACGGGCTCATCTTCTTGAGCTCAGCGTAGCCTTCGATGTCATCGGCGATCACCGGCTCTTCCAGCCAGCGCGGATTGAACTCCGCCAGGCGCGGGATCATGCGGCGGGCGTACTCCAGTGTCCAGCCCATGTAGCACTCCAGCATGATGTCGACCTCGTCGCCCACCAATTCGCGCAACAGGCGGACCTGCTCGAGGTTCTTCTTCATGCCGGCGGGGCCGTCCTTCGGGCCGTAGCCGAAGCGCATCTTCATCGCGGTGAAGCCCTGGTCCAGGTAGCCCTTGGCTTCGGCCAGGAAGGCGTCGCGGTTGTCGTTGTTATAGAGCTTGGATGCGTAGCACCAGATCTTTTCCTTGGTGCGCCCGCCCAGCAGCTTGAACACGGGCTTGCCGACGGCCTTGCCCATCAGGTCCCACAGCGCGATGTCCACCGCGGAGATCGCGGCCATGCCGATGCCCTTGCGGCCCCATGCATGCGTGCGGCGGTACATCTTCTGCCACAGGTATTCGTTGTCGAACGGGTCCTCGCCAATGACGACGGGGGCGAGGTACTGGTCGACAATTTCCTTGGCCACGCGCGGAGCCAGGGCGCAGTTGCCCAGGCCGACCAGGCCCGTGTCGGTTTCGACTTCGACGACCAGCCAGCCGTGAAAGCGGAACGAGCCCATGGCGTCGCCGCGCTCGAACAGGATGTCGGTGGCGTTGGTGCAGAAGTGCGCCTGCGGGGGAACGACGGTTCCCTTCCATTCGAATACGCGGGCGCGGACCTGGGTGATCTTCAATTCATTTCTCCTGGATTAAGCGGGTTGGGTGGCGGGGCGCTCTTCGCGCCGCGTCCGGTGATGGATGCCCATGCGACAGGCCACGTCGAAGGCCTGGGCCATCGCGCCGACGTTGGCGATGCCTTTCTGGCTGATGTCGAACGCGGTACCGTGGGCGGGTGTGACGATGGGGATGGGCAGGCCGCCCTGCACGGTGACGCCGCGCGAGAAGCCCATCAGCTTGATCGCTATCTGGCCCTGGTCGTGGTACATGGTGACGATGGCGTCGTACTGGCGCTGGTGCGGCTCGCCCTGCACCTTGAGGAAGATGGTGTCGGCCGGGAACGGGCCTTCGGCATTCAGGCCAGCGGCACGCGCGGTCTGCACTGCCGGTGCGATCAGGTCGATCTCTTCGCGGCCGAAGCTGCCGTTGTCGCCGTTGTGCGGGTTGAGGCCGCACACACCGATTCGTGGAGTCGCAATGCCGAAGCGCTGCAGCCCGTCGTGGATCAGACGGATCGCATCGACGATGCCGGCTTGCGTGATGAGGCTCGGCACGTCCTTGATCGCCACATGCGAGGTAACGCGCGAAGTCCACAGTCCATCCAGCGTGTTGAATTCGCAGAACGGGCCTTCGTGGCCCAGGTACTGCGCGAACCAGTGCAGTTCGTCGTTGTGGTCCATGCCAGCCAGATGCAGCGAGGTCTTGTTCAGCGGTGCGAACAGGACGGCGTCGGCCAAGCCATTGCGCGTGAGGTCCATCGCGGCCGCCAGCGTGCGCAGGGTGTGGGCGCCGCCTTCCTTCGTCGCAACCGAGCGCTTGAACGCCAGCCCCGCGGGGCGCGGCAGCGGCAGCAGTACGGGCACGCCTGCCTCGAAGCGAACATGTTCGGCCGACGACGCGGTGAGGTAGTCGAATCGCAGGCCGGCGATCTTCATGCCGTGCTCGAGTTCGTCACGGTCGTCGACCAGGAAGATGTCTGCGCGCTGGCGGTTCGTTTCGTCGGCCAGCAGGCGAGCCACCAGCTCGGGGCCGATGCCGGCGGGGTCGCCCAGCAGCAATGCAATACGCGGTTTCATGTCGGTTTCCTTCACGCTCAGTCGACCTTGAGGTTGTTGTCTTTGATCAGCTTGCCGTAGCGCTTGAACTCGCTGGCCTGGAATTCGGCGAATGCCGCCTGGCTCAGGCGGCCCGGCTCGGCGCCGGCGGCTTCCAGCTTCTTGATGGTGTCGGGCATCGCCAGGATGGCCGTGACTTCCTTGTGCAGCTGCTCCTGGATGGCCCTGGGCGTCGCGGCCGGCGCATAGATGCCGTACCAGGCCGAAACCTGCAGGGCCGGCAGCCCGGCCTCGGCCATCGTCGGCACGTCGGGCAACAGCGGCGAGCGTTTGGAGCCCGTGACGGCCAGCGCGCGCAGCTTGCCGGCCTGGATCTGCCCGATGACCGAAGGCATGGTGTCGAAACTCAGCTGGGTCTGGCCGCCGATCAGGTCGACCAGCGCCGGGCCGGAGCCGCGATACGGGATGTGCGTGATGAAAGTGCCCGTCAATTGCTTGAACGATTCGCCTGCGATGTGCTGCGTGCTGCCCGAACCCGAGGAGGCATAGGACAGCTTGCCCGGCTGTGCCTTGGCCAGCGCGACCAGTTCCTTCACCGACTTGGCCGCCACCGCGTTGTTGACCACGAGCACGTTCGGCACGTTGGATACGAGCGCGATCGGCGCCAGGTCCTTGTTGACGTCGAAATTCAGCTTGTAGAGATGCGGCGCGATGGCCTGGGACGTGACCACGCCCATCAGCAGCGTGTGGCCGTCGGCCGGCGATTTGGCGGCCACGTCGGCGGCCAGGGTGTTGGAAACGCCAGGACGGTTTTCCACCACCACCGGGTTCTTGAGGTCGATGGCGAGCTTGTCGCCGATAACCCGCGCCATCAGATCGGTCCCGCCGCCAGGCGCTGATCCCACCAGCATCCGGATGGGCTTGCTGGGATAGGTCTGGGCCTGCGCGGTGGCCGCGAACACACCCAACGCAAGGGCTAGGAACTTGAACAACATACTGCTTGTCTCCTGTTTATGGACGCAAGCTTAGGCAGCCACGCAATAACGATCCACTGAATAATTGGAAAATCTTGATAACCAAATAGAATCGCTTTCATGACCGGTGTTCCACCCCGATTGCGCTTCATGCGGCTGCGCCACTGCGAGATCCTCGTGGCGCTGAATGACCTCGGCAATCTGCGCAAGGCCGCGGAGCAGCTCGCGATTTCGCAGCCCGCCGTCACCAAGGCGCTGCAGGAGATCGAGTCGCAGATGGGCGCCACGCTGTTCGAGCGCCACCCGAAAGGCGTAACAGCGACGCAGGTCGGCTCCGCCGCCGTGCAGCACGCGCGCCTGGCCATCAGCGAGAGCCAGCGCCTGCAGGAAACGCTGGACGGCTTGCAGGCCGGGCACATCGGGCGGGTACGGG
>NZ_RKMB01000179.1 GCF_003797765.1 Ramlibacter sp. WS9 | reverse complement strand
CCACGCACAGCTTCGCAGAGACACTGTTGGCGCGCCCCCGGTGGAGTGCCACCGCTTAGCTGTCCGCCCAGGGTTTCGGCATGCCACCGCCGGCACGCCACCATCTCACTGCAACGCCGTGCACGGCGTTGCCGCGAAGTCTCAGGGCGCAACGCCCCAAAAGTCGTGGAGGAAGCAACGCAGGGCGCCGCTGCCCGTTTCGCGGGCACCGCAGATGCAGCCCGCATGGATGCTGCATCCCA
>NZ_RKMB01000178.1 GCF_003797765.1 Ramlibacter sp. WS9 | reverse complement strand
CTTCGGAAAATTTGCACTTCGCAAAGCACTGGACGTGCATGCACGATGCGCCTGCAGGCCGCATCAGTGCTCGCTGCGCGGGCATGCGACTACGACAGTGCGTCAGACCCAATGCATTTGGCAATGCACTGGGGTCTTCGTTGGCGGAGGCGAATTGGGGTGTTGGCCAACAAGCGCAGGCTGGGCTGCAGCCTGGACAACTTGGCAGCGGTTCGTACTTTGTGCCGGGGGTCGACGACGCTG
>NZ_RKMB01000177.1 GCF_003797765.1 Ramlibacter sp. WS9 | reverse complement strand
ATCATGGCCATGGTGATCACTCCTTTGTCCCCTGCCTAATAAAGCAGCAGGGTAGGTTGAACACCCGGGTCAGTTTTGAAGCGGCAGATCCCTCAAAGGTGGGTCAGTTTTCGGCCGGCGCCAACAAACCGGATGGCCGTCTACGATCAGACAGATCTTGCCTTCGACTTGCCTGAGCAGCCGGCGAAGAAACTCGACGAACAGCGGCGCCCTGAACTTCCCCTCGAAGACCATGAAGGCCAAAGCACCCTTG
>NZ_RKMB01000176.1 GCF_003797765.1 Ramlibacter sp. WS9 | reverse complement strand
GGCCTCACCATGCGGCGTGAGGCTCGCGCAGATGTTTCCAGGCAACCAACACCATCGCGCTCGAACCGGGGCTTGTCCAACAGCCGGTTCAGATCGCGGCTAGCGCGATCTAACCTTATTCGTTATGGGGCAGGCCGGCCCTTGTGCATGTGCTCATTGTTTGCCGCGCGATACGCATGGCCATAGTTTGCCGCACCGACACTGGCAAGCCAACTCGCCCGAGTACTGCGCCTCCTCCAGTTTGAGGAGGCCGCGGCGCGAAGGCCAACGAATGGAGGGACTCGGCCGGAGATGTCGGCAGGCCAAT
>NZ_RKMB01000175.1 GCF_003797765.1 Ramlibacter sp. WS9 | reverse complement strand
TTCAAGATTCGCTGAGTCTTTGGCCGGGTCGAACTCAATTCGCATGCTTTAATGTAGCTACACTAAATGCGCTTGTCAAGTGTGTCAGCGGGTGAATCAGCGCATGCGATCCGATGAGGTCGAACGTAGAGATGACCGGACCACCAACATGAGCGGCGAAGCCGCAGCCTGCTGTTGTGGGTCCGCGTCGATTGACATGTTACTGACCTGTGCACCAAATAGTGCGGTACAGCGTTAAGGATTGATGAAGATCGACGGACGCAAACTTGACCGGGCGACGCAGGCGCACCTGCGCAGACAAGTGGTGCTGGCGGTGCGGGGCGGC
>NZ_RKMB01000174.1 GCF_003797765.1 Ramlibacter sp. WS9 | reverse complement strand
GTGTGGCCCCTCGCCAGGGCTCGGGTGCATGTTTCAGCGAGGTTGCCCCGAGGGCGCGCCATGGCCGTCGCGGGCCGGCCGCCGGGAGGCGCTTGCGGAACCTCGCAGCTCCCGCGAAAAGGCGCGGTGCAGAGCCTGCGAACACCCGAGGAAAGGCTGCGAAAACAATTCGATGCTCCCGAGATTTTTTCCCCGATCTGTCACCGGAACTTGCGAGTTTTATCCCCAGCGGCCCCTTCGACCGGCTAGGGATGCAAAGCCCGGCAAGCACGGCGCCGCCTCATGCAAGACGACTTCCTCAACGTACCAACACCACGATGAAAGGAGATTCTTCATGTACAAGCGCTCTCTGATCGCTGCCTCGCTGAGCGTGGCCGCCCTCGTATCC
>NZ_RKMB01000173.1 GCF_003797765.1 Ramlibacter sp. WS9 | reverse complement strand
GTTTATTTTCCCCGTTTTCGCCACCGATATCCGTATCGAACTGTAAAGACGACGCAACCAGGCCGGCTTCCGGTCACAGCAGGCTGGCACCTTCCCACCCCAACCATCGATTGAATTTGCCAACTCGCCCCATAGGCAATGCTCAACAGCCCACCTCGGCAAGGCCGCCTATCATTCGGCAAACCCGGTATTCACAAGGAAGCAGCCCCATGACCGATAGCCCTCGCCCAGAACTGGATATGGAAACCCAGGAGTTCGTCCACCAGCTGTTCGACCTGGCCCGCCAGGGCAACAGCCAGCGCCTCGAGCAACTGCTGCAACAGGGCCTGCCGCCGAACCTGCGCAACCCAAGGGCGACAGCCTGCTGATGCTGGCCAGCTACCATGGCCAC
>NZ_RKMB01000172.1 GCF_003797765.1 Ramlibacter sp. WS9 | reverse complement strand
CCCTGCTGCAGTGAAGCAAAGCCGTTAGGGCGATCAGGTATGCAGGCGCGCATTTCATCAGGGCTCGGGAGTTGCAACACCACTCCATGAAGCCGGATATACGGATGCAGTCGTACACAGGTTTGAAATCAAGACAAACACTGGCAAACCGGGAGGAGTCCATATACGAATAACGCCATGGGCGTTATCCGCCGATGTCGCGGATAAGCGGCGGATAACCGCGAGCGGTTATTCGCCCTACGGAGCTGGGGAGGTGTCGGCGTTTCCAGGGCGTTATCCGCCGATTCAGAACGCCAGCAGGTAGCGCAAGGTCAGTTGGTTGCCTTCGCTGCGGTTGCGCGCGCCGCTTTCGGCGTAGAGGTTGGCGAACAGCGTTTGCCTGCCCTGGCTGTACAT
>NZ_RKMB01000171.1 GCF_003797765.1 Ramlibacter sp. WS9 | reverse complement strand
TGTCGCTGGCGGTACAGGAAACCGGCTTCAGTTGCCTGGACGAGACCCTGGCTGGCGTGCTGCGCAATCTGGACCTGGCCGGCAAGGCGGCGGTCCAGGTCGGCTGCAACAACGGCCGGGAAGTGCTTTCGCTGTACGCCTTCGGCGTCGCGCGGGCGGTGGGGATCGACCAGTCCGCCGCCTTCCTCGCCCAGGCGCGGCAACTGGCCGAGCGCTCGCCGCATCAGCCGCGTTTCGTCGAAGCCAATGCCTACGAGCTGCCGGCCGAGCTGAACGGTCAGTTCGACCTGCTGCTGATCACCATCGGTGTGCTCAACTGGATGCCCGACATCGCGCGCTTCTTCGCCTCGGTGAGCGGCCTGCTGAAGCCGGGCGGGCAATTGGCGATCTATGAGAC
>NZ_RKMB01000170.1 GCF_003797765.1 Ramlibacter sp. WS9 | reverse complement strand
GCTGGACTCCTGTGCGCTGATGGTGCTGCCGATGAACGGGCCGACGGTGGTGACGGCCGCCCAGAAGAAGGTGGCGGCGCCGGGTTCGTCGTCGAATTCGGGAAACACCTTGATGAAACCGAAGGCCGGTTGGCAGAGCAGGCAGAGCGCGGTGAGGGCGGCGGCCACGCGTCCTGTCGTCATGGGCTTCCTTGCAGCACGAGGAGTACGCCGACCAGAGTGGCGCCGGAAAGCAGCGTTTGCAAGGTGATGATGCCCGCCATCAGGTGGCCGTCGCCGCCCAGTTGGCGGGTCAGCACATAGGCGGTGGGCGCCGTCGGCAGGGCGAAGAACAGCACCAGCACGGCGCTTTCCATGCTCGGCAGGCCCAGCCCGCGAGCGATGGCGAAGGCCAGCAG
>NZ_RKMB01000016.1 GCF_003797765.1 Ramlibacter sp. WS9 | reverse complement strand
AACTGGGCCAACCCGTGGTCATCGACAACAAGGCCGGCGTCAACGGCAACATCGGCGCGCAGGAAGTCATGAAGGCACCGGCCGATGGCTACAAGCTGTACGTGGGCAACGGCTCCATGACCATCGCCGCCCATGTCTACACCCAGATCGGCATCGTCGACATGCGGCAGATGGTGCCCATCGGCAACATGCTTCAGTCCGCGCTGGTGCTGGCGGTGCCGGCCAGTTCGCCGATCAAGACCTACGCCGAGTTCGTCGAGCACGTCAAGGCCAAGGCAAAAACCGGCAAGAGCATCGACTACGGCACGGGTGGTGTGGGCGCACTGCCGCACGTCACCACCGAACTTCTGCGCGAGCGCCTGGGTAAGCCGCCGATGAACCACATCCCCTACAAGGGCAGCAGCCCCGCCATCACTGACCTGATCGGCGGCCGGCTCGACGCCATGTTCGACGCCACGTCGGTGGTCGCGCCTTTCATCAAGGGGGGCCAGCTGCGGGCCTTGCTCGTCACCAGCGACAAGCGCATTCCCGCCTTCCCGGACGTACCCACCGCCGCGGAGGTGGGCCTGAAGGACTTCAACATCGTTTCCTTCATCGGCCTGTACGGCCCGCCCAACCTGCCGGCCGACGTGGTGAAGAAGGCCAATGCCGCGCTGAACGCGGCACTGAAAGACCCGACGGTGACCAAGAACATTCTCGACCGCGGCGACGAACCCGGCGGCGGCACCCCCGAGCACCTGGGCAATCTGACGCGCACCCACTACAAGACCTGGGGCGAAGTGGTCAAGGCCAACAACATCAAAGCAGACTGATGTCGAGCCGAGCGGTGACCTGGATCGTGGTCATGGGGGTGTCGGGCTGCGGCAAGTCGCGTGTGGGAGCGCTCATCGCGCAGAAGCTGCGCCTGCCGCTGATCGAAGGCGACGAGTTCCACCCGGAAGGCAACCGTGCACGCATGAAGAGCGGCATCGCGCTCACCGACGCCGACCGCGCCGGGTGGCTCACGGGGTTGGGCGCGCAGTTGCAGTCACGGCCAGGCGGCGCGGTGCTCACCTGCTCGGCGCTCAAGGCCTCCTACCGCGACCGCCTGCGCGCCGCGGCACCCGGCTTGCGATTTGCCTGGCTCGCCCTCGATGCGGCGTCTGCCCAGGCGCGGGTCGGGCAGCGCGCCGAACACTTCTTCCCCGCCGGCCTGGTCGCCACGCAGTTCGAGGCGCTGGAGCCGCCGCAGAGCGAACCCGGGGTGCTGCGCCTGGACGCCCTGCTGGCACCAGAGCTGCTCGCCGACAGCGTCGTCCACTGGCTGGCAGGCGCCGGGGTCGACGAGATCACTAGGCAATGACACACAGCGCGACCCGCTGACCCCGCAAATGAGTCTTGCGCTCGAGCAGGTCAGCCGAGACAGCGGCGCTGGCAAGTGCCAGGCACCCAGCAGAGCGCGAAGCGCCCGCCGCTGCGAACAATGACAATATCCGGTCGATATGACCGACGACGACAACATTCGCAAGCAACTCGGGGCATTCCTGCGAGTGCGACGCCAAAACCTCAAACCCCAAGATGTCGGGCTTCACGTGGGATTGCGGCGCCGCACCCCCGGTTTGAGGCGCGAAGAACTCGCCCTCATTGCCGGGGTTAGCCACACTTGGTACATGCATCTGGAGCAGGGGCGCGACATACACCCGTCGACCCACGTCTTGCGCGCGATCGGCCGGGCGTTGAAATTGACCGAAGAGGAGCAGGCATTCATCGAGTCCCTGGCTGGCTTGCCCGCGAGAAAACTTACTTCCCCCCAAAGCGAGATCGACGAAAAGCTGTGGAATGTCGTGGCCAAGATGATGCCATGGCCCGCTATCCTCGCCGACTATCACCTGGATGTCATAGCCCAGAACGCCGCCGCAGATCGGCTTCTGCCACTGGGTGATGCGCCGCGCTGCGGTGGGCATATCAGCATGCTTTACAACGCGCTGGTCGATCCCCGACCGCCGCGATTCCTCGTGGACTGGGAAAGTGCAGTGCGAAGGCTCCTCGGTCAATTTCGCGCCGAGGCAAGCCGCCACCCGAATGACCCCCGGTTTGCCGAGATCACCGACCGGCTGATGGCCGAGAGTGCGGATTTCCGCCGCTTGTGGTCGGAGTTCCCGGTCCGCGCGGCCCATCCCGCGGAAGGCACCCTTCTCAGGATGGGTGGCCGCATTGTCCACGTCGACATGCAGGAGCTGTCGATGAGCGGCGCCGCGAACCGCCGGATTCACGTCATGTTCCCCTGGAGCGCGGAGGATGCATCGGCCCTGGAGGCCATCGCTCTCGAGGATGCCTAGCACTGCGGAAGCTAGCTTGAGCCGACCACTTGTTGCCTTGCTCGCCGGGGACCATAGTTCGGCAACCGCAAGTTAGCAAGGAGCACACCATGAGCGACGCGACCCCGACAGGCTATGCACGACGTGAACGAAAAGGAAGCGAAAAGAGGCAAGTAGGCATCAAGAATGCGCTGAGAATGCTTCCCCAATATCCCATCCGGGATGGCACGATTCCAGCAGGTATCTTCTGCCCGGACTCCCTGCTCATGAGCATGGAGGATTCCTATTGCGATGCCTGGGATCGAACGGACGTGATCGATGCACGGACGCGCAGCCTGTTCACCATCAGCATGATGATCTGTGTCGGCAATGTCGGCAACCAGTTTGAACTGGAGTGGCATGCGCCCGGCGCCATCCGCAACGGGGCCACGGTCAATGAAATCGAAGCCATCATCACCTACGCGCGGAAATTCGTCGCCGGTCCGGCCCAGGGCTGGGCACAAGGGACGATCAAAAAAGCGTTGACCGATCATGGACTCCTGACCCCTGGACCGCCACCTGATCTCGAGCGCCGAGAAAAGTCCGGCAGCGAAAAAAGAAAGATCGCCCGCGATGTCCTCAGAAGGCTGGACCCGACCTCTGAGCTCCTCAAGGTCCCGGATGAGATCGATCAGAACAAGTTCGGCTCCGAACTGGATTTGATGATTCTTGAAAATCTCTACTTCGACTCCTGGGCTCGAACAGATGATGCGCTCGACTGGCGCATGCGCAGCATCGTGACCTTGGGCATGCTGTTCGCGATTCCACGTCTTGAGCTGGCTCGCCAACACGTCCCGATCGCACTCAAGAATGGGGTGACGGTCAAGGAACTGGAGGAGCTTATATTGCATGCGGCGACCTATCTTGGATTCCCGATCGGGTTGGCGATTCGCTCTGCCGTGACCGAGGCGCTCCAGCAGATGCCCAAGTGAAGGAGGAGCAATCCATGTCCATGAAACCCCAGATGAAAACGAATATTGGCCGTATCAATTTCATACAGCCCCTCGACCCGATGCTTTCTCCTGAGCGCTTCGACCCGGTCAAGGTCGTTCCTCTCATGCCGAATTTCGGTGCCCGAATCGAAGGGCTCGATTTGCGCGAAGCGATTTCCGAGGCAGTGAAAGCCAAGTTGCGGGAAGCCTTCCTGCGCTTTGGCGTACTGTTTTTTTCGGATCAGGAACGCTTGTCGGAAGACAAACAAATCGAAGTGACACGCATCTTCGGCGCGCCCGATGAAGGCAGTCCATTCATCCCGAAACGTGCCAAGAATGTCGACGTGCTCATTACCGACGCAAGCAATCCTCCCTATGCCAATCTCTGGCACAGCGACAACAGCGGGCTGCCGCACGCATCGTTCGGCACACTGATCCAGATCCAGGAGTGCCCGCCCGTTGGCGGCAACACCGCCTGGTGCAGTACGCAAAAGGCTTACGAGTGCCTTTCGGACCACATGAAACGTTGCCTTGAGGGTTTGGTGGCCATCCATTACTGGGACAAACGCGGCCAGGAGTCGATGACCAGCACCGTCAGCTATGACGATGACGACAGCTACTACGGCAGGTACTTCGAATACTTGAAAAAGTTCCCACCGCAGAAGCATCCCGTCGTGAGAACGCATCCGATCACGGGAAGAAAGTCGATCTTCGTGAACGAAGTCTTCACGACATTCATCGAGGGCCTGCACACGTATGAAAGCCAGGGAATTCTCGCTTTTCTCTACAACTGGCTGCATATCCCGGAGTTTCAACTTTTTCACCACTGGCAAAGAAACGATGTGGCCGTGTGGGACAACATTTCCATGGTGCATTACGCCCTGGGTGACTACCAGGAGCATCGCGTCAATCAGCGAGTCGAGTTTGCCATCGACCCAGAATTGAGCTACGCGGCGGAGGCTGCCTTTTCCAACGAGGCATGAGCCTGGTGACCACCGCTGCCCAACCATCAGTTCCTGCTCACGTGCCGCCCGAGCGCGTGCGCGATGTAGACCTGTACAACCTGCCCGGCGCGCAGGAAGACGTGCACCTGGCCTGGAAGCGCATTCAGGACGAGGCGCCCGACCTCTACTTCACGCCGCGCAACGGCGGCTACTGGGTGCTTAACCGCGCCGCGCTGATGAACCAGGTCTGGCCCGACCACGAACGCTTCTCGTCGGCCAAGGCGATCGGCATCCCGAACATCCCGCAGATGCCGGCACAGATCCCGATCGAGGTCGACCCGCCCCAGCACCGCTACTTTCGCCATCCAATCAACGTGGCCGTGTCGCCCAGGGCGATCCAGTCGTTCACCGTCGAGGCGCGCGCGCTGGCGATCGAGCTGATCGAGGGCTTCAAAGCCCGGGGCGAATGTGAGTTCGTGGCCGAGTTCGCGCAGTTCCTGCCGATCACGATCTTCCTGCGCCTGGTGGATCTGCCAGTGAGCGACCGACCGTGGCTGCTGGAGCGGGCCGAGCTCATGGTGCGCTCGGCTGACATGGTGGCGCGCATGCAGGCCTACCAGGAAATCGTCGGCTACCTTGATGGCTGGGTGCGCAAGCGCCGCGACCAGCCCGGCACCGATCTCATCAGCCAGATTCTGCAGATACGGGTGGGCGACCGGCCCATCACCCACGAGGAAGCCGTCAGCGAAAGTGCGCTGGTACTGTTCGGTGGGCTCGACACGGTGGCCAGCACCATGGGTTTCTTCGCCCGCTTCCTGGCCACCCACCCCGCCCACCGGCAGCAGCTGATCGACGATCCGGCGCTGATCCCGCAGGCGATCGAGGAACTGCTGCGCCGCCACTCGATCCCGTCGCTCGGACGCCAGCTCACCGAAGACATGGTGCTCGACGGCGTGCAGCTGAAAGCGGGAGATCGCGTGATGATCACGGTGTGCATGCACGGCCTGGACGAACGCGCCTGGCCCGATCCGCTGACCGTTGACTTCAAACGCAACGTCCAGGACCACCTGGCCTTCGGGAAGGGCGTACACAAGTGCCCCGGTGCCAACCTGGCCCGGGCCGAGCTGCGGGTCTTTCTCGAAGAATGGCTCAAGCGCATTCCTGACTTCCGGATCAAGCCCGGCGAGGCCGCCGTCAGCGCCACCGGGCCGGTCGCCGGCATGATGCACCTGCCCCTGGTCTGGCCCGTGCAATCAGCCTGACCTTAGCGCGCACAACCGCCACCTGTACGAGACATTCCATGACCGCTCCCAAGAGTGCCGGCCAGATCAAGCCCCTGTGGTCCACCGGCGGCTTTCACAATCCTGAGTGCGGAATCGTCGATCACCGTGTCGGGCAGATTTATCTGAGCTGCATGGCAAGCGATTCAAGTGTCGCCGCCGCCGGACGGGGCTACATATCCCGCCTCTCGCTGTCGGGCGAGGTGCTGGAGAAGCAGTGGATCGGCGGTCTTAAAGTGCCCTGCGGAATCACAGTCCGTGAGAGCCGATTGTTCGTTGTCGATTGCGACCGTCTGCTTGTCTTCGATACCAGGAGCGCACGCCAGGTTGCCGAATATCCGGCCCCCGGAGCAGTGTTCCTGGATGGCATGGCCGTAGACGAGACTGGCGACAATGTGTTCGTGTCCGACATTGCGGGTAACGCGATCTGGAAGCTTGAAGGAAACGAATGGGGTTGTTGGCTCTCTTCTCCTTTACTTGATTTTCCGGACGGCATGATTGCGGAACCGCACCGGCTCGTTGTCGGGACCCATGGCATATGGAAGGGAGTCCGTCAATTCAGGCCCGGCGCGACGCCAGACCACAAAGGCCACCTCATCGCCATTGACTATGAATCAAAGGAAATCACCGATATCGGCGCTGGTTCGCCGATCGCTCATCATGACGGACTGACGACTGACGGCGCCGATGGCTACATTACAAGCGACTTCGTCTATAACTGCCTCATCCACGTGACGAATAGCGGCGCCGTGACACCTCTCTTGAGGTTCGACGCGATGGACGACAATCTCGCTCCTGCAGTGCGCACAGAGTATTGCGAGCTTGCCGCCGAGCATGGTCGATCAGGCGGGCCCGCCGACATTCGGTACGACGCAAAGACCGGGCTACTTCTCGTTCCGTTTGTCGATGCCGGCAAGCTTTCAGCTTTCTCGTACGTCCGATAGCCACCTGCGCGCCTTCGGCGGCAAAAGCTGAGCCTCCGGCGTGAGCCGTTCAACCCGACTTGGCGGCGGCGATATTTCCCCGGCTGCGGAGGGTGCCGCAGGAGATCGCCGCCTGGCACAGCAGGGAAAACCTGCCGACCTTCATCGCGCGGCGATCCGGCCGAAGAACTCGTCGTCCAGCGCAAGCAGCAACGATGAAGCTCATGAGAAGTGTCAATGGCAGACGGTACATAGGTCACTCTCCTGGGTTGTCAGACAGGCAGCACATCGCCCGGATAGACAGTGCTTGCCAGCGGCTCGATGAAGGCACCCGCGGGAATGTTGCGGATCTCCGTGGACGCACCGACGATGCCCCAGGCCTTGCCGGTGGTCCGCATCGCTTTCATGTCGTACACGAACACCGCCGCGATGTCGATCAGCAGCTCACGCCACGCCACCACGTACAGATCGTCCGCCAGCTTGAAGTAGCTCGCCTCGTCGCAGCCGGCATCGCCGCGGCGCATGCCCTTCAGGGATTGGTAGGCGTACCAGTTCGAGTTCAGGTAGACATGCTCGTACACCGTATCGTCGCTGTAGCGGTAGAGCGCTCGCCGGCCGATCAGATCCATCGTCGGCGCAGACGTCGGCGCCTCGGCCGCCGCGCCACCCAGCATGGCAGCGGTGAACCGCTGCCGAAACCTCGTGGCGCCCGGCCGTTCCCGTTCGCCCATCCGCGAGGCCACCACCAACGCCTGCCCGCTGCGCGTGTCGGCGCACACGGCCACCGTTTCTTGCGGCGGCTCCAGCATCAGGTCGACGAAGAAGACCCCGGGCGCCGCTTCGACCACATCGGCGGTTGCCGTGCCCTGAGCGGGCAAAGTCAGCCCAGGCAGGCCCTGCCAGCGGCAGCCGTTGCCTTGCGCATCGAACTGCAATTGCGCGCTCGCTCCATCTTGCAACACCAGTTTCCACACCTTGCCGGCCAGCGCGCGCGTGCTCGGCAAGCGATTGACCGAGAGCCCGCTGGCGACCGCCGCCGCGCTGGGCGCCCCGGTGCTTGGCGGGGCGGCGAAGGTCTCACCAACCAGGCGCTCCGACAGGGCCCACACCGCGTCGGCATGTTCGCTGTCCAGCACCCACGGAATTACGCCGTTGGGCATAACCGGATCGGGATTCACTTCCGAGAAGCCACAGTCTTCGAGAAAGCGCCCGCCTTCGGTGGCGAGCGCTGGATGCGTCATCGCCCAGACCATCGTCGCGGCGCCCTGGGCAAGGGTCTTGCGGGGCAGATCGCGCACGCCGGGCTGGCGCGAGCGCAGCACCTTGAAGTGCTCCTCGTTCAGGTGGTGGTGCAGGTTGGTCCCCAGGATCACGCCCGGCGCCACGGTGTAGGCGTGCACGCCAAACGCGCCGAAGCGCCGATCGAATCCGAGCGCGAACAATGCATTGGCGGACTTCGACTGGCCATACGCGTCCCAACGGTCGTAGGCTTTGCGTTCGAAATTGGGGTCGTCCAGGTCCACGTCGTGCAGGCGGTGCGCACCAGAGCTCATCATCACCACGCGCGCCGGTGCGCCGGCCAGCAGCAGTGGGGCCAGGCGATTCACCAGAACGAAATGTGCGAGGTGGTTGGTGCCGAGCTGCAGTTCGAAGCCGTCACTGGTGTGGCCGAAGTCGGTGGCCATGATGCCGGCGTTGGCGATCAGCCCGTCGAGCTTGGTATGCCCGGCCTTCACCGCATCGGTGAAGCCGCGCACGCTGGCCAGCGAGCCGAGGTCGAGCTCGTGAAGCTCGATTTGCGCTGCCGGGTGCCGCGCCTGGATCGCGTCGACCGCGGCCCGCCCGCGCTCGACCGAGCGCACGCCCATCACGATGCGCGCCCCGCAAGCGGCCAGCGCGCGCGCCGCCTCTTGCCCCAGTCCCGAGTTGGCGCCGGTGATGAGGATGGTCTTGCCCTGCAGATCAACGCCTGCGGTGACGTCGTCGGTTGTGGACTGGTTGTTGAACGTTGTGGTCATGATTGGGTTCCAGAGATCAGGGCCGCTGCCAGCGCAACAGCTTTCGCTCGGCCAGGCCGAGCAGGGCGTTGTTGGCATAGCCGATCACGCCGAGCACGATGACGCCGGCGTACAGGTCGGTGCTGCGGTAGCTGCGCGCGGCCAGCATGATGGTGCTGCCCAGGCCGTTCTGCGCGGTGAGCAACTCGCCGACCACGGTGACGATCAGCGAGGCGGTGAGCGACAGGCGCATGCCGCTCAGGATGTCGGGCAGCGCGTTCGGAAAACCGAACTTGACGACGAAGCTCGTGCGCGAGAAACCGAGCGCCTGCGCCACCTCGCGCAGCCGCAGATCGACCGACGAGAAGCCGTGCACCGTCGCCAGCAGCACCGGCCACACGGCACCGAAGGCCACCGTCGCCAGCAGCATGCCGGGCGTCAGCCCGAAGATCGCGATGCCCACCGGCAGCAGTGCCGAGGCCGGCAAGGGACGCAGCAACTCCAGCGTCGGCAGCAGCCATTTGCGGGCGCTCGCCGAAGAGCCCACCAACGCGCCCAGCCCGATGCCGAACAGCGAGGCCAGCAGCCAGCCGAGCAGCATGCGGCGCAGCGTCTCCAGCGCCTGCCCGGCCAGCTCGCCGCCGAACAGGTTCTGCCACAGCGCCTGCAGCGTGGCCAGCGGGCCAGGCAGGAAGACGCGCGAAACCAGCCCCAGCTGGGTAACCATTCCCCACAGCGCGAAGATGGCCAAGGTCACGCCCACCGATCCGGCACGCCAGGCCCAGCGGTAGTCGATGCGCCCATTCATTGCGCCACCGCCTGCGACCCGGCGAACAGCCGGCGTTGAAGTCGCTGCAGCCCGCTGTTCATCGCCCAGCCGAGCACGGCCAGCCAGAGCACGAAGGCGTACATGGTCGCCGCCTGCAGTTCCTGTTGCGAGCGCATCATCGCGTAGCCCAGGCCTTGCGGGTTGGCCGCGATTTCGGTCGTCACCGCGACGATCAGCGCAATGCCCAGGCTCAGGCGCAGCGCCACCACGATGCGCGGCAGCGCGGCCGGCAGGACGATCTTCCACACCGTGGCCGGGCCCGACAGGCCAAGGATGCGGGCGACCTCGATCAACTGCCGGTCGACGACGCGCACGGCGGCGTGCGTGAACAACAGCATCGGCCAGAAGCAGGTGAACGCCACCAGCGACAGCTCCATGCGGTAGCCGAAACCGAAGACCAGCATGGCGATCGGAATCAGTGCCACCGGCGGAATCGGTCGGAACAACTCCACCGACACTTCGGCCAGGCGCGCCGCAGTGGATGACAGGCCGAGCCAGAACCCGAGCAACATGCCAATGCCGCCGCCGATCAGTACCCCGCCAACCGCGCTGGTCAGGGTCTGCAGCGTGGCGCGCAGCAAACTGCCGTCGGCCACGGCCGCGCCCCCGGCGAGCAGGATCCGGCTCGGCAGCGCAAGGCTGTCGGACTGGATGCCGGTGACGCGCATGGCCAGCTCGGCCGCCAACAGCAGGCCCGGCGGCACCAGCCAACCCTGCCAGTTCGAGGCGCAGGCGACCGTCGTCATGAGACAACCTTCATCAATGCTGCTCCTGCATGAACTGATACAGCCGGTGGCGCAGCGCCAGAAAGTCCGGGTGCTCGCGCGTGCGCAACTGGTCGCGCGGACGGGGCAGCGTCACATCGATCAGGTCGGCCAGCCGGCCCGGGTTGGCGCGCAGCGCGACCACACGGTCGCCCAGGTAGATGGCTTCCTCCAGGTCGTGGGTCACGAACAGCACCGTCGTGCCGGCCTCTTCGGCCAGGCGCACCACTTCGTCTTGCAGGCTCTGGCGCGTCATCGCGTCGAGCGCGCCGAAAGGCTCGTCCATCAACAGCACGCGCGGACGCTGCGCCAGGCAGCGGGCAATCTGAAGCCGCTGCTGCATGCCCCCCGACAGCTGCGCCGGAAACTTGTGTGCGTGCTCGCGCAAGCCCACCTTGGCCAGCAGCGTGTCGATGATGCCCGCGCGGGCCGATTTATCAGTCCCCGCCGCTTCAAGCGCCAAGCTCACGTTGGCGGCCACGTCGCGCCAAGGCAGCAGCGCGCGGCCGTAGTCCTGGAACACCACCGCCAGTTCCTGCGACGGCCCTTGCACCGGCCGGCCGCCGTAGCGCACCGTGCCACCGTTGGCCTTCAGCAGACCGGCCACCAGGCGCAGCAGCGTGGTCTTGCCGCAGCCGGAAGGCCCGACGACGCAGACGAACTGGCCGGCAGGCACTTCGAACGACAGGTCTTCGACGATGCGGCGGCCGCCCAGGTCCAGGCTGACCGCGTCGAAGACGATGCTCGCATCGGTTCCAGCGGCCTTCATGGAGCGATGAGCCGCGCCACGTCGCCCGGGTTCTTCAACATGCCCTGGCGCCGCATCATGTCGTCCCACAGCGCGATCTGCTGTGGCGTGACGATGGCGTTCATCTTGTTCCAGCGCACCTTGGCCAGCGCATCGGGCGGCAGCTTCACGTGCTTGCCGTAATCGGCGCGCGCGGCATCGGGGTTGGCGTCGGCGAAGCGGATGCCCTCGGCCAGCGCCTCGCGAAACGCCTTCACCGCACTGGCGTTGGCCACCGTCCAGTCTCGCCGGGCGGCATAGATGAAGGGCGGCAGGCCGTCGGGAAGGTCGGCGGCAATCGCGACGAACTTCGTGCCCACGCCGGCTTCGATGGTGCGGCTCTTGAACGGCTCGGTGGTCAGCACTGCGTCGACGGTGCCGGCCTTCATCACGTCGGACAATTGCGGGAACGGCACCTCGACGAAGGTGACCTTTTTGTGGTCGACCTTGTTGATCGTGAGCCATTCGCGCGCCAGCACATGAAAGAAACTCTCCAGTCCTGGCGTACCGATTTTCTTGCCGACAAAGTCTTGCGGCTTGTCGATCACCACGCCGTTCTTGACGAGAAGGCCGAAGTTGACATCGGTCTTGGAGGCGATGGCGCCGCCTGCGACGAGCACGAAGTCAAGCCCGCTGTCGCTGGTCTGCAGCAGTGTGGGGGTGCCGACAGCACCGATCTGCAGCGAACCTGACTGCAGTCCCGGCACGGTGGCGCCGGGCGGCATGATCTGCAGATCGACGTCGAGCCCGCGCTTCTTGAAGAATCCCTGTTCGCGCGCCACCATCGCGGCGATGAACTCGCCTGCCGGTGCCACGCCGAGCAGGATCTTCGTTTGCGCCTGCGCGCCGGTGATGCCCAACAAACCCCACAGGGCGATTGCGGCCCAGACTCTGTAATTGTGTTTCATCATGGTCTCCTGAATTGGTCATTTTGATTCTTGCGCTGCCGGCGATGTCCAGATTGACCGGCAGCGCATTGCGCGTAGAACTGAGGCGCACACATGGGCGATCGGTCAGACGCGCTCTGGATCAGGTCGCGTGTGATCGCGGCTTCCCGAGACCGGATTGCCGTAGTGAAACGGCGGTATGAATGCAGCCGGATAGGGCTCGTAGTCCACGCTGGGTGGCAGGTCGGGTGGCAGCTGCGCCCGGACACCGCCCGGGGGCGACTTCGCCTTGGCCCACCCTTCTTCGAAAGGCGTGTGGTAAGTGCGGTAGAAGTGCAGATGACTGATGCGCCAGAGGCCGTCTTCCTTGCGGTAGCGGATCTCGTAAGGGCCTTCGCCCCAGGTCGCCTTGACGCCGAACTCCGCGATCTGCATGAAGCAACGCCAGCGGCCGCTCGCATGCAAGCCGTCGTCGTCCACGTGCACGATGCCCTGCACGATCATGTGGTTGTACAGGCGCCCATAGACGAGGCCGTTCTCGTCGCTCAGTGCCGGCCCCTTGCCCAGCAAGTCCTTGAACAGCACCTCGGCCTGCCTTTTGCCGAGGTAGACACCCAGGTGCGAGATTTCCACGGAGCAGTCCTCGGTAAACAAGGGCAATATCTCGGCCCAGAGCGCCTTGTCGAGGTAATAGCCGTACATGCGTGTCAGCTTGTTGATGGCCTCCAGGTCCTCGGCGGTCTGTACCTTGGCTTCGAGCATTTCCACGCGTTTGCGCAACGCCTCCATGAGGTCGTTGTTGGCGTGTTCCGTCATTTCAGCGTTCCCTTCGCTTCAGTCCAGCTTCACGCCGGTTTGCTTGATGATCCGGCCCCAGGTCTCGTGGTCGCTGCGCACGATGGCGAGGAATTCACTGGGCGTGGTTCCCGTCAGGTCCAGTCCCAGCGGCTCGAACTGCGCGTGGATTTCCGGCCTGCGAATCGCAGCGACGAGCGCCTTGTTCAAGCGATCCAATGTCGCCGGCGGCAGGTTCGCCGGACCAAAAAATCCCATCCACCCGGTGACCTCCAGCGCTGAGTACCCGAGCTCGCGCACGGTCTTCACGTCAGGGAGTTCCTTCAATCTGGAGGGGCCCACCACGGCCAGCGCCTTTTCGCGGCCGCTGCGGATGTGCGGCAGCGACGTGGTCGGCGAATCGAAGAGCACCTTGATGAATCCGCCGAGCAAGTCGCGCGTGGCGTCGGCCGACCCCTTGTAAGGCACGTGACTCAGCTTGGCCCCGTATTGCAGATTCAGCATCTCGATATAGAGATGGCCGTTGGTGCCGGGCCCGGGCGAACCGGCGGGAATCGGGCCGCTGACTTTGCTCAGCTCGATCAACTCTTTCAGGTCGTTGGCGGCGACCGAGGGATGCGCCACCAGGATCGAGCCGTTGCGGTAGACCTGGGTGATCGGCGTGAACTCCCTGAACGGGTCGTAAGGGGGCTTGCCGAACATGTGCGGCACTTGCGTGTGCGTGGTGTTGATGGTCAGCAGCAGCGTGTGGCCGTCGGGAGGCGCGCTCGCCACCGCCAAGGCCGCAGGCACGCTCGCGCCGCCCGGTTTGCTCTCGACGATGACCGGCGTTCCGTCGAGTTGCGCAGTGAGGTGTACGGCCAGTGCGCGGGCCAGGATGTCGGCCGGCCCGCCGGGCGGCGCGGGGATGACGATGCGGATCGGCTTGCCCGCGATCGGAAAGGACGGCGCTTGTGCCCATGAGCTGCTGAAGCCGGCAGCGGCGGCGACGCTCGCGCCATAGGCGATGAATCGGCGGCGGTTCGCGGCCTGCGGCGTTGCTTGTTCGATTGGCATGCCTTGTCTCCTATTTTTTTCGCCCACGGCGACTGATCCCGAGGCATCGTAGGCGTTGGCACACACCGCGCATAGCGCCGAATCGGCCCGGGGCATCAACCAGCAGTTAACATCCGCGCCATGGCCACTGTCCCACGCTCGATCGGTCGGCGGCTGCGGTTTTCGCAGCTGGAATTCGTCCATGAAGTGGCCGATTGCGGCAATCTCGGCGAGGCGGCGCTGCGCCTGCACATCAGCCGCGCGGCGGTCAGCAAGTCGATCAAGGAACTGGAACGCTCCCTCGGCCAGGTTCTGTTCGAGCGCTCCTCCAAAGGCATGGTGCCCACGGCCATGGGCTTGCGTGTTGCCAAACACGCGCGGCTGCTTGTCAATGAACTGCGGCATCTGACGGATGAGGTGGCGGCCAATGCGGAAGCCGCTCCGGGGCCGTTGCGCATTGGCATGGCGGCCTTCGTCGCCGAGCATGTGGCGCCGCCCATTCTCCGGCGGCTCGCGGACCGCATGGCGCCCGTGCCTGCGTCGATCCAGTTGCACGAGGGGCGCCTGGTTGCGTTGATCGAGCAGTTGCTGCGCGGCGAGATCGACGCGGCCATGGCGCTGTATGCGCCACGCGCCGTGGATGCGCTGGACCTGAGCATGCTCAGTATCCGCACCTGTGCCGTGGTTCCGATGATCGTGGTGGCCGCGCCCGCGCTCGGCATTGCGGCGCGCCGGCACCGCTGGCCTGATTTGCTTACGCACCCCTGGATTCTTCCGCCGGCCAGTACCCACCAGCGCAGGTCGGTCGATGAGATGTTCACCGCGCGCGGCGACCGTGCACCCCGCACGGTGATCGAGTCCGCCTCACTTGTCGCCAATGTGCGCCTGGCAAGCGCAGGGCTGGGATTGGCCGTCGTTCCGCTTCAGGCCGCGCAATCCGAGATCGCCGCGGGCCGTCTACAGGTCATCGATGTGCGGCCGGCACTCCCGCAGACCACCGTCGTCCTGATGTACCGCAAAGTCACTGCCATCTACATGGACACAATTCAGATGTTGGACGACGCGGCTGCCGCGGAGGGATGAGCGTCGGGGGAAACTTGGCCTTGGTGGTCCGAACGGATCAGGTTGGCTATGTGCGCTGGGTAACCCCGTCCTCATTTATTAGGACATTTTTTCACAGCGCCTTTTCGACAATCCGCCACATGCTTGCCGTGCGCAAAGATGGCCGAACGACCCGGCGATCGGCGTCCGTGGCCCCGCAACAGCCTGACGGCACGACGCCCCATTGATGTCATCGGGAACGGGGTGGTGCTTGTTGAGAGGTGGACCTTGCAAACCGAGATACTTTTTCAAGCCCAGCGCCAACTTCGCCGTCGCTTGCTGGACGACCGCCATACCCGGGTGACGGGGGGTGCCGGCGATCTGGCGGCCCATCTGCTGCTATATCTTGACGACACGCGGCTGTGCTGGGATCTTGCTGTCACCTGGTTGCGAGACGTTCTCGATGCAGACCGCGTGGACGGCGGCTTTTCAACGCCGGGTAACGCGGTGTTCGTTTCGTCGAGTGAGTCACTGAGGACGTCGCGCAGGGTTCCGTCCTCCCTTGGGCATGAGGTGGATGCACTTGACCCTAGCGTCTGCTGCGTGTGGTCTTCGCCTACCGTAGTGCCTTACGCGGACATAGAGCAGGACAAGCGCATCCCCTCCGTCATGCGCGCAAAACTGCTGACGGCTGGAACGCGATCGAAGTTGGCCGTGGCCTTGCGCGACGGCATGCAGCCGGTCGGATTGCTGTGCGTGGACTGGATGGAATGCGGCAAGACGGCCAATGCGTCACGTTGCGAATACCTCGGCGAGATCGCCCGCTTGGTGCTTGGACCGGTGTTGGCTGCAGCCCAGCGGGCCGCGCAACCCCTTCCGTTGGGAGAGAGTCATACACACATCGTCGCCTCCCCGGATGCGATCCTCGAGCTGCTCACCCCATGCGAACTCAAGGTTGCACGCCTGGCGGTTGCCGGGTTGGCCTACAAGGAAATCGCGCGACAGCTGAATCGCTCCTTTTATACGGTCGATCACCAATTGCGCAGCATCAGGGACAAACTGGGCGTGAGTTCAACGCCCAAGGCGATTCATGTTCTGGCGGAGAAGTTGTTGCATTAGGGATTGGAGCCCCCACGCTTGCGCACTGCGTGTCGCTCTCTGCCTCCGAGGGAGCAGACCTTGCTTGACGGCCCGGCGCGGCGGCCGAACTCAGCCGCTTTGGAAGGGATGGACTTGCACTGAATCGATCGCCGCCGGCGCATCAAACTGCGCACTTCAATGCGGCTGGCGCTGACGACGACATCTTGCAGCGTATTGCGTCGCGCTTCCTGTGCATAGCCGCACTCCAGCAATGCCGCGCTGGCACAGGCTGCGCCTGCAAGCCGAAGGGCTCTTGGGCTTGCCATCCTCAAAACGCGTACAGCGCTCGCAGGCCCAAGGCTTTTACTTTGGGACCGTTCTCGACTTTGACATCTTGCGCGTAGTGGAGCTGAACCTGGACCTGCTTCGTCAGGAACGACGCCCAGGTCAACTGCAGATTGGTGTCGTTCTTGCGTCCCGCGAGAGTCGTGCCATTCAATTTTTCTTCGCCGCCCATCGACTGGCGCAGTGAGGCGGCGATATGCGACGACTCGCTCAGGTGATAGCGCAAGTGGGCATGGCCGCGCACGAGCGGATCCCGTTTGGCCCCGGTGCTGCGCTCGCGCTGGTAAAACTCGGCCTGCCCGATCAGGTCGACCGTCCATTTAGCGGACAGGCTGCGGATGTAACCGACCTGCAGATCAACCGCCCAGCGATTGTCGCTAAGGGCAAACCCCATCGACTTGTCTTTGCCTGTCGGCGCAGTGATGAATGCGGTGTAGCCCAGATGCTCGCCATTGGCAAGATCGGCGATCGTCCAGAGGGTTCCGCCGAAAATGATGTCGCCGATGCCGGAGGTCTTCGTGCCGGTCAGGCCCACGGTCTGGCGCCCGAACGGAATCACGATCTGCGGGTCGATGCGATACCCGCCCCAGTTCATGAAGTGCACGTGGCGGAAGATTCCGATATCGAGGTCCAAGCCCAGGTTCCGCGGCAGCGGCACCTTGCTTCCGCTCGCATAGACCTGGTCAGCGCGCGCGTTCACTGCGTACACGAGGCTGATGTCGGTTCCCGCGGGCAGTGCGGTGTAGTCTCCCGGATCGGGATTGGTTGCAGCGTGGGCTGTGCCGCCTGCAGCCAAAGTAGCAGCCAGGATGGCGTTTGTGAATGTCTTGTGTGCTTGTCTCATTTTTTTCCTTGTGTGAGCGTGATGACGCCGCCTTGCCTGCCAAGGGCGGCTTGGGGATGAGCGATGCCGCTGGGCATCCGAAGCCGGATGCCCAGTCGCAATTGCTTCGACTGTCGGGTTAGGGCGCCGGCTGTTTCAGTTCGGCATCAAGGTCGTGCGACCGCTTGATAACGTACTGCCGGATCAATTCCATATCCTCCGGTTTGAGGATCGAACTGAAGGCCGGCATACCACGATTGATGCGGGCACCGCTGACGATGGCTGCGAACATGCCATGCGTCTTCGACGTCATGTAGCGCAGGTCGGGAAGGACGCCGCCACTGGCCGCATTCAGTCCGTGACAGGAAGCGCAAAAGCCGTTGAACATGGTGCGCGCTGTCTTGAGTTGCTCCGGCGCAGCGTTCAGCGGTTGCAGCGGGGGCAGCGAGGCGGCGATCAACTTCGGTGGCGGCAGCTTGCCGCTGGCTCCGAGCTTGAACGTCACCACCCGAGCGTCAGCCTGGACCTTGTACGAGAGCGCGCCGGTGAGCAGCGGAAATACGCCTCCCCAGCCGACCATGAAGGTCACGTACTGTTCGCCGTTGACTTCATAGGTGACCGGTGCTGCCATCGCACCCGAATTGACCTTTGCCTCCCACAGCTTCTTGCCGGTGTCGGCCGCATACGCGACGGCTCGTCCGTCGGCAGTGCCCTGGAACACCAGGTTGCCCGCCGTGGACAAGGTGCCGCCGTTCCATGCGCTTTCGTATTCTTGCGTCCAGGCGGCCTTTTGCGCGACCGGGTCCCATGCGATCAAGCGTCCCTTCCATGCGCTGCGGATCTGCTTGACGATCTTCGTGTCTTCCGGAAGGTCGGGCACTTCCACGCCGATGTTGACCACCGACTTGTGCGGGATGAACAGGGGCTCTTTCTGCGCTTCGAGTTGGGCCACGGACTCCTGCGCCGGCAGGTAGACATAGCCGGTCTTCGGATTGAAGGACATCGGCTGCCAGCTGTGAGCACCCAGGAAGCTCGGCAGGATGACCTTCGCTCCTTTCCCGTCCAGGTAATCGGCGTCCGGCGTGAGGACCGGCCGTCCGGTGGCCATGTCGACATGCGTCGCCCAATTGATGGGAACAAACTTCTCCGCCGACAGCAGCTCGCCGGTTGCGCGATCGATGACATAGAAGAAGCCGTTCTTGGGCGCCTGCATGATGACCTTGCGCTTTCGGCCCTTGATGTCGAGGTCGGCCAGGATCATGTGCTGCGTGGCCGTGTAATCCCAACGGTCGCCCGGCGTGGTCTGGTAGTGCCAGATGTATTCGCCGTTGTCGGGGTTGATCGCAACGATGGACGACAGGAAGAGGTTGTCGCCCTTGCCTTCGCTGCGAAAGTTGTAGTTCCAGGGCGAGCCGTTGCCGACGCCGATATACAGCTGATTCAGCTCGGGGTCGTACGCCATCGAGTCCCAGGCCGTGCCCCCGCCGCCCCACTTGACCCAGTTGTTGCCGTGCCAGGTTTTCAGGGCGATCTCCATCGCCTTGTTTTCCGCCGGATCCTTGGGATCGCCCGGAACGGTGAAGAAGCGCCATGCCTGCTTGCCGCTGTCGGCATCGTAGGCGGTGACATAGCCGCGCACGCCATACTCGGCGCCGCCGTTGCCGATCAGCACCTTGCCCTTGACGATGCGCGGCGCGCCCGAAATCGTGTAGCTCTTCTTGTGATCGAGGACCGTGTCGACTTCCCACGCTACCTTGCCGGTGCGGGCATCCAACGCGATCAGTCGCCCGTCGAAGGCGCCGAGATACACCTTGCCCTTCCAGACTGCCACGCCACGATTGATGATGTCGCAGCAGCCCTGGCCCATCGCTTCAATGGCGATCTTCGGGTCGTACTTCCACAGCAGCTTGCCAGTCCGTGCATCCAGCGCATACACAATGCTGGCGGCGCCCGTGGTGTACATCACGCCGTCAACCACGATTGCGGTCGCTTCGACACCGCGGTCGATGTCGAGCTTGTGGGTCCAGGCCAGTCCTAGCTTGTCGACGTTGCCTGCGTGTACCTTGCCGAGCGGCGAAAAGCGTTGCTCGTCATAAGTGCGGCCATGGCTCATCCAGTTGCCGGGCTCCTTGTCGGCATTGACGATGCGCTCGCCGTTGACGTCCGCGGGCGTTCTGGCATGTACCGTCGTGCATGCTATTGCCGCAAGCAGTACGGCAGCCACTGCATAGTTTCTCTTCATAGTTGTCTCCAGTTATTTTTTTGTTGACCAAGGGCAGCTTGTTACGGCAGCAACACGGTGATCACCTTTTCCTCGGTATACGCAAGCACACCGGAAAGTCCGCCTTCCCTTCCGATGCCGCTACTCTTCATGCCGCCCCATGGCAAGCGCGGATCGATCGGCCCCCAGCAGTTGATTCCAACGGCGCCGGCCTTGACGGCATGCGCCACCTTGTGGGCACGCGCCACATCGCTGGTCCAGACCGTCGCGCCAAGGCCGTATCTGGAGTCGTTGGCAATGGCGATCGCCTCTTCCTGCGTGTCGAACGGAATGATCGTTCCCACCGGGCCGAAAATCTCTTCACGCGCGATGGTCATCGCATTGCTGGCATTGCCGAATATCGTCGGCTGTACGAAATAGCCCCTTCCCGTGTACGGGACGCCGCCGGCAAGCACTTCGGCGCCTTCTTCAATGCCCTTTCTGATGTAGCGGTTGATGCGGTCGAACTGCGCTTTTTTGGCAACTGCGCCCATCTGCACACCTGGTTCGGTCGGGTTGCCAACCTTGACCGAGGCCGCCGCGCCTGCCAACGTCTTGCTGAAGCGGTCGGCGATCGAGCGCTGCACCAGAATGCGCGAACCGGCCGCGCACACCTGGCCCTGATTGAAGAAAAGCCCGGCCGCGCAACCCTGTATCGCGGCGTCGAAGGGGGCGTCCTCGAATACGATTTGGGGACTCTTGCCCCCCAGCTCCAGTGCGACGCGCTTGAACACGCCGCCTGCGGTTTGCTGGATTAGACGGCCCACCTCCGGGCTGCCGGTGAACGTAACCTTGTCGACGCCGGGATGCCTGCACAGCGCATCCCCGACGACTTCGCCGCGACCCGTCACCACGTTGACCACGCCGTCCGGGAAGCCGGCCTCCTGGCATAGCTTCGCCAAGTGCAAGGCCGAGCCAGGCGTTTCCTCTGCCGGCTTGATCACCACGGCGCAGCCGGCGGCAAGCAACGGGCCGACTTTCCAGCAGGTGATCATGAACGGTGTGTTCCATGGAACGATGGCAGCCACGACGCCGACAGGCTCGAGTCGGGTGTAAGACAAGGTCCTCATGCCCATGTAGCCTGGCGTCGGAATGGTGCGGCCTTCCAGCTTGTCGGCCCAGCCGGCCGCATTGCGCAAGGTGCCGATGCCGTTGGGCAATTCCAGCATGAGCGGTTCCGCAGGCAGGCGTCCGATAGCGGACGCATCAAGGTCGGCAATGATGTTCGCGTCGCGTTCGACCAGATCGGCCAGCTTGTTCAGCAGGGCCCCGCGCTCAACGCCCGACATCGTGGTCCACCCGCCCCCGTCCAACTGAGCGCGAGCCGCCTTGACCGCGCTATCGACATCGGCTTCGGTGCCCGCGGCCGATGTGCCAAATACCGATTCCGTGACCGGGCTGACCAGTTCGATAGCGGCCCCGTCGGATGCTGATACCGATCGGCCGTTGATGAAGTGTTGCATCGAAAGCACTTGTCTGTCTCCTTCTTCCAGTGGATGGGAACGGCAGGGCATGCCGGTCGAAGGAGTATTGGTGATTGCCGGCGAGCTGAACATCGCGAAAATTCGCTAAGTAAGCAGCGATGCCCGCAAAGCCAGTGGCTCTATGTCTTTGACCCGCTCTATTCAGCCCGCGGCGGCCAGCCGTTGCTTGAGCAGTGCGACCACCAAGTCGCGTCCCCATCGCATGGTGGCTGCGTCGAAGTGAACTGCGCCACCTCACGGATGAAGTGGCTGCCAATGCGGAAGCGGTCCCGGGTCCATCGCGCATTGACATGACGGCCTTCGTCGCCGAGCATGTCGCACCGGCCAATTACTCGGCGGCTGGTGGACCGCGCGGCACCCGTGCCTGCGTGCGCCTGGCAAGCGCCGGGCTGGGATTGGCCGTCGTTCCGCTTCAGGCCGCGCAATCCGAGATCGCCGCGGGCCGTCTACAGGTCATCGATGTGCGGCCGGCACTCCCGCAGACCACCGTCGTGCTGATGTACCGCAAGGTCTCTGCGATCTACATGGATGCGATCCAGATGCTTGACGATGCGGTGGCCGCGGAAGGCGCTTGAACGCGGACCTGTTCAGTCGAGTCCCCCCATGCACAGGTACTTGGTGTGCAGGTAATCCTCGATCCCGTACTTCGAGCCCTCGCGGCCCATGCCCGATTGCTTGACGCCGCCAAAGGGCGCCACCGCGGTGCTGATGACGCCGCTGTTGATGCCGACCATGCCGTAGGCCAGCCGCTCCGAGATGCGCCAGGCGCGGCGCAGGTCGCGCGAATAGAAGTAGGCGGCCAGGCCGAACTCGGTGTCGTTGGCCATCGCCACGGCTTCGTCATCGGTCTTGAAGCGAAATAGCGGCGCCACCGGGCCGAATACTTCTTCGCGCGCGATCTTCATGGCGGGCGTGGCGCCGGCCAGCAGCGTGGGCTCGTAGAAGGTGCCGCCCAACGCGTGGCGCTTGCCGCCGGCAACGACCCGTGCGCCCTGCGCCACCGCGTCGGCGACCAGCTCTTCCACCTTGGCCAATGCATTCGTGTCGATCAGCGGGCCCTGAAGCACGCCCGCATCCGCGCCATTGCCGACCTGCAACCCCGTCATCGCCGCCGCGAGCTTGTCGGCGAAGGCGTCGTGAACCGACTCATGCACCAGGATACGGTTGGTGCAGACGCAGGTCTGGCCGGTGTTGCGGAACTTGGAAGCGATCACGCCCTGCACGGCGGCGTCGAGGTCGGCGTCGTCGAACACGATGAAGGGGGCATTGCCGCCCAGCTCCATCGACAGCTTCTTCAAGGTCGGCGCGCATTGCGCCGCCAGCAAGCGCCCGACTTCGGTGGAACCCGTAAAGGTGAGCTTGGCAATTGCGGGGCTTGCCGTGAGCACGCCGCCAATCGCACGCGCGCCGCCGGTGAGCACGCCCAACACACCGGCCGGCACACCGGCGCGTTGCGCCAGCTCGGCCAATGCCAGTGCCGACAGCGGCGTTTGCGACGCGGGCTTGACGATCATCGTGCAGCCCGCCGCCAGTGCCGGCGCCACCTTGCGCGTGATCATCGCGGCCGGAAAGTTCCACGGCGTGATCGCGGCGCAGACCCCGACCGGCTCCCGGAGCACGACGATGCGCTTGTCGGCCCACGGCGAGGGAATCACATCGCCGTAGAGCCGCTTGCCTTCTTCGGCGAACCACTCGATGTAGGACGCCGCGTAGGCGATTTCGCCGCGCGCCTCGGCCAGCGGCTTGCCCTGCTCGCTGGTCATCAGCAAGGCCAGGTCGTCCTGGTGCTGCATGAGCAGGTCGAACCAGCGGCGCAGGATGCGCGAGCGGTCTTCGGCGGTGCGCGCTCGCCAGGGTTCGAGAGCGCGTTGCGCGGCGTCGATCGCACGCTGGGTCTCCGCACCGGCCATGTCGGGCACCTGGGCCAGCAACACACCGGTAGCCGGGTTGTGCACTGCCAGTGCGGCACCGCTGTCGGCAGCGGCCCAGGCGCCGTCGATCAAGCACTGGGTCTTGAGCAGGCTGGGATCTTGGAGGTTCATCTGTTTTTCGGAATGGGGGTTCAAACGAAACGGAACGTGATGCTTCCGAGCGGACCGTAGTCCACATGGATGTTGTCGCCACGAACCGCGGCGGTTGGCCGGGTGAACGAGCCGGCCAGCACCACGTCACCGGCGTTGAGCTGCTCGTCGAACGGCGCGATCTTGTTGGCCAGCCAGGCGACGCCGTTGGCCGGGTGGTTGAGCACACCGGCGGCCAGGCCGGTTTCTTCGATAGCGCCGTTCTTGTGCAGCAGCGCGCCCACCCAGCGCAGGTCTATATCCATCGGCCGCACCGGGCGGCCGCCGAGCACGATGCCGGCATTGGCCGCAAAGTCGCTGATGGTGTCGAACACCTTGCGCATCTGCCGGGTATCGCGGTCGAACTGTTCGATGCGCGCGTCGATGATCTCGATGGCGGGCACCACATACTCGGTCGCCGAGAGCACCTCGAACAGGGTCGCTCCCGGGCCCTTGAGCGGCTTGCCGAGGATGAAGGCCAGCTCCACCTCGATGCGGGGCGCGATGAATCGGTCAATGGCGATGTCGCTGCCGCTGTCGAAGAACATGTCGTCCATCAGCGGCGCGAAATCGGGCTCGGTGATCTGGCTGGCCTGCTGCATCGCACGCGAGGTCAGGCCGATCTTGCGGCCCTTGATCTTGCGGCCATCGGCCAGTTCGAGCTTGACCCATTCGCGCTGAATGGCGTAGCCGTCCTCGATGGTCATCTCGGGATAGCGAGCCGAGAAGTGGCGCAGCTGGACGCGGGTCTTGCGGGCCTGGTACAGCTCGCGCGCAAGCGACTGGTGGATATCGGTATTCAACATGTTCGGTGTGCCCTTTCGTTTCAGTCACTCAAAGCCGGCCGCCCGCCAGCGCGAGCGTGCTGGGCGCGCCCACACCCTGCAGCGTGGCGGGCATCGGCGAAACCGGGAACACGGCGTTGATCTGCCCGGTGCCCGAACTCGGGAAGAAGGGTGTCACCACCTCCACTCCCTGGTCGTAGTGGTTCCAGCCCAGGGCGCCGAGCAGCATGGCCGTGTCGTGCATGAAGCCTTCGCCATGGCCCTTGGAGGCGTACTCGGGCAGCATGTCGCAGAAGTCAGCCCATTCACCGCGCTCCCACATGCCCACAATGTCGTGGTCCAGGCGTTCCAGGAACGGGCTCCACATCTTGTCGCGGTACGCATCGGCAGTACCGTTCTGCGCGAAGCGGTGGCTGAGCGACCCGCTGGCGAACACCGCCACCGTGCCGTCGTAGTGGTCTTCGATGGCGCGCCGGAAGGCCCAGCCGAGCCGGGCACTGTCGGCCAGAAAGTGAACCTGGCACAGCGCCGACACCGACACCACCTTGAAGTGGCGGTCGCTGTTCATGTAGCGCATCGGCACCAGCGTGCCGTATTCGAGCGCCAGCGTCGTGGCCGGGTGAGCGAGCGTGGTCACGCCGTGGGCATTGGCGGTTTCGGCCAGCAACTGGCCGAGCACGGGGTTGCCATCGTACTCATAAGCCATGTTGCTGATGAAGTGCGGCAGCTCGTTGCTGGTGTACACGTCCTTGAAATGCGGCGCGCAATTGATGTGGTAATCGGCGTTGACGAGCCAGTGCGTGTCGAACACGACGATGGTGTCCACGCCCAGCGCTCGGCAGCGGCGGCCGATTTCGAAGTGACCGTCGATGGCCGCCTGCCGCTTGCCCTTGCCGGGGCCGTCGATTTCACTCAAGTACATCGACGGGACGTGAGTGATCTTGGCTGCGAGAGCTAGCTTACCCATGGTGTTCTTCCTGGCAGTTTGGCCCTCCCCTAGAGGGGAGGGTTGGGGTGGGGGGAGCGGAGATTGCCCCAAAGGGGAGCGGCTTCATGCCGATCCCCAATGCGGAATGTGGTGCGAACCCAGAGACACGGCGACGTTCTTCGGTTCGAGGAACACCTCGTAGCTCCAGGTGCCGCCTTCGCGTCCGGTGCCGCTGGCCTTGGTACCGCCGAAAGGCTGGCGCAGGTCGCGCACGTTCTGGCTGTTGACGAAGCACATGCCGGCCTCGATGGCCGCGGCGACGCGGTGCGCGCGGCCGATGTTCTCGGTCCACACGTAGCTGGACAAACCGTACTGGATGTCGTTGGCCTGGCGGATGGCGTCGGCCTCGTCCTCGAACGGGATCAGGCAGGCCACCGGGCCGAAGATCTCTTCCTGCGCGATGCGCATGCGGTTGTCCACGTCGGCGAACACGGTCGGCTTGACGAAGTTGCCCTTGGCCACGTGGGCCGGAACGTCGGGCGCAGACAGCCCGCCGCACAACAAGGTGGCGCCCTCCTTCGTGCCCAGTTCGATGTAGCTGCGCACCTTGGCCAGATGGCCCTGGCTGATCATCGGTCCGACGATCGTGTTGTCGTCCATGGGATCGCCGACCACGACGCGGCCAGCCCGCTCGGCGAACCGCCGGGCGAAGTCGGCGTAGATGGACTTCTGCACCAGGATGCGCGAGCCGGCGGTGCAACGCTCGCCGTTGTTGCTGAAGATCATGAAGATCGCCGCGTCCAGCGCCCGGTCCAGGTCGGCATCTTCGAAGATGACGAAGGGGCTCTTGCCGCCGAGTTCCATGCTGAACTTCTTCAGCCCGGCGTTCTGCACGATGCGCTGGCCGGTGGCGGTCGAGCCGGTGAAGGAGATCGCCCGCACGTCAGGGTGGCCGCATAGGGGCTCGCCGGTCTCCTTGCCGAAGCCGTGCACGATGTTGAGCACGCCCTTGGGCAGCCCGGCTTCCGTGGCCAGCTCGCCGAAGCGCGAAATCGACATGGGGGACAGCTCGCTCATCTTCAGAACCGCGGTGTTGCCGAAGGCCAGGCACGGCGCGATCTTCCAGGTGCCGGTCATGAAGGGCACGTTCCACGGCGAGATCAGGGCGCACACGCCCACCGGGTGGTAGAGCGTGTAGTTCAGGTGCGTCGGCGTCGGGTAGGTGTGCCCGTCGACACGCGTGCACATCTCGGCGAAGTAGTAGAAGTTGTCGGCCGCGCGCGGTACCAGGTTCTTGCGCGTCTGGGCAATCACCTGCCCGGCGTCGCGGGTCTCGATTTCCGACAGTTCGGGGACATGCCTGGCGATCAGGTCGCCGAGCTTGACCATCATCTTGGCCCGCTCGGTGGCCGGCAACGCCGCCCATTTCGGGAACGCTTCCTTGGCCGCGGCCACGGCCGCGTTGATCTCGTCCTCGCCGCCGGAGGCCACCTCGGCCAATACTTCCTGGGTAGCGGGGTTGGTGGTTTCGAAGTAGTCGCGGCTTTCGACGGACTGGCCATTGATCAGGTGCTGGATTCGCATGGCGGACGTTTCCTTATCTTGCAAAGACTTCGTCGCCGACGATGGTGTTGACCAGACGGCCGATGCCGTCGATTTCGGTCACGACCTCGTCGCCGGGATTGACATTGACCACGCCCTCCGGCGTACCCGTGAGGATCACGTCGCCGGGCATCAGGGTCATGAAGCTGCTCAGGTACTCGATGAGTGCCGGCACGTCGTTGATCAAGTCGCGCGTGTTGCCGCTTTGCGTGACCTTGCCGTTGACCAGGGTACGCAGGGGCAGCACATGCGGGTCCGGCACGTGGTCCGCAGGCACGAACCACGGCCCGAGCACGGTGCAGGTGTCGCGGTTCTTCACGCGCAGGTTGGGCCGGTACCAGTTTTCGAGGTAGTCGCGAATCGCGTAGTCGTTAGCCACCGTGTACCCCGCAACATACGCCATGGCATCGGCGCGGGCGACGTTCTTCGCACGCTTGCCGATAATCGCGGCCAGCTCGCACTCGTAGTGCATGTAGGTGGCATCGCTCGGCCGGCGGGTGAAGGCCCGATGGCCGATCAGCGTGTTCGGCGCCTTCAGGAACGCCAGGGGCTCGTCCTTGGCGCTGATGGTCAGCTCCTTGGCGAGCTCTTTCGCATGGTCGGCGTAGTTGATGCCGAGCGCGATGATGGTGCCGACTTCGAACGGCGGCAGCCACACGACCTCGGTCTCGGCCAGCACCCGGCCGTCGGTGAGCCGCACGCCTCCGGCATGCTCGACGGCTTCGTGGACGGCGCCACCGAAGGCGACGCGTGCGCTGCGCTTGAAGGCATTGGTTGTCATGCGAGCGCTCCTTCAGCGACCAATGGGTTGTCCAGGCGGCCCAGGCCGTTGATGGCAATACTGACGCGCTGCCCGGCGCGCGCGCGGGGCGCCCCGGCGGCAACGCCCACCGACAGGATGTCCCCCGGTGCGAGCGTCATGAAGTCGCTCACATCGGCGATCAGTCGTGCGGCCGAGCGGATCAATCCGGCCGTGCTGGCCCGCTGCACGGTCTCGCCATCGATCATGACGGCGATGCCCAGCGCATCGGGCGACGCGATCGCGTCGCGCGCCACGAATGGCCCAATCGGGCAAAACGTGTCGCGCACTTTGAACCGCAGCGATGGCCGGTAGTAGGACTCGTGCGGCACGCTCACGTCGTTGACGATCACGTAACCGGCCACGAAATTCATCGCATCTGCTTCGCTGACCCGGCAGGCGGGGCGGCCGATCACCAACCCCAGGGTCGCCCCCATCTCGAGCTCATCCACGCCCGTGGGGACGGCAATCGCCTCGCCGGGAGCTATCCAGGTATTGCGCGGCTTGATGTAGAGAATGGGCGCCTCCGGAGCGGCCTTGTAGGGCAGCTCGTTCACGGTGTTGCCGAGTGCAGCCAACGCGTCACGGTGGTTGAGCAAGGTGCCGTAAACGGTGCCGCGGCGAGCGACGTTTTCCATGGGATTCACTCCGTAAGGCTTGTTCGATATCAAGCCCGAGCATCGTGGGCGTCCTCGCCCGGATGGAGAAGGCGGGCGCCGTCGAGGCGTCGTCCGGCGATCAATGAACGGGCGAACGTTAGTTGCCGGGTCAGGCCTGGGTTAAATCTCACCCATCAAGCCATCGCTTGCGCGACCAACAGCGTGTCGGTGAACTGCTCGAAACGCACGATCTTTCCGGCTTCGAGCTGCCACACGTGCACCACACGCGCCTGCATCGGCTTGCCGGTGGCACGGAAGGTGCCGCGGTAGTCGCCGATGCCCACGATGTTGTCGCCGCCATCGACCAGGCGTTCGAGCTTGAACTGGTAGCCTTCCCAGGCGGCTCCCAGCACGGCGAAGACGTTGTCGATGACCTGCTGCGGGCCGACCCACGTGCCGGCGCAGGGAAAGCCGGCCATTTCGGTCCAGCGCACCTGCGGCGACACGTCGGCCATCATGGCGGCGATATCGCCCCGGTCGGACCCGGCGTAGTGCGCCTTGATGATGTCGAGGTTGCTTTTCATGATCTCTCTCAGATGGGGCTGTGGGAAGCCGGGTAGACGGTGGTCGAGGCCACTTCCATGAAGGCGCCGGCGGGGTTGTTGGCGATCTCGCCATCGCCGGTCAAGCCGAGAAACTTACCGGTCGAGCGCTTCGATGCGAAGTTGAAGAAGAACACCGAGGCGACCGGAATCAGGAACTCGCGGAAAGTGAAGATGTACTGCTGCTCGTCGAATTGGTAGTACGTCGCCATGTCCACGTCCCCGTGGCCGCGCTGCACGCCCACCAGGCACTGCCAGCAGTAGCGCTGCGAACTGAGGTAGGTGTGCTCGTAAGTGTGGTTCGGGCTGTAGGTCTGCCAGGTGCGCAGGCCGATCAGGTCACGGCTTTCGTGCGGCACCAGCCCGCTGGCGGAACCGCCCCCTAGCGTGCCGATCAGGAAGTCCTGCGCCACGCGCGGCTCGGCGCCCGCCTCCTCGGCACTGCGCACGCGGCTCTCGATGGCCAGCACGCGGCGTGTTCGCGTATTCGCGATCACGGTCAGGGCGACCAGGGGGCGCGCCTTGAACGTGATGTCGATGAAGTAGGTGTCCGGCGCCACCTCGATGGTCTCGCACCAGTCGTGGCCTTCGCCATGGGCGCTGTCCTGCCACGCGAGTTCATTGGGCCGCTCAAAGCGCAGGGTCAGCGTGCGTGCAGGCAGGGCAAGCTGCAGCGTCTGGCCCAGAAGCGCCTCGCTCGGCGGCAGCCGATTGGTGGCGATGCCAGCCGCAAATTCGTCGTAGGTCTTCCAGCCGGCCGGTGGGAGGGTGGGTGTGCTCATGCGAATCCCTTAGTGTGCAAAGGCAATGGTGGGAAGGTCGACAGCCGAGGCTCCGCCGTCGACCATCAGGAAGGTGCCGTTGACCATGCTGGCGCGCTTGGACGCCAGGTAGAGCACGGCGTCGGCAACCTCTCCGGGTTCGGCGGCGCGGCCGAGCGGCACATCGCGGGCGACCAGCGCATAGGCCGCATCGGTGTCGGCGAGCTTGTATTTTTCGACCAGAACCTGCATTTGCTCATCCGCCATCGCGGTGCGCACCCAACCCGGGCAGACGGCATTCGTGCGTACGCCCTGGCGCCCGTAGTCGCGAGCCAGAGACCGTGTGAGCCCGATCAGCGCATGCTTCATCGTGACGTAGCCCACCACGCCCGGTCCGGCGAAGTGACCGGCGAGCGACGACAACACGACGATGTTGCCGCGCCGCGAAACGAGCTCGGGCATCAACTCGCGCGCGCAGACAAAGGCCGTGTCCAGATTCAACCGGGTGGCCATGCGCCACGACTCGTCGTCGGTTTGCGTGAGTTCGCCCACGCCATGCCCCCCGGCATTGGCGACCAGCACATCGATGCCGCCGAAGCGGTCTCGCGCTACGGCGATGGCCGCTTTCACGTCGCCAGCATCGGCGGCGTCTCCGGCGACCACGAGGCCACCGATCGGCTCGGCCACTTCCAGCAGGGGCTCTCGCCGCCGGCCCATCAAGATGACCTTGCCGCCCGCGGCTGCGAATTGCCGCGCAACCGCGGCGCCGATGCCGGTGCCGCCTCCGGTGATGAAGGCGACCTGACCTTGGAATTCTGTTGACATGGGCATGGCCCCTCGTTCGACTTTGGATCGAATGAGTCTAGTGAGCCATCCATTCGAGGCATGCGCTGTCAACGCACAAACCGTTGACCCAGGGCGCACGGGACGTCAGGGGGACGTCGTCCCATCAGGATGTCGCGGGGCTACGGACGGCGACCGTTTGGTCAATCGCGCCGAATACCGTCCTGCCCGCTTCGCCCAACACTTCGAGCCGCACGCGGTCGCCATCTCGAAGGTAAGGGTGCAAGTCAGCTGCTGCGACGCCGTCAAGCATCTGGCGAACGCGCGCCTCGGTGATGCAGGCACTCCCCGCCGCAGGATCGGCGTTGCTGATGGTTCCCGCGCCGATGATGCTGCCCGCCACCAGGCTGCGGGTGCGCGCCAGGTGCGCAATGATCTGCGCGAAGTTGAAAACGGTTTCCATGTTGGCGTGCGGCTCGCCGAAGCGTTCACCGTTCAAGGTGATGCGCACCGGCAAGTCCAGCATGACGCCCTTCCATGCCGCCCCCAGGGCCGCGGGGGTCACCGCAATGGGCGCGAAGCTGGTTGCCGGCTTGCTCTGGTAAAAGCCGAAACCCTTGGCCAATTCAGCGGGAATCAATCCTCGTAGCGAAACATCGTTGAGCAGGACGACCAAGGCGATGCAATCGGCGGCCTGCTCGGCGTTGACCCCCATGGCGACATCCTTGGTGATGACGGCGATCTCCGCTTCGAGGTCGATCTGGTGCGCCTCATCGACCGCGACGATGGGGTCTTCGGGCCCGAGCATCGCATCCGAGCCGCCCTGATAGACCAGCGGCTCATCTTCATACCTCGGCGGAATGGGCTCCTGGCGCCATTGGTAAATCAGCCGGGCGTGGTTGCGGTACACGGATGCGTCGGCCCACTGGTAAGCGCGTGGCAGAGGAGCCATGCAGCGGCTCGCCTCGAACGTTTCCGCACCCTGCCATCCGCAAGCGTCCAGCGTGCGGCGGCGCCGTTCGAGGTCGGGTGCCAGCGTGTCCCAGTCGTCCAGCAATGCCTGCAGCGTTTTCGCCGTGCCGGCGGCGGGCACCCATCGTTCCCCGGAGCCACTGACCAGCATCAGCGCGCCGTCCCGCGAGCCGTCCTTGCGTGTCGCCAGCCGAAGCTGCACGCCCGCCGACTTCATGCGTCGCCTCGCGATGCTGCTCGCGCGGTGCGCTTCTCGGCGTTCCAGCGGTTTACCTCCTCGTGCGCGTTGCGTGCGAAGCCCTCCACGACATGTTCAGCGGCCACTTCCACCGTCAGTTCGAGCCGCAAACCGTTGGGGTCGAAAAAGTAGATGGACTGGATGTAGCCGTCGTGGTCGATAACGCCCAACACTTCAATTCCGTGTCGCTCGAGTCGCGCTTTCATGGCGCCCAGGTCATCCAGGCTCTCGACCCTCAGGGCGATATGGTTGACCCACGCAGGTGTGTTCGGCGACGGCAGTGCCGCCACATCGTCGCCCAGGTCGAAGAAGGCAATGCAAGAGCCATCGCGCATGCGAAAGAAGATGTGCACGTAGGGGCAGTGCTCGCCGGTGCTCGGCACGTGGTCCTGCTTGATCACATGCACCAGCGGCATGCCAAGCACGTCCTCGTAGAACTGCCGTGTTTCCTCGGCATCCCGGCAACGCCAGGCGAAGTGATGCAGGCCTTGGACAGGGCGGGCGGAAGTTGCGTCCATCATGCCGTCAGTCAAGCGAAACGCCACTGGCGCGGATCACCTGGCCCCAGCGCGCCGCTTCGGATCGCGCGAGTTTCTTGAACTCTTCAGGTGTCCCGCGCACCGGTTCGAAGCCGAACTCGCTGAAGCGCTTGACGACCGTCGAATCGGCCAGCGCCTTGTTCAGCTCCTGATTCAACCGGGCCACCACGGGAGCAGGCAGCCCGGCCGGGCCGAGCACGCCCTGAAATGCGAAGACCTCGGTGTTCTTGACACCCAGCTCGTCCAGCGTGGGCACGTCCGGCAACACCGGCGAGCGCGCCTTCGAACCTATCGCCAGCGCCTTGACCTTGCCGCTCTTGATGATGGACAGACCCGAGGCCAGATCCAGAAACATCACGGGTACCTGTCCGGCCATGACGTCCTGCATGGCCGGAGCCGCGCCGCGATAAGGAATGTGTGTGATGAAAGTGCCGGTGCGGTTCTTGAACATTTCCATGGCCAGGTGATGCGGCGAGCCGTTTCCCACCGATGCGTAGCTCGCCTTGCCAGGGTTGGCCTTCACATAGGCGAGGAAAGCCTTGAAGTCCTGGGCCGGGAAGCTCGGGTGCACCACCAGTGCCAGCGGAAACTTGCCGATGGCGCCGATGTAGCTGAAGTCCTTCTCGGGACTGATGGGCAGCTTCTTGAACAGGTGTTCATTGAATGCCATCAGCGCGTTGTCCGCCGACATGATGGTGTAGCCATCCGGCTTGGCGCGCGCGACCAGTTCGGCACCGATGTTGGTCGCCGCGCCTGGCCGATTGTCAATGACGATCTGCTGGCCGAGCACCGCACGCATGCTTTCGGCAAGCGCGCGCGCAATGTTGTCGGTGCCGCCCCCAGCGGGGTATGGAACCACCCACTTGATCAACTGCTCGGGGTACTGGCCCTGCGAGAACGCCAGCGGGCTGGCAACAGCTGCCGCCGTGGCCGTGAGGCTGAATACGAGATTGCGACGATTCATGAATGTCTCCTGGAGTGTTATGGCCGTTTCAGGGAGCCGAGAGAGAAGGGGTGGGCAGGTCTTGCAAGGCGGCCTCGATGGCCGCGATGCACCGGTCCTCGTCCTGCACCTGTTCGAACAACAGCAGCGCGAGCCGCGCCAGGAACAGGGATTCCCTTTCGCGTCCTGCAGCCGCGATGGCGTTGCTGCAGCGGGCGTAGATTCGATCTTGAACAGCGGCTTCGTACGTCATTGAAGATTCCTTTCGGCGCCGCAGGCAAGTTGGACGGCGGCCAGCACCGTGGCAGCCGATGGCGCGTGCCAGCGTGCGCAAACGTGACCATCCGGCCGGACGAGATAGACCGAGCCCGCCCGGGCGCCGTACAGTTGCGTCACCTCGGCGCCGGCGTGCAGCACGACGCACTGAACCGGTAGCCAGCGCCACCCGGGTGAGGCGACGGCCGCCTCGATCTCGCCCTGCGCGGAAAGAGAAACAAAACCAAGTACCGTGAATCCATGCCGTTCCAGCAGGTCCGTGAGGAACACGCCCTCGCGGACCTGAACGTCCACGAGCACGGCGCCTTCGCCCGGCCCGGTAACGAAGGGATCACCGGCCGACGACAGCGGCGATTTCTCATAGGCGATGGCATGCGTCTGGCGCGGATTGACCAGGCGCGCAATCCCCTTGTGTCTGCCGGCCAAGGACAGGCAGGCTTCCCGCATCAGTTCGAAGCCGCGGTTCGGCGGTGACATGAACTCTGTGCTGCGCATCGCACTTTCCGCATTGACGTGAAAGGCCTGCACGCGCTCCGCGCTGTAGCTGTCCAGGAGCCTTTCCACGCCCTTTCCGTTCACGACGGCCGCGATCTTCCATGTAAGGTTGTCGCTGTCATCGAATCCGGAATTCAACCCGCGAACGCCGAAGATAGGCATCGCGTGCGCCGAGTTGCCCGCAAAAAGTATGCGGCCGTGGCGGTAAGAGTCCAGTGTCATCGCGCCGGCGCGGTATATCGATGTCCACACCGGTTTCCATCGCAGGTGCCCCTCTCCGATCGCGTCCAGATGCGTTTGCACGAACTGCCGCAACTGCTCGGGCTCGAGGACTTGCGCCGTGTCCTGGCCCGCAGCGAGCTGGTAGTCCACGCGCCAGATGTTGTCGGGTTGCCGGTGCATCAGGATCGTGGTGCCCCTGGCCCAGGGCGGATCGAACCAGGCCCGGCGTTCGGTGGGGTGGCTGCTGTCAAGCTCGATGTCCACGATGGCATAGCGCCCCTGGTAACCCGTGCCCTTCAGCTCAACGCCCAGGCTGGAACGGATGAGGCTTTGGCCACCGTCGCAGGCCACGAGCCAATCGGCGGACGCGTCGTAAGTTCCGAGCGCGTTCTCCACCCGCACGGTCGCGCCACGGTTGTCCTGGGTACAGGCCGTCACTTTGCTGGCCCAGCGGATATCCACCCTGCCCGGCGACGCGGCGTTGACCTTGGCAATTGAGTCCAGCAGAAACTGTTCGATGTAGTACTGCTCGAGGTTCACCATCGGAGGAAACTTGTCACCCTGCGCGGACGGCATGTCGAACACCAGCACTTCGTCCAGGCCGTAGAAGCTGCGGCCTCGGGTCCAGGCCAGTCCCTTCTGCATGAACGCCCGCACCGTGCCCAGCCGGTCAAGGATCTCCAGACTACGCCGCGAGATGCAAGCGGCCCGGCTGCCCTCGCAGACCGAGTCATCGGCCTCGATGACCACACTGGGAACCCCCCAATTCGCCAGGCCCAGGGCCGTGGCAAGACCCACCGGGCCGCCCCCCACGATCAGTACCGGATGCCGTTGCCCCTCGTCACCCGCGCGGTTCAGCTGCGGCAAGCTCGGCTGATAGTGCCGGTATTCGAACGGACCGATTCGCTCTAGAGCCATGGATCATTCCCGTCTTTGTCCAAGATCAAACATGGGGAGATTGTCGAAAATGCGCTGTGCAAAAATGTCCTAATAAATGAGGACGGGGTTACCCAGCGCATGAAACCTCTAAAGCTCGGTCATGTTCAGACGTCGGCCGAGGCGGAGCTTGCGACCGCGTTGATGGCCGCCATTGGCACCGCCGATTTCGCGGCCAGGCTGCTGTCCGCCGTGGAGCCTTCCTTGCCTGCCAGCCACTGCACGGTGTTTGCGCTGCGCAGCAGCGGGCGGGTGGAGGCGATCTCGAGCGCCAGCGTCATTGGAGAAGCCGCCACCCTCACTGCCGTCGAGTACATGCGCATGGGGTTTGACCAGCAAGACTCCAACATGGTCTGGCTCGCCAAGCGCAAGCCGGGCAAGAAGACGCAAATGTGGGTGGCGCACCAATTCTCCGATGAAGTGGCGAACGAGGCGTACCGCCTGCTGTGCTACGGGGAAAACGGCATCCGCGAGCGGCTGTCCCTGCGGGTCGTATGGCCGGACGGCTATCGATTCGCCGTCAGTTTCTACCGCAACTTCTCGTTCCCCGACTTCGGCGAGCCCGACTTCGACTGGATGGCCCGGCATAGTTCGCTGTTGTGTGCCGCAGTCATGCGCCACATCCAGATAGCGCCGCGTCCGGTCTTGGACATCCCTCTGGAAGCCCAGCTCACGACAAAGCTATCCGGCCGTGAGCGTCAGATCGTGGCGCACATTCTGGCCGGTCTCACCACCAAGGAGGCCGCCCACGAGATGGGCATCTCCGCCACGACCGCCCTGACCTACCGCTACCGCGCCTTCCAGCACCTGGGCATTCGCAGCCACCGCGAGCTGATGGTATTACTGGGAACAGGGGCAACTTCCTCAGACCGGCCGCGAAAGGCCTGAAGCAGGTTTTGCAATACGGCCTGGGGCAAGCCTGCGCTGGACATTCCAGCGCAGGCTCGCGCGCCAGCGCACAAACCGTTGATCCAAGGCGCATGGGACCCGCTTGGCCGTTTCCGCGCCGTGCTGCCACGGCCACACTCGCCCCATGGGCTATGACCACATCATCATCGGGGCCGGATCGGCCGGTTGCGTCCTCGCGCATCGACTCGTTCGCGGCGGGCGCCGCGTGTTGCTGCTGGAAGCCGGACCGAGCCATGAGCATCCGTTCGTGCGCATGCCGGCGGCCTTCGTTCGGGTGATCGGCACCGAGCGCTCCTGGGACTACGTCAGCGAAGCGCAGCCCGATGCCGGGGGACGGAGAATGCATGTTCCCCAGGGACGCATGCTGGGAGGCAGCAGTTCACTCAACGCCATGGTCTACATCCGCGGCACCGCCTCCGACTACGATGGCTGGCGCGACGGCGGCTGTGCTGGTTGGGGCTGGAACGACGTGCTCCCGGCGTTCAAGCGCGCTGAGGCCAACGAGCTCTACGCCGAGCCGCTCCATGGCACCGGCGGACCGCTGCGGGTGAGCGAACCGCGCTTTCGCCATCCGCTCAGCCAGGCGTTCGTGAAGGCCGCGCAGCAAGCGGGCTTGCCCGTCAACTACGACTTCAACGGTGCCACACAAACCGGAGTGGGCTTCTACCAGTCCACTACGTTCAACGGCGAGCGCGGCTCCACCGCGGCAACCTACCTGGCGGCAGTACGGAGCGATTCACGGCTCGCGGTGCGTACGGGCGTTCACGTCACACGCCTGTTGATCGAGGCCGGACGCGCCGTTGGCGTCGAGTTCGTTGAAGCGGGGCAGGCACGGCAAGCGCGTTGCACGCGGGATGTTCTGGTCTGCGCCGGCGCGCTCGCGTCCCCCAAGCTGTTGATGCTGTCGGGCATCGGCCCGGGCGCGCAACTGCAGTCACTGGGAATTCCCCTGCTGCAGGACAGCCCCGGCGTGGGCCAGAACTACCAGGACCACCTGGAGGTGAGTGTCTACGCCCGTACGCGTGCGGCGATCAGCCTGCTGGGCCAGGACCGGGGGCTGCGCGCCCTGCGCCACGGTATGCAATGGCAATTCTTCCGGCGCGGCCTGCTTACGTCCAACGTGGTGGAAAGCGGCGGCTTCGTCGACACGACCGGTGGCGATCGGCCCGACCTGCAGTTCCATGTGCTGCCGGTGCTGGTCGGCGACGTCGAGCGCGAGCCGCTGCCCGGCCACGGCCTGTCGATCAATCCCTGCTTCCTGCGTCCCCTGTCCCGTGGCAGTGTGGCGCTTCGCAGCGCCGACCCGGCGCAACCCATCCTGTTCGATGCCGGCGCGCTGCGCGAGCAGGCGGATGTGGACACGCTGGTGCGCGGCGTCAAGCTGGCTCGCAAGATCCTGCGGGCACCCGCGCTGGCGGCGGTGATCGAACAAGAGCTGCTACCCGGTGCGGCCACCGACCTGAGCGACGACCACATCGAAGCGCACGTGCGCAGCCATGCCAAGACCGTCTACCACCCGGCGGGCACTTGCCGCATGGGTAGCGACACCGGTTCGGTGGTCGACACAGAGTTGCGCGTGCGCGGCGTGCCTGGGTTGCGCGTGTGCGATGCCTCGGTGATGCCCACGCTGCCTTCCGGCAACACCAATGCGCCGACGATCATGATCGCCGAGCGCTGCGCGGACTTCGTGCTGCGCGCCCGATGAACGTGCGCGCACAGGCAACACGCGCTGCGCTTTCGGGCAACGGCAAAACTGCCATGCCATTTAGATTGAAGCACATGAACTCGCTTGATCTTTCCCGCCAACAACTCCAAGGCTCGCAATTCCTGTCGGAGCGGCGCGTCGGCAATGTGATCGACGGTGCCAGCCGGTTGCCCCTGTCGGGCCGCTGGCTGCCGGTGACCGATCCCGCCACCGAGGTGGTCGTGGCCGAAGCGCCCGACAGCAACGCCGCCGATGTCGAGGTGGCTGTGGCCTCGGCCCAGCGCGCGTTCGAAAGCGCCGCCTGGCGCGGCCTGCGTCCCGCCGACCGCGAGAAGCTGCTGTTCAAGTTGTCGGAGCTGATCGAGCGCCACGCCGACGAGTTGAGCGCGCTGGAGACGCTGCAGAGCGGCAAGCTGCAAGGCATCGCCCGCATGATCGACGTCGGCTCGGGCGCCGAGTTCGTGCGCTACATGGCCGGCTGGGCCACCAAGCTCGAAGGCCAGACACTCGACAATTCGATCCCAATTCCCGGTCCACAGTGGGTCACGTACACCCGGCGTGAACCCGTTGGCGTGGTCGGTGCCATCGTTCCCTGGAACTTCCCGCTCGCCATTGCGCTGTGGAAAGTGGCGCCTGCGCTGGCTGCCGGCTGCACCGTGGTGCTCAAGCCATCGGAAGACACGCCGCTGACTGCGTTGCGGCTGGCGCACCTCGCTATCGAAGCCGGCATTCCCGAAGGTGTCCTGAATGTGGTGTGCGGACGCGGTGCCACGGCCGGCGCCGCGCTGATCGCGCACCCGGGCGTGCGCAAGCTCAGCTTCACCGGCTCGACGGCCGTGGGCAAGGTGGTAGGCCATGCCGCCGTTGACAACATGGCTCGCTTCACCCTCGAACTCGGCGGCAAGAGCCCGGCCATCGTGATGGAAGACGCGGACCCGTCGCACGTGGCGCAAGGCATCGCGATGGGCATCTTCTTTCATCAGGGGCAGGTGTGCACCGCCAGCTCGCGCCTGTTCGTGCACCGCAGCCTTTACCGGCGCGTGCTGGATGAATTGGCCGGCATCGCGCAGGGCATGAAGATCGGCTCGGGCTTCGACGCCGCCTCGCAGTTCGGGCCGCTGACTTCGAAGGTGCACTTCGACCGGGTGACGAACTACATCGAATCTGCCAAGGCGGAAGGCGCCACGCTGGTCACCGGTGGCGGGCGCGCGCTGGAAGCCGGTTGCTTCGTGCAGCCCACGATCTTCGCCGACACCACGCCCCACATGCGTGTGGTCCGCGAAGAAGTGTTCGGCCCGGTGCTCGCCGCAGCGCCGTTCGACGACATCGAAGAAGCCATTGCCGCGGCCAACGACTCGCCTTACGGCCTGGCGGCGAGCCTGTGGACGAACAACCTTTCGCATGCCAACCGCATCGTGCCGCGCCTCCAGGCCGGCATGGTGTGGGTGAATGCGCACAACGTGCTCGACGCGGGGCTGCCGCTGGGCGGCATGAAGCAGTCAGGCACCGGGCGCGACCTCGGCCGCGCGGCGGTCGAGAGCTTCACGGAAGTCAAGAGCGTTTGCATGGCGGTTTGACGCCGGCCGTCGCATCGATTCAACAATCACAGGAGACAACACACATGAACACCTATCGCATCGCTACGCTGTCGGCAGTGACCATCGCCGCGGCGCTCGCATCCTCCGGGGCACTGGCACAGTCGAAGTGCGGCCTGGCCAATGGGAAGAAGGCCACCGGTGAGCCCATCGCGATTGGCGCCGTCGTCGGCAAGACCGGGCCGGACGATTTCAGCTCGTCGGCGCAGGCCGCGGCGGCCTACTTCAAGTGTGTGAACGACAACGGCGGCATCAATGGCCGTCCGATCGACTACATCGTCGCCGACGACCAGTGGAACCCCGAGACGGCGGCGCAGGTGGCCAGCAAGCTCGTCAAGGACCGCAAGGTGGTGGCGTTGGCCGGCAGTACCAGCTTCGTCGAGTGCGGCGCCAACGCGAAGATGTACGCGGACGAAGGCGTGATGGTCATCGCCGGCACTGGCGTGCCGCGCGAGTGCTTCAACGCGAAGAACTACGTGCCCATCAATTCAGGCCCGCGCATCAGCGGCACGATCGCGGCGATGTATGCCGCGCAGACCTACAAGAGCAAGAAGATGGTCTGCATCATCCCCAACATTCCCAGCCTGGGCAATTGGGCCTGCGAGGGTCCCAAGGAATGGGGCAAGAAGAACGGCGTCGAAGTCGAGACCATCGCCATCGATCCGGGCTCTGCCGATGCCACCTCGGTGATGCTGCAGGCCGCATCGAAGAAGCCCGACACCATCATCATGAACGTGCCCAAGGGCATTCTGGTGCCGATGCTGGCGGCGGCCGAGCAACAGAACCTGGGAAAGAAGATCCACTTCGTGTCGTCCGCACCGGCGTACAGCGTCGATGTGCCCAAGGCCATTGGCCCGTACTGGAACAAGAACTTTGCCGTCAACCTGGAATTCAATCCGCTTGAATCCAAGGGCGCCGACAATCTGAACTGGCAATCCGTCATGAATTCGCACGGCGCCAAAACCGACCCGCGCGATACCTTTTCGCAGGCCGGCTACCTGGCCGCGCGGCTGGTGACCGAGACACTGCTGAAAATGGATGTCAAGAAGATCGACCGGGCGTCCGTGACGGACGCCCTGCGCAAGGTTTCCAACTTCCGCAGCGACATCCTTTGCAAGCCGTTCTACGTGGGCGCCGGCAATCGGCACAACGCCAACAATTCCGGGCCCATGGTGGTGATCGACGGCAACGGCTTTGCGGGCGCATCGGCGGGCTGCCTCACCGCGGATGATCCGGAACTGGTGGACGTGCGCGCGGACGAGAAGAAGCTCAGCCTGAACTGACGCGACGCGGCTTTTTTCGCGAGTCCCATCCGCCATGCCCGATTTACTTCCGTTCGTCGTCTCCGGCCTTGGCGTGGGCGCGGTCTATGCACTGTCGGGGGTCGGGCTGGTGGTGCTGTACCGCTCGTCCGGCGTGCTGAACTTCGCGTTCGGCGCGCTTGGCGCCATCGGCGCCTATGTCGCCTGGTCGATGCTGCAGGCGGGATGGCCTCAGGTGCTCGCATGGGCAGCAAGCGTGGCCGTGGCGGTGCTCCTGTCGCTCGCCTACGGCCGCCTGATCGCGCCGCACCTGGCGCAGCGCAACCCGACCATCCGCAGCATCGGTACGCTCGGCTTCGCGCTCATCCTGCTCGGCTTTACCGAATGGTTCTGGGGCGAGCAACCGCGCCGCCTCGTCCTGCCGACCGACGCGGGCGCGCTGGAACTGGCCGACGTGCGCCTGACCTATACGCGCGTCATCGGCCTGGTGCTGGCCGTCGCGATGATGGCCGGTATCGGGCTGCTGCTGGTGCGCACCCGGGTCGGATTGAAGATGCGAGCCCTCGCCAATGACCGCGATCTGAGTGCCCTGCTCGGCATCCGTGTGCTGCAGGTCGATACCGTCGCCTGGGTGCTCAGTGGCGCCTTCGCCGGCGTATGCGGCCTGCTGCTGGCAAACATCGTGCGCCTGCAGGCCACGCTGCTCACATTTCTGGTCATTCCCGCCTTCGCCGCGGCGATCATCGGCCGGCTCGAATCGCTGCCCGCCACGGTGGTGGGTGGCATCCTCATCGGCGTGCTGGAAGCCGTCGCCATCGTGGTGCCCGGCCTGGCCGCATTTCGCAGTGCGACGCCGTTTCTGGTGGCGCTGTTGATGATCGCCTTTCACCGGCCCAACACCCGGTTGGCCTGAAGCATGACAACCCTTGCACTCCCCTCCACGGATATGTTCGCGCAAGCGCTCGAACGGGTGCGGCGCGAACGCTTGCGGTCGCTGCTGACGATGCTGGGCGTTCTGCTCGTCATCGGTGTCGCCCTGCCCTGGCTCACCAATGCCTATTGGACCAAGACCCTGAGCTCGGCGATGGCGATGTCGGTGGCCGCCGCGGGCATCGGCTTGCTGTACGGCCAACTGGGCCTGGTGTCGCTGTGCCAGTTCGCGCTGCTGGGCATCGGCGGCTGGGTGGCACTGCGCATCAGCCACGGCTGGGGTCTGCCGTTCGAGCTGTGCGTGCTGGCCGCGGGCGCGGTGTCGGCTCTTGTGGGCATGCTTGCAGGCCTGCCTGCGCTGCGGCTGAAGGGCCTGTATCTGGCGCTGGTCACCCTCATGCTGGCCGGAGGCTTCCAGGTGGTCATCACGGTCGTCGGTTTTCCCGATGGTGGTTCAGGTTGGCTGGGCCGCGTCGAAGGCAGCGAGCGCCTGTTGATGACGCGCCCTGCTTTCGCCAGTTCCGATTCGGCCTACCTGCGCTACGTTTTGTTGTGGCTCGCTGGTGTGCTGATGCTCATCGAACTGCACCGCCGCACACGCGCTGGCCGCTCATGGGCTTTGATCCGGCGGGGTGAGGCGGCGGCCATGGGTGCGGGTGTCAACGTCCTGTTCTATCAAACGTGGGCCTTCGGGCTGGCGGGCTTTTGCGCCGGCGTCGGCGGCGCCCTGCTGGCCGGCGGGGTCGGCCAGCTCGACGGACGCGCTTTCGGCGCGAGCGAATCGGTGATGCTGTTCGCGCTCTCGGTGGTGGGTGGCGTGCATCACTGGCTGGGCGCCATCATCGCGGGGCTGCTCCTGCGCGCCGTGCCGTCTCTGCTGACCGACTACAACGTCAACGGCTTCCTCGCCATGATCTTCTTCGGCGCTGCCCTGCTGCATGCCTTGATCACTGCGCAGCAAGGTGTGGCGGGTCAGGTGCTGGGACTGATCCATCGGGTACGCCGCCGGTTCACAGGCGGAGCGACACCATGATGACGATCCGCGATCTGACGGTGCAGTTCGGCGGCGTCAAGGCCCTGTTGAGCCTGGACGCGGTGCTCGACCACCCAGTCTGCGGACTGATCGGGCCGAACGGCGCCGGCAAGACGACCTTGGTCAACGTACTCAGCGGGCTGGTTCAACCGCGCACCGGCCGCATCGACGTGGACGGCACGGACCTGCTTACGCTGACCCCGACCCAGCGCGTGCGCTTCGGGCTGCGCCGCTCCTTCCAGACCGAGCAGGTAGTGGAAGACCTCGATGTGTGGAGCAACGTCCTGGCGGTGCTTGACCACGTGGCGCACGATCGCCGAAACGCGAACGCCGAGGTCGGCCGCGCGATCGACTATGTGGGGCTGGTGCACGTCGCCACAACGCCCGGCGCCCAGCTCAACCTGTTCCAGCGTCGAATGGTCGAGGTCGCCAAGGCGTTGGTGGGTGCACCCCGCCTGCTGCTGTTCGACGAGCCCGGCGCCGGACTCACCGAGCACGAGGCCTCGCACCTGCGCCGTGCGTTGCTGGGCATCAAGGACTTCTGCGGCGCGCAGGTGCTGCTGATCGATCACGACGTGGACTTGATCAAGACGACCTGCACACAGACGCTGGTGCTCGATTTCGGCCAGCGCCTGGCCCTCGGCCCGACGAACGAGGTGCTGGCCGACCCCGCGGTACGCCGCGCGTATCTTGGCGCGGAGGATTAAATGACACTCCCCCCGAAGCGGCCTGCGGCCGCCTCCCCCTCAGGGGGCGCCACCAGCGGCCCGGCAAAGCCGGTTCCGCGGTGGCCCCCGCCTCGGCCGGGTGGGCACTGAGATGCTGAGTCTGCAGAACCTCGTGGTGCAGCGCGGCGGCAAGAACGTGCTGCACGGCATTTCGCTGAACATCGCACCCGGCCAGATCACCGCGCTGGTGGGTGCCAATGGCGCAGGCAAGTCAACTCTGGTGATGGCGCTGGCCGGGGCGCTGCCGATCGTGTCGGGGCAGATCGACCTCGATGGTGCGGCACTGCAGGGGCGGCGGCCCGAGGCCGTTCGCGCGGCCGGGGTGGCCGTTGTGCCCGAGGGGCATCGCGTGCTGGGCGATTTGTCGGTGCGAGACAACCTGCGGGCCGCCGCCACGGCGTGGCCCGCGCGCCAGGTGCAGACCGAGATTGATCGCGTACTGGCCGTGCTGCCTGAACTGGAGGACAAGATGAACGCGCTGGGCCGTTCGCTCTCCGGCGGACAGAAGCAGATGGTGTGCGTGGCGCAGGCCCTGATCGCCCGGCCGCGGTACCTCGCGCTCGACGAACTGTCGCTCGGGCTCGCGCCCACGGTCGTGAAGCGCCTGGTCGCGCTCGTACAGGAGGTGGCGAAAGACGGCGTGGGTGTGCTGCTGATAGAGCAGTTCACCAGCGTGGCACTGGCGGTTTCGCAGCAGGCCTATGTGCTCGAACGCGGCAGAGTGGCGTTCGGTGGCTCGGCCCAAACCTTGCGCGAGCAGCCGGAGATTTTGCACAGCAGCTATCTCGCAGCCTGATCTCATGAGATAGGCTGCGAGTTTCGGCTAGTGCACTCTGCGCTTGAGGAACTCGCTGGGCGTGGTGTCGAACTCGCGCTTGAACATGCGGGAGAAATGCGCGTTGCTGTTGAAGCCCCAGCGATACGCCAGCGCCGAGATCGAGATTGTCGACGCATCGCCCGTGGCCAAGCCCTGCCTGCAGCGTTCCAGCCTGGCCAGCCAGATCTGGCGATCCAGCGTGTGGGCTTCGCCCTGGAACAGCGAGTGCAGGTAGCGCTTGGAACAGCGCATGTCGTGCGCGATACGCTCAACGGTCAGGTCGGGATCGGTCAGGTGAGCGTGGATGTACTGTCGCACGCGTGCGCGCATCACCTCAGGCAGCGGCACGCGCTCGGGAGCTTCCCCGCGTTGCGCCTGCAACGCCTGCGCGAGCAAGCCCAAAGTGGTTTCTGACAACGGGGCACCCACGGCATCGGGCAGGGTTCGCAACTGGGCCGCCAGCGCACCGAGGAACGATGACAGCACTTCGTACAACGCCAACAGCTCGGGCGCGTCGGCTTCACAGGTATGCAGCGAGCCGACCGGCAGGTGACCGAGTTTTTCGCGAGGTATCTGCACGACGAGATGGCGGATCGGCTCGGGAGAAGTGATGGTGTAGGGCTCACGCGGGTCGTAGAGGCTCCAGTCGCCCGGCTGCAGGCTGAAGCTCGCGTCGCGCTGGCGGATCTCGCTCACGCCCTGTATTTGCAACAACAGCTTGAAGCTGTCGTGGCGCGGATCGCTGGCGGCGTGGTCGCGCAGGACCCGATGCGCCGGTGCGTCGATCGTCAGCAGCCGCAGCGACCCTGCCTCGCAGGCGGTGAGGCGCGCGTCGAATGGGCCGTCGCAGAACGCCTGCGCCTGCAGGGGGCCGAAGTAGTGATCGGTCGCGTCCTGCCAATGCCGGACCTGCTGGCGCAGTGGCAGACCAAGGGTGTCGTGGGTCGCGCATTTCATGCCGTGTCTCCGATGTGGCCCGTACATTGCGGGCGTACATTGCACCACAAACGAACCCATCGGGAAAGGCGACCCCCCGCCTGCCTACATGGCGTCGAGACCCGCCTTCTTCATCATGACCTCGGTCAGCGCGATCTCCCGCGTGAAGCCGCGTGTGTAGGTCGCCGGGTCCTGGATATCGACCAGGCCGCCCGTGTCGCGGATACTGGCGAGCACCTTGGGGCTCTTCATCGCCGTCTCGAACGCGCTCTGGATGCGCGCGGCCACGGCATCGGGCGTTGCTGCCGGCACCGAGATGCCGCCCCACGAGGTCAGCTCGACGCCTTGGACGCCCAACTCGGCGAGGGTCGGCACCTGGGGCAGCGCCGGGTTGCGCTTGGGGCCGGTCACTGCCAGCGCACGCAGTTTGTTGGCCTGGATCTGCGGCAGCGCGACCGCCGAGATCGGGATGCCGAACACCACCTGCTTGCCCAGCACCGCGTTGACCAGTTCAGAGGCGCCCTTGTACGGTACGTGGGTGGCCTTCACGCCCTCGGCGCTCAACAACAGTTCGACGCCCATGTGCGAGGGCGTGCCAACGCCGCCCGAGGCGTAGTCCAGCTTGGCCGGCTGGGCGCGCGCCCTGGCCACGAGTTCGGCAAGGGTGCGGATGTCGGAATCCGCGCTGACGATCAGCGCGCAGTCCGCGCTGGTCAGGCGCATGATGTGGCGGAAGTCTTTCAGCGCATCGAAGCCGGGGTTCTTGTACATCCGCATGTTGGTCGCCATCGGGACGGCCGAATAGAGCCAGGTGTAGCCGTCGGCCGGCGCCATGGCCGCGAGCCGCGCGCCGATGTTTCCGGCCGCGCCGGCCTTGTTCTCGATCACCACGGGCTGGCCCATCAGCGGGCTCACCGCCTCGGCCAGCATGCGGGCCGTGGTGTCGGGCGCCGTTCCGGCCAGGTAGGGCACGACCCACTTGATGGCGCGGCTGGGGTAGGCCTCGTTCGCCCGGACGGGCGCTGCGAGCATCGGCAAGCCCAGAGCGGCCAGGGTGCCCTGCGCAAAGCGGCGGCGGTTGATGTCTTTCATTTCTTGTCTCCTGTATTTGATTCTCTGTGCGGCGGGCCCGCGTCGGGGCGCATGTCGCCGAGCAGCTCTTTGGCGATCGTGTTCTTCTGGATCTCGCTGGTGCCCGTCAACACACGGTACATCCGGAGCATCCGGAAGAGGAACTCGACCCGCCGCCCCTGCACGATGCCTTCGCCACCGTGAATTTGCACCGCACGGTCGGCCACGCTAAAGGCTGTCTCGGAGCAGAACAGCTTGGTCATGGAACTTTCCGCCCGGCCGTCCATGCCGGCATCGAGCTGGCGCGCGGTGTGGATCATCAGCGCCCGCGCCGCGGCCAGCTCGGTCGCCATATCGGCCAGCATGTGCTGGATGGCCTGGAACTGCCCGATGGCGCGGCCGAACTGCCGGCGCTGCAGGGCGTAGTCGCGCGCATCGCGCAGCGCGACCGTCGCCAGACCCACCATCGACGGGCAGTGCAGCAGCCGGTTGACGGTGATGCGCCCCAGTGCAAGCGCGAGTCCGCGGCCTGGCTCGCCGATGCGCTGCGCGGTCGAGATGCGGTGGTTCTCGAACACGATGTCGCCCGTGCTCGACTGGCCAGCCAGCGTCTTGTAGCCTGACTCCACGCGCACGCCCGGCGCATGCAGGTCGACGAAGAAGGCCGAAACCTCGCGTTGTTCGGGATCGGTCGCGGTCGAAGCCACCAGCACGGCGAAGTCGGCGAAGGGCGAGCCCGAAATGAAGCGCTTGCGACCGTTGATGACGTAATGATCACCTTCGAGCACGGCGTGTGTCTGCACCGCGCCGGCATCGGAGCCGGCTTGCGCCTCGGTGAGCGCGAAGCAGATCGCCTTCTCCGCCCGTGCCACGGGCAGGATGAAGTGCTGCATCTGGTGCGGCGTGGCAATGCGGGCCAGCGCACCCACGCGCGGCGGGCCGCTCAGCTCGCCAAAGACATGCGGCGCGAAGGGCGAGCCGGTGGCGTAGATGGCTTCCTTGATGAGGACATGGTCGAGCACCGAGAGACCCAGCCCCCCCATCGCCTCCGGCAGCGTCATGCCGTAGAAGCCGAGTTCGTGCGAGCGCTTCCACACGTGCTGCAGCAACGCGCGATCGACACTGCTCTCGTGGTCGATCCGGTGCTCGCGCGCCAGTGCGGCCAGCTCGCCGTTCAGATAGGTGGTCACGCGGTCGATCACCTGTTGCGCGCGCTCCGAACCTTCGAACGGACCGGCGAAGAAGCGCTCCGCGACCGGGATGGGCATGAGGGTGGTGGCTGCGTCCATCAGTTCACCATCCGCGATTGGCCGGCCCAGTACGGCGCCTGCACCGCCCTGCGCATCACTTTGCCGTTAGGGTTTTTCGGGAGAACTTCCACGAACTCGATGCGGCGCGGTCGCTTGAAGCCGGCCAGCCGGGCGGCGCAGAAGGCATCGATCAAGGCCGCGTCGGCGGCGCGACCGGCCTTGAGCACCACGTGCGCGGCCACCGACTCGCCCCACTTGTCGTCGGGAATCGCGAAAACACACGCCTCCTGCACCGACTCGTGTTGGTAGAGCACCGATTCCACCTCCGACGGATAGACGTTGAATCCGCCGCTGATGACCATGTCCTTCTTGCGGTCGACGATGTAGACGTAGCCTTGGTCGTCCATGTGCGCCAGGTCGCCCGTGTGGTAGCGGCCGTCCTTCAGCACCTCGGTCGTGAGCTCAGGCGCGCGCCAGTAGCCGGCGAAGATGTCCTCGCCGCCCACGACGATCTCGCCGATCTCGCCCGCGGCCACAGGCTGGCCCGCATCGTCAAGAATCTGCACGTCGCATTCGAGATAGGGCCGCCCGCAGGAGGCTAGGCGTTCGGGCATCGCGGCACGGGCGAACAGGTGGTCCTCCACCGAGAGGCCGCACACGCCGGAGGTGGTTTCGCCCGCGCCGTAACCCTGCGACAGCACGGGGCCGAAGACGTCCATCGCCTTCATGATTCTTGCGGGCGCCATCGGTGCCGCGCCGTAGCCCAGGCGCAGCAGATCGGGCAGCGGACGGTACTGGCCCTCCAACTCGGCGAGCAGCATGTTGATCATGGTCGGCACCATGAAGGTGTGCGTCACCCGGTCGGCTTTCATGTCGGCCACGAACCGGCCGGGCTCGAAACTGGAGAAGAGCCGGATCGTCACGCCGCTGCACAATGAAGGCACGATCTGCATGCCCGAGGCGTGCGTGACGGGGCCGACCAGCCCGATGATGTGACCCGCCTGCATGCCTTCGGCTCGCGTGAGGAACTTGCGCAGCTGGGCCAGCCGGTTCCCGAAGGTCTGCATCGCCGCCTTCAACACGCCTGATGAGCCCGAGGTGTAGTGCAGTACCGCCACCTCGTCGGCGAAGACCGTGACCGGCGTGAAAGAGTCGCTGGCGCGCGCCAGCACCCCTTCGTAGCCAATTTCGGTCTGGTCGTCGACTGCGAGCAGGCGCGGCATCACGCCCTGGATGTGCGGACGGAACGCCTCGATGCGCTGCGCCGTGCTGACAATGATCAACGCTTCGCTATTGGCTGCGACCTCGCCGACCTCGGCCGGTGAGAGCCGCGCGTTGAATGGGGCCTTGATCAGCCCAGCCTTGTAGCAGGCCAGCTCGAGCTCGACGATCTCAACGCAATTGGGCAGGTAGATGCCCACGCGGTCGCCGCGTGTCAGGCCCAAGCCCAGCAGCGCGTTGGCGAGGCGATTGGAACGCAGCTCCAGCTCGGCATAGGTGACGTTGCGGGCCGGACTCATGACAGCGATCTGCCGCGCATGGGCGCGGGCGCTGCGTGCGACGAGTGCGCCGACATTGGCGACGGTGCGTCGGGGAACGGTGGGGGTTGTGATGTGTCGTCTCCTGAAGGCGCTGCGGGCGTATCGGCCGGCGCCGGTTGGCGCGGCGTCGTGCATGGAGGCAGTGTTTCAGAACGGGCGGTATCGGGGAAATACCGTTTGCTGATCCGGGCCCATCACAGGAAGTGATGGCCCTCGGCTCACTCACTCGCCATTCACTCGCCCGTCAGGGGCCGCTCAGTCGCGGCTTCTCCACTCCGCTTCCCAGCGGCCGGCCTCGATGAGGGACTTCGCCTGCGTGAGCAACGCGTCGATCACGACCTGCGTGAGCGCATCGACCGGCTTGTCGGCCACCGTGGCCAATGTGTAGCTGCGCGGCAGCTCGGGCCGCGTGACGCGGGCCACGAGCCAGTCGCTGCCGCCCGGCGAGTCGCCCAGGGCGCACGCCGGCGAGAAAGTGAAACCCGCCCCACTCAGGTACAGCGAGCGGATGACGCGCGCCGAATCGTGCTCGTGCACGATGTTCAAAGGCACGCCCAGCGCGGCGGCAGCACCTTCCACGCTCTGGCGGATCGAAAAGCGCCGCGACTGCAGCACCAGAGGCTGCGCAGCGGCGACCGCAAAATCGATCTCGGCGTAGCCGCTACGCGCGGGTGCGGCGCGTCCGCGGCGACCGCGCGGGGCCGGGGGCTTGCGCAGCAGGCGCGCCACGGTGCCGCCATCGTCACGGCCGCACAGGAAGATGGCCTCGCGCGCGAACGGGCGGCAGCGAAGGCCCTCGACATGAGGCGTGTCGACAAGGATCGCGACATCGGCGCGGCGGTCGAGCATGGCCTTCCTGACCATCAGGCTCAGGTCGTCGAGCACGAACACACGCACGCGCGGATGCGACTGCTTGAGCGCCGTCAGCACCGGTCCCATGAGCAGCGAGGCCAGCAGGAAAGGCACCGCGACCGTCACGGAGCCTTCGGGGCCCAGCGGCAGGCGCTGAATGCGTTCGCGCATGGCGGCGGCGTCCGACAACAGCCGCCGGGCGTCCTGGTACAGCTGCAACCCGGCCGGAGTCGGCGCGACGCCAGCGTGCGAGCGCTCGAAGAGCTGCGCGCCCAGTTCGGCCTCCAGCTTCTTGATCTGCGCCGTGAGCGCCGGCTGTGCCACGAAGAGCGAGCCGGCGGCGCGCGAGAGGCTGCCCGCCTCGAGCACGGCAATGAAGTAGCGGAGTGCGCGCAGATCCATACCTCTTCAATCCCCAAGTTTGAGGAGGCCGCAAGTTGCTTGCCCCCTCTCCGGACGGTCAGCTTCGCACGTCGGCGTCTCGTGATCCCCCTTCAGCGCGAACCTCGTCGGGGACGGAAACGCGGTGATAAGTCATGCGCGCCGCCGTCTCCGAGGAATGGTACCCAAAGACGCGGCAGCATCATCGGGGCACTCGGGCGACCTCGCCGCGCCGCAGTTCAGCGCAGCCGAGTCTTCAACTCTTCGCTCGCCTGGTGCAGCGCCGCGCGGGTGGCGGGCACGCCGCCCAGAACGTTGAGCAGCCCGAAGTCGTGGATCATGCCGTTGTAGCGCGTGGCCACCACCGTGACGCCAGCGGCATCGAGCTTGCGGGCATAGGCCTCGCCTTCGTCACGCAGCACGTCCTTCTCGGCGGACTGGACCAGCGCCGGCGGCAACCCCTTCAGCTGCTCGGCCGTCGCCAGCAGCGGCGAGGCGTAGATCTCCTGCCGTTGCTTCGGGTCCTTGGTGTAGGCGTCCCAGAACCACTTCATCATGTTCTTGGTCAGGAAGTGGTCGTTCGCGAACTCGTCGTAGGAGGCGTTCTCGAAGTTGGCGTTGGTCACCGGCCAGAACAGCACCTGTGCGCGCAGCGCCGGCGCTCCCTTGGCCTTGGCCATCAGGGCCACGACCGCCGCCATGTTGCCGCCCACGCTGTTGCCGGCCACCGCGAGCCGCTTGCCGTCGACGTTGATCTGCGCGCCGTTGTCGGCCACCCACTTGGTTGCGGCATACGCCTCGTTGATGGCCACCGGATACCGCGATTCGGGCGAAGGCGTGTAGTTCACGAACACCGCCGCGGCGCCGGAGTCGGCCACCAGGTCGCGCACGAAGCGCTCGTGGGTCGGGAAGTCGCCGAGGATCCAGCCGCCGCCGTGGAAGAACATGAACGCAGGCAGCACGCCCGTGGCGCCCACCGGCCGCACGATGGTCAGCTTGAGCGGCTTGCCGTCCACGGTGATCGTCTTCTCGCTGACGTCGGCCGGCGGCAGTTTGGCCCCGGCTTGTGCGCCAACCAGCACCGCGCGGGCATCGGCCGGCGAGAGTGTTTCGAGCGGCTGGCCACCGCCTTTGGCCAGCGCTTCGAGGAAGGACTGGGTGCTGTGTTCGACGCCTGGGCTGCCTGCGGCCAGCGCGGCACCGGCGGCCAGTGAAACCAGTGAAGCGGTGAAGACTTTGCGGATCGAGTTCATGTCGGTACCTTTGTGGATGAATTGGAGGGGAACGGGGTTGGATTGGGGGAACGAATCGCGTCTGGAGACTGCAGCCGATGCGCGACGCCGGCTTGATTGATTTGCATACTATTAACTCGTGTACGATGTATTAGACTGAAAGACGGGCGCATGCCGCGCCCGTTCTCGTCGAATCTCAGCCGGCGTTCTTGTACAGCTTGGACCTCATGTTCGTGAGCTGCGAGCGAAGCGTGTCGATCTCGACTGGCGTGCACTCCATCGCCGCGGCGACACAGGCTGGAATATTCCGGGCGCGCTCGCGCAGGCGCTGGCCGTCGAGCGTCAGCGAGACGATGACCTGCCTCTCATCAACGCCCGACCGGTTACGCGCAACGAAGCCTGCCGCTTCCAAACGCTTGAGCAGTGGGGTGAGCGTGGGCGAATCCAGGAACAATCGCTCCCCGATCTCGGAGACGGTCAGGTCATCGCGCTGCCAGAGCGCGAGCATCACCAGATACTGCGGGTAGGTCAGGCCCAGATCCTTCAGCAACGCTCGGTAGACCTTGTTCACGCCCAGCATCGTGGAGTACAGGGCGAAGCACAGTTGCTGGTCCAGCTCGAGTGACGGAGCCGGCAGTGGTGTTGAGGATTTTCTGAGCTTCTGCATGCATCGAATTATACATCGCGTGCGATCTACTTGCAAGCGATGTTTGTCACCCGGCGCGCGGAGCGCCGAAATGTGCCTTGGCGAGATCACGCGATGCTTGGAGCCTGAACCGCGTCAGCCCAGGCTCACCGCGGCCTTTGCCATATCCGCACGCAGCGAACGCGGCGACGCGCCAAAGTGTCCGCGCACCGCGTGCGAGAAAGCACTTGGCTCGGCGTAGCCCAGTCGCTCGGCGAGCGCTGACAGCGGCACGGTGGTGTCGGCGAGCAATTGCACGGCCTCGGTCATCCGCGCTGCCTCCACCACCTGCCGGAAGCTGGTGTGGCACTGCTCCAGCCGCCTTTGCAATGTGCGCACGCTGAGATCCAGCGAGCGCGCCACGCTCTCGCATCGGGCCTGCGCATAGCCCTCTGCCGCAACTGCCGCGCGGACCTGGTCGACCAGTGCATCCGATCGACCCTGCGCCTGGCGCTGCGCGTCGGCTCGGCCCAGCAGCAGGCGCAACAGGCTCGGGTCGGCGGCGGGCCAGGGTGCATCCAGCGCCGCGGCGTCGAACTCCATGAAGATCTGCGGCGCTTCCAGCATAACGGGGCACTCCAGCCATTGCTCATAGGCAGCTGACTGGGCCGGGTCAGTTCCTGGCAACGCGACGAGAGACGGTCTTTGGTTGTTGGGCACGCAACGGTACAGCATGGTCAGGAAGCCCGCGAACAGTGAATCGACCTGCGCCGGATGCATGGGGACTGGGCAAGGCGTGATGCGATAGGCCATGCGGACCCCTCCCGGCACCGCGCTCAGCCGGAAGCGGCCGGAGTTGCTGATCAGTTGCTGGTAACGGATGCAATAGCTCAGTGCATCGCGCAGGCTGGCGCTGTGCATCACGACCAGGGTCAGCACGTTCATGGCCTGCAATGGAAGGCCTGCGCCCACACGCAGCCCCAATAGCGGGTCCGCGCTCAGGACAGCGGCGCGCTGCCACAGGCGCCGGACCTGGACCAGCTGCAGTTGCCGTGTCGGCGCCGCAAGCGCAACACCGGCGGGCATGCCAGTCCCCAGTTCGGCGAGGTCGATACCCAAACGCTCGAACTGCGCGGCAACTCCCAACAGCCAGGTGGCGATGACCGTCTTCGGCGTGGTCATCCTCCGTCATTCCCTACCTGGCGCGTCGGATCAAGTTCTTGGCACATGCGCGCATGGTCAACCACGGGGTGCGCTTCCACAATCCGCGAAAACCAGAAGCCCCCATCGACAACCCGGCGACCGAGCCGGCGCATCGCAAACCCGAAGGAGACGCATCTTGATCCGCATCACCGTGAGCTACCCGAACGCTGAAGGCAAACGCTTCGATCACACCTACTACCAGACGCAGCACCGCAAGCTGCTGATGGACCGATTGGCCGAGCACGGCCTGCAGCGCGTCGAGATGGACAAGGCGCTTGCCGACGGCGCCGGTGGCAAGCCTCCGGTGGTGGCCGCGGCACACCTGGTCTTCACGGACATGACGGGCTTCCAGAAGGGCATGGCGGCTCACGGCCGCGAGATCATGGGCGACCTCGCGAACTACACCGACATCGCGCCTGCCATCCTCATCAGCGAGATGGCGCCGTGAGCGGTTCGACGCTGTCCGGCAAACCCGCCCGTCGCTTCTGGGGCTGGGGCTACCTGCGCGACGGGCTCACCGATGACGAGCTCCGCGGCGTGCACAAGCTGCTCGCAACGCTGGGGCCGGCAGGCCCCGCGTTGCCCGAGCCGCAGCTGGCCGACTATGTGCTGACCCCGTCGCGGGGCAAGCTGCCCGAGTCGCTGTCGGCGCTGGTGTCCTCCACCGCCTACGACCGCATCACGCACTGCTATGGCAAGGGCTTCGCCGACGTCGCCCGCATGTGGATGCGCCATGTGCCCCACGCGCCCGACTGGGTCGCGTTTCCGCGCACCGAGGCCGACATCACCGACGTGCTCGATTGGGCCAGCCGCAGCAACGTGGCCGTGGTTCCTTTTGGCGGCGGCACCAGCGTGGTGGGCGGCGTGGAGGCGGCAGTCGGCGACGGGTACGCCGCCACCTTGTCGCTCGACCTCGAGCATTTCAACCAGGTGCTGGAGGTCGACACCACGAGCCGGGCCGCGCTGATCCAGGCGGGCGTGCTCGGGCCTGACCTCGAAACGAAGCTGCGACCGCACGGCCTGACGCTCCGGCACTTTCCGCAGAGCTTCGAGTTCAGCACGCTGGGCGGCTGGATCGCCACCCGCGCCGGCGGCCACTACGCCACGCAGTACACCCACATCGACGACTTCGTCGAGAGCACGCGCATGGTGACCCCGGCGGGCGTCGTGGAGACGCGGCGCCTGCCGGGGTCTGGCGCCGGGCCTGCGCCGGACCGGCTGATCATCGGCTCCGAAGGCACGATGGGCGTCATCACCCAGGCCTGGATGCGGCTGCAGAGCCGGCCCACGTTCCGCGCCTCTGCGTCGGTGGCGTTCGACGACGTGCTCACGGCCGCCGCCTGCGTGCGCGCGCTCTCGCAATCGGGATTGCAGCCCAGCAACTGCCGCCTGCTCGACGCGCGGGAGGTGGCGTTCGCCGGGGTCGGCGACCGCCGCAGTCCGACGCTGGTGCTGGGGTTCGAGTCGGCCGACCATCCGCTGCAAGCCTGGATCGCTCGCGCACTGGAACTGGTGGCCGACCATGGCGGCCGGTGGGATCGGCAAGCCGTGGCCGAGTCGATGCGTCCCGTGGGTGAGCAGCCCGCGGCCCACCGCAGCGGCGCCGCCGGCGACTGGCGCAACGCCTTCATCCGCATGCCCTACTGGCGCGACGAGACCACGCGCCGGGGGGCTATCTTCGACACCTTCGAGAGCGCCATCACCTGGGACCGGTTCGAGTCCTTCTACGACGGCGTGCGGCGCGACGTCGAGTCCGCCATCGAGCGCATCACCGGCCACGCCAGCACGCTGTCGTGCCGCTTCACGCATGTCTATCCGGACGGTCCGGCGCCCTACTTCACCTTCATGGCATGCGGCAGCAGCAGCGGCGACATCGCCAGCGCCCTCGCGCGCTGGCGCGACATCAAGCTGGCGTGCAACGAAGCCGTGGTGGGCCACGGCGGCACCAGCACCCATCACCACGCCGTGGGCCGTGACCACCGCAATGCCTATGAGATGGAGGTGCCGCCGTTGATGCGCCAGGCCTTTGCCGGCGCGAAGGCCGCGCTCGACCCGCGCGGCGTGATGAATCCGGGAGTGCTGTTCGATCCGCTGGGGCGCTCGGTGGGCATCCGCGGCGTTCTGGAACCCGGCAGCGCCGGCCGCTGAACCCGCACGCCGGGCCGCGTCCAACCGGCACGCGATCACACGACTGGCTCATTTCCATCGGAGACAACAATGATTGACTTCTCTTTCGTTCGGCGAGCGCTCGTACTCGCAGCGCTCGCTTGCGCCTGCACCGCACAGGCGCAAGGCTTCCCGGGCAAGACCCTGACTCTGGTCGTTCCCTACCCGGCCGGCGGCCCGGCCGACGCAACAGCACGCTGGCTGGAACCCGGCCTGCGCAAGTCGCTGGGCCAGGTCATCGTGGTGGACAACGTCGGCGGCGCCGGCGGCGCGCTAGGCATCCAGAAGGTGCTCGGGGCCCCCGCCGACGGGCACCAGTTCCTGATGGGGACGCCCAGCGATGTGATCCTCACGCCACTGGCGCTGACGGCGGTCAAGCACCGACCCGAACAGCTACGGCTGGTGGGGCTGGCCACGCGCGCACCGCTGGTGCTCGTGGGCAACATGCAGCTTTCGGCACGCAGCGTGCAAGAGTTGCTTAGTGGCGCGCAGAGGCCCGGCGCGCGGGAGCTGAGCTACGGAAGTCTGGGCGCGGGATCGCTCTACCATCTGCTAGCCGAGGACCTGTCCGCACGACAGAAGATCCGCATGACGCACGTGCCCTACAAGGGCGTTGCGCCGCTCCTGCAAGACCTGATGGGTGGCCAGATCGACCTGGCCTTCCTGCCCGCGGCGGGCAACCTGGGCGACCTGATCCAGCATGGCAAGCTGCGCGCCTTTGCCGTCACCGACGGCCAGCGCCTGGCGCGAATGCCCGAGGTGCCGACGATGAACGAGGCGCTAGTCACGCAGGACTTCGTCTACGAGATCTGGGCCGGCCTGTTCGTGCCGCGCGCGGTGCCTGCCGATGCCGCGCAGCGGCTGAACACCGCCGTGAACGACGCCTTGCAGGACCCTGACTACCGGCGCCAGGTGGAAGCCACGGGGGCCAACGTCGGTGCCCGGCTCGGCCTGGCCGAGGCCGACAGCTACCTCGCCGACCAGACCGCCCGTTACCGGCGGATCGCGCAGGCCGTGAAGCTGGAGCCGCAATGAGCTCGTCTGCCACTGTGCAGCCGCACGGCTTGGCCACGCTGGCCGACGTCGAAGCCTTCGAACGCGCGGCACCCCTGGAGCACAGGCTGCCGCAAAGTGGCGTTTGGACCATGCTCGAGTCTGCCGGCGAGCGTCATGCGGATCGCCCCGCCCTCAGCTTCCTGCCGAATGGCGATCCTGCCGAGCCTGCCGACACCTGGACCCATGCCCAACTGCTCGTGCAGTGCCGCCAGTTCGCCAACTGGCTGCATGCGCACGGCGTCGAACGCGAGGACGGCGTGGCCGTGCTGCTGCCCAACCTGCCGCAGACCTACTTCGCGCTGTTCGGCAGCCAGGCCGCGGCGGTGGCCTGCCCGATCAGTCCCACTCTGGGCGCCGCGGCAATGGCGGGCATTCTGGTCGCGGGCCATTGCGCCGTGCTCGTCACAGAAGGTCCCGCGCGCAACCCGGCACTGTGGCAGCGTGCCTGCGCCGCGGTCGCGCAGGTCCCTGCCGTGCGCCATGTGCTGGCCGTGGGTGGTGGCGGGCCCGGCATGCCTGCGGATGTGGACGTGCACGACTTCGATCTGGCCTGCGCCGCCCAGCGCGGCGGCCGGCTCGACTTCGTATCCACGCAGGACCCGCAGGCGCCCACGGCCCGTTTTCACACCGGCGGCACCACCGGTGCGCCCAAGCTCGCCACCCATACCCAGCGCAATCAGGTCTACCTGGCCTGGTGCATGGGTGAACTGGTCGATTTCGGCCCGCACGACGTGGTGCTGATCGGCCTGCCGCTGTTCCACGTGCATGCCGTGATCCCGCTCAGCATGGGCCCACTCAGTCAGGGCGGGCACCTGGTGCTGCTGGGGCCGCAGGGCTTTAGGCACGCCGGAGTGATGCAGGGCTTCTGGCGCATCGTCGAGCGTTTCGGCGCCACCTGCTTCAGCGCGGTGCCGACTGTGTATGCGGGCCTGCTGCAGGTGGACGTCGCGGGCGCCCGGCTGGACAGCCTGCGCGTGGCCTTCAGCGGCTCGGCTCCACTGGCCCGGCAGGTGGCGCAGGATGTCCAGGCCCGCACCGGCCTCGTCATCCTCGAAGGTTACGGCCTGACCGAAGGCACTTGTCTGTCGACGCTCAGTCCGCTGCGCGGGCCGCGCCGGGTGGGCTCCATCGGGCTGCGCCTGCCCTACCAGGCCATGAAGGTCGCGCGGCTGGACGAACATGGCCGGTGGCTGTCCGACTGTGCGCCTGGCAACACCGGCAGCCTGCTGATCCAGGGCCCCAACGTGTTTGCCGGTTATGCCGATGCGACCCAGACCGCCGCCGCATTCGCCGCCCCCGGCTGGCTGAACACCGGCGACCTGGGCCACTGCGATGCACAAGGCTACTTCTGGATCTCGGGCCGCGCCAAGGACCTGATCAAGCGCAGCGGCCACAGCATCGACCCGCAGGGCGTCGAAGAGGCCTTGCATGCCGACCCGGCGGTGGCCCTGGCCGCAGTGGTGGCGCGGCCCGACAGCCGCGCCGGCGAGGTGCCGGTCGCCTTCGTGTGCCTGAAGCCCGGGGCCACCAGCGACGCGGCACAACTGCTTGCCAGCTGCCGCCAGCGGCTGGGCGACCCGGTGGCCACACCGGTGCACCTCACCATCCTCCAACAACTGCCGATGACCGCCGTGGGCAAGCTCGACAAGGTCGCGCTGCGCGCGCTGGCCGCAGCAGACCACCAACCCCAGAACTGAAAGATCGATCATGAGCACACCAACGACCGGCACGCCCTACCGCAAGCACGAGGGCATTCGGGGCGACTTCGACACCGTGGTGATCGGGTCGGGCATGGGCGGGTTGGCCCTGGCATCCTTCCTCGCCCAAGACGGGCAGAAGGTACTGCTGCTGGAGCAGAACAACGTCATCGGTGGCATGACCCAGGCCTACAGCCGCGACGGCTACCGCTGGACCGTGGGCATGCACTACATCGGCGAAGTCGGCAACCCCAAGGGTGTGGGGCGCAAACTGTTCGACAAGGCCACGGGTGGCCACTTGCAATGGACACCAATGCCCGCCATCTACAACCGCATGGTGATCGGTGGCCGTGGCTACGACGTGCCGGCCGGCCCGCAGGCTTATGCCGACTTCCTGGTGAGCCACTTCCCTGACGAGGCCGAGGCCATCCAAACCTACCTGTCGCTTGTCAGCAGCGTCGCGAAATCGTCGGCTCCCTACTTCGGCGCCAAGGCGCTCCCGGCTGAGGCGGGCACAGCGCTGATGCAACTGCACGGCCAGGACTTCAAACGCTTTGCGCGCCAGACCACGAAAGAGGCCTTGCGCAGCCTGACCGACAACGAAGAACTGCTCGCCGTGCTGTGCGCCAACTGGGGCGACTACAGCCTGGAGCCGAGCAAGAGCTCGTTTGCGATGCACTGCATGCTTGTGAAGCACTACCTGCACGGCGCCAGCTACCCGGAAGGCGGCGGGCCCGCCTTCGCGCAGGCGATGGTGCCCATCATCGAAGCGGCGGGCGGCCGCGTGCTGCATAGCGCCGAGGTGACTGAGGTGCTGGTGGACGACGACGTGGTCCAGGGCGTGCGCCTGGCCTCGGGCGAGGTGGTGCGCTGTCGTCGGGTGGTGAGCAATGCCGGGGTGCAGAACACCTTCGGGCGCCTGCTGCATGGTGACAGCCCCGGCGTGCAAGCCGCCAAGGCGCAGCTGGCGGGCGTGAAGGACACCTACGCCGTGGTCGGCCTCAACATCGGCTTCAGGGCCGACCACGGCGCGCTTGGGTTCACGCCGGCCAACATCTGGTCACACCCAGGCTCGGATTTCGAAGCCAATCTCGCGGCGCACCGGCAAGATTTCGACGCACCGTTCCCTTGGCACTTCATCACCTTTCCGTCGACCAAGGACCCGCTGTGGGAGCGCGACTTTCCCGGCCGCGCCACGGTGGAGATGTATGCCTACACCGACTACCGGCACTTCGCACGCTGGGCCGGCACGCCGTGGATGAAGCGCGGCGACGACTACCTGGCGCGCAAGGACCAGATCCGGCAGCGCCTGCTGTCCGAGCTGTTCCGGCATGTGCCCGCGGCAGAGCAGTACATCGATCACGTCGAGGTTTCGACGCCGCTGAGCTACGAGACCTTTGCCAAGCGGGAGCGGGGCGGGTTCATGGGCGTCGAGTCGTCGCCGCAGCGGTTCGAGCAGGACTGGCTGCGCCCGGCCACGACGATCCGCGGTCTCTTTCTGACCGGGCAGGACGTGGCCACGGATGGTGTCATCGGAGCGCTCGTGGGGGCCACGCTGTGCGCGTCGGTCATTCTGCGTCGGGATCTGATGACGGAGATCCGCGAGGGTGCGAGGTCTTGAGAAGGTTGTCGCCAACGTGCGCCTGGCAAGATATCGGCTTGCTGTCATCGGCATTTCATGACAGCAATTCTTCGATGCGGTCCCCGGCGCGCAGTGCCGATGGTGGAACGCCGAACCAGCGCCGACAAGATCGAGACATCGCCGATTGTTCGGAGAAGCCAAGGAGGTCCGCAAGTTGGCTTATCGGAACCTTCGTCTCCCGCAAATAGCGCAGGGCAGCTTCCTTGCGGACTTCTTCGCGAATGGAATCGAACGTGGTGCCTTCGACTGAAAGGTGGCGCTGGAGGGTGCGGGGATGCATTGCAAGCAGGGCGGCAACATCGGTCTTGTTGCCTTGCGGTGTGCCGAGGGTACGACGCAACGCCAGGCGAACTCGAGCCGCCACACTTTCGCCAGGGATTCGAAAGTGCCTGGCGAGATAGTCTTCCGTGATCCTTCGCAAATCTTGGTTCGCCCCGTGCAGGTCGGCGCTAAGGGTTTCACGGCTGACGTGCAGCGCGGCTCGCGGCTGTTCTGTGTAGACGGGCGCACCGAAGAATCGCTCGTAGACAGAGATTGGTGCAATGGGAGTGTGCGGCAACGCGACTGCACGCAACTGGTAGTGCGCGCCCGCCAGCAGTCGGACGTTTTGGTGCATGTCACCGAGACAAAGGTCGATGGTCTGTCGCTGCGTCGGCAGCCGGGGAAGCCGGATCTCCAGACTCAGTTCCACCGCTCCCTTGACTAGCGAGCTGTCATCATGAATGTCCATCACGATGTCCGGGCTGTGCACGAACAAGTGGCGAGCCGCGTACTCGCAGGCCTTTCGAACCGTGGGCGCGTTCTGTAGCACGATACCAAGCGCTCCGAGCACGCCGATATCCTGGGTTTGTGCCAGTCGCAGGCCGAAGTCCGCGCAGCCCGTCCGGACGGCGCTGGCCTCGAGAAGATGGACGCATGAACGCAGCGATATCAGGGCGTCCTCGTCGGTCAGTGAACCCGATGAAATCCGGTAGCGCCGCAGCAAGGAAGCAGGGGCTGCACCCAAGCCTCGCATGAGTGCTGAGTAGCCCCTCAATCCGCTCGCTCGCACCGTCGATGTCATGTCTCGCAATGTCAAGCATGAGTCTCGCAATGTCAAGTCGCCCAGGACGAAACAGGCAACACTTCAAGCAATACACGCAAACCAAGAAGGCCCTTGTTTATGGAGACAACCTACGACGTCCTGATCATCGGTGCCGGCCTGTCCGGCATCAGCATGGCCTGTCATCTGCAGATGGAATGCCCCAACAAGCGCGTGGGCGTTCTGGAACGGCGCAAGGCAATAGGAGGCACCTGGGACTTGTTCCGCTACCCGGGCATCCGCTCGGACTCGGACATGTTCACCTTCGGCTACAAATTTAGGCCTTGGCACGAACTCAAGGTCCTCGCGGACGGGCCGTCCATCCGTCGCTACGTCGCCGACACCGCCCGCGAATACGGGGTCGACAAGAAAATTCGCTTCGGCATCAAGACGACTCAGGCGTCCTGGTCGAGCGAAGACAAGCGCTGGACGATCAGCGCGGTCGACGAAGAGAGCGGCGAGGCGTGCACGTTCACCTGCAACTTCTTCGTCAACTGCACCGGCTACTACGACCACGACGAGGGCTACCTGCCGAGTTTCCCCGGAATCGAGCGATTCAAGGGACCATGCATTCATCCCCAGAAGTGGCCCGAAGGACTGGACTATAGGGGCAAGAAGGTCATCGTGATAGGAAGTGGCGCGACCGCCGTCACGCTCGTGCCGACCATGGCCCGGGAGACTGCGCATATCACGATGCTGCAACGCTCGCCCAGCTACGTGTTCTCCGTGCCGGCCTTTGACAAGATTTCCGCGGTGCTGCAGCGCTTTCTTCCGGATCGCTGGGTCTTCAACATGGCACGTCGGCGCAACCTGTTGCTGCAGCGACTGATCTACAAGCTATCGAAGCGCTGGCCTGATCGGGTGAGGTCGGTGTTGCTGGCCGGCGTGAGGAAGCACGTGGGCAAAGACTTCGATATGTCCCACTTCTCGCCTCGGTACAAGCCTTGGGACGAGCGCCTGTGCGCTGTGCCCGATGCCGACCTTTTCAAGGCGATCAGAGCGGGTACGGCATCCGTTGTGACCGACCACATTGAGACCTTCACCGAGACCGGTATCCGCCTGAAGTCCGGGCAGGAGCTGCAGGCCGACATCATCGTGACCGCGACCGGTTTGCAACTTCAGTCCCTCGGCGGCATGGCGCTGCGCGTGGACGGCCAGGCGCGCGTCGTGAGCGAGTTGATGACCTACAAGAGCGTGCTGCTGCAGGATGTGCCGAACATGGCATGGCTCTTCGGCTACATCAATGCGCCCTGGACCGTCAAGGTGGACATGGCGGCGAGTTACGTCTGTCGGCTGCTCAACCACATGGACGTCAAGGGAGTCGATATGGTGACGGCCCGCGCGCCGACGGGTGAGATGCAGGCCGAAACTGTCATGGGTTCGCTTCAGTCCGGCTACGCGCGACGGGGCCAGGCCACGCTGCCGCGCCAGGGTCGTGGCCTGCCATGGCGTGTGCTCCACAACCCGGAGAAGGACCGCGTGATGCTGCTCAAGGATCCAGTGGAGGATTCGGCGCTCGAGTTCGGCGTCGGATCGTTGCGCGGCGCGCCATTCCCTGCAAGCGCTTGAAGCGAGCTCCCATGAACTCCATCGAATCTTCGTTTGTCAGCCAGGGCCTGCGCTGCGCAGGGACCCTGCTGATGCCCAGCCAGGGTGAGTGCCCTCCCGTCATCGTGATGGCGCACGGCTTTGCCGGCGTCCGCGCGATGTTGCTTCCGCACGCCACACGCTTCGTCGAGGCCGGCTACGCCGTGTACCTATTCGACTACCGCAACTTCGGCGACAGCGAGGGCCAGCCGCGCCACTGGGTGGACCCTGGACGGCACCTGAAGGACTGGGACGCCGCCATCCGGCACGTCAAGACGTTGGAGCGCGTCGACGGCCAGCGCATGGTGCTGTGGGGCACGTCGCTTTCCGGCGGGCATGTGACCTGCATGGCGGCGCGCGGGCACCGCGTGGCCGCGGTCATCGCCGGCCATCCTCACATGAGCGGTCTGGCCGCGATCACCGCGCTCAGCCCGTTGGTCTTACTGCGGCTGACCTTCGCGGGCCTGCGCGACGTGGTCGGTAGCCTGTTCGGCAAACCGCACTACCTGCCGGTCGTCGGCCGGCCCGGCGAGTTGGCCGCGCTGACTGGCGTCGAAGCATGGGACGGCATGGAGAAGCTGAAGGCCAGTGCCGACGTGGCGTGGGAGAACAAGGTGCTCGCGCGCGTGCTGCTGAAGATGCCGTACTACAGCCCGATCTCAGGTGCTCGCAATGTGCGCGTGCCGACGCTTGTGATCGCCGGCTCGAACGACACCATCGTCTCGGCAGCTGTCGCGCGGAAGGCGGCGAGCCGCATGCAGAACGCCGAGTTCACGCTGCACGCATCCGATCATTTCCAGCCGTACTATGGCAACTACCTCGAAACGAACGTGCAGGCGCAGCTTGCGTTCCTGCAGAAGCACGTGGCCATCTGCTGAAGGCGGCAATCTATAAGGTTTGCCCATGCTGGAACGACTGCCGCAGCAACTCCTGTTCTGCCAACAGGTCGACGAAGGCCCGGACTTTCATTGGACGGAAGCGCGCTGCCGGGAAAACCGCGTGAATGCCGCCGGTTGACAAGCGCCATTGAGGCAGGACTTCGATGAGGCGTCCTGCGGCGATGTCAGCCGCAACCGCATAGTCAGGCAGCACGGAGAGGCCGGCGCCGTGGAACACGGCTTGGCGTACTGCGAGCGTGGCGTCGAGAAAAATCGAGGCGTGCACGTTCACTACCTGGCGTTCGGCCGTGTTGAGAGAGAAGTCCCACCGCAACGGATCACGCAGGGCTGTGTTGGCGACGAACGGCAGATGGGCAATGTCATCCGGCTGGGTGATCTGGGCCACCTTCGCGGCCATCCCCGGCGCGGCGACGAGCACTTGCCTGAAGGTACCGATCTTGCGCGCCTGTAGCCCGGTTTCAGGCAGCCAGCCAACCCGGATCGCCAATTCAAAGTTGCCGGTCATGATGTTCAGCGTTTGGTCGCTCAGGATGGCGTCGACCTTGCACGCGGGATAACGCTGCATGAATGCAGCGATAACCGGTACAACCACGCCGACGCCGTAGTCGAAGGGCGCCGTCAGCCGCAGCGTGCCGGACGGCTCGGTCGATCCCTCGGCCAGCTCGTCAAAGGCCTCTTCGGCCTCGCGCAGGATCATTGCGCAGCGCAGGTAGAAGGCTTGCCCGGATTCAGTCGGTTGGACCTTCCGCGTGGTGCGAACCAGGAGCGAGGTGCGAAACTCGCTTTCAAGCCGTGCCACTTGTTGGCTGACCACAGCTTTTGTAATTCCCAGGCGCTCCGCTGCCGCCGTGAAGGAACCGGTTTCCACCACGGCCACGAAATAGGTCAGACGCTTGAGGTTTGACAGACCTCCCAGGCCGTTCTTGACTTGATTGTGTGTTTTTAACATACGTTATGTCTAGCATGTATGTGTTTACGAGTCAATCGTGGGCGCCTACCATCGGTCGCATCAAAGAAGGAATCCTATGAACACGACCTTGCACTACCTGTTCGATCCGCTGTGTGGCTGGTGCTACGGGGCGGCGCCGATTGTCTCCGGGTTGCTGGAGGCGCCCGGCGTCAAAGTCGACATGCTGCCGACCGGAATGTTTTCGGGCGGCGCCGCGAGGCCTATGGACGATGCCTTCGCAGGCTATGCCTGGTCCAACGACCAGCGCATCGAACGCCTGACGGGGCAACACTTCTCCGAGCAGTATCGCAATCGCGTTCTAGGCAACCGGCAGCAGCGCTTCGACAGCGGCCCCGCCACTTTGGCGCTGACTGCCGTGGCGTTGACCGATCCCGCCAGAGAACCGGAAGCCCTCCAGGCCATTCAGCGTGCACGCTTTGTGGATGGCCGCGACGTCACGTCGGCGGAGACGTTGGCCGATCTTCTGAAGTCACTCGATCTTGGAGAGGCCGCAGCGAGGCTCGCGCATCCCGACGCCGATCTGCTGGGCGCCACTCGAGCCCGTATGGGCCGCGCCCAGGCGTTGATGCAAGAGTTCGGTGTTGGCGGCGTGCCGACATTGATTGCCGAATCCGGCGCGAAGCGCTGGGTACTGGACCACTCCGCCGCCTATTCCAACCCACGGGCGCTCATCGGCGAGCTGGAGGCAGCGTGAGTGCGGCCCGATCACAGTCGGTTACGCCAACGCTCGTTCATTTGACCTAGAAAGCACGTTCCCCATGACCACACGAAGAGACGCAATCAAGACTGTAACCGCCGCGGCTGTCGCGACGGCCATCCTAGGAGTGAAAGACGCTATGGCTGCAACTACCCCACTGACATGGAAGCATTTCCCCGCCGGCGAGCACGGATTCTTCCGAGCCCCGGTGCTGATCTCCGGCGCGAGCGAAGCCGTGCTGATCGATGGTGGCTTCACACTTCCCGACGGCAAGGCGCTCGCCGAGGCCATCAAGGCCACGGGCAAGAAGCTCACCACCATCTACATCAGCCAGAGCGATCCTGACTACTACTTCAGCCTCGCCCCCATCAAGGCAGCGTTTCCCGCGGCCAAGGTGATCGCTGCGTCGGCCACGATCGCGGCCATCAAGGGAAATGTGGAAAAGAAGCTGGCGACCTGGGGGCCTCAACTCAAGGAGAACGGTCCGCAGGCCCTGGCTGACATCGTGATGCCCGAAGCCTTCGACGGCAAGACGCTCACGCTGGAAGGCCAGACACTCGAGATCGCCGATGCTGGTTCGCTGGCCAACCGTCGCTACATCTGGGTGCCTTCGCTCAACGCCATTTTCGGCGGCGTGCTGCTGTTCTCAGGCGTTCACGTGTGGACCGCCGACACGCAGGGTGCAGAGGCTCGCGCGGCTTGGGTGAAGACGCTTGACGCAATGGTTGCCCGCAAGCCTGCCGTGGTGGTCCCTGGCCACATGATGCCCGGAGCTGCGACCGACGCAACAGCAATACGCTACACACGCGACTACCTCGTGGCTTTCGAGGAAGAGCTTGCCAAGGCCGCCGACAGCGCCGCCCTGATCGCGGCCATGACCAAGCGTTATCCCAACGCCGGCATGGGAGTTGCGCTGCAGATCGGGTCGAAGGTTGCCAAGGGCGAGATGAAGTGGGGTTGAGGCGATGACAACGAACATCGAGATCGTCCGCGCCCATTACGCGGCATCGGCTCAGGGGAACATTGAGGCGATGATGGTCGATCTATCGCCGCAGGTACGCTGGACTGAGATGGCGGGCTTCCCCTGCGCCGGCACGTGGGTCGGCCCGCAGCAGGTCATCGACAACGTCTTTGCCGTCCTGGGCAGGGATTGGATCGGCTACCACGTCGAACTGCAGAACCTCATCGATGGTGGTGACCAGGTGGTCGGGGTAGGGACTTACCACGGCACCTTTCGCGCCACGGGAAAGGAAATGCAGGCTCGCGTCGCCCATGTCTGGAAGTTGCAAGACGGAAAGATCGTCGCCTTCGAGCAGTTCACTGACACGCTGCTCGTCCGCCAAGCAATGAGCTGACGGGACAAGGCGCTGTTCTGGCCGCATGGGCTAGCCGAAGATCGCGACATCTCGGGCTTCGACTCGGCGGCTGCAGCTGGCGGCGGCTTGGCAGCATCGGACGCATCCCGCCAACTCGATCCACTTCAACCACCACGCAGATCGATTAACCTTGCAGCCCCAGGACTTCCTCAATTCAGTTGGTACGCCGGCAGGGGGCAGGTCAAGAGTGCACGCCGGAGCGAATTCGGCGAGTGCCGTGGCACTGTCTTGCCGACGCGCAGCCCGGTTTTTGACTCATCTGCGCCTCGAGTGAATGCAGTAGATGTGAATCAGGTCGATCGGGGCAACAGGCATCGCGCCGAACCAGCAGAGGTACATCGTCAGGAGCTTGAAGAGCAGCAGGACGCCGGCATTCACGTAGAACACGCTCCTGCCCAAGATGAAGTCCACGATCGACTCGTAGAGGAATCTGGCGTACGGGTAGCTGGCCGATTCTGTTTGCGGCGCCGGCCGCGGACCGATCACCCGGCCTTTGTGTCTTGCTCAGTGCCCAAACGCCCGAAGAATCGCTTGCACCGAGCCCGACTCTTCCCGCCTGCACGCAACGTAGTCCCAATAGCTCTGCACCTGCGAGGCTTCCACGAACTCCTGCTGCGCCAAGCGATCGCCGTGAATGCTGAAAATCTCGTAGCCCAACGACTCGAAGTACGTGAACACATCGTTCGGATCGACGCCGTAAGCTCCGTAGCTTTGCAGGCCAAACTCGAACGCCACGACGGGACGCGCGCGCGCGATCGTTTCTCGCGCGCCAAGCAGCACCTTGTATTCCGCGCCTTCCGTGTCCAATTTGATGAAGCGCGGGTCGCCCAGCGCCATGCTGTCCAGTTTCTCTAGCTGGACCTGCACCTTCTCCAGGCGTGTGGGCCCGTTGTACACACGCTCCTTCAAGCCGGATTCCTCCGGCCGTTCGAGCGCGATGACAAACTCGGCCCGACCCGCCTCGTCGGACAGAGCAACCTCGTGCACCGTCACGTTCGGGGTCGCTAGGATTTTCATCCGCGCACGCAGCCGTTCCGCGATGGCCGGGTTGGGCTCGAACGCGGCTACACGGCCCAAGCCCACCGCACAGCTCATAGGCAATGCATGGCGGCCCGTATGGGCCCCAATGTCGATGCACACGTCGCCTTCGCGCAGCACGCCCATGTAGAGGTTTTGCAGCCGGTCTTCGAACGAAGTGCGCCCCTGTGCTGCCAGCACGAACGCGACGCGCAACGCGCCCGCCCCATCACCCTCTGTCGCGCGCGCCTGCGCCCAAGCCTCGAGGCGCTCCAGGTCTTCCGTCGGCACACCGCCTCCGGGCAACAGGACACGAAAGCCCATACCGTCACGCAGGTCGCGCAGCAGTCGCCAGGTTTCGGTCCGCCAATCCGCGGAGAACGACAGAAAAACGTCGGCCGTGCCAAATGGCGGCTGGCCCAATGCATTGGCCGCAACAGCAGGTACAGGCGGTGACACGGCCTCTGGCGGTGCGCTTGACGAGGTCAGCAGACGTTTGGCGCCCCGCGCAAACGCCATCAGGGGCGGCTGCATCGGCGTTGGAAGTTGGCCGATCAGCCCTCGAACCTGGGCCGCCAAGTCGCGGGCAGGCTCCCGCGCCGCTGCCGCAGGTGCGGACGCAGATGGCAGCGTGCCCACGATGTCCAAAGCGTACCGAACGGCCGCGGCCTCAAGATACTGAAAGCCGCTCGTGCCGAAGCTGCAGAACTGGAGCTCCGTGGGGTCGCAAGCCAGCGCGGCACGAAAACATTGCTCTTCCGTAGCACCAGGCCGGCGAGCCGCTTCATCCATCCAGTTGCCGACGTCCAGCCAGACCTTAGCCATTTGTTCATCCGTCCTCTTGTTGGGCCCGCAGTTTACCGGCAAGCAGCCGGCAGACGGTAGACTCGACGGCTCGTGAACCCTGATGCCGACAAACTCTGGCGCGCGCCGCGCTGGGCCCTTGCCGTATTGCTCTCGCTGTTGGGCATGCTGGGCCCGTTCTCCATCGACACCTATATCCCGGCGTTTTCGGGCATAGCGCAGGCGCTGGGCGCGGATCCGGTCGCCATGCAGCAGACGCTGTCGGCCTACCTGTTCGGCTTCGCGTTCATGAACCTCTTTCATGGCGCGCTGGCCGACAGCTTCGGCCGCAGGCCCGTCGTGCTGTGGGGCATCGCGATGTTTACGGTGGCGTCGGCGGGTTGCGCCTTGTCGCAGACCATCGGCCAGTTGGTGTTCTTCCGCGGGCTGCAGGGCCTGTCCACCGGCGCGGGCATCGTCGTCTCGCGCGCCATCATCCGCGACATGTTCCCGCCGGCGCAGGCGCAGAAGGTGATGAGCCAGGTGACGATCTATTTTGGCGTTGCGCCGGCGATTGCGCCCATCATCGGCGGCTGGCTCTTCGTCCATGCGGGCTGGCACAGCATCTTCTGGTTTCTCACCGGTGTCGGTGTTCTTCTGTGGAGCGCCAACTTCAAGCTGCTGCCTGAAACGCTTCACGTCACGCAACGCCAGCCGTTCAACGTTCGAAACCTGATGCAGGGCTACTGGCAGCTCAGTTCCAACCCGCGCTTCTTCTTGCTGGCGCTCGCCAGCGGCGTGCCGTTCAACGGGATGTTCCTCTACGTGCTGTGCGCGCCGGCGTTCCTCGGCGACCACCTGGGCCTGGCGCCCACGCAATTCTTCTGGTTCTTCCTGCTCACCATCGCGGGCATCATGGGCGGGGCCTGGGCCAGCGGGCGGCTCGCGGGACGGATCACACCGCGAAAGCAGATTCGCTACGGGTTCCTGATCATGGTGTTGGTCTCGCTGGCCAATGTCGCCGCGAATTTCATACTCAAACCCTCCGCATCGTGGGCGCTGGTGCCGATCGCGGTGTTCTCGTTCGGATGGGCCTTGATGGTGCCAGTGGTGACGCTGCTGGTGCTGGACCTGTATCCGGAGCGGCGCGGCATGGCTTCGTCGCTGCAGGCCGTCATCGGCTCGACAGCCAACGGAATCGTCGCAGGCGTGATCGCACCATTGGTGATGCATTCGACGCGCGCGATCGCGCTCACCTCATTGCTGATGATGAGCGTCGGTCTGGTCGCTTGGGTCTATGTCAATCGCCGCTGGCCGGATACCGGCCGGGCGATGACCGCAGCGGCCTGAACGGCCGCAGCTTTCTTCTCTACTTAGTTGGCCGGCTTGTACGGACGCTTCTTGGCGTCACGCGGCACGAACACCTTGCCGCCGTTGCCGGGCTTGGCCGGCTTGGCGAATGACGACGGGGCACGTGGGGCGAAGTCGCCGCGCGGCGCGAAGCCTTCGCGCTGGCCACCGAAATCGCCGAAAGCGGGCTTGCGGACGTAGCTTTCGTTGCTGCGGCGGTTGTCGAAGCCACGCTCTTCACGCGGTGCATGGTTGCCGCCGAAGCCGGCCGTGCGCGGAGCGCCGAACTTGCGGTCGCGCGAATGGTGATCGCGAGGAGCGCCACGGTCGGCGAAGCCGCCGCGCGGTGCCTGCGGCGCGCGTTGCGCCGGCTCCAGGCCGGGAATCGTTTCGGCCTTGAACTGCTGCTTGCTGTAACCCTCGATGTCGAAGATCTTGCGGCGGTCGCGGAACTCGGCGAACGTCACGGCCAGGCCATCGCGACCTGCACGGCCGGTGCGGCCGATGCGGTGGGTGTAGTCCTCGGCCTTCATCGGGAGTCCGTAGTTGAAGACGTGGGTGATCGTGGGCACATCGATGCCGCGCGCAGCGACGTCGGTGGCCACCAGCACCTGCACCTGGCCTTGGCGCAGCGCCATCAGGCGGCGGTTGCGCAGGCCCTGGCTCAGGGCGCCGTGCAGGGCGACGGCGTCGAAGCCGGCTTGCTGCAGGTCGTTGGCCAGGCCGTCGCACTCGATCTGGGTGCTGGCGAAGACGATGGCCTGGTTGATCGTGGTGTCACGCAGCCAGTGGTCCAACAGCTTGCGCTTGTGCTGGGGGCTGTCGGCCCAGAACAGCACCTGCTTGATGTTGGCGTGCTTTTCCTGCGGGCTGTCGATCTGGATCTTGCGCGGCTGGCGCATCACGCGCGCGGCCAGGGCCTGGATGCGCGGCGCGAACGTAGCGCTGAACATCATGGTCTGCTTGCGCTCGATGGTGAGCTTGTTGACTTCCGCCAGGTCGTCGGCAAAGCCGAGGTCCAGCATGCGGTCGCCTTCGTCGACGACCAGGAACTGCACCTTGTCCAGCTTGATCTGCGACGAGCGCTGCAGGTCGAGCAGGCGGCCCGGTGTGGCGACCACGAGGTCGGCGTTCTGCAGACGTGCGATTTGCAGCTGGTAAGGCATGCCGCCCACCACGCTGGCAATGCGCAGGCCGCGGCAATGCTGCACCAGGCCGATGGCGTCATGCGCCACCTGCTGCGCGAGTTCACGCGTGGGGCACAGGATCAGCGCGCCTGGCGTGGCGGGCTTGAAATTGCGCGAGCTGGTCGGGTCCTTGCGCTTGGGGCGCTTGGGAGCCGGCTCGCCGCGGGCCACGGCCTCGGCAATTTCCTGCTCGAATTCGGCGCGCAGCTTGGCTTCGGCTTCGGCCTGTTGCTTCAGCAGCGTGTGCAGCACGGGCAGCAGGAAGGCCGCGGTCTTGCCGCTGCCGGTCTGGCTGGAAACCATCAGGTCGATGTAGCCGGCGGCCGCGTCGTCGGACGGCAGTGCCAGGGGAATGGTCTGTTCCTGCACGGTGGTCGGCTGGGTGTAGCCCAGGTCTGCCACGGCGCGGATCAGCTCGGAAGCCAGGCCCAGCTTCAGGAAGCCGTTGGGGACGGCGGCAACGAATTGCTCGGCGGCCTCAGCGGCCGGCTCGGCGGCGATCGCCGCGGTATCAAAGGATTCGGCAGGCGAAAGCTCGCCCTGCACTGCAAAAGTGTCGGTCATAAAAATGCTCACACGCACGCGCCCCTGGAAGGGGCGCTTGTCGATGACGTCGCCAGAAGGTGGCGGCGTTGTCGTCAATGGTTAAGAAACATCAACCATCAAACGACTGTCAGGGCCTTGTGACTTGGGAGTCGGCGCTGGTGGCTCTTTATTCTTGAGCCGCTGTGTGAAGGGAGATGCACGAAGGCTGGATATCAGCCAAGCCCGCGATTGTCGCACGTTCAGGGTTTTCCCGCAAGCGGCGGAGTTCCGACCACCAGGAGGTGCTCGCGGTAGTGCACCAGTTCGTCGATGGATTCATGCACGTCGGCCAGGGCGGTGTGCTTCTGCTGCTTCTTGAACGACGAGTACACCTCGGGCTTCCAGCGCTTCGCCAGCTCCTTGAGCGTGCTCACGTCGACGTTGCGGTAGTGAAAGAAGGTTTCCAGCTTGGGCATGTACTTCACCAGGAAGCGCCGGTCCTGGCTGATGCTGTTGCCGCACATGGGCGTCGACGCCTTCGGCACGTACTTCGCGAGGAACTCGAGAATCTCCTGCTCAGCCTGCGCCTCCGTGATTGACGAAGCCTTGACCTTGTCTATGAGGCCGCTGCGCCCGTGCGTGCCCTTGTTCCAGTTGTCCATCTTGTCCAGCTGCTCGTCGCTCTGGTGGACGACCAGCACCGGGCCTTCGATGCGCGGAGTGAGGTGCGGGCCGGTCACGATCACCGCGATCTCGATGATGCGGTCGACTTCAGGGTCCAGGCCCGTCATTTCGCAGTCCAGCCAGACGAGGTTCTGGTCGCTCTTGGCCAGCGTTGCGGGTGTTTCGGTTGCGATTTCTGACATGCTTGCGATTGTCGCCGATGGCCTAAACTTGGGCAGATGACGGCTTCCTACTCACTGACCCTGGCGTTTGCCGGCTTCCTGCTCGCCGGCATCGCGGTCAAGTTCTGGCTGGCATCGCGCCAGATTCGCCATGTGGCGCGGCACCGCGACGCCGTACCGCCCGCTTTCGCAGCAACGGTGTCCCTCGCGGCGCACCAGAAGGCCGCCGACTACACGATCACGAAAACGCGGTTCGGCCTGCTCGAGCTGGCGTTTGGCGCAGCCGTGCTGCTGGGATGGACGCTGCTGGGCGGCCTGGACCTGCTGAATCAAGTGCTGATCGGCTGGACGGGCGCGGGCATGGCGCAGCAACTGGCCTTGATCGCGGGCTTTGGCCTCATCAGCGGCGCGCTGGACCTGCCCCTCACCCTGTACCAAACCTTTGTTATCGAAGAGCGCTTCGGCTTCAACAAGATGAGCTTCAAGCTCTGGCTCGCGGACTTGCTCAAGTCCACGCTGCTGGGCGCGGCGATCGGCCTGCCTGTCGTGGCGTTGATCCTCTGGCTGATGGGCGCCGCGGGCGCGCAATGGTGGTTGTGGGCGTGGGCGGTATGGATGGGTTTCAACTTGCTACTGCTGGTGATCTACCCCACCTTCATCGCGCCGCTGTTCAACAAGTTCAAGCCGCTCGATGACGAGACGCTGAAGGCTCGCGTAACCGAACTCATGCGCCGCTGCGGCTTCGCGGCGAAGGGCCTGTTCGTCATGGACGGCAGCAAGCGCAGCGCGCACGCCAATGCGTACTTCACGGGCTTCGGCGCCGCGAAGCGGGTCGTGTTTTACGACACGCTGCTCGCCAAGCTTTCGCCCGGCGAGGTGGATGCGGTGCTGGCGCACGAGCTGGGCCACTTCAAGCACAAGCACATCATCAAGCGGATCGCCGGCATGTTCGCCATCAGCCTCGGAGGGTTCGCGCTGCTCGGCTGGCTGTCAACGCAGGTGTGGTTCTATACGGGCCTGGGCGTGCGCCCGAACCTGAGTGGTCCCAACGACGCGCTCGCGCTGCTGCTGTTCCTGTTGGCAGTGCCCGTGTTCTCTTTCTTCGTTTCGCCCTTGATGGCGCGCCTGTCGCGCAAGCATGAATTCGAAGCCGATGCGTACGCCGTCCAGCAAACCAGCGGCCAGGATCTTTCCACCGCCTTGCTGAAGCTCTACGAAGACAACGCCTCCACGCTGACACCCGACCCGGTCTTCGTGAAGTTCTACTACTCGCATCCGCCCGCGTCCGAGCGGCTGCAACGCATGACTGCCGGGAGTGCCGCATGACAAGCATGATGAAGAAAAAAGACTGGTCCCTCCTGCCGCGCCGCGCGCTCACCGCCACGGAAATCGTCAGCCGCCTCGCGTCCCTGCCCGGCTGGCAGCTCACCGGAGACGGCGCCGATGTCGCCATCGAAAAGACCTATACCTTCGCCAACTACTACGAGACTATCTCGTTCGTGAACGCGCTGGCCTTCATCGCCAACGCGCAAGACCACCACCCCGATCTTTCCGTTCATTACGGCCGTTGTGTCGTTCGCTTCAACACCCACGACGTCAACGGGCTGTCGGAGACAGATTTCGAATGCGCGGCGCAGGCCAACGCGCTCCTCGCATGAAGGCGATTCGTCTTGGCTGAGCGCGCGGCGCTCGATCGCGGGCTGGTGGTTGCGAGCCACGGTCGCCACTTCCTCGTCGAAACACCTGAAGGCCAGCGGCTGATCTGTCACCCGCGAGGCAAGAAGAGCACGGCCGTCGTCGGCGACCGCGTCCTCTGGCAGGGCTCCCACGACGAGGGGACCATCGAGAAGGTCGAGCCGCGGCGCAACCTCTTCTACCGCCAGGACGAGATCCGCACCAAGTCTTTCGCCGCCAACCTGGACCTGGTGTTGATCCTGGTGGCCGCGGAGCCGGAGTTCTCCGAAAGCCAGCTCTCGCGCGCGCTGATCGCCGCGGAAGCTGAAAAGATCACGCCCATCGTCGCGCTGAACAAGAGCGACCTGGTCGAACCCTTCGAGCGCGCGTGGGCCCGGTTGCTGCCCTACCAGCGCATGCAGTATGGGGTACTGCCCTTGTGCCTGCGGCTCTCGGGCGCGGTCGATCGCGACCACCTGCTCAAGCACCTGAGCGGCAAGACGACGCTGGTGCTCGGGCCATCGGGCGCGGGAAAGAGCACGCTGATCAACCTTCTCGTGCCAGGCGCCACCGTGTTGACCGGCGAGATTTCCCAGGCGCTCAATTCCGGCAAGCACACCACGACCAGCACCACCTGGTATTGGGTCGACAAGGAGCGCACGACGGCCCTGATCGACTCGCCCGGCTTCCAGGAGTTCGGCCTGAACCACATCGAGCCGATGCAGCTGGCCGGCTGCATGCCGGACTTCAGGGCACACCTGGGCAACTGCAAGTTCTACAACTGCACGCACCTGCATGAGCCGGGCTGCGACGTGATCGCGGCCACGGGCAAGGACCCGGCCGAAGGCGGCATCACGCCGTCGCGCTACCGCATCTACAAGGAACTGTTCGCCGAGCTCTCGCAGCCCGAGCGGTACTGACTTGTCCCCTCTCCCCCTGGGAGAGGGCTAGGGTGAGGGCGTGGGCAGCAACAGCCGCAACGCATTCACCAGCGCTTCGCACTGCGCCGGCGTGCCCACGCTGATTCGCAGATACTGATCGATGCGCGGTTGCTTGAAGTGCCTCACCAGCACACCGTGCTCGCGCAACCGCGACGCCAGCGCGGCCGCGTCCTGGCGCGGGTGCCGCGCAAACACGAAGTTGGCCTTCGACGGCAGCACATCGAATCCCAGCCGCCAAAGCTGCACGGTGAGCTCTTCGCGAGCCGCTATCACGGCCTGGCGCGTCTGCTCGAAGTACTCACTGTCCTCATAGGCCGCCGCAGCGCCGGCCTGCGCCGGCCGACCCAGCGGATACGAGTTGAAGCTGTTCTTCACACGCTCCAACGCTTCGATCAAATGACGTTGCCCCGCCGCGAAACCCACGCGCAAGCCCGCCAGCGAGCGCGCCTTCGACAGCGTATGCACCACCAGCAGGTTGGGGTATTTCTCGACCAGCGGCATCGCGCTGTCCGCACCGAAGTCCACATAGGCCTCATCGACCAGCACCACGCTGCCGGGCTGCGATTGCAGCAAAGTCTCGATCGCAGCCAGAGGCAGCGCGCTGCCGGTCGGTGCGTTCGGGTTGGCGATGACCACGCCGCCCGCCGGGCGGCCAGCGTAGTGGGCCATGTCGATCTGCAATGCATCGTCTACCGGCAGCAGTTCCGCCCGGATGCCGTACAGCTGGCAATACACGCGGTAGAAGCTGTACGTGATGTCGGGCATCAGCAGCGGCCTCGGCTGCTGGAAGAACGCGAAGAACGCGTGCGCAAGCACTTCGTCAGATCCATTGCCGGGGAAGACCTGCGCCGCATCGATCCCATGATGCGCGGCAATGGTTTCGCGCAGGGCGGTCGACTCCGGGTCGGGATAAAGCTGCAAGCCCTGCCGCGCCGCCTGCTCGATCGCGGCGACGACGCGCGGTGACGGGGGATACGGGTTCTCGTTGGTATTGAGCTTGACCAGATTGGCGATGCGCGGCTGCTCGCCGGGAACGTAGGGCACCAGCTCGCGCACCCGCGGGCTCCACAAGGCTTGGCCGTCCATCGGTTAGCCCAGCAGCCGCGCCAGCGTCAACAGCGCCAGCAACACCATCCACAGCACGACCGAGCGCCACACCAGGCCGACGATGCTCCGCAGGTGGCCGATCTCCGCCTCGCGGCCGGGTGTGCTTTCGCTGTCGTCTATCGTCTCGGCGCCGGCCGAGCTAAAGCCCTGGGAGGCATTGGGCGCGAACGCAGCCGACTTCAGCGCTTCGCCGCCCAGGCGCACGTTGACGGCACCCGACGTCGCCGCCAGGATCACTCCATCGTTGTCATTGGGGAAACGCTGGGCATGGTTGCGCCAGCAGTCGATCGCCTCCTCGAAGCTGCCGACCACGGCGAAGGCCAGCGCCGTAATGCGCGCGGGCAGCCAGTCGATCACGCTCCAGGCACTCGTGGCCGCAGTTTCCAGTGCCTGGCTGGCCGGTTGGGCCTGTGTGCGGTCGCGGTGCTTCCAATAGCGGGCGACAAATTCGGTCATGCGGTACAGCACTGCCCCGGCCGGGCCGAAGCCGAACGCCGCAAGCACCGAATACCAGGCCAGCACACCGAACACGTGCCTGTGCGCCGCCAAAACCGAATATTCGATGACATGCCGCACGATCTCGCTGCGCGGCAGTTCGCTCGCATCCACTTGCTGCCATTGCGCCAGCAACTCGCGCGCGCGTGGCTCGTCGGCCGTGTCCAGCGCGTCGCGGATGTTGGTGAAATGGTGGCTGAACTGCCTGAAACCCAGCGTCACGTACAGCACCGCGACGTTCCAGAGCACGGCGACGGGCCAACCGACCAGAAGCGCCAGCGCCCAATGCACGCCCAAGGCCACCAATGCGGGCAACACGACTGCCAGCGTCCAGGCGACCCAGCCATGGTGCGGCTTGCCCGCGTCGAAATTGCGGCTGACCCAGCGGGCCCAGCCTCGCAGGCCGGCGTGGATCGGGTTGTGCCGTGCCAGCGGACGCACCTGCTCGATCAGCAGGGCGAACAGGATGGCGAAGAAACTCATGCGGCAATCATAAAGGCCGCCGTGAGCCCACCCTCGTCAGGCGGCGAGGAACCGGTAGAAGTTGCGCAGCATGGCCGCGGTGGCCCCCCAGATGAAGCGCTCCGTGGTGCCGTCCATGAAGGGCATGGAGAACCACTCGCGGCGTGCGCCGGCCCATTCGATCGCGTGGCGCCTGTGATGCGCCGGGTTCATCAGGAATTCCAGCGGCACTTCGAAGGCGTCGGCGACTTCAAATGCGTTGATGTTGAGCCGGTGATCGGGTTGCACCAGCGCGACGACGGGCGTGATGATGAATCGCGTGCCCGTGGTGTAAGTGGGCATCTGCCCAACCACTTCCACCAACTCAGGCGCGAGGCCGATCTCTTCCTGCGCCTCACGCAGGGCCGTGTGGGCGGTATCGGTGTCCGTCTCGTCCTGCTTGCCCCCGGGAAACGCCACCTGCCCGGAGTGCGTGGACAAGTGCGTCGTGCGTTCGGTGAGGATCACTGTCGGCCGCTCGCGCATCACCACGGCCACCAGCACGGAGGCGCGGGCCGGCTCGCGATCGGTGAATTTCGGTTCCGCCCACACCTCCGGCTCCCAGTGGGGCGGCGAAGCGAATCGCTCACGCAGCGAATCGGGACGCAGTGCCTCCGGACTCACGGCAGGTAAGTGCGTGTCGATGCCGACCACCGGCACGGTACGGGGATCGAAGTTCGGCAGCTTGGACAGCGGCACGTAGGCGGGGACGGGATCGATGGGCATGGAATGAGGTGGGCCGGAATGCAAAAACCGCCACGAGCACGAAGCCGGCGGCGGTTTTTTTGGCGAAGCCTTCGCTTATTCGGCAGCGGCAGCGGTAGCGGCGGGCTTGTTGCGGTGGGCCAGCTTTTCCTTGATGCGAGCCGACTTGCCGCTGCGGTCACGCAGGTAGTACAGCTTGGCACGGCGGACGTCGCCGCGGCGCTTGACTTCGATGCCGGCGATCAGCGGGCTGTAGGTCTGGAACGTGCGCTCCACGCCTTCGCCGCTGGAGATCTTGCGCACCGTGAAGCCGCTGTTGAGGCCGCGATTGCGCTTGGCGATGACGACGCCTTCGAAAGCCTGGGCGCGTTTGCGGGTGCCTTCGACGACGTTGACGCTGACGATCACGGTGTCGCCGGGGGCGAACTCGGGGATCTTCTTGCCCAGGCGGGCGATTTCCTCTTGCTCGAGGATCTGGATCAGGTTCATGTTTACCTCTGTGATCGTGCCCGCGCTACACAAAAGGCCTGGGTGCTAAAAAGCGGTCAGGCGGCCGGGCAGAGGATCGGAAAGCCTTTGATTATAAACAGTTTTACGGCAGCGTTGCCAGCAAGGCCTCGTCGGCTTTCGACAAGGCACCGGCAGCCCGGGCTACGGCGATCAGGTCCGGTCGGCGGCGCGCGGTGATTTCCAGCCGGCGGTCGCGGCGCCAACGCTCGATTTGTGCATGGTGGCCCGACAGCAGTTCGGGCGGCGCCTTGAGGCCGTCCCACTCCTCCGGCCGGGTGTAGTGCGGGCAGTCCAGCAGCCCGTCCAGGGCCGGGTTGAAGCTGTCGAACTGCGAGCTGTCCTCGTCACCCAGCACGCCGGGCTGCAGCCGCGCGACGGCATCCAGCAGCGCCATGGCCGCGATCTCGCCGCCCGAAAGCACGAAGTCGCCCAGACTGATCTGAACGGTCACGTGCCGGTCGATGAATCGTTGGTCGATCCCTTCGTAGCGGCCGCAGATCAGCACGGCGCCCTGGCTTGCCGACCAGCGCTCCACCCCCGCGTGGTCCAGCCGTTCGCCGACCGGCGAGAACAGCACCACGGGCGCCGTATCGGCGCGCTCGGCCTGGATCGCCGCGAGGCACTGCGCCAGGGGCGCGGCCATCATCACCATACCCGGCCCACCGCCGAAGGGACGATCGTCCACGCGCTTGTAGTTGCCCTCGGCGAAATCGCGCGGGTTCCACAGGCGCACGTCCACCAGCTTGGATTCGTACGCGCGGCGAGTGACGCCGCTCACCAGGAAAGGCGCGAACAGTTCGGGAAACAGCGTGATGACGTCGAAGCGCATCGCGTGACTTTCGCGCTAGTAGTCCGGCTGCCAGTCGACCGTGATGCGCTTGCCAGGCAGGTCCACGGTGTCGACGTAGGCCGAAACAAAGGGAATCATCCGCTCCTGGACCTTGCTGTCCTCGAAGTATTCGAGCACCAGCACGGTCTGCGGGCCGGTCGACAGCAGTTCACGCACCTGCCCGAGCGCTACGCCTTCGCGATTCACGACGTCCAGGCCGATCAGGTCGACCCAGTAGTACTCGTCGGTGCTGGCGGTGGGGAAGCTGGAACGGGGAACAAAAATTCGGGCCCCGCGAAGCGCCTCGGCCGCGTTGCGGTCGTCCACCTCATGCGCAGTGGCCACGACGGTGTCGGAGTGCTCCTTGGCCTCCTTCACGCGCAGCAGCACCGTGCCGGAAAAGGTCTTGGCGCCTTTTTCGGACGGTTGCAGATACCAGCGCTTGGAAGAAAAAAGCGCTTCCGGGGAAGCGCTGTGGGGCAGGACCTTGAACCAGCCCTTGATGCCCCAGGCATCGGCGATGCGCCCGATTTCGATCGCATCGGCCGGAAGTTCGGCCGGCTCCACGCCGGAAGGCAGCTGGGCTGCCGGACGCGGGGCCGCCATAACTGCCTTAAGCCGGCGTCTTGGCCGCGGCTTGCTTGATCAGGCGTTCGACGGTGGGCGACGGGGTCGCGCCGACACCGCGCCAGTACGTCAGGCGGTCCTGGGCGATGCGGATGCCTTCTTCATTGTCCTTGGCGCCGGGGTTGTAGAAACCGATGCGCTCGATGAAGCGGCCGTCGCGGCGGGTACGCTTGTCGGCAACGACGATGTTGAAGAACGGACGGGCTTTCGCGCCGCCACGGGAGAGTCGAATGACGACCATGATTTATCCTTGGGTGGGAGGGGAAATTTCCCCAAAATCTTTCCAGCGTTGAGACACGCGCTTACGGCCACCCGGCCAGCGACACGCTGTAGAGCCCACGATTATAACGTCAATGACCTTTATGAGCACCATACGCCCCAGCACCGACGCCGATTTGCCCGCGATCACCGCGATATATGCCCATCACGTGCTGCATGGAACAGGGACGTTCGAGACCACGCCACCCTCTGAGACCGAGCTGGCGGCCCGTCGCGCCGACGTGCTGGCCAAGGGCTTGCCCTGGCTGGTCGCGGAGGAAGGCGGGCACATCCTGGGCTACGCCTATTGCCAGTGGTTCAAGCCCCGGCCGGCCTACCGTTTTTCAGCCGAAGACTCGATCTACCTGCACCCCGACGCCGCCGGCAAAGGGCTGGGCAAGGCCCTGCTAGCAGAGCTTGCGACGCAGGCCGAAGCGTTCGGCATCCGCAAACTGATCGCGGTCATCGGAGATTCCAACAATGCGGGCTCGATCGGCGTGCACCGCACGCTGGGCTTCACGCCGGTGGGCACGTTCAAGTCGTGCGGCTGGAAGTTCGGCAAGTGGCTCGACATCGTGCTGATGGAGAAAACGCTGGGTGAAGGCGACACCACGCCGCCCGAGCCGAGCCCCGGATGAAAAACAAGACTCTCGCGGCCTGGCTGGCCTTTCTGGGCGGCCCCCTGGGCCTGCACCGCTTCTACTTGCATGGCTTCGGGGACATGGTGGGCTGGGCGCTGCCCATTCCCGCGGCGCTGGGCCTGTACGGCATCCAGCGCGTGCAACGGTACGGGCTGGACGATGCGTGGAGCTGGGTGCTGATCCCCTTGCTGGGTTTCACGGTTGCCGGCTGCGCGCTCACCGCCATCGTCTATGGCTTGACCTCGCGCGAGAAGTGGAACGCGCGGTTCAACCGGTCAGCCGGCGAAGACGCAGCCGCGGGCGGCACCAACTGGTTCACGATCGCCGCCGTGGCGCTGTCACTGCTGGTCGGCACCACGGTGCTCATGGCCAGCATCGCATTCAGCTTCCAACGCTATTTCGAATACCAGGTCGAGGAAGGGCGGAAGATTTCGCAGTAGCCGGCACGCGCGAGCGTGGTTACGGCATCGTTCCATGCGCAGGCGGCATTTGCCGCGCCGCGAGCCACTGGGTAGATTGGTTCGTCCATCCACCCTCACCAGGAGAAACGACATGGACGCCGCCCACAAGGCTGACGCCGACGCCATCATCATCCGCAGCGCCGAACCCGAAGACGCCGCGCGGATTTCCGCACATCTGGGGCAGCCCGGCGTATTCGAGGGCCTGCTGCAGATGCCCGATGCGCCCGTCGCGTCGCGTCTGGAATACCTGCAGAAGATGGAGTCGAATGCCTGCCGCCTCGTCGCCATGGCCGGCGACGAGGTTGCCGGCTGCGCCGGCCTGCACGTGCAGAGCGCCACCTTGCGCCGCATGCATGTGCGCGGCCTGGGCCTCAGCGTCAGCCCACAATGGCAAGGGCGCGGCGTGGGCCAGCGGTTGCTTGCCCGCGCGCTGGACTGGGCCGACAACTGGGCCGGCGTGCTGCGCGTGGAACTGTACGTTCACGCCGACAACGACCGCGCGATCGCGCTGTATCGCAAGATGGGCTTTGTCGAGGAAGGCCGGCACACGGCCTTCGGGCTGAAGAACGGGCGCTACGTCGACTGCTTGTCGATGGCGCGGCTGCATCCGAACCCGCCGGGATTGTGACTTGTTGTGCCTGTCAGAAGATCTGCAGGCTCACCCAGTAAGCGATGGCGGCGACGAAGGCTGACGCCGGGATGGTGAAGATCCAGGCCCATACGATGTTGCCAGCCACGCCCCAGCGCACGGCGCTGGCGCGCTGTGTGGAGCCGACACCGACGATGGCGCCGGTGATGGTGTGCGTGGTGGATACCGGAATGCCGAGCGCTGTGGCCAGGAACAACGTCACGGCACCACCGGTTTCCGCGCAGAAGCCGTGCACCGGCTTGAGCTTCGTGATCTTCTGGCCCATGGTCTTGACGATGCGCCAGCCGCCGAACATTGTGCCGAAGCCGATCGCGAAGTAGCAGGACAGGATGACCCAGTTCGGTGGCGAGGTGTCGCCCGCCGCGGTGTAGCCGGTAGCGATCAGCAGCATCCAGATGATGCCGATGGTCTTTTGCGCATCATTGCCGCCGTGGCCCAGGCTGTAAGCGCCGGCCGAAACCAGCTGGAGGCGGCGGAACCACCGGTCGACCTTCGATGGCGTGGCCCGCCTGAAAATATGCGACACGGCCACCATGATGAGGGAGCCAAGCGTGAACCCGAGGACCGGTGAAACGAAGATGAAAAGCACCGTCTTGCCGATGCCCGTCGCGATGAGCGAGCCCGCGCCGGCCTTGGCGATGACGGCTCCCACGATGCCGCCGATCAGCGCGTGCGAAGAGCTGCTGGGGATGCCGTAGTACCAGGTCACCACGTTCCACGTGATCGCGCCCACCAGCGCGCCGAACACAACGTGGGTGTCCACCACCCCCGGCTGGACGATGCCCTTTCCGACCGTCGCGGCGACGCTCAGGTGGAAGATCAGGATAGCGATCACGTTAAAAAAAGCGGCGAACACCACGGCCGTGGTCGGCTTGAGCACCCCCGTGGAGACGACGGTGGCGATCGAATTCGCCGCGTCGTGGAACCCGTTCATGAAGTCGAAGGCAAGCGCCAGCGCTACCAGCAGGATCACCACCCACAGGGCGGTCGGCACGTTTTCCATGCGTTCGATCCCCGGTCAGGAATGCTCGAGGACGATGCCCTCGATCACGTTGGCCACGTCTTCGCACTTGTCCGTGATGGTTTCCAAGAGCTCGTAGATGGCCTTGAGCTTGAGCACTTCACGCACGTCCGGCTCCTCGCGGAACAGCTTGCTCATGGCCGAGCGCATCACCCGGTCTGCGTCGGACTCGAGCTTGTCGATCTCTTCGCAGGTCTTCAGGGCCGCTTCGGCGGTGGCCGGATCCGCGAGCTTGCCGATCATGTAGACGGCTTCCTTCAGGCGGTCGCAGCACTTGACGCTCAGGTCGGTGAGGCGGGTGATTTCCTCGTTCACGGCCTTGACGTCGTACAGCGCCATGGTTTCCGCAGAGTCCTGGATCAGGTCGGCCACGTCGTCCATCGTGTTGATGAGCTTGTGGATCTGGTCGCGGTCGATCGGCGTGATGAACGTGCGGTGGATCATCCGGTTCACGTCATGCGTGACCCGGTCGGCGGCGCGCTCGGCATTGTCCACGTCGCGGTTGTACTGCTCGCGCAGGTGCACATCGCTGTAGTTGGCCACCAGCTGGGAGAAAGCACGCGCCGCCTCGACGATCTTGTCGGCGTGCTGGTTGAACATCTCGAAGAAATTGCCTTCGCGCGGCAGCAGCTTGCCAAACAGCATTGCTGGCTCCTGGTTGGGGATCGGGGATTCGGGTGCGGCGAGTGTAACTGGGGTCGGGTCTCCGACGGGCCGCCCCTGGGCGGGCCCGGGCCCCTCGGCGGGCAGCGCACTGCACGAAGTGAGAAGCGCGGGGGCAATTTTCTTCAAGCACTGCGGAATATGAAATAGACGGCGCCAACCATGCACAGAGCCGCCCACAGGTAATCCAGCTTGAGCGGCTCGTCGAGGTACAGCACGGCAAACGGCACGAAGACGGCCAGGGTGATCACTTCCTGGATGATCTTCAGCTGGCCCACGGACAACGCGGCCTGCTGGAAACCGATGCGGTTGGCCGGCACCTGCAACAGATATTCCGCCAGTGCAATGCCCCAGCTGATGAGCGCCGCGGTGTACCACGGCGCCGTCGCCAGGTTTTTCAGGTGGCCATACCAGGCCATGGTCATGAAGATGTTGGACGCTATCAGCAGCACGATGGCCTGCAGCGAAAATGGGATCGAGGAAAGCATGCTCATGCGCAAATTATCGGATGCGGATACCGGCGGCCACGGGCTGTCGCTGCTGCATGCCGACACCCATCTGCTGGTCTTCGACAAACCCTCCGGCCTTCTGAGCGTCCCCGGCCGGGGAGCCGACAAGCAGGACTGCATGGCGGCGCGGGCCCAGCGCGCGTACCCCGACGCGCTGGTGGTGCATCGGCTCGACATGGCGACGTCGGGGCTCTGGCTCATGGCGCGCGGTGCCGACATGCAAAGGCGCATGAGCAGCGCGTTCGCGCAGCGGGAGGTGGGCAAGCGGTATGCCGCCGTCGTCACAGGCCGCCTGGAAACGCCGGCTTCATCCACCGATGGCTGGTCGCTGATCGACCTGCCGCTGGCGGCGGACTGGCCCAATCGGCCGCGGCGAGTCGTCGACCACGAGCATGGCAAGCCGAGCCAGACACGATGGCGAGTCCTCGAGTCTGCTTTGGGTGCAGGTGGGCGTGGGGGCACCACGCGCCTCGAACTCGAACCCCTCACGGGCCGCTCGCACCAATTGCGGGTGCACCTGCAAGCTCTGGGCCATCCCATCGTGGGCGACACGCTCTACGCGCCCGCCGAAGTCCAGGCGCAGTCACCGCGGTTGCTGCTGCACGCGACGGGACTGCGGTTCACACACCCCGCGACAGGTGAAGCGCTGGCCTTCTCCAGCGCTTGTCCGTTCTGAGTGAGGGAACTCCGGCCCGCGCTTCCTCTCAGACCGTGAAACCCCAGGAGAGCCCGATGCCCCCTTCCCTGCTCAACCGGCGTGCGGCGGCCGCCGCACTGGTGGCGCTGCCTGTGTTCTGGACAGGTGCTCGCGCCCAGCCGGCGCAGCCCCGGCGCGCCACGCCCTCCCAGACCGAAGGCCCGTTCTATCCCGTGAGCCTGCCCAAGGACGCCGACGCCGACCTGTTGCGCAGCGGCACGCTGGAATACCGCGGTGGCCAACCCTCGTGGGTCGAGGGCAGCGTCACCGACCTGCAGGGCAAGCCGCTGGCCGGTGCGCAAGTCGAAATCTGGCAGTGCGACGAGACCGGCCACTACCACCACCCCGGCGACCGTGGCGGCAAGGCCGATCCGGCTTTCCAGGGCTTCGGCCGCGTGACGGTCGGCGCCGATGGCAGCTACCGCTTCCGCACCATCCGTCCCGTGGCGTACAGCGGCCGCACGCCGCACATCCACGTCAAGGTCAAGCTGGGCTCACGCGAATTGCTGACGACGCAGTTGTACGTGGCGGGCGATCCGGGCAATGAGCGCGACGGTATCTGGCGTCGCCTCGACGAACAGGCGCGCGCCGCTGTCACAGTGCCGTTCATCGCCGGGACAGGTGGTTTGCATGCGACCTTCCCTATCGTCGTGGCGGCATAGTGTCCCGGGCGCGCAAGTTTGTTCGACGCTTGCGTTTGAAGACGGCGGCGCCTTCGCTTCGGTCACCCTGATCAACAACGCCGGCCTCGTGCCGCGCGCGGCTCCGCTCGACGCCATTCCGGTCGCCGAACTGGCGGAGGCGCTGCGGGTGGACCTGGAGGCGCCGATGCTGCTCACGTCCGCCTTCCTGCGCGCCACCGGGGCATGGCGAGCGCAGCGCAGGGTGCTGAACATCTCGTCAGGCCTGGGGCGGCGGCCGATGGCATCTCAGGCCGCGTACTGCGCCGCCAAGGCCGGCATGGACCACTTCACCCGCTGCGTGGCGCTCGAAGAGGCGGGCAAACCCGACGGCGCCAAGTTGTGCTCGCTCGCCCCCGGGGTGATCGACACCGACATGCAGGTGCAACTGCGCAGCGCGGACGCCAGCCAGTTTCCCGACATCGGCAACTTCATCGGTTTGAAGGACAAGGGCATGCTCACCTCGACGGCGGAAGCCGCGGCGCGAGTGCTGGCCGTGCTGGGGCGGGCGGACTTCGGCGCGAATCCGGTCGCCGACGTACGCGACTGATGAGAGTTGCGCCATTTTTGTGCCTCAACGGCGCCGCCAAGCGCTACCATTTGCTTCCAACCCGAACAATGGAGGCTCGCATGTCCGAGATGACCACCGCCCACAAAGAAAAATTGATGACCGATCTCAAACTCGTGATCGCCGACGCCGAAGAACTGCTCAAGCTCACCGCTGGCAATGTCGGCGACAAGGCGGCCGAAATGCGCCTGCGGATGCAGGCGCGAATGGAGCAGGCCAAGGCGGATCTCTCCAACCTCCAGGAAATGGCCATCAATCGCGCCAAGGACGCAGGCAAGGCCGCCGACAACTATGTCCACGACAACCCCTGGCGCGCCGTCGGCATCGCCGCCGGTGTCGGGCTGGTCGTCGGCATGCTGATCAGCCGCCGCTAGAGCGGGCGATGAGCGAGACGGAACCGTCTGTCGGGCTCTTCGGGTCGCTGCGCCGCCTGCTCGGCACGGTGCTGGAGATCGGGCAGGTGCGCCTGCAACTGTTCGGCAACGAGCTCGAGCAGGAGAAGCTGCGAATCTTCGACGGCCTGCTGCTGGCCGGCATCGGCCTCATGCTGCTGTCGGTCGGCGCCGTGCTGCTTTGCGCGCTGGTCGTGATGCTGTTTGCGGAGGGCTACCGCATCGTGGCGCTGGCGGTTTTGACTTTGGCGTTTCTGGCCGGCGGCGTGCTCGCGATGCGATCAGGCGGGCATCGCCTGCAAAGCCCGGGCGGAGCCTTCAAGGCCACACTGGCCGAGCTGTCGCGCGACCGCGCGGGCCTCGCGCCTCACGAATAGGCACCGGTCATGTTCAGCGAGCGCCGGATGATGATGCTGGTCCGTCAAGGCGAATTGGCCGCGCGCAGCCAAATGCTGCGCGAACAGCTGGCGCAGGATTCAATGGCGCTTGAACGCCCGCTGGCCATCGCGGACCAGTTGAGGGGCGGCGCCCACTGGCTGATCTCGCGGCCATGGTGGATCGCCGCCGCGGTGGCCCTGCCCATCGTGCTCCGGCCGCGACGCGCTGCGGCCTGGGGCGTCAAGCTGTGGTGGGGATGGCGCCTCTGGCGGAAGGCGCAGCCGTTCCTGGCGCACATCGGACGCCGCTGACGGCGCTCAACCGCCCTGAAAGCCGCCTGCGCGCAACGTCACGACCAGCGTGTCGCGATGGCCGCCTTCGGCCACAGGCTGAATCGGCGTGGATTCGTGGATCACGCGTTCGTCGTCCAGCAGCAGCAGGCTCCAGGGCTCGACCAGCGTGAAGCGTTGGCCCGCCGGGCCCGCAGCTTCGAACACGCGGGTCTCGCCCCCCTTGATGCCTTCGCGCCCGACCAGGAACACCGCCACCAGGTCCACGCCGTCGCGGTGCGCCCCTTCCGGTGTCGGCCGCCCGATGCCGCCTTCGGTGTCGATACGGAACTGGTGCGCTTCCACATACCAGGGCTGGGCGCCCTTGAGACCCGACGCCAGCTGCGCCAGGCCGTGCAGCATTTGCCGCCACGCCGGAGCGCCCACCACCGCCGGCTCCACCGGCTCGAACCACCGCTGCATGCCGCCGTGCAATGCGTTGTATTCGACCGGTTGCCAGTGCGCGCGGTGCGCCACCTGCGCCACCTCATCGCCTGTCACCACGAAGCACGAGTGGCGGCGCCTGCGATAGTGGCCGCCGTCCTTCAGGTAGTTGTCGGGCGGCAGGCCGTCCCAGCTGGGGTTGAGCGCCAGCAGGCCATCCAGCCGGCACCCCGCCAGATCGCAGACGGCTTGGGGGGCGACGACGGCATAGCCCTGGCCACGCAGCGCGGCGGGCACGGCGGCGGGTGCGGTGAGGGAAGGCGCGAGGATCATCCGGCGAGCATATCAAGCCCGCCGCGGCCCGGTCATTGCAGCGGCTTGAGGTTGCCCAGGATGGTCGGGAAGAACTCCGTCACCGTCGGGTGCACCGGCAACGCGTCCTTCATCACGCGCCAGCTCGCGCCGGCCGCCATGAAGTTGCTGACCACCTGGATGATCTCGTCGCCGTTGATGCCCAGCACTGTGGCGCCGACGAAGCGCTCGGTGTCGGCGTCGACCAGCAGCTTGATGAGGCCGGTGGTTTCGCTTTCTTCCTTGGCGCGGCTCACGTTCTTCATGTCGAAGGTCGCCATCAGGATGCGCTTGCCGCTGGCGCGCGCTTCCGCCTCCGACATGCCGACACGGCCCAGCGGCGGGTCGGTGAACATGGCGTAGGCCATGATGCGGTCGTCGGCGGAGCGTTCGCCGCCGTCGTGATTGGCCAGGGCGATTTCGTGGTCGTGATAGCTCGTGTGCGTGAAGGCGCCGCGTTTGTTGATGTCGCCCAACGCCCAGATGCCGGGCACATTGGTCTCCAGCCGCGCGTTGGTGGGAATGAAGCCCCTGGCATCCGTTTCCACGCCGACCGCCGCGAGGTTCAGCCGCTCGGTGTTGGGCAGGCGCCCCGTCGCCACCAGCAGGTGCGAACCTTCGACGCGCCGGTCACCCACCTGCAATGCGATGCCGTCGCCCGCGCGCTCCACGCGCGACACCGGCTGCCCAGCCAGCACCGTCACGCCCTCTTCGGCCATGAATGACGCGATGCAGGCGGACACCTCCGGATCCTCGCGGCTGGTGATGCGCGGCCCGGTTTCGATCACAGTCACCTCGCAGCCCAGGCGCCGGAAGATCTGCCCCATCTCGAGGCCGATGTAGCTGCCGCCGATGATGAGCAAATGGCGCGGCCGCGTGCGCAACTTGAGCAGGCTGACGTTGTCGAGGTACGGCACGTCACGGATGCCCGGGATTTCCGGGATGAACGCGCGCGTGCCGGAGTTGAGGTACACGCGCTTGGCCCGCACCGGCTGTTCGCCGGCCAGCAGGTCGAAGCAGCCATCGCTGCGGCCCGCGAAAGAACCCCAGGCGCGCAGCAGCGTGATGTTGGCCTGGCCGCCGACCCAGGTTTCCAGGCCGCCGCGCGCCGTGTCCACGCGCTGCTGCATGCGCTCCATCGCCGCGGCGAAGTCGACTTCGACGGGACCGACGCGCACGCCGAATTCGGCCGCGCGGCGTGCCAGGTGCGCGACGCGCGCGCTCTTGCGCAGCGTCTTGGTCGGCGTGCAGCCCGCGTTGATGCAGGAGCCGCCCAGCTGCACCGCCTCGATGTAGGCGACGCGCTCGCCGCGCTGCGCCAGCGCCACCGCGAGCGAGGGCGCGGCCTGCCCCGAACCGACGATGGCGGCGTCGACTTCGATTGTGTTGACCATCGCGGCCTCCTTAAGGTTCGATCTTCACGCCGTGCCAGAACGCGACGCGGTCCTTGACCATTTCGGCCTCGGGCTTCGGCTCGGCGTAGTACCAGACGGCGTTGGCGTTCATCTCACCGTTGACCAGCAGTGAGTAGTAGCTCGCCTGGCCCTTCCAGTAGCAACTGGTGCGATGGTTGCTGAAGGTCACGTACTCGCGCTTGAGCGCGGAGGCGGGGAAGTAGTGGTTGCCTTCCACGACGACCGTGTCGTCGCTCTCGGCAATGACCATGCCGTTCCAGATCGCTTTCATGAACTCCCTTGAAGAATTAGCCGGGCGCGTGCAGCCAATGCACGCTGAACAGCCGATTCTCGTCGGTCCACACAGGCCCGGGCCGGAAGCCGGCACGCATCGCCAGCGCACGGAGGCTGTCGATGGTGAACTTGTAGGAGTTTTCGGTGTGCAGGCTCTCGCCCTCTTCCAGTTCGTAGCACTCGCCGCCCAGGGCGACCTTCTGGCGCCGGCGGCTCACCAGGTGCATTTCGATGCGCTGCTGCGGCGCGTTGTAGAACGCGCTGTGGGCGAACTGCTCCAGCACGAACCGCGTGCCCAGTTCCCGATTCGCCCGCGCCAGCAGGTTCAGGTTGAATGCCGCCGTGACGCCTTGTGCGTCGTTGTACGCGGCGTGCAGGACCGCCGGATCCTTGATCAGGTCGGCGCCCAGCAGCAACGCGCCGCCACGCAACACCTGCCCCGCGATCTGCAGGAAGTGCAGCGCCTCGGCCGGCGTGAAGTTGCCGATGGTCGAGCCCGGAAAGAAGCCGACGCGCCGACCCGCGCCCGGCAAGGCCGCGGGCAGCAGCAAACGCTGGGTGTAGTCCGCCACCACGGGTTGCACGTCCAGGCCCGGGTAGTCGCGCTGCAATGACGTCGCGGACCGTGCGAGGTGCTCGCCCGAAATGTCGATCGGCAGGTAGCGCGCGGGACGGTCCATCGCATCCAGCAGCAGGCGGACCTTGCGCAGCGACCCGGCGCCGAATTCGACGATCTCCGCCCGAGGGCCCATGTGCGCCGCGATGTCAGCCGCTGCGTCGCGAAGAATGCCCAGCTCTGTTCGCGTGGGGTAGTACTCGGGCAAATCGCAGATACGGTCGAAAAGCAGCGAGCCCGGCTCGTCGTAGAAATATTTGGGCGAGATGCCGTGAGGCTTTGTGGACAGCGCGCGCATCAGGTCATGCGCGAACTCCCCGACGAGCGCGTCGCTGTCCGCCGGGCGGCTGCCCGCAGCGTCCCCGCCGGCTTCGATATTAATCAGCGAGCGGGTCAGCATGAACCATCCTTTGCCAGGCGCAGGCCCGAGAACTGCCAGCGCGCCCCCGGCGGGAAGAAATTGCGATACGTCGGGCGCGTGTGGCCGGCGGGCGTCGCGAGGCTGCCGCCGCGCAGCACCAGCTGGCCGACCATGAACTTGCCGTTGTACTCGCCCACGGCGCCGGCCAGCGGGCGAAAGCCCGGGTACGGGTCGTAGGACGAGCGCGTCCACTGCCAGGCGTGCCCCGTCATCTGCGTGATGCCCGGCGCAGCGTAAGCAGCTTCCCATTCGGCTTCGGTGGGCAGGCGCGCGCCGGCCCATTCGGCATAGGCAGCCGCTTCGTAGAAACTCAGCTGGCTCACGGGCGCCGAAGGGTCCAAGGGGCGCACGCCGTTCAGCCCGAAGACTTGCCAATGGCCGGCCGGGGCCTGCGGATCGCCAGGGGCGATCCAGTACGCGGGCGCCTGCCAGTTGTCGGCCCGCACCGCAGCCCATCCGTCGGACAGCCACAAGCCCGGCCTTTCGTACCCGCCGTCGGCGATGAACTGCGCGAACTCGCCGCAGGTGACGAGGCGATCGGCGATGCTGTAGGGCGCGAGTAGCACGGCGTGGCGGGGCGTTTCGTTGTCGAAGGCGAACCCGTCGCCGCTGTGGCCCATGTCCGAAAGGCCGCCCGCCATGCCGATCCAGCGCAATGGCACGCTGGCGGTGGCCAACCGCAAGGCCGGCGCTTCGGCCGCCTCATAGGCGGGAAGCAGCGGATTGCACGACAGCATGTGCAAGATGTCGGTGAGGATCAACTCCTGGTGCTGCTGTTCGTGGTTCAGCCCCAGCTCGACCAGCGGCGCCGCGGCCTCCCACACCTTGGCTTCCGCGCCCGCGATGAACGCCTGCATCGCCGCGTCGACGTGCGTGCGATAGGCATGCACCTCATCCAGGGACGGCCGTGTCAGCAGCCCGCGCTGAGGCCGCGGATGACGCGGGCCCAGCGACTCGTAGTACGAATTGAAAAGATGGAAAAAACACGTGTCGAAGGCGCGGTAGCCGGTTGCATGGGGCGAAAGCACGACCGCCTCGAAAAACCAGCTGGTGTGCGCCAGGTGCCACTTGGTCGGGCTGGCATCGGGCATGGATTGCACGCACTGGTCTTCGGCCGAGAGAGGTGCGGCCAGCGCCACGCTGTGGGTGCGCACTTGCGAAAAGCGTGCGGCCAGGGACTCGCGCCAGATTTCGGCATGGCGGCCGGGTTGCGCGGACGACGGCTTCGCGGACGACGGGTTCGCGGACATAAGCAAGGCCTCCGGTTGTTCTGTGTTTGACACCGCGCCGCCCTGATCCGGCACAGGCCTCGACACATCAGTCGCGGCCCCTCCCGAATCATTACAGCACAAGGGAAAGAAGCTTATCGCCTGTACGCGTGCCGTGGGCCGCCCCGGCCCACCCTCCTGACAGGAATGCTTACAGCGCCTTGCGCCCGATCACACCGCCGATCCGCCGAACCAGCCACTTGGGCGTGCTGCGCGACGCGATCATCGCGGCACGGTTGACGACGCCGGGCACGCAGATCACGTCGCCTTTCATGCAGGCTTCGAAGCCCAGCCGTGCAACGTCGTCGACGTCGCCGATCAGGAAGCCGGGCAATTGGCCCAGCCTGGCGTTGGCGCTTCGCGCGCTGTCGAGCATGTTGGTGGCGGTAACGCCCGGGCACAACGCGGTGATGGTGACGCCGGTGCCCTTGAGTTCCTCGGCCAGCGATTCGGTGAGCGACAGCACATATGCCTTGGTGGCCGCATAGGTGGCGAGCGTGGGCACCGGCTGGAATGAAGCGATCGACGCCACGTTCAGCACACGGCCCCTGCCGCGCTCGACCATGGCTGGGACGAACTCCGCGATGAGCGCCGTGAGGCCGGTCACGTTGAGGTCGATCATCTGGCGGTGTGCGGCCGGCTTCATCGCGGCGAATGGCCCTTGAGCCAGCACGCCCGCGTTGTTGACCAGCACGTCGATGGGCCGGCGCTTGCGGCGCAGCGCGGCGGCGAGGCGAGCCGGCGCTTCCGGTTCGGCCAGGTTGCAAGGCTCGGCCCACGCCTTGACGCCGTGTTCCGCCGCAAGTTGTTCCGCGAGTTCCTCCAGCTTGCCCGCGCTGCGCGCGACCAGTACCAGGTCGTGCCCCGCCTGCGCGAAGATGCGGGCGAGCGACTCGCCGATGCCCGACGATGCGCCGGTGATGAGCGCTGTCGGCGCGCGGGTGGGAACGGGTTTCATGGGCGGTCTCCTTGGGCAGTGCATGAGGTTAGCCCTGCCCGGCTCGGCTGCCTAGATGCGGCTCCCGGGAATCGTGTCACTTGCGCTACCGGCCCCGCATGAGCCCGCCGCTACCATGCGTTCACTTCCCCAGACATGCCTCCAGGAGCCCCCATGAGCGCCATCGCCACCCTTACCAACCACCAGGTCCGCCTGGCCAAGCGCCCCGTGGGCACGCCCACGCGAGACAACTGGTCCTTCACCAGCGAGCCGGTGCAGGAACCGTCCGCCGGGGGCGTGCTGGTCAAGACCCTGGCGCTGTCGCTCGACCCGGCGATGCGCGGGTGGATGAACGACGGCAAGAGCTACATCCCGCCCGTCGGCATCGACGAAGTCATGCGCGCGGGCGGCATCGGCAAGGTGATCGCGTCGGAGAATTCCAAGTTCGCCGTCGGCGACCTCGTGTCCGCGACCGTGGGCGTGCAGGAGTACATGCTCATTGCCGAAGACCAGATCAAGCGCAACGGCATGTTCAAGATCGACCCGCGCCTGGGCACACCCAACCAGTGGCTCAACGTGCTGGGCATGCCCGGCATGACGGGCTACTTCGGCCTGCTGGACATCGGCCTGCCCAAGCCGGGCGAGACGGTCGTCGTCTCCGGTGCTGCCGGTGCTGTCGGCCAGACCGTGGGCCAACTGGCCAAGATCAAGGGCTGCCGCGTGGTGGGCATTGCCGGCGGCCGCGCCAAATGCGACTGGGTGGTCAACGAACTCGGCTTCGACGCCTGCGTCGACTACAAGGCCGGCAACGTCAAGGCCGGGCTCAAGGAACACTGCCCCAAGGGCGTGGACGTGTACTTCGACAACGTCGGCGGCGACATCCTGGACGACGTGATGACGCGCCTGGCGCGCGGCGCCCGCATCATCATCTGCGGGGCGATCAGCCAGTACAACAACACCACACCCGTGCAAGGCCCGAAGAACTATCTGTCGTTGCTGGTGAACCGCGCCCGCATGGAAGGCATGGTCGTGTTCGACTATGCGGACCGCTTCCCCGTAGCGGTGGCCGAGATGGCCGGCTACCTGAAGGACGGACGGATGAAAAGCAAGGAAGATGTGGTGCGCGGCCTCGAGACGTTCCCCGAAGCGCTGATCAAACTCTTCACCGGCGAGAACTTCGGCAAGCTGGTTCTGCAGGTAGCTGACGCGTAAGCGGCAACGCGCAGATCCATCCCCGCGCAGGCGGGGATCCAAACCCTGCCTATCCAGGCCCGGGCATCAGCTTCACCGAAGCGCCGTCGACCATCACGCGGGTGCCTGCCGGCATGGCGCCGCGTTGCTCGACCGTGCGCAGTGTGCCGTCGTCCATGCGAATGCGCATCTGGAAGCCCTTCGCGCCGTCCACAGCAGTCACCGACTCGACCATGCCGCAAGCCCGGCATGCCGGGCCGGCGCCCATGCTGTTCAGCGGCGGCGCGTGCACCACCTGCTGCTGCGGGGGTGCCGCGGCTATCCGTGAATCGGGGTCGGCCGTATCTTGCCGGGTCGTCATCACGGCGGCGGCCAATGCCACGACCGCCATTGCGAGCACCGCAAGCGCTGGCGCGTGCTTTGCAGCCCAGTGGGTCTGCACCCTGGGAAGGGGTTGAGTCGCTTCGAAATCCGGTTCCATGGAGGAAAGTGTCCTTTCCCCGTTTTCTAGACCGCTCGCGGCGCGCGGCGCGTAGGAGAAGGTGACATCCGTAAGCACTCTTTGCCCGCAGGCCCGGCTTTACACGCGCGAAGCACGATTGGCCTCGTTCACCGTCATCCAGAAGTCGTAGACCTTCCGCATCTTCCAGCGCAGCTCGTCGTAGTCCAGGCTCTTGCGCACCACGCTGTTGGCGCCCGCTTCGTAGCAACTGTCGAGCTCGGCTTTTTCAGTGGACGCGGACAGCATGACCACCGGCACCGACTGGGTCCGCGGGTCCGCGCGCATGGCCCTGAGCACATCCACGCCATGGACGCGCGTCATGCGGATGTCCAGGATCACCAGGCGCGGCTGCTTGCGCACGTCGCGGCCTTCATGCGCGCCGCGCGCGAGAAGGTAGTCGAGCGCGTCGACGCCGTCTTCCGCCGTGGCGATGCGCGCCGGGTCGCAGCATTCGCGAAGCGCCGTGACCGTCAGTTCCCGGTGGTCGGGGTTGTCTTCGACGACGAGGATCGCGACGTCGCTCACCGTCATACCCCGCCGTGCGGATGCGTCGGATCCACCCAAAGCACCTGTTCGGGCTTTTCCACCGGCTCGATGTCGAGATTGACCGCCACCGCTTCTCCGTCGCTGCGGCAAAGCACGCATTCCAGCGTCTCGGTGGCGCTGGCGTTGATCTCCTGGTGCGGCACGAAGGGCGGCACGTAGATGAAATCGCCGGGGCCGGCTTCCGCGGTGAATTCGAGGTGCTCGCCCCAGCGCATGCGCGCGCGGCCCTTCACGATGTAGATGACGCTTTCCAGCGGGCCATGATGATGGGCGCCGGTCTTGGCATTGGCGTGGATGTGGACGGTGCCCGCCCAGAGTTTTTGCGCCCCGACTCGCGCGAAATTGATCGCCGCCTTGCGGTCCATGCCGGGTGTCTGCGCGGTGTTGGCATCCAGCTGGTTGCCCGGGATGACGCGCACACCATCGTGCTTCCAGGGCGCCGTGGAGGGGTCGTTGGCCATGGCGTTAGCGTACCACCACCGCCCGATATCCGCCACGGACCATCAGTCCACCGCCGCGTAGACCAGGTGGCGGAACAGGTTGCGAAAGAAGATGCGCTGGTTCGGCGCCTGCGTGAGGAGCATGGCGAAAAGGTCTTCCGCCGGATCGACGAAAAAGGAGGTGCCGCCGATGCCGCTCCAGAAGTACTGGCCGACCGACCCGGGCTGTGGGGCCAAGCCCGCATGCGTGCGTACGGAAAAACCCAGGCCGAAGCCATAGCCGGGCAGCAACAGGTCGCCGTTGGCGGGGATCGCGCCCAAATGATCGGCGGTCATCCACTCGATGGTCTTGCGCGACACCATCCGCGTGCCTTCGAGCGAGCCGCCGTTGCGCATCAACTGCAGGAAGCGCGTGTAGTCGGCCGCGGTGGACAGCAGCCCGCCACCGCCCGATTCGAACTTCGGCACTTCGCGGCCGTCCATCATCACCACGGCGTCGCCCGAGTCCGGGTCGTTGGCGAAAGGTTCCGCAGTGCGATGCCATTGGTCCTGCGGCACGGCGAAAGCGGTGTCCTTCATGCCCAGCGGCCCCAGAACGCGCTGCTGCAACAAGGCGCCCAACGGCTGGCCCGCCGCCACCTCGATCAGGGCGCCGAGCACGTCGGTCGCGCGGCTGTACTGCCAGCACGTGCCTGGCTGGTCGGCCAACGGCATCGCCGCGAGGACCTTGCAGAACTCGGCGCTGGTGCGTGAGCGGTTCGTGATGTCGGCGGCCTCGTACTGCCGCTGCACGGCGTTGCTGCCGAGAAACTCGTACGTGAGGCCCGCCGTGTGCCGCAGCAGGTCATGCACCGTGGCGTCACGCCGCGACGGCTGCAGGCGGACGGCGCCACCCTCTTCCACCGCCACCTGCTGGTTGGCAAACTCGGGCAGGTACTTCGACACCGGGTCGGCCAACTGCAAGCCGCCCTCTTCCGCCAAGATGAGTGTGGCCAGCGAGACGATCGGCTTCGTCATGGAGTAGATGCGGAAGATCGCATCGTCCTTCATCGGCGCGCCCGTCTGCGGGTCTTGCCGGCCGAGCGCCTCGAACAGCTCCACGTGCCCGCCCAGCGCGACCACGGCGATGGCGCCGGGGATGCGCTGCCTGTCGATGTGCGATTGAAGCGTCGCGCGCAACCGCGCCAACGCGGAACGGTTCAATCGGGCCATCAGGCGTGCCTCCGGCGAGCCAGCTCGGCGCCCTGCGCCAGCGCCTGCAACTTCTTCATCGCAACATCGCGGTCCATCGGGGCCAGGCCGCAGTTGGTGCACGGGAAGAGCCGCTGCTTCGGCACGAACTGCAGTGCCCGGCCGATGGTCTCGGCGACCTGTTCCGGCGTTTCAATCTCGTCGCTGGCGACGTCGATCACGCCCACCATCACGTCCTTGCCATCCAGCAGCTTCATCAGATCGGGCGGCACATGCGAGTGGTAGCACTCCAGGCTCACCTGCTTGATCGAGCTCGCCGCCAGCGCGGGGAAGATCTGCTCGTACTGCCGCCACTCCTCGCCCAGCGACTTCTTCCAGTCCACGTTGGCCTGGATGCCGTAGCCGTAGCAGATGTGGACAGCCGTCGTGCAGGTGAGGCCCTGCGCCGCCCGTTCGAGCGCCTTCACGCCCCAATCGGCCGCGTCCTTCATGTAGGCATTGAACGCCGGCTCATCGAACTGGATGATGTCCACCCCGTCGGCTTGCAGCGCCAGCGCCTCCTGGTTCAGCAACTCGGCGAAAGCGAAGGCCATCTTGACCTTGTCGCCATAGAACTGGTCGGCCACGGTGTCGATGATGGTCATCGGCCCCGGCAGCGTGAACTTGAGCTTGCGCTTCGTGTGCGCACGCGCCAGCTGCGCCTCGAACGCGTGGACGCGGCCCTTGAGCTTCAGCGGCGCGACCACCTGCGGCACCATCGCGTCGTAGCGGTTGTCGCGGATGCCCATCTTGACCTTGTGCTCGAAGTCGATGCCGTCGACCTGCTCGAGGAAGCCGTGCACAAAGTGCTGGCGCGACTGTTCGCCGTCGGTGACGATGTCCAGGCCCGCGTCTTCCTGTGCCTTGATCCACAGCAGCGTGGCGTCGGCCTTGGCCTGGCGCAGCTCATCGCCTTGCGCCCTCCACTGCGGCCAGAGCTTCTTCGTTTCGGCCAGCCAGGCGGGCTTGGGCAGGCTGCCTGCGATGGAGGTGGGGAACATATCGGCTCCTTTTGGATTTGTCATTGTGCCTCCTCGCATAATCGGGATCATGACTTCGACCGACAACAAGAAACCCCGGATCGTCATCATCGGCTGCGGCTTCGGAGGGCTGGAGGCCGCCAGGGCGCTATCCAATGCCGACGTCGACATCACCCTCGTCGACAAGACCAACCACCACCTGTTCCAACCGCTGCTCTACCAGGTGGCCACAGCGGGCCTGTCGGCCCCCGCCATCGCCGCGCCGGTGCGGCACCTGTTTCGCAAGCAGTCCAACGTGACCACGTTGCTGGGCGAGGTCGATTCCATCGACACAGAGGGCCGAAAGGTGATGCTGGCAGAAGGGCATGCACTGCCGTACGACCACCTGATCGTCGCGGCGGGTGCCACCCACAGTTACTTCGGCCGCGACGACTGGGCGCCCCACGCGCCGGGCCTGAAGACGCTGCAGGACGCCTTCGAGATCCGCCGGCGCATCCTCGTGGCCTTCGAAGCGGCGGAGAAGGAAGCGGACCCGGCCTTGCGCGCGGCATGGCTGACGTTCGTCGTCATCGGCGGCGGTCCCACCGGCGTGGAGATGGCCGGCACGCTGGCCGAGATCGCGCGCCATACCCTGCCCGGGGAGTTCCGCCGCATCGACCCGGCGAGCGCGCGCATCCTGCTGCTCGAAGGCGGCTCACGCGTGTTGCAGGCCATGCCCGAAGACCTGAGCCAGCGCGCCAAGGAGCAGCTGGAAAAACTCGGCGTCGAAGTGCACCTGGATTCGCGCGTGGTGGCCATCGACGCAGCCACGGTGGAAGTCCAGCAGGGCGCGGGCGGCGCGGCGAAACCGCTGACGCTCAACAGCCGCTGCGTGATCTGGGCCGCCGGCGTTGCGGCATCGCCTTTGGGCCGGCAGCTGGCCCAGACCACCAACGCCACCACCGACCGCGTCGGCCGCATCGCCGTGGACGCCGACCTCACCTTGCCGGGCCATCCCGAGATCAGCGTCATCGGAGACTTGGCGGCGGCGCGTAGCTTTGCTCCGGGACGCGAGCCGCAAGCCGTACCCGGTGTTTCGCCCGCGGCCAAGCAGATGGGCCGGACCGCTGCCGCCAACATCCTGCGGCGGCTGGCAGGCAAGTCATCGGAAGCCTTCCGCTACCGCGACTACGGCAACCTGGCCACCATAGGCCGCAATGCGGCGGTCGTGGACCTCGCGGCGCTGGCGGGCCACTTCAAGTTCAGCGGCTATTTCGCCTGGCTGTTCTGGCTGTTCGCCCACATCTACTTCCTGATCGGCTTTCGCAACCGCCTCGTCGTGCTGATCGATTGGGCGTCGGCCTATTGGAGCAAGCAGCGCTACGCCCGCGTGGTGAGCGACATCTCGGCTCGGGCACCCTTGTAAGAGCGCTGATCCGGTTTACGCTCTCGGCTGCAAGGAGAACGATCCATGACCATCCGCATCGTCCGACTCGGAACGCCCCGCACTGCGGGAGAAGGCTTGCGCCTGGGTACGGTTCGGCGTCCGCCGCGCGGCGTGCCCAAGGCCGAATTCGGCAAGCGCGACTTTTACGACACGTGGCTTCCCAACCTGGCGCCCAGCGCCGATCTCATGGCGCAGGGCCAGGCGGCGCAGGACGAAAAGGAATGGGCCGCCTTCCGGCGCAAATTCCACGCCGAGATGAAGCAGCCCGATGCCAGCCATGTGCTGGACCTGCTGGCGGCCCTGTCGCACCAATCGTCGTTCTCGCTGGGCTGCTATTGCGAGGACGAGAGCCGCTGCCACCGCTCCGTGCTGCGCGAGTTGCTCACGCAGCGCGGCGCGGCGATCTCAGATCCCGAGTAGCTTCTTCGCTTCGCCCAGCGATTTCATCGACTCGGTGTGCTTGCCGGCCGCGTGCTCGGCCTCGCCCTGGGCACGCAACTTCGCCACCTTGTCGGCGTTCTCCTTGGAGAGCGTCGGCTTGGCAGCGAGCTTGGCGTCGATGGCCTTCATTTCATTCGGGCAGTTATGGGCCAAGGCGGTGCCGCACACGGCGGCCAGGATGCCGAAAGCCAGCAGGGAAACGAGCTTGCGCATGATTGTCTCCGACCAGGAAAAGGGGGCTCCAACATAGCGCAACTGCGGGCGCCGCGCCAGCGCGCTTACCCCGGCGGCGTGGAGCCATGCCGCGTCACTGCGCCGGCTGGCGGAAGCGTTCCCAGGCCTCAGGCGTGGGTGTCGTGCCCGCACCGGGTTGCTGCGGCAGGCGGAAGCTGCCTTCCACCACCTCGACTGGTTCGGTGAAGCAGTCCTTGATCCACGGGATGTATTCAAGAACTGCACAGGCAGGATGCGCGTAGCTCAGGTGCACGTGGACCTGACTCATGTCGCCCGCGTGCGGCGCGACGGGAAGGCGGTACGCATGAGCCGTTTCGCAGACGCGCCATACCTCCGTGATGCCGGCCATGCGGGTGACGTCCGGTTGCACCCAATGGATGGCACGCTGGTGAAAGAATTCGGCGAAGGCATCGTGCGTGTACAACTGCTCGCCCAACGCCACGGGGATGCGCGTGGCACGCGCCAGCTCCGCGTGGCCCTTGACGTCGTCGTACCAGAGCGGCTCCTCGAACCAGTAGACGTCGAAGGCTTCGGCGGCGCGGCAGAATCGAAGGCAGGTGGGCAAGTCCCATTTGCCGTTGCCGTCGACGGCCAGCGTGATGTCGGGACCGACGGCGTTTCGAACCGCCTCCAGCCGCCGCAGGTCGCGCTCCACCGTGCTGCCGATCTTGATCTTGATCCCGGTGAAACCTTCGGCCACGGCGCGCAGCGCACCGGCCACCAGCTTGTCGTCGGCGATGCTGAGCCAGCCGATGTCGGTGTTGTACGCGCGCACTTTCTCGCGCACCTGGCCGCCCAGCAACTTCCACAGCGGCACACCCGCCTGCTTGGCTTTCAGGTCCCACAGCGCGATGTCGATTGCGGCATGCGACAGCGTCGTGATGCCGGCCCGCCCGATCCACTGCAGAGCAGGGTTGCGCGCGAGCTTCAGCCACAGGCGCTGCACGTCGCCCGCGTCTTCACCGATCAGCAAGGGCGCGTGGCACGTCGCGATGCAACGGGTGATCAGCTGGTCGCCCGCAAGGTGGGCATGCGTGCCGGTGAACCCGTAGCCCGCAAGCCCATCTTCGGTTTCGATGCGCGCGCCCACCACGCCCCAGTGCGTGATGGTGTGCGTGCTGTCGGCGATCTGCGAGCCGGTGACCGGCACGTGCAGGACGAATGGCTCGACGGTCTTGATCTTCAAGGACGCTCCTTCGCAAGGTCGTCCATCGTAAGGCAGCCGTGGCCGCGCGCCACAGGCGGGCTCAAGCCGCGCCGCGCCCCTTCTGGCTTTCGAAGTAGACGACCTTGCGGGCGCGCTGCACGTCGCCCAGGGGGCGATGCTCGCTTAGCGCCTGCCATGGGTCGATGACGCAGGCCTCGACCTTGTCGGCGAGTTCCTTGCCGCCTGCACTGTGTGTGTCCTGCTTGGGCAGCATGAGGCGCGCCACGGTCGTGTACGGCGTGGTCCAGTTGACGGATGCGTCCTCGATCGGCGTGGCTTGTTCGGTCGCGAAAAATTGGAGCTGCAAGTCCCAGTGCAGCGGCCCGCGCGCGAGCCGGCTGGAGAAATCGGCATCCCAGTCGACGCTGGCGCCGGCTTGCGCCTTGCCGTTGGACGCCGCGGGCAACAGGCGCACGCGCACCGCATAGGGGCCATTGGCCATCGGCACCGCGCTGAACAACGGCTCGGTCGCGAAGCCGCTGAAGGGCTTGCCGGCCAGCTTGATCATCTTGCCGAGCAGGCGCGGCCCGCCCAGCAGGCCATAGCGCTTGAAGGCGTGCTTGAACAGCTCGCCGGTGCCACGCGACGCGGCGACAACGAAAGCGACGAACTCGTCGGAGCCGCGGAACGCGAATGCTTCCTGGTTGATCAAGGTGAAGTCCTGGCTGCGCGCAGGCCCGTTGCCAAGCGCAGATTCGCCCTGCACGCCGAGCACCCGCAGGGCAAAGCCGCGTATGTCGGGGGTTTGGTCGTTCGCGCGGTCCAGCCCGCCGTTGGACAGCCGCACCCAGACGTCATAGTCGTGCGGTACTGCGAAGAGCCCGTGCCGCGCGAAAACGGGCAGGCCGTCCAGTACTTCCAGGGTGCCGTGCGCCGCCGTGAGCTGCTTGCGGTGCAGGGTGCGGCCGGCGCCCCAGCGCGCTGACTTGCGCTGCTGGATCTGCGCGAACTGCTTCGCGTATTCGGCGTAGCGCTGGTCCTCGTCGGGAGCGATCTTCTCTTGCCAATCGGTGCTGGCCAGGGGGACACTGCTCATGGGGACTTTCGTGCGAGTTCTTGTTGGGCTTGCAGTCTACGCCCGCCGCGGATTGGATTCAATCGGTGCGCGCCTCGGCCTCCTGCAGGGTGCGCCACATCACCTTGCCGCTGCCGCTCTTGGGCAGCGCGTCGGCGAACTGGACGATGCGTGGCACCTTGTACACCGCCATGTTGGCACGGCACCAATCGATGATGTCCTGTTCGCTGACCTGGCCCTTGTGGCTGGCCCGCAGCACCACCACGGCCTTCACGGTCTCACCGCGGTAGCTGTCGCGGGCCGAGATGATGCAGGCCTCCTGAATCGCGGGGTGACGAAACATCAACGCTTCCACTTCAGCGGGCCAGACTTTGAAGCCCGACGCGTTGATCATGCGCTTCAAGCGGTCGGTGAGGAAGAAGTAGCCGTCGGCGTCGACGTAGCCCAGGTCGCCGGTGCGAAAGAAGCGCTTGCCGGCAAACTCGATGAAGACGCCTGCGGTGGCATCGGGCCGCTTCCAGTACCCGTCGAACACCATGGGGCCGTGGACGATGATCTCGCCCTGCTCGCCGGTGGTCACCTCGTGCAACGTTTCAGGGTCGATCACCCGGGCGTCGCAGCTCATGAAGGGAATGCCCAGGCATTGCTGCTTGGGATCGTCCGGTGGGTTGCTGTGCGAGGGTGCGGCGGTTTCGGTCAGTCCGTAACCCTCGACGTAGCGCAAACCGAACTGTTCCAACAGCCGCTGCGCGACGGCCTGCGGCATGGCCGCGCCGCCGCCGCCGATGTGCACCAGGCTCGACAGGTCGAACTGGTCGAAGCTCGGGCTGCCCAGCAAGTCGATCACCATCGTGGGAATGTTCGTCCACGCGGTGACCTTCCATTGCGAGATCAGTCGCCCCGCCAGGTCGCGGTCCCAGCGAGGCATCACGACCAGCGTCGCGCTGGCGTAGATGCTGGCGTGCATGACGCTGACCATGCCGGTGATGTGGAACATCGGCACGACCAGCAGCGTCACGTTCTCGGCTGTCGCGTTGCCCCACACGCTGCTGGACACGGCGTTGTGCATGATGCTGGCGTGCAGGTGCATGCAGCCCTTGGGCAGGCCCGTCGTACCGCTGGTGTAGGGCAGGATGGCCAGGTCGCCGGGGCCTACCAGCAGTTCCGGCGCGGCGGCCATGGTGTCCAGCGCCGCCTGCCAGCCGATCGTCTCGCCGCCCTCGAGCGCGGGAAGCGGATGCTTCGCGAGCAGCCAATCGCGCCACGCGGCGGGCATGTCCTGCGCGCCCGGCCCCTGCACGTCGAATGCATCCGTGAAGTGGGTGACGATCATGTGCGCCAGCCGCTGGCCTTCCGGCAGCGCGTTGTTGGCCCTTGCGATTTCCGCGGCCAGGTCCGCCGTGGTGATCGCGACCTTCGCGTCCGGGTCGGTGATGTAGTGCTTGAGCTCCTCGGCACGGTTCATGGGATTGACCGGCACCACCACCGCGTTGGCGCGCAGGATGGCGAAGTGCGCGATGACCAGCTGCGGGCAGTTCTGCATGTCCAGCATGACGCGGTCGCCTTGGCGCACGCCCAGCGTGTACAGGCGCGCGGCCAGCCGCTCGGCCTGCTGCTGCACATCCTTGTAGGTGAGGACCTGGCCGAAGAAAACCAGCGCGGCCTTGTCCGGATAGCGCTGGGCGCTGATCGCGAGGTTGTCCCAGAGCGAGGTGGCGGGAGGTCGAAGGCTGTGCGGAAGGCGCTTGGGCCAGAACTTGTGATGCGGACGCTGCATGAAGACTCCTCTGTGGCCAGAGTAGCGGGCGTCCTTGCGCATCGCATCAGGGATGGCCCCAAAGCCGTCACCTTGGCGACGCGAGGCGCCGTCCTACAGACGCGGCAATGCGCCTTGCGCAAGACTCGTGCGCACCCCCCCCGTCGTCAAAAGGAGACCATCATGATCGAGAAGAAGGCCAGCATCCATTGGGAAGGCCCGGGCAAGACCGGCAAGGGCCAGGTCAGCACCGAGACCGGCGCCCTGAAGGACTATCCGTACGGTGTGGCCAGCCGCTTCGCCGACGACCGCAAGGGCACCAATCCCGAAGAGATCCTCGGCGCGGCGCATGCCGCCTGCTTCACCATGTTCTTCGCCGTGTCCTGCGAGAAGGCCGGCATCACGGTCGGCTCCATCGACACCACCGCCACCGTGCGGCTGGCCAAGGACGGCGAAGGCTTCAAGATCGACCGCATCGCACTGACCATGGAAGCAACCGTGCCCGGCCTGGACCAGGTGAAATTCGACGAGCTGGCCGAAAGCTCCAAGAAGAACTGCCCGGTGTCGAAGGCGCTGGCGGCGGTGCCTGAAATCACGCTGGACGCCAAGCTGCGCGGCTGAACAGTGCCCCGATATCATGTGTGCTCCTCTGCCGGAGACACACATGAAATTGACCCGCCGCGCCCTGGCGGCGCTGCTCATCAGCGCCAGCACCACCACGGCGTTTGCCGCCTTCCCCGAAAAGCCCATCCGCCTGGTGATCGGCTTTCCCGCGGGAGGCCCACTCGACCAGCACGCCCGCCTGCTCGGCGACCGCTTGCAGGCCGTGCTGGGGCAGCCAGTCATCATCGACTACAAGTCCGGCGCCGGCGGCACGGTGGGTGCGCAAGATGTGATGAAGGCCGCGCCCGACGGCTACACGCTGATGCTGGCGAACACCGGCGTCATGGTCATCAACCCCGGGCTCTACACCAAGCTGCCCTACCAGACCCTGCGTGATTTCACGCCGATCGCGCGCACCGCGATGCAGCCGCTGGCGTTGCTGGTCAACCCCAAGCTGCCCGTGAACACGCTCAAGGAGTTCGTCGACTACACGCGTACGCGGCCGGGCCAGGTCAACTACGGATCGGCCGGCAACGGCGGCATCAGCCACCTGGTTCCCGAGATGTTCAAGACGTCCACGGGCCTCTTCATGGTCCACATCCCGTACCGTGGCAGCGCGCCTGCCTTCACCGACCTGATGGGCGGGCAGGTGCAGTTCATGGCCGAGTCCATCCCCCAGGCCGCCAACTACCACAAGCAAGGCAAGGTCAAGGCACTGGCCGTGACCAGCAAGGAGCGCAACCCCGCGTTGCCCGACACGCCCACGGTGATCGAAAGCGGCATCAAGGGCTTCGAGGTGGTGGGCTTCTACGGCTTCCTCGCGCCCGCCGGATTGCCGAAAGACGTCACGGCCAAACTCAGCGATGCGTTCAAGCAGGTGATGGCCACGCCCGACATCCGCAGCCGCATGGTGGCGCAAGGAGCCGACCCGGCGTTCCTGGGCAGCGAAGACTTCGCGAAGTTCCTGGCCGCGGAGATGCCGCGCTGGGCCGACGCGGTGAAGAAGTCCGGCGCCAAGATGGATTGACATGACAGAGCTTTGGCGGCTCGGCGCCACTGCGCTGGCGGAAGGTTATCGCAGCGGCGCGTTCGATCCCGTCGAGGTGCTCAACGCCTGCCTGACCCGCGCAGCCGCGTGCCAGAGTGCGGTCAACGCGTTCGTCCATCTCGATGCGGAACGCGGGCGGATCGCCGCACTGGCCAGCCGTGAACGCTGGGCACGCGGCGCACCGCTCGGCCCGCTCGACGGTGTGCCCATCAGCTTGAAGGACAACTTGCACGCTGCCGGAATGCCGACGACCTGGGGCAGCCGGCTCCTGCGCGATTTCATTGCAGGCAGCGACGAGCTTCCGGTCTCACGGTTGCGCGCGGCCGGTGCGGTGATCTTCGGCAAGACGAACCTCCCCGAGTTCGCGCTGCAGGGCATCACCGACAACCTGCTGCACGGCCCGACGCGCAACCCGTGGGATCTGTCGTTGACGCCCGGTGGTTCGTCCGGTGGCGCTGCAGCCGCCGTCGCCTGCGGTTGCGGCCCCCTCGCATTGGTCACCGATGGCGGAGGTTCGACGCGCCGCCCCGCGTCGCACACGGGGCTCGTGGGGTTCAAGCCCTCGGCCGGGCTGATCGCGCGCGGCGGCGGCCTGCCGGAAATCTTTCTGGAGTACGAGGTGCCGGGCATGCTCGGCCGTCACGTGAGCGACGTGCAAAGTCTCGCGGGCGTGCTGGCCGAACGCGCTTTGGCCCATGCATCTGCGCGGCCGGCGCGCATTCTCTACGTTCCGCGGTTTGGCAGCAATCCTGTGGAGCCTGGCATCGCGCAGCGGGTGGCCGAAGCAGCGCGGCAACTGGCGTCGCTGGGCCACGCGATCGAGGAAGCGCCGCCCGCCGAGTGGGCCGAAGAGATCAACGAGGTGTGGCCCGTGCTCTCGAGCGCCGGGCTGGCATGGATGCTGCGCGACGCGGCGCGCTTCCCGGAACTGCGCTTGCCGGCGGGGCAAGCTGCTGACCTTTCGCTGTGCGGCCCATCCGCGCAAGCCAACGCCGCGCAAGGCGGCACCGCCAACGCCACGGCATTGTTCGCGGCCTTCGCCGCCATTCACGTTCTGCGCAAACGCATGGACGAAGTGTTCTCGCACTGCGACTTCATCCTCACGCCCGCCACGGCCGCCCTGCCCTGGCCCGCGCAACAAAGCCATCCGTCCGAGATCGGCGGGACGGCCGTCGGGCCGCGCGGCCACGCCGTGTTCACGGCCTTCGCCAACGCGGCGGGCCTGCCGGCGATCGCCCTGCCTTGCGGCTTTGCGAACGTGTTGCCGACAGGCTTTCAGCTGGTAGCACGTCCCGGCGCCGACGCCGCGCTGCTGGCGCTTGCCCTTCAGTACGAGCAGGCTTTTCCCTGGCACGCCCACTGGCCGCCAGGGGCTGTGGCTACGATGGCCGTGTCATGAACACGAACACTTCTTTCTTCGACGCAGCGGCTGTTGGCAGGCACTTGGCCGCCGCCCACAAGGGGTCGGCGGCGGTTCCGTACGCCGATGCATTGCCACCAGACCGCGTGGGCGCGTTCGCGGTGCAAGACACGACGCTCGCCGAGCTGGGCGCCGTCGGCGGCTGGAAGGTCGGCGCGAAGGGCCCCACAGCGGAACCGAGTTGCGCGCCCCTCCCGGCGTTGGGCATCAAGCCCTCAGGCACGGCGCTATTGGGACCGCCGTGGAACATGCGCGGCATCGAAGTGGAAGTGGCTCTGCGCCTCGGCAAGGACCTCGTCCCCGCCTCGGGCGAACCCGATGCCGCCACAGTGCGCGCCGCCGTCGAAGCCGTGCTGCCCGCCATCGAAGTCGTCGAGACGCGGCTGGCCGACTGGCGCGACAGCGCGCCGCTCGCGCAACTCGCAGACCTCCAAAGCCACGGTGCGCTGATTCTCGGCGACCCATCGGGCACCGACATCGATGCGCTGGACTTGCGCACCGTGCAAGCGTACCTCGCCTTCGATGGCCAGCCGGTCGCCAGCACGCGCGGCGCGAATCCTGCCGCCGACATCTGGCGGCTCGTGGGATGGCTCGCATGGCATTGCGTTCAACGCGGCCAGCCGCTGCGTGCGGGCCAGGTCATCACTACTGGTTCCTGCACCGGGATGCTGTTTGCGCCCGAGGGTGCGCATGTTCAGGCGCAGTTGGATGGGATCGGGCGGGTTGAGTTGCAGTTTTAGGTCTGTTTCTTTTTTCGGAAGACGTTCCCAGTGGTTCCGGGAAGTTGCGCTCTGAGACCTCGCGGCAAAACACCGAACCCCGCGAAACTCGAAGAAGAACCTAGTTTTTGGCTCTTCGCAGATCAGCCACACGATCCGCGATAGCGTCGATGTCCAGCGCGTCCTGGGCATGCACCAGATAGGTTTCCAGGTCGACCACCGCCAACGAAGTATGGCCCTGCTCGGCATGCGCCAGGCCACGATCGCGGTACTCGCCCCAAGCGTCGGGCAGCAGGATCACCAGGCGGTCCTGGACGGCGATCAGGCGCTGCCAGTCTTCCTGCGCCTGATGGATCTCCTTCAGGTTGCGCAGCATTCGCGCGATGATGTCGCGCGCCGGCGCCGCCTGCAGGTACAGACCCAGCGGCACCTCGAACTCGTCGACCAGTCCGCTGCGGCGCTTGTAGGGCTCGAGCCTTTCCGCCAGCTCTTCGCGCGAGAGCGACTGGCCGGTGAACGGGTCGATCACGACCTGTCCCTTGGGCAGGTTGACCTTCACCATGAAGTGGCCGGGAAAACAGACCCCGCGTGCATGCAGTCCCAGCCCCTGGGCCAGCTCGATCCACAGTACGGCGAGCGAGATCTGGATGCCGCGGCGCGTGCGCAGGACGACGTTGAGGTAGCTGTTGTCCGGGTCGCAGTAGTCGTTGACGTTGCCGCCGAAGCTCAGGTCGCGAAAGAAGAACTGGTTGAGCGCGCGCAGCCGTTGCAGGGGCGCCGCATCGGCGGGAAGCCGGCGCTTCAGCCGCGCCAGCAGTTGGTCGACATCGCCCAGGACCTGCTGCACGTCGAGTTCGGTGTATTCGTCTTGCGCCAGGCTGGCAGCGGCCTCCAGCAAGGGGAAATCATCGTCGCTCTGCACCAGCGAGCTGAAGTACTCGAGCGGCGTTGGCGCGGTGAGATTCAACAGCATGAGTTCTTTGTAATGGACGGGCCCGCGCGCGTCAAGCCTGGCCGCTCAGCACGCGTTCTCAACGCGTGACAAACTGACGCAGTTTCACCCCGGCGGCCCAGAGCGCTACAAAGTAGATAGCGGCGGAACCAGCCAGCATCAACGCCATCAGCCCGACGCGCTGCAGTACATGGGCACGCATGGCAAGCCACGGAAAAGCCGTTGCACCCCACAGCAGAAAGGCCGTGAGCAGCGCCGTCGCGGCGAACACCTGCAGCGCGAACACGCCCCAACCGGGCGAGGGCGTGTAGCTGCCGCGCCGGATCAGGCCCACGAGCAGCCACGCGGCGTTGATCAGCGCGCCGAGCCCGATCGAGAGCGCCAGGGCCGCGTGGCCCAGATTGAAACCGCGCATCCACGGCACCAGCGCGATGTTGAGCAACTGCGTGAGAACGAGCACGACGATGGCGATGCGCACCGGCGTGCGCATGTCCTGGCTGGCGTAAAAGCCAGGAGCAAGGATCTTGATCGCGACCAGCCCGAGCAGGCCGACGCCGTACCCCGACAGCGCGGCCGCGACCTGCAGCACGTCGCTGTCCTTGAACGCGCCGTAGTGGAAAAGCGTGGCAACCAGCGGCACGTTGAAGACCAGCAGCGCCGCCGAACTCGGGATCGCGAGCAGCACCACCAGGCGCAAACCCCAGTCGATCATCGCGGAGTAACGCTCCGGCTCACCGGCGGCACGCGCGCTCGCGAGTTGGGGCATCAGCACCACGCCCAGCGCGACGCCCAGCATGGCCGTCGGAAACTCCATCAGGCGGCCCGCATAGTCGAGCCATGTGACGTTGCCGGTGCCGAGCCAGGACGCGATCTGCGTGTTGATCATGAGCGATATCTGCGCCACGCCGACACCGAGCAGCGCGGGCGCCATCATGCCGGCCACTCTGCGCGTCCCCGGGTCTGACCATGCCTCCTTGAGGCCGCGCCACGTCAGCCCGATCCGCGGCAGCAGGCCGAGTCGGAGCAACGCAGGGATCTGCACGGCCAGCTGGAGCAGCCCGCCCAGCATCACGCCCCCGGCCATCGCATAGATCGGCTCGATACCCATAGCCTGGAACCATGGCGCGCCAAGCCACGCGGCCAGGATCATCGCCAGGTTCAGCAGCACCGGTGTCGCGGCCGGAATGGCGAATCGCTTCCAGGTGTTGAGCACCCCGGCGGACAGCGCGACCAGCGACATGAAGCCGATGTAGGGGAACATCCAGCGCGTCATCAGCACCGCGGCCTCGAAGCCGTTTGGGCTCTGCTTCAAGCCGCTGGCCAGGGCCCACACCAGGATGGGCGCGGCCGCGACGCCGATGACGCAGGTCAGCAGCAGCGCCCATGCAAGCGCTGTTGCGACGTGGTCGATCATCCGGCGGGTGGCCTCTTCGCCGTCCGTCTCCTTCGAGTGTGCGAGCGCGGGCACGAAGGCCTGGCTGAAGGCGCCCTCGCCGAACAGCCTGCGAAAGAGATTGGGGATTCGGAACGCGACGTTGAACGCATCGGTGAGCGCGGTGGCGCCGAACACGGACGCCATCAGCAGGTCACGCACGAGCCCGGTGATGCGCGATGCGAAGGTCAGCAGGGAAACGGTGGAAGCGGCTTTGAGCAGGGTCATCGAGGGCTCGGTGGTTGCGGAGTTTATAGTGCGGCTGCATCCACTTGCATGGACCCCATGGACCACATCGGCATCAGCATCCTCGAATACCTCAGCATGGCAGCGGCCGTGACCGGCATCTGCTGGCTGCTTGCGCGGCGGCGCCGCCTGCACCTGGCCGCACGCAAGCCCCTATGGGTCACCTGGGGCGCCGAGCTGTTCGGCGTGGTTGCGCTCGTGCTGGGTTGCCGCGTGGCCCTGGCCGATTGGCCCAGTGTGCCCACGGGTTCGATGGAGCCGACCATCCGGATCGGGGACTATCTGCTGGTGAACAAGTTGGCATACGGCCCGCGGTTGCCTTTCACCAACACCGCGATCGAGTTCGGCCAGCCGCAGCGCGGCGACGTGGTCGTGTTCCGCTATCCGCTGGACGTCTCCGTCCTGTATGTGAAACGCCTGATCGGCCTGCCGGGCGATGTCGTCAGCTACCGCCGGGGCGTCGTCAGCATCAATGGCGAACCGTTCCACGCCGCCAGCGAGCCTTTGGCGGCACCCTACCCGGAGGACAAGGGACAGGTCCTGGTGCACGAAACCGCGGCCGGGCAGGAACGGACGATCAAGGTCGACGCCCACCGGCCCGGGGCCATGATCCCGCCGCAGGCCTGGGTCAGCGCCTGGCCCGGCGCTTGCCAGGTGACGGCGGCCGATGCCTGGCGGTGCCAGGTTCCGGAGGGGAAATACCTGATGATGGGCGACAACCGCGACAACTCGGTCGACTCGCGGATCTGGGGCTTTCTGGACCACCACGAGGTCTACGGCAAGGCGGTGCGCGTGCTCGTGAATTTTTCCGACCTGAAGCGGGCATTCACGCCCCTTTAGGCGCGGCTGCGCGCGCGGCCGGGCCGCGCGATATAATGGTGGGCTTTGCTGGCATCATCCTCAGACACAAGGAACCACATTCATGGCCTCAGCCAAACCCAAGAAAAAGAACCCGCGCCTCGCGTCGGGCCGTAAACGCGCCCGCCAGGACGTCAAGCTGAACGCAGCCAACACGTCCCTGCGCTCCAAGTACCGCACTGCCGTCAAGAACGTCGAGAAGGCCGTGGCCGCCGGCGACAAGACCAAGGCCGCCGAAGCTTTCGCCAAGGCGCAAAGCATCGTCGACACCGTGGCCGACAAGCAGATCTTCCACAAGAACAAGGCCGCTCGCGACAAGAGCCGCCTGGCCGCCAAGGTGAAAGCCCTGGCCCAAGCCGCCGCCTGACGCTTCAGGCAAACAGCCCGTGGGGGAAACCCCGCGCCGTTTGAAACGGGTGCGCTGCCAGCAAAGTGAGAAACCGCCTTCGGGCGGTTTTTTCATGTCCGCGAAGGGGGTGACCCAGGGCCCTCGGCCACGAACGCCAGCAGGTCGCCCGGCTGGCAGTCCAGGAAGACGCAGATTTTCTCCAGCGTCTCGAAGCGCACGCCCTTGACCTTGCCCTGCTTGAGCAGGGACAAATTGGCCTCGGTGATGCCGATGTGCTCGGCCAGCTCCTTGGACCGCACCTTGCGGCGCGCGAGCATCACATCGAGTTGGACAACGATAGCCACACCCGGCCTCAGACGAATGAAGCGTTTTCGTCGGCCAAGGCCTGGCCCTGCCCGATGACGGCCGCCATCAACCACACCATGCCGGCAAAGAGCAGTGCGAACAGATGGTCCGAGCCGACGCCCAGCGCCAGGTGCCGCGTGCCCGGCGCGTTGCCCCAGGTCAGCAGCACCGAGAGGACAGGTCCCACGACGATGGCCGTCAGCGCACTGCCACCCATGCAGGCGGCAAAACGGCGCAGGCGCAGCACCGCGCCGGCTGTGAACACCTCGCCCTGCGTGAAGCCGCGGAAACACCGGTGCGCGTGCCATAGGCCGAGGCAGGCCAACCCCGCCGGCACCAGCGTGCACAGCGCGCCGGCCAGCCGTTGCCATCCCAACAACCGGCCTTGCACCGCGTCGGCGCGCAGATGCCCGAGCGCCGCCAGCTCAGCGGTGTCCGCGAGCAACCAGTAGGCCGACACTGCCAGCGGCAAGGCGACCGCGGCCATGAGGCAAGTCCAAGCCATGAATGCGCTGAGACGCTGGATTCGTTGGGCATGAGGGGTCGAGTGCGGCATATGGCCTCCTTGGTAATCATTGTAGATTGACATTTAATTTCTGTAAAACAATAATTATTTATCTCAATTCAATTATCACCATGAAAAAACTGCTGCCCCTGATCGCCTGCCTGGTGCTGGGCGCATGCTCCGGCATCCCCCTCGCCTCGGTACCGCGGATACTGGCCCTGAAGGCCGACTTGCTGGAGGCCAACCCTGCGGAGATCATGCTGGCGATCCAGGTCGACGAGCGGATCGCGCCGGCGAGGGGTGACGTGCCCGTGCTCCACATCGACATCCGCCCGCGCGAGGTAGGAGCCTTCGCGCCGTGGGAGGGCAAGATGCCCATGCGCCTGAGCGCCGGCGCGGCGCCCAAGGGCCTGCAACCTGCCGCACGCGGCAGGCATTGGCTGGTCTACAGCCTGGGGCCGGAATCGCAGGCCGAGCTGTTGCGAACACGGGCCAGGTTTCAACAACTTCAAGCCGAGCGCCGGGGCAAGAGCGGCGGCAGCGTCAGCGTGGGAATCGCCCAGGAGGGTGTCGCGGCCGCGAGCCCGCACGTGGCGGGCAGCGTGTGGGAAAGCTGGCTGCAGACCTCTGCGCAAGCCGGTTTCTTCAAACTGTGGTCCGGCACCCTGGATGACTTGAGAGCCCAGGCGCGCGCCGGCTCGCCCTGAGGGGCGACAGGCCCTACTTCCGGGCCGCGTCCGGCATCAGGCAGGCTTCGGTGACCTGCAAATCGTTGTCCCGCGCGAAGTTGATGACGAAGTCCCAGGCCATGACGTCGTGGTCGCGCAGTTCGCGGTTGACCACGACGGCTTTCACGTTGCCGATGAGGGTGGGAATGCACCAGGGCGAATAGCTCAGGTGGCTGCCGGGCTGCGCGCCGCCGGGGCGAAACGAGCTCATCACCCCGGCCAACCGCTCCGCCCAATCGCTGGGACGGAAGGTCTTGCCGTCGCGGGTCTGCCCCAGGATGAAGACTTCTTTGGCGGTACTCGAAACCATCGGTTGGAGGTTGGTTCTGGACACCGCGAACCGGGTGGATGAGCCCTTGTTGCAGTGCACAAGTATTATATCTTATATAAGACTTGCCAAACTTTCAGTCGGCTGTCACGGCGCATCGCTGTGATGCGCAATTGTCAACCAAGCCATGCAACCTCTGTGCCTAAAATCGGGCCTCAGCGGCTCACTCGTTGAGCCGAATTTCATTTTGAAAGGTCCCAAATGGCATTCATCGAGGCTGCTTCGCCCCACACCATGAACACGTACGGCCGGCTGCCGATAGCGCTGTCGCACGGCCAGGGCGTTCGAGTCTGGGACATCAACGGCAAGCAGTACCTCGATGCGCTGGCCGGCATCGCCGTCAATACGCTCGGCCACAACCACCCCAAGCTGGTGCCCGCGCTGCATGATCAGGTCAGCAAGATCATCCACAGCTGCAACTACTACCATGTGCCCAACCAGGAGCGGCTGGCCGCCACGCTGGCGGAGCTGTCGGGCATGACCAACGCGTTCTTCTGCTGCACCGGGCTGGAGGCCAACGAGGGCGCGATCAAGCTGGCGCGCAAATACGGGCATGACCGCGGCATCGCTCGGCCCGAGATCGTCGTGTACGAGAAAGCTTTTCACGGACGCAGCATCGCCACGCTGTCCGCCACCGGCAACGAGAAGGTGCAGGAAGGCTTCGGCCCGTTGGTCGAGGGCTTCATCCGCGTGCCCCTCAACGACATCGATGCCCTGAAGGCCGCGACCGAAGGCAACAAGAACGTCGTTGCGGTGTTCTTCGAAACCATCCAGGGCGAAGGCGGTATCAACCCGATGCGGGCCGACTACCTGCAGCAGGTGCGCAAGCTGTGCGACGACCGCGAATGGCTGCTGATGATCGACGAGGTGCAGTGCGGCATGGGCCGCACCGGCAAGTGGTTCGCCCACCAGTGGGCCGGGATCGTGCCCGACGTGATGCCACTTGCCAAGGGCCTGGGTTCAGGCGTGCCCGTGGGCGCCGTGGTCGCGGGCCCCAAAGCCGCCAACATCTTCAAGCCGGGCAACCATGGCACGACCTTCGGCGGCAACCCGCTGGCGATGCGGGCCGGAGTGGAAACCATCCGGATCATGCAAGAGGACGGCCTGCTGGAAAACGCCGCCAATGTCGGCCAGCACCTGAAGGGAGCGTTGGCGCGCGAGATCGGTGGGCTGCCCGGCGTGAAGGAAATCCGTGGCCAGGGCTTGATGATCGGCGTGGAGCTGGACCGCAATTGCACGGTGCTCACCCCCCGCGCCGCCGAGGCGGGCCTGTTGATCAGCGTCACCGCCGACAACGTGATCCGGCTACTGCCCCCGCTCATCATGACGCAGGCCGAGGCCGACGAGGTGGTGACTATGCTGGTACCGCTGGTCAAAGACTTCCTCGCACAATAGCCTGCTTATGGCGATCAAACACTACCTCCAGTTCAGCGACCTCTCGGCCGACGAATATGCCTGGTTGTTCCAGCGCGCGGCCATCATCAAGAAGAAGTTCAAGGCCTACGAGAAGTACCACCCGCTGGCCGACCGCACGCTGGCGATGATCTTCGAGAAGGCCTCGACGCGCACTCGCGTGAGCTTCGAGGCCGGCATGTACCAGATGGGCGGCAGCGTGGTGCACCTCACCACCGGCGACAGCCAGCTGGGCCGCGCCGAGCCGATCGAGGACAGCGCCAAGGTGATCAGCCGCATGGTCGACCTGGTGATGATCCGCACCTTCGGCCAGGACAAGATCGAGCGCTTCGCGCAGCACTCGCGCGTGCCGGTGATCAACGGCCTGACCAACGAGTTCCACCCGTGCCAGATCCTGGCCGACCTGTTCACGCTGCTGGAGCACCGCGGCGCCAACGCCGACGGCTTGCCCGATCCGGCGTACCTGAAGGGCAAGGTCGTGGCGTGGGTCGGCGACGGCAACAACATGGCCAACACCTGGCTGCAAGCCGCCGACCTGCTGGGCTTCACGGTGCACCTGAGCACGCCTTCGGGCTATGAGGTGGACCAGGCCATCGCCGGCATTCGCAGCAGCCAGAGCTACAAGGTCTTCAAGGACCCGATGGACGCTTGCCGAGGCGCCGACCTGGTGACCACCGACGTGTGGACCAGCATGGGCTACGAGGCCGAGAACGAGGCGCGCCGCAAGGCCTTCGCCGACTGGTGCGTCGACGCCGACATGATGCGGGTGGCCAAGCCCGATGCGCTCTTCATGCACTGCCTTCCCGCCCACCGCGGCGAAGAAGTCGAAGCCGACGTGATCGACGGCCCTCAGTCCGTGGTGTGGGACGAAGCCGAGAACCGCATGCACGCGCAGAAGGCGCTGATGGAATACCTGCTGCTGGGCAAGGTCGGCTGACCTTCAGGCTGCTGCGGTCGGCGCCATCATGCGCATGCCGGGACGCGGCGGCAGCAGGCCCATCTTGACCAGCCGCGACTCCACCGCGAAAGGCGTGCGGCCCATTTGCTCGGCCATCTGCTTCACGTCTTTGCCCTCGCGATGCGCGGCCACCAGTTGCGCGTCCTCGTCGGTCACCCAGGGTTTGCCGGCGTTGCGAGGTTGCGCCCGCTGCATGCGAGCCAGCTTGCCTTCAAGCGCGTGCGACACCGTGAACAAGGCGCGGATGACGGCCGGCTCGTTGTACGGGCTGTCGGCGGGCATCGTCTCGCCGGTGACGGGGTCCACGCCCTGGGACAGGGTGTCGATAATCTGGCGTGCAGTCTGAAGTTCCATGCTTTCCTCCTGATGAAGAGATGAATGACTGTATTTATATACAGTTTTACCGCAACGCGTCAACGTGGGCGCGGGTTGACCGCCATGGCTGAACCGGCCGGCCACCCGTGCCTCGCCTGTGGCGCCTGTTGCGCGAGCTTCCGCGTGGACTTCGCCGTGGATGAGCTGGAAGACCAGGGCGGTTGCGTTCCGGACGGCTTGGCCGTGGAGGTGACGGGCGCCACCTGCCGGATGCGCGGCACCGACCATTCGCCACCGCGCTGCGCTGCCCTCACGGGCACGCTCGGCCAGCGCGTCACGTGCGGCATCTATGAATGGCGCCCTTCCCCTTGCCGCGAATTCGAGGCCGGCAGCCCGGCTTGCAACACCGCCCGGGCGCGCCACGGCCTGCCGCCGCTGCCGCACCAAGTGCTTTAAGCCTCAACTATTTTCGTTTTGTTGGGATTAACCGACACCGCGCCCCCGCGCACCGGCGCACACTTTCTTTCATGAAAAAAATCTGGGACATCTCGCCACCGGTGGCGCCCGGCTCGCCCGTGTTTCCGGGCGATACGCCTTACGGCCAGGAGTGGTCGGCGACGCTGGCACCGGGCTGCCCGGTGAACGTCAGCCGCATCACCCTGTCGCCGCACGTCGGTGCGCACGCCGATGCGCCGCTTCACTACGACCCTGAGGGCGCGGCCATCGGCGCCGTCGGGCTCGAACCCTATCTCGGGGTCTGCCGCGTGATCCATGCGATCGGCAAGGGCCCGCTGGTCGAATGGAAACATCTTGAGCACGCGGTGCATGGCATTCCGCCTCGCGTGCTGGTGCGCACGTACGAACGCATGCCGGCCGACCGCTGGGACGCGGACCTCGCCGCCTACGCACCCGTCACCATCGAGCGGCTCGCCGTTCTGGGCGTTCAGCTGGTGGGCATCGACACCGCCAGCATCGACCCCGCCGAAAGCAAGACCCTGGACAGCCACCAGGTGATCCGCCGCCTGGGCCTTCGCGTGCTGGAAAACCTGGTGCTTGACGACGTGCCCGAAGGCGACTACGAACTGATCGCCCTGCCTCTCAAACTGATAACAGCCGACGCCTCCCCCGTGAGGGCCGTGCTGCGAGAACTATGACGATGACCACACTGCAAGACTGCCGCGCCCTCGATGCGCAAGACCCGCTGCGCAACCTGCGCGACCTGTTCATCCTGCCCGAAGGCGTGATCTACCTCGACGGCAACTCGCTGGGCGTGCTGCCACGCGCGGCTCCCGCGCGCATCGCGCAAGCGGTCACTGAGGAATGGGGCCAAGGCCTGATCCGCTCGTGGAACAGCGCCGGCTGGTTCAGCCTGCCGCAGCGCCTGGGCGACCGCATCGCCACCTTGATCGGCGCGAAGGCCGGCGAAGTGGTCGCGACCGACAGCACGTCGATCAACCTGTACAAGGTGCTGAGCGCGGCGCTGCACATGGCTGCGCAGGCCGATCCGAAACGCAAGCGTGTGGTCAGCGAACGCAGCAACTTCCCGACCGACCTGTACATCGCGCAATCGCTGTGCAAGGAGCGCGGCTTCACGCTGGATTTGGTCGACGACGAGCGCATCGACGAAGCGCTGGGGGCGGACGTCGCGGTGCTCATGCTCACCCACGTCAACTACCGCACCGGCGCCATGCACGACATGGCAGCCATCACCGCGGCGGCGCACCGGCACGGCGCGCTTACGGTGTGGGACCTCGCGCACAGTGCCGGCGCCGTGCCTGTGGACCTTCATGCTGCGCAGGCGGACTTCGCGATCGGCTGCGGCTACAAATACCTCAACGGCGGCCCGGGCGCGCCGGCCTTCGCGTGGGTCCATCCCCAGCACACTGACCGCTTCGAGCAGCCGCTCTCCGGTTGGTGGGGCCATGCGGCGCCGTTCGAGTTCACGCCGGAGTATCGGCCCGCCCCAGGCATCGCGCGCTACCTGTGCGGCACGCAACCGATCCTCGGTATGACGGCCCTGGAGTGCGGACTCGACACACTGCTGGCCGCACAGCCACTGGGTGGCATGACGGCATTGCGCGCGAAGTCGCTGGCGTTGACAGACCTGTACATCCGCCTGGTGGAAGAACGCTGCGCCGGGCACGGTCTGGAACTTGTGACGCCGCGCGACCACGGGCGCCGCGGCTCGCAGGTGTGCCTCACGCGAAGGGATGTCAAAGAGGCCGGTGCGGCCTCGGGCGCTTACGCCATCGTGCAAGCATTGATCGCGCGCGGCGTGATTGGCGACTTCCGCGCCGGCGATGCGAAACACCCGGACATCCTGCGCTTCGGCTTCACCCCGCTGTACATCGGGTTCGAGGATGTGTGGCATTCGGTGGAACATTTGAAGCAAGTGCTGGAGTCCGCGGAATGGCGCCGCCCCGAGTTCAACCAGAAGCACGCGGTAACTTGACATGAACGGCAACAACCCATCCCCCACCACGCCCGAGTCCATCGTGCACAGTGAAGGCGCGCAGCTGGACTTCAGCAAGTCCATGAGCTATGCGGACTATCTGCAACTCGACGCCATCCTCAGCGCCCAGAAGCCGCTCTCGCCCGACCACAACGAGATGCTGTTCATCATCCAGCACCAGACCAGCGAGCTGTGGATGAAGCTGATGCTGCACGAGCTGCGCGCGGCCATCGCCCATGTGGCCAAGGACGAATTGGGCACTGCGTTCAAGATGCTGGCGCGCGTCAGCCGCATCATGGAGCAGCTGGTCCACGCCTGGGATGTGCTGGCCACGATGACTCCCCCCGAATACAGTGCGATCCGGCCCTACCTCGGCAGCTCCAGCGGCTTCCAGAGTGCCCAGTACCGCTGCATCGAGTTCGCCCTGGGCAACAAGAACGCGGCGATGCTCAAGCCGCACGCGCACCGGCCCGAATTGCTTGCGCAGGTACAGCAAGCCTACGAATCGCCATCGCTCTACGACGAGGCATTGCGCCTGCTCGCCCGCCGCGGCTTGCCGGTGCCGCAAAGCCATCTGCAGCGCGACTGGACGCAGTCGTATGTGGAAAGCGACGAGGTCGAGAAGGCCTGGCTGGCCTGCTACCGCAACCCCAAGCAGTATTGGGACCTGTATCAGCTGGGCGAAGAACTCACCGACCTTGAAGATGCGTTCCGGCTTTGGCGCTTCCGCCATGTCACCACGGTGGAACGCGTGATCGGCTTCAAGCGCGGCACGGGCGGCACCGGCGGCGTGAGCTACCTGCGCAAGATGCTCGACGTGGTGCTGTTCCCCGAAATCTGGAAGCTGCGCACGGACTTGTAGGGCGTTGCAGGGCGGCGAATCATTCGCCGTAGAGCCAGGGCTGGTCGAGCAGGCGTTCGCCCATCACGCGCATGGCCAGGTCGCGCGCCCACCGCACCGGCCCCATCGCGTGGAAGATGCGGCCGTTGCGCCGCGACAGGCCCTGGACGCGCGCCACACGCTGCCAACGATTGAGCGCATAGCGGCGAAGGGCCAAGGGTACGTCGATAGGCCCGCCCACGGACGACAGGGCTCGCCCCAGCTCTCGCGCATCTTCGATCGCCATGCCCGCGCCCTGGGCGAAGTACGGGCGCATCGGATGCGCGGCATCGCCCAGGAGCGCGACGCAACCCTGCGCCATCGCGTCGGCGCTGCGCATCGGTGCGCGATCGTGCAGGCTCCACAGGCGCCAACCCGGCATCGCATTCACCAGATCGCGCAGTGGCGCGCACGACTCGCCCATCGCGCGCTGCAATTCGGCCGTGACCGCGTGTTGGTCCCAGTCGTCGGCCGGGCCGCTGGACCGCCCTTCGACCAGCACCACGACATTCAGCGCGTCGCCCCCGCGGACGGGATACGCCACCAGGTGCATGCGCGGCCCGAGCCAGACGTTGACGTCCTGCGTGCGCAGCGCCGGCGGCAGGCCTTCCTGCGAGGCAACGCTGCGGTAAGCAACATGCCCCGTCGCGGGCGGCGGCCCATCGCGCCAGATCAGTTCGCGCACGCGGCTCCACAAGCCGTCCGCGCCGATCAGCGCATCGCCCTCGACCTCGGCGCCGCCCTTGACGCGGAGCGCGACCGCGTCACCGAAGGCGACCACAGCGCTGACGCGCGAAGCGAGCACAGGAACGACGCCCTCCATCCGCGCCGCTTCCAGCAGCAGCGCCTGCATGTCGGCGCGGTGCACGCAAGCGTAGGGGGCGCCGTAGCGCTGCGCGAGGGTGTCGCCCAAGGCCAGTGTGCCGAGCTCGCCCCCATCATGCGCGCTGCGCACGCGAAGGCGCTGCGGAAAGGCCGCGACCTGGGCGAGGGCCCGGTCCAGGCCCCAGCTGTGAAGGATGCGTGTGGTGTTGGGGCCGAGCTGGATTCCGGCGCCCACCTCGCTCAGGTGCGGCGCCTGTTCGTACAGGCGCGGCAGCCAGCCGGCCCGGCTCGCCGCGAGAGCAGCAGACAGGCCGCCTATGCCGGCCCCAACGATCAGCACTTGTCGGGTCATGGGCGCCCATTGTGCACACGCGGCGTGCGCGCTGCATGCGCGCTGCAGGCGGGCGTTCTACGCGCTCAGGAAATCCAGTCGTGCACGCGCCGTATCGGCGCAGCTGCCAATGGCATCGAGAACCGTGTCGGCCAGCGCACCCGAGGAGCGGGTCGACTCAACCTCGACGATGTCCAGGCCCGGGAGACCGTGGAGCACGTTGACTGCTTCGGCACGGGTTTGTGCGCAAGACCCGATGACCCGCACATTCGGCCGCACGGCCATGCCTTCGAGCAAACCGACGACGGCCGTGGCCAGGCGCGAGGCGTGGTGCGGGCGGTGGCCGGTGAGCAGCACCAGGCTTTGCATGCCGCACAGCGACAGCTTGATCATGCTGTTGTCGAGGGCGCGCCGCGACAGTGCCTGCAGTCGGGTCATGTACCCACTGCCCGCCACGTCGACATACGCAGCTCCCGCCTCGCCCGCGTCGCCGCTCGCAAAACGCTGGTAGCTGATCGGGGCGCGGCTTCGATCGGCGATCACCTTGATCAGATCCACCGACTCGGTGTACTCGGAGGTGACGGCCACCACGTTTCGGCGAGCCACCGACAGCGCCGTGTCGCGAGGCTCCAGCATGCAAGGGGCGCTCAGCAGGTTCCACATTTCCGCGGGCTCGCCGTCGAGCTCCAGTTCATGCTCGCGCTCGATGCGCAGCAAGCGGCGCGCAACGTCCGTGGGTTTGTCGCGGTTGTGGAGCGACGCAATGTGCAGGGGTTCGGTCAAGCCGGGCACCCCCTGGCTGCGATGAATCACGCGGGCGTGGGCATGGCCGGGGTGCGTCAGGGCCCGCTGCCAGACATCGTCGACGGCTTCCTGCGTGCCCTCATGCCACTGCACGAACCAGCCGCTGCTGTAGAGCAGGGCCGTGCGCACTCCGGTGCGGGCGTTCAGCCGGCAGATGCCCGCGCGCATTCCCAGCAGCTGCTCCACCACGGAGCCCGGCATGCGGCAAACGCTCGCGCCCATCAACCTGGACACGTTGTGCGCGCCCGAACCGCCTGTCATTGCCCTGCTCCTGTTGCGAATATCTCAATTGCGATTGTTCATGCTTAAAGTATTTCCGTCCAATGCATAGTATGAATAAAATCGATGCAGCGGCTGCATCAGCGGCCAGGGCGAAACCATGGACCTCAAACGACTCGGCCACGTCGTCGCTTTGGCGGACGAGAGCAATTTCCGCCGCGCGGCCCAGACGGTGCACCTGAGCCAGCCGGCGTTCAGCCGCAGCATCCAGGCGGCCGAGGCAGAGCTGGGCCTGACGCTCTTCGAGCGCGGCGGCGCCGCTGTCCGCTGTACGCCCGCCGGTGCGTTCGTGGCCGAGCGGGCGCGGCGGCTCCTGGCGGAAAACAGCCGCTTCCAGCGCGACGTGGACCTGTACCGCGACCATGAAATCGGTGAACTCGCGCTGGGCTTTGGCCAGTTCACCGCGGCACGCCTGCTGCCGCCATTGTTGGCCCACCTGCGCCAGCGCTACCCGCGGGTGGCCGTGCGGCTGCAGGTTCAGAGCCCCAGCTACCTGCTGGCGCCGCTCAAGCGGCAGGAACTGGATTTCTTCGTGGGGGACGCGCGGTTCGCGGCGGGCGACGAGGCGTTCGAGGTCCGCTCCATCGGCACGGTCGCGGGCACCTTCTACGTGCGCAAGGGCCACCCGCTGCTCGCACGCAAGACACGGTGCATGGCCGACATGGCGCCTTTCGGCCTCGCGACCGGCCGGCTGCCTATGCCCGTGCAGGCGAACCTGCGCCGGCTGATGGGAATCGACGAATCCGACGAGTTGCCCATCGCCGTGGAATGCGACGACATCCTGTCGCTCAAGGCCATCACCATGGCGACGGACACTGTCATGATCGGCACGCCCGGGCTGGTGGCGCAGGAGGTCGCTTCCGGCGTGCTATGCGCCCTGCAGATCGCCGACCAGCCCAAGTCGCAGTCGCACCTTGCGATCGTGTCGCTGCGCGGGCGCACGTTCTCGCCAGTGGCCTCGCACGCGGCCGGTTTTCTTCAGAAACTCGTGGCGGCGACGCCGCCAGCAGAATAAGTGCTTATGCAGCCAACAGCTGCCTGAGCACAAAAGGAAGAATGCCGCCGTGCTGGTAATAGTCCACCTCGATCGGCGTGTCGATGCGCAGCGTCACCGTCAGTTCCTCGCGGCTGCCGTCGGCGCGCGTCACCAGTAGCTGCGCGTCGCTGCGCGGGCGCAGCAGCGGATCGGGGATCACGTCGATCAGCTCGTCGCCCTGCAGGCGCAGCGATTGCCAGGTGTCGCTGCCCTTGAACTGCAGCGGCAGCACGCCCATTCCCACCAGGTTGCTGCGGTGGATGCGCTCGAAGCTCTTGGCGATGACCGCCTTGATGCCCTGCAGCTGCGTGCCCTTGGCTGCCCAGTCGCGCGAGGAGCCCGTGCCGTACTCCTCGCCCGCGAAAATGACCGTGGGCCGGCCCTCGGCCATGTACTTCATCGCCGCGTCATAGATGAACATCTTTTCGGCGGCACCGTCGGCGCCGCGGTAGAGCGTGAGGCCGCCCTCCTCGCGTGAGCCGTCGGGGCCCGCGGGGATCATCAGGTTCTTGATGCGCACGTTCGCGAAGGTGCCACGCATCATCACTTCGTGGTTGCCCCGGCGCGAACCGTAGCTGTTGAAGTCGGGCTTCTTGACGCCGTTCGCCAACAGCCATTGACCGGCCGGTGAGCTTTCCTTGATGGAACCCGCCGGCGAGATGTGATCGGTGGTGATGGAATCGCCGAACAGGGCCATGACCCTCGCACCGCGCACCGTCACCGGCTCCTCGGCTGCGGTGTGTGCGAGCGTGAAGTCCTCGAAGAACGGCGGCTGGGCAATGTAGGTACTGGCGGGCCAGGTGTAGGTTTCGCCGCTGACGCCGTGGATCGCTTCCCACAACTCGCCGGGCTCGGCCTTGACCTTCGCATAATTGGCGCCATACATCTTTCCGTCGAGCGCGAACTTCATGAGCTTGTGGATCTCGTCGCTGGAAGGCCAGATGTCGCCCAGGTAGACATCCTTGCCGCCATGGCCCTTGCCGACGGGCTCGGTCATCAGGTCCTTGAGCACGGTACCGGCGATCGCATAGGCCACGACCAGCGGCGGGCTGGCCAGGAAGTTGGCCTTGATGTTCGGGTGGATACGCGCTTCGAAGTTGCGGTTGCCCGAGAGCACCGCGGCGCAAACCAGGTCGCTCTTGGTGATAGCTGCGTTGATCTCCGGCGTGAGGTCACCCGAGTTGCCGATGCAGGTGGTGCAGCCGTAGCCGACCAGGGCGAAGCCGAGCTTCTCCAGGTAGGGCAGCAGGCCGGTGCGCTCGAAATATTCCGTGACGATGCGTGAACCGGGCGCCAGCGACGTCTTGACGTGGGGCTTCACGCGCAGGCCCGCCTCGACGGCTTTCTTCGCCAACAGGCCGGCGGCCAGCAGCACGCCCGGGTTGGACGTATTGGTGCAACTGGTGATGGCGGCGATCAACACGTCGCCATTGCCGATGGTAACGTCCTCGACCTTGATGGCCGGCGGCGGCGCTTCGAATTTCGCGGCGGCGAGCGTGGGCTTGTTGCCCTCCATCTCCATGAGTTGGCGCTCGGCCGCCGGAGGCGTCGGTGGGCTGGCCGGCACCTTCGCGTCGGGCTGCTCGCCGCCGGCCCGTACGAGGTGGCGCGTCAGCAGCAGGCCGGCCGACTGGTTGAAGCCGTTCTCGGCGATTGGTTTGCTGAACAGCTGGCCGAAGTTGCCGGCCACCTTGCCCAACTCGATGCGGTCCTGCGGGCGCTTGGGGCCGGCCAGGCTGGGCGTCACGTCGGACAGGTTGAGGCGCACGACCTGCGTGTAGTCGATCTCGCCGTCCAGTGGCACGCCGAACATGCCTTGCGCGCGGAAGTACGCCTCCAGCGCGGCGATCTGTTCCTTGGTGCGGCCCGTGCCCTTGAAGTACTCGATGGTCTTGTCGTCGACGGGGAAGAAGCCCATGGTCGCGCCGTATTCGGGCGCCATGTTGCCGATGGTGGCGCGGTCCGGCACCGCCAGCGTGCGGGTGCCTTCGCCGAAGAACTCGACGAATTTGCCGACCACCTTCTGCTTGCGCAGGATTTCCGTCACCGTGAGCACCAGGTCGGTGGCCGTGCAGCCTTCGCGCAGGCGGCCGGTCAACTCGAAGCCGACCACGTCGGGCGTGAGCATGTAGACGGGCTGGCCGAGCATCGCCGCTTCGGCTTCGATGCCCCCCACACCCCAACCCACCACGCCGACGCCGTTGATCATCGTCGTATGGCTGTCGGTGCCAACGAGCGAGTCGAAGTAGTGCACCCCTTCCTCGGTGCGATGCACGCCGCGCGCCAGGTACTCGAGGTTGACCTGGTGCACGATGCCGAAGCCCGGCGGCACCACGCCGAACGTGCTGAACGCCTGCATGCCCCACTTCATGAACTCGTAGCGCTCGCGGTTGCGCTGGAACTCGAGCTTCATGTTCAGGTCCAGCGAATCCTTGCCGCCGTAGTGGTCGACCATGATCGAGTGATCGACCACCAGGTCCACCGGCACCAGGGGTTCGATGGCGCCGGCCTTCTTGCCCAACCTTGCAGCGGTGCTGCGCATCGCCGCCAGGTCGGCCAGCAGCGGCACGCCGGTGAAGTCCTGCAGGATCACGCGCGCCACGACGAAGGGAATCTCTTCGGTGCGGTCGGCGTTGGGGAACCAGTTGGCCAGTTGGCGCACGTGCTCAGCCGTGACCTTCTTGCCGTCGCAATTGCGCAGCACCGACTCCAGCACGATGCGGATAGAGACCGGCAACCGGCTGATCTTGGGAAACTGCTTCGCGAGAGCGGGCAGCGAGTAGAACTTGCCGGCGGTGCCGGCACCTGTCTTGAAGGACTTGAGGGTGTCCGCGAAAGCGTGGGGCATGCTCAACCTTGGTTGTTGTTGCTCTTGCCCCTATTCTGCAGCCAGAACAACCACCCCTGCCCCGACAGTGACAACTGTTGCGGCTACTCCGGCTGCGGCAGGTAGCGCACTGCGAGCACCCCTTCAATGCCCCTGAGCGCGGCAATGACCGAGTCCCCCACGGGGCTGTCCACATCCACCAGCGTGTAGGCCATGTCGCCGCGCGACTTGTTGACCATGTTGTGGATGTTCAAGCCCGCGTGCGCCATGGCGGTGGAAATTTGCCCCAGCATGTTGGGCACGTTGGCATTGGCGATCGCCACGCGAAAGCGCGACTCGCGGCCCATCGTCACCTGCGGGAAATTGACCGCGTTGGTCACGTTGCCGTGTTCCAAATAGTCGCGCAACTGGTCGGCCACCATGATGGCGCAGTTCTCTTCAGCTTCGCGCGTAGACGCACCCAGGTGGGGCAGCGCGACGACCTTGGGGTGCTTGAGGATCGTGCCGCTCGGAAAGTCGCAGATGTACCAGCCCAGCTGGCCGCTGTCCAACGCCGCGAGCACGGCGGAATCGCTCACCACGCCTTCGCGCGAGAAGTTCAGGACGACGGCGCCGGGTTTGGTCAGGGCGACGTTCTTCTCGTTGACCAGATCGCGCGTGGCGTCGACCAGGGGCACGTGCAGGCTGATGAAGTTCGCATTCTTCAGCACGTCGATCACGCTGGTGGCCCGCTTCACCTGCGCGGGCAGGCTCCAGGCCGCATCGACGGTGATCTCCGGGTCATAGCCCAGCACGTTCATGCCGAGCTTGATGGCCGCATCGGCGACCAGGCAACCGATCTTGCCCAGGCCGACGATGCCCAAGGTCTGGCCCGCGAGTTCGTAACCCGCGAAATTCTTCTTGCCGTCTTCCACGGTCTTGTCGAGATCGGCCGACGAAGGGTCGAGCTTTTCGACGAAGCGCTGCGCCGGCGCCAGGTTGCGCGCCGCCATCAGCATACCCGCGAGCACCAGTTCCTTCACTGCGTTGGCATTCGCCCCAGGTGCATTGAAGACCGGCACGCCTCGTGCGCTCATCGCCTTCACCGGGATGTTGTTGGTGCCCGCGCCGGCGCGGCCGATGGCCTTCACGCTCGCGGGGATGTCGATGCTGTGCATGTCGGCGGAGCGGACCAGCACCGCATCGGGATCGCTCAGGTCTTTGCCTGTGGTGTAGTTCTCTTCCGGCAGCCGCTTGAGCCCATTGGAAGAGATCTGGTTCAGGACCAGGACCTTGAACGATCTTTTAGCCATGCTGCGCCTCGAATTCCTTCATGTAGGCGACCAGCGCCTTCACCCCCTCGATCGGCATCGCGTTGTAGATCGACGCGCGCATGCCGCCCACCGAGCGGTGGCCCTTGAGCTGGATCATGCCCTTGGCCTGCGCGCCCTTCAGGAACGTGTCGTCCAGTGCGTCGTCCTTGAGCTTGAACGGCACGTTCATCAGCGAGCGGTCTTCTTTCGCGACGGGGTTCGAGAAGAACTTGCTTTCATCGAGGTAGTCGTAGAGCACCGCGGCCTTGGCCTTGTTGTGCGCTTCCATCGCGGCCAGGCCGCCCGTCGCCTTGATGTGGTTGAACACCAGCCCGGCGATGTAGATCGCGTAGGTGGGCGGCGTGTTGAACATCGAGTCGTTCTCGGCCTGCAGCTGGTAGTTGAACGCAGACGGCGTGATGGGCAGTGCGTGGCCCATCAGGTCGTCGCGGACGATCACGATGGTCAGGCCCGACGGGCCCATGTTCTTCTGCGCGCCAGCGTAGATCAGCCCGTACTTGCTGACGTCGATGGGCCGCGACATGATGTTCGAGGACATGTCGGCCACCAGCGGCACGTTGCCCGTCTCGGGCGTCCAGTGGAACTCGACGCCGCCGATGGTCTCGTTCGAGCAGATGTGCACGTATGAAGCTTCCGGGTCGAGCTTCCAATCGGACTGCTTCGGAATGGAAGTGTTCGGGCCTGTGGCCGCCGTGTTGATGGTGCCGTAGGTCTTGGCTTCCTTCAGCGATTTCTTGGACCAATCGCCGGTGACGATGTAGTCGGCCTTGCCGGTCTTGCCGATCAGGTTCATCGGCACGATGGCGTTCTCGCCGATGGCGCCGCCTTGCATGAACAGCACCTTGTAGTTGGCGGGCACGCCCATCAGCTCGCGCACCAGGCTTTCGGCTTCGGCGTGGATCGAGATGAATTCCTTGCCGCGGTGGCTCATCTCCATCACCGACATGCCGGAGCCGTGCCAGTCGAGCATTTCTTCGGCTGCCTTGCGCAGCACGGATTCGGGCAGGGTCGCGGGGCCGGGGCTGAAATTGAAGACGCGGGTCATGGGACTTTCTCTCTCTTGGCTGGGGATGGGAACTTGGCTGGCACAGCGGTAGCGCCAAAGTTCCCACAGCATACAAGAAACGGAATAAACCCACCCCCGAAGCGCCTACGGCGCCTCCCCCTCAAGGGGGCGCCACCAGCGGCCCGGCAAAGCCGGTTCCGCGGTGGCCCCCGCATCTGGCCGTCGCGCTCCAGACGCCGTGTTCTAGGACTTCGTTTCATGCCCAGCCGACGCGTGGGGCGCGGCGCAGGCCGAACCACTCCAGTTCCGCGAGTGCGGCCACAGCCAGGGCGTGGACCACGATGTAGGTTTGGCCGAGCGGCGTTGCCGTGCCGGCGTTCATCATGAAGATGACCGCGCAGCCGCCCACCCAGGCCCAATTGGCCGCGATGAGCATGCTCACGCCGCTGCGCGAGATCGGCTCATACGCCGCCAAGTACATGGCCGCCGCCACGTAGACGAGCAGTCCCGCGCCACTCATGACCAGCACGGCATGGGGCAGGCCGAGCAGGGGCGCCAAGAGGCCCGCGCCCAGGAGGTGCAGCAGGCTGCTGACAGCGCCGGCCGTGGCGTCGGCCCACAGCACATTGCGCAGGAATTGGGGTGAGGCAAAGATCGACATGAGAAGCTCCTTTTGCGTTGCGAAGGGCTCCATCGTTCCCGCGCACAGGCAGCCAGTCGATTACCTGGCCGGTAATGGCCTTGCGCTCTGGCCGCACTACGATGCGGGCATGAACACTGTCACCCACTCCGCCCATCGTGCGCCCCAACCTTTCGGCGATCACCTGCGCCACTGGCGGCAGCACCGGCGCCTGTCGCAGCTGGATCTCGCGCAGGAAGCCGAGATTTCGACGCGCCACCTCAGCTTCGTCGAGACCGGCCGATCGGTGCCAAGCCGCGAAATGGTGCTGCGCCTGGCCGAGCGCCTGGACGTCCCGCTGCGCGAGCGAAATGCGCTGCTGGTGGCGGCGGGCTACGCGCCCATGTACCGCGAGCGCCCGCTCGACGACCCTGCCCTCAGCGCGGCGCGCCAGGCCGTGGAGTTGATCCTCAAGAGCCATGAGCCCAATCCGGCGCTGGCCGTCGACCGGCATTGGAACCTGGTCGCGGCCAACGGCATGCTGCCGCACCTGCTCACAGGTGTCGATCCTTCGCTGCTGCAAGGCCAGACCAATGTCTTGCGCCTGTCGCTGCATCCGCTGGGCCTGGCGCCGAAGATCGTCAACCTCGTCCAATGGCGCAACCACCTCTTCGAACGGCTGCGTCAGCAGATCCACGCCACGGGCGACAGCGTGCTGGCCGCGCTCCTGGAAGAGTTGCGGGCCTATCCCGTACCCGAAGGTGCGGACGAGCTGCACATGGACGGCGAACACCTGGGCGTGGTCATGCCGTTCCGGTTCCGCAGCACTCATGGTGTCCTGAGCTTCATCAGCACCACCACGATCTTCGGCACGCCGGTCGACGTCACGCTGCAGGAACTGGCGATGGAGACCTTCTTTCCGGCCGACGCCATGACAGGGGAAGTGCTGCGCAAGCTGTCGCCCGCGTGATCGCGCGGCGTGCGCAGACCCGTCAGCATCGACAACGTTAGGAGCCCATGCCATGACCGAAGCCACCGTCCACCACCGCATCTGCCCCCTTTGCGAAGCCTGCTGCGGCCTGGAAATCAAAGTCGCCGACAACAAGGTCATTGCCATCCGCGGCCATGACGAAGACGTCTTCAGCGCGGGCTACATTTGCCCCAAGGGCGTGGCGCTCAAGGACCTGCACGAAGACCCGGACCGGCTGCGCACACCGCTGGTCAAGCGCGATGGCCAGTTCGTGGAGGCGACATGGGACGAAGCCTTCGCCGAGATCGAACGCCGCCTGCCGCCGCTCATCGCGGCGCATGGGCGCGATGCGGTCGCGATGACGCTGGGCAATCCGGCGGCGCACAAGTTCGGCCTGCTGCTGTACGGGCCGCAGCTGATGAAGGCGCTGGGCACCAAGAACATCTTTTCCGCATCCACGCTGGACCAGATGCCCAAGCACGTGTCCTGCGGCTTCATGTTCGGGAACATGCTGAGCATCCCGGTGCCCGACATCGTGCGCAGCGACTACCTGTTGATGCTGGGCGCGAACCCGATGGCGAGCAACGGCAGCTTGTGGACGGTGCCGGATTTCCGCGGCAAGGCCAAGGCGCTGCGGGCCCGCGGCGGCAAGCTGGTGGTGATCGATCCGCGCCGCACGGAAACGGCGGCGCTGGCCGACGAGCACCACTTCATCCGCCCCGGCGCCGATGTCTTCCTGCTACTGGGCATGGTGCACACGTTGTTCGACGAGGGGCTCGTGCGCCTGGGCCGGCTCGGCCCGTTCGTCGCGGGCGTCGATGCGGTTCAGTCGGCAGTGCAAGCCTTTTCGCCCGAGACAGTGGCGAAGCGCTGCGGTATCGCCGCCGCCGACATCCGCCGGCTGGCGCGTGACCTCGCCGGCGCCCAGCGCGCCGCCGTCTATGGCCGCATCGGCACCTGCACGCAGGAATACGGCACCCTGGCCAGCTGGCTGGTCGACGTGCTCAACGTTCTCACCGGCCGTCTGGACGAACCCGGCGGCGCGATGTTCCCGAAGGCGGCCGCATTCGCTGCGAACACCGCCGGCACGCCCGGCTCGGGCCGCGGCGTTGCCACGGGCCGCCACAAGAGCCGCGTGAGCGGCGCGCCGGAAGTGTTCGGCGAGTTGCCGATGACGTGCCTGGCCGAGGAGATCGAAACACCGGGCGCAGGCCAGGTGCGCGCGCTCATCACCGTCGCGAGCAATCCCGTGCTCTCGTCGCCCAACGGGCCTCGCCTGGCCGCCGCGCTCGACCAGCTGGACTTCATGGTCAGCATGGACATCTACGTCAACGAGACCTCCCGCCATGCCAACGTGATCCTGCCCGCGCCCTCGCCGCTGGAAGACGTGCACTACGACATCGCCTTTCCGCAGATGTCGTGGCGCAACCATGCGCGGTTCAGCGACGCGGTCTTCGCATTGCCGGAAGGCCAATTGCCCGAGTGGGTCACGCTGTTGAAGCTGGCGGCCATCGTGCGCGGCCAGGGTGCGCAGGCGGATGCCGTGCAGATCGACGACGAACACTTCGCGCGCGAAGCCGGCAAGCACTTCGGCGAGCATGCGGCCCGGGCCATCGAAGCAACGTCGCACTTGAAGGGGCCGCGCCGGATGCTGGACATGGCACTACGCATCGGCCCGCACGGCGACCAGTTCGGCCGCAAGCCCGAGGGTTTGAACCTGGCCAAGGTGCAGGCTGCGCAAGGCGGCATCGACCTGGGCGAACTCACGCCGCGCGTCCCGGAGATGCTGCGCACACCGTCGGGCAAGATCGAACTCGCGCCCGCGACGTTCCTGGCGGACCTTTCGCGACCGGCGCGGGATCTCGCGAACGCGGCTCCGCCCATGGTGATCATCGGCCGCCGCGATGTGCGCTCCAACAACAGCTGGATGCACAACTTGCCGCTGCTTGCCAAAGGGCCGGAGCGCTGCACGGCGCTGGTCCATCCCGACGATGCCAAGCGACTCGGCCTGCGGGACGGCGCCATGGCTCACATCAGCAATGCGAACGGCCGCATCGAGGCACGCGTGCAGGTGAGCGCCGACATGATGCCCGGCGTGGTGAGCCTGCCCCACGGGTGGGGCCACAACCTGCCGGGCGCGCGGCTGTCCGTCGCAGCAGAACGCCCAGGCGCCAACCTCAACGACCTGCTCGACGAGGACCGGCGCGATCCGCTGTCCGGCAACGCGGTGCTCGGCGGTGTCGCGGTAGAACTGCTGCCGGCCTGACTGGCTGCCAGCGAACGCCGACAGGCGCGCGCGTTGTGTTCCGACAGGGTTTCCTGTGTTGCGTCGAGAAGCTCGTTGAGCCGTGTTGCGAGCATGAAAAAGCGGCCCGTAGGCCGCTTTTTTTTTTGGCGCTCCGCGCAAGCCTATTTGCGATCCAATTTATCGGGTGCAACGTCGGGGACCCGCGCCAGCGCCGCGTCAAACTTTTTCCGGCTTCCGCGCTTCGCGCGCAACTCCAGATAGTCCTCGGTCGCCAGTGCCGACAGCTTCTCTGCCAGCGCGGTGCTGATCAGCTGATTCACGGAGATGCCCTCCTGGGCGGCGTACTCCTTGGCGTATTTGTGCAGGGATTCGGGCAAACGGACACTGAGTGCGCTCATGATTACTGCTCCTTCAATCGTTTCAGAAACACATCGGGGCTCAAGGCTATTCCCAAACGAGAAAGCGGCCCGCGGGCCGCTTTTTCTTGGGTGGGGAAGCCTCAGGCCGCCACGGTCTGCGCCGCGTCGGTGTAGTCGCTCACCTTGTCGAAGTTCAGGTACTGGTAGATCTTGTCGCTGGCGGCCGTGAGCACGCCCATGTCGGCCAGGTACTCTTCCTTCGTCGGGATGCGCCCGAGTTTGGAGCAGATCGCGGCGAGCTCGGCGCTGCCCAGGTACACGTTGCTGTTCTTGCCCAGGCGGTTCGGGAAGTTGCGCGTGCTGGTCGAGAACACCGTCGCGCCTTCCTTCACCTGCGCCTGGTTGCCCATGCACAAGCTGCAGCCCGGCATTTCCATGCGAGCGCCGGCCGAGCCCAGCACGCCGTAGTGGCCTTCCTCGGTTAGCTGCTTGGCGTCCATCTTGGTCGGCGGCGCCATCCACAGCTTCACCGGGATGTCGCGCTTGTTTTCCAGCAGCTTGGAAGCCGCGCGGAAGTGGCCGATGTTGGTCATGCACGAACCGATGAACACTTCGTCGATCTTGGCGCCGGCGACTTCCGCCAGCGTCTTCACGTCGTCCGGGTCGTTCGGGCAGGCCACGATCGGCTCATGGATCTCGGCCAGGTCGATCTCGATCACGGCGGCGTATTCGGCGTCGGCGTCGGCCTTCATCAGCACCGGGTTGGCGAGCCATGCTTCCATCGCCTTGATGCGGCGGTTGATGGTGCGCACGTCCGAGTAGCCGGTCGCGATCATCCACTTCAGCATCGTGATGTTGCTGGTGATGTACTCGATGATCGGCTCCTTGTTCAGGTGCACCGTGCAGCCACCGGCCGAGCGTTCGGCGGAAGCATCGCTCAGTTCGAACGCTTGCTCCACCTTCAGGTCAGGCAGGCCCTCGATCTCGAGGATGCGACCCGAGAAGATGTTCTTCTTGCCTTGCTTGGCGACGGTCAAGTGGCCCGCCTTGATGGCGTACAAGGGAATCGCATTGACCAGGTCACGCAGCGTGACGCCGGGCTGCATTTCGCCCTTGAAGCGCACCAGCACCGATTCAGGCATGTCCAGCGGCATCACGCCGGTGGCGGCGCCGAAGGCCACCAGGCCGGAGCCGGCCGGGAAGCTGATGCCGATGGGGAAGCGGGTGTGGCTGTCGCCGCCCGTGCCCACGGTGTCGGGCAGCAGCATGCGATTGAGCCACGAGTGAATGATGCCGTCGCCCGGGCGCAGCGAGATGCCGCCGCGGTTGCTGATGAAGTCGGGCAGCTCGTGGTGCATCTTCACGTCGACCGGCTTCGGGTAGGCGGCCGTGTGGCAGAAGCTCTGCATCACCAGGTCGGACGAGAAGCCCAGGCAGGCAAGGTCTTTCAGTTCGTCACGCGTCATCGGGCCGGTGGTGTCCTGCGAACCCACGGACGTCATCTTCGGCTCGCAGTAGGTACCGGGGCGCACGCCCTTGCCTTCCGGCAGGCCCACCGCGCGGCCCACCATCTTCTGTGCCAGCGTGTAGCCCTTCTTGGTGTCGAACGGCGCCGTCGGCAGGCGGAACAGCGTGGAAGGCGGCAGGCCCAGCGCCTCGCGCGCCTTGGTGGTGAGGCCCCGGCCGATGATCAGAGGGATGCGGCCGCCGGCGCGCACTTCATCGAACAGCACGTCGCTCTTGAGTTTGAACTCGGCGATCACTTCGCCGTTCTTCAGCGCCTTGCCTTCGTAGGGACGCAGCTCGACCTCGTCGCCCATGTCCATCTTGGAGACGTCGAGCTCGATCGGCAGCGCGCCCGAGTCTTCCATCGTGTTGTAGAAGATCGGGGCGATCTTGCCGCCCAGGCAGACGCCGCCGAAGCGCTTGTTGGGAACGAACGGGATGTCCTCGCCGGTGAACCACAGCACCGAGTTGGTGGCGGATTTGCGCGAAGAGCCCGTGCCGACGACATCGCCGACGTAGGCCACCAGGTTGCCCTTGGCGCGCAGGTCTTCGATGAACTTGACCGGGCCGCGCTTGCCTTCTTCTTCGGGCGTGATGCCCGGGCGCGGGTTCTTGTGCATCGCCAGCGCGTGCAGCGGGATGTCCGGGCGGCTCCACGCATCGGGCGCGGGCGACAGGTCGTCGGTGTTGATTTCGCCGGAGACCTTGAAGATGCTGACCTTGATGCTTTGCGGCACTTCCGGGCGGCTGGTGAACCACTCGGCGTCAGCCCAGCTTTGCAGCACGGCCTTGGCGTTGGCGTTGCCCTTGTCGGCCTTTTCCTGGACGTCGTGGAACTGGTCGAACATCAGCAGCGTCTTCTTCAGGCCTTCGGCGGCGATGCCGCCGACCAGCGCGTCGTCCAGCAGGTCGACCAGCGGGCTGATGTTGTAGCCGCCCAGCATGGTGCCCAGCAGCTGCGTCGCCGTTTCGCGGGTGATCGCGGGGCACTTCTCGGTGCCGTGCGCCACGGCGGCCAGGTAGCTCGCCTTGACCTTGGCCGCGTCGTCCACGCCGGCCGGCACGCGATGCGAGATCAGGTTCACCAGGAACTCGGACTCGCCCGGCGACGCGTTCTTCAGCAGCTCGATCAGCTCGCCGGTCTGCTTGGCCGACAGGGGAAGGGGCGGGATGCCGAGCGCGGCGCGCTCGGCAACGTGGTCAACATAGGCTTGCAACATGGTCTTCTCCGTTCAAATCAAAAATCGTTTACCGGCAAGCAGGAATCGTTCCGCTTCAATTCGGGCCGGTTTTCTGGGTGGCGGTGCTCTGCGGTCCCGGCAACGAATCGAGGATGCTGGGCAACGGGTTCTTCTTCAGGGCTTCGGCATAGGTGAGCTGCTCGGGGCTCTGGCATTCGTCGGCCAGGCGCTGGCCCAGCTTCTGGCTCATGAGCATCGACTTATTGCCCAGCTGGAGCCACATGGCGCCGCGCGCCGGGTCTTCCAGGCGGATGGCGCCGGTGCGGCTCTCGACCGGGTGCATGCGGAAGCGATGGCCCTTGGTCGTGATCATGAACATGCCTTCGCGCCGCATCGGTGTGATCTTGACGCTGGCGCCCAGCTCGCACGGGATGTCGCCCACATAGACCTTCTTGGCGACTTCGACATCGGCCTCGGACAGCTTGATGCTCGGATCGTCGTCGATGGGCGTCACTTCTTCCACGGCCTTCTGCGCGGACGGGGCGAGCTTGCCCTTGGCGGCCGGCTTGGCCGCGGGTTTTACGTCGGGTTTGGCGGCAGGCTTGGCTGCCGCGGGAGCTTGCGCGAACACCAGCGCGGGTGCGGTGGCGATGAGCAGCGAAGCGAGGATTGTTTTCATGAGGGTTGTCTCCGTTGGGATCATTGTTGACGCGGGGTGTCCATCCACCCCTGCACTTCCTGCGGCAGCTTCCTTCCGGTCTGGTGCGCCCTCTCCAGCACCTGCCAGTAATAACGGTAGCTTGCCCTGTCCTCCAGCTTTCCTTCGTGGCTGATCGGCGCCCAATCCGCTTGGGCCGCCGCAGCGATTATTCTTGTGGCTGTCTCGATCTCATGCACGCTCGGCGCAAACGCTTCCAGGATCGGACGGATCTGGTCCGGGTGGATGCTCCACATGCGTGTGTAACCCAGCTCTTGCGCGGCCCGGCGGGCGGCGCGGCCGAGCGCTTTCGTGTCCTTGAACTCCGTCACCACGCAGTGCGACGGCACTTTGCCGTGCGCGTGGCAGGCCGACGCGATCTCCAGCTTGGCGCGCACCACCAGCGGATGCGTGAACTGGCCTTCGATGCCCATGCCGTCCGATGGAATGGCACCGGCGTGCGCCGAAACAAAATCCATCAAGCCGAAGCTGAGCGACTGCACGCGAGGGTGCGCCGCGATGTCGAATGCGCGGTGTACCGCAGCGGGAGATTCGATCAGCACCTGAACCGGCAAGTGACCGGCGCCCGCGGCGTCGAGCAGCTGGCAGGCACGCTCCACGTCCTTCACGGACTCGACCTTCGGAATCATGACGTGGCACAGCCGCTTGCCGGCCTTGCCCGCGATGGTGGCGATGTCCTGCTCGAAAGCCGGATGGTCCGCCGGATGGATGCGCACCGCGACGCGCGCCTTGTCGCTCGCCAGCGAAGCCAGCGCTACGACCAGCGCGGCGTGTTCCGCTTCGCCGCCAACCGGGGCGCCGTCCTCGCAGTCCAGCGTCACGTCGAAAACGCAAGCGCCGAACTCCTCGGTCATCTCGGCCTGCAGCTGCAGGCTCTTGCGCATCCGCGCCTCCACGCCGCTGTAGTGGTCGCAAACCGGCAGAAAGCCGGTTTGTGCCTGCGCGCCGAGGAGGACTTCTCGCGGATGAAGCCTGGCCCCCACGCTTGTCACTGCGTGTACTGCGCTGCCCCCCGAGGGGGCCTTCGCGCCTAGGGGCGGCCCGTCGTCGCTCACAACTGCTCTTCTGTCAATCAGAGCAGATGGGCGACGCCCGCTTGCTCGTCCTGCAGCTCCTTCAAGGTCTTGTTGATGCGTTCCTGGCTGAACTCGTCGATGGCCAGGCCCTGGACCACTTCGTATTTGCCGTCCTTGGTGGTGACGGGGAAGCCGAACATCACGTCCTTGGGGATGCCGTAGTCGCCATTGGACGGGATGCCCATGGTGACCCACTTGCCGTTGGTGCCCAGGGCCCAGTCGCGCATGTGGTCGATGGCGGCATTGGCGGCCGAAGCGGCCGACGACAGGCCGCGCGCTTCGATGATGGCGGCGCCGCGCTTGCCCACGGTGGGCAGGAAGGTGTCGGCGTTCCAGACCTGGTCGTTGATCAGGTCCTTGACGGCCTTGCCACCGACGGTGGCGAAGCGGTAGTCGGCGTACATGGTGGGCGAGTGGTTGCCCCACACGGTGAGCTTTTCGATGTCGGCCACGGCGGTGCCGGTCTTGGCGGCCACTTGCGACAGGGCACGGTTGTGGTCCAGGCGCAGCATGGCGGTGAAGTTCTCGCGCGGCAGGCTGGGCGCGCTCTTCATGGCGATATAGGCATTGGTGTTGGCGGGGTTGCCGACCACGAGCACCTTGACGTTGCGGCTGGCCACGGCGTCGAGCGCCTTGCCCTGGCCGATGAAGATCTGGCCGTTGATCGACAGCAGTTCGGCCCGCTCCATGCCGGCCTTGCGAGGCATCGAACCCACGAGCAGCGCGTAGTCGGTGTCCTTGAAGGCGGTCATGGGGTCGCTGTGCGCTTCCATGCCGGCCAGCAGCGGGAAGGCGCAGTCTTCCAGTTCCATCATCACGCCCTTGAGCGCCTTCTGCGGGCCTTCGACCGGCACTTCGAGCAGTTGCAGGATGACCGGCTGGTCCTTGCCCAGCATTTCACCGGAAGCGATGCGAAACAGCAGGGCGTAACCGATCTGGCCTGCGGCGCCGGTGACGGCAACGCGGACGGGCTTTTTGCTCATGGGATTCTCCGAAACGTGAGTTGTGAAACGGGGCCGGCCGGGCGGGGTGGGCCTGCGG